>NZ_JACHMG010000001.1:5523810-6784465 GCF_014204865.1 Amycolatopsis jiangsuensis
GCGGTGGCGACGCCGTGCGGCCATTCGCGGTCCATCAGCACGGTGAACAGGTGCCGGTGGATGTCGTCGACCTGGTCGTCGCTGGCCTCGAGGTCCTTGGCCGCGGACACGTCCTTGGTCTGGATGACCTGCTCGGCCTGCCGCGCCAGCTTCACGGCGGCCTCGCCCATTTCGGCGAAGTACGGCTTCACCGAATCCGGCAGCACCGGCTCCGGGTGCCGGCGGCGGGCCGCCTTGGCCACGTGCAGGGCGAGATCACCCATGCGCTCCAGGCTTTCCGCCGCGTGGATGGCGGCGAGCACAGTGCGCAGGTCGGTGGCGACCGGCGCCTGCAGCGCGAGCAACGCGTACGCCTGCTCCTCGCTTTCGGCGCGCGCGTCGTCGACCTTCGCGTCGTCGCTGATCACCTGCTCGGCGAGGCCGAGGTCGACTTCGAGCAACGCGGTCGTCGCACGCTCCATGGCATCGGCCACCTGTGCCGACATCGCGGCCAGGTTCTGGGCGAGCTGATCGAGTTCGACATGGTAGGCCTCACGCATGCCCTCAGCCTACGGCCTGAGCAGCGCGAATACCGCATCGCCGGATGAACCGCACGTGAACCCGGTCTGACGATCAGCCCGCGGAGTCGTTCGCCGACGCGGATTTCGAGCTGTGCGTGCTGTTGCCGGCCTGGTCGGCGGTGGAGGACGGTCCGGGCACGGCCTTGTCCGAGGGCAGCGGGGTGTTGTCGCGCAGTGCGTCGAAGAGTTTCTCGGTGTTCGACTCGACGAGGACCTCGTTGCCGCGCTTGTTGGGCAGCCCGACGGTCGGCACCGTCGTGAAGGTGATCCGGCCAGGGTCGAGGCCGCGCATCGACTGGGCGAGCGTCATCATCTGCTGCACGCCGAGGTTGTCGCCGAAGGTTGCGCGCGCGAACGCGGTGATGAAGCCGGACAGCTTGCCCGGATCGAGCACCACGTCCGAGGACATCACCTTTTTCAGCAACGCGCCGATGAATTCCTGCTGCCGCTTGATCCGGCCGTAGTCGGAGGTGGGATCGCCCTTCACGTGCCGGGCCCGCACGTAGCTCAGTGCCTGGTCGCCGGAGATGGTCACGTCGCCGGTCTCCATCAGCACCTTGCCGAGGGTGGTGTCGTCGATCGGCTGTTCATTGTGGACGGTCACGCCGTGCACCGCGTCGACCATGCCCTTGAAGCCGTTGAAGTCGATGCCGATGAAGTGGTTGATGCGCAGTCCGGTGATCTTCTGGATCACCTTGGTCACGCACTGCGGCCCGCCGACCGCGTACGCGGTGTTCAGCTTGGCGATCTTCTGCTCCGGCGAGATGTCGTCGGTGGTCGCGGATTTCTTCGGATCCCAGCGGTTGCAGGCTGGCCGGTCGATTTCCAGGTCGCGCGGGAAGGAGACGACCACGACGCGTTTCCGGTCCGCGGGCACGTGCGCGACCATGATCGTGTCCGAACGCGCCCCCGGGGTGCTTTCCGAGGTGCCGGCGCCCTCCTCCGCGGAGGCGCCGTCGCGGGTGTCCGAGCCGACCATCAGGAAGTTCTCGTCGTTGGCCTGCGCGTCGGCGTTCTGGATGTCGGCGGAGTTCTCGTCCAGTGCGGAAACCTCGGTGAACTTGGCGTCGAACCAGTTGACCGCACCCCAGGCGATCCCGGTACCGAGGAAGATCAGCGCGGCGACCACGATCAGCGCGATCCGGCCGATCCGGATGCTGCGTTCGGTGTGCCGCTGCTTCTTTTCCTGCAGCCGGGTCTGCGGTGGGTCCTCGGCTTTTTCGGCCTTTTCAATCTTTTCGGCGGCCCCCGGTGCCACCACGCGCTGCAGCGCGGTACGCGTCTGCTCCAGCAACGCGACCGGCCGGGACGTGAACCGCTCCAGCCGCTCCCGCCGCTTGGCCTCTTCGGCCGCGGCGTCGTCGTGGGCGGCGGAGAAGCGCGCGAGACTGTGGTCGATCTTGCGCCGGTACTGCGTCGCCTCGTCGATCGCCTCCATCTCGTCGGTCATGGTGAGCCGATCCTGCTCGCCACGCGCCGACGCGGGCCGCTTCGGCGACCGCCGCTTCCCCGGTACCGCGCCGACCTGGGTACGGTCCCCCGCCGCCGCGGTCAGCTGCGTGCGCTCGGCGTCCGGCGCGGGGGTGAGATGGGTGCGGTCCGCGTTGGGCGCGGGGGTGAGCTGGGTGCGCTCGGCGTCGGCCGGTGCCCGCTCGGACTTCCCGCCGGGTCCCCGGGGACGCTCACCGTTCGGCGCCGGGGTGAGCTGCGTGCGCTCGGCGTCGGCCTGGGGTCGCTCGGGCTGCACGCCCGGCCGGAGCCGCGTCTGGCCGTTGCGACCTGGTGCGAGGTCGTTGCCGTGGCCGTTCGCCCCTGGCGCGAACTGTGCCCGCTCGCCGTTCGGCCCGGGTGCGGGCTGTGGCTGCTCACCGTTCAGCCCTGGCGCGGGCTGCGGGCGCCCGCCGTTCGGGCCGGGTGCGGGGTGCGCGTGCTCGACGTCGGACTCGGGTGGGAACGGCCGTGGCGGGGCAGCGGGCCGTCGACGTCCACGACCGGACCGAGGTGCCATCGCAGCGGCGATCTGCGTGCGCTCGGCCTCCGGAACTTCCGCGGACGGTTCACCGTCGGCTGGCCGGCCACGAGCGGTTCCCTCAACGGCCGTCCCTCCTTCCGGAGCACGACCACGGGGCATACGACGCCGTCCGGCGCCTCCGTTCGGGAACGGCGCCCCGGCGCGGATTCCGGGAGCGGGCGAGCCGTCGTTCGGCCGCTGCCCGTCGGGTGGTCCGTCGCCGGAGTCGCGCGGTCCAGGCGGCAGCCCCCCGTCGCCAGGCCGCCGAGGCTCCGGCGGCAACGCTCCGCGACCCGGCCCGCGCCGAGGCCGCGGTGGTACAGCACCGTTCAGCGTCCGGTCCCGCGGAGCGAAACCCTCGGGCGGAGCCGGAACACCACCGTCAGGCTCGGCGGCGTCCCCGACACCGGAACGGCCCGGTGCCTCCCCCTCGGGCCGGCCACCACGCGAGGGCCCCGCCAACCCAGGCCTGTCCGACTCCGGCCCACCGCCCGCGGCCTGGCCGGTCACCGGACGTTCGGCGTTCGCGGTCCGGCCGGTCACCGGATGTCCCCCACCCGCTGTCCGGCCGGTCACCGGATGTCCCCCACCCGCTGTCCGGCCGGCCACCGGATGTCCCTCACCCGGGTCTAGGCCGGTCACGGAATGTTCTCCGCCCGCCGCCCCGGCTTCCCCTTGCCTGGCGCGCATCCGCCCGCGGCCCTCATCCCGCGGCGAAATCGGCCCGTCCGGACCTGGCCTACCGGGACGAGCAGCGGGCGTGTTCACAGCTTTGTCGACTTCGCCCTGAGTGGCGTCACCCGGACCAGGACGTCCTGGCGCAGGCCCGAACTGTCCTTGCCCTGCTTCGGCGGGACCGTAGGGGCCGAAAGCACCGTTCGCCGGACGATCGGCCACGAGACCACGGGGACCCGGCCTTCCGGGAACGCCGCCACCGGCCCCGGGACGGTCGGAACTGCCGGCGTCGGGACCGTGGTGAGTGGGCGCGGGGTCGGCGGGACCGTGCTGGCCGTGTGCACCGGTGTCGGGACTGTGGTGGCCGTGGGTGGCGGCGTCGGGACCGTGGTGACCCTGGGCGCGGGCGTCAGGACCGTGCTGGCCGTGTGTGGTGTCGGTGGGGCCGTGCCATCCCGCTGGGGGATTGACCGGGCCGGGGTGGCTGGAAGCCGGAGCCGGGTCGTTGACCCCGGACGTTGCGGGGACGCCGGGTACCGAGCCGCCCGCCGGGAACGCGGCGGGCGGGGAGTGCAAGCGGGAGCCGGCGGCGGGCGGTGACGGTTCGGTATGCCGGGACGCGCGCGACGACCGCGGGCCTCCTGCGTGACTGGAAGGCTCGTCTTCGGGGGGAGCCGTTTCCTCCGGTGCTGCGTGGTGGGCGCCTTGCGGAGGACCCGCGGTCCCGTCCGCGCCGGAATCGGCTGCGTGTGCGCCCGGGAAGAGGCCCGGCTCGCTGTCGGAAACACGGGTTTCCGCAGCGTGCGAACCGGTCGCCGCCGTGCGGGATTCGCCTGCGTGGCCGTGGACGTCCCGGCTGTGAGCCCCGGATCCACCAGACCGGTCGCGGTCGGCGAAGTGCGTGCCGGTGCCATTCGTACCGCGCCCGTACTCTCCGGCGGTGCCGCTCGCGCCGGGGCCGCTGTGGTGCTCGCCGGTGCCGTTCGTACCCCGTCCGCGTCCGTGCTCGACGGCGGCGGGACCGGGGCCAGCCCCGATCCCGTCCTCCCCACGGCGGGTGTCGTTTCCGCTGAAGCCGCGTCCGTTCGGGGCGCGGTCGGTGGTGCCGTTCGGCGGGAGGTCGTGGCCGTTGGCTTCGCGGCCGGTGTCGTTTCCGCTGGTATCCCCGGTGCCGGAGCGGGGCAGGGTGGTCGGTGGTTCGGCGCGCCGGGCGCCGGATTCGCCGTCGAAGGTGGGGCGTTCCCCGGTGTGCCTGGCGAGCACGTCGGACACGCTGATGCCGCCGTGGGTGTCCATCGAACGGCGGCGGCCTCGACGGGACGCGGGATCGGAGTGCTGACCGGTGCCGGGGGTGTTGCGGTCGTCAGGCACTCGGTCTCCTCTCGCACGTCAGGGGCGCCGGTCGGGGCGGCTCGCCTTCGAACCCGGCCTCGGGTGGCCGGGTCTCCCAGGACACGTCGTACCGGGGGAGCTTTTCGTTATCGTACGGATACCCGCCGTTGGTGACGACACCCTGCCGCGAAATTCTTCACCTTGCGTCGATCTGCGGAGCGCGGAAGCGGGCGAACAGGTGAAGATCGGGTTCCGGGAATGGGGCAATTGCGAGTCGAAGTCACTCAGAGTGCGTAATGACCTGTGCGGATTCGCGGTCCCGATAGGCGACCTTGTTGCGTCCGGCGTGCTTGGCGGCGTAGAGGAGATCGTCGGCCCGGTGCAGCTGACGCGGTCCGGAGCCGGTGCCGTGCGCGAGGCCCACGCTGATCGTCACCTGAAGTCCGGGCTGAAGTTCTGACCAGGAGTGACGAGCGATCCGCGCGCGGGCGGCCTCGGCGATCCGCAGCGCGCGCGGCTGCTCCACGCCGGGCAGGACGAGTGCGAATTCCTCACCGCCGTACCGCGCGCAGAACGCCTCCGGCGGCAACCCCTCCTGCAGAAGGTCCGCGACCCGGCAGAGCACGCGGTCGCCGAGGAGGTGACCGTACGTGTCGTTCACCGACTTGAACCGGTCCAGGTCGACGAGCGCGACCGCCAGCCCGCCGGACAGGGGCAGGCCGAGCAGCCGCTGGTCGAGATAACGCCGGTTGTAGCTCGACGTGAGCGGATCGCGCAGGCTGCCTGCCCGCGCGATGTCGAGCGCGGACCGCAGGTGGTGGTAGGCCCGCCGCCAGTCGCCCTGGGTGGCGAACAGGTCCGCGATCGACTCGTGCAGCGCCAGCAGATCCGGCGCGGGGGTCCCCGCCGTGAGCTCGTCTTCCACCGACACACCCACCTCCGCCACCCCTTGGTTGTCGACGTAAAGGTGCGGCTTCTTGAGGTATCGGTACGGGTCAGCACGAATTTCGCTCAAGTGGACGACGAGCTTCCACCGTTGTCACGCAACGGAGTTTTCCGCTCAGAGTCGGGAAAACGGTTTCCGATCCCTGAGCTGCGCGAACTGGTCCCTCGCCCAGTAACTCACGTTTGCCTCAGAATTCTCGAGCAACTGTCCGTAATCGGACCACGGAATCCACCGCCAGTCGCCGACCTCCTCGGGGTTGGGCTCCGGCTCGCGCTCACTCCACGCGACGAACACCGGGCAGAACTCGTTCTCCACGATTCCCTGGTACGGCGGTGTCCGGTACCGGTACTTCGGCAGCACGCACGACAGGTCGGTCAGCACCGGCAGGCCGAGCTCGTAGGTTGCCCGCCGGCGGACCGCGTCCTCCAGCGCCTCGTCCGGCGCGGGGTGACCGCACACGCTGTTCGTCCAGACGTCCGGCCACACCTTCTTGTGTCCGGCGCGTTGCGTGATCAGCAACGCCTGGTCCGAATGGCGCAGGACGTAACAGGAGAACGCGAGGTGCAGTCGCGTCTCGGCGTGGTGGCTGGCGAGCTTCGGTCCGGTCTCCCCGGTGGGCACGCCGTCCTCGGTCACGAACACGACGCGCTCGGTCTCTGTGCTGGTTTCCACGTTCGGCACTGAACACCACTGGCGCGCCGGCCGGTACCGCAGGCCGGGTGGCTGCCCGCGATGTTCGCCGGGCCGGGTGGCGGCGCCCGACGGAGAGTCACCTGACGCCGACGCTGACGAAACGCGCGGCCGTCGAAAACGATGCGATCGAAAAATGGCACGCAAGGAAATGCACTCAGCTCACTGCTGCCGATTCCACCCTACCGCGAACCAGGCGATTTCACCTGCAATAGGCAATCCATTCCGGGCAATCGCGTTCACTGCCCGCCGAGGTGTTCCACGAGCAATGAGGTCACCGCTTCCGGTGCCTCCTCCACGGCCCAGTGCGACACGTCCTCCAGCATTTCGAACCGGTACGGTCCGGTGCACCACTGCTCGGTGGCCAACGCCGCGGTGGATCCGAAAGCGACGTCCTCTGTGGACCACACGTACAGGGCGGGCACCGAGATCCGGCCGATCTTCCCGCCGGGCCTGCCCGCGCGGTACCAGTTCAGCGCGGCGGTCAGTGCGCCCGGTTCGGTGAGCCGCTGCACGTACTCGTCGATCTTGCTGGGCGGGATCCGCCGGTCGAAGATCTCCCGCAGTGCCTTCGCGCCGTCGGCCAGCATCCGCCGCTCGGTGGCGGGGGTCTGCCGCCATTCGGTCATGTACCCCGAACGCAGGTGCTGGTCCTCGTCGGTGCGCAGCGCCTCGGCCAGCGCGCCCGGATGCGGTGTGGACACCACGGTGAGGCTGCGCAGCCGCTGCGGGTGCTCGTCGGCGGTCCACCACGCGACCGCGCCGCCCCAGTCGTGGCCCACCAGGTCGAATCGTTGCCAGCCCAGGGCATCGGCGATGGTGACCACATCGGACACCAGCGAGCCGATGCCGTACTCGGCAGGCCGCTCCGGGCGTACGCCGGGAGAGTAGCCGCGCTGATCCGGTGCCACCGCGCGGTAGCCGAGCACGCCGAGCGTGGCCACCTGGTGCTCCCACTCCACCGCGGCTTCCGGGAAGCCGTGCAGCAGCAGTACCGGTCGGCCGTCCTCGGGTCCGGCGGCGATCGCGTCGAAGGATCCGGCCTCGGTCGGGATGCTCACCTGGTCGATCACATCCAGCACTCTACGACCGGACAACCGTGCCGCTCGCAGTGCCTGCCAGGGCACAGCCACGCGGACAAAGGGGCAACAGTGGGTATGGCCACGTCGGAAACGTCGTCGCAGTTCACGAACACCGGGCGAGGCGGGGTCCGCGCCGTGGTTGCCCCACAACACGCAAGCCGGTGTTCAGAAGGGAACAACGCGGCGACAAGGCCTCGACCGGACACTTACCGTAAGTCCGCAGTCCCCGTCTGCCCTCCGTACCGGCCGAACGAAGGGCATCCGCGGAGACATCGTGCGGCCTGGCCCGCCAGGTCGGCAAACCCCAGTACACGACCAGAGGAGAAAGCGTGGCTTCCAAGGACGGCGCACTCGTCGATACCGACGTCATGCGCAAGGGTGCGCAGACGATCACCGACACCGGGCAGAACATCACGGGGGTGAACCAGAAGGTCGACGCGACCATGCAGTCGCTGTTCAGCACCTGGCGCGCGGACTCCGCGAACGTTTTCAGTGGCGCCATGGGGCAGTTCGACCAGACGGTCCGCAAGATCGTGCAGAAGCTGGACGAGCTCTCGCAGAACGTGCAGGCCTCGGCATCCCAGTACGACGCCCAGGACCAGGACAACACCTCGAACGCCAACAACAACGCCGCCATCATCGGCGGCGGCGGTCTGCAGGGCTTCTGATCCCCCTTCCTTCCCCAACGAAAGGACAACCCCATGGCTTTGGGTCAGTTCCAGATCAGCTTCGCGACGATGCAGGACACCGTCGGGCAGGCCAAGCAGCAGTCCAACCAGATCACCGAGCTGCTTGACCAGATGAAGGCGGTCATCGAAAGCCAGCGTGAAAACTGGACCGGCGTCGCGGCGGACATGTTCCACGAGACCTACAACTTCTGCCACCAGGCCGCGCTCACCCTGCCGCAGGCGCTCGACGCGGCCGCGCAGACCCTCGGTTCGATCAACGAGGGCACCTCGACCACCGAGGGCAACAACGCCAAGCGGTTCGCCGCGAACTGACGTCTTCCTTCTTCTGTGGTGCGGCAACCGTGCCGCACCACAGAAGTGGACCGGAAAGGACGGTGAGAAGTCATGGTGGCGCTGGGTGACAACTCCTACGGTCAGAACAACAACGCTTACGAGGATCCGGAGCCCTCGGAATCCGGGGACTTCAACAGCCCCGGTGACCAGACCCCGCCGGATCCGAGCAACGAGTGGATCCCGCCGGGCGACGTGGGCAAGCCACCGCCGGTCCCGGGTGGCTCGGACACGCCGGGCAAGGGCGTGACCGCGGTCAACACCGAGGCCATGCGGACGTTCGCGAAGAACCTCGAGACCCTGGCCGACGGTCCGATCAAGGACCTGGAGCACAAACTGGACGGTGTTCAGTTGAAGCCCGGGATCTTCCTCACCGCGAACGAGAAGATCTTCCAGCCGATTCTGGGCTCGAACGCGTTGCGGGACACCTCGAAGACCGCGATCCACGATCTGGTCCGGGCGCTCGGTGACATGTCCGAGGCGGTGAACACGGCCGCGAAGGCGTACGAGAACGCCGATGAGGTCAACAAGATGACCGCGGATGAGTACAACGAGTACTTCAACGAGGTCAACGGCCAGATCACCAACGCCGGTCAGAAGCACTGACCGCACGGGCGGCGGTCTCTCCGGGTTCGAAGCGATCGAGGGACGATGGGCGACAAGCACGACGACAACAGTCACGGATTCACTGCCGACGAAACCGGGGTCTGGCCGGACACCACCGGTACCGGAAACGGGAACACCACCGGTGACCCGACGAAGGATTTCGATGGCCTGTCCTGGAAGCAGATCGAAGCCGCCGTCCTCGGCGGGGGCTCGATGGAACACGGCCAGGACAACCTCGACAAGGCCTACGGCAATGTGAACTGGCAGTCGTTGCAGGATGCCGCGGGGATCTTCCAGGAGACCCAACAGAACCTCGCGATGGTCGCCCAGGCCCTCAAGGACCAGACCGCCGCCCTCGCCGGCCCGGACGGACCGTGGAAGGGCGAGGCCGCCACCAACTTCAAGACCATGATGACCACCTTCGCCACCAAGTTCTCCGATCTGGCGGACCGGATCGCGGACGACGGCGGGTCCCACAACGTGCCGACCCAGCTGGTCAATTCCGCGGCCTACCTGAAGTGGGCGCAGGACACCATCCGGTACATCGACCGGTTCTACGCCGCGCAGGTGATCGCGCGCGGCAAGCAGCTCGACGACGGACGCGCCTACATCTCCCAGTTCCCGGACGCGGTCGAGATGATGACCAACGACATGCGCAAGGTCGCCGGCCAGCTCGCTCAGCAGTACCACAGCGTCACCGTGAACGAGGGGCAGACGACCCCGCCGCCTCCCCCGAACACCGACCAGCCCGATCCGCCTCCTCCGCCGCCTCCGCCGCCGGACCCGCCGCCCGCACCCACCCCGCCGCCTCCGCCGCCGGTGACCCCACCGCCGCCCGCGCCGCCGCCACCCACTCCGCCCCCGACGTCGCCGCCTCCGCCGACGCCGGAGCCGCCGCCGGTGACTCCACCGCCCGGCGGTAGCGATGGGCCTGGTGCGCCGCCGCCGTTGAACAATGCCGAACTTCCACCTCCTCCGGGCGGTAGCGGTGGTGGTCCCGGTGGCAGCGACGTGCCGCCGCCGTTGAACAACGCCGAGATCCCGCCGCCTCCGGGTGGTGTCGATGGTCCCGGTGGGAACGGGACGCCGCCGCCGTTGAACAACGCCGTCATCCCGCCGCCGCCCGGCGGGAGCAACGGTCCCGGTGGAAACAACGGCCCAGGGAACAACAAGCTGCAATCGCCGGACCTGCCGCCCCCGCCGGACGGCAGCACCGGTGGTTCACCGACCCCGCCGCCGCTTTCGCCCGCACCCATTCCGCCGCCGCCCGGCAGCACCGGTGGCGGACCGAACGGCAGCACCGGCAACAACAACCTCAAGTCGCCGCCGCTTTCCCCGCCGCCGGGGAACTCGCTCGGCAACAACCTGACCTCACCGCAGATCCCGCCGCCCCCTGGCAGCTCCGGCGGCCTCGGGAACAACCCGGGTGGGAGCGGCAACCTGACGTCGCCGCAGATCCCGCCGCCACCGGGGGATTCCGGGCTGGGCGGCAACAGCGATCTGGCCAACAACGCGCTCAACCCGGCCCATCTGCCGCCCGGGCTGACCCCGCCGGGCGACCAGACGCCCGGCGGCGGCGGGATGCCGATGATGCCGCCGGGTGGCATGGGTGGCGCCGGTGGCATGAACTCGCCGTCGTCGGAACGGCCGGATTCCTCCGGTCTGCTCGGCAACATCAAGCAGCCGTGGGTGAGCCCGCCGCCCGAAGGCATCGGCAACCCGAACGCGAACGGCGAGGCCCCGCCGCTGAGCTCGGCCAACTGGGCTCCGCCGCCCGGTGCGAGCGGTGGACTCGGCGACGGTCCCGGCGGGCTCGGTGACGGCCTCGGCGGCACCGGCGGCACCGGCGGTCCGGATGCGATCAAGGGCCTCGGCGAGAGCGATCTGCCGAAAATGCCGGATCCGATCGGCGAGCAGAACCAGAACAACCAGCAACAGCAGCAGACGCCGGGTGCCGGTACGCCGCCGATGATGCCGCCGGGTGGCATGGGTGGCGCCGGTGGGATGAACGCTCCTTCGGCGGAGCGCCCGGACTCCTCGGGCCTGCTCGGGAACGTGGACAAGCCTTGGCTGAGCGAAATCCCTGGTGGCGTCGGCGATCCGACGTCGCAGGGCGAGACGCCGCCGCTGAGCTCGGCCGAATGGGCACCGCCTCCGGGTGGTGCCGTCGATCCCGGTGGCGTGGGGTCTGGTCCCGGTGACTCGATCGGCGACGGATTCAAGGGCATCGGCGAGAGCGACGGTCCGAAGCTGCCGGATCCGATCGGCAGCCAGAACGAGAACCAGCAGCAGCTGCCGCAGACACCGGGCGCCGGGACGCCGCCGATGATGCCGCCGGGCGGTATGGGCGGTGCCGGCGGGATGAACGCGCCTTCGGCGGAGCGGCCGGACTCGGCCGGCCTGCTCGGGAACGTCGACCGGCCGTGGCTGAGCGAGATGCCTGGCGGCGTCGGCGATCCGACGTCGCAGGGCGAGACCCCGCGCAGCGAATCGGCCGGGTGGGCGCCACCTCCGGGCGGCACCGGTGGTGACTCCGTCGGGTTCACCGGCATCGGCGAGACCGACGGTCCGAAGCTGCCGGATCCGATCGGTGAGCAGAACGAGAACAACCAGCAACAGCTGCCGCAGCAGCCGGGTTCGGGGACGCCGCCGATGATGCCGCCGGGCGGTATGGGCGGTGCCGGTGGCATGAACCAGTCGTCGGCGGAGCGGCCGGATGCGGCCGGACTGCTCGGTGGTGTCCAGCAGCCGTGGACCGCGAGCACGCCTGGCAGCGTCGGCGACCCGAACGCGTTCGGGGACACGCCGTCGAGTGAGTCGGCTGCGTGGGCCTCTCCGCCGAACGGCGAGACCACGAGTGCGGAGCTGCCCGACGCCATCGGCGCCGACCAGCAGCAGACGCCGGGAACGCCGATGGTGCCGCCGGGCGGTATGGGCGGTGCCGGTGCGCAGAACCAGTCGTCGGCGGAGCGGCCGGATTCGGCTGGTCTGCTCGGCGGGGTGCAACAGCCGTGGGTGGCGGGCACCGTCGACGGTGTCGGCGCACCCAGCGCGCACGGCGAAACCCCGCCGTTGCAAGCGGCGTCCTGGGCGGATTCGTCCGCTGTGGACACTCATTCGGAGCAGGGCACCACGTCGGAGGCGGCCGGTGTGGACCAGCAGTCTCCGACGAACACCGGCTGGGGCACGAGTCCGCAGCCGGGCTGGGGCACCGCCGGGGAACCGCGCCGGGAGGAGCGCGCCGCACCGCCGGCCGTTCCCCAGGGCGGCGGCGAAGCGGACGACATCGTACGCATCGCCGTGGTGCAGCCGGTCGACGCCGAGGACACGTCCGCCTGGGACGTCGGAACGGCCGAGTTCCTGCCCGGCCTGCTGCCGGTCGGGAGGGTGGCCGAGGACCGGGCCGAGGAGATCGGCACCGACTATCTCGAGCGCAGTGCCGAACCGTGGCGTACGGAACCGGCCGCCGAACCGGAACCGGTGCTGAGCACCTACCAGCGGCTTCGCGGTGGGTCGGCCGAGATCCTCTTCGACGACATCCCGATGTGCGGCGACGGCCCGGAACCCGAGCCGGAACCATCCGAAAAGGACGCCTCGTCCGCCGGGGACGGGGACGAGGCGGAAGAGGAGGAGGAACGCACCATGGCGGATCTCCTGCGGCAGGACGACTCGGCCTGGGGCGCTCCGGGCGGCCGCCGTTCCTCGGGGGTGCTCGAATGAGGGTGGTGCGCCGATGAGCACGGAAACGGTGAAGCGGGGCCCGCGCGCGGCCGGCCCCGAAATGCCCGAAGGTCAGGTGGACCTGCAGGAACCGCCGGTGATGGCGGAGCCTGCGGCCCGGGACTTCAACTCGCTGCTGATGATGCTGCCGATGGCCATCGGGTCGATGGTCATGGTGCTGGCCTTCTCCGGGGTCGCGGGCAGCTCGCCGTTCACCTACGTGATCGGTGGCGGCATGGGTGTGTCCATGATGGCCATGAGCCTGGGGCAGCTGTCCCGTGCCTCGGGCGAGCGCAAGCGGAAGATGAAGGCGGAAAGGCGGGACTACCTGCGCTACATCACGCAGGTACGGGAGCGCGCCCGCTCGACCGCGGAGGACCAGCGGCGGGCGGTGGCGTGGAACAACCCGTCGCCGGATTCGCTGTGGTCGGTGGCGATGGGCCCGCGGCTGTGGGAACGCCGGGTCAGCCACGACGACTTCGCCAGGGTGCGGATCGGGCTGGGCAGCCAGCAGTCGGCGCTGGAGCTGATGCCGCCGGTGACCAAGCCGATCGAGGATCTGGAGCCGTTGTCGGCCATTTCGCTGCGCCGGTTCACCGAGACCTATCGCACGTTGTCCGGGATCCCGACCGCGGTGGGGTTGCGCAGCTTCACGAGCGTGGAGTTCGACGGTGATCCGGACGCGGCGGTCGCGCTGGTCCGGGCGATGCTCGCGCAGCTGGTGACGTTCCACTCGCCGGACGAGCTGCGGCTGGCGGTGCTGACCACGGAGTCGGCGCAGGCGCAGTGGGACTGGGTGAAATGGCTGCCGCACAACAACCACCCGACGTTGCGCGACACCGCCGGCCCGCTGCGGCTGCTGGCCGCGGACCACGACGAGCTGATGGACATCCTGGGCCCGGAAGTGGCGGACCGGGACGACCACGACAAGACCGTCGGGCCGACCACGACCGAGCCGTTCGTGGTCGTGGTCGCGCATCTGGCGACGATCCCGGAGTCGTCGCGGCTGGTGGGTGCGGGCCTGCGGAACGTGGTGTTGCTGGACGTGACCGGAACCCTCCCGGGCGGCCCGAAGGTGCTGCGGCTGACCACCAAGGACGACGTGGTGGAGTTCCCGGCCGGCTCCGGCGTGGGCTCCGCGTCGCGGGACGAACTGTCGGTGACCCAGTCGGAGGGGCTGTCCCGGCTGCTCGCGCCGAAGCGCACGAGCGGCACGCTGGAAATCGCGGACCAGCCGTTGGACAGTGATTTCGGGCTGACCGCGTTGCTGGGGATCAAGGACGTGCACACGTTCGACATCGCGACCCAGTGGCGGCCGCGGGCGGTGCAGCGGGCGCGGATGTCGGTACCGATCGGGGTGACCGAGGACGGCGAGATCGTCGAGCTGGACCTGAAGGAGTCCGCCCAGGGCGGGATGGGTCCGCACGGGATGCTGATCGGGGCGACCGGTTCAGGCAAATCGGAGCTCCTGCGCACCCTCGTGCTCGGGCTGGCCGCGACGCATTCGTCGGAAATCCTCAACTTCGTGCTCGTCGACTTCAAGGGCGGCGCGACGTTCCTCGGCATGGACCGCCTGCCGCACACCTCGGCGATGATCACCAACCTCGCCGACGAACTGCCGCTGGTCGACCGCATGCAGGACTCGCTCAACGGCGAAATGGTGCGCAGGCAGGAACAGCTGCGCGCGAGCGGTTACCCGTCGCTGTACGAATACGAAAAGGCACGTGCGGCCGGCGAGCAGCTGGCACCGATGCCGACGTTGTTCCTGGTGGTGGACGAGTTCTCCGAGCTGCTGAGTGCGAAGCCGGAGTTCATGGAGCTGTTCGTGTCGGTCGGCAGGCTCGGCCGCAGCCTCGGGGTGCACCTGCTGCTCGCCTCGCAGCGGCTGGACGAGGGCCGCATCCACCGGGTGGAGGGCCACCTTTCGTACCGGATCGCACTGCGCACCTTCTCCTCGATGGAATCCCGCAGCGTGATCGGCGCCGGCAGCGCGTACGAACTGCCGCCGGAGCCGGGCAACGGATACCTGAAAATCGATACCACGAACCTGGTGCGCTTCAAGGCCG
The DNA here is from genome assembly GCF_014204865.1 of Amycolatopsis jiangsuensis. NCBI lineage: Bacteria > Bacillati > Actinomycetota > Actinomycetes > Pseudonocardiales > Pseudonocardiaceae > Amycolatopsis > Amycolatopsis jiangsuensis. Next base: position 5,538,518 of record NZ_JACHMG010000001.1, read on the forward strand.
CCTACGTGTCCGGGCCGGTGCCCGCAGGCAGCGGCGAGAACTCCGCGGTGGCCGCGGCGCGGGCGAGCCGGGCGGTCGTCCCGTTCTTCACCCAGGCCCGGCCCACCAAGCTGATCGTGCACGACGACGAGCCGGAGCCGGAGGAGAAGCAGTCCGATGTGGACGCCTTGGAGGCGGCCGCCCCGGGCGGGCTGACGCTGGCGGACGTCTTCGTGGACCGGCTGGCCGGTTCGGGACCGGCGGCACGGCAGGTGTGGCTGCCGCCGCTGGCCGAATCGCCGAGCCTGGATTCGCTCCTGCCGAGTGTGGTGCCGGATCCGGTCCGCGGGATGTCGGTGTCGGACCCCGCGCACTGGGGACGGCTGCGGGTGCCGATGGGCATGATCGACCGGCCGTTCGAGCAGGTGCGTGAGCTGCTGATGGCCGACCTGTCGTCGGCGGCCGGGCACGTCGCGGTCGTGGGTGGCCCGAAGACCGGCAAGTCGACCGTGCTGCGCACCCTGGTGCTCGCGCTGGCGATGACCCACACCCCGCGCGAGGTCCAGTTCTACGGCCTGGACTTCGGCGGCGGCGGGATCATGTCGCTCAACGGCCTGCCGCACGTCGGATCGATCGCCACCCGGCTCGAACGGGACCGGGTGGTGCGGACCATCGAAGAGATCTCGCAGGTCATGGAAAGCCGCGAAACGCTGTTCGCCGAGCACGGCATCGAATCCATGGACGCTTACCGCGAGCTGCGCAAGTCGGGCCGGATCGACGATCCGTTCGGTGACGTGTTCCTGGTGGTCGACGGCTGGTACAGCCTCAAGAACGACTACGGCGACCTGGAACAGAAGATCGGCGAGCTGGCCTCGCGCGGGCTGTCGTTCGGCGTGCACGTGGTGATCGGCGCGACCCGCTGGTCGGAGATCCGCCCGTACCTGCGGGACCTGCTGCAGACCCGGTTCGAGCTGCGGCTCGGCGATCCGATGGAGTCGGAGATCGGTTCGCGCAAGGCGAAGACGGTGCCGAACCAGCCGGGCCGCGGGCTGACCCCGGACGGGCTGCACTTCCTGGCCGCGCTGCCGCGGATGGACGGCAGTGGCAACACCGAGGATCTGGCCGCGGCCACGAAGTCGGTCGCCGAGGAGGTGCACCTGTTCTGGCCGGGCGCGCCCGCGCCGTCGGTGCGGCTGCTGCCCGCGAAGCTGCCGATGGTTCAGCTGCCGGGCCCCGACGGCGACCTGCGGGTCGCGCTGGGACAGGACGAGCAGCGCCTGCTTCCGGTCTGGCACGACTTCTCGGCCACCCCGCACCTGCTGACCTTCGGCGACAACGAGACCGGCAAGACGAACCTGCTGCGGCTGGTGCTGCGCTCGGTGCTGGCGCGGTACCCCTCGAGTGAGGCGAAGATCGTGCTCGCCGACCCGAGCCGGCAGCTGGACACCGAGGTGCCCGAGGAGTACCGCGTCGGGTACGCGACCACGACCGAAGCGTTGCAGGAGCTGGCCCAGCAGGCCAGCGTGTCGCTGACGCCGCGGGTGCCGGACCAGAGCATCACCGCCGACCGGCTCAAGCGCCGCGACTGGTGGACCGGGCCGCGGCTGTTCTTCGTGATCGACGACTACCAGCTGCTGACCACGGGCATGGGCTCGCCGCTGGAGCCGCTGTTGTCGTTGCTGTCCCAGGGTTCCTACATCGGGTTCCACCTCATCCTCGGCCGCAGCACCTCGGGTGCGATGCGGGCCCTGTCCGACGCGGTGGTGCGCCGGATCTGGGAGCTGGGCAGCCCCGGGGTGGTGTTCTCCTACCCGAAGGAAGAGGGCAAGTTCCTCGGCGAGGCGGCGCCGCGGTCGCTGCCCGCCGGCCGCGCGCAACTGGTCACCCGCCGTGGCGTGAAACTCGTGCAGACCGGGTTCGTGCCGCTGGAGGACGAACCGGCCGGTGACGGACTGTCTCCGCTCGCGATGACGGAAAGGGGTGTGCGATGAGCACGTTGACCGGCGAACTGTGCCGGATCACGGTGTACGGACCGCAGGGCCGGGCGGATCTGGCCGTGCCGATGTCGGTACCGCTGACCAGCCTGCTTCCGGTGCTGCTGCAGCACACCGGCGGCCGCGAGGACCTCGGCGACTCGTGGGTGCTGCAACGCCTCGGCGAGCAGCCGCTGGACGCGGCGGGTACGCCGGAGTCGCTGGACTGGAAGGAGGGTGAGGAGTTCCACCTGCGCCCCCGCCAGGACCCGTTGCCGGAACTGGACTTCGACGACATCGCCGACGGCATGGCCACCGCCGTCGCCCGGCAGCCCGGACGCTGGCGCCCGGAACTCAACCGGGGTCTCTTCCTCGGGTTCGCGATCTTCTGCCTGGTGGTACTGGCCCGCGTGCTGCTCTACCCGGGCTCGACCGGGCTGTCCGCGATCGGCGGTGGGGTGCTCGCGCTCGGACTGCTGACCGCCGCCGTGGCGACCGGGGTGCGTTCGACGGACCGGACGTTGCTGGGCCTGCTGGGACTGGGCGGCTGCGGATTCGCGTTCCTGGCCGGTGCGGTCGCGGTCGCCGGCCTCGGACCGGCGTTCGACTTGCAGGGCGCGCCGTTGCTGACCGGCTGCCTGACGTTCGCGCTCGCCGGTGGGCTGGTGCTGGGCGGGCGGGCCGCGTGGTCGCCGGCGATCCCGTTCGTGCCCTTCGGCGCGGTCGTGGCGATCGGCGTCGGCGGAGCGGTCACGTTGTGGCTGCACCTCGGTGTCGGGTTCTCCACAGTGCAAACCGCAGGGCTCGTGTCGTTCGTGCTGGTCGGGTTCATGGTCTTCGCCCCGCGGGTCGGCATCCGGTTCGCCCGGATCCGCGGTCCGCAACTGCCGCGTTCGGCCGGTGAACTGCAGTACGACATCGAACCCGCGCCTGCCGAGCAGATGAACCGGCAGACCGGCTACGCCAACGGCTACCTCACCATCGCCTGCCTGGCCGCCACTGTGATCTTCACCGGCTGCTACCCGTTCCTGGTGGACGGGGGACTGTGGCCGGCGATACTGGGCGGTCTGGTCACCGCCGCGGTCCTGATGCGCTCGCGGGCGTTGCTGGGCGTGTGGCAGCGCGTGCCGCTGGCGGTGTCCGGCGCGATCGGGCTGGTGCTGCTCGGCCTCGCGCTGATCCAGCCGCTGCCGACCGAGTGGCGGGGCGCCTGCCTCGGTGGGCTCGCGGCGGTGTTCTTCCTGCTCCTGCTGGCGATGCTGCGTCCGCCGCCACGGCGGCTGCTGCCGATCTGGGGGCATCTGGCGAACTGGCTGGAGACCCTGAGCGCGGTCGCGATGATCCCGATCCTGCTGCAGTTGTTCGGCGTCTACTCGTGGGCCGCCGGACTCACCGAATGAATGACAGGGAGGTGACCCGGACATGGTGCAAACCCAGAAGGACCACGTCGAGGCGTACTCGTTCCTCATCGGACGGATGACCTCGGCACTCGTACTCGGCGACGCCAGCCACCTCGACGTCCCGGCGAAGCGGGCGTGGACCGGCCTGCTGGTCGGGCTGCTGCTCGGCGTGCTGATCGCCGTCGGGTTCTTCGTCTACGGCCTGATCGCGCACCACACCGGCTCGTCGCCGTCCGGACCGGCCCCGGTACCCGGGCGCACGGTCTGAGCGGGTCGAGGCAGCGGCAGGAAGGAAGGTGACCATGGAGCTCTCCCTGGCTCGGCGCGGCACGGCGAATTCGCTGGCCGCACTGGACAAGAAGACGGTGGGCAACGCGCTGGTGGTGCACCTCGCGGAGGGGATGACCGGCGAGGCACAGGCTCTCGCGCTGGGCGTGGCGGCCGACGCCGAACACGACCTTGTCGTCGTCGACCTGCCGGTCGACTCGCCCATCTCGATGTGGGAGTCGGTGGCCAAGGCCCTGCCCCGGCGCCGGCGCGGAGTACGGCTGGTGATCGGCGGCCGTTCCCGCGAAACCACCGCGCTGGCCGGGCAATGGCTCGCCGAACGCATCAACCGTCCCGTGCTGGCACCGGATGGTTCGGTCATCCCCAGCGCCGGCGGCGCGCTGTTCGTCCACTCCGGACGCGGCAGCGGCTGGGTCCGCTTCCGTCCCGGCCGCGCACCTTCCTGGGAGGCCAAACGGTTCCCGCGTCCGGCCTGGGACTGCGGTGTCACCGCCGAACTGATCCCGACCAGCTCCCGCGGGGTCGCCGAACCGCTGCCCGGCGGTCTCTGGATCCGTCCGGTCGGCTTCGACGGCCCGCAGCGTCATCACCGCCGAGCACTCATCGCCGGAATGCCCGCGCAGCACGACACCATCACCATCGTGCTGGGTTCCCCCGGCTGCCCGCCGCTGACCCTCGACGACGCCGCGCGGCTCTGGGCACGGCTGCCCGAGAACGTCCGCGCCGGCGCTCGGTTCGTCCAGTACGGACCGGTGGCCGTGCCCGCCGGTGTCACCGCCGGTCAGGCGCTGGCCGATCTGCTGGGCAAACCGGTCGCCTTCTACGCCGGCATCCCGGTCGGTTCGCCACGCATGCCGACCCAGCGCACGGTCCTCCACGACGGCAGGCTGGGATGGCGTCCGTTCGCGGGCGAACTCGGCTATCAGCCACGCGAATCCGGCGAGACCCCGGTTCCGCTGCCCGAACTGCTCTCCCACCGTCCACCCGTCCACGGGCTCGACGAGCTCGCCCCCGCGGTCTACTGGTACGCCCCCGACGCCGTCATCGAGGTCGTCCGATCAGGACTGCTCGTCCGCCCGCCCCAGGACGGCCCGAACACCGCCGCGGTCCGCGCACTCACTCTCGACGCCGCGGTGCACAACCTCACCTTCGACGCCTCCGACGAGGCGTCCGCGCCGCGGATGCGGTTGCTGGCCGAGGACCTGCTGGCCCGGCTCGACGAGCAGACCCGGCGGATGAGCCGGGTGTCCTCCGCCGCCGCACTGCTCGCCGAACGCACCCGCCCGCAGGTCACCACCAGGGCACTCGCCGAAATCGAGTCCGGTCACCCGTCGCCCGGCGAAGCCGCCGCGGAACTGACCGCACCGGCCCCGGCCGTGGAATACCGCCCGGCGACCCCCGTGCCCGCCTACCGGCCGGCAGCCCCGGCCGCCCTCGGCATTGCCGCCCCGACGGAGTTCCCCGGCGCGCTCGCCACACCGGCGCCCAATCCCGTCGCACCGGCACCCAGCCCCGTCGGACCGGTCTCGACACCCAACCCTGTCGCCCCGGCCTCGGCTGCCGGCCCCGTCGCCCCGGCCGGTTCCCCTCGCACGGACCCGGCGGCCGAGCCCTCCCGTCCCGCCGCACCGTCCAGTCCGGTCGCCCCCGCGGAGCCGGCCGACCTGACGGCTTCGGGACCCGCGGTTCCGGGAGACCTGGCTTCCGGCGAGGCAACGACTTCGGGCCCTGCGGTCTCAGGTGAGGCGACCACTTCGGGCCCCGCGGTCCCGACGGAAGCGCCCACTTCGACCGTGATTGCTCCGGAAGCTTTGTCCACCGTCTCGGATCCGGTGACCGACGTCTCGACAAAGCCGGGCGCGCCGGAAACCACCACTGCGGCTCCTGCAGCTCCGAAGCCGGCGACCCCGCCGCCCGCCATGCCGGTCGACGTCGCGGGCCTGGCCACGCCGACGGACGTCCCCGTCGCCGGTTCCGCGGCCGCTCCCCAACCGGCACCCGCCGGCCCGGCACCGAAGTCGGATCCGTCGCTCGCCCAGCGGCTGAGCCCGGCTCCGGTCACCGTCACCCCCGCCGATCCGTCCGCGGCCGCCCCGAAACCCGGGAAGACCCGGGCGGAGCTGCGTTTCCAGGCGACCCCTGGTGCGGAATCCACCGCACTGCTGCCCAAACGCGGCGCGGACAAGGAGCGGCAGTGGCTGCGCAAGTCCCTCGGCGCGGAGTACGGCCTCATGTCGAACACAGTCGCGCGGATCCTGTCCGAGCACCCGGGCTTCCAGGGCGTTCTGTCGACCTCGTCGTCCGCCGAGGTGCTGACCGACGCGGTGGCCGTGCAGCTTTACCTGTCCCGCAAGGGCGCGGCTATCGACAGCGGTCTGCGTCGCGGCGTGAACGGCCCGCACGTGCCGGTCGCCCGGTGCGTGGTGGCCGGGTTGAGCCGGCTGCCCTCGCACCGCGGGCCCGCGACGTTCGCCACCGACCTGCCGTCGTCGGCGTGGTCGCTGCTGGACGGGCGGAAAGTGCTCACCGAATGGGGTTTCCTGAACGCGCTGATCCGTCCTTCCGCGGCGGTCGCGGGGGAGACCGACGTGCTCGTCTGGTCGATCACCGGACGGCGCACGAAGCTGCTGGAGCCGGCCGAGGGTGGCGTGGCGGACCGGGTGTTGTTCGTGCCGGGAACGAGTTTCAAGGTGCTGGAGACCCGGAAGCCGGCCGACGGAGCCCGCGGTGCGGTGCTGCTGCGGGAGCTGACCGCGAGCGAGATCGATGAGACCGGGCGGGTGGCGAGCGACCGGGTGTCCCTGGACGAGCTGGCCATGAACTCGCTGCGGCGCACGCTCGAGAGCTGGGCGGAAGCCGGTGCGGATCTGGTCAGGACGGTGCTGGACGACCAGGCGGCGGAGCGGTTCGGGGCGCTCCCGGGACTGGCCTGAGGGTGGAGAGGCGGAGACGATGAACCGACAGTTGCTCGTGGTCGCCGGTGATCGGCCGGGTGCGTACCCGACGATCGGCGCGGCGCTGGCGCAGGCGCAGCCGGGTGCGACGATCAGTGTCCATCCGGGACGCTACGAGGAGAACCTCGTGGTGGACCGGATGGTTTCCCTCGTGGCCGAGCAGGGTGCGGGCACGGTGGAGGTCGTGGCCACCACCGGGAGTGTGCTGGTCGCCAACGCCGAAGCGGTGCAGTTGAGCGGGTTCACCCTGACCGGCGCCGACGACCAGCTGGTCACGGTCGACGTGGTCCGCGGGGAGGCGGCGCTGGACGGGTGCCGGCTGTCCGGGAATTCGTGGGCGACGCTGCTGGCCCGGCTGGAAGGTTCCCTGGCGTTGCGGGGCTGCACGGTGACCAGCACGGCCGGCGCCGGGGTGGTGATCGCCTCGCCGTCGCAGTCGACCATCGAGGACACCGAAATCGTCGACGCCGCTTCGTCCGGGGTAGTGGTGGCCGAGGTCGGTTCCGTGGTGCTGCGACGCTGCGTGGTGCAGGGTGCGGCGGGCAACGGCGTGTGCGTGAACGGTGAAGCGGTCGCGGTCATCGAGCAGTGCGAGATCGCCGGGGCACAGAAGCCGGCGATGGTCGTGGAGCAGCAGGGCCGGGCCACGATCACCAGCCTGACCGTCCGGGACAGTGCGAACGTGGACCTGTACGTGACCAGCCAGGGCCGGGTTTCCGTGGCGTCGTCGGAGTTCCGGTCGGCGCCGATGCAGGCGGTGCATGTGGCGGCCTCGGCCGCGCCACTGCTGCGGGAGTGCGTGTTCGCCGGGGCCGGTGGGAACGCCGTGCAGGCCACCGGAGCCGCGGCGCCGCAGTTCGTGGACTGCACATTCGAGGGGTCGCCGATCACGATCCTCGTCGACGACCAGGCGCGGCCGCGGTTCGAGCGCGCTACCGTACGCGGTTCCTCGCAGACCGCGATGATGATCAGTGCGGAGTCCGCGGTGACCATCGGCGGACTGCGGCTGACCACCGACAGCGGGCCCGGTATCATCCTTTCCGGACAGTCCACTCTGGATCTTGCGGACGCTTCGATCGAGACCGGCCGGGAAACCGGGGTTCAGGTCACCGAAGACGCGCGGCTGACGCTGACCGACATCCGGGTCACCTCGAGCGCCGAGGCGGCCGTGTCGTTCTCCTCCGGTGCCTCGTCGTCGGCCAAGTCCGTGCTGGTGCGTGGCGGCGGCCTGCAGGTGGCGGGCACCACGGAAACCTCCTTGCAGGACTGCGAGATCGTAGAGTCGGGCACGGACGGGATCACGGTCTTCGCGGGAGCGAAGCTGGTCGCGTCGCGGTGCCGGGTACGCAACGCGCGAGGCAACGGTGTGCGCGTCGCCTCGCGTGCGGCGTTCACCGAGTGCGAGATCCTCGGTGCCGAAGCGGACGGTTTCCACGTCGAGACCACCGAAGCGGTCAGCATCCGCGACTGCGTGGTCAACGGTGCTGGTGGCGAATTCGTTTCCAGTGGCGAGAAGACCGAAGTGGACAACCTGATCACCGATTCGACACGGGCCACCGATGAGCCGATCAGCGCGGGTCCGCCGGGCGATTTCGCGGCGCCGGAACTCACTTCCGACCAGACGGTGAGCGAGGCGGCCGGTGAAGTGCTCGAAGGCCCGCTGGGTGATCTGGAGTCGCTGGTCGGCCTTGCTGGGGTGAAGAAGGAAGTCACCGGCCTGATCAACCTGATCAAAATGTCGCAGATGCGGGAACGGATGGGGTTGCCGATGCCGCCGATGTCGCGGCATCTGGTGTTCGCGGGTCCGCCGGGTACCGGTAAGACGACCGTCGCCCGGCTGTACGGAACAGTGCTGGCGGAGCTGGGAATCCTGTCCAAAGGGCACATGATCGAGGTGGCGCGCCAGGACCTGGTGGGGCAGTACATCGGGTCGACCGCGATCAAGACCACCGAGGTGGTCGAAAAGGCCATCGGCGGCGTGCTGTTCATCGACGAGGCGTACACGCTGAGTGCGCCCACCGGCGGTTCCGGACCGGACTTCGGCCAGGAAGCCATCGACGCGCTGATGAAGATCATGGAAGACCAGCGCGATTCGCTGGTGGTGATCGTCGCGGGCTATTCGGAGCAGATGGAGCAGTTCCTGCAGTCGAATCCCGGGCTCGCGTCGCGATTCACCCGCACCATCGAATTCCCGAACTACAGCGTGGACGAACTGGTCACCATCACCACCGGGTTGACGCGCAAGCATTACTACGAAATGACCGACGATGCGCTGGGCGCGTTGCGGGAGTACTTCGAGCGCGTGCCGAAGACGTCCACGTTCGGTAACGGCCGTGTGGCGCGCAAGCTTTTCGAGGCGATGGTGAACAACCAGGCGTCCCGGCTGGCATTGCACCCGCCGTCGAAGGACATCGAGCTGAACCGGCTGACTGCCGACGATCTCGGTGCCGAACTGACGCAGTTGCCGTCGGCGGCTCAGTCCACAGTGTCGGTGACCGCTGATCCGGTGGCCGCCGTGGAGACGAGTGCGGGGTGGAAGCGGCTGAGTGGGCTGGTCGGGCAGTCCTCGGTGCGGAAGAATGCCGAGCAGTTGCTGCTCAACCTGGGCAAGCTCACGCACGCCAGGCAACCGTTGGGACACCAGGCGAATCTGGTGATCAGCGGGAAACGGGGCACCGGCCGGTCGGAGTACGCCAAGCTGTACGGGCAGATTCTTTCCGAGTTCGGCATGGTCCCCATTGGACAGATGGTGCGCCGGCACCTCGCCGAGGAACTGTCGCCGCGCTGGCCGGGGCAGGCCGAGCACCTGGTACGGGCCGCGGTGGACGACGCCTCCGGCGGCACGCTGGTGGTCGATCTCGACGGCGACTGGGACACGTCGCCGCACACTCCCGGGGTTGAGGCGCTGGAGGCGCTGGCCGGGATGATCGGCCGCCGCCCCGCGGACCCGGTCGTGGTGTTCACCGGCGAAAGCGATCGGGTGGGCAAACTGCTGGCGCAGCTGCCCACCTTGCGTGAGGCGTTCCCGTACGGCTGGCAGCTCGGTGAGTACACAGTGGACGAGCTCGCGGAGATCGCGGTGCGGCTGCTGGTTCGCCGTGGCCACGAGGTTCCCGACGACGTACGCGATGCGCTGGCGCACGAGCTGTCCGCGGCCTCCGAGCACACCGCACACGCCGCGCACGAACTCGCCCGCACGCTTTCGGCCGCTGCCGCGTCCCGCACGCTGGCCGCCGCCGATCTGCGGGGCATCCGCCCGCCCGACACCGGTGCGCTGGCCCTCGGGCCGGGCCTGGCCTCGGTCGGCTGAGCAAGGGAGGTCCTTCGATGAGTTCGCAGTACGAGAAGATGCTCGAAGACGCGATGGGTGCCTATCAGCGTCAGCGTGAGCATTTCGACGAGACGCGCAACGAGGTCGATACCGCGACCAGCTCCGCCACGTCGGCGCGGCGCGAGGTGACCGCCACTGTCGGCCGGACCGGTGAGCTCACCGAGCTTTCGTTCCCGACCGGCGCGTACAAGCGCATGGCACCTGCGGAACTGGCTTCGGTGATCGTGCAGACCGTTGCCGCGGCACGGGAGAAGTCCGTGGCCGCGGCCGCCGAACTGATGGCGCCGATGCTGCCGCCGGGAATCTCCGCGGAGGATCTGATGAGCGGGAAAGTGGACGTGAATGCCCTGTTCTCGGCGCGTGTGCCGGGATTCGAAGAAGGGAACCTGCCGTGACGGACCAGTTTTTCGTCGACGCCGACGGACTCGACAACGGACGCGACGGATTCGACGGCAAGAGCACCGAGCTGCGCACGCTGGCCCAGCGGGTGCAGGGCCTCGCCAACCCCAGCCGGATCAGCGACGCCGCCGGGAACGACAAGAACGGCAACGAGTTCTACAAAACGCACCTCGAATCGGCGACCGGGATCTACAACGGCATCAACGCCTGGGCGGCCGCGGTCGAGGCGACCCGTGACTCGATCGGCGACATGGCCACGTCGTTCCGCGAGGCCGACCAGGGCGCCTTCGACGCGTCGAACCTGCTGCTCCAGAACTTCACGCAGCTGAACGAAAAAGTGGGCAGCGGCGGTTCGGGTTCCGGCGGCGACTCCGACTCACCGCCGCCGGCCTAGTACGGGCGAGGAACCGCCGCGGCCGACGCACCCGGTCCGCGCGGGAATGACGAGCCCGGAGGGCGAGGTCTCGCCGGAACCGCCGGCCTGTTTCCGTCCCGCCTGTGTCCGAAGGAGGTGAACCCGCGATGAGCCTGATGGTCGATCCCAGCCTGAACTGGGTGTTCTACATCATCGCGGGTGACGCCTGGCCGCAGGGCGACGAGGACAAGGCCCGCGAACTGGCCGCGGAATGGGACCAGGTCGCCGCCCAGATCGCGGCGGCGGACCAGGGTTTCAGCAATTTGTCGCAGCGGGTGACCAGCAACGTCGGCGGCGACGTTGCGACGAACTTCGCGTCGTTCGCGAACAAGCTGAGCACCATGGGCGCCGGGTACGCGGCTCAAGCCCAGCAGCAGGCGGCGGCGCTGCGGGAATACGCGCTCAACGTGGAAAATGCCAAGTACGGCATTCTGATTTCCATCGCGGTGACCGCGGCGGACCTGATCTGGGCGATGTCGAACCCGTTCACCGCCCCGTTGATCCCGGCTATCTGGGCGGCCGGGCGGACGGCCGTGATGCAGGTCGAGCGGTCGTTGATGTCGCGGCTGATGAGTTTGCTGTCGAGGGTCGCGAGGGAGGCCGCGCAGGAGGCGGCCGAAGAGGCGGCCGAGGAGATGCTCGCCGAGTTCATCCAGATCGCGCAGGGGAACCGGGACGGGTTCGACTGGGAGCAGATCGGCCAGAACGCCGCACTGGGTGCGATCGGCGGCGCCTTCGCCGCGGGGGCGCACAGCGGACTGGGAAAATGGGGCCACAACGTGTTCGGCGCGGCCGGCGTCGAAGCGGCGACCGAGGTCGTCGTGGGCCTGTCCGGCGCCGGCCTCTTCGGCGGTGACCTGGACAGCCTGGGCTGGGGCGCCCTGAACGGCGGCCTGAGCGGCGCCGCGACCCACGGCGCCGGTCGCGCCGGCCAGAGCCTGCACGACCACCTGAACGACGGCGGCAACGGCGGCCAGGGACAGGGCCCGAAGGACCCCGGCGGCAACAACGGAACCGGCAACATCGACGTCACCCCGGTAGACGGCCCCGACGCACCCCCACCCGGCGCCCGGCCATCCCCCGGCGGCAACGATTCGGGCGGCAGCTCCGGGGGCAGTTCCGGCGGCAGCAACTCCGGGAGCGGTGACTCTGGGGGCAGCAACTCCGGAGGCGGTGCCCCCGAGGGCGGCAACTCCGGAGGCGGCACCCCTGGCGGAAACGGCTCTGGGGGAAACGGCTCCGGAAACAGCAACTCCGGAGGCGACACCCCCCGAGCCCCCGGCAACTCGGACCCGGCAGCCGGCTCAACCCCTGGCAGCGGCCCCGGCCCGACCGGCGGCTCGAACCCAACCGGCGGCTCGGGATCGTCTGGCGGCTCGAACCCAACCGGCGGCTCGGGATCGTCTGGCGGCTCGAACCCAGCGAACGGACCCACTCCAGGGGCCGCCCCCGCTCCCGGAGCCGGTTCGAATCCCGCGGGTGGGTCGAACCCAGCGAGTGGTCAGGATTCGACGGGTGGGTCGAACCCAACGAATGGCCCAAGTTCGGCGGGTGGGTCCGACCCGGCAACGAGCCCTGGTTCGGCAAATGGGTCCGACCCAGCAACTGGTCCGGGTTCGGCAGGTGGGTCCGACCCAACTGGCGGTTCGAACCAGACGGGCGCCGACCGGTCCGGCAACACGAACCCGACCGGGGGAACGAGCCACAACTCTCCAGGTGACGCCAACTCCAGCCCCGGCGGAACCAATTCCGACACCGGCAACCAGGGTGGTGCCAACTCCAATACCGGCACCAACGAGTCCACCACGAACCAGAACGCCACCCCGCCGGCCACCACTCCCAGCACCAACGGCAGCACCAACCAGGACACCGGCCAGGGCGACCCCGCCCCCGGCAACCAGCCCCCAACCACGAATCCAGCAACGAACCCCCAACCCGGAACCACCACGAACGCAGGCGGAAACCCGGACCCCGCCATCAACGGAAGCCCAGGAAACAACGCAAACCCCGGCAGCACCACCAACCCGGGCAGCGATGCGAACCCCGGCGGTAACGGCAATCCGGACGGCAATGCCAACCCGAGCGCCAACACCAACCCGGGCGGCAACTCGGACCAGGGCGGCAACGCCAACCCAGGCAGCAACTCCGACACTGGCATCAACCCCGGCAGCGGTACCAACCCGGGTGCCAGCGCCAACCCGGGCAGCAACTCCGGCACTGGCAGCAACCCGGGCACGAGCACCAACCCGGGCACGAGCACCAACCCGGGCGCTAGCACCGACCCGGGCACGAGCACCGACCCGGGCAGCAACTCCGGAACCGGTATCAACCCAGGCAGCAGCGCTAATCCGGGCACCAGCGCCAACCCACCGGGCACCAGTGCCAACCCGCCGGGCACCAGCACCAACCCCAACTCCGGTACCAATCCAGGCGGGAGCCCGAATCCGGCGACCAATCCCTCCCCCGGCGCGAAGGGCACCGGCCATGATGTTGCGCCTCCGCCGTCGACGTCGGGTTCGGTTGACACCGGTCGGCCTGCTCCGTCGCCCGTCGGCCCGAGTTCGTCGGGGCACGACTTCGGCGGCACCAACGAGCCCGTCTCAGCACCGCCCACCGGCAACCGCGGCGGTTCGGCAACGCCTCCGCCCGCCACCGTTGGTGATCACCTGTCCACCCCGCCGCCGTCGTCCGCGACCCACCAGGACACCGGGCTACCCGGTTTCGGCGGCAACCAGAGCACGAACCCGGCACCCACCCCGCACCCCGGCGCCGAAGGCACACCGAATCCCGCCACCGGCCCAGCCTCTGTCCCGAACCCGAGCCCGGCGGCCGGCAACCAGCCAGGCACCCAGCACACCCCCACCCCCTCGCCGACCCCCGGACACGACTCCGACCACGGCCCGAGCCTCAGCCCCAGCACCGGCCCCCGCCCGGAAACGAGCCCCAATCCCGCCCCGACACCCAGCCCGAACGTCGGCCAGAACCCGTCCCCGTCGCCGGACACCGACGGTTCGCCGAACCCGCGCCCGGCGCCCAGCCCGAGCCCGTCGCCGACGCCGGGGACGTCGTCAACTCCGAACGTGAACTCCTCGCCGAACCCGTCCGCGAACCCCAGCGGCACGGCCAGTCCGTCGCCGACCCCGAGCCAGAACTCCACGCCCGGACCGAACCGTCCCGCCAATCCCGGCCCGACCCCCCAGCCCAAGCCGGTTCCGCCACCCACGTCCGGCAGCGTCCGCGGCGTCGGCTCGACCTTGAGCCCCACCCCGAACGCCGGGCCGAACCCGAAGAGCAACGTCGACGGCCCGAGCCCCGCAGCCAGCATCAGCTCACCGACGGCCAATCCCCAGCCGAACGTCTCGCCGACGCCCAGCCCGCCTCCGTCGCCGAACTCGAACCAGTCGACGGCTTCGAACCCCAGCCCGTCGCCGACCCCGGATTCATCACAAAACCCGGCCCCGTCGCCAAACCCGGGCCCGTCTCCGGCCACCGACGGGAAGCCCAGCCCGTCCGCGAAACCGAGATCGAACACCGAGACGAAGCCCAGCCCGTCCCGGAATCCGAACCCAGTTGCCGGGACGAAGTCCGGGCCGTCCGCGAGGCCGGTTCCCCCGCCGGCCACGTCGATCAGCACCGATCCCACGCCGGCGCCGAAGGCCGGTAGCACTCCGTCGAAACCGCCTCGGCGCAATCTTCATACCCCGGCTGCGGCGCCGAAGAAGCCGGCGCCCGCACCGAGGCCCACGCCTGGGCCCAACGTCGGCAAGAATCCTCCGGTCACCGGGGGTAAGGACGACTTCAGGCAGCACCTGAAGAACTTCAAGTACACCGTGGTCCACGAAACCGGAATCCTCGGCGACGTCGGTAACCGGAACGCCGGCAACCAGAACAGCGTCGGCGTGGTGGCCACGGTCGCCGCTACCACCAGCGACGACCTCAACGCGATCGCGCAGAAATACGAATCCGGGTTCACCGGTGATTCCGGCAAGGGCCGCTTCGGCCTGGTGATCGGGATCAATGGCAATCCAGGCTCCGAGCAAGCAATATCCCAGCAGATCCAGCAGTTCCAGAACAGCTGGGACAATCGCTTCCCGGTAGCGGTGGTGGGGTTCACCTGGAAGAACCCGACCACCGACGTCGTCGATCAGAAGTCCATTCCTTACGGCGGTATCCGCGAGACGATCGTCCGGAACCCGGTCACCGAGAACCTGACTAATAAAATACGTCAGAATGGTGGCGACAACCAGGTATACCTGCACATCGGCGATGCAGACCTGCATTCCCTGGATACCAATAATGGACCCCTTTTCGATGCGGTGAACGATACTGTGCGGAACAATCCGGAGGGTGCACCGGAGCTGATCAGTGGCGGCTACCGTGTCCGTCCGGACGACGGGGACCTCGCCAACCAGGCCGCCCAACTGGATCTCGACGTGCGCCAGGCGCTCGCCGGCGTCGACTCGCGGTCGGTCTACTTTCCCGAGCCCAACACGTTCGTGCGGATGGACGGCGGCAAGCTCGAAAACGACGCGACGTTCGGTACGAAGAACCCGAACACCGGCAAATTCGACTACGGCGCCAAGGAAGGGCAGGGGCTCGTCGATTCGGTGCTGTCGCAGCGGAATCCGGGCTGGCAGTACAGCGGGCACCCGGACGCGATCGCGAAGTTCACCTCCGACCTGGCCATCCGGACCGACGGATCGCGCATCGCGAGCAAAGTCGGTACGGACCCGAACGGCATCACCGCGTTGACCCAGAGTCACGCGAACGAAACCACCTGGTCCGACCAGATCGGCCATTACCTCGCGAACCACACCGATCTCGACCCCAACCTGGCGAAAATCGCCGCGAAGGCCGCGTTCCACGGAATCACCCCGAACGGGCCGACGCCGAATCGGCCGGGCAGGTTCGGCGAGGTATCCGCGAACCTGTCGCCGGCGGACGTCAATACGCTGAAACGAGAGATGAAAGACCATCGCGGGGATGTCGAGAAGCTCGCCGCCCTGACCCTCTCGACGCGGCAAGCCCTCATCGACAACCTCCAGGGCAACCACTCCGCGGCGACGCAGACTCCCTCGGCCGCACCACGCAATCAGCCGAACCCGCCGTCGAACCCGCAGCCGGACAATTCCAGAAACCTTCCGGGACCACAGGATTGGCACGGTCGCCGGGACACTGCCCCGGCCACGCGGTTCGCGTCCGAACGGTTCGACCCGGCCACGAGGATCGCCGAGCAGTTCAGCGGAAACCGCGAGGGACTGCAGGGCGGCCAGCTCGCCGGCGCGATCACGAACATCCGGTTCGATGTCCGCCGATTCGAGACCTCCCCTGGCCATTGGGTGCGGGAGTACACGATCCCGATCGATCTCACGTCCCACACCGGATCGGTTTCGCCGGACGAACGGGCCCAGCTCGTCCAGGACGCGCAGAACCATCTCGACGACTGGATCAACCAGAACTACCAGTTGCGCGGCGGCGACCAGGTGCACATCCGGATCGACGCGCGCGTCGCCGATGACATTCGTCCCGGTGACACCAGCTGGGAGACCGACTCGTCACGCCCGGTCCCGGTGAATGTGCACGACTCCACAGTGGACAGCGGCACCCCGGACACCAATCAGCTCAACTGGGACGTGCACGACTCCAGTTTCGGCATCGCCCACGAGCTGATGCATTTCCTCGGTCTGGGGGAGGGCTACCGCAGCGACGACATGCTGTTCAACCGGGACGACCAGCCCGGCGTGATGGGTCCGGACGCGTGGCACGACTCGCGGCTCAACCAGGGCAATCTCGACCAGCTCGAAAACGTGTCGGACACCGCGAACATCCGCGACCACCACCTCGGCAGCGAGCCGGCGCAGAACCCGGCCTCGCAGCGGGAAAATCCGGACGACTCCACCCCCCAGGACGACCACACTCCGGAAGCCAACCCCGGCCTGCACTTCCCGAGCCATGCACCGGACCCGAACGAAGGCACCCCGCCGGTCAACGGCGGCAAGGCGGAATTCAAGCAAGCGCAGCAGGAATACAATTTCAAGGTAGTGCGCGAGACCGGGATCATCGGCAACGTCGGCACGCGCGACGACGACAACCAGGACGGCGTCGGCGTGGTGGCCACAGTGCCGGCGACAACCAAGGACGATCTGCAGACGATCGCCGAGAAGTACGCGGGCGGCTTCACCGGCAACTCGTCTGACGGCCGCTTCGCGCTGGTGATCGGATTGAACGGGACGCCGGGTTCGGAACGGGCGATCTCGCAGCAGATCCAGCAGTTCCAGAGCAACTGGGACAACCGCTTCCCGGTGGCGGTCGTGGGATTCACGTGGAAGAACCCGACCACGGACGTGGTCGACCAGAAGACGATCCCGTACGCCACGATCCGGGAAACGATTGCACGCAATCCGGTCACCGCGGACCTGATCGGCCAGATCCGCGAATCCGGGGGTGACCAGGACGTCTACCTCCACACGGGCGACGCGGACGTGCATTCGCTGAACACGCCGAGCGGGCCGTTGTTCGACGCGGTGAACTCGGTCGTGACCGGCAGCGAGGATGGTGCACCGGAGCTGATCAGCGGTGGCTACCAGGTACGGCCGGACGACGGTGCGAACGCGAGCCGGGCGGCGCAGCTGGATCTGAACGTACGCCGGGCGATGGCGGAGGTCGATCCGCGTTCGGTTTACTTCCCGGAGCCGAACACCTTCGTCCGGATGAAGCGCGACCAGCTCGAGAACGATGTCACCTTCGGCTACCGCAAACCAGGCAGCAGCAGGTTCCGGTACAACGCCGAGGAGGGCCAGGGCCTGGTCGATTCCGTCCTGGCACAGCGCAAGGCGGAATGGACCGGCCTGGACCCCCGCGGTGTGGCGAAGTTCGATCCGAACGTGGCGATCCAGACCGACGGCACGCGGATCGCGGCGAAGGTCGGCACCGACCCGAACGGGATCACCGCACTCGACCAGAGCCACGCGAAAGACACCAAATGGGCCGACCAGATCGGCCGCTACCTGAGCAACCACACCCAGCTCACCGCCGACCAGGTGAATCTGGTGCAGCTGGCGAAGAAGGCCGCCTTCTCCGGCATCGAACCCGGCAAGCCGATGCCACCGCGGCCGGAGAAGTTCTCCGACGTGCTCGCGAACCTGTCCCCGGGTGACCGGAGCAGTCTGGTCGCGGGCATGAGGCAGAACATGGAGGACGGGAAGCGGCTCGCCGACCTCATCGTGGCGACTCGACAGGCACTCACCGACACTCTCGGAAACAATCCCGCGCCGTCCCTGCACACGCCGGCGGCGGCGCCACCGAAGCCGGACTCGGATCACCCCACCGATTCGGAGACCGGGATCGACTTCGATTCCCACCGTGGCCTCGAAGCAGTACGAGAAAGCAATCCAAAGGCGAGCGCGCTCACGCTGAAGGCGGTGAGACAGCGTGAGTTCACAGCGGACGAGCGGGCCGGCGCGGAGGACGCGTTGAAGCACTACGCGCCGATCATCGGTGCGCAACGGCAAAGCTCCAGCCGTGCGGACATCGAGCAGGAAGTGCAGCACATCGGTGCGGTGAGCCTGGGCATCGAGAACGGCCGGATGTCGCCTGCTATGGCCGGTGAATACATCGGCTCGCACAAGACGGTGAACATCTACGCGCTCGCCGGCCTTGACCGGGATTTCGGCGGCGGCCGCCGCGAGGTCGAAGGGATGGTCACGCACGAGCTTTCGCACGGTCTGCTCAAATACGCTCTCGACGACTACACCAAACACGTCGGCGTGTGGAACGAGGACAACACCCCGAAGCGGCGTCCGGACGCCGAGCCGCCGAGTGATCCGAACGCCCGCAGCGACTTCGCCGACTTCACGGCGGCGATCAAATCCCATCTACTCGTCCCGCAGAACCTGGCCGAGAACTCGCCGCGTCGTGCGGAATTCGTGACACGACTCGAGTCCGCGCACCCGGACGTGTTCGCGAAGCAGGGCGACGAACTGTCCCGCAATCGCGCTGCCCGGATCGCCAAGACGCTCAGGGGCGAACACCTCGGGGCGTTCAACGAGCACACCGGCTACTGGACTTCGGACGGCTTCCCGGCCTTCGACGGCGAGCGGCCGATGAGTCGTTACGGTTCCACGAACCCCAATGAGGACATGGCTGAGACAGCCAAGTTCTACTTCCTGGACCCGGATCGGCTCCGGGCCGAGGCGCCCCAGCGTGCGGCCTTCTTCGATCAGCTCGTCGCAGACTGGAAACCGCAGCAGGACGACACCGTACTCGTCGCCGACGAGGAGACGTCCACTGAGGAGGAGCCGGATACGCGTCCGCTGACGCAGCGGTTGCCCGAGTTCGCGCGGAACGGGAAAGCACTCGGGTCGATCGTTCCGGCGGACGTCCGTGGTGCGAAGGACGTGGGCAATGCCATCGAGAACGTGCTCCGCGGGTTCAGCGCGCCGCAGCAGAATCCGCCGAAAGCCGAAGGCATCGACGCGATCACCGAGTCGCTGAGTGGTCCCGAGTTCGAGTCCTTCCTGGGCAGTGGACGAAAGTCGATGGTGCGAGTCGGCGAGAAGTGGTACGAGGTGCACGTGACGGCGGAGCCGGACTTCGCTTCGGTCGGCTCCGACCGGATCACGAAGCTGCCGCAGCCGACGATCGGTGACGTCAAGAACGAAGCCAAGACCACGCACGCCAGTCCGCACACCGACACCACCGCGAACGTGATCGGCACCTCGTACTTCGGGATGTTCCCCGCCGGGCCTTACGCTTCGCTCGGCGGTTCGGCGCAGCTCGCGAGCCCGTCGGCGGAACACACGGGTACGACGACCGGTACCGAGCAGCGAGTCATCCGCTCGGCGGGCGATACGCAGCGGGCGGACGTCCCGGTCACCTACCGCATCACGGTCCGCAACGAGACCGGCGGACTGTCCGGATCTACAGTGGATGGACGGGTCGGACTGGTCCTTTCCACCGACCTCTCGAATCTGAAGCAGGAGCCGACGGCGGGTCCGGGCGACCCCAAGCCGGACTGGGCCGGGCAGATCGAGTTCCTCGCGCCCGAGGTGGTGGACCTGGACGAGAACGCGTTGTTCGACCAGGTCAGCAAGAACCTGCATCCATCGGTGACGAAGTTCGGTGCGCCCGGCCGCACCACGTTGCGGGAGTTCCTCAGCCGCGGCGGGGTCCGCAGTGTGCTGGGGACCGCGATGCAGGGTGGCCCCGTGGTGTCGAACGACCTGCTCAGCCCGCACGGCTCCCACCGCGATGCGGTGCAGCTGCAGGCCAGGCCGACGAACGTCGAGCTTCTCGGCGTGATCCCGGGCGAGGGCGAACTGCGGTTCAACGATTCGTCGCTGAGTGGCGGGAGCACCACCGTATCGTCGAAGTACGGCGGCGACGTGAACGCGACCTTCGGCGGCGGATCGAGCATGCCCGGCGCGGTGAGCGGCGTCGCCGGTGTCACCGGCAACTTCTCCCGGAAGATCAACCAGCAGTCCACCAGCGGCACCAGCTTCACGAACAAGTCGACGGTCAACGCCAAGGGGGACATCGGCCTGTACAAGGTGACTGTCGACCTCGACGTCACCACTTCCACCGGTGAGAAGACCACCGTGCAAGCCACTTCCTACACCCGGATGGGCTTGCCGGAGGCGAAGGCCCAAGGGCTTCCGGTGCCGAAGGACACGGCGCCCAAGTTCAAGGACGTTGGCACGCGGTACGAGCCGCCCTACCTCGCCGCGGCCGCGGCGGCGGGCAACGTGCGAGCCGGATCGTTCGCGCCGGCGACGCAGGTCCAGCCGCAGATCGAATCCGCGCTCCGCGATCTGCCCGGCTTCGAGAAGTTCCTCCCGCGCTGGGACAAGTTCCAGAGTGATCAGCAGGATTCCGGCCGTGACGTCGCCGAGCGGTTCGCGAACCTGAGGAAGATCGCCTCGACGTTCTCGGTGGCCTCACTGCGAGGCAGAATGGACAGTCTGCTGACGCAGGGTGTGTCGACGCAGCTCAAACGGCGCGGGCTGTTCACCGACGAATACATCAACGTGACGGTGAAGGCGAAGACCGGACCGGGCCGGCACCTCGGCCAGTCCGACGGCCGTTCGGTCAAGAACAGCAACGAGGTGAGCCCGTCGCTGACCAGCGCTACCACGACGGAACGCGGCTGGTCGCTCGGTGTGGAAGGCCGCGTCGTCATTCCGGCGGCCTCGGCCGTGGCGAAGGTGGGGATCAGCCCGACTGTCTCGCCACTGCAGTACTCGGACAACCGGACGTGGAAGAACTCCGGCGGCCCGACGGTGACGACCACGACGGTCAACGGTGGCAGCCCGGACTCGCAGGTGTTCGAGCACGACGTCGAATTCGAGGTCGAGATCACCAGCTACACCCGCAACCGGCCGTGGGTGCGCAGGCTGACCCCCGGTTCGCCGTTCCGGGTCACGCCCAAGGTGTCCACTGTGGCCGAGACCGGCCATCCGGCACTGCCGAAGATCTCCGGCAAGGTCGATCTGTGGGTCAATGACGGTACGGCGCTGAAGAAGGACCCCGGCGAGTTCACCTCGGGCAAGCCAGGTGTCGTGGCGATGTCCCCGAAGGACACTCCGAGCATCGACGATGTGCTGACCCAGCAGCAGAGTCAGCCTTCGCCGAATTTCTTGCACGTCGACGCGTTCGCGAACACCGAGGCGCTGCGTGACGAGGGGTTGCGGCAGTTGCAGCGCGCCGCCGGCGGGGACGCCGTGCTCGGCCTTTCCGGCAGCGAGGCGCGTGCCCGTGTGGACCGGCTCTTTTCCCCGGAAAACCTCCGTGGGCTCGTACCGAAGTTGTTGAAGCAGGGTGGGACTGCCGGCGGGTTCCGGTACGAACGCCGGATGGCCGATCGGGTCGGCGGCCTCGGGATGGGAATGTCGCTCAGCAATCCGAAACTGGTCTCGGTCTCCGAAACCGGCGGCGGTGAACGTACTTATTCCGGCGGCTCAAAGGCCTCTTACGAAGCAAGCCGCAAACAAGCGCTCGAAGCCAACGCGCAGCTGGCGCTGACCGTGCGGCCGTCCGCCGGTGACGCGCACGGCCAGGGCCAGACCGCCGGCACGGCGAAGTGGAGCCCGTGGCAGCGCACCTCGGGGTCGTCGAACGAGATGACCGCGAGTGTCGATCACACCACCCGGGCGCCGGCCGGCAGCCGCACGGTCCTGGTGCAGTACGACGCGAATGTCCGGCTGGTTGCCGAGAGTCGCCAGGAGGGCCTGGTGAACGGTCCCATCTCGCGGGCGGGCGCGGACGTGCAGCTGCCGGGCTCGGTGTTCGTTTCGATGACCGAGGACGACGCGCGGACAGAGGGCCTGTTGCCGCCGGTCGAGCCGCGGAATCCGGCTCCTGGCACGCTTTCCACACCGGCGATGGTCGGGGGAAAGTCCCACTCCCTCGGTGCGGCGGTGCTGGAGGACGCGCCCAACCTGTCCGGACTCGTGCAGGAAGCCCGTCAGCAGCTCGGGAAGCTCGGCGGCAAGCTGCTGCCGAAGTCGGTGCTCGACGATTCGATGAACAATCTGCAGCGCACGCTGGAGACGGCTTCCCCGGAAGCAGTGACGTCGCTTGTGGACAGTGCGCTCGACGGCGGCGTCTCCCTGGTGGCACAGGACCAGGGTGTCCTCTGGACCGACAACTACCAGCTGCTGCTGAAGGCCAAGATCGTCGACACCCAGTTCGTGGACGTGCAGAACGACGGCAGCGAAGTCGACCACGTCGTGAACTCCTCGCGGACGGACAAGAAGAACTCGGGCCACGGCTCCTCCTACACCGGCCAGGTCCGGGGCGCCGGACGCGGCCTGTTCCAGGACAGTCAACCGAAGCTCAACGGGTACGACGGTGCTTACCTGGGGGCGTCGGGCACCCGAGCGAAGAGCGACCAGACTGTCGAGAACAAAACGACGACCACGGCCGTGACGGCGTCCTCGAGCGGACCGTCGGCACGGTACCGGCACCAAATCCAGTTCGAACTGGTCGTGGCCCGCGACGGGCACACTTACCCGGTCGCGTCGCAGGAGGCGACCGTGACCTCGCGGTCGTCGGCTGACGACCAGAAGATCTCGGGTGACGAGCGTTACCACACCAAGCTCTACGGATCCCGGACCACGGAGCTCGGCGCCGACCAGTCCAGTGAGGACGCGCTGCGGTCCTGGCAGCAGGCGGGATTCGGTCCCCTGCCGGATTCCTCGATGGTCGAGGGTGTGCGTGGTGCCGCGGACGTGCGGGCGGCGGCGCTGCGCGCGCTGCGGCTGGCCGGTGCGGGCAGCGGGCTCACCGGCCCGGGGACCGGCTCCCACAACACGTTGTCCTCGTCGATCACGAACGAGACGTTGCAGGCGAACCTGCCCGACATGGTCGACAAGCCGTTCGTCCTGCCGGAGCTGCACTCCTCCGCGGTGACCGGCAGCGGCCACGGCTCGGTGAAGGTGTACGCCCGCGTGGTCAAGCCCGACCTGACCGGCCTGAGCGATTCGGTGAAACTGGAGCGGTCCCGGCAGTCCGGGTCGACGTTCACCGGTGAGGCCAAGACCACGCTCAGCGGTGAGCAGCAGGGCAACCTCGGCGCCGGCGGGATCACCGACCCGGATCGGAACATGCACTCCTGGGGTGGGCTGGACGTGCGTAATCCGGTCGCCCGCGTGGACCCGACGTCGAGCACGAACCCGGCGCAGCGTTCCGTGGTCGGCAAGGACAAGGGCCGGACCGGGCTGGTCGGGTTCGACGTCGAGTACCGCGTCGTCGCCACCGTCGGCGGAAAGACCGCGGCTGTCGAGGTACGGGTGCCGCAATCGTCCCGGACGCGGATGAATGGCTCGGATCTCGAACAGGCGCTCGGCGAGCCATTGCCGGAGTCGCTTACTTCGGCACAAGACGCGGTGAAGAAGGCCGCCGAGGACTGGCGGTCCGCAGAAGAGGAACTCGAAAAGGCACAGCAGGACTTCGATGACGCGTGGTTGGCCGAGAACGACAACGTCCACGACGCGACCGGCGGTGCCCGCGGTCTGAACGTCGCGGTCGACGACAACGATCCGGTGCGGCACCTGCGGCAGGCGCTGGATGCAGCGCAGAACGAGGCACGCGAAGCGGGTCAGGCACTGCGTGCCGGCAACGCCGAGATCAACCGGCTCAACGACCTCGACGAGCAGTTGCTGTCGCTGGCACTGAGCGAAGAACCGGGTTCGGTCGCACAAAACGACTTGGTGGCGGACGCCTGGCACGCACAGCAGCAGGCGCAGCAGGTGCGGGACGGGCAGCCCGACCTGGTCCGGCAGCGGCAGGCGGCGCAGGACCGTGCCGCGGAAATCCTGAACGTACTGGACGAGTACCGGAACAAGCATTCGGACCATTCGGCGCGGCAGGACGACGCGAACGACCGGATCCGTGCTGCCCGGGAAAAGGCGGACGAGGCACTCCGGACGTGGTGGCAGGCCAAGTCCGAAGTGGACACGCAGATCGGCGCGCACACTTGGCCGCAGCCGTCGACGGACACCCCGCGCGATGGGGTCGTCACCGAGGAACACCGGGAAGGGACGGTCGAAGCCAGCGACGCGGCGAACGTCTCCACGGTGTCCGGTTGGGACACGGACACCGGAAGCCCGTACGACTTCGGCGTCTCCGAGATCCAGACGCACACCGTCACGGACAGGTCGGGGAAGGTGCGTGCGGTGTCCTTCCTGCCGGCGAGTGAGCAGACCGGGGACATCGAACGTGACTGGGTCACCGACAACTCCGGGCAGATCAGCACTCTGCCGGAGGGCGCGACGCCGCAAAAGTTCGATCCGCTGCTGCGGCAGGCCCGAGCGACCGGGGCGACGCCGGAACTGTCCGGGCGCCGGTTCGGTGAATGGGCCGACGAATCCGCGGCACCGTGGGACGAGGATTCGTTCTTCGTCTTCGCCCATGGCCGGCCGGAGTCGGTCAAACTGACACTGCTGGGCGGCCGTACCGTGCGCGTCAGCGGGGACGCTTTCGCCCGGATCGTCGCGAACTCCGCGCTGTTCGCGCAGACTCATTCGTCGGTCACGCTCATTGCGTGCAGTGCCGGCCAGACCGACGGACCGGGCGGCCTCGCCCACGACTTCCAGCGCACGTTGAGCGAACTCGGCGGACCGGCGACGGTGCACGCCCCGACAAAACCGGCGTTGTTCGGCCGCGACTCGTCGGCACTCGGCAAGGCCATCGGTGCGACGCAGAGCTTCACCACGGTCACCGAGGGTGGGCACTTTCGGACCTTCGGCGGCAATCCCGGGGACGAGGCGATCGTCGGCCTCGTCCGGGAAATGGAACACGGTGAGCTGGCGCCAGAGCCCGCAGCCGGCCCGATCCCGCTGTCCGACCGGTACGGCACGCTCGCGTTGGCGTCCACTGTGGAATCGCAACTTGCCGACGAGGTTTCCCGCACCGGCGTGCTGCGACTGACCGAGGTGCGGGACCTGGTCTCCCGGCACGAGCGGCCGGACGTGATCTGGTCGGCGGCGCTGACGCGGCTCGCCGCGCGGCCGGACGTCGCGGTGCACACGGTCGTCGAAGCAGGGCGCGACCCGGAGATCGGGAAGTGGACGCGCGCTGAGCTGCCCCCGATGGCGCGTGGCCTTTACACGGTGACGGGCAAAGGAACCTGGACCGGCACGGAGTTGTCCCGGCCGGTGCGACTCAACCCGGCGTGGAGCACCGGTCCCGCCCGCGCCGGTGCGTTCCCCGGACGTCCGGACGCCCGGTACTACGCGGAAACTCTCGTGGAGCACCACCTCGACCGGTCGCCGCTCCCGCCGGTCGCCATACCGGCCGAGCTTGCCGAGCAGTTCAAGGCGGACGTCGCGACCCATCTCGGGGCGCTGCCCGGCGAGGTGCGCCCGGAACTGGACCACTTGGTCTCCAGCGAGTCGCTGTCGGCCGGTTCGACGGTGGAAGCCGGCCCGGACTACGTGCTGGCCGAGGAGAACACCTACTCGTCGGCGAGCGACCTGGTGTCCGACCTCCGGGAAACCGAGGTCAACGGGCCGGCTCCGGCGCCGCTGCTGGGGCCGGACCTGTTCGGCCTCTACCGCGCACCGGAGCCGCCGGACTTCCTGCGTGGACACGACCTGAGCCGGCTCACCGCGGGGCAGAGCCTCAGCTTCCTCGACCTGCTGGACCTGACCAAGGGCTACCAGCTGAGCCGGGAGCATCTGGACCCCGCGCACCTGCACGACAATCGCGAGTGGACTCTCGAGAAGGAGCGCGCCGACGACAAGCTGGCCGAGTGGGCGCCCGGTACCGTCGAGCCGCTGGCCAAGACGACCGCCACTCCGTTGCTGATGCACGCGATCTGGCTCGGCGGTCCACTGCGGAACACCGGAACGATGCAGACCTTCCGCCGCAACTTCGGGGACGCCGCGGACCGGCTCGGTGAAGGCATCGTCGCGGTCCTGTGGACCGACGTTCCGCGCTGGCAGACCGAACTGGCGTTGACCACCGCGGCTCCGGAGGACGGGCCTGATCCACTGCACGAGGTCCGGGACCTGGTGTACTGGGCGGCGGAGCACAACATCCAGCTGGTCGATGTCGCCGAGGTGTTCACCGGCGAGCATCCGATGCTGACGCAGGAGTTCTACCTTTCCGAGGTGGCCAAGCAGACCGGGCCGGGTTTCGCCGCGGCGAGCGACATCCTGCGGCTGGAGCTGATGTACCGGTTCGGCGGCCTCTACACCGACGGGGACAACGTCGTGCACGGCCTGGGCGATGTCGTCCGGGCGGCCGAGTCGGACGCCGGTTACGCGGTGCACCGGGTCGGCGGGAACATCGCGAACTCGGCGTTCACCATGTCCAAGGGGCACCCGTTCGCGAAAGCCTATCTGGACCAGTTGCGCGAGAACTACGGTCAGACGCAGGCGAATCTGCTACCGCGTGAGGTGGATGCACTGGGGCAGGGCTTCTTCTCGACGCCGCTGGGCCGGGTGCACCGGCAGTCGGTCATGTACCGCTCGGGTCCGGTCGCGCTGACCGAGACCGCCCGCCGGATCGGGCTGAGCTCGGCACAGGAGCTGCCGGGTATGGCGGAGATCCGGATGAACAGCGACCACAGCTGGCTGCTGCCCCCGCAGGGTGACCCGCCCCCGCTGTCGGACCGCTTCGAGACGCTGGAGCTGACGCAGCACGTGGTCCAGACCTTGGTACGTGGTCTGTACAACCGGGACGGTGACCTGCACCTGACCGCGGTCGAGCCCGCGGTGCGCCGGCACGCCGATCCGGACCTCGTGTGGCAGGCAGCGTTGTCCTACCTCGCTTCCGACCCGGAGCTGGCCGCGCTCGTGCGCACCGTCACCGATCGCAGCAGCTACACCGGTGAAGTGCACGATGTACCGCTGCCACCTGCGGCTCGTGCTCTGCTGAACATCGATGACAGCCGGGTGCACCACCACTTGGGCGAGGTCCAGCGCGCTGCCACTCTGCGACCCGTGGATTCGGTACTGGTGGCGGATTCCCCTGACCCGCTGGAGAATGGCACTGCGCGGCTGACCGAATCCCTGCGCGCGGCCGATGCGCGCGGAGGTGCGCTGCCGCCCATCGAGGTCACCGGCACCGGTCCGGACGGCCGAGCGCGGGCGGCGACCACTGCCAGGGAACTGGCCGGGCACCTCGCCCGGGAGCTGGGGGCGGACGTCCTGGACCGGGTGCCGGTGAAGCTCCGAGTTTCCGATGGGGACGGTCGGGTCAGGACTTCGTTCCGCCCGGCCGGCGAACCGGCCGTGGAGATCACCTCCGGTTCACCGGACCCGGTGGTGTTCCAGGGCTTGGACGACGTCCCGACGCCCGCCGTGCCACGGCCGTGGAGTCAGGACGGCCGTATCGTCGGGATGCACTACTCGGCGTCCGAAGTGGACGCCGTTAGTGAAGAGCCGACGGTGCTGGGCGATGTCGAGCTGTCCGCCGTGGCACGCGATCGCGTCACTGCAGACTTCCGAGGTCCACTGCCGTTGACGTCTGATCCGGTGTCGACCAGGGCGTTCACCGACGAGTTGCGCGCCAGCGGTACGGACCTCCCGGTCGATGCAGTGAATGTCCAGTCGATAGGCAGCGAACACCCGTCCGCGGACTACTTGATCAGCGGTGGCGAACAGGCTCTCGAACTGGACCGTCGCATGGTCGAGGAGCTTGTCCGTGCCGCATCGCACACCTGGTGGTTCCGTCCGCAGCCACCTGCCGGGCCGGTCCGCGTGACCGACCGGGCAGGGACCGTGAAGCTGCTCGGGTCCGTCCTCACGCGACTCCGTCGCGGTGGATCCACCTTGGACCTGACATCGGTTGCCCTGGACGTCCATCGGCACGAGCGGCCCGATTTGGTCTGGACCGCTGTGCTCGAATTGGCTGCCCTGTCGCCGACTCTCGTGCACGACGTGCGGCACGTGATCGACCGCCGCCTGGACGCGTCGACCGGACGGTGGCAGGTCGTGGATCTGCCGTCGTCGGCACGCAAGCTGTTCGCCGTCACAGACAAGGGGATCTGGCGTGCCGGTGCGGTCTGTCGCCCGGCCAGGCTGGGTGTCGGACCGGTGGTGCCCCCGCAGTCGCCAGGACGTCGGCCGCTCGGCGACGAGCAGTCGGAAGCAACGCTCGCGCGCTGGATGGCTGAGTCCATTGTGGAGCGGGTCGGGGACGGCCTCCCTGCCCCGGTGTTGACGCTCACCGGCTCGACGGAACTCCAGGACCGTCTCGTAGCGCGAATCCAGGCGGAGCTCGACGTGCTGAATGCGGCGACGCCGATCGCCGCGGCCGAACTGGTCGCGCTGAGCACGGCCGGTCCCGCTGCTGCCACTGTTTCTTTCCCGGAGACCCCGCTGGCGCCGAGGCTTTCTCCCGCCGAGACGGCCGCGGCGGCCGGCTTGTCCGAGCACTACGCGCTCCTGCACCTGCATGGTGTGCCGGATACGTTGCTGGGCAAGGACAACCCCGACGCGACGACCGTGCTTCTCGACCTGGTCGCAGCGACCCGGGATGGTGCGGACGTCGCCCGGATCGCCGATGCCATGGAGGTCCTGGACCGGCACGGTGCACTGGCTGCCGTGCTGAGTGCGCCCGGCGGCCGCACGCTGCTGCTCGAAGAGCTCACCCGGGTGCCAGACCAAGCCGACCCCGAAGGTTACGCACGGGATCTGGCCACGGCGACCAGGGCGCTCGCGACGGAAGACTTGCCGGCGGACGTGCTCCGCGCCGCGGTCCGCGGAACGCTGGACGGCTGGCCGGACGCGCCGGACAGTTTCGGCGAGCGGGTGGAGCAGACCCGCGAGACGCTGTGGACCATGCACAGGCTGAGCGTCGTCGGACTGGGCTGGCTGGACCGGTGGCGGACCGCGGCAGCCATCCGCCGTTACCGCGAACAGCAACGCGCGGCGTCCGCCCGCAACGCCGCTGCCCTCGCCAGCCTGACCGAGGCGGGCTCCGGCACTGGATCCAGCGATGTCCAGTAGCCGGCCGCCGAAGGGTTCCGGTCGGGCACGGTCGCAGACGGCGCCGCGACCGGCACAGTTCGATAGGTTCGACCTAAGGACCTGTCTCCACCCCCGACGACAGCAGCTTTGTGCGCACGCGAGCACTGAGTGGAGAGGTGCCGACGATGACCGATGACCAGTGGGTGCTGCTCGTCGACCCGGAGTGGCGGCCGGCCTCGGCGCAGGACGGCGACGAGGTGCCGAGCCCGCCTTCGCAGGCGGTTGTCGGTGGCTGGCTGGTCCGCGCGGACGGATCCGTCAGCCGGTTCGAGCCCAACCCGTCCTACGACCCGGCCACGGGGAACTCGCCGACCGATCCACTCGACGCGGTTCTTCGGCTGACTGCCCGCGGTGAAGCTGACTTCGCCCAACTCGGCGCCGTGTTTCGTGAATCGGCCTTCGCGGTGGCAGTGGACGCCGACCAGACCCCCATGGTCGCCCCGTCGCCGGACAACATCCCGTGCCTGCTCGTCACCACGGCCCCGGCCCACCGCCGCCGGGTCCGTGCCGCGGGCTGGCGCCCGGTGTCGCCGTCCGAGCTGCTTCACCTTCTCGACCAGCAGGAGGACGTCGACCTGCTCCTGAACCCGGGAGCCCCCGGTTGCCTGCGGCTTCTGGCCGACAGTGTTCGCGAGATCACTGTCGCTCCTGATGGTTCGGGGAACAATTAACTTGAGCCGTCAGTTGTCAACTTCGTAAGGCGCGATGGCCGGCGGGAAACCGGCCGCAGCCGTCCCGACGAAGGAGCCAGACATGCTGATCCGTACCGACCCGTTCACCCAGTTCGACCGCCTGACCCAGCAGTTCTTCGGCAGCCAGGGCAGCGCCTCGCGCACCATCCCGATGGACGCCTACCGTGCCGGTGACGAGTACGTCGTGCAGTTCGACGTGCCCGGCGTGGCGCGGGACTCGATCGACGTGAGCGTCGAGCGCAACGTGCTGACCGTCCGTGCCGAGCACACCGCGAGCCCGGCGGACGACGTGCAGGTCCAGGTGTCCGAGCGCCCGCGTGGCAAGGTCACGCGCCAGCTGTTCCTCGGCGACACGCTCGACACGACTCGCGTCGCCGCCGACTACGTGGATGGCGTGCTGACCCTGCGCATTCCGGTCGCCGAGAAGGCGCAGCCCCGGAAGATCGCCGTGGGTGGCGTCCAACAGGAACTCGGCGCCTGACACCCCGCGGTGTCACAGAGTTGTCCCCAGGTGTCTTCAGGTTGTCCACAGGGCGTGTGGACAACCTGAAGACACCTGGGGATGAGCTCGCTCAGACGCAGGTCAGCGCCTGGGGACAACCGATCAGGGTTTGCGGCCGATCCCGCCGGCAATGATGCGGTGGGCGACCGTCAGGGGCTTGAGCCGGGGGCCGTCCGGCCACCAGTGCACAAGCTCGGTCAGGCCCGGCTCGATCAGCTCGAGGCCGCCGAACAGCTCGGTGATCTCGCCGCGGGTACGCCAGGTCGCACCGCCCAGCGAGCCGCGTGCGACGGCGTCTTCCAACTCGCGCAGCACCGCGGTGTCGTCCGACTCGGGGTCGAGCAGGTGGGAGATGACCACGTAGGAGGCGGTAACGACAACTACGAGATCGACCGCACCAGATCGCGCAGCGGCTCCGGCCGGAGTCGAAGGTCGTCTACGTGGACAACGACCCGGTGGTCACCGCGCACGGTCGGGCGCTGCTGGAGACCGACGAGCAGACACGCTACGTCGAAGGCGACATCTTCGACCCGCGCAGCATCCTGAACAACGAAGTGGTGCGCGCGCACCTGGACTGGTCGCGGCCCATCGCGCGCAGGTCGCGACGCTGCATCACCACAAGGGCGAACGGCACGAGTCGGCCAAGGTCATGCGCGAGTACATCGACTCGCTGCCGAGCGGGCCCAACAGGTAGTCACAAACTCACGCCACGCTGGCCCGCTTCGGGTCCACGCCGACCGGAGTGTTCGGATCGATCGCTGTCTCGGTAACCGGTCCGCGCTGGTCAGCCGCCGGAATGCATGTCCTCGGCCTCGGGAACACAGTCGTCGTCCGGATCGTCGAGCCAGCCGTGCGGCAGCGTCACCTTGCCCGGGGAGCCCTGGCGTCCGCGCGGACCGGTCGCGGCATCCGGGAACGGAGCGTCGTGGTCCAGCTGGGCGATCAGGTCGTCGAGCTGCTGCATGCTCGAGAGCATGGCGAACCCGCGCCGGAGTTCGGAACCGACCGGGAAGCCCATCAGATACCAGGCCATGTGCTTGCGGATGTCACGCATGGCCTTGTCGTGGCCGTCGTGCTCGACCAGCAGCTCGGTGTGCCTGCGCAGGACTTTCGCCACTTCGCCGAGGTTCGGTGGGGTCGGGATCGCGGTGCCCTTGAAGGCGGCTTCCAGCTCGCCGAACAGCCATGGCCTGCCGAGGCAGCCGCGGCCGACGACCACGCCGTCGCACCCGGTCTCGTCCACCATCCGCAAGGCGTCGGCGGCACTGAAGATGTCGCCGTTGCCCAGTACCGGGATGCTGGTCACGGCCTCCTTGAGGGCGGCGATCGTGGTCCAGTCGGCCTGGCCGGAATAGCGCTGAGCGGCGGTGCGCGCGTGCAGGCTGACCGCCGCGGCGCCCTCGGCCTCGGCGATCCGGCCGGCGTCGAGGAACGTGTGGTGGTCGTCGTCGATGCCGACCCGGAACTTCACGGTGAACGGAACGCCCGCCTCGCCCGCCGCTTTCGCCGACTCGCGGACGATGTCCGCGAACAGCCGCCGCTTGAACGGCAAGGCCGCGCCGCCGCCTTTCCGCGTCACCTTCGCCACCGGACACCCGAAGTTCGAGTCGATGTGGTCGGCGAGCCCTTCCCCGGTGATGATCTTGACCGCCTCGCGCATGGTCTTCGGATCGACGCCGTAGAGCTGCATGGACCGGGGCTTCTCGTGCTCGCCGAAGGTCATCATGTGCATCGTCCCGGGATGCCGTTCGACGACGGCGCGCGCGGTGATCATCTCGCACACGTAGATGCCGGCGCCGTACTCCTGGCACAACTGCCGGAACGCGACGTTGGTGATCCCCGCCATCGGCGCGAGCACGACCGGCGGATCGACCTGGTAGGGCCCGATCTCCAGGGTGGACTTGCTCAGCGTGGCGGTCACGTCCTCCATTGTCGCCTGTGGTGTCGGTCACCCGCTATCGGGCCGCCACCCCGGCCTTCCGGCCGCGTCCTTCGTTCCGAACGGCGCGGCCACGTCCCGGCAGATCCACGACACACATGCCGGCAGATGAGCGAAGGAGATGTCGGCAAATCAGCGAAACAACCCTCGGCAGATCCACGAAGGCCTGGTACGGTCGAGGTGTGCGTGAAGCTGACCGCTATCTCCCGCGAAGGACTGCTGAGCTGGTCGCGGAGGCGCTCGAAGACACGCGTGTAGTCATTGTCAACGGAGCGCGCCAGACAGGTAAGAGCACGCTTGCCGAGTTGTGCCTGCGCGATCGTTCCGATGTTGTGCGGCGGTATCTCGATGATCCTCGGACGAGGGCTTCGGCTGCTGCGGATCCAGTCGCTTTCCTCGACACTCCGGGTCTCATGCTCATCGATGAGGTCCAGCGTGTTCCGGAGTTGTGGCTGACTATCAAGCATGTGGTCGATCGTGACCCTCGCCCCGGCCGGTTTCTGCTGACGGGCTCGGCGAGGCTGCTCGGCCTGAGCCAGCTTCCCGATGCGCTGCCCGGACGCTCGGAGACCATCGAGCTGTTCCCCCTGTCCCAGGGAGAGATCACAGGCGGTCCCGACGGATTCGTCGACGCTGCGTTCGAGCACGGCAGCCGGCTCTCAGCGCCTCCTTCGGAACTTCGTCGCCGTGACTACCTGGCTCTCGCGGCTCGCGGTGGATACCCCGAGGCTGTCCGTCGTACCACGCCGCGCCGGCGCGGGCAGTTCTTCAGGTCCTACCTCGACGACATCATGAGCCGGGACGTGCACCAGGTCGCGGACATCCAGCGTGGGTCCGACATGCGACGCTTGGTCGGAACGCTCGCCGCGCAGTCCGCCGGTCTGCTCAACTACCGCCGCTTGTCCTCGGACCTGGCCCTCCCCGCGTCGACTGTCCGCGACTACGTGGGACTTCTCGAGCTCGTTTACCTGATCCGGCTGATCCCTGCCTGGTCCGCGAACGCGACAGCCCGAGCCGTCGCCACGCCGAAGCTGATCTTCAACGACGTCGGCCTGGCCGGGCACCTGGTATCCGGAGTTGCCAATGACGCAACGACAGGCGGACTCGTCGAGACGTTCGTCCTCGGCGAACTCGCGCGTCAGATCACCTGGAGCCAGACGATGCCCCGCCTGCACCACTATCGGGACCGCGATGGCTATGAGGTCGACGCGGTACTGGAGGACAACTCCGGCCGCGTGGTAGCCGTCGAAGTGAAAGCGGCTGAAACCGTCCGCTCCGACGACTTTCGTTCTCTTCGCCTGCTCCAACGGCGTCTCGGCGACCGCCTGCGTGCCGGTTTCGTCCTTTATTGTGGCGACCAGCAGCTCCCTTTCGGGGAAAACCTCGCGTGTCTTCCGATCAGTGCGTTGTGGACGACTCCGCTGGAGTGAAACGCTCCACCGGGACGTCGGGTCCTGCGCCTCACCGGGCGTCTTTCACCACGGTTCCGCCCTGGACGACGAGTGACACGGACGCGCGGTCGGCGAAGAGTTTCGGGTCGTCGAGTGGGTTGCCGCGGAAGGCGACCAGGTCGGCGCGTTTGCCGGGCTCGATCGTGCCCACCTCGGCGCCGATGCCGAGGATGTCGGCGTTGACGCGGGTCGCGGAGACCAGCGCGGCCATCGGGTCCTCGATCTCCGAGCGCAGCAGCAGCTCGCGGCCGCGGTTGCCCTGCCGGGGGCCGATGAGGTCGGAGCCGGACCCGATCCGCACGCCGGCCGCGCGTGAGGCGTGGATGGCGTCGATCTGGCCCTGCATGGCCACGCCCACCCGGTCGGCGATGCTCGCCGGCAGCCCGGACTCCGTGGCGTCTTCGAGCAGCGCGTACACCACGGCCAGCGTGGGCACGTGGGCGACGTCGTGCTCGGCCAGCAGCGCAGCGGTCGCCTCGTCGATCTGCGAGCCGTGCTCGACGCAGCGCACGCCGGCGGCGACGGCGTTGCGGATGCCTTCGTTGTTGTGCGCGTGCACCGTCACGTAAGTACCGCGCGCGGTCGCCTCCGCCACCGCGGCGGCGATCTCGGTGACGTCGAACTGGGTGTCGGTGAGCTTGTCGTGCCGCGACACGACGCCGCCGGTGACGCACAGCTTCAGGAAGCCGGCCCCGCGGCGGAACGCCTCTCGCGCGTTCTTGCGCATCTCGTCGGGACCGTCGCAGAGCAACGACAGGGCGCGCAGGCCGGGAACGTCGTGCTCGGCCCAGTCCGCGGTCGGCTCCCACTCCGAGGACATGTGGCCGTGCCCGCCGGTCTGGCAGAGAACCGGGCCGCACTGCAGGATCCGCGGTCCGGGCACCTTGCCCTTCGCGACGACACCGGCGAGCCCGCCGTCGATACCGCCGGTGTCGCGCACGGTCGTGAACCCGGCGTCGAGGGTCTGACGACAGTTTTCGAACATGTCGGCGGCGAGCTCGGCGACCGAGAGCCCGTGCGTCACGCTGGCCTCGATCGGGCTGGAGAGCCCGAAGTGCACGTGGGCGTCGATCAGGCCCGGGGTCAGCGTCAGCCCGGCGCAGTCGAGTACGTCCGCGCCGGCCGGCGGCACGCCTCCCAGCTCGACGATCCACCCGTCCTCGACGAGGACGGTCTGGCCGGGAACGGGCTCGTCGCCAGTCCCGTCGACGACGGTGGCGCCGGTCAGATACATGATGTTCTCCTCTCGACGGGCGGAAGCACAGCCGAACCCGGGTGCGCCGAACGGGACGCGTTCGTTCAGCACCTTCACCCCGGCATCATGCTGCGCGCCGGTACCCGGCGGACAGGGCCGACAGTCGCGGCAATCCGGGCGGCGGCACGACAGTTGTCGACCCGACCCGGAAGCGCCTGACCCGGGCCCGGCCACCGCGGTCACACCGTCAGCTTCCCCCAGGCGAAGTCCTGCTTGGCGAGCTTCAGGTACACGAACAGCTCCGTGCCGGCGACTCCCGGGACCGGGCGTACCTCGTCGCCCAGGACGGCCAGCAGGTGCTCGTCGTCGCGGCAGAGGAGTTCGGCCAGCAGGTCGAAGCGGCCGGAGCACAGGACCACCTGGTGGATGTCCGGGATCTTCGCCAGGTGCTCGGCGGTTTCGCGGGGATCGCCGTCGACGGTGATGCCCACCATGGCCCGGCGCGTCAGGTCGACGTGCTCCGGGGCGGTGACCGCGACGATGCGCATCTTGTCGTCCCGCAACAGGCGCTGTACGCGTTGGCGGACCGCGCCTTCGGACAGGCCCACGGACTTCGCCAGCGTGGTGAACGAGGCGCGGCCGTCGTCCTGGAGCAGCGTGATCAGTGTCCGATCGGTGCTGTCCAGTGCTCTCGGTGCGCGCGACTCCTCGGCAGTTTCGTCACCCATGCCGTCCCTCCCTGTGTTTCGGCATGTGATTTCTCAAGCGCGCAGCGTATCTGCCGGAGCCGCCGAACAGGAGGCCCTTTCCCGGATTCGGCCGCCGGATGGGTACCTTCTTGCGGCCTTGGAAAGCCTCACCACCTGCCGAGGAGGACCGGTCATGACCGAAGCCGTCGCACTCGGGGTGCCGGCCAAGGGGCTGCGTTCGCATGCGCTGAGCATGGTGTCCTCGACGGTGATCGGGATGTCGTCGACCGTGCCTGCCTACTCGATCGCCGCGACGCTCGGGTTCGTCGTAAGCGTGTACCGGCCGGTGAGGGCCGACTGGCTGCTCATCACCAGCAGCTGCGCCACTGGTGATCTTCTCCGTCGTCGCGCTGGTCCGCGTCGGCGGTTCTGCTCGCGGTTTTCATTTACTGGGGCTGGGAGAGTTCGCTTTCGGTGAACGAGGAGTCGGCTGACCCGCGGCGTGCGCAGGTGATGGGCGTGCTGCTGATCGTTTCGGTGCTGACGAGCGGCGCGGCGACGAGTCAGGCGACGATCATGCCCGCCGCGCGCACCACGCTGTCGATGGCGAGCTACGGCGCACTGCCGAAGTCCTTCGCGCGCGTGCACCCGAAGTACCGGACGCCGTCCGTCTCGACCTGGGCGTTCGGGCTCGTCTCACTCGGGCTCTACGTGCTGCTGGCTGCGTGGAGCGAAAACGTACTGTCGGACTCCGTCGACGCCGTCGGGCTCACCATCGCGATCGAGTACGCGATGACGGCACTCGCGTGTGCCTGGGTGTTTCGCCGGCCGGCGGCTGTCGCGCGGTTCGGTCGTAGGCGACAGCCAGGTGATCGAGCCGATCTAACAGCGGCGAAGCAGATCTTCCTCGGTTTCGCGGGGGACGAGCAACGTCGCGTGGCCGTCGTGGACGCTGACGAGGGGCGGACGGCTCACGAGGTTGTAGTTCGACGCCAGCGAGTGATGGTATGCGCCGGTGCACGGTACGGCGATCAGGTCGCCGACGTGGACGTCGTCGGGTAGGTAGACGTCGGCAGCCAGTACATCGCCTGCTTCGCAGTGCCGGCCGACGACAGTCATCGGCGTACGCGCGGCTTTGGTGTGCCGTCCGATCAGCCGTGCCGTGTAGCGGGCGCCGTAGAGCGAAGGACGTGGGTTGTCGCTCATGCCGCCGTCAACGGCGACGAAGGTGCGCGAGCCGCGTTTCACGGCGCATACGCGGTACACAGTGATGCCGGCGGCGCCGACGATCGCACGGCCCGGTTCGATCACCAGGCGTGGCATCGGAAAGTCCTGCGACGAGCATTCGTAGGCGAGCGCGACGCGAAGTCGTCGCGCGTATCCGGTGAGGTCGAAGGAATCGTCACGGGCCACGTACGGAACCGCGTGACCACCTCCGAGGTCAAGCTCCCGCAGGGCGACACCGTGGTTCTCTCGGACGCGTACGAGCACCTCGATCATCCGTCGTGCGGCTTCTTCGTAGCGGTCCACGCGCGACACCTGCGAGCCGATGTGGCAGTGCAACCCGGTGAGCCGAAGGCTCGGCTGGGCGAGTACCGCGGTGACCGCGCGGTCCACGTTGTCACGTACGTCGCTTCGCAACGAGAAGCCGAATTTCTGCCCTTCAGTGCCGGTGGTGACCGCTTCGTGCGTATCTCCGCGGACACCTGGCGTGACACGGACGAGTACGTCTTGCACACCGTGGGCGAGGGAACCGAGCTGCTCGACTTCGTCAAGCGAGTCGAGCACGATCCGCCCTACGCCGTACTCCAGCGCCGCCTTGAGGTCTTCGGGCGTCTTCGCGTTGCCGTGCAGCAGAATGCGTTCCGCGGGAAAACCGGCTGCCCGCGCGACGGCGATCTCGCCCGCGGAGCACGTGTCGAGGGACAGCCCTTCTTCGGCGATCCAGCGCAGTACGCCGCGCGTGCAGAGCGCTTTACCCGCGAAGGCGACCTCGGCTTCCGGCAGAGCTCGACCGTACGCACGAGCCGCTTCGCGAACCTGCGCTTCGTCGATGAGGTACGTGGGCGTGCCGAAGCGCGCGGCCAGGTGACTGACCGGGGCACCCGCAAACAGCAGCTCACCTCCCGCGCCGAGGTGAGTGCGCCGGGGCCAGAGCCCCGGCTCGAGGCGGTCGGCGGCTTCGCAGCCGAGACTGGGGAGCAGCTCGCTGAGCGTCACGGTTACCTCCGTGCGATGCGGTCGGATCGACCCGCTCAGCTCACTGCTTCCCGGCGCCGTTCCCGTCTCCCGGAAACGGCTCCCTGACGTCTCGGCCGGTCACGCTGACTCGTTCTTGACGCGCGAGTAACCCCGGCCACGCGCCGACGTGCGCGAGCTGTCAGGTCAACCGTCCGAAAAGCCGGACCCACCGATCCGCTCACCCACGCAGGTTCTCCAAGGCGAAGCCGGCATACATCGCCACCCCGGAGGCCAGGGCCGCCTCGTCGAACACGACGCGGTTCGAGTGGTTGGCCGGCGCCTCGTCGGGGGAATGGTCCGGCGGGCAGCCTCCGAGGAAGGCGAAAGCGCCCGGAACTCGTTGGAGCACGTACGAAAAGTCCTCCGCGGCCATGTTCGGGACGGAGATCTCCTCGGTGTCCGCCTCGCCCAGGACGTCGGCGGCGAGGGACAGCACGCCGGCGGCGACGGCCGGGTCGTTGACCGTCGGCGGATAGCCGGGGTCGACCTCGGCCAGCGCGCGGCAGTCGTGCGCGGTGGCGATGGCTTCGCAGACCTTCGGCAGCTCGTCGCGAACCTGGGCGCGAGTGTGTTCCGACAGCGCGCGGATCGTGCCTTCGAGCACGGCGGTCTCGGGGATGATGTTCGTGGTCGTGCCCGCCTCGATGCGGGTCACCGACACCACGGCGGGATCGAAGACGTTGATCCGGCGGGTCACCATGGTCTGCAGCGCGCCCACCATCGCCGCCGCGGCGGGCACCGGGTCCACCGCCTCGTGCGGCGCGGAACCGTGGCCGCCGCGGCCGATCACCTCGACCCGGAAGGTGTCGGCGGACGCCATCAGCGGCCCGCCGCGCACCTGCAGCACCCCGCTCTTCGTGGTGGCCATCGTGTGCAGGCCGAACGCCCGCGTCACGCGCCTACCGGCCGCGTCGAGAACGCCCTCGTGGATCATGTGCCGGGCGCCGTGGTGGCCCTCCTCGCCGGGCTGGAACATGAACACCACCGAGCCCGCGAGGTCCTCGACCCGGGAGGCCAGCAGCCGGGCGGCGGAGGCGAGCATGGCGACGTGCGTGTCGTGGCCGCAGGCGTGCATCGCCCCTTCGACTTCGGACGCGAACTCGAGCCCGGTGTCCTCCTCCAGCGGCAGCGCGTCCATGTCCGCGCGCAGCAGCACCGCGGGCCCGGGACGGGCGCCGCGCAGCACGCCGGTCAGCGACGACGTCGCGCGGCCCTCGGTGAGCTCGATCGGCAGGTCGGCCAAGGCCGCCCGGATGGCCTCCTGGGTGTGCGGCAGCTGGAGTCCGAGCTCCGGACGGCGGTGGATCGCTCGGCGGAGTTCGACAGTGCGATCCTGGAGCGCACGCGCGGCGTCGAGTAACCCGGCGTGCCGGTTACCGGGAATCGTGGGCAGGTCGGTCGGTCCGGTCATGGCTCGATAGTGGCACCTCGCGGGATTCCGGTGCACCGTGCGTGCGTTCGCCAGCGTGGCGGAATACGGTGTGCGCATGGCGGTGCAAGAGCCGGTCACGGGCTTCGCGGTGGCGGTCGTCCGGGAAGACGGTCAGTGGCGGTGCAGTGCGCTCGATTCCGCGGCGCTGACAGAGCTGGACGCGGCGATCACCGAACTGGGGAAACTCCGGTCGACCGGTGCCGCGTTCGGCCTGCTGGCCGTGGACGACGAGTTCTTCGTGATCGTCCGGCCCAGTCCGCGAGGGCCGTCGCTGCTGCTGTCCGACGGCGCCGCGGCACTGGACTACGACATCGCCGCGGACGTGCTCGACGTGCTGCGCGTCGATCCGCCGGACGAGGACGACGACGCCGTCTGGCCCGAAGGTGACCTGGAGATCCTGGCCGACCTGGGCCTGCCGGGCGGCGAACTGGAGGTCATCGTCGGTGAGGTGGACCTCTACCCGGACGAACAGCTCCAGATGATCGCGCAGAGATGTGGATTCGCCGCGGAGTACTCGAAGCTGCTGGACCGGCTCTGAGAACCCCGGCCGACACCGAGGCCGTGCGGGCGGCGTTGGAAGCCGCGTGCGGGCCCGGCGCCGACGTGCCCATCGGCGCCGTGGTGTTCGGCCCCGACGGACGGCCGCTCGCCGCGGCCCGCAATGCCCGCGTCGAACTGGGCGACCCGACCGCGCACGCGGAAATCCTCGCCCTGCGCGCCGCCGCCCGCGTACACGGCGACGGCTGGCGGCTGGAGGGCTGCACGCTCGCCGTCACCCTCGAACCGTGCACGATGTGCGCGGGCGCGCTCGTGCTCGCCCGGATCTCGCGGCTGGTGTTCGGTGCTTGGGAACCGAAGACCGGCGCCGTCGCATCGCTGTGGGACGTCGTACGCGACCGGCGGCTCAACCATCGGCCCGAGGTGCACGGCGGCGTCCTCGCCGGCGAATGCGCCGCCCTGCTCGAGACCTACTTCGCCCTGCGCCGTCCGGTACCCACCGACCCCCACGACGCCGCGGGAGCGGGTTCCGGTATTGTTCTCGGCGGTGGCGTGTCCGAGCGGCCGAAGGAGCACGACTCGAAATCGTGTGACGGTTGATCCCGTCCGTGGGTTCAAATCCCACCGCCACCGCGCGCGAGTGGGCGAGGCATGCCGACGGAAAGCGTCGGCGTGTCTCGCTTGCTGCGTTTTCTGGGGGTGGCAACCCCCAGGCCCCGCCCGGGAGGCTTCGCCCCCGGACCCCCGACGTGTGGTCGCCGGCGTAGGTGACTGTCGGTTTGGCGGTGTGTTGTTTACTGAGTAATTCGTTGTGGGCAGCGCGGGTTTGGTCGGTAGTCTCGGCGCGTGGATGGGGCACGGCTTCCGCCGGTCGGGCGGACTGCGGTCGGGGTCGCGGCGCTCAGGGCGCTGGAGAGTGGACGGCCGGACCGGCTCTTCGACGATCCTTACGCGGGCGCGTTCTTCCACGCCGGACGCGCGCTGTTCGAGGGCAGGCAGCGGCGCGACGGCAGCCTCGGCGCGGTGTTCGCGCAGCAGGTCGCGATCCGCACGCGGTACTACGACGAGTTCGTCGCGGACGCCGGGCAGGTGGTGATCCTCGCCGCCGGACTGGACGCGCGGGCGTTCCGGCTCCCCTGGGCGGACGGGGCCCGGCTGTACGAGCTGGATCTGCCGGAAGTACTGGAGTTCAAGGACTTCGTGCTGAACGAACAGGGCGCGCGGGCGAGGTGCGCACGGACCGTCGTGCCGGTCGACCTGCGTGCGGACTGGGCGAATGCGTTGCTGGAAGCAGGTTTCGACCGGACCCGGCCCACGGTGTGGCTCGCCGAGGGACTGCTGGTGTACCTCAGCCGCGACGAGGCCGAGCGGCTGCTGATCGACGTCACCGCGCTGTCCGCACCCGGCAGCCGGGTCTCGTTCGAACACCGCCCGGAAGGCGCAGCCGACGGCTTGTTGCGGCGCGCCCGCGCGGTGGGCAGCGAGGTCACCGACCTGTGGCAGGGCGGCCTCGGGCCGCAGGCCCCGGAGTGGCTGAACGACCACGGCTGGACCCCCGAGACGGTCGCGGTGGCCGACCTCGCGGCCCGCTACGGCCGGGAACCGGAGGACCGCACCCGCGGCGGCTTCGTGACGGCAACCCGTCGGGGCTGAGCGGGCGGGTGGCGGTCGCGGGACGGGCGGGGTTTGCCGGTCGCGGTGTTGTGGACGTGGTGGGGCTGTGTGTTCGCTGCCGGATCCGACTGTCGGGCGAGGTGCTGCTGTGGTTTCGGTCTGCGGGTGGGCCGGGTCGGTCAACCGCCGGATCCCGATGTGCGGGTCGTCAGCCGGACAGGGCTGCAGCGAGGCATTTCCGTGGCGGTAGCTCGCGTCGTCAGCCCGGCAGGACCGGGGTCGTGAACGGATCCAGGAACGTCGTTGCCTCGGTGATGGCCGCTACGCCCCTGGTCACCGCCTCGCCGATGGTCGTGCAGGCGGTGCGGACCTGGTAGGCCGCTTCGGCGGTGCGGTCGCCCGCCAGGATGGACTCGGTGGCCGGCGTCGTGGCCCGCGCTGTCGCCACCACCTGGGCAGCCGTCTGGCGGGCCAGGCGGTCGAGCAGTTCTGCCAGGTCCAGGCCCACCGCGGCGGTGCGGGCGGCCACCTCCGCGGCTTGGCGGTAGTGCACGTCCAGCTCATCGGCGCGGCTGCGGAAGTGCGCGGCCGGTTCGCCTCCCCAGCGCCGTTCCGCGCGGTGCGCCCCGCGTTCGAACTCCAGGCGCGCGGTGACCAGCACGTCCCGGCCGGTCGAAAGTGTGCGCGCGGAATCGCGGATCGCCTGGGGAGAACAGTCGATCTGACGCAGCGCCGCGACGGGATCGGGTGCGCCGATCCGGATGGCGGCGTCACGCAGCGGGGTCAGCGTCGCGGCGGCGGCCTCGAGGTCGGGGTGGAGGAACGGCATGGCGAACGTCTTCAGCCGGACACCGACGTCGCGAGTCCCGGCCGGGCGCGACCGGACTGCTGGTGGGCGGCCATCCGCAGCTCACCAGCCAGATCGGAGGTGGCGTCACCGAGCACGCGGGCGTCGGTGTCCCGTGCGGCCAGCGCGGCCTCCCAGCGCGCGGAGATCTCCCTGGCCGGAGCCGAAATGCCCCACGGCGTCGACTCCAGCCGTGCCGACGCGAACCGTCCGGCCGCCCGGTCCGCGTCGGCGGCGGCCTGGTCCAGCGCGTCCGCGGCAGCAGCCAGCCGCTCACTCGTGGAACCAGGCATGAAACCTCCGCACTTCCGGGCCCGGTGGACAATCACCGGTAGCGGAATCTAACCCCATCACGTCCGGTGTGGTCACTCGGCCGGGGGTTACGTCCGCGGAGGTGGTGTACGGGTTCGTCGCTGGTGAGCGGCGTGGCGTCGTGACGTGAGACGGCCACCGCGTGATCTTTCTCGAGTACCGACCAAGGAACTCCAGGAAGGACCACCACGATGGCCGCACCACACAGTGTGGACCCTGCCCAGCTTGTCGAGGAGCTCGCCTCGGCGGGTGTGTCGCCGGATCTGTTGCAGACGATGATCGCGACGATGGCGAACGCGTTGATGTCGTCGCAGGCCGATCAGCAGTGCGGGGCCGGCTATGGCGAGCGCAGCAGCGAGCGGACGAACCAGCGCAACGGCTACCGGGCCCGGGAGTGGGACACCCGAGCGGGCACGATCGAGTTGGCGGTGCCGAAGCTGCGCCAGGGCTCCTATTTCCCGGACTGGCTGCTGACCCACCGCCGCCGCGCCGAGCAGGCCCTGGTCACCGTCGTGGCCACGGCCTACCTACTCGGTGTCTCCACCCGGCGGGTGGAGAAGCTGGCCGAACAACTCGGGGTGAAGTCGCTGTCGCGTTCGCAGGTCAGCGAGATGGCCACGCACCTCGACGGGCAGGTCGCCGCGTTCCGCGAGCGCCCGCTCGACCAGGGCCCGTACACGTTCGTGTGGGTCGACGCGCTCACGGTGAAGGTCCGCGAAGACGGCCGGGTGGTCAACGTGCACGCGCTGCTCGCGACCGGGGTGAACGCCGACGGGCACCGCGAGATCCTCGGCCTGGATGTGGCCTCCAGCGAGGACGGAGCGGGCTGGTTGGCGTTCCTGCGCGGTCTGGTCGCCCGCGGCCTGTCCGGGGTCCAGCTCGTCATCTCCGACGCCCATCCCGGCTTGGTGGCGGCGATCGCCTCGGCGTTGCCGGGTGCGGCGTGGCAGCGGTGTCGCACCCACTACCTGCGTAACCTGCTCTCCCGTGTTCCGAAGTCGGCGCAGCCGCATGTCGCTACGCAGGTGCGCACGATCTTCGACCAGCCCGACGCCGACGCCGTCACAGCCCAGTACGGACGCGTGGTCGACACTCTCACCGCGCGCTGGCCCGACGCAGCCGAGCACCTCGACAACGCCCGCGATGAGCTGCTGGCGTTCACCGCATATCCGCGCGAGGTCTGGCGCCAGATCTGGTCGAACAACCCTCAAGAGCGACTGAACAAGGAGATCCGCCGTCGCACCGACGTGGTCGGGATCTTCCCCGGCCGCGACTCCCTGATCCGCCTCGTCGGCGCCGTCCTGGCCGAACAGAGTGATGAGTGGACCGAGAACCGCCGCTACATGGGCCTCGATCTACTGGCCCGCTCACGCATCCGCATCGTCACCACCGAAGCCGCACCGACCGGCAGCGAGGCACTCATGACAACCGAGGCAATAACCGCCTAGAATCCCGAACCAAGATCACGCGGAGTCGATCTCATACACCACTCCGCCGGACGTGACCCGGCCGGGCGTGGGACAGTTCCACAGAGTGGCCACGGTTGACCGGTCCGCCGGGCCGCGGAGATCCTCGCAGCATGTCGGAGATTCGTGCTGCTCCGTGCACCGGCC
This sequence comes from Amycolatopsis jiangsuensis, assembly GCF_014204865.1. Classification (NCBI taxonomy): domain Bacteria; kingdom Bacillati; phylum Actinomycetota; class Actinomycetes; order Pseudonocardiales; family Pseudonocardiaceae; genus Amycolatopsis; species Amycolatopsis jiangsuensis. The sequence goes on from NZ_JACHMG010000001.1 coordinate 5,582,758, forward strand.
GCGCTCCGGCGCGCGTCCACGGCGAGGGTGTGGTGGCGCTGCTGCTGCGCCGCGGCCGTCTCGGCTCTCCGCCCGGATAGGCGTTTTTCCGCGCAGTGCAGCCGAATCCAGCTACCTACGGGAGCCCCCGTGTCGATCGACCTTCCGGCCCGGCCACGCCTGGCGACCACCCCCTCCGACGGCATCCTCGAAGGCCCGCGCGTCTTGCGGCGGCTGCCCGAAGGGGTCGAGGAACGGCCGTACGAGCTGTTCACCCTCCGTCCCCTCGGCCGCGTGATCGGGGCCGAAATCGCCGGGGTCGACCTCGGAGAGTCACTGACCCCTCGGTTACGCGCGGAGCTGAACCGCGCGCTGCTGGAGTGGAAGGTGCTGTTCTTCCGCGACCAGCGGATCACGCCCGAGCAGCAGCGCGAGTTCGCCCGCAACTGGGGTGAGCTGGAGACGAACCCGTTCATCCCGCAGGGCGATTCGGCCGAGGTCGTGCGGTTCTCCCGCAGCGCGGCGATGCCCGGCTACGAGAACATCTGGCACGTCGACGTGACCTGGCGGCCCGAACCCGCGCTGGGCTCGGTGCTGCGCCTGGTCGAGGTCCCGCCGATCGGCGGCGACACGATGTGGGCGGACATGGCCGCGGCCTACGACAACCTGCCCGACGACGTCCGCGAGCGCATCGACGACGCGACCGCCGTGCACGACTTCGTCCCCGGATTCGCCCGGTTCACCGATCCGGACCTGCTCACCCGCTGGCAGGACCGGTTCCCGCCGGTCGAGCATCCGGTGGTGCGCACGCATCCGGAGACCGGCCGTCGCACGCTTTTCGTCAACCAGGCCTTCACCACGCATCTCGTCGGGTTCGAGCCGGCGGAGAGCGACCGGCTGCTGCGGTATCTGTTCCTGCAAGCGCACACGCCGGAGTTCCAGGTGCGCTTCCGCTGGGCGCGGGACTCCGTGGCGTTCTGGGACAACCGCGCCACCCAGCACTACGCGGTGAACGACTACCACCCGCACGCCCGGGTCGCCGAGCGCGTGGCGATCGTCGGCGACCGGCCGTACTGATCGGCGGGCTCTACCCTGGAGCCATGACCGAACCCAAGGCAGTGGTCACCGGCTTCCTGCAGGCACTCGAAGAGCTCGACGTGGACCGCGCGCTCGGCTACGCGGCGGTCGACATCGTCTACCAGAACGTGCCGCTGCCCGCCGCGCGCGGCCTCGCCGCGGTGGAGAAGCAACTGCGCGCGATGGCCAAGTACGGCTCGGGTTTCGAAGCACGCACCCACCACATCGCCGCGGACGGCAACGTGGTGCTCACCGAACGCACGGACGTGCTGCGCCGCGGTTCGTGGCAGGCGGAGTTCTGGGTGTGCGGCACGTTCGAGGTGAAGGACGGCCGGATCGTGCTGTGGCGCGACTACTTCGACTGGACCACAGTCCTCGCTTCCAGCGCGAAGGGCGCCGGCCGGGTGGCACTCAACGGCGCCCGCACCCTCATCGGCAAGTACCGCTCGTCAGGCGAACTCCGGGCGTGAGGTCCGTGCCGGTGCGGTGAGTGGCCGCGCGCTTCTGGCGAGGGGGCCCGGCGGTGAGGTTGCCGTGCTTGTGTGGTGAGCACCGGAGTGTGGGGATGTCGGCGAGGGGCGCGGTTCGTGCGTGGTGCGGGCCGAGCCTCCAGCGCGGGTGAGCCGGTCACAGCTTGCGCAGGCGGACCCGGTTGATCGCGTGATGATGAGTACTGGCGGAGTCGCTACCGCTCGTGAGCGATGCGTGCGAGCGGTGCCTTTTGTGCGCGACGCGCACCAGAAAAACACCTGCGGGCAAGGCGAGCACCGCGCGTGAACGCTGCGCGCGAAACGGCCCGTTCGTGCGCCGTGTGCGCCGGGGAAGTACTGCTCGTGAGCGGCGGGCGCGAACGTCGGCCACCTTGCGGTGGCGGCGTCCCGCTGTCCCGCCGCTCACGAGACTTCCCCGGGGCGAAACCGTGGCGCCGCGGTCGCGAGCGATGCGAAAGGGCTGCCGCGCCCGCGGCGTTCCCCGGATAGCGTCGCGAATCGCGCCTTTCGAACACGATCAACCCCCATGTGATCGTGTCGCCTCCCCGCGCTCCGCGGCGCGTGAGCGTCCGGGGTGGCTCGAAGTGGTCTGGGCCACTTCCGGTCGCTCTCCGGGTAAAGTACTCCGGCCCGGTACCCCTGTCGGCAAAGCTTGATCTGCATTTAAGGCAGATCGGCCGTCCGGGTGACGGGACGGCCGTCTCATCCCGCAGTGAGGCCTTCCACCGTGCCGATCCCGTCACCGACCGCGACGTGGGTGTTCCGTCGCGCGGACAGGTGCGCGAGCCTTCGCAGTGCCGTCACGGCTTCGGGTCCGGTCAGGGGTAGGCATTCGTTGTCCTCGTCGCGGCGCACCGGGATCAGTTCGAGGCGCGGCCGGTCGCCGAGAACGAAACCGGCCAGCAGCCCGTCCCGGTGCCGCCCGCGCATGGCCGGCCAGTCGAACACGAGGTTGCCAAGGCTGTAGAGGATCGGTCGGCCGCGGTGCACCTCGACCGCCTGAACGGTGTGCGGACCGTGGCCCACCACCAGGTCCGCGCCCGCGTCGACGATCGCGTGCGCGTAGCTGACCTGGTATTCGGCCAGTTCGTCGCCGGGCAGCCCCCAGTGCATCGACACGACGACGTGGTCGGCGGCGGTCCGCGCGTGGCGCACGTCCGCGACCAGGCGCGCGAGATCGTCCGGCACGGGCGTGGTGCGCACGATCGCGGGACGGCCGGGAAGGTCGAGCACGCGCGGGTCGGGCTGGTAGGCGGTGTACGCGCCGGCCGCGGCGACGCCCGGCGAGTCTTCCAGCGCCTCCTGCCCGACCGGCCAGCACAGCGACGTGTAGGCGAGGAACGCGACGCGCCCGCCGGGCCGTTCGAGGACGGCCGGAGCGTGTGCTTCGTCGAGGTTCGCGCCCGCGCCGCAGTGCGCGATGCCGGCGTTGTCGAGCACGGCGAGGCCGGCCAGCGCGGCGCGCGGCGGATAGGCGACGTCGTTCGCCGCGGATACCACGTCGATTCCGGCCGCGGTCAGCGCGGTGACCATTTCCGGCGGGGAATGCCGCCAGTTCGGCTTGTGCGGAATGTCCATTCCGGACGAACCGGAGAGCGGACCCTCGAGGTTCACGAACCGCACGTCGGCCCCGGTGAGCAGCGACGAAAGCGGGGCGAAGGCCGATTCCGGCTCGGTCCGGCCCTGGAGGTTGACGTCGCCGCCCAGCACGAGCGTGATCATTGCGTCAACCCTTCTCACGGCGGGAAACATCCAAGCTTGTCACGAATCGTTGCCTTATCGTCTTCCTACCCTTCGCTTGTTCGGGGGACGATGCCTCGACTGCTCGCGCCAGAGGGGACTCACGGTGACCATATCCCGTCGTCGGACCGGGGGAAGTACCGCCGGTGGAAGAACGCTGACCAGCGCCGCGGCGCTCGCGGCCGCCGTGGTGGTGGCCGGCCTGACCGCACCCGCCGCCGGTGCGAGGTCCAGCGGCGATGCGGTCATCGCCGAGGTCTACGGCGGTGGCGGCAATGCCGGTGCCACGCTCACCAACGACTTCGTCGAACTCGCGAACCACGGGGGCACACCGTTCGCGCTCGACGGCTTCAGCGTCCAGTACCTGCCCGCCTCCGCCGGCGCGTCGAGCACGTGGCAGGTCACGAAGCTCAACGGTGCGGTTGCCGCGGGTAGCCGCTACCTCGTTGCCGAGGCGAAGGGCAGCAGGGGGACCGTCGCGCTGCCCACGCCTGACGCGACCGGGACCCTCGCGCTGTCCTCCACGGCCGGTACGGTCGCGCTCGTCTCCGGAGGTGACCCGCTGACCTGCAAAACCGCTGTCGACTGCAGTGCCGATCCGCGCGTCAAGGACCTCGTCGGCTTCGGAGACGCCGTTGTGCGCGAAGGCGATCCGGCCGCGGCGCTGTCGAACAGCACGTCGGCCGCGCGCGCCGAGTCGCTTGCCGACACCGACGACAACAGTGCCGACTTCGCCGCTGGCGACCCGACGCCCACCAATGCGAAAGGCGAGACACCCGGCACCGCCCCGGGTGAGCCCCCGGTGTCCGCGAAGATCCACGAAATCCAGGGCACCACGCGCGTTTCGCCGTTCAAGGACAAGAAAGTCGGCGACGTCACCGGCGTCGTGACGGCAGTACGTACATTTGGCTCCTCACGCGGCTTCTGGATCACCGACCCGCATCCGGACAGCGATCCACGCACCAGCGAAGGCCTGTTCGTGTTCTCCGGCTCCACTACTCCGTCGGTCGCGGTCGGTGACGCCGTCACCGCGCAGGGAACGGTGAAGGAGTACTACCCGGACGCGCCGTCGACCTCGAACTACCAATCCCTCACCGAGCTCAGCGGTGCACGGTGGACAGTGAATTCGCACGGCAACGCCTTGCCACCGTCCACTGTGCTGACTCCGGACCAGGTGCCGGACGTGCTGGCCCCGAACGCGGGTGGAAACATCGAGCCACTGCCACTGGAGCCGTCGAAGTACGCGCTCGATTTCTGGGAGTCCCACGAAAGCGAAACAGTCAGCATCTCGGACGCGCGCGTCGTCGGTCCGAGCAACTCCTACGACGAGCTGTACGTGACCACGAAACCGCGGCAGAACCCGACGCCGCGCGGTGGCAGCGTCTACCTCGGTTACGACGAAACCAACACCGGCGTGCTGAAGGTGCAGTCGATCATTCCCTACGACCAGCAGGAATTCCCGACGGTCAACACCGGCGATGTGCTGACCGGTACGACTTCCGGGCCGGTGGAGTACAGCAGCTTCGGCGGGTACACGCTGTTCGCCGCGCAGCTCGGCGCGGCGCAGGACAACCACCTGCAGAAGGAAACCACGCGACGGCAGCGACCAGGTGAGCTCGCGGTGGCGACGTACAACGTGGAGAACCTCGCACCGTCCGATCCGGACACCAAATACGCGCAGCTCGCGCACGGGATCGTGGACAACCTGGCGACGCCCGACATCGTGACCCTCGAGGAGATCCAGGACAACGACGGCGCGACCGACGACGGTGTGGTCGCCGCGGACCTGACGCTGCGGAAGTTCACCGACGCCATCGCCGCCGCCGGTGGCCCGCGCTACCAGTGGCGCGAGATCGACCCGGTGAACGACGAGGACGGTGGCCAGCCGGGCGGCAACATCCGGGTCGGCTTCCTGTTCAATCCGGCCCGGGTGTCCTTCGTGGACCGTCCAGGCGGTGGCCCGACGTCCTCGGTCGGGGTGGCGGCCGACCACGGAAAGGCGCACCTCACCCAGTCGCCCGGCCGGGTCGAGCCCGGCGACGATGCCTGGACCGACAGCCGCAAACCGCTGGCCGGTGAGTTCGTCTTCGGCGGCCGCACCGTTTTCGTGGTCGCCAACCACTTCAACTCCAAGGGCGGCGACCAGCCGACGCACGGCCGCTACCAGCCGCCGTCCCGCAGTTCCGAGGTGCAGCGGCAGAAACAGGCGACGGTGGTGCGGGGCTTCGTCGCGAAGCTGCTGGCGGCTGAACCGCAGGCCAACGTCGTGGTCGCCGGCGACCTGAACGACTACCAGTTCTCGCCGGCCCTGGCCGAACTGACGTCGGGTGGCCGGTTGACGGACCTGATCTCGACGCTGCCGCCGGCCGAGCGCTACAGCTACGTCTACGAGGGTCAGTCGCAGGTGCTGGACCACATTCTCGCCTCGGCCGCCCCACGCGGCGTGGACTACGACGTGGTGCACCTCAACGCGGAATTCGCCGACCAGGCCAGCGATCACGATCCGCAGGTGGTCCGCCTGCGCCCGTCGACCGGGAACCGCCTGTCCGACCTGGGCTACGACCTGCTGGACTACCTGGACCGTCTGCTCGGCCGCACCGCCCCGCTCGGCTGAGAAACACCTGGCAGCAAACCGAAAGACTGACGCCGGAGGGCGGCGCGGTTTCCAGCTCAGCGAACCGAGGTGACCCGGGCTCGCGGCGAAACGCTGGCCGTGGTCAGCGTTTCGCCCGCCAGCCCAGCGCCAGCACCGCCTGCACGAGTTCCTGGTAGCTCGGCTTCACTTCCTCCAGGTACCGGTCCAGGTACTGCGCCCGCGCGGTCGGCACCGGCTGCGGCTCGTCGGGAGGCTCGAGGAAGGTGAGCCGGGAAACGTTGTGCAGTGCCATTTTCCACCAGCGCGCCGCGCGTTCCCTGGCCTTCACCTCGCGTTGCGCGGCTTCGGCGACCGCGGCCTGCGCCTCGGCCAGCTGCCGTTCGATCTCGTCCGCACGAGCCAGCTCCCAGGCCCGCAGGTTCTCCGCCGAGCCACGGGCGAGCCCGACGATTTCCTTGTACCGCATGGCCGGACTGGCGATTTCGTCGGTCATGGCGTGGCACCTCCTGCAAGGTCGGCGTCCGGGCGCTGGAACGGGATGATGACCTCCGGCGCCCCGTGCGTGGTGCGATCGAAGAACAGGGCCCGGCCGGGGCGTGGTGACCAGTGCACGACCTGACCCGCGGCGAACGGGGTCAGCTCGTTGCCCTGCACGTCGAGCGCGGCCCAGGTGCCGATGTCGTCGGTGCCGGCGAAGCCGAGCGTGTCCTTGAGCCGGGCGATGCTGCGCCACCAGCCGAGGGTGTGCACGCCGTGTCCTGGCCCGTTCTTGAGCAGCGTGCGCAGGTGGTCGAGCGCGCTCTTCGGCTGCCCGATCTCCTTGGCCTCCAACGTCGGCAGCGCGGCGTCGACACCGTAGAGCAGGAGGAACCGGGGTGGTCCGCCGGCGAGGGAGCCGGCCATGGCGGTCAGCGCGGCGGGCAGATCGTCGGTCAGCGTCGCCGAATGCCCTTCGGCGGCGAGCCGGTCCTTGAGGTCCAGCACGGCCGGTGCGCACGCCTCGATCGGGCAGCTGAACAGGAACTCCACCGCGCCGGGTTCGTACTGGCGGGCCAGCGAACGGGCCGCAGAGTCCATTATGGACAGTGCCTCGGCGGTGGCGCCGCCGAGCACGGCGACGTTACGGCCCGGCGCCCGGGGCAGCTCGACGCCGCAAGCTGCTTCGGTGACGTCGATGGACTGGCCGAGCAGCGCCTTCGGCCGGGCGCCGGGTTTGAGCTCGGTGTAGGCCGGGAACTGTTCCAGCACCGGCGAATGCGCGCCGTCGAAGAGCCGCGGCCGCGCGAACCGTCCCGCGTAACGCTCCCAGAGCTTGTGCTGCAGGTCGACGAACACGTTGCGACTGCTGGCATCGGGCACGTGGGCGAGCTGGTTTCCGTGCGCGACACCGGAATCATGGTTGATCACCGCATGCCACTTCGGGGCGGACACCGCGGCGTTGTTCGTCTCCGCCAGCACCCGGCGCGCCTTCGGCATGGCTATGCGCAGCGTGCACTGCTCGAACACCGCGGGTTTGCCCCAGAACGCCTCGATGCCGGCGACGTCCTGGCTCGCCAGCACGAGGTGGATGCCTTGGGAACGCCCGCGCCGCGCGATGTCCTCGAGCAGCTGGGTGGCCTGCGCGGTGACCTGGTCGCGTCCGGCGAACAGGTACTGGAACTCGTCGATCACCGCGACGATCCGTGGCCAGTGCCCGGCCGGATCCTGCTCCCGCAGGTCGGCGAGATTGGTGACCTCGTGCTCCTTCGCCGCGGCCGAACGGCGGCGCAGCTCGTCGGCGAGGAACCGCAGCAGCGCCAAGCCGAACTCGCGGTCGGTGTTCACGTTGACCCCGACCAGTTTCGCGTGCGGCAGCCAGCTGGCGTCCTTGCGGCCGGGGGCGAGCCCGGCGAAGGACACGCCCTCCTTGAAGTCCAGCAGGTACAGCGCCAGCTCGTCCGGGCTGTAGCGGGCGGCGAGGCTGCCCAGCAACGCGTAGAGGAAGTTCGTCTTGCCCGAACCGCTGGGGCCGCCGATCAACGCGTGCGGGCTCGCGTCGCCGATCACCACCTCCACCGGCTCGCCCTCGTGGAATCCGACCGGCGCACGCAGTTCCCTGGCGGAGTTTTCCAGGCCCGGCTCGGCAGGCATGAGGTCGGCGAACGACCGTGGCCCGCCCTGCTTCGCGATCAGTGCCTCGGCGATCCGGCCGGCCGCGCGGATCACCTGACCCGAGGGCAGCGGCGGATCGAGGTCCACCGCCAGGTCGGCGCCGGTCATGCTGCTGATCGCGCGCCGCTCGTCGAGCAGGCTGAGCGTCTCGACCGACGCGCTCACCGTGGTCGGCACGTCCACCAGGATCAGGCAGATCCCGGCCGCCAGCGCCCCGCTGGCGACGCGCTTGAGGTCCCGCGCGCGTTCGGGCTCCAGGGTTTCGCCGTTGCCGTAGAGCACGGCGATGCGGTACGGCTCCAGGCGCTGGCCGGTGGCCCTGCGCAGCTCGCGCAACGAGGTGTGGCCGGCCTGCATACCGGTGGCGTGGATGCGGCGGATGTGCCCGGCCAGCTCGTCGAGCAGGTCCTCCAGCCGCGTCGGGTCGTACAGCGACAGCGCGCTGGTGCGGCTGAGCGGGTACAGGTCGGGCAGGATCGCGGTCAGCTGACCGACGTCCCACAGGTGGATCTTCACCGCGCCCGGCTCGAACGTCGAAAGCACCCGCATCAGCAGCGACTGCACGAGCGCGTCCACCACCGGGCGGGTCTTCGGCGCGGACGTGATGGCCAGGTGCGATTCGTCGAGCAGCGGCACCGCCACGTCGAACGTGCGGGAGATGTCGCGCCCGGCCGCGGTCGCCGAGCCTGCCCGCCAGAGCGCAGGCGCGGTGACGCCGGGATTGCTCCCGACCCGGCCGAGCCATTCGCTCGGTGGCCTGCCCGCCGGGCCGGGCGCGTGCGCGGCGACGAGGTCGCGCAGGGCACCCGGGCCGGCGCTCCAATCGGTGTAGAACGCGCTGCGCACCCCGCCGAGCGAGGCGAACACTTCGTGCGCGGCGGGGTGGCGGGCCCATTCCGTCTGCTGCTGCGCGTCGGCCTGATTCATCCCGACCCGCACGATTTCCTGTTCCAGCGCCAGCCGGGACACCTCGGTCTCCGCGGCCTCACGGGCCCCGGCGGCAGCGCCGAGTACGAGCCCGATCTGGTGGCGGACGCGGTCGAGTGCGGTCTGCACGCGGTTGCGTTGTTCGGCTGACTTACTGGCCATCGGTGTCGCTCGCTCCTACAGACGGGACTGGTATCCGCTCACCAGGTCGTCGGCGGCGGCCAGTCGGGTGAGCACGTGGTCGAGTCCCTCGTCGGCCTGTGCCAGTTGTCCTGGCAGCCAGGGATCGGCCTTCGCCTGCGCGTCGACGAGCGCCCGCCTGGCGTCGCCGAGCAGGAGGCGCGCCCGCTCGGCGTGCGCGCGGCCGTCGCCGATGCCCGCCCGCGCGGCGGTGAGCAGCTGGTGGATCTCGGCGAGTCCGGACATCGGGTTACAGCCGCGCCGAGTAGGAGTCGGCGGACGAGATCCCGGCCTGGATCGTGCTCTGCATGCCCGTGATCCCTTGCAGTGCCTCGGCGAGCAGGCCGTGTGCCTGGTTGACCTCGTGCTGGCTGCTGCCCTGCGTCGCCTGGTTGAGCGACAGCTGGGCCTCTTCGAGTGCTTGCGCCGCCTGCTGCAGGGCGGCGATGCTCGCGGACGCCTTCTCGTTCGCGAGCGCGATACCAGCGCGGATTTCTTCCACTCCGGCCATGGGGGCGGTACTCCTCGATGCGTCGTGGGCTGGAACGACCACAACCAAACTTAGCGTGATCAGGTGTCTTCGGTAAGTAAGTGAGGGGGGAGAATCGACAAGGCCCCGGACGCGGTCGGCAGTCCGGGGCCTCTCGGGTGACGGTGCACCGCTCGCCGGCTCCCGGCCCCGCGTCCCAGCCTGGGCGACCTGCGGGTTCCGGGGGCACGCGCCATGCGCCGCGCCCAGGTCAAACCGGTATTCGTGACACCGAGAAACCTCTCCGAGCGGGTACGAACAAGTCTGCGGCGAAGCCTAGCGGGTGCGGCCGTCCGCCCGAGCCGAGCCCCTGCCCCCGCGTCGGCGGATGCGGACAGCGCGATTCTCGGCGGCGCCGCGGCGGCTGGGCCGGTCGGTCTGGCGGATGTGCTGTTCCCGCAGGCCATCCGAACTGTCTCATTGGGTGAGCGGTGTTCACCGACCGTCCGTTGTGGACTCCGGTCAGGGTGGTGCGGAGCTTCGCCGAGCAGTGCGCCGGGTGGTCCGGATGGGCGCGGACCGGGTGGGGGCGGAGAAACGCCGCTGCCGGTGGACGGAGCCACACCGAGACGAGAAGTGGGACCAGGACGAAAAACGCCGGGTGATCCGACCTCGGACCACCCGGCGCTTCTGCTGGTTACTGCGGCGGAGGATACAGGATTCGAACCTGCGAGGGCGTGAACCCAACACGCTTTCCAAGCGTGCGCCTTAGGCCGCTCGGCCAATCCTCCGTGGGGAAGACTACCGGATGGGCGAGAGCCACCGGCAGGTGGTCCCGACCGGCCGCCACGATCGGACGGTCACAGCGGGACGACCACGAACGGATGGCCACAGCGGGACGATCACAGCGGGACGACCATGGACCGACGACCACGGACGGATGGCTGCCGCGCGGCGACCCGTGCCACTGTGGCGTGACAGTCGCGACTGCGCGGGCTGGTGCTACTGCGGCGCGACGGTGGCTGCTGCACCAGTGACAGCCGCTCCCGTGCTCCCGCTCCCGTCCCGCGCTGTCGTTTTCGCCGGGGTGGTCAGGCGGCAGTGGTCAGTCGAAGGCCTGGACCACGTCGGCGACCACGATGGTGATGTTGTCCGGGCCGCCGCCGTCGTTGGCCAGGGTGATCAGGCGGGGGACGGTTTCGTCGGGGGTGCCGGTCGCCAGGACGTCCCGGATCGCCGGTTCGTCGGCGCCGGCGGTGAGGCCGTCGGAGCAGAGCAGGTAGCGGTCGCCGGGTTCCGGGGTGAACTCCCAGACGTCCGGGTCCGCTGAGCCGGTGCTTTGCAGCGCCTTCATCAACAGCGAGCGGCGCGGGTGCTCGGCGGCGTCTTCCTCGGTGATGCGGCCGTCTTCGACCAGAGCCTGCACCAGCGTGTGGTCTCGGGTGATGCGGTGCAGCTCGCCGTCTCGCAGGACGTAGCCGCGGGAATCGCCGATGTGGGCGGCGGCGAAGCGGGTGCCGTCGAACAGCAGCGCGGTGAGGGTGGTCCCCATGCCGTGCGTCGCCGGGTTCTCTTCGGCCACTTCGGCGAGCCGCTCGCCGATCCGCTGCACGACGTCGGTGAGCGTGCTGCTGAGATCCAGCGCGGCCAGGTCCAGCGCGCGCAGATCCGAGTCCAGCGACGCCAGCACGCCGACCGCGGTCGCGCTGGCCACCTCTCCGTGGGGCTGGCCACCGATACCGTCGGCCACGGCGAGCAAGCGCCCGGTGGCGTACACGGAATCCTCGTTGTTGCTGCGTCGTCGCCCGGGGTCGGAGCCTGCGGCGTGCCGCAGGATGAACCGGGTCTGCTCGGTGGCCATGTCGCCATCCAATCACTGGTTGACTGAGTTAACAAGGAGAATTCTGGAAACCGTGGTCATCGGCTATCGTGCCGGTCATGGCAGACGACGACGCGGCGGTGACCGCGGCCGACATCGCGCGCCTGGCGGGCGTGCGCCGGGCCGCGGTGAGCAACTGGCGACGGCGCTACGACGATTTTCCCCGTCCGGTGGGCGGCACCGCATCCAGCCCGCGGTTTTCGCTGCCGGAGGTCCAGGAGTGGCTGCGTCTGCGCGGCCGTCCGTTCGAACTGGCGCCGATCGACCAGGCCTGGCAGCGACTGCGCGCACTCGGCGACGACCTGGGGCTCGGCACCCGTGTCGCGGCCGCCGGCGAGTACCTCACCGACCTCACCGAACAGCCGGACGACCCGGAACTGCTCACCCTGCTCGGCCGTCTGGCGGTACGGAACGGGCCGGCCACGACGTTCGAACAGCTCTGTGAGCGGTACTTCGAAGCACACGCCCGCCGCCTTTCGCCGACGCCGCCCGAGTACGCCGAGCTGATGGCCCGGCTCACCGGCGCGAAGGGGACCACCGTGCTCGATCCGGCGTGCGGCTTCGGCGCACTGCTGCTCGCCAGCGGTGCGGCACGGGCCCGTGGGCAAGACAACGACCCGGACACCGCGCGCATCGCCAATATCCGGCTCCGGCTGCGTGGGGTGGACACCGAGGTACACGCCGCCGACGCGTTGCTCGAAGACGCCTTCGCCGGCGAGCAGGCAGACGTGGTGCTGTGCGATCCGCCGTTCAACGAACGTGGTTGGGGGTACGAGGAACTCGTCGGCGACGCGCGGTGGGAGTACGGCCTTCCGCCGCGTGGTGAGTCCGAGCTGGCCTGGGTCCAGCACTGTCTCACGCACGTCAAACCGGGTGGCCCGGTCGCGATTCTGATGCCCGGCGCGGCGGCCGGCCGGCGCAGTGGCAAGCGGATCCGCGCCAACCTCCTGCGCTCCGGCGCCCTGCGAGCCGTGCTCACCCTCGCGCCCGGCGCCGACCTCTGGCTGCTCGTGCGTCCGGCGCCCGGGCAACGCCCACCGGCCACGGTACTGCTCGCGGAAACCTCCACGGCGCAGGCCGAACGGCTGTGGCAGGCCTACCTCGCCGGCACCGAACCGGACGGCCACCGCATCATCGACCTGCTCGACGATGACGTGGACCTCACGCCGGCACAGCGCCGCCCGCACCGTGCCGATCCGGGCGAGGCTTTCCTGACCGCGCAACGGCTTTTCGGTGAGATCGGACTCGAACTGCCGCGGTTGGAGCCGGCCACGGCCGAGCCGCCGCACAGCACCGTCGGCGAGCTGCTGAAGGCCGGCGCGCTGCACATCCGGCACGCTCCGTCCCGGCTTGCCGACGGCGACGAACCCGTGCTGACCACCGACGACGTGCTCATCGGCGGCCCGCCGACCGGACGTGCGGAACCCGACGACGGGGCCGTTTTCGCCGACGACGGGGATGTCGTCGCCTCCGTCACCGGTGCCGTGATCGTCCACAGTGGTCGGTCGGTGCGGCTCGGGCCGGCGCTCTCGTGCTACCGGGTCGACCCGGAACGGCTGGATCCCGAATTCCTCGCCGGCTGTCTGCGCGCCGCGGACTTCCCGGTGCACAGTGCGTCGACCCGGATCGACGCGCGCCGGCTTAAGGTGCCGCGGTATCCGCTGGACACGCAGCGTGCGTACGGTGCTGCCTTCCGGGCTCTCGCCGACTTCGACCGCGCGCTGCGGCAGACGGCGGAGACCGGCCGCGACCTGGTGCGGCTAGGCTTTGCCGCGCTCGCCGAAGGACGGCTGCAGCCCGGTGACGGGTGAGCGCTGTGACGCCGTGAGGGGGCCCATGCTCATCGCGGATCGCTACGAGGTCGAGGACCTGCCGCTGGGCCGGGGTGGGATGGGCGCGGTACACCGTGGGCACGATCGGCGGCTCGGGCGCAGGGTCGCGATCAAGCTGCTGCGGCTTCCGGGCGGCGACGAAGAGCTGGAGGAACGCTTCGCGCGCGAAGCGCGGATTCTCGCCACGCTCGACCACCCCGGTGCGCCCACGCTCTACGACTTCGGCACGTACGACGATCGGCTGTTTCAGGTGATGCAGTTCGTCGAGGGCGTTACGGTGGCCGATCTGTTGGCCGAGCACGGTCCGCTGCCCGTGCCGTGGGCGGCCGCGATCGCCGCGCAGGCGGCTGCGGTCCTTTCAGCGGCCCACGCGCGGGCCGTATGTCACCGTGATCTCAAGCCGGCCAACCTGATGCTCTGCCCTGACGGCAGTGTGAAGGTGATGGACTTCGGGCTCGCCATGCTTCGTGAGGCCGACGTCGCGCGTTTCACTCGCGCTGGGCAGCTCCTCGGGACACCGTCGTACATGGCGCCCGAGCAGATCCAACGGGGGCACGCGGACCCGCGAAGCGACCTGTACGCGCTGGGATGCGTACTGCACGAAATGCTCACCGGGCGTCCGGCTTTCACCGGGCCGACTGCGTACGCGGTGTTCGACAAGCAAGTGAAAGAACCACCGTCGGTCGTCGTGGGCGCGCCTCCGGAACTCAACGCACTGTTGGCCGAAGCCCTGGCGAAAGATCCCGCGGCTCGCCCAGTCGGCGCAGATGTCTTGTACGCGCGCCTTGCGCCCTTCGCGCGCGACTTACCGCCGTTGCCGGGTTTTCTGCAACCGGTGGCCACGCCGAGCCCCGCGCGCATGTACGCACGCATGGTCGGGCGCGTACCGGGCTGATTGCACTTCACCATCTGGACAGCCGGGTCGAGACAAGGGAGATGATCCGATGAAGCCAACTGTCGCGGTTGTGGGACCGGGCGCGATCGGTACGACCGTGGCGGCGGCGCTCCATGAGGTGGGCCATACCCCGGCGATCTTCGGCCGCACCGCGCGTGCGCAGCTCGAACTGCGTGCGGGAGACGACCGCGTCGTCGTGCCGGGGCCGGTGCGGACCGACCCGGCGCAAGCAGGCGGGGCGGTCGATCTGGTCTTCCTTGCCGTCAAATCGACACAGGTCGAGGCGGCAGCGCCGTGGTTGACGGCGTTGTGCGGCGCCGACACCGTCGTCTGTGTCCTGCAGAACGGCGTCGAACAGGAAACGGTTGTCACGGCACACCTTTCCGGTGGCCGGGTCGTCCCCTCGATCGTGTGGTTCCCGGCCCAAGCGCAGCCGGACGGTTCCGTGTGGTTGCGCGGCGGCGCGCGCCTCACCCTGCCGGACACGCCCGAGTCCCGTGTGGTGCGCGAGGCCTTACGCGGCAGCCGGTGCTCGGTCGAGCTTGCTGCGGACTTCACGTCCCTTGCCTGGCGCAAGCTGCTGCAGAACGCGGTCGCCGGACTGATGGTCCTCGCCGGCCGCCGCGCCGGCATGTTCGCCAGGGCCGACGTCGCTGAGCTTTCCCTGGCCTACCTGCGGGAATGCCTGGCGGTCGCCCGAGCCGAGGGCGCGGCGCTGAGTGACGAGGTGCCGCACGAGCTTCTCGCCGGCTTTCAGGCTTACCCACCCGACATGGGTACTTCCATCCTCGCCGATCGCGAGGCCGGCCGGCCGCTCGAATGGGACATCCGCAACGGGGTCGTGCTGCGCCGTGGCCGCGCCCACGGCATTCCGACGCCGATCAGCGATCTGGTGGTGCCGCTCCTCGCGGCCGCCAGCGACGGACCCGGCTGATCTCCGCGGCACCGGGTGCTCACCGCTGCGCGAGCGTCCGACGGCTGCCCTCGGCGAGCGGAAGACCGCGCTGCTGGATCCGGTAGTAGGTCAGGGCGTTCTGCGCACCGATGCTGATACCCAGCGTGAGCAGGATCGACCCCGACGTGAGTGCCCCACTGACTCCGAACGCCGCCGCGGCGAAACCGAAGCCGACACGGGCACCGATGGTGGCGAGCCAGAGCAGCAGCGTGCCCACGGAGCCCTTCTGGAACGTGGTGCTGTCGCGTGCGGTGAGCGTGGTTGTCGCGCTGCGCAGGAGACCGAGCGCGGCGAGGACGACGACGTCGACGGCCAGCAGCGTCAGTTCGCCGGAGGTCGCCGCGCCCAGGGCGTCGGCCGCCGAGAAGACGCCGGCCGCGGTGAGGACGAGCGGCATGATCACGAGGCTCTTGCGGGTGAGCACCGTGCCGCGCAGCTGCCGGTAGACGACGCGGTGGAGAACGAGCACTCCCAACGCGACGTAGACGACGAGGTAGATCGGATTCAGCTGCACGGGAACTCCTTCGCGGTTCGGACACGAACAGCTTCGCGTCTCGGATGAAGGAATTCGTCGGCGTCCGGGTGGAACCGTGCGTCGACCCGTGGGTGGAGGCCCGTCGGCGAGAGCGCGGCGGCGAGGGCGCGGCGGCGAGAGCGCGGCGACGGGGGGTGTGGCGACGGGGTTCTCTGGTCGCGCCCCTGCTGGGCGCGGTGCTGGTCCCCGTCGTGACGGCCGCGCCCGCGCCGGCCGACGCGGCACCGGTGCCGCCACCCGGCTTCGTGCTCAGGGATCTGCCTACCGGCTTGGGGAACTACCAGTTCACCGACTTCGCCTGGCTGCCCGACGACAGCCGAGGCTGACCGCGCGGTTGAGGAGCTGGCAGCCCGGAGCGCGGGCGACACTGGTGAACCGGGAAGACCCGCACCGCACCGGACCGGCGCAGGTCTTCCCGCGCGTCACCGGACCGGCGCAGGTGTTCCCGCACGTCACCGGACAGGCGCAGGTGTTCCCGCACGTCAGCGCAGGTCGGCCGGGCGGGTGCCGGACGTGGTGAGTGGCAGGCCCAGCGTCACGCGTTCGGTGAGCCAGCTGCTCGGCCGGTACCGCGGGTCGCCGGTGGCGTGCAGCAGGCCGGTGAGGATGCGAAGCACCTTCTCCGCGCCGAGCGTCTCTCCCCATTCCAGCGGGCCGCGGGGATAGCCGAGCCCGAGGCGGACCGCGGTGTCGATGTCGGCCGGGGTGGCGAGGTTCTGGGCGGCCAGGTAACCCGCCGTGTTGACGATCGACGCGAGCAGCCGCTGTGCGATCGGAGCCGGGCCGTCGCGCACGACCGTGACCGGGACGCCGGTCGCGGCCAGCGCGGCCCACGCGGCGCGGCCGAAAGCCGGGTCCAGCCCGGGGTGGACCGACAGCGTGAACCGCTTGTCGTAGCCCAGTGCGTCCACTCCGGACACTCGTTCCGGTGGCAGCTCGGCCTGCCTCGCAGCCTCCACAGTGGACTCTCCGCGCAGTGGTACGAGAAGTGCGGCGTCCGGGTAGGCGTCCGGCACGACCTGGACTCCGGCGGCCGAAAGCATCCGGCCGAGGCGCTCGTCGGCGGTGTAGACCGGGGTGCCCGTCAGCGGCGGCGCGGACGGCTCCGGCGCCACCTCCTGCTTGCCCTCGGAGTACCGGTAGAACCCTTCCCCGTTCTTGCGGCCGTAGAGCCCGGCGGCCACGCGCGGGCGGGTCAGCCACGACGGGCGCAGCCGCGGTTCGGAGTGGAATCCGCTCCAGATGCTCTCCAGCACCGCGTGCGAGACGTCAAGGCCGGTCAGGTCGAGCAGCTCGAACGGTCCGAGCTTGAGCCCCAGCACGTCGCGCGCGACGCGGTCCACGTCGGCCGGTTCGGCCAGCCCTTCGGAAAGGATCTGCAGCGCCTCGGTGTTCAGCCCGCGCCCGGCGTGGTTGACCAGGAAACCGGGGGCGTCCTTGGCCAGCACCGGTTCGTGCCCCCAGTGCCGGACGAGCTCGAGCGCTTCGGCGGGCAGCCACGGCGCGGTGCGCGCACCGGGCACCACCTCGACCAGGCGCATCAACGGCACCGGGTTGAAGAAGTGCAGGCCGATCAACCGGCCCGGATCGGACAGCCCGGCGGCGATCTCGGTGACCGACAGCGAACTGGTGTTGGTCGCGAAAACGGTGTCCTGGCCGCAGACCCGCTCGAGGCCGGCGAACAGCGTGCGCTTGATCTCCAGGTCTTCCCGCACCGCCTCCAGCACCAGGTCCACGCCCTCAGCCGGCGCCAGCGGATCGCCGACCGGCACCAGCCGGTCCTTCGCCGCGCGTGCCTGCTCCTCGGTCAGCCTGCCCTTGGCGGCGAGCCGGTCGAGCATCCCGCCGACGTACTCGATCGCCTTGCCGACCGCGTCGTCCATCGAGTCCGCGAGTTCCACGGTGACGCCGCCGGTCGCGGCGAGCTGCACGATGCCCCTGCCCATCACGCCGGTGCCGATCACCCGGATCCTGCTCACCCGTCCGGCCCATTCCACCACTGCCGACCACCTCCACCGGCGAACCTACCGTGCGCTACAAACCCACGAAGTCGGCCATTTGCCCGGTCAGGTGCTCGAAGTAGGCGTCAGCCGGATCGACGCCGTTCGCGTACTGGCCGAACAGTTCGAAGCTGATCGCGCCGTAGAGCTGGGTCCAGGCCGCGATCGCCCTGGTGACGATCTCCGCGGGCGCGTCCAGTTCGAACAGCTTTCCCAGCGCCCCGGCCTGCTTCCGCAGTTCGGCGGACATCGGCGCGGTCACCGCCGGCTCGTCGGGATGTGCTTGGCGCAGCACCGCCATCAACGTCATCGGCATGCGCGCGGCCGGGCCGACGGTGTCCTGCGGAGCCTGGTACCCGGGGATCGGCGAACCGAAGATCAACGCGTACTCGTGCGGGTGCGCCCGTGCCCAGTTCCGCGTCGCGTGCCAGATCGCCCGCCAGCGGCCGCGCGGATCGCCGTGCCCCGGATCCGCCCGTTCGGCGGCCTCGCCGACCGCGTTGTACGCGTCGATGATCAGCGCGGTGAGCAGCTGGTCGCGGCTGGAGAAGTAGCGGTACAGCGCGGAGGACACCATGCCCAGCTCACGGGCGACCGCGCGCAGCGACAGCCCGTGCGCGCCCACGTCGGCCAGCTGACGGCGGGCCTCGTCCTTGATCTCGCGGGTCAGCTCGGCGCGGACCCGTTCGCGTGCGGTCTTTCCGGCGGCGGGCATGCGGTCAGTCTGCCATCGCGAGAGCAGAGCGCAAAATCGAGAGCACTGCTCTTGACACGGTCGGACAGATGGGTGTGCACTGTTCCTGACAGAGAGCAGTGCTCTCGAAACCGAGGAGGACCCGATGACCAGCACGACGCCCCGTTATCTCCGGCCCGGCAAGGGCACCAAAGTGGCCAACGCGTTCGCGCGGGGCGTCACCAAGCTCGGCATCAGCCTGTGGGGCAGCCGGGTGCTGGGCGTCCGCGGCCGCACCTCGGGCCAGCTGCGGGAGGTGCCGGTGAACCTGCTGACGCACGAGGGTGCGCAGTACCTCGTGGCGGCGCGCGGGGAAACCCAGTGGGTGCGGAACCTGCGAGCGGCGGGCGAGGGACAGCTGCGGCTCGGCCGTCGCGTCGAGAAGTTCGGCTACCGCGAGCTGGCCGATGACGAGAAGCCTGCCGTGCTGCGGGCCTACCTCGCGCGGTGGAAGTTCGAGGTCGGCGTGTTCTTCGACGGCGTCGACGCGAGCTCGCCGGACGAAACGCTGCGGCGGATCGCGCCCGGCTACCCGGTGTTCGAGATTCGGACAGCCTGACTCATCCGGTGCGTTTGCGCCGCGCCGTGGCGGCCACCAGTACGACTCCGGCGAGGACGGCCACCAGGCCGATCAGGAACCACAGCTTCTGTCCGGTCATGAAGCTGCCCAGCAGCACCCCCGCGCCCTGCAGCACCCATACGGCGCCGACCAGGATCAGCACCACTCCGAACGCCATCGTGATCCAGCGCTTCATCCAGGCTCCTTTTCGACCAGACCGTGGCGACAGGCGTACACCACGGCAGGTGCCGGTCGGGGAGCCCCAGTGTGGCCAGTACCCGCGACACGCGCGAGGGGACGCGCGCACTGGTGCGTGGAACGACCCGGGTCGCCTCGGCGGGAGTGGGGGGTGCTCCCGGGAGGCGGCCCGGGTCGTTGTCCGGATCAGCCGCCTTGGCGGCCGGGGCCCTGGCCCGGTTGCCCACCCGATGCGCCGCGGTCCCGGCCCGTTCCGCCCTGGCCGGAGACCTGCGCCTCACCGAGCGAGACCGCCGTGGCGGTGCTGCCCTCGACCTTGGCGACCACGGTGACGTTCTCGCCGGACTTGGGGTCGCCGGTCTTCTCGGTGCCCGAGTTCAGCGTGTAGGCCTGCCGGTAGCCGTCCTTGCTGGTGAGCGTGACCGATGTGGCGCTCAGCTCGGTGATGGTGCCGGTCTGGGTGCGTTCGGTGACGTAGCCGCCGGCCGGATCGGCCACCACGAAGTCGCCGTGCAGGGCGTCACGCAGGGCCGTCGTACCGGCGCTGCCGCCGAAACCGCCCTGGCCCATCATGCCGCCGGGGCCGCCCATGCCACCGGGACCGCCGAAGCGGCCGCCCTGCACCGCGGACGCGTCGTTCGCGCTCGTGCCGGCCCAGATCGCGAGGCCGCCGCCGGCCGCGATCATCACCGCGACCCCCGCGGCGATCGCGGTCCTGCGGCCCGACCACGGCTGGCCGGGCGCGGTACCGGGAGCGGGCGGCTCGCCCCACGTGGCGCCCTGTGCTGGATCGGTCGTCATGCTTTCCTCCGGATCGTCCGCGCTGTCCAGACCGAGCGTTCCGGCGCCCGCTGTGCGGAGGCTGTGCTCAATGTGGGTGGGTGCTGTGCACCTGTGCGCACAGGAAACGCACAGCCGGCGCACAGCTCGACCTGACCGGAGCACCCGAGGATGGCACCATGAGCAGTGTGAACGCCACGCCTGCCGGTCCGGGCAAGGCCGATCTGCGGCGTGCCGACGGCAGCCCGGTCCGGGTGCTGGTGGTCGACGACGAATCGACACTGGCCGAGCTCGTCTCCATGGCCCTGCGCATGGAGGGCTGGGACGTGCGCAGCGCCGGTACCGGGGCCGAGGCGGTCCGGGTGGGCCGGGACTTCCGCCCGGACGCGGTGGTGCTCGACGTGATGCTCCCCGACTTCGACGGCCTCGAGGTGCTGCGCCGGATGCGGGCCGAGGTGCCCTACCTGCCGGTGCTGTTCCTCACCGCGAAGGACGCGGTGGAGGACCGCATCGCCGGGCTCACCGCGGGCGGCGACGACTACGTGACCAAGCCGTTCAGCCTGGAGGAGGTGGCCCTGCGGCTGCGTGCGCTGCTCCGCCGGGCCAACGGGGTGTCCGGCGCCGGCGGTTCCCAGCTCGTGGTCGGCGATCTGACGCTGGACGAGGACAGCCGCGAGGTGCACCGCGGCGGCGACCTCGTCCCGCTCACCGCCACCGAGTTCGAGCTGCTGCGCTACCTCATGCGCAACCCCCGGCGGGTGCTGTCCAAGGCCCAGATCCTCGACCGCGTGTGGAGCTACGACTTCGGCGGCCAGGCCAACATCGTCGAGCTCTACATTTCCTACCTGCGCAAGAAGATCGACGCCGACCGGGAGCCGATGATCCACACCATGCGTGGCGCGGGGTATGTCCTCAAACCCGCCGGCTGAACCACGGCGGACGCGCCGTCCGTGGTCGCTGCGCCGCCGGCTGATCATGCAGCTGGCGGCGCTGCTCGCGCTGGTGTGCCTGGTCGTCGGCGTGGTCACCGAACTCGCGTTGCAGGGGTTTCTGGTCGGGCAGCTGGACCACCGGCTGGCCGCGGCGAGCGACCGCGGTGCACGTGGCGGCGTCAAACCGCCGTGGATCTACGGGGACAAACCGCCGCCGGATCCGTTGCGGGTGCTCGGCCAGGGCGACGGCACGCTGGCGCTGGTGGTCCGCGACGGTGCGGTCAGCGCGGCGGTACTCGACTTCCACAAGAAGAAGCCACCACGCACGCCGGGAGCCCCGCCGCCCCCGGGGACTCCGCCGCCGGTGGAAAGTCTCACCGGTGATCAGCAGCGCCTGCTGCTCGACGTGCCACCGGACGGCAGTCGCCGCAGCGTCGACCTCGGCGGTGGGCTGGGCAGCTACCGCGTGATGTCCACCTACTCGCCCGACGGTGACCTCACGGTGATCGGGCTGCCGCTCGACGACGTGAACGCCACCTTGTGGCGCTTGGGATTCATCTTCGGCGGGGTGGCACTCGGCGGCTTGCTGGTCGCCGGATTCGCCGGGGCAATCACCATCCGGCGCACGATGGCGCCGCTGGACCGGCTCGCCGCCACCGCGTCACGGGTGTCCGAACTGCCGCTGGACCGCGGTGAGGTCGCGCTGTCGGAACGAGTGCCCGAAGTGGACACCGACCCGCGCACGGAGGTGGGCAAGGTCGGTGCCGCGCTCAACCGGATGCTCGGGCACATCGCGGACGCGCTCGCCGCCCGCCACGCCAGTGAAAGCCGGGTGCGCCAGTTCGTCGCGGACGCCAGTCACGAACTGCGTACCCCACTCGCGGCCATCCGTGGCTACGCCGAGCTGGTCCGGCGCGGTGGGAGGCAGGTGCCGCCGGACGTCGCGTTCGCGATGAACCGCGTGGAGTCCGAGTCCGCGCGGATGACCACGCTGGTGGAAGACCTGCTGCTGCTCGCGCGGCTCGATTCGGGGCGCCCGGTGGTGCACGAGCCGGTGGACTTGTCCCGGCTGGTGGCCGACGCGGTCGCCGACTCGCACGTGGCCGGCCCGGACCACAAGTGGCTGCTCGAGGTGCCCGGTGAACCGCTGACCGTGCTGGGCGACTCCCGCCAGCTGCAGCAGGTGGTGCTGAACCTGCTGGGCAACGCCCGCACGCACACCCCGCCGGGCGCCACCGTGACCACCAGGCTGTCCCAGGACGGCGACTGGACACGGCTGTCCATTGTGGACGATGGGCCGGGAATTCCTGGGGAGATCCTGCCCGAGGTGTTCGAGCGGTTCGCCCGCGCCGACACGTCCCGCTCCCGCGCGGCGGGTAGCACCGGTCTCGGGCTGGCCATCGTCGCCGCCGTGGTGGCCGCGCACTCCGGCCGCGTGAGGGTGACCAGCCGGCCCGGACGTACGGAATTCGTCACGGTTTTCCCTGCGGTACCCGACACCGGGTCGTGACTCACCCGAAGCCGACCGCGGTGTTGGCCCCGCACAGGATCAGGCACGGCAGCTCGGCGGGGACCCGGCCGGCGAGCCAGGCGGCCAGCGGCGCGGCGGCAGCCGGTTCCACCACGAGCCGCAGCTCGCTCCACAGCCGGCCGCGGGCGGCGAGGATCTCCTCGTCGGTCACCAGCACCGACGTGACCTGAGGCGTGCTGAGGATGCCGAACGGGAGCGAGCCCACGCGGGTGGCGCCCAACGCGGAGGCGGCCACCGAGTCGATCGTGACGTCCACCGGCTCGCCCGCTTCCAGCGCGGAATGCAACGCTTGACACTGCTGCGGTTCCACGGCGAAGACCGTGCGTGCGCCGGCGGCGAGCGTGGTGCCGGACGCGAGCCCGCCGCCGCCCACCGCGACGGCGATCGCGTCGACCTCGGGGGCGTCCGCCACGATCTCCGCGGTCACCGTTCCCTGTCCCGCGATCACGTCGGGGTCGTCGTAGGCGTGCAGGTAGCGCGTGCCCGGTTCCTCGGCCACGGCGCGCGCGGCGGTGGCCGCCTCGGCGTAGGTCCTGCCGTACCGGACAAGCTGCACGCCGGTCGCTTCGATCCCGGCCGCCTTGGTTTCGGGAACCGTCTCCGGCACGTAGACCACCGCCGGCACTCCCAGCGCCTGCGCCGCGGTGGCGACGCCGAGGCCGTGGTTGCCGCCGGACGCGGTGACCACCCGGTCCGCACGCGGACCGGCGAGCAGGGCGTTCACCGCACCGCGGAGCTTGAACGAACCGGACCGCTGCAGCTGCTCCAGCTTCAGCAGCAGCGGACGGCCGTCGATTTCGGTGCGTAACAGCGGCGTCCGCCGTACGTGTGGCCGAATGCGTTCGGCAGCGGCCAGGACATCGGCGGGAGCGGGTGCGGCGGGCATGGCGGGCATTCTCCTCCCGGTGCTCGCATCTGATGTACCGGAGGCCGGGAATCTGCAGCTTGCACGGTTGCCCGCAGGCATTGTCGGGACCTTGCGGGCCTCGCTAAGCTCGGTGCCGACGGTCGGTGGCCGACCTTGTGCGTACCGCGACGAGTCTTACCAAAAGTAGCGAACTCGCGCGGGTGCCCCCGTTCGGTGCACTCCTCCCGGGAGCGGAAAGGTGACGTGGATGACCCGGTCGAGCGGACCCGGCACGGGGTTGTCCGGCCGGCTCGGCGTCCGCGCCGCGGTACTCCTGCTCACCGTGATCCCGCTCGTGCTCGTCTCCGTCCCATTCGGGTTCACGCAGGTCACGCGGGCGCGTGCGGCGGCGAGCACCGCCGACGCCGTCTCACAGGCGCGCCGGGTCGGCCACCTTCTCCAGCAGTTGCAGCGGCAGGGCCTGCTCACCGCGGCTTTCGTAGCCGATCCTTCGGCGGCGGGCGCCGACCTCAGCCAGCAGCAGGCCGTGGAAGCGGAGCTGAACAACGTGCACAGCGGCGCGTCTCCCGAAGTCGCGGCCGCGCTCGAGCGGGTTGCCTCGCTGTCGCAGCTAAGTCAGACCGCGGCGCGCCGCAGCATCTCTCTCGCCGACGTCGCGCACAGCTACGACGTCGCGATCACCGGTCTCATCGATGCGCTCGGCCTCGTTTCACACACCACTTCGGACGGTGAAGGGCTGCGGCAGCAGAGTGCGGCGGATGCGCTGCTGCGCGCGAACGAACAGCGCGCGCTCCGGCTGATCACCCTCGTGGCAGCGGCTGTTTCGCCCGGACAGCCCTTTGTCGACAGTGCGGGGCAGCGGGCCGTAGCGTATGCCGAGCGCTTCGGACAGCAGGCCGAGCCAGGTGACGCGGCTGTGGTGGAGAAGGTCGAGTCGAGCGCTCTGGTCCGCCGTATCGAACAGTTCGTTGCCGCGCCGGGCGCGCAGTTCGCGCCCGAGGTGGTCACCACCGCGACGCAGCTCACCGGGCAGCGTGCTGCCGCGCAGGACCAGGTCCTCGACGCGATCGCCGACCGCACCGCCGGATGGTCGGCGGACGCGAGCCGGCAGGCGTGGCTCCTCGGCGGGGCCGCGATCGTCCTCTTCGGACTCGTGCTCGCCCTCGGCGTGGTGCTCGGCCGGTCGATGACCCGGCCGGCCGCCCGGGCGGAGCCGGATCGCGAGCCGGCCCGGGCAGGCGGCACACCGTTGTCAGCGCCCGAGGTCACTGTCGAATCCGGCGGAGGACCGGCCGTGGCGGTCGACCGCGGCCGGGATTCGGCGGCGTCCCGGCAGGCCGGGGCGCAGTTGCTCGCCGGCGCCGCCCGGCGTACCCAGAACTTGGTCAGCCGCCAGCTCGAAGTCGTCGGGGAACTGCGCCGCACCGCCACCGAACCGGTGCTGATCGCCCACCTCTTCCGGCTCGATCGCACGGCTGCCCGGCTACGACGTACCGCGGAGGATGTGCTCGTGCTGTCCGGTGTTTCCGATCGGTCCCGGATCGGCGGGCCGATCGAGCTGGCCACCGCACTGCGTTCGGCGGCCGCGGAGATCGACGACGAGCCCCGGGTGCGGATGACCGAGCCGGCCGAGGTGCTGCTCGTCGCCGGACTGGGCATGGATCTGGTGCTGCTGTTCGCCGAACTGCTGGAGAACGCGGCCGAGTCCTCCCCGCCGGAGTCGGCCGTGGAGGTCGGCACCCGGTTCCTGCCCGGCGGCGACCTGGAGGTGAGCGTCACCGACCAAGGAATCGGCCTGCCCGCCGCACGGCTCGCGGAGGAGAACCGCAGGCTGGCCGCCCCGGAGGACGAGCCGGCGGAGCAGCTGGGCCTCGCCGTGGTCGCCCGGCTGGCCCATCGGCACGGGCTGTCCGTCGAGCTGTGCCCGGCCGCGGAGGGGCCCGGCGTGACCGCCAGGGTCACCGTGCCGCAGGCGTTGTTCACCCGCGAGGTGGACTTCCGGCACGAGCCCGCGCCGGTAGGCCTGTTCGAGCCCGGACACGTGCCGGATCCGGTGCCGCAGCTGCTGCCCGCCCCCGCGATCGCCGCACTGGCCACCCCGGCCGACGACGGCTTCGGCTGGTTCGCCAACCCGAAACCAGCCTGGCCGGAGGATGAACCGGCAGTGCCCTGGGAGGAACCGACGCGGCGTGGCGGGGAACCGGCGCTGTGGGGTGCCGAACCGGCTGTGTCCGGGGAATCGGCTTGGCGTGGCGGGGAACCGGCGCTGTGGGGTGCCGAACCGGCTGTGTCCGGGGAATCGGCTTGGCGTGGCGGGGAAACCGCGCGACGGGGCGATGAACCGGCTTGGCGGGGCATCGAATCGGTGCTGCGCGGCGATGAACCGGCTCGACCGGGTGCCGGCCCGGTGTGGTGTGCCGTCGAGTCAGCTGGGCGTGGTGCCGAACCGCTGCTGCGGGGCGACGAACCGGCACAACAGGGCGCCGGACCGGTGCGTCCGCAGGAAGCGGAATCCGGCTGGTCGCAGGCCGAACCCGACTCCGAGCCGAGTAACCAGCCCACCACCGAACCGACCGGACAGCCCGGACAGCCCGCCGCCGAACCGACCGGACAGCCCGGCCAGCCCGCCGCCGAACCGACCGGACAGCCCGGCCAGCCCGCCGCCGAACCGACCGGACAGCGCTCCGACGAATCGACCGGCCGACCTGATCAGCCCGCCGTCGGATCCGCTGACCCGTCAACCTCCGAATCCGCCGACCAGCGCGCTGCCGAGCCCGCCGGCCAGCCCGATGCCGAGTTCGCCGCCAGCACCGGCACCCTGGCCGACCTACTCGAAGAGTCCACTGTGGACCCCGTCGATCCGGTGCCGACGCAGCGGTTCGCGCCGGTGGCACCGGAACTGCGTGATGGTATGGCGCGCCGCGTGCCCGGTGCTCAGCTGGCGCCGGGGCTGCGGCTGCCCCAGCTCGTTCGCCCGCCGTCCGTTCGTCGTGGGCTGCGCGACCCCGCTGCGGAACGCGCCACCTTCGACGCGTTCTCCGACGGGGTCGCCAAGGCCCGCCAGGCCACCTCTCTCACCGCCGACCAAGGAGGAGCATGACCGCCCCCACCGCGCAGAACTTCACTTGGCTGATCAACCGCTTCGCGTTGCACACCGCCGGCGCGATCGCGGCGATCGCGGTGTCCGCCGACGGACTGCTGATCGCCGGTTCGCAGGAGCTGGACCGCGCGGACGCGGACCGACTGGCGGCGACCTGTTCGGCAATGCTGGCGCTGGCCCACGGAGTGTCGGAAAGCCATCCACTCGGCGATCCGGACAAGGTCGTGATCGAGCTGGAGCGCGGATACCTGGTCGTCTGCACCATCAGTGTCGGCTGCTCGCTCGGCGTGCTCGCCAACAAACAGGCGAGCCTGGGCACCATCGCCTACGAGATGGCGATGTTCGCCAACCGTGCGTCCGAAGTGCTCACGCCCGCCCTGATCGAGGAGCTCAAGAACACCGTTGGTGCCTGAACAGTCCCGCGGTGTGCCGCGGCCGGTGAAAGTCGCGCTTGTCGGCCCGGTCGGGGCCGGGAAGACCACTGCGGTGCACGCGGTCTCGGAGATCACTCCGCTGCGGACCGACGCCGGTGGTCGCACGGTTGCGCTCGACTTCGGGCGGGTGGCACTCGACGAGCGGACGTGGGCGTACTTGTTCGGGACGCCGGGGCCGCGGCCCGACCTCGTGCCCGGCGCGCAGTGCGTGCTGGTCGTGCTGGATCCCCGCCGGCCGGACGAGGCCTATCCGGTGCTGGACTACGTCGAACGGACCCGGCTGCCGTTCGCGATCGGCGTCAACCTCTTCGACGGGGTGCTCGACCGTTCGCTCGACGACCTGCGCTGGGCGCTCGCCGTGCGCGATCAGGTGCCGATCTGCGTGTTCGACGCGCGCGAGGCGGCGTCGGTACGGGCGGCGCTGCGCGCCGTGCTGCGGGTGGGCACCGGCGCCCCGTGGCCGCCCGCTACACTGGACGACGGACCCCGCGCGGCGTCCACCCTGTGAACCTCCCCAGGGCCGGAAGGCAGCAAGGATAAGCAGGCTCTGGCGGGTGCGCGGGGTCCCCTTTCGTCTTCGGGGCCCGCCCGTTCGGTGGCTTCAGAACAGCCCGAGCACGTCCTCCGGCGGAGCCGGCGCGACCACCGCTTCCGCATCGGTCATCGGTTGTGCTTTCCCGCGCAACGCGCGCAAGTCCCCGTCGTGCACGCAGCGTGCCGGATAGGGCGAAGACGCGGCTCGCCGGGTCAGTTCCGCGGTCGGCAGCTCGGTGCGCGACGCGGCGAGCACGAGGTTGCCGAAGCGCCGTCCACGCAGCACTCCCGGCTCGGCCAGCAGCACCACCTGCGGGAACACCGCGGCGAGCGTGGCGAGGAACCGGCGTGCGAAAGGCAGCCCCGGGCCGTCGGTGACGTTGGCGAGCAGCGTGCCCGCCGGGCGGAGCACGCGGGCCACGTCGGTGACGAACTCGACGGTGGCCAGCCCGCCCGCGATGCTCGCGCGTTCGAAGGCGTCGACCACGACCAGGTCCGCGGACGCGTCCCGGCGGCTGCGCACGCCCACGCGGCCGTCCTCGATGCGGACTCGCAGCTTCGGCACGCTCCGCAGGTCGAGCTGCTCGCGGACCAGCTCGATCAACGGCTCGTCGGCGTCGAACACGAGCTGTCGCGAACCGGGGCGGGTCGCCGCGACGTAACGCGGCAGTGAACATCCCGCGCCGCCGACGTGCAGTGCGTCGAGCGGTCCGTCCGGCAGGCAGTCGACGAGATCGCCGAGCCTGCGCACGTAGTCGAATTCGAGATTCGCCGGATCGTCGAGGTCCACATAGGACTGAGCAACGCCGCCGACCGACAGCAGCCACGCGTTGGCACGGTCGGCGTCGCGAAGCAGCTCCGCCGTGCCGAACCGCACCGGATACCGGCCCGGCTGCGGACCGTTCGGTGGCCGGCCGCGGCCGGAACGGGCCTTGCCCACCAGCGTCCCTCCCTCGGCTCCCCGCACGAGCCTACGCGCGGCGAAACTGCCGTGAACGGGACCTTCACGTCAGGGTGTGGACCAGTGCGGCGAGGGCTTGGGGCTGCTCGTCGAGGCCCAGGTGTCCGGCGTCGGGCAGCACCGACAGGTCGGCGTCCAGCACTCGGCCGGCCGGGTCGCGGAGCCGCTCGGGCGGGAAGAAACCGTCGTGCCGGCCGGTCACCACCAGGCGCGCCGCGGTGGTGCGCTGGGCGAGAAGGTCACTGGGCAGCGCCGGCGGCGCGAGGCTGCTCCGGCACGCCCTGGCAACGAGGGTGTACCACTCGACCAGCTCGGGCGCGGGCGCGTGACCGGGAGCCAGGAAGTGGCGCAGCAGCGCCGTGCTGCGGGCCGGGGTCGCGGCGAGCAGCCACGGGATCGTCCTGCGCAGGACACCGGCGCTCACCTTCGTGGCCACCAGGCCGGCCGGGGAGACCAGCACCCGCCCGGCGATGCGGGGCGAGTCGCACGCGAGGGCGACGGCACCGCCGAGGGAATGACCGACCACGATCGCCTGGTCCGGCACCGTCCGGTCGAGGAGATCGGCCAGCCACCGGCCGTACCAGGACAACCGGCCGGTACCAGGGCGGCGGCCGGCGCTCAGTCCGGGCTGCCCGGGAAGGTCCGCCAGCAGCACTGAACCGGTCGACGTCAGTGCCGTGGCGAAATCCTCCAGCAGCGCGGCGCTTTCGTTGGTACCGGGCACCACCACGACCGTCGGAGAACCCGAGCCGGCGGACACCACATGGGTCGCCCCGGCGCAGGTCGGCACGACCTCGCGCCGGTGCGGCAGGGTCCAGTGGTCCAGACGGCGGACGCACCAGTCCCGCACCTGCTGCTCCTGCTTTTGCCCGCGGTAGATCGACCGCGCTGGCGAATCGCTCATCAGCACTGTCCTTCCGACACGATCGCCAGCGCCTGGGTCAGCAGGCGGGAGAGGTCCGGGCGGCCGTCCTCTTCGGCCCACCGCAGCACCGCCGCGCTCGCCGCCGACAGACACGCACCGGCGGCCACCCGCACCCGGAACTCCAGCTCGGGATCCGGCGGATCCGCCCGCAGGGCTTCGACGATGGCCTGCTGAGTGGCGTACTGGCTGTCCCACCGGCGTGCCCGCAGCGCCGGCGTGGCCAGCACGAGCCGCAGGCGCGCCAACAGCAGCTCGGCCGGGCTTTCACCCTCGTTTCCGCCATCGTTCTGCAATTCGCTGATCTGTTCCACCAGGGTGGCGCCGATCCGGCGCATCAGCGGTTCCCCGGCCGGTCGCTCGGCGATCCGCTGCGCGATCAGCGGGTCGTACTCGTCGCCGAGCACCAGATCTTCCTTGGTGGGGAAGTGGCGGTACACGGTCATCGGCGAGACGCCCGCCGCCCTGGCGACCTCGTTGACCGTCGTCTCGTCGAAGCCCTGCTCGCCGAACAGGCGCAGCGCGTGCTGCTGAACCGTCCGCCGCGTCAGCAGCCGCTGACGTTCCCGCAGGTTCACCGTGCCACCACTCATATGGTAGACACTAACATGACGTTAGTTACTAACATCAACATGGAGGCACCGATGCCTGCTCCGATCGACCTTTCCCCACTGCCTCCGTGCGACTGGTCACCGCAACTGCGCGACCTGCTGGGCGCGGCGTTGCGCGACCACGACCTGGTGGACCAGCCGGTGTCCGGCCCGGGACAGCTCAACAGCGTCGCCACGCTGGCCCACCATCCGCGGCTGGCCATCGCCTTCGGGCAACTCGTGGGCAGCCTGAGCGCCGGTGAGCTTTCCGCCCGCGACCGGGAGGTGGTCATCCTCCGGTCGGCATACCTGACCCAGTCCACCTACGAGTGGTCCCATCACCGGCCGCTCGCCCTCCGTGCCGGCCTCAGTGAAGCGGAGGTCCAGCGCCTCGGGTCCGACCCGATCGACGACGAGTGGCCCGCACGGGAGAAGGCCTTGCTGTCCGCGGTCGACGAACTGCACCACCGATCCGCCCTCAGCACCACCACCGGCCGGGAACTCGCCGAGCACTACCGGCCGCGGCAACTGCTCGAGCTGGTGTTCCTCGCCGGCTGCTACCGGACGGTGGCGACGCTGCTGAACTCCTGCGAGGTTCCGCTCGACTCCGGGGTCGAAGCCCTCTCGCCACCGGTGCGGCGGTGACGAGCGGGCCGCCTGCCTCCGCGCCCGACGGCCGCGGCGCGCGTCACGGTAGTCTCGGGCCGTGGCTCTAGCGCTGTACCGGAAGTACCGTCCGGCGACCTTCGCCGAGGTCGTCGGCCAGGAGCATGTGACCGAACCGCTGCGCACCGCGCTGGCCGCCGGGCGCATCAACCACGCGTACCTGTTCTCCGGGCCACGCGGCTGCGGCAAGACCTCGAGCGCCCGCATCATGGCGCGTTCGCTCAACTGCGTCGAAGGCCCGACCCCCGACCCGTGCGGCAAGTGCAACTCGTGCCTCGCGCTGGCGCCGGAGGGGCCGGGCAGCGTCGACGTGACCGAACTCGACGCGGCGAGTCACGGTGGTGTCGACGACGCCCGTGAGCTGCGGGACAAGGCGTTCTACGCGCCGGCCGAATCGCGCTACCGGGTGTTCATCATCGACGAGGCGCACATGGTCACCACGCAGGGTTTCAACGCCCTGCTGAAGATCGTCGAGGAACCGCCAGAGCACCTCATCTTCATCTTCGCCACCACCGAGCCGGACAAGGTGCTCACCACCATCCGCTCGCGCACGCACCACTACCCGTTCCGGCTGATCCCGCCGAGCTCGATGCGGGAGCTGCTGGAGCGCAACGTCGCGGCCGAAGGCGCCGAGGTGGAACCGGCGGTGTACCCGCTGGTGATCCGCGCCGGCGGCGGTTCGGCGCGGGACACCCAGTCGGTGCTGGATCAGCTGCTGGCGGGCGCGGGCCCGGATGGCGTGCGGTCGCGCTGCTCGGCGTCACCGACGTCGCGCTCATCGACGACATGGTCGACGCGCTGTCGGCCGAGGATTCCGCCGTCGTGTTCGCCACCGTGGAGAAGCTGGCCGAGGCGGGCCACGACCCGCGCCGCTTCGCCACCGACCTGCTCGACCGGCTGCGTGACCTCGTGCTGATGCGTTCGGTGCCGGACGCGGGTGAGCGCGGCCTGGTGTCCGCCCCGGCCGAGGAACTGGCTCGGATGAACGCGCAGGCCGAACGGATCGGGCTGGCCACGCTGTCCCGCTACGCCGACATTGTCCACAGTGGACTCCTGGAGATGCGGGGCGCGACCTCGCCCCGGCTCGTGCTCGAGCTGCTGTGCGCGCGGATGCTGCTGCCCTCGGTCACCGACGCGGAAAAGGCGTTGCTGGCCCGGATCGAACGACTCGAGCGCCGTGCCGTGGTCGCCACCGGTGGCGGCGAGGCGGGCGTGGAACCGCCGGTACGCGAGTTCCAGCGGCCTTCCCAGCGGACGGCTGCACCGGAAGCAGCGGCGGAGGTTCCGGCGCGCGCGGCTGCGTCCGCTCCGCCGCGTCCGGATGCGGAGGCCAGTCCGGCGTCGCGTCCTGCGCAGGCGGCTCCTCCGGCGGGTCCGGCTGGTTCCGCACCGACACGTCCTGTGGAGTCGGCCGGTCCGGTGGCGTCGCGTCCGGTGGACGGGGCTGGTTCCGCACCGACACGTCCGGCCGAAGCGGCGAGCCCGGCGCCGCAGCGGGCAGCTGCCCCGGCCTCGGCTCGTCCGGCGGAGGGAGCCCGGCCCGCGCCGGAACGTTCGGCCGAGGCGGGTCGTCCGGCTCCGGAAGAAAGCCGTCCGGAACCGGCTCCCGCGGCGGAGAACCCGCCCGCGCGTCCGGCGCCGTCCGCGGAATCCGAGC
Source organism: Amycolatopsis jiangsuensis (assembly GCF_014204865.1). NCBI lineage: Bacteria > Bacillati > Actinomycetota > Actinomycetes > Pseudonocardiales > Pseudonocardiaceae > Amycolatopsis > Amycolatopsis jiangsuensis. Next base: position 5,614,929 of record NZ_JACHMG010000001.1, read on the forward strand.
CCGTGGCCGCATCGGATGCGGTGGACGAGGCGGGGATCCGTGCGGTCTGGCCGCAGCTGCTGACCGCGCTGCGCAAGTTCACCGGCGGCCGCAGCCTGGAGGCGATGCTCACCCAGGCGACCGTCGTCGAGGTGAACGGTTCGACGGTCACGCTCACGCACAAGTCCGAACCGCTCGCCCGGCGGCTGAACGATCAGGACAACGCGCGCAAGATCGCCGGTGCGCTCGCCGACGTGCTGCCCGGGGATTGGCAGATCCGGTGCGTGCACGGGGCGGTGCCCGCCGCCCAGCCGCGGGCGGCCGCACCGAAGCAGCAGGCGCCGGCGCCGGAGCGTTCCTTCACCCGGCCGTCCGCCGGCGCGCCCACCCCCGCTCCCGCGGCGCCGGCACCCGCACCGGCCGCGCCGAGCCGTCCCAAGGTCACCACGAGCGAGCCGGACATCCCGCTACCGCCGGAACCGTCGGACGAGGACGACGACATCTACTCCGAGGACTCCAGCCCGGTGCCGCCGCCCCCGCCGGAACAGGACCCGGAACTACTGGCCCGCAAGCTGATCTCCGACCAGCTCGGCGCACGCCCGCTGGACTGAACCCCCGCTCACGAGGAGGTCAGATAGTCCTCGATCGCCTGGGTGATGGCCTCGGCGTAGCGGGTTCGCCCGATGTCCGAGGACATTCGCGCGGCCTCCGTGGCGTTGCGCATGTTCCCGCATTCCACGAGCACGCTCGGGCGGGTCGACAGGTTCAGCCCGGCCAGGTCCGACCGTGCGGAAAGCCCGGCGGAGCCGACGTAGGTCGATGTGGCGAAACCGTTGTCGCGCAGCGTGTTCCGCATCGTGCGGGCCAGCTCCAGCGACGGCTCGCCCTGCGCCGCATTCAGCGCTGGCGACGAATAGGCCACGTGGAAGCCGTGCGCGCTCGCCGCGGTCGCGCCGTCCGCGTGGATCGACACCACCGCGTCGGCTTCGGCGCTGTTGCCGATCTCCGCCCGCTTGTCCACGCACGGGCCGGTGCCCGAATCGTCGGAACGCGTGTAGACGACCCTGATTCCCTTGGCCGCCAAGGCGTTTCCGACTTCCTGAGCGATCGCGAAAGTGAATGCGTGCTCGGGGTAGCCGGCGTTGGTCGACGTCCCGGTGGTGTTGCACGGCTTCGTTTCCCCGCGCCCGGCAGGCACCTTCCGGTTGATCTCCCCGGGGTGCGTGCTGTTGCCGCCGTTGTGTCCAGGGTCGAGCACGATCACCTTCCCGGCATTCGGCGGTGACGACGACGGTGGCGTGCTGGGCGTGGACGGTGGCGTGCTGGAGGCGGACGGCGCCGGAATGCTGGAGCGCGCCGGCGAGGGAGCCGCCGCGGACGGAGCGCTGCCACCACCGCCGGAACACGCGGTGAGCAGCACGAGTCCGGTCAGCAGCGGGAGCGGGTTCGCACGCACGGTGACCACGGTGCCACAGCGCCCGCGTGCCGCCCGGACGGACGCGCCGGGCACGCGGCTACGCTGGGGAGCAACACCCAGAGGCGGAAGGACCGAGTGCGATCATGGTGCAACCCGGCGGCGGCGGCTTCGACCTGTCGCAGATCATGCAGCAGGCCCAGCAGATGCAGCAGAAGCTGGTGGAGGCCCAGGAAGAACTCGCGAACACCGAGGTCACCGGCACCTCCGGCGGCGGGCTGGTCACCGCGACGGTGTCCGGGGACAGCCAGCTGAAGAACCTCGCCATCGACCCGAAGGTGGTCGACCCCGACGACGTGGAGACGCTGGCCGACCTCGTGGTCGCGGCGGTGCGCGACGCGTCGGCCAACGCGCAGAAGCTGACCGAGGAGAAGCTCGGCCCGCTGGCAGGCGGTCTCGGCGGCGGGGGCGGTATGCCGGATCTGGGCAGCCTCGGGTTCGGCGGCTGAGCGTTGTACGAGGGTGTCGTCCAGGATCTGATCGACGAGCTCGGGCGGCTGCCCGGGGTCGGTCCGAAAAGTGCCCAGCGGATCGCGTTCCACCTGCTGGCCACCGACCCCGCGGACATCGCCCGGCTGCAGGACGTGCTGGGCAAGGTCCGCGAAGGCGTGCAGTTCTGCGAAATCTGCGGCAACGTCTCCGAGCAGCAGACCTGCCGGATCTGCCGCGACGAACGGCGCGACCTCACGGTCATCTGCGTGGTCGAGGAACCCAAGGACGTGCTGGCGGTCGAGCGCACGCGGGAGTTCAAGGGCCGCTACCACGTACTGGGCGGCGCGCTCGACCCGTTGTCCGGCATCGGCCCGGAGCAGCTGCGCATGCGTGAGCTGCTGAAGCGGATCGGGGAGGCCGACGTCCGCGAGATCATCGTCGCCACCGACCCGAACACCGAGGGCGAGGCGACGGCCACCTACCTGGTCCGCATGCTCCGCGACTTCCCCGGCCTGTCGGTCACCCGGCTGGCCTCGGGCCTGCCGATGGGCGGCGACCTGGAATTCGCCGACGAGCTGACCCTGGGCCGGGCGCTGTCCGGCCGGCGCGCGCTGTAGCCCGCACTCCCGGAAACGCCGTGAAGGCCTCCTTCCTGAACCGAAGGAGGCTTTCACGGCGTTCGTGCCCGGATACCGAGCCCGTCAGCAGTAACCGAGCTGTGCCAAGGAGTTCACGATGATCTCCGACGGGTGGTACTTGTCCATCCAGGACTCGCCGCGCCGGTTCTCGTAGGTGTCGAGGAAGTTCTGCAGCTTGTCGCCGCGCATTTCGGTGAGCATCACGGTTTCGCCGAGGTGCTGCGGGGTTTCCGTGCGCTCCCGGTGCACCGCGCACGGCAGGCCGAGGTAGTAGCACTCCGCGGACAGCCCGCCCGAGTCGGTGACCACGTACTCCGCCCGCGCGACCAGCGGCAGGAACTTCAGGTACCGCATCTTCGGCTGCGCGATGAACTTGTCGTCGAAGAGGTGGTCCAGCCCCAGCGCCCGGATCTTCTCCCGCTCCGGCGCGCCCGCCAGGTACAGGATCGGCAGCTGCCTGCTCTGCTCGCGCAGGATCTCCAGCGCCTCGCGGTACTTGTCCGCCCGCGAGACCAGCTCGAACCGGTGCAGCGTGGCCAGCCCGAACTTCTCCGGCAGGTTCGGCACGTCCAGCGGCTGATTGATGGCGAGGCGCATCGCGTCGATCGCCGTGTTCGCCTCGGTGTCCACGACCACGCCGCGTGCGTTGCGGAGGTTGTTCACCTCACGCTCGCTCGGCGCGAAGTGCATGTCCACGATCTTGGCCGCGATCTTGCGGTTCAGCTCCTCCGGCAGCGGCGACATGATGCTGCCCGACCGCGCGCCCGCCTCGACGTGCCCCACCCTGGCCTTGAGGATCCGCTTGCCGATCAGCGAACCGTACGGCGTGGTGAACGTGTCACCGTGCACCAGCACCAGCGGCGGGCGGCCGTCCTCGGTGAGCGCGGCCCGCAGTTCGTGGCGGCGGCCCCACGCGGTGCGCAGCACCTGCGCCGCCCACCCCGGCACCTGCGCGGGCGATTCGAGGTTGTGCGCCTTCTCCTCCGGCACCAGCCACACGTCGGGCTCGGGCAGCTTCAGGTCGGCCAGCACATCGGCCACCTCGTCGACGTGCTGTGCGGTGAACCAGATCTTCGGCCGCATGCCGCGTTCGGCGATCCCGTGGTAGACCGGGGCGATCTTGATCAGTTCCGCAGTGGTGCCGAGAATGAAGGAAATCACCGTGGGGCCCATTTCTGGTCGGTTGCGGTGAGCGCCAGGATACTGGCCACGTCCGGTTCCCCGGCACAGGGTAGCCTCGCCCCCGTGAGTGCCAACCCGCTCCTCCCCTCGCTCAGCGTCGTGATTCCGGTCCACAACGAGCAGGACTGGATCGAACGCAGTGTCGGCGCACTGGTGACCGCCGCCGAGGCCGCGCGCTGGGCGGCCGAGATCGTGGTGGTCGACGACGGCAGCACCGACGCCACCCCGGACAAGCTCGCGCAGCTGCGCGAACGGCACGGGATCACGGTGCTCACCCAGGCCAACAGCGGCCGGTTCGAGGCCCGCCGCGCCGGGCTCGCCAAGGCCTCCGGCCAGCAGGTGCTGCTGCTGGACAGCCGGGTGATCGTGGACGAGGGAGCGCTGGTGTTCCTGCGTGACCAGCTCGTCGGGCATCCGGAACGCACGGTGTGGAACGGGCACGTCAACGTCGCTTCCGAACACAACCCGTACGCCGGTTTCATGGCCGGGCTGGTGAAGATCCCGTGGCGGCGTTACTGCGCGAATCCGCGGCTGATGTCGTTCGGCATCGACGAATTCGACGTGTTCCCCAAGGGCACCGGATTCTTTTCCGCACCGCGGGACGTTCTCGAACAGGCGAGTGCGGCATTCGAATCGCTGTTCGAGGATTCCCGCTTCGCCAGTGACGACACCGGAGTGCTGCGCTGGATCGCGCAGCGGCACCGGATCTTCCTGGCCCCGCAGTTGTCCGCGACCTATCACGGGCGCGATTCGTTCCGGAAGTTCACCGCGCAGTCCTACTTCCGCGGTACCACGTTCGTGGATTCCTACCTCGCGTCGCCGGGACCGGCCCGCAACGGGTTGTTCGCCGTGTTCGCGGCCGGTGCGCTGGGCCTCGGCCTCGCCGCCCGCCGTCCGCGTACCGCGGTGGCGCTGGCCGCGGCCGGTTCCGCCGTCGCGGGCGCCGCGGTGACCCGGTTCGGTGCCACCAGGGCCGAAGCCCGCGCGGTCGCTCTGCTCACCCCGGTCTTCGGAACCGGCTTCGGGGCCGGCGCGGTCCGTGGCCTCGTCTTCGCCCTGCGCGGCCGCACGCGCCGGTCCGGCCGATGAGCACGCCGGTGACCGCGGAAACTCCGGAATCCCCAGAGCCGTCGGGGCCCTCGCTGGCCCGCGAAACCGGCCGCTCGGCGGGCAAGATCGGCATCTCGCTGCTGGTCGCGATCGGGCTGGGCTACGTCTTCACCTTCGTGTCCGCGATCGTGCTGGGGCCGGCGAACAACGCGGTCTTCGCTTCGTTCTGGGGCATTCTGATGGGCCTCGGCGGCGCGCTTTCGCCGCTGGAGCAGGAGCTGTCCCGGCAGTCCGCGGTCGCGTCGGTGGCCGGGCACCGGGTCGGCCGGTCCGCGCTGCGGGTGCTCGCGGTCGGCATGGTCGCGGTCGCGGTGGTCGCCGCGATCACGCTCGCGGTGCCGGTGCTCAACGAGCGGTTCTACGGCGGGCACCTCGAACTCGGCATCATCACCCTGTGCGGCGGGATCGCCTTCGCCTGCCAGTTCGCCACCCGCGGCCTGCTGGTCGGCGGCAACGCGATCAAGCCCTACTCCCGCCTGGTCGTGGCCGAGGCCGCGATCCGCGCGGTGCTGATGGGGCTCGTGGTCGTGTCCGCGATCTCCGGGATCACCACGTTCGCGATCGCCGCCGCGGCCGGTTCGTTCGCCTGGCTGCTCTTCGTGCGCCCTGCCCGGCGGATGCTGGACTTCGAGGTCGACGGTGAGGGCTGGCGCCCGGTCACCGCGCGCATGCTGGTGCTGCTGCTCGGCGCGGGTCTCACGGCGAGCGTGATCACCGGGTATCCCGCGCTGGTCCGCGTGCTCGCGCCCGGCGGGGACGAGCAGCAGATCGGGATTCTCTTCGCTGCGCTGCAGGTTTCCCGGGTGCCGTTGCTGCTGCTGACGCCGCTGCAGGCGCTCGCGGTACCGACCGTGGTCCGGTTGTCCGGTACCGCGGACGGCATGCATCGGCTGCGCCGGCTCCTCGCGTTCGGCACGCTCGGCACGATCGGCGTCGGCGTGCTCGGTGTCGTGGTGGGCTGGCTGATCGGACCGTGGCTGGTGGAGTTGCTGTTCCGGTCGAAGTACGCCGGTGCGCAGGGCTGGTGGATCGCCGGCATGGTCTGGGGGGCGGTGCTGCTGACCGCGCTGCAGCTGATGACCGCGGTGCTCGTCGCGCGGACGCAGGCGAACCGGGTGCTGGTCACCTGGGCGGTGGTGGCCGTGGCGACCGCGCTGGTCCTGGTGCTGGTGCCGGGGGACACGGTGTTGCGTGCGGTGCTCGGCCTCGCCATCGGGCCGACCGCCGGGCTGGTGGTCGCGCTGGGCTTCGTCCTGCGGAGGCCGGGCAACGTGCCGGACGCTCCGGGCGTCTGAGTAATGTGCACCCCGGGTCGATCCGCCGAAACGGTCGGTGTGGTGTACCGGTGAGGGTTGGACAGCGAATCCGATGAATGTAGTACTGATCTTGCTCGCCTTCTGGCTGCCTGGGCTGGTCTTCGGCACCGCGGTGGGGCTGCGCGGCTGGACGCTGGCCGCGTCCGGGCCCCTGCTCAGCTTCGGGATCGTCGCGCTCGGCGTTCCGGTGCTGGGCGGTCTCGGCATCCGCTGGAACCTGCTGGACGTGGCACTGTGGACGGTGGTGCTGTCCGCGGTCGCGTACGGCGTCGCGTTCCTGGTGCGCCGCTTTACCGCCCGCCGGCACGAGGACTGGACCGAGGGCGAGCCCTCGACGGACCGTTCGGTGCGCGGGCAGGTGCTGATCGGGCTGGGCGTGCTCGTCGGCATGGTCGTGGGCACCGCCACCTTCCTGCGCGGCACCCACTCCATCACCAACGTGCAGCAGGGCTGGGACGCGCCGTTCCACGGCAACCTGGTGCGCTGGATCGCCGAGCACGGCGACGCGCGTCCGTCCACAGTGGGCACGATCGCGAACCTGCCGGACCAGAGCGACTACTTCTACCCGGACACCTACCACGCACTGCTCGCGCTCGTGTTCGACAAGGGCGGCCTCACCATGATGCCGACCCTGAACCTCGCCGTGCTGGCCGTGATCCTGAGCGTCCCGCTCGGCGTCGCCGCGATGTGTCACGCGTGGCGCATGCCCGTCCTGGGCACCGCCGCGGCCGCCGCGGTCTCCACCTGGTTCACCGCGTTCCCGTACGACTCGCTGTGGCGAGGCCCGTTGTGGCCGTACGTGGCCGGCGTGGCGATGATCCCGGCGATGCTGGCCATTTCGCGGTATCTGCTGCGGCCACGCGGGATCGCCGGCCCGGTCGCGATCGGTGTCGGCGTGGCCGGGCTGACCGGCCTGCACACCAGCATCGTGTTCGTCATCGCGGTCTACTTCATCCTCATCCTGCTCGCGGTCGTGTTCCGCTTCGAGAAAATGCAGTGGCGGCGCAGCGCGCCCTCGCTGATCGCCACCGTCGTGCTGGCCGCCGTGCTCGGCGTCCCGCTGGTGCTGCCGTCGCTCTACAACGCGGGTGGCGTGACGAGTGCGTTCTGGGCGTCGGAGGCCACGGTCAGCGGCGGGTTCGGCGAGACGGTCACGTTCTCCCCGATGTCGAACTTCCCGCAGTGGTGGATCGGCCTGCCCGCGTTCGCCGGCATCGTGCTGATGGTGCGGCACCGCCGGATGCTCTGGATGGTCGCCGCCTACGCGGTGTTCGGCGTCCTGTTCACGTTCACCGTCTCCCTCGAAACGCCGCTCATCCACACGCTCACCGGCATCTTCTACAACGACCACTGGCGGATCGCGGCGCTGGTGCCGCTGGCGGGTGCGGTCGCGTTCGGCGAGTTCGTGCACACCGTGACGGGCTGGCTCGCCGGCAAGGTTCAGGGCCGGGTGAAACTGCGGCCGGTCACCGTGACGCTGCTCGCGGCCGTGCTGGTCGGCCTGGTCGTGACCGGACTCAGCCGCGGTGGTTACCTCGGCCGCAACTCCTCGAGCCTGGCCATCAACTACGGCGACAACGGCCCGGCCGTGTCGAAGGACGAGGAGGCCGCGTACGCCTGGCTCGCCGAACACACCCAGCCGGGTGAACGCGTGATGAACGACAAGTCCGACGGATCGGTCTGGATGTATGCGCTGGCCGGGGTGACCCCGGTGGAGTGGACCTACTACGGCGCCGAACCGGACACCAAGGCCGGCTACCTGAGCCTGTGGCTGAACGAGATCGACAAGTACCAGCAGGTCCGCGACGATCTCACCGACCTGCACGTGCGCTACGTGATGCAGGGCAAGGGCAAGGTCACCCCGGACGCGCGCCCGTCGATGGCCGTGGCCGACCTCGAGGCGAGCCCGGAGTTCCGCGTGGTCTTCGAGAACGCCGGGGCCACCGTTTACCAGATCGAGGGACAGCAGGGTGTGGTCGCGGCGGGGGCCGCGTCCGGGTCCGACGCCCCTCACGGGCAGTGAGAAGATACAGTGTTCGCCGTGTCCACCACCTCTGTGAGCACCCGGAAAGTCCTCATCGTGATGCCGGCGCTGAACGAACAGGCCAGCGTCGGATCCGTGCTCGCCGAGGTCCGGCGGTCCCTGCCGGACCTGGACATCCTCGTGGTGGACGACGGTTCGCAGGACCAGACCGCCCGGATCGCCCGGGAGGCAGGCGCCGAGGTCGCGCGGCTGGCGGTGAACCTCGGCGTGGGCGGCGCGATGCGCACCGGCTTCCGCTACGCCGCCGCCCGCGGCTATGACGTCGTCGTCCAGGTCGACGCGGACGGCCAGCACGATCCGGAAGAGGTCGCCGCGCTGCTGAAGGTGCTCGAGGAGGGCGCCGACATCGCGATCGGCTCCCGGTTCGCGGGCAAGGGTTCCTACCGTGCGGTCGGCCCACGCAAGTACGCCATGGTCGTGCTGTCGTTCGTGTTCTCCCGGCTGGCCCGGAACAAGCTCACCGACGTCACCTCGGGGTTCAAGGCGATGGGCCCGCGGGCGATCAAGCTGTTCGCCTCCTACTACCCGGCCGAGTACCTCGGGGACACCGTCGAGGGCCTGGTGATGGCGATCCGGGCGAAGCTGACGATCGCCGAGGTTCCGGTGCTGATGCGCGAGCGGGCCGGGGGCACACCCAGCCACTCGCCGGTGAAATCGGCCGTGTACCTCGGCCGAGCGGGGCTCGCGCTCCTGCTGGCGCTGGTGCGCCGCCGTCCGTCCGTCGACTCGTCCGACGCAGCGTAAGGGGTCCGCACATGGCAGGCTGGCAGATTCTCAGCATCGTCGTCGCGGGCTTGGTGCTCTTCGTCGTCCTGGAGATGATGCGGCGCCGGAAGCTGCGGGAGAAGTACGCGGGCGTGTGGCTCCTGGTCGCGGTGGGCGTCGTGGTGCTCGCGGTGATTCCGCAGGCCGCGTCGTTCTTGGCGAAGATCACCGGCGTGCAGACCCCGTCGAACTTCGTCTTCCTGCTGGCCGGCGTGGTGCTGGCGCTGGTCGCCCTGCACCTGTCCACCGAGGTCGGTCACCTCGAGGAGGAGGTGCGCACGTCGGTGGAGGAGATCGCGCTGCTGCGCTGCGAGCTGGACGACAGCAAGCGCGCACTGGAAACCCGGATCGCCGAGCTCGAGGCCCGCACCTCCGCCCCGGACGACGTGAACGGGCTCCCCGAAGTGAGTCACGCACGCGTGCGCTGATCTCGGCCCTGTTCGCCGCCCCACCTCGCCTCGGTGACGTCCGGGTCCTCGCGATCGACGGCCCGTCCGGAGCCGGCAAATCGACTCTGGCGCGGTCCGTGCTCGCCGCCCTCGGTCCCACGGCTGCGCTGGTGAGCACGGACGCCTTCGCCACCTGGGACGAACCGGTGTCCTGGTGGCCCCGGCTGGAGGACGGTGTGCTGGAGCCCCTGTCCCGCGGCCGTCCCGGCTCTTACCGGCAGGTGGACTGGACCTCCGGCGCCCCGCGCGCGGGCGCTGTGGTGCGGCTGCCGGTACCGGAGGTGCTGATCCTGGAAGGCGTCTCGAGCGGCCGCCACGCGATGCGCGCGCGGTTGTCCCGCCTCTGCTGGCTGGAGGGCGGCGACGAGGCGACGAGACTCTCCCGCACCCTCATTCGCGATGGCCCCGCTTCTCGCGAGGAATTGCACCGGTGGCAGCTCTTCGAACGAGGCTGGTTCCCGGTGGACGGCACCCGAGCCGCCGCGGACATCCGGCTGCACTGAGAAACGCGGCGGCGCGGGTTTGGCAGTGGTCTGGACGTCGGCACGCAGGTGACGACAGTCGGCAGCGGGGCGGAATCGGTGTTCGTGAGACTGGCTGCCAGTGGTCTGGACACCGGCGACCGCGTGCCCCGGCGATCGTGAGGCCCGGCGATCGTGAGGCCCGGCGACCGCGAGCCCCGGCCACCGAGCACGATCCTGCCCAGCATCCGGCCGCAGGTGGTCTGAACCTTCGGCACGCCCGTGCGTATCTGTGCGCTGCTGGTGCCGCCGGGATCGTCACGGCGTGTCCGAAGTCGTCCGCAGGTGCTCGCGTCCGGGCTAATCCGACTAGTCCATTCGTGCGACCAAGCTGCCACTCTTCGTGCCAAAACCCACGATTCAACTACGTAACGTACAGATTTGCCGACACTTTGCGGTCATTTCGGTCCTTGCGTAGCGCGATCGTAACCTCACGTGCTTAAGCGTGGGCCCACTTGCCGCTAATGTCGGCGACCACACCGACATTTCCGGTCTGCCGACCGGCGTGGGCGGTGACTTCGAGACCGAACATCTCCCAAGGGGTGCCAGATGCAGCAATTGCGGCTGACCCGAACACGTCGTGCGGCCCTGATCGGGCTCGCCGGGGTGCTCGCGGTCTCGCTGTCCGCGTGCGCGGAGTCCAAGCGCGACGAGGCCGGAGGTGGCGGCTCCGGCGGCACCATGGTCTTCGGCAACACCGGCAACCCGAAGATGTTCGACCCGACCTTCACCGACGAGGGCGAGACGTACCGCATCACCCGGCAGATGCTGGACACGCTCATCCAGAACAAGCCGGGCACCGCCGAGCTCCAGCCCTCGCTGGCCACCAAGTGGGAGCCCAGCAACGACGGCAAGACCTGGACCTTCACCCTCAAGCAGGGCGTGAAGTTCAGCGACGGAACGCCCTTCAACGCCGACGCGGTCTGCTACAACTTCGACCGCTGGTTCAATATGAAGGGCGCGGCCGCGCAGAGCCAGATGATCTACTACGCCGACGTCTTCGGCGGCTTCGCGAAGAACGAGGGTTCCGCGACCGGCGACCCGCTGTACAAGAACTGCGAGGCCAAGGACCCGAACACCGCGGTGCTCAACCTGAACAAGGCCAAGGGTGCGTTCCCGGCCGCGTTCACGCTGCCCGCGTTGTCCATCCAGAGCCCGTCCGCCATGAAGCAGTACCAGGCGGACAAGGTCTCCCAGTCCGGCGACTCGTTCACCTACAGCGACTACGCCTACAAGCACGTGACCGGCACCGGCCCGTTCAAGTTCGAGAGCTGGGATCAGGGCAAGGGCGAGATCACGCTGGTGCGCAACGACAGCAGCACGATGCCCTCGCCGGCGAAGCTGGACAAGCTGATCTTCAAGGTGATCCCGGACGAGAACGCCCGCAAGCAGGCGCTCAAGGCCGGCGACATCGACGGCTACGACTTCCCCGCGCCCGCCGACTACGGGCTGCTGCGCAAGGACGGTGACCAGGTGCTGGTCCGCCCGTCGTTCAACGTGCTGTACCTGGGCATCAACCAGTCCGGCAACCCGAAGCTGAAGGACCCCAGGGTCCGCCAGGCGCTGGCCTACGGCATCAACCGCGAGCAGTTCGTGAAGTCGAAGCTGGCCGAGGGTTCCGAGGTCGCCACCGAGTTCGTGCCGAAGGCCATCTCCGGTTACACCGACGACGTGAAGAAGTACCCGTACGACCCGGAGAAGGCCAAGCAGCTGCTGCAGCAGGCAGGCGCGAGCAACCTGTCGTTGAAGTTCTACTACCCGACCGAGGTCACCCGGCCCTACATGCCGAACCCGGCCGACACCTTCACCGCGATCTCGCAGGACCTGAAGAACATCGGCATCACCATCCAGCCGGTGGCCGAGCCATGGAACGGCGGCTACAAGGACGACGTGCAGCAGTTCGGCAAGCACGACATCCACCTGCTCGGCTGGACCGGTGACTACAACGACGCCGGCAACTTCATCGGGACCTTCTTCGGCCGCCCGAAGAAGGAGTTCGGCTTCGACAACGCGGAGCTGTTCGACACGCTGGCGCAGGCCGACGCCTCGCCCGCGGGTGACGAGCACGCGAAGGCCTACCAGGAAGCCAACAAGCAGATCATGGACTACCTGCCCGCCATCCCGATCGCCTATCCCTCGCCCGCCATCGTGGTCAACGAGAAGGTCAAGGGCATCGTGGCGAGCCCGCTGACCGACGAGCGCTTCAACAACGTCACGACCAGCTGACGTGCACCACCACTAACAGCTCAGGCCAAGGGGCAGGTGCTACCGCGCCTGCCCCTTGGTCCACGTTCCCGGGCTGTACACAAAGGACTACTCGTGCTCCGTTTCATCGTGCGCCGGGTGCTGCAAGCCATCCCGACGCTGCTGATTCTGTCCATCCTGGTCTTCGCGTGGTTGCGCTCCCTGCCCGGCGGTCCGGCCGCCGCGCTGCTCGGGGACAAGGCGACCCCGGAGAAAATCGCCGACCTGAACCACGTGCTCGGCCTCGACCAGTCGATTTTCCTGCAGTACTTCAGATTCCTCGGCCGGGCGGTCACCGGTGACTTCGGCAACTCGCTGGTCTCCGCGCAGCCGGTGATGTCGGAGATCGGCACTTTCCTGCCGGCCACCATCGAACTCGGCCTGTCCGCGATCATCATCGCGGTGGTGGTGGGCATCCCGTTCGGCTACCTCGCCGCCCGGTTCCGCGGCGGCGTCGCGGACAACGTGATCATCGTGCTGACCCTGGTCGGCGTCGCGGTGCCGATCTTCTTCCTCGGCTACACCATGCAGGACCTGCTGTCCGCCCCGCTCGGGCTGCCGTCGCAGGGCAGGCAGGCGCCGGGTATCGACGCCACCGCGGTCACCAACTTCGCCATCCTCGACGGCATCATGACCAGCGAGTGGGATGCGGTCTGGGACGCCATCCAGCACCTGATCCTGCCGGCGTTCGCGCTGGCCACCATCCCGCTCGCGGTGATCACCCGGATCACCCGCGCGTCGGTGCTGGACGTGTTCAACGAGGACTTCATCCGCACCGCCAACTCCAAGGGCCTGACCGATTCGGTGGTGCGGCAGCGGCACGTGCTGCGCAACGCCCTGCTGCCGGTGGTCACCACGATCGGCCTGCAGACCGGTGCCCTGCTCGGCGGCGCGGTGCTGACCGAGCGGGTGTTCAACTTCCGCGGCCTCGGATTCCTGCTGGCCGAGGGCATCGAACGGCGGGACTATCCGCGGCTGCAGGCGTTGCTGCTGTTCGGCGCGCTGGTCTACGTGGTGGTGAACATGCTCGTCGACATCTCGTACGGGCTGATCGACCCGAGGGTGCGTGTGCGGTGAACACTCTGCTGAACAAGAAGAAGGAACCGATCGACAAGCTCGCCGCGTCGTCGGTGAGCGGGCGGAGCCTCGGCGGCGAGGCGTTCCGGCGGATGCTGCGCAGCCCGGTGGCCATCACCGGCGGCGTGATCACCCTGCTGTTCCTGCTGCTGGCGATTTTCGCGCCGCTGCTCACCCCGAAGGACCCGCAGACCCGCTATCTGCAGGACAAGGTGGAGCTCGGCCGCGGCATCATCCCTGGCGCGCAGCCCGGTTTCCCGCTGGGCGTGGACGACTTCGGTCGCGACTTCCTGTCCCGGCTGCTCGTCGGCGCACAGCAGACGCTGCTGGTCGGCGTGCTGGCCACGGTGATCGGCGTGCTGCTCGGGGTCATCATCGGCGGGATCGCGGGCGCGTTCGGCGGCTGGGTCGACACCGTCCTCATGCGACTGGTCGACGTGCTGCTGGCGTTTCCCTCGCTGCTGCTGGCGATCTCGATCGCCGCGCTGTTCGCGAAGCCGAGCCAGTGGACGGTGATCCTGGCCGTGTCGATCATCGGCGTGCCGATCTTCGCCCGGCTGCTGCGTGGCTCGATGCTGGCGCAACGGGAAGCGGACCACGTGCTGGCCGCGACGTCACTGGGCGTCAAACGCGGCACGATCGTGTTCCGGCACATGCTGCCCAACTCGCTCGGCCCGGTGATCGTGCAGGCCACGCTGACCCTGGCCACCGCGATCCTGGAAGCGGCCGCGCTGTCGTTCCTCGGTCTCGGCGATCCGGACCCGACCCGTGCGGAATGGGGACTGATGCTGGGCAACGCCTCGCGCCAGTTCCTCGACATCCGCCCGGAGCTGGCGTACTACCCGGCCGTCGCGATCGTCGTGGTGGCACTCGGGTTCACGCTGCTCGGCGAGTCCCTGCGCGAAGCCCTCGACCCGAAGAACCGGCGGTGACTCCCGATGGCACTCCTTGAAGTCCGCGACCTGAAGGTCGTGTTCCAGCGCAAGGGCGAGCAGCCGTTCACCGCGGTGGACGGCGTGAGCTTCGACGTCGAGCCGGGCCAGACCGTCGGCCTCGTCGGCGAGTCCGGCTGCGGCAAGTCGGTCACGTCGCTGGCGATCATGCGGTTGCTGGCCAAGCGCGGCAACCGGGTCAGCGGCTCGGTCCGGTTCGAGGGCACCGACCTGCTGAAGCTGTCCGGCCGGGAGATGCGTGACCGCCGCGGTCGCGACCTCGGCATGGTCTTCCAGGACCCGTTGTCCTCGCTGAACCCGGTGATCCCGATCGGGCTGCAGATCACCGAGGTGCTGGAACGCCACCGGGGCATGCCCCGCAAGAAGGCCCGCGTGGAGGCGGCCGAACTGCTGGACAAGGTCGGCATCCCGGATCCGTCGCGGCGGCTTTCCGAGTACCCGCACCAGCTTTCCGGCGGGATGCGGCAGCGTGCGCTGATCGCGATCGCGCTGGCCTGCCAGCCGCGGCTGCTCATCGCCGACGAGCCGACCACCGCGCTGGACGTGACCATCCAGGCGCAGATCCTCGCGCTGCTGCGGGACCTGGTGCGCGACACCGGAACCGCGCTGATCATGATCACGCACGACCTCGGCGTGGTGGCCGGGCTGTGCGACGAGGTGAACGTGCTCTACGGCGGCCGGATCGTGGAACGCGCGCAACGGCACGCGTTGTTCGCCGAGCCGCGGCATCCTTACACGAACGGTCTGCTGGCCTCGATTCCGCGGCTGGACGAGGGCCGGGGCGAGAAGCTGGTGCCGATCCGCGGTTCGGTGGCCGACAACATCCCGTGGGACAACGGGTGCGCCTTCGCGCCCCGGTGCCCCAACGCGCTGCCGGTGTGCCGGGAACGGACGCCGGAACTCGCGGCGGACCGCGGCGGACTGCTGCGCTGCCACAACCCGGTGCAGCCCACGGTGGCCGCCGGAGGAGGGACCCGATGACGGTGCCGAACCCCCAGCCGCCGAACCCCCAGCCGCCGAACCCCCAGCCGTCTGACTCCCGGCCGCCGGACTTCGAACCGCCGAACTCCGAACTGCCGGACTCCGAGGTGCCGTCCGGGGAAGTGCTGCTGGAGGTCACCGACCTCAAGGTGCACTTCCCGATCAAGCGTGGCGTCATCGTCGACCGGACGGTGGGGTACGTGTACGCGGTGGACGGCGTCGACCTGTCCATCCGCCGCGGCGAGACCTACGGGCTGGTCGGCGAATCCGGCTGCGGAAAGTCCACGCTGGGCCGTGCGATCCTGCGGTTGAACGAGCCCACCGCGGGCAGTGTCGTGTTCGACGGCACGGATGTCGCCCGGCTCAAGGGCGAGCAGCTGCGCAGGGCCCGGCGGCGGATGCAGATGATCTTCCAGGATCCGATGTCCAGCCTGGATCCGCGCCAGTCGGTGGAGTCGATCCTGGTCGAGGGCATGCACGCGCACGGCCTCGACCGCGATCCCGAGGCCACCGCGCGCAGGCTGCGGGAGCTGCTGTCGGCGGTCGGCCTGCCGGAGTCGTCGCTGCGGAAGTACCCGCACGAGTTCTCCGGTGGCCAGCGCCAGCGCATCGGCATCGCACGGGCGCTGGCGGTGGAACCGGACCTGATCGTGGCCGACGAACCGGTGTCCGCGCTCGACGTGTCGGTGCAGGCGCAGGTGGTGAACCTGCTGGAGGAACTGCAGGACGAGCTGGGTCTGACCTACGTGGTGATCGCGCACGACCTGGCCGTGGTGCAGCACATCTCCGACCGGATCGGCGTGATGTACCTGGGCGCGCTCGTCGAGGAGACGAGCTCGGCGGAGCTGTACGAGAATCCGCTGCACCCCTACACCCGGGCGCTGCTGTCGGCGATCCCGGTGCCGGATCCGGTGGTGGAGGACAGCCGTGAGCAGATCCTGTTGGCCGGCGACCTGCCGTCCCCGGCCAACCCGCCGACCGGCTGCCGTTTCCACACCCGCTGCCCGTGGCGGCAGGCGACCCTGTGCGACACCGACCGTCCGCAGCTGCGGGAGATCGGCGCCGGACACCGGGTGGCCTGCCACTACGCCGAGGACATCCGCGACGGCCGGATCCAGCCGCACAAGGTCGAACCGGAGCTGGTCGAAGCCGGCGCGGTGAACCCCGATTCCGGCCCACCGGACGTCGGCTCGGTCACCGAGATCCTCTGACGGCCGTGACGGCCTCCTTCGGGGAACATTCCTGAGGGGAGGCCGTCACGGACCGGCGACACCCGACGCAGGTGTGCGGTTCGGGTGATATGTCCGGTTACCCCGGTCTCAAGGCGGATCCCACCCCCGACTGAAGGGTGACGCCGGGGGAAAGCGGCGCCGGTACGCTGCGGGGAGCAGGCACGGAACCGGCGATCAGCAGGGGGTTTGGCGTACGTGAGTATCGAGCACTGGCTGGAGGCGATTCCGCCGATCTCGGTCTACCTCCTGGTCGGGCTGGTGGTGATGATCGAGAGCCTCGGCATCCCGCTGCCCGGTGAGATCGTGCTGGTGAGCGCGGCGCTGCTGGCCTCGTCGCACAGTGGGCTGAACCCGTTGTGGATCGGCGGCCTGGCCAGTGCGGGCGCGATCATCGGGGACAGCATCGGCTACCTGATCGGCCGCAAGGGTGGTAAACGGCTCTTCGACTGGGCAGGCCGGAAGTTCCCCAAGCACTTCGGCCCGGAACACGTGGCCAATGCCGAGCGGATGTTCCACAAACGCGGGATGTGGGCGGTGTTCTTCGGCCGCTTCGTCGCGGTGCTGCGGATCCTGGCCGGCCCGCTCGCCGGCTCGCTCAACATGCACTATCCGCGCTTCCTCATCGCGAACGCACTGGGCGGCATCGTCTGGGCCGGCGGCACCACCGCGCTCATCTACTACCTGGGCGTGGTCGCCGACAAGTGGCTGAAGGGTTTCCAGTGGGCGGCCCTCGCCGTGGCGCTGGTGCTGGGTGTGGTCATCGCGTTCGTGCTGAAGAAGCGGATGGGCCGCGCTCACCCCGACAACTCAGGCAGCTCAGGCACCTCTGGCAGCTCGGACGCCGAGACCGACCCGGCGACGAAGGACGACGCGGTCGCCTGAACGCTCAAGCCGGCAGCAGCTCCTCGTCCAGGGCGGCTGCCGGCTTCCGGCGCAGGCTGCCCAGCAGCACGCCGCCGATCACCACCGCCGCGGCGACGATCTCCAGGAGGGTGGGCACCTCCGCGAGGACGAAGAACGACGCGCTCAGCCCGACCACCGGCACGAGCAGGGAGAACGGGGCCACCACGCTCGCCGGGTTCCGGCGCATCAGCGTGGTCCACACGCCGGAGCCGACCACGGTGCCGAAGAGGACCACGTAAGCCAGCCCGGCGAGGCCGATCAGCCCGGCGTGCGTGCCCAGGGTCGTGAGCGACCGGAAGCCCGCGGTGCCTTCGAAGCCGAGTGACAGCGCGAGCATCGGCAGCGGCGGCACGACCGACATCCACAGCGTGAGGTGCAGTGGATTGTCCGGCTCCGCCTTGCGCATGCTCAGGTTCCCGAACGCCCAGCTCAGCGCGGCGAGCAGGGTGAGCAGCATGGGCACCAGCGCGGCGTGCCCGGCCTGCTGCCAGGCGATCGCCGTCATGCCCGCGACGGCCAGCAGGATCCCGGCCAGCTGGCGCCCGGAAATGCGTTCCCGCAGCAGCGCCGCGCCGAGCAGGACGGTGAACGGCGCAGAGGACTGCAGTACCAGCGAGGCGAGGCCGGTCGGCATGCCCAGGTCCATCGCCACGAACAGGAACGCGAACTGTCCGGTGCCGAACCCGAGGCCGTAGCCGAGCAGGTACCGCAGTTTGACCCGGGGCCGCGGGACGAACAGCAGGGTGGGCACCGCGATCAGTGCGAACCGCAG
The DNA here is from genome assembly GCF_014204865.1 of Amycolatopsis jiangsuensis. NCBI lineage: Bacteria > Bacillati > Actinomycetota > Actinomycetes > Pseudonocardiales > Pseudonocardiaceae > Amycolatopsis > Amycolatopsis jiangsuensis. The sequence continues at coordinate 5,633,001 of NZ_JACHMG010000001.1, forward strand.
CGCACCGGCGAACATCGGCGGGAACTGGCCGAGCGTGGCGTGGATCGCGAGGAAGTTGAGGCCCCACAGGACGGCGACGAACACGGCGAGCAAGCGGTCACGAACGGCCATACCCCGTACTCTGCCGGGGAAAACTGTGAAGGACCAGCGAGAATAACTGCACTGACCGTTCAGTTCTGCTTCACATACACTCGGCGGATGGATGTGGGGAGGCTGCGGACCCTGCGGGAGTTCGCCGACCGAGGCAGCGTTACGGCCGCCGCCCGGGCACTGCACTGCACGCCGTCGGCGGTTTCGCAGCAGCTGCGTGCGCTGCAGGACGAGATCGGTGTGGCGATCACCGAGCCGGCGGGACGCGGCCTGCGGCTCACCGACGCCGGGCAGGCGCTGGTGGCCCGCGCGGACGAGGTGCTGGCGGCACTCGACCGTGCCGAGGCCGAGCTCGACACCTACCGCAGCGCGCCCCGCGGCCGGGTGCGCATGGCGATCTTCCAGTCGGCCGGACTGATGCTGCTGCCCGGACTGCTGAGCCGGATCGCCCGGCACGACGGGCTGGACGTCGATGTGCGCGATGTGGACATGATCCCGCCGCAGGTACCCGGCCTGCTCGCCGACTACGACGTGGTGGTGGCGCACCGCGACGAGCACGCGGCGGAGTTCGGCTCGGAACGGCTGGAGGTGGTTCCGCTGCTGCGGGAACCCCTCGACGTGGCGCTGCCCTCGGATCACCGGCTGGCCCGCAGACGCCGGGTCGGGCTGGCCGATCTCGCTGACGAACGCTGGATTTCCGTGGACCACGGCTTCCCGGTCGACGACGTGCTGCGCTCGCTGACCGTGCGCACCGGTGTGCGCCCGCGGATCGTCCAGCGGATCAACGATTTCCGGATCACCGAACGGCTCGTCGCGGCCGGGCACGGCATTGCGCTGGTGCCCCGCTACACCATGGACACCCGGCGCGGCAGCGGACTCGTCGCCCGTCCGCTCGCCGGCATCCGTGCCGCCCGGCTGGTGGAAGTGGTGTGCCGCACCGGAGCGCTGAACCGGCCCGCGGTGGCGACGGTGATCGACGAAATGCGGGCCGAGGTCGCCGCGCTGACCGCCTGACCTGCCACCTCGGCTCGACGGGCTTGGTGCCGGTGAAGGGGGACCTTCAGGGACTTGGTCGTCCGTCAAGGCTCCTTCACGGCCCGGGAGTGATCAGACGGCGTGGCTGCGCAGGTGCGTGATCGCGATCCGCAGCACGTCCTCGAGCGGGGTCGACTCGCCGCGGATGTGGGCGAGCAGGAGGCCACCCTGCAGACAGGCCATGGTGGCCTGTGCCAGCCGCGCGGGATCCGCGTCGGCGCGGAGCAAGCCGTTGTCCCGCAAGGTTTTCAGGCCGCGTTCCAGATAGGATTCCCATTCCCGGTACGCGCGGTCCAGCAGGGTGCGCACGCGGGGGTGGTCGCCCAGCTCGCCGGCCAGGTTGCCGAGCGGGCAGGGGATCGGACCGTCCGGTCCGCGGTGCAGGCCCAGCAGTTCCTCGGCCCAGCGGTCGAAATCGGCCCACGACGCGAGGCCGCGGATGGCGGGCTGGTTGCCGAGGATCTGTTCCAGGTACCGGTCGATCACCGCCTCGACCAGCTGATCCTTGTTCTTGAAGTAGTGATACATCTGGGACTTCCCGGCACCGCTGGCGGTGAGCACCCTGTCCAGGCTGGTGCCCGCCACCCCGTTGCGGTACATCAGGTCCGCGGCCGCGTCGACGATTGCCTCGCGCGAGCGCCGTCCGCGATCGGTGACCGCCGCCGTACTGTGCGCCTCCATGTACTGAATAGTACATTCCCGCAGGTCAGAACGGCTGGTGAAAATCTGTACCGGATAGTACAGTCGAAGTCGCTGTACTGATCGGTACAAAAGGAGATCCGGTGAGCACCACACTCGAGAACGAGCTGAACGACCTGCGGACCCAGAGCAAGGAGAAGCTGCCGCCCGCCGTCTCGGCGGTTTTCGCGGCTGACGCCGAGCGGACCGAAAAGACCGTGGAGCGCGACAAGTTCGCCCAGGTCGGCGCCACGGTCGGCGAATTCACGCTGCCGGACGCGAACGGCGGCGAGACGTCGTTGTCCGAGCTGGTCGCCGACGGTCCGGCGGTGCTCGTGTTCTACCGCGGCGCCTGGTGCCCGTACTGCAACGTCGCGCTGCGTGCTTACCAGCGCGACCTGCTGCCCGAGCTGAACCGCCGCGGCGTCCGGCTGGCCGCGATCAGCCCGCAGATTCCCGACGGGTCGTTGTCGGCGAAGGAGGCGAACGGGCTGGAGTACTCCGTGCTTTCCGACGTCGGCAACATCGTCGCGCGGGGGCTCGGCATCACCTTCCGCACGTCCGACGAGGTGCGCGAGGCGCAGTCCAGCCTCGGTCTCGACCTGGGCGTGCAGAACGGGACCGGCGAATGGGAGCTGCCGCATCCGGCGGTGGCCGTGGTGGCTGCCGACCGCACGATCCAGTTCCTCGACGTGCACCCGGACTACACCACCCGCACCGACCCGGCGCAGGTGCTCGCCGCGCTCGACGAGCGCTGACCCACGCTCTTCGCGAACCCGGACGAGTCTTGTCCGGGTTTGCGAAGAGGCTGGTGCTCCATCGACGGAAGGGAGCATCAGGATGAGCGGGGAACTGTCCGGCAAGGTGGCGCTGGTGGCCGGCGGCACGCGCGGGGCGAGCCGGGCGATCGCGGTCGAACTGGGCCGGGCCGGGGCGCATGTGTACGTGAGCGGGCGCAGCACCCGGCACGGGCGGTCCGAAGTGGACCGTCCGGAAACCGTTGAAGGCACGGTGGACCTGATCGAGGCCGCCGGCGGCACGGGCACCGCGGTACGGGTCGACCACCTGGTGAGCGACGAGGTGGCCGCGCTCGCCGAGCGGATCGACGCCGGGCACGGCCGGCTGGACCTCCTGGTCGACGGGATCTGGGGCGGGGACAACCACCTGGAGTGGGGCAGGCCGGTCTGGGCGCATTCGCTGGAGAAGGCACTGCGGATGATCCGGCTGGCGATCGACGCGCACCTGATCACCAGTCACCACCTGCTGCCGCTGCTGATCCGCCGCCCGGGCGGGCTGGTGGTCGAGCTGACCGACGGCACCGCCGAGTACAACGCGAAGTACCGCGAAGGCACCGCGCTGCCGTACTACCTGGCCAAGGCGTCCGCGCATCCGCTGGCGACCGGGGAAGCGGCGGAGCTCGCGGAGTACGGCTGTCACGCGGTCGCCTTCACGCCGGGCTGGCTGCGTTCGGAGGCAATGCTCGACGCCTACGGCGTCACGGAAGAAAACTGGCGTGCCGCAACGGTTCGCCAGCCGCATTTCGTGATTTCGGAGACGCCGACGTTCGCCGGGCGCACGGTCGCCGCTCTCGCCGCCGATCCCGACCGCGCCCGGTGGAGCGGCCAGACTGTCTCAAGTGGACAGCTGGCCGCGGTCTACGGCATCGACGACGTGGACGGCAGCCGACCGGACGCGTGGCGGTACGTCGTGGAAGTGCAGGAGACTGGAAAGCCCGCGGACGCGAGCGGCTACCGCTGAGATCCTCATGCGCGGCGGGAGAACCGTCGTCGCGCGTCAGCGGTTGCGGTCGGCCAGCGCCTGGGCCACGTCGGCGACCGCCTCGCGGATCTCCGCCGGCGTGCACACCTGTACCCCGGGGCCGAGCGAGGTCAGCTGGCCGACCGCGATTTCCTTGTTCTCCAACGCCAGTTCGGCCGCCGCCCAGCCGCTTTCGTCCGGCTGGGCAAGCGAAACCACCACTTCGGCCAGATACTCCTCGCCGAACACCCGGCGCAGCGCCGACACCGCCGGGCGGTCGAGCCGAACCGTGACACGCAGCGGAAAAGAGACCTTTTCGAACTCCGCTGACGACGCCCGCCACCAGTCGGCCAGCGAGAACTCCGGCGGGCGTGCGAAGGTCTCGCCGGTCTCGTCCACCGCGACCAGCCGGGACACTCGGTAGGTGCGCAATCCGCCGTCCCCGGCCCGGGCGACGAGGTACCAGACGCCCGCCTTCAGCACGAGCCCCAGCGGATCCAGCCGCCGTTCGGCGATGGTGTCCCGCCGCCGGTACCGCACGTCGAGACGACGCTGGGTCCACACCGCCTTCGCCACGGCGGGCAGCGCGGCCGCGTCGTCCGCCGAACGGAACCAGGCCGGGGCGTCCAGGTGGAAACGCCCGGCCACGGTCCTTGCCTGGTCCCGCAGCGGCGCGGGCATGCTCGCGGACACCTTCGCGTGCGCCGCGGCGACTGCGGTGCCGAGGCCGAGCCCGGCCAGCGCGTCCGGCGCGTCGAGGGCGAGCAGCGCGACGGCCTCCCGCGAGGTGAGCCCGTCGAGCCGCGAACGCCAGCCGTCCACCAGCCGGACCCCGCCATGGCGTCCGGGTTCGCTCCAGAGCGGAACGCCGGCCTCGCGCAGTGCGGCGAGGTCGCGACGCATCGTCCGCTCGGTCACGCCCAGCTCGCGCGCCAGCTCGCCCACCGTGCCCGCGCGTTTGCGGTGCAGGATGAACAGCAGCGCCACGAGCCGTTCGGCGCGCATCGCGACCGGATCAGCGGTTGGCCCGGTTGACCGCGCTCACCACCGCGCGCAGCGACGCGGTGACGATCGACGGGTCCACGCCCACGCCCCAGAACACGCGGTCGGAGATCGCGCACTCGATATAGGACGCCGCCCGCGAGTCGTCACCCGGGCTGAGCGTGTGTTCGCTGTAGTCCAGCAGCCGCAGGTCATAGCCCACTGTGGACAGTGCGTCGAAGAACGCCGCGATCGGGCCGTTGCCACGGCCGGTGATGTCGTGCTCGTCGCCCTCGACCTTGACCGTGGCCTCGAGGTCGTACTCGCCGCCACCGCTGTCGGTCACCCGCTGCTTGATCAGCTCCAGCGGGGTCTTCGCGGCCAGGTATTCGGTCGAGAACGCGTTCCACATCGTCGCCGGGTCGACCTCGCCGCCCTCGGTGTCGGTGTAGGCCTGCACCACCTTGGAGAACTCCATCTGCAGCCGCCGCGGCAGGTCCAGCTGGTGTTCGGCCTTCATGATGTAGGCGACGCCGCCCTTGCCGGACTGCGAGTTCACCCGGATCACGGCCTCGTAGCTGCGGCCGACGTCCTTCGGGTCGATCGGCAGGTACGGCACCTCCCAGCCGTACTCCTCGACGGGGGTGCCCGCCTTGTCCGCGGCGTCCTTCAACGCGTCCAGGCCCTTGTTGATCGCGTCCTGGTGGCTGCCGGAGAACGCGGTGAACACCAGGTCCCCGCCCCACGGCGAGCGCTCGTGCACCGGCAGCTGGTTGCAGTACTCGACGGTCCGCTTGATCTCGTCCATGTCGGAGAAGTCGATCTGCGGGTCGACGCCCTGGCTGTAGAGGTTCATGCCCAGCGCGACCAGGTCCACGTTGCCGGTGCGCTCCCCGTTGCCGAACAGGCAGCCCTCGATCCGGTCCGCGCCCGCCGCGTACCCCAGCTCGGCGGCGGCGATCCCGGTGCCGCGGTCGTTGTGCGGGTGCAGCGACAGGATCACCGAATCACGGCGTTCCAGGTTGCGGCTCATCCACTCGATCGAGTCGGCGTAGACGTTCGGGGTGGCCATCTCGACCGTGGCCGGCAGGTTGAGGATCACCGGCTTCTCCGGCGTCGGCTGCCAGATCTCGGTGACCGCGTTGCACACCTCGACCGCGTAGGACAGTTCGGTGCCGGTGTAGGACTCGGGCGAGTACTGGAACCGGAAGTCCGTGTCCGGCTGCTTCGCCGCCAGCTCGACCACCATTTCCGCGGCCTGCGTCGCGATCTTCTTGATGCCCTCGCGTTCCTCGCGGAAGACCACGCGGCGCTGCAGGATCGACGTCGAGTTGTAGATGTGCACGATCGCCCGCGGCGCGCCTTCCAGCGCCTGGAACGTCCGCTCGATCAGCTCGGGACGGCACTGGGTCAGCACCTGGATGTGCACGTCGTCCGGGATCGCGCCCTCGTCGATGATCTCGCGGACGAAGTCGAAGTCGGTCTGCGAGGCGGCCGGGAAGCCGACCTCGATCTCCTTGTAGCCCATGCGTACGAGCAGGTCGAAGAACTTGCGCTTGCGGGCGGGCGACATCGGGTCGATCAGCGCCTGGTTGCCGTCGCGCAGGTCGACCGCGCACCACAGCGGGGCACGCTCGATGCGCTTGCCCGGCCAGGTGCGGTCCGGCAGCTCGATGTTCTCGACCAGCTGGTGCCACGGCCGGTAGCGGTGCACCGGCATGGAGGTGCCGCGCTGGGAGTTCCACGAGGGTTGCCCGGCGGGCGCGGGACGCGAGGGCGTACGGATGCGGCTGGTGGACGTGCGGGGATCGGTGCTGCTGCTCATTGCTGGGAAATCTCCTGGTCAAGGGTGCGGTTGACCGGCACCACGAAGCCCCGCGACGAGGAGCCGGTCGGATCAGGCCCCGTCGCGGCAGCGAAGCAGGAGAGCGCGAGCCACGTGCCCACCTTAACCACCGGCGTCCCCGGTTGGGAAGGCGGCCGCGCGATCGAACTGTTACGTCCGGTGCCCGTCAGGTGTTACCAGCGGGTAGCGGCAGGCCCGGCGACGTGCCAGACTGCCCGGCATGGGCGAGCATGCCGAATCGGCGAAGGGCGAGGACACCGAGGTGCGTGCCAAGCGCGCGCCGGTGAACTGGCGACGCACCCGTGAGCAGGGGTTTTCCTTCGTCGCCTCGGTGGTGCGCTGGGTCGGCCTGGTGTTCGCGGCGATCCTCGTCCTGCACGTGATCTTCGTGATCGGCTCCGCCAACCCGGGCAACGGCATCGTGTCGTTCGTCCGCAGCTGGGCCGACGGACTGTCCCTCGGCTTCCGCGACCTGTTCACCCCCAGTGACGAAAAGCTGCGCGTCCTGGTGAACTACGGCATCGCGGCGATCTTCTGGCTGGTCGTGTCCGCGATCCTGGCGAAGATCCTCCGCCGCATCGGCGGCTTGGGTTCCTGACGCGGCTTCACAGCGCGGGAGTGCCCCACCCGTCGCCGAAGGCGAACTCCGCCAGGGGTAGTCGCCGTCGTGGGGCCAGTTCTCGTTCCACTCGCTTCGGGTCGCCCAGCACCGAGGCGTCGGCCGGGGTGCCCACCGCGATCGCGACGCGGGGCACGGCGTCCGCGGGCAGGGCGAACTCCGCGCGGACCGCGTCCGCGGAGAAGCCGGCCATCTGGTGTGCGGCCAGGCCCAGCTCCACCGCCTGCACCACGAGGTTCTCGCTGGCCAGCCCCAGCCCGTACTCGGCGTAGGGGACCTCGCCCTTCTCGTTCGTCGTCACCATCACCCCGACCAGCAGCGCGCTCGCGCGCAGCGCCCACGCCTGGTTGCCGGAGTTGAGCGTGGCCAGGATGCGGGTGAACGCGGGTTCACCGCGGCGGCCGACCAGGTACCGCGCCGGTTGGGTGTTTCCGAAGGACGGTGCCCAGCGGGCCGCCTCCAGCAGCGCGGTCAGCTGGTCGTCGGTGATCGCGGCGGTCTCGTCGAAGGCACGGGGGCTCCAGCGCTCGGCGATGGCCGGCGCGACGGGGACGCTCGTCTCGGCTGGTTTGCGCACGCTTCGCACCGTAGTACGGCGGGAGTGCTCTCTATCACTCCGGCGGAAGCCCTCCGAGTATTTCCGTGGCATTAAGGAAAATTTACTTCCGAAGGGCACCGTCCGGGCGACCGCGGCCACTCGATGGGGTGGCGAGCCGATGCCGCGCCGGTAGGCTTTGCCCCACATGAAGGGACGCGGGGGCTCCTCGGTGCCCGCCAGGAGCAGACCCGGCCCGTCAAGGAGGTTCGGGCGTGGCCCTCGTGGTCCAGAAGTACGGCGGATCGTCGCTGGAAAGTGCCGATCGGATCAAGCGCGTGGCGGAACGGATCGTGGCCACCAAGAAAGCGGGCAACGACGTGGTGGTCGTCTGTTCCGCGATGGGTGACACCACCGACGAGCTGCTTGATCTTGCGCAGCAGGTGAATCCGGCCCCGCCGGAGCGGGAGATGGACATGCTGCTCACCGCCGGTGAGCGCATTTCGAACGCGCTGGTCGCGATGGCCATTTCCGCGCAGGGCGCGCAGGCCTGGTCGTTCACCGGTTCCCAGGCAGGCGTGGTCACCACGTCGGTGCACGGCAACGCGCGCATCATCGACGTCACCCCCAGCCGCGTCACCGAGGCGCTGGAACAGGGTTACGTGGCCCTGGTCGCCGGTTTCCAAGGCGTGGCACAGGACACCAAGGACATCACCACCCTCGGCCGCGGTGGTTCGGACACCACAGCGGTCGCCCTCGCCGCGGCGCTGAACGCCGACGCCTGCGAGATCTATTCCGATGTGGACGGTGTGTACACCGCGGACCCGCGGATCGTGCCGGACGCGCGGAAGCTCGACACCATTCCGTACGAGGAAATGCTCGAGCTGGCCGCGAGCGGGTCGAAGATCCTGCATCTGCGTTCGGTCGAATACGCGCGCCGTTACGGCGTGCCGATCCGAGTCCGTTCTTCCTACAGCGACAAGCCGGGCACCACAGTGGCCGGATCGATCGAGGAGATCCCCGTGGAACAAGCGCTGATCACCGGAGTGGCACACGACCGCTCGGAAGCCAAGATCACGGTCACCGGGGTGCCGGACCACGCCGGCGCCGCCGGTCGCATCTTCCGCGTGGTCGCCGCCGCCGAGATCGACATCGACATGGTGCTGCAGAACGTGTCCAGCACCTCCTCCGGGCGCACCGACATCACGTTCACGCTGTCGAAGGCCAACGGCGCCAAGGCGGTCAAGGAACTCGAGAAGATCAAGGCGGAGATCGGCTTCGACACGGTGCTCTACGACGACCACGTGGGCAAGGTTTCCCTTGTCGGCGCGGGAATGCGTTCGCACCCCGGTGTCACGGCCACGTTCTGCGAGGCACTGGCCAACGCGGGCGTGAACATCGAGATCATCAACACCTCGGAGATCCGCATTTCCGTGCTGATCCGCGACGCGCAGCTGGACGAGGCGGTGCGCGCGATCCACGAGGCGTTCGAACTGGGCGGCGACGAGGAAGCCGTCGTGTACGCGGGGAGTGGTCGCTGATGGCAGGGCTTCGGATCGGCGTGGTCGGCGCGACCGGCCAGGTCGGTGCTGTGATGCGGAAGCTGCTCGATGAGCGGGATTTCCCGGTCGAGCAGATCCGGTACTTCGCCTCGTCCCGTTCGGCGGGGCGCACGCTGCCGTGGCGTGGCGAAGAAATCACGGTGGAGGACAGCGCCACCGCGGATCCGTCCGGTTTGGACATCGCGCTGTTTTCCGCTGGCGGCGCGACTTCGCGTGAGCAGTCCCCGCGGTTCGCCGCGGCAGGCGTGACGGTGGTCGACAACTCGTCGGCCTTCCGCGGCGACCCGGATGTGCCGCTCGTGGTGAGCGAGGTCAACCCGGAGGCCATCAAGGAGGCGCACAAGGGAATCATCGCGAATCCCAACTGCACCACGATGGCCGCGATGCCGGTGCTGAAGCCGTTGCACGACGAGGCGGGGCTGGTGCGGCTGATCGCCAGCACCTACCAGGCGGTGTCCGGCAGCGGGCTGGCCGGGGTGGACGAGCTGGCCGCGCAGGTCAACGCCGTCGCGTCGCGGGCGGCCGCGCTCACCCACGACGGTTCGGCGGTGGATTTCCCGGCTCCGGCCAAGTACGTCGCGCCGATCGCGTTCAACGTGCTGCCGATGGCGGGTTCGGTGGTCGACGACGGCACCAACGAGACCGACGAAGAACAGAAGCTGCGCAACGAAAGCCGCAAGATCCTCGGTATCCCGGAGCTGCTGGTGTCCGGTACCTGCGTGCGGGTGCCGGTGTTCACCGGCCACGCGCTGTCGGTGAACGTGGAGTTCGAGCGTCCCATTTCGGCGGAGCGTGCCACCGAACTCCTCGCGCACGCGCCGGGTGTGCAGCTGACCGACGTGCCGACGCCGTTGCAGGCGGCCGGTGCCGACCCGAGCTTCGTCGGCCGCATCCGCGCCGACCCTGGCGTGCCGGACGGACGCGGGCTGGTGCTGTTCGTGACCGCGGACAACCTTCGCAAGGGTGCCGCGCTCAACACCGTGCAGATCGCCGAACTGGTGGCAGCCGGTCGCTGACCGGTCCGAACGGTGCCCGGCCCCGATCTCGGGGCCGGGCGCGGTTCACTTCGTCGGCTTTTTCTGCCGTGGCCGGACCGGCGGCATGCCGAATGCCGCGCGCAGCTCCGGATTGTGCACGGGCCGCAGTACCGCTTGCATCAGCAGGCCCCACAGCAGCAGCCCGGCAGGCGCGCCTGTTCCGCCGGATCCCGAGCTCATGGCGAAAGCCAGGATCGTGCCGATCAGCAGCACCGCCTGTGCGGCGATGCTCCGGTCACGGAAGAACCGCCCTTCCTTCGAGGTCGCGCACCGCCCTCGGCGGCAATGGGGCGAGTGCACCACGAACGTTCCGGGACGGGTCCCACCGCGTTCGTGTGGCCGGGAAGTCAGTTGGACCGGGCACCTCCCGCGGGCGAAACCGGTCCCGGTCCGCCCACAGGACCGCTACCCTTGGCGTATGAAGAGGTGGGGAGCGCTCGCCGTACTGGCGATCGGGGGAACGTTGATGGCCGGGTGCGCCCAGGTGGACTCGGCGGTCGAGGGGGCGGGCTCGGCCGTGGACAAGGTTTCCGCGTGCACCGAGGCGCTGGGGCTGGCGGACCTGAACCCGCTCGTGGACCCGGCCAAGCTGAAGGCCCGCGCGCAGGACAAGGAACGCCGGCTGCGTGACCTCGCGGGCGACGTGCAGGACAACGAGGTGAAGAACGCGCTGCTCGGCATGGCGGACTCGTACGTGCAGGTCCAGAAGGAACACATCGAGGACGCCGGCGTGATCGCCCGGTGGGCCAAGCGCAACGTGGCGAAACTCGACGTCCTGCGCAAAGCCTGCGGCTGACCTCGGCCTCGCGCTTCACTTCCTGCCTGCGCTGGACGGTTGCGCAGGTCGCCCTGCGTCCGGACCCGGCCGCGCTGGCTGCCCCGCGTCGAGACTCGGTTGTGCTGGTCGTTCGGCACCTCCCGCACGGCTCCACGGACGCTCCGGGACTTCGGGACGCGACGCGACGTGCAGGGTGCCAGACGCCGGTGCCGGGTGCCGATGCCGGGCGGGCCGGCTGGGTCAGCGGCGCGCCCGTAGCGCGGCGGCCAGTGCGGGGACCTTCGTGGTCCCGCGTCGTGCGGTCCACAGGAGTCCGATCGCGGCCAGGAGCAAGCCGCCGAGGCCGGCCGCGGCGAAGCCCCACGACGGGTTCGTCTGGTCGATCGCGAAGCCGACCACCGGGCTGCCCGCGGCAAGGCCCAGCCGGGTGGACGCGTCCTGCAGGCCCATTGCTTCGCCGCGGACCGCCGGTGGGGCCAGGGAGCTGACCGTCTCGGTGGTCGCGGCCAGCGTCGGGGCGCACAGCAGGTTCGTCGGGATCAGCGCGAGCATCAGCAGCCACCACGGCTGATCCGCCAGGCCAACCGGGATCACGAGCACCACCAGCAACACCATCAGCACGCCTTGGGGCAGCGAGCGCCGCACCGCGCCGTGCACGATGCCGCCGAGCATCGAGGCCGCGCACATCACCACGATGACCAGGCCGGTCCAGCCGACGTCGCCGTGCGAGCGCAGCGCGGCCAGCGTCGCGACCTCGGTGCCGACCAGGCAGAACAGCGCGCCCGCGGCGACGAGCAGGGTGGCCGCCAGCCGCCCGGACAACCAGCTCCGCAGCGGGGGCCGCACGGAACCGGCAGGGGCGAGCTCGTCCTCGTTGCGGATCGACGGGTTCAGCAGGTACGTCAGCAGAGCGGTGAGCCCGAACAGGACGCCGATCCCGCTGAGCGCGACCGTCGCCGACAGCGAGGTGATGGCCGCGATCCCGCCCGCCGGTCCGATCATGAACGAGGCCTCGACGAGGATCGTGTCCAGTGAGTAGGCCGCCCGCCGCTGGCCCGCTGGGACCAGCGCGGCCAGGATCTGCCGGGCCAGCGAACCGGCCGGCATGCTGAGCACGCCCGCGGGCAGCGCGCACACCACCAGCACCGGATACGAGAGGTGCGGCGCCGCGAACCAGAACGCGGTGGACGTCGTCCCGCAGGCGGCGACCACCGGACGCAGGCCGTACCGGTCGATGCAGCGCCCGACCAGCGGTGCGCCGAGCGCCGTGCCCAGGGTGGAGGCGGCGCCGACCACGCCCGCCGCGCCGTACCCGTGCCCGAGGTCGCTGACCACGTACAGGGTGAGCGTGACGCCGGTCATGGTCAGGGGCAGCCGCGCGAAGAACATCAGGGTGATCGATGGACGGACCCCTGGCACGGCGAGAACCCGGCGGTACGGCTGAAAAGGCACGTGCCCCATGAGAACAAGAGTTGGTACGCGCGTGCAACTTCTTTTTCCAGCGGGCGAGACCACGGCCCGCCACGAGCCGGCGCTCCTCTCCTCGATACGGCCGCTGGCTCACCACCGGCCGTAGTGGACGACCTCGCTGCGTGGCTTGCGTTTGCGGGTGTTCGGGGAGGCGCCTTCGGAGATCTTCCGGTCGTTGTCGTGGCCGATGGCGACGGCGCCGATGGGCACGTGCCCGGCCGGAATGCCGAACTCGGTGCGCAGCGTGTCGAAGTCCTCGTCCCCGATGCCGAAGTACACCGCACCGAGCCCCTCGTCCACCGCCGTCTGGAGGATGAGCAGGACCGCCATGCCGGTGTCGATGTACCAGAACGGAACCGGCCAGTGGTCCTCGCTGCGGTCGGTCCAGCCCTTGTCCTGCTCCGCGTACCGGTCGAGGTAGGCGTCCTTCACCGCGAACGGGACCACCAGCAGCGGGGCCGTCCGGTAGGCGTCCGCGGACCAGTGCCCCACCACTTCGGTGAACCGCTTGACCTCGTCGCCTCGCAGCACCAGGAAGGACTGCCCTTGCGAGAAGCCGGCCGACGGCCCGCGCACCGCGTTGGCCATGATCCGCCGGATGCTCTCGTCGGGCACCGGCTCGTCGGTGAACTCGCGCACCATGCGCCGCCGCCGCACCACGTCCTGAAACTCCATCGTTCCCCCTTGGCGCAGGTCCACGGAATGCAGTCCGGTCAGCCTAATGGCGTGGTGGCCCGACGAACGTCGGTTCCGGCCGCGCCGGACCGCACGTGCTGGCACGCCGGGTCGCTTGCCCGGGTGGCGGTGCGTGCGTGGGGGACGCCCCGGCCGGAGCAGTGGCGACACGCTGTCCGACGGAGTGAAGCGGGTAACCGGGAGCCAACTACCCCCGTGTGAGTGAGCGCGCCGTCCTTTCAGGGGGCACGGCTACCATGAGTCAATTTCAGAATCGGTCCCGATGATCTTCGGGGGGATGGACAAGCGATCCACGTTAATCAATTGCGGGGCTATTCGTCGTCGTCGGATTCGGCACGTGAGGGTGAGAAAATCTCACTGACCGGTGATCGGGTGGTGCTGGGCCGACACGGCGGGTATCGATTTATCCCGTCAGGTCCCCAGAGGCCAGGAGGTAGGGAATGAAAGGCAAGATCGGGCGAATCCTCGCCGTGGTAGCCGCCGGCAGTCTGCTCGCGGTGAGCACCTCGGGGATCGCTGCCGCGAGCCCCGCCGGCGGCAAAGGGTCGTCGTCCACCCAGGCAGTCGCCGCGCAGGTGCTGCAGATGCGCGATGATCTGACCAAGGTGGCGTACGCCGGCGACGTCGGCATGACCAGGGGCGATCTGGAGAAACTGAGCCCGGTGCTCGGCGATCTCGCGTCCGGCAAGCGTTACCAGGTCCAGTCCGAAACGCAGAACCTCTCGTCGGCGGCCAAGGTGCGCGCGGACGAGTCCAACCGCCTCCTGGCGGACCCGGCGGCCGTCCCGCAGCAGCTTCCGCCGCTGCCGCTGCCGCCGATCCCGGACCTGCCCGGCCCGCTGAAAATCGTGAGCGATCTGCTCAAAGCGGTACTCGGCGCCGTGACCGGCATTCTGGGCGGCCTGCTCGGATCCGTACCGGTGCCACCATTGCCGGTTCCCGTTCCGGCCACGTAAAAACGCGAACACGCCGAAAACCACCTCGTGGGCACTGCACCGGAAAAGCCGGTGCGACCGCTCACGAGGTGGTTTTCGTGTCCGCCAATCCCAGACGAAGCGCGCCGGCCACTTCCGACACGGCCTCGCGGAAGCGGGTACCGATCCCGGTGAAGCTGAGGAAACCGTGGATCAGGTCCTCCTGCCGACTCAGCGCCACCGATACGCCTGCCGCGCGCAATTTCTCCGCGTACGCCTCGCCTTCGTCGCGCAGTGGATCGAAACCGGCGGTGACCACATACGCCGGTGGGAGTCCACTGTGGTCGGACGCGAGGAGTGGCGAAAGCCGCGGATCGGCCTTGTCGGTACCTTCGGGCACGTAGTGGCCCTCGAACCAGGTCATCGATTCGTCGGTCAGGAACAGGTTCTCGCCGAACAGCGCGCGGGAGCGGCGCCGGGTGGTGAAGTCGACGGCCGGGTAGAGCAGCAGCTGGAACGCCGGCGCCGGGCCGCCCCTGCGGGTCGTCTCCAGTGCCACGACGGCGGTCAGGTTCCCGCCCGCGCTGTCGCCGCCCACCGCGATGCGGTCCGGGTCGGCACCCAGATTGGCGGCCTTGGCGTGCGCGAAGTCGAACGCGGCGAGCGCGTCGTCCGCCGCCGCGGGAAAGGGAGCTTCCGGTGCCAGCCGGTACTCAACCGACAGCACCCGCACCCCGGCGTGCTTCGCGAGGTAGCTCGCCGCGCCGTCGTGCGTGGTCCGGCTGCCGACCACCCAGCCGCCCCCGTGGTAGAAGACCAGCAGCCCGGACGGTTCGGGCAGCCCGTCCGGCGTGTACAGGGTGGCCTCGAGCGAAGTGTCGCCGGAGGGGATCGTGACCTCGCGAGTGGTGACGCCTTCGGTCCGCCTGCCGTTGATGACCAGCTGCCCGGCTTCGAGCATCGTGCGGGCGTTCGGGACCTCTCCGGTGCCCAGCCCGGCCCCGGAAACCTTCTGCAGCCGCAGCAGCACCTGCGCGTCGAGCGCGAGTTCCTGTCCGTCGATGCGCACCGGCCGTCCGGCGATCAACCGCCGCAGTGGCCTGGGCAGCGCGAAGACCAGCTGCGCGGCCGCGGCCTGGACACGGATCTGGAGCGGGATCGCCATCGTTCCTCCTCGACGCCGGATGCCCCGACGTTACTAGCGAGTAGGCAGCTCGGTCCAGTGGGCCGTTTCGTGTGACCCAGCACTCCCTCTCACATCCTGGTCCTCCACTTAGGTAGAGCAGTTAGCCTGGAGACGCAGGACGTCGAGACCACTTTCGGGTGGTCGTGGGACAAGGGACGGTGGACGTGACGGCAGCGAACCCGGTCAGGGTGCTCGGTATCGGCGGCTCGCTGCGCGAGGGTTCGCAGTCGGAGCGGGCGCTGCGGATCGCGCTCGACGCGGCCGCCGAACGCGGGGTCGTCACGGAGTTGATCCCGGGCCCGGAACTCGTGCTCCCGTTCTACGACACGGCCGCCGCCGAGCGGACCGAACGTGCCGTGCGGCTGATCGAGGCGGTGCGCCGGGCGGACGGGCTGATCGTCGTCTCACCGGGGTACCACGGCGCGTTGTCCGGGCTCGTCAAGAACGCCCTCGACTACGTGGAGGACCTGCGCGAGGACACCCGGCCCTACCTCGACGGCCGCGCGGTCGGGCTGGCCGCGGTCGCCTACGGCTGGCAGGCCGCGGTCACCACGCTCGAGCAGCTGCGCACCATCACGCACGCGCTGCGCGGGTGGGCCACCCCGCTGGGTGGTTCCGTCAACTCCGCCGAGACCAAGTTCGACGAGGGCGGCGGCGCCTCCGACGAGAAGACCGTGCGCACGCTCCGGCTCATCGGAGCCCAGGTGGCCGACCAGGCACTGCTGCGCTCGCGCTGAGGTTTCGCGCGCCTGCCGCCGGGTATTCCCGGGGTGATGCCTGCCATGCCGCGGCACTGATCCGCGGATGCGGGGCGTTCTCCTGATTGAGACGCTTTGACTCCAGGCGTCCCGACGAGGAGGTAGGCAACGGATGGCTGACGCGATCTACACCGCAGCGGCGACCGCACGCGGCGAGGGCCGCAACGGCGAGGTGACCTCGTCCGACGGGGTCATCGACGAATCGCTGGCGATCCCGAAGGAGATGGGTGGTCCCGGCGGGGACAAGACCAACCCGGAACAGCTGTTCGCCGCGGGCTACTCGGCCTGTTTCCTCAGCGCCCTGCAGGCCGTCGCGCGCGAGGCGAAGGTGCAGCTGCCGGCGGCCACGGTGACCGGCGAGGTCAGCGTCTACAAGAAGGACCCCGGCTTCCAGCTCGGAGTCCGGCTCACCGTCTCGCTGCCCGGCCTCGACCAGGGCCAGGCGGACCAGCTCGTGGAGCAGGCCCACCAGGTCTGCCCGTATTCGAACGCGACCCGCGGCAATATCGAGGTGGCGCTCAGCACCACCGTCTGAGCACCCCGAGGAAGACAGGAAGGACACCAGAGATGGCCCACTCTCCGATCAAGAGCCCGTTGGCGGAATCCGACAAGGAGATCACCGGCAACGCCCTGCAGGCGACCCTGGTGGATCTGGTCGACCTGTCGCTGATCGCCAAGCAGGCGCACTGGAACGTGGTCGGCGCCAACTTCCGCAGCGCGCACCTGCAGCTCGACGAGCTGGTGGCGACCGCCCGGCAGTACACCGACGCGGTGGCCGAGCGGGCGAACGCGATCGGCATCTCGCCCAACGGCAAGGCGAAGACCGTCGTGGAGAGCTCCGGCATTCCGGAGTACCCGGACAACTGGCAGTCGGTGGAGTCCACCATCACCGGTGTCGTCGCCGCGCTGGAGGCCCTGATCGAGCGGCTGCGCAAGCGTATCGACGAGACCGACAAGAGCGATCTGGTGACGCAGGACCTGCTCATCGAGATCACCCAGGAGCTGGAGAAGGCGCACTGGATGTGGCAGGCCCAGCAGGCCTGAGCACGCTTCACCCGGAAAGCCGTCCGCCGCGTGCGGGCGGCTTTCCGCGTGTGGTGGTCCCGGACCGGGCCGCGCAGTAGGTTCACCGGCATGGTGCTGCATCACGGGAAAACTCGCCGTACGGAACGGAAACCGGGGACGAATCCGTTGTATGCCGGGGCGAATCCGGCACTTGCCGCGGGGTTCAGCATGCCCCGCGACAAGCTCGGGGACGACTCGCTGCCGCCGGACACGGCTCTGCAGCTGGTGCGAGACGAGCTGATGCTCGACGGCAACGCGCGGCTCAACCTCGCCACCTTCGTCACCACGTGGATGGAGCCGCAGGCCCGCGAGCTGATGGCCGAATGCGTCGACAAGAACATGATCGACAAGGACGAGTACCCGCAGACGGCCGAGCTGGAGCGCCGGTGCGTGAACATCCTCGCGCACCTGTGGCACGCCCCCGATCCGGAAGACATCATGGGCTGCTCGACCACCGGTTCGTCGGAGGCCTGCATGCTCGCCGGCATGGCGCTCAAACGGCGCTGGTCGAAGCTGGGCCGCGGGGGCAGGCCGAACCTGGTGATGGGCGCGAACGTCCAGGTGTGCTGGGAGAAGTTCTGCGAGTACTGGGAGGTCGAGCCGCGGCTGGTGCCGATGGCGGGTGACCGGTTCCACCTTTCCGCCGAGGAAGCGGTGAAACGCTGCGACGAGAACACCATCGGCGTCGTGGCGATCCTCGGCTCCACGTTCGACGGCAGCTACGAGCCGGTGGCCGAGATCGCGGCCGCGCTCGACTCGCTGGCCGAGCGCACCGGCTGGGACATCCCGGTGCACGTGGACGGTGCCTCCGGCGCGATGATCGCGCCGTTTCTGGACGAGGACCTCGAATGGGACTTCCGGCTGCCGCGGGTCGCGTCGATCAACACGTCGGGACACAAGTACGGCCTCGTGTACCCGGGCGTCGGCTGGGTGGTGTGGCGCGACCGGGCGGCGCTGCCCGAGGAGCTGGTGTTCTCCGTGAACTACCTCGGCGGCGACATGCCCACGTTCGCGCTGAACTTCTCCCGCCCGGGCGCGGAGGTGGCCGCGCAGTACTACACGTTCGTCCGGCTCGGCCGGGAAGGATTCCGCGCCGTGCAGCAGGCGTCGCGGGACGTGGCCACGCACCTGTCCGCCGCGATCGCGGAGCTGGGGCCGTTCGAGCTGCTGACCCGCGGGGACCAGCTGCCGGTGTTCGCCTTCACCACCCGGCCGGAAGTGACCGGGTTCGACGTGTTCGACGTCTCCCGCAAGCTGCGTGAGCGCGGCTGGCTCGTGCCGGCCTACACGTTCCCGGCGGACCGGACCGATCTGGCGGTGCTTCGCGTCGTGGTGCGCAACGGCTTCACCCACGATCTGGCCGATCTGCTGCTCGAAGACCTGGTCCGCGCACTGCCCGAGCTGCGGCGGCAGCCCGAGCCTCAGCATGATCAGGCCACTTCGACCGCTTTCCACCACTGAACGGCGGTAACCTGGGCAGATGGGCCTTGCCGCGGACGAACGCCGACTGCTGAGCACGCTTCTCGACGAGGTCGGCCCGGACGCGCCGACGCTGTGCGAGGGCTGGCGGACGCGTGATCTGGCCGCGCACCTGGTCGTGCGTGAGCACCGGCTGGACGCGGCGCCGGGCATCGCCGTGCCCGCGCTGGCCGGCTACACGCAGCGGGTGCAGGACGGTTACGCGGCCCAGCCGTGGCCCGAGCTCGTGGAACAGGTCCGGCGCGGTCCGGCGTGGTACTGGCCTGCCGCGATCGGCCCGCTCGCGGAGCTGACCAACGCCGCGGAGTTCCTGGTGCACCACGAAGACGTCCGCCGCGCGCAGCCAGGCTGGCACCCGCGCCGGCTCGACCCCGCGCGGGCGGACCGGGTGTGGCAGCTGGCCCGCCAGGCGGCGAAACTGAACCTCCGCAAAACCCCGGTCGGTGTCGTCCTGCGCACCCCGGACGGCCGTTCCGCCGCCGTCGCCTCCGGCAGTCCGGTGGTCACCGTGACCGGAGAACCGGTGGACCTTCTGCTGTTCGTCTTCGGTCGCGACGCGGTAAAGCTGGGTTACGAGGGGGACGAGTCCGCGGTGGCCCAGCTGATTTCGGCCAAACGCGGGGTGTGAGGCCGACGGCGGCGTGGTCAGGCGGGCCGCAGCCGTTCCGGCCAGTGGAAGTCGAGGTCGGCGCCGCCGGACCAGACGCCGGCCAGCTCGCGTAGCCGATCGGTGGCGTCGCGGATTTCGCTGTCCTGCCAGGGAAACGAGTCCTCGCGCAGGACGCCCCATGCTTCCCGGGCCTCGGCCAGCGGGGTGCCGAGCCGATGTTCCACCGCGTGGTGCAGCACGCCGGACAGGCATTCCGCCACGCCGATCGAACGCTTCGCCGACCGGAACACGCGCTGACTGCGAACCCGGGCGTCGTGCCGAGTTTTTCCGCGCAGGACCACCATGTTGTCGAACACCCCACCGGCCGCGATGCAGCCGAAGACCCCACCGCCCCAGCCGAGCTCACGCTCGGCAACCGCATGCGCCAGATCATGCGGCACCCGCCACTTGCGCGAATACGAAGGGAGACCGAGCACAACCCCGTCCACCCGCCGGATACGCGTGTAACTCTCCCCCCGCGGATCATGCCGGAAGTGGATTTCCATCCCCCGAGCGTCGCTCAGGGATGGCACTGCGGGCCACTCATTTTCGTACCGGACGAGTCAGGCCCTGGTGACTCCCGGCACCAACTGCACCGCGCCCAATGCCGGGATCACCGCGGGGGTCATCGGCGACGAACTCCACGTCGTGCGCAGTGTTGTCGTGAAGAGCCCCGAGCCGGAGCCGCATTACTGTCCGGCCCAGCGTTGTCCGGGACGCCCAGCAGGCAAGATCAGCCGAGTGCCGCGCGGATTTCGTCCCACGGGGGAGGTCCGGCGATGCTGTGTGTGGTCGCGAGAAGTAGTCGGCCGACGACCCCGAACTGGATGGCGCCCTCGGACGCCCGCTGCGCTGCTGTCCGGAGAGCAGAGCCAGGTTCCCGGGGGAGTACGCCCACGAACAAATGAGTCGTCGACTCGGCGATCAGGTCGGTCCGGACCCAGTCGCCGCGAACTTCTCCGGTGCTGTCGAGAAAGTGGATGCCGTCCGAGGTCGGAGCGGTCGCGTAGAGCGCGTCGAGCGCCGCCGCGGTGTTGACCTGGAGAGTCTCGAACTTTCGTTCTCGCAGCTCTGGTGCGGGTTTCACCGGAATCGGCCGTGGTGGTTCCGCCGGCGCGTCGAACGTGAACAGATCGACTCCGATATGGTCACCGCCGGTGCAGGTCCAGGCCATGGTCACTGGATGATTTCCGTGGCGGCCCGACCAGTCGAGCATTTCACCCAGGCGCTTGCGCTGTTCCGCGGTAGGGCGGGTCATTCTCGATTGCCTCGACGATCGTCCGCGGGCTTCGCCGGCGATCGATCCGGTTCCGGTAGTCGCCGTCCCAGCCGTGCTCGCTACGCATCCCGGCAGTCAACAGGCCCAACCCCACTGATTCCGCAAAGAAGCTTCCGATGTGCCGCGCAGCCGACTGAATGTCCCCGGTTCGGGCGACCAGCCTTCCGTTCTTCGGTGTGCGGAGAAAGCTGAGCACCAGACGTAACTCGTGCTGCAGCACACGGTAGGCCATTCTGCGGCGAAGCCGGGCGGCGAGTGCGTTGACTTGTAACACTTCCGTCAGAGCCACCTGTAGCGGACGCTCATCAACGAGTCTGACCTCTGCGAGAACGAGGGTGCCGGAAGTTGTGTACTGACTGCTGCACCTGAAATCTCGGAGCGCGATCGTGGGCATCGATCGCATGTTAGCCGAAGGAGCCACCTCCGCGGGGCCGTCCGGGGAAGACGCCCGGACGGCCCCGATACTCAGCGCATCCCCAGCGCTCGCAGGGCGAAGTGGACCTCGATGGAGGTCTGCTTGATCGTCTCGGCGATCACCAGGGAGCCGTGGCCCGCGTCGTAGCGGTAGAACTCGTGCGGTGCCCCGCGTTTGCCGAGGCGGTCGAGGTAGTTCTCGATCTGGCGGATCGGGCAACGCGGATCGTTGTCGCCGGCCAGGACCAGGACCGGGGCGGCCACCGCGTCGACGTAGGTCAGGGGCGAGCACTCCCGGTACACCGCCGGTACGTCGGCCGGGGCGCCGCCGAACAGCGCTCGGTCGAACGAGCGCAGCTGCTCCATCTCGTCGTCGTAGGCGGCCACGTAGTCGGCCACCGGGACGCCGGCGACCCCGGCCGCCCAGCGTGTGGGCTGGGTGCCGAGTGCCAGCAGGGTGAGGTACCCGCCCCAGGAAGCACCGTTCACCACGCACTTGTCCTGATCGGACAGTCCACTCGAGACTGCCCAGTCGTGGACCGCGGCCACGTCCTCGAGTTCGGTGAGGCCGGGGCGGCCCTCGATCGCGTCACGCCACGCCGAGCCGTAGCCGGTGGAGCCGCGGTAGTTCACCTCGACCACGGCGAACCCGGCGTCGAGCCAGGTCGCGCGGTAGGCGGAGAACCGGTCCTCGTCCGCCGCGTGCGGGCCGCCGTGCAGGGAGAACACCGTGGGCAGCGGCCCTTCCGGCGCGTTCTCCGGGCGGGACACGAGTGCGTGGATCCGGCCCCCGACCCCCTCGACGAACGCGTCGGTGACCGGTGCCGAACCCGGCGCCGGCTCGCCCGGCGGCGTCAGCAGTACCGAATCGGCGCCTTCGGCGGTCCGCGCCCGCACCGCGGCCGGTTCGGCCGCGCTGGACCAGGAATACTCGACGGTGCCGTCCGGACGCACGCCCGCGCCGCCGATCCGACCCGGCGGGGTGTCCACAGAGGACAGCTCACCGGTGTCGAGGTCGTAACGGTAGAGCGAGCTGCGCGCCTCGTGGAAGTGCACCACCAGCAGCGCCCGCGCGTCCGGGTACCAGTCGGCCACGACCTCGCCGGGCAGGTCGATCTCCAGCTCGGTTTCGGTGTCCGCGCGCACGTCCCAGACGAGCAGCTCCTCGCGGCCGCGCCGTTCGTGCAGCACCAGCACCCGCTGGTCGCCCGGCAGCGGCGAGAACTCCAGCGCCTGCAGGCCCTTGCCCTCGCCGTCCCACTTCTCCGCGACGGTGGTGAAACCGTCGGTGGACAGCACGCGCAGCGCCGGGTGCCGGGAGTCGCCGTGCTCGGAATGCGAGATGGCCAGCAGGCTCTCGTCGCGCGACAGCGAGGCGATGCCCGCGTCGTCCTCGTGCTGGTAGAAGCGTTCGGTGGTGCCGTCGATCTTGGCGAACAGCTCGGTGCCGTCGTCGGTCGAGACGCCGGCCGCGATCACCCGTGCGCCGATCTCCAGCCCGGCCGGGTAGCCGTCGTGGATGTCCGGCAGCGCCTTGGCCGCGGCCGAGCTGTCGCCGTCGAACGGCTGGCTGCGCCAGGAGCCGAACTCGTCGCCGTCGGTGTCGTCGAACCACCAGATCGCCGAACCGTCCGGCGTGGGGGTGGCGTGCAGGGTGCCGTTGGGGCGGTCGGTGACGCGGCGGTGACCGCCGGTGGCGCGATCCCAGGCGTACACCTCCCAGACGCCGCTGGCGTTGGAGACGTACACGTTGGCGTCCGGGGCGTCGCGGGCCCAGTCGGGCACCGAGATGCGGGGTGCGTGGAAACGGGCTCGCCAGCGGTTTTCGGATTCGGCGTCGTCGAACAGGCGGTCCGGGACCACCGCGGGCGGATACTGGTTGCCTGACTGCGTGCTCACCCCTCGATCCTGCCACCTTCTGGCCGTACTGTGTGCGGGGTGCTGGAGGGTTACGCGCCGGGGTACGGCCATGATGCGGTGTCCATGATGGCGGCACGCACCGCGGCCGAGCGGGCGGCCTTCGCGCGGGCGCTGGTCGCTCCGGGGATGCGGGTGCTCGATCTGGGCTGCGGCCCGGGCTCGATCACCGCGGAGCTGGCCGCGGGCGCGCACGTCATCGGGGTCGACGCGCACCTCGCCGTACTACCCGGGTCGTCCACAGTGGACTTCGTCGCGGCGAGCACGTACGCCCTGCCGTTCAGCACGGCATCGGTGGACGTCGTTTTCTCCCACGCTCTGTTCGAACACCTCGCGGATCCGTTGGCGGCGCTTGCCGAAGTCCGGCGGGTGCTGTGCCCCGGCGGCCGCCTCGCTTTGTCCACTTCGGACTGGAGTCGGGCCAGGGTACGGCCGCGCAGCGCGAACGTCGACGCCGCCTTGCGTGGCCACTACCTCCTGCGACGCCGCGCGGGCGGCGACCCGTTCGCCGGCCGCGGCATCGGCACCTTGGTGGCGCAGGCCGGCTTCACCGGGATCTCCGAACGCGCGCGCTTCCGCGAGGACCTGCCGTATCGCTCCCTGGCCACCTACGTCGAGTCCCGCCTGGCCGCCGCCCTCGCCGATCCGGACCATCCGGACCGTGACCAGCTGACCTCGGCGGCCCGGTCCGCCTGGTCGTGGGTCCGCACCGCGGGCCCCGGTGACTTCGTCCAGTGCTGGCAGGAGCTCACCGCCACGCGCTGATCTTCCCTAACCTTCCTTATTAGGTGGCTTATTAGGGAAGTTTACGTCAGTATCGGGACATGACGCCGACCTTTTACTCAGCCGAGGAAGTCGCCGACCTCCTGGGGCTGCACGTCCGCACCGTCCGCGGCTACGTGCGGGAAGGCCGGCTGCCCGCGATGAAGATCGGCAAGCAGTACCGGATCGCCGCGGCCGACCTGGAGAGCTTCACCGGCAGCCGGCCACTCGAACGCGGTGCGCGCCGGGTGGAGGTCACCGCCGTGGTCCAGCTGGAAGATCTTTCCCCGGCACACCAGGACCGGTTGTCCACGCTCGTGCTGGCCGCCGTCAACGGCCCGAATCCCGGCCGCCCACTGCACGTGCACACGGCGCGGGACGAACACCACAACACCCTGAAGATCGTGGTCATCGGGCCCGCGGCGGAGGCCGCCCGGCTGATCGACCTGATCGCCACTTTCTCGGAGGCATCCGTATGACCGGCATCTACCGATCCGTCGCAGCCCGCCGCGCCGTACTGGAGGGCTATCGCACGTTCCTCGAGCAGACCGAGCGGGCGGACGAGACGACTGTGCCGACCAGGCACGGTGAGACTTTCGTCCGATCCAGTGGCCCGCCCGACGCGCCACCCGTGATTCTGTTGCACGGCGCGGGAAGCAACACCCTGGCCTGGGCCGCGGACTTCCCGGTCTGGTCGAAAACCCATCGCCTGCACGCGGTCGACGTGCTCGGCGAACCGGGCTTGAGCGCGGAGTCCCGTCCGGCGCTGGACACCGCGGCGCATGCGGAGTGGCTGGACGACGTGCTCGCCGCATTGGGCGTGACCAGCGCCGCGTTCGCCGGCATTTCGCTGGGCGGCTGGCTGGCAACCGACTACGCCCTTCGCCGTCCGGAGAAGGTCACGCGGCTGGCTCTGGTGGTGCCAGCCGGCATCGGCCGGCAGCGCTACCGAGCTCTGGCTGTTTCCTTGCTGCTGCAGCCTTTCGGCCGCCCCGGCCGCCGCCGGGCGATGAACTACGCCATCGGCCCGACCACCACGCCCATGGCCGGACCTTTCGCCGACTACGTGTTCACCGTGCAGCGTTCCTACCAGCCACGCCTGACGCCGGTGCCCCGCTTCACCGACGCTCAGCTCCGCACCCTGATCATGCCCGTGCTCACCATCGCCGGCGCCGCCGACCGCATGTTCGACAGCCAGGACACCGCAACCCGCCTGCACGCCGCGGCACCCCACTCCACCGTCACCCTGATCCCCGGCAACGGCCACCTCCCCACCGCTTACCAAGCCCCCATCCACACCTTCCTGATGACCAACCTGGAACGGTGACCCACTACTGGTGACCGACCTCGGTTGGTGCCCCACCTTGTGGGGGGCCAGGGGGCAACGCCCGCCTGGCGGGGGTCCGGGGGTTTGACCCCCGGAAAACACCGCGAGGCCCGTGTAACCGGCGCTTTCTGCCGGCACACGGGCCCCACGGGACTCGCGTCGGGGTGGCGGGATTTGAACCCACGACCTCCTCGACCCGAACGAGGCACGCTACCAAGCTGCGCCACACCCCGAGGTACTGCTTAACGGGTCGGGAAGAAGTCTAGCGGACGGGTTTTGCGGTCTTGCGCCGGGCTGGCTTCCGGGGGTCGGGGGTGCCGGATCCGCGGGGGACCAGCGTCAACAGGCTGGCTTCCGGCGGGCAGGCGAAGCGCGCCGGTGCGTAGGGGGAGGTGCCGAGTCCGGCGGAGACGTGCAGCCACATGTCGGCTCCCCAGCGGGAGGCGCCGCGGGCGCGGGTGCGGTCGAGTTCGCAGTTCGTGACCAGTGCGCCGTAGCCGGGGATGCGGAGCTGGCCGCCGTGGGTGTGGCCGGCGAGCACGAGGTCGTATCCGTCGGTGGCGAAGGTGTCGAGCACGCGGGGTTCGGGCGAATGTGTGATGCCGAGCCGGACGACCGCGGCGGAGTCGGCGGGGCCGGCGATGTCGGAGTAGCGGTCTCGGCGCAGGTGCGGGTCGTCGACGCCGGCCGCGAAGACTGCCCGGCCGCCGACGTCGACGGTGCGGCGTACGTGGGTGAGGTCGCTCCAGCCGTGTTCGACGAAGGCGGCGCGCAGGTCGCGCCAGGGCAGCTGGGTGCCGTGGATGCGCTTCTTCTTGCCGCGGGGCATGAGGTAGCGCGCGGGGTTCTTGGGTTTGGGTGCGTAGTAGTCGTTGCTGCCGAAGATGAACACGCCGGGCCGTTCGAGCAGCGAGCCGAGTGCCCGCAGCACTGACGGCACCGCGGTCCGGTGCGACAGGTTGTCTCCGGTGTTGACGACGAGGTCGGGCTGGAGTTCGCTGAGCGCGGCGACCCAGCGTTGTTTGCTGAGGTGCCCTGGCAGCATGTGCAGGTCGGAGATGTGCAGGATGGTGAACGGCCGGGTACCGGGCGCGAGCACGGGCAGTTCGGCGGTCCGCAGCGTCCAGCGCCGCCGCTCGATACCGACGGCGTAACCGAGGGTCGCGGCTCCCAGCGCGACCGTCCCTGCGGTGAGGCGGACAGCTTTCGTGCCCCGATGACTGGAATTACTGAGCGTGCTCACAATGCGAGGATACGTGTTCGATCGTGGTCCGTGGTGTCATGGGCGCAGTGTTTTCAGGTAATCACAGAGCGTGTTGAAGCCGTCGGGATTGTGTGCTCTACCTGGATGATCGTGGCAGGTCCGGACAGTCGGACCGGCTCGCGCTCCGACTACTCCACGTCATCGAATGGTGATAGCAGCGTGTCAACGTCCGGTGTACTTCGGATCCTCCGGCGGCAGCGGGACGGCCGGCTGGTCGCCCAGGATGTTCTTCATGGCGCCGAACCAGGTCTGGGCCGGGGTCACGCCACCGAACATGTTGCCCTCGCCGCAGGTCCGGACGTTGCCGACACCGGCGTAGCAGAGCCCGCCGCTGCCTGCGGTACGGAAGACCATCGCGGCGCCGGCCATCTGCGGGGTGCCGGCGACGAACGTGGCCGATCCGTTGTTCTGCGACGTTCCCGTCTTGCCGAGCAGCGGCCGGTTCCAGCCCGCGGCGGCGGCGGCCTTCGCCGACGTGCCGCCCGGCTGGTCGTCCTTGCTCATCCCGATCGCCATGGTGTTCGCCAGGCCCTCGGGCACCACCTGCTGGCAGGCTTCTTCCTTGACCTGCACCGGTTTCCCGTCGCGGTCGGTCACCGACGACAGCGGCGTCGGCGGGCACCAGACGCCGCCGCTGAGCAGCGTCGCCGCGACGTTGCCGAGTTCCAGGCCGTTGGTCGGGCTGAAGCCCAGGGTGAACGCGCCGAAGCCGGGTGACTTGGCGGTCGGGCCGTAGGCCTTCGACTGCGGCACGCTCTTCGGGTCCTTCGGATCCACGGCACCGCCGTTGGTGTCACTGGCCATGGTGGTGCGCATGCCGAGCTTGCTCGCCATCTCGATGGCAGGGCCGGTGCTGCCCAGTTTGTCCTCGAGCGCCACGAACGCGGTGTTCGGCGACGTCGCCAAGGCGTTCTGCAGTGAACTCGAGCCGGGCGAGTTCTTGCTCGCGTTGCTCACGCAGTACCACTTGGAATTCAGCGGAGGCCCCGTCGCCGGGCATTGTGCGCCACCGCCGGTGAACACGTGCGACGTATAACTACTGCCGACCGGGATCGTGCTGTAGATGCCGGCGATGCCGCGGTCCATCACGGCCGCGGTGGTGAAGATCTTGTAGCTCGAGCCCGCGCCGCCGGTGTTGTAGACGCCGGAGGGCAGTGCGTAGGTCGTCTGGCCCTGGTCGGCGTCGATCCCGTAGTCGCGGTTGGCCGCCAGTGCGACCACCTCGTGCCGGTCCTTGCCCGGACGCACCAGTGACAAGGTGTTCGCCACGTTCTTCTGCGTCTTCGACACCTGCGTCTGGGCGGAGAGCTTGGCCTCGTGGTTGGCCTTCTCGTCGAGTGTGGTCTTGATCGTGTATCCGCCGGTGTACAGCTGGTCCTTCGACATTCCCGCTTTGAGCAGGTAGTCCTGCACGTACTGGCAGAAGAACCCGTTCTCCGGGCCGGCGCCGGTGCAGTTCGACGGCGGCTTCGACGGGGTGTCCGGGACGACGCCCAGCGGCTGGGTCTTGAACCGCTCCGCGTCCGCCTTCGCCAGCTTCTCGTTGGACACCATCCGGTCGAGCACCAGGTTGCGCCGCTGGGTGGCCTTGTCCGGGTGGTTCCACGGGTCGAAGACGATCGGGTTGTTCACCAGCCCGGCCAGCAGCGCGGCCTGCGGCACGGTGAGCTTTTCCGGGGTCGTGTCGAAGTACGCGTGCGCGGCGGCGCCGATGCCGTAGATCTGCCGGGAGAACTCGACCACGTTGAGGTAGCCGGCGAGGATCTGGTCCTTCGACAGCTTGGTCTCGAGGTTGATCGCGATGCGGGCTTCCTTGAGCTTGCGCGAGAGCGTCTGCTCCTGCGCCTTCTCCTGGCCCGCCTTGTCCTGCCGGTAGACGACGTTGATCAGGTAGTTCTTGACGTACTGCTGGGTGATGGTGGAAGCACCCTGCGTGTCGCCGCCCGCGGTGTTCGACACCGCGGCACGCAGCGTGCGCGCCCAGTTCACGCCGTGGTGCTCGTAGAACGCCTTGTCCTCCGCGGACAGCAGCGCCCAGCGCATGGCGTCGTTGATCTGGTCCGGCGCCACGGGCACGCGGTACTGGTCGTACAGCGTCGCGATCGCCCGTCCGCCGGAGTCGGTGATGGTCGTCACCAGCGGTGGCGGCACGTCCGCGAGGTCGGACGAGGTCTGTTCCACCGTCTCGCTGGCCTGGTTGGAGGCCACGCCGGCGGCGCCCACCACGGGGAACAGGATCCCCGCGACCAGCACGCCCGCGAGCAGGCAGAGACCGAGCAGCTTGAACAGACCGTCCGTTGTGCGCACGGAGGCCAGGGTACTGAAGGCATGTGGTGCTTCCGTGACCTCACACCCGTGGCCAGGGGATCAATGGGATGAAACGGGCGATGGAGGTCACTTCTGGTCACGGAATGCAGGTTAAGTCTTGGCGAAGGGAACCGGTGACCCCTACAGTCCGTCAACGTCTCACGTAATGCCGGCAGCGGAGTCCAGTGCGGGTGGGAGCCCCACTGGCCCGAACGGCGGCAGCGGCACCGGGGAGGTGCCGGCACCGACGTGCGGCGCAGAGGGAATAACGCTCGCGGGGGTGGGAGCGGGGAGCTTCGCCTTCGCTGGTGTCATACACCAGATGAGGGAGCTGGGGGTATGCAGACCAAAGAGTCGAGCTGGCGGGTCAGTGCTTCGTGCCGGGACGCTGATCCCGACGGGCTTTTCGTCCGTGGCGCGGAGCAGAACCGGGCGAAGGCCGTGTGCCTGGGCTGCCCGGTCCGCACGGAATGTCTCGCGGAGGCACTTGACGGCCGGATCAACTTCGGCGTCTGGGGCGGCATGACCGAACGGGAACGGCGGGCCCTGCTGCGCCGGCGCCCGGACGTGGTCAGCTGGACCGGCCTGCTCGAGGCGGCGAAACGCGACGCGCTCGCCGCCGCGGCGGCCGGCTGAAACACGCCCTGACGGCACTCGGATCCCCGCCGGCCGGCCACCCGGCCGCGGGGATCCGAGTCATGCCCGGACATCGGTGCCGGTGCCTTGCCGGCCGCCCGTGAGCTGCGACGTTGGCCGCAGCCGAGGCGGCGGTGATCACGGGGAGGTGGCGAGTTTGCCGCCGATGTCGCGCAGGCCTTCGAGGTCGTGCACGTCTCCGGCGAGCGCGGGCACCCGCACCAGCGGAGCCTCCGGGTGCGCGCGGGTGAAACGGGCGAGCAGGCGGTTCTCGCGGTCGGCGAGCACCACCCGGTCCGCGTGCAGCCGCAGCACGGCCTCGGCGAGCGGGGCGTTGCGCACCGATTCGGCGGCGGTCAGCGCCTCCGGCCCGGACAGCGGCGCCAGCACCGGATGGGTGCGGTTGGCCACCAGCCCGGCCAGTGGCATCGCCTCACCGGCGAGCCGCTCCACGAAATAGGACGCCTCGCGCAGCGCGTCCGGCTCCGGCGCGGCGACCACGAGGAACGACGTGCCCGACGAGCGCAACAGCTCGGCCGTCTTGCGGGCCCGTTCCCGGAACCCGCCGAACATGCTGTCGAAGGCCTGCATGAACGCCGACGCGTCGGCGAGCAGCTGGCCGCCGATGATCGTCGACACTGCCTTGGCGAACATCGAGAACCCGGCGCTGACCACCTTGCGCAGACCCCAGCCGCCGGCCTTGGCCGGGCCGGTCAGCAGCCGGATCATCCGGCCGTCGAGTGCGGTGGACAGCCGGGTCGGCGCGTCCAGGAAGTCCAGCGCCGACCGGCTCGGCGGCGTGTCGACCACGATCAGGTCCCACTCGTCGGTGGCGGCGAGCTGCCCCAGCTTCTCCATCGCCATGTACTCCTGCGTTCCGGAGAACGAGGTGGAAATGGTCTGGTAGAAGGGGTTCTGCAGCAGCTGCTCGGCCCGTTCCGGTCCGGCATGCACCCGCACCATGTCGTCGAACGTGCGCCGCATGTCGAGCATCATCGCCCACAGCTCGCCCTTGGGCTCGAAGCCTTCGACCCGCACCTGCCGCGGGTGGTTGCCCAGCTCCCGCAGCCCGAGCGCCTGGGCCAGCCTGCGGGCCGGGTCGATGGTCAGCACCACCGTCTGCCGCCCGCGTTCGGCCGCGCGCAGCGCCAGTGCCGCCGCGGTGGTGGTCTTGCCGACCCCGCCGGACCCGCAGCACACGATCACGCGGCTTTCCGGATCGTCGAGCAACGCGTCCACGTCCAGCTCCGGCATCAGCGCACCCCCTGTTCCTGCAGCGCCTCGGCGAGTTCGTAGAGCGCGGCCACGTCGACGCCGTCGGTGCTCTCCGGCAGCTCCAGCGTCGGCAGGTCGGCCTCCGCGAGCTGTTCCCTGGCACGCTGCTCGGCAGCCACCCGCACGGCGTGCTCCACGGTCTCCTCGACGAGCGCGTCCAGCGTCTCGTCCGGCAGCTTCAGCCCGGCCGACGCGAGCCCGGAGCGCACCCGCGCCGCGTCCACCCGGCCGTCCGCGGCCGCGGTCACCGAGCGCGCCGGCAGCCGCGGCGGACGGACCCGGTTGACCAGCACCGCACCCGGCCGCAGGTCGGCGCCGTCCAGCTCGGCCACCGCCTCGACGGTCTCGCGGACCGGCATCTCCTCCAACAGTGTGGTGAGGTGCACCGCGGTCTGGCCGGAGTGCAGCAGCCGTACGACCCCGTCGGCCTGGCCGCGGATCGGACCGGTCTTGGCGAGGTCGGTGAGCGCCTTCGTGACGTCGAGGAACTTCACCACGCGACCGGTCGGCGGCGCGTCGACCACCACCGCGTCGTAGGTGTGCCTGCCGTCGGATTCGGTGCGGCCGACGCACTCCTTGATCTTCCCGGTGAGCAGCACGTCGCGCAGGCCGGGGGCGAGCGTGGTGGCGAACTCGATCGCACCCATCCGGCGCAGGGTGCGGCCGGCGAAACCGAGGTTGTAGAACATCTCGAAGTACTCGAGCAGCGCCGCTTCGACGTCGATGTGCAGCGCGCGCAACTCACCCCCGCCCGGTACCGCGGCGATGCGCTGCTCCGCGTACGGCAGGGGCTCGGTGTCGAAGAGCTGGGCGATGCCCTGGCGTCCCTCGACCTCGATCAGCAGCACCCGGCGTCCGTCGCGGGCGAGCGCGAGGCCCAGCGCCGCGGCGAGTGTGGTCTTGCCGGTGCCGCCCTTGCCGGTGACGAAGTGCAGCCGGGCCCTGGTGAGCTCGTCGGTCCAGCCGGCGGGGGGTGTGGTCACGACATCAACAGTAAACCGGCGCTCAGCTGGCCAGCATCATGACGCCGACCGCAGCCGCGACCACCGCGACGAGGCACCAGGTCGCCACGCCCGGCAGCACGGTCAGGGTGAGCACGGCCACCACGAGCAGTGCGGTGGCGGTCACCGCGCCGGCGACCGCGACCCGGCCCGACTCGTTCACGTGATCCCGCGTCTTCGCCATCACCACGAACGCCAGCGGCACCCCGGCCACCGCCAGCAGCACCGTCGCCACCACCCGCCACGTTTCCATCCGCCCACGCTAACGACCACGACGACGCAGGAGATTGTCACGGTGCGTGACTCGTTCACCTGTCCGGGTGGTGAGCTTCGCGGACGGCGGTCCGGACGGGACTTGCCCGCTTGGTTACGCTCCCGAGTCATGAGCGCGACCACATGGGAGTACGCCACCGTCCCGTTGCTGATCCACGCGACGAAGCAGATCCTCGACCAGTGGGGCGAGGACGGCTGGGAGCTGGTCACCGTGCTGCCCAACCCGAGCGGCGAACAGCACGTCGCCTACCTCAAGCGGCCGAAGAGCTGAGGGGGCGGACGTGACCTGGAGCGAACGGCTCGCCGAGCTCGGTATCGAACTTCCCGGAGTCGCCGCACCGCTGGCCGCGTACGTGCCGGCCGTGCGCAGCGGCTCGCACGTCTACACCTCCGGCCAGCTGCCGTTCGTCGACGGCGTGCTCGCCGCGACCGGCAAGGTCGGCGCGGAGGTCAGCCCCGAGGAGGCGAAGGGGCACGCGCGCACGGCGGTGCTCAACGCGCTCGCCGCGGTGCACGCGCTCCAGGGTGTCGATTCGATCACCCGGATCGTCAAGGTGGTCGGCTTCGTCGCGTCCACGGACGGCTTCACCGGCCAGCCCGCGGTGGTCAACGGGGCGTCCGAGCTGCTCGGTGAGGTGTTCGGCGACGCCGGGGTGCACGCGCGCTCCGCGGTCGGCGTCGCGGAGCTCCCGATCGGGGCGCCGGTGGAGGTCGAACTGATCG
The DNA here is from genome assembly GCF_014204865.1 of Amycolatopsis jiangsuensis. Taxonomy (NCBI): domain Bacteria; kingdom Bacillati; phylum Actinomycetota; class Actinomycetes; order Pseudonocardiales; family Pseudonocardiaceae; genus Amycolatopsis; species Amycolatopsis jiangsuensis. Next base: position 5,665,315 of record NZ_JACHMG010000001.1, read on the forward strand.
TGGAGGTGGAGTGATGGACCCCGACATCGAACAGTCGCTGCACGAGCTGCTGCTCCGGCTGGCCGGCCGCACGCCGGACCAGCTGCTGTGGCGATTCCGGGACTGGCTCGGCGAGGGTGCCATGGGCACGCTCGCGCGGACTTTGCCCAGGTCTTTGCTCAAGCACAGGATCGATCTCGATCAGGCGGAGTACCGCCTGCTCGTGGCGGGTCTGATCCCGCACGGCGCGGACTGGCACCAGGTGAGTTCCACCCTGGGGGTAGACGACGTCGTCGAGACCCGGTACACATTCACGCGGAGTGCCCCCGAATGGGTGAACTCCGTCGACTCTGTGTCCGTCCTGCTCCACGCGACCCTGCGTGGGCGTGCGGACGTGGGGGAAGTGCGGCAGAGCTGGCGGCACCTGGGTGGTGCGGCCGGCGAGGGTGGGGCCAAGCGGGTCCTGCTGGTGACGGCGACGGCGGGTCAGCCGAGGCTCACCGGGGAGCTGCAGCGGGTGCTGCGGGTCCTGGGGGACGAGGAACCCAGCGTCGAGGTCATCCCGCCGCGCTTCGACCTTCCCGGGTACCACCGGGCCGCGCTCGCCGAATCCGAGCTGGTCTGCGTCGGTGCCGCGGGTGCCGGTCATCGACTCGTCGCCGCGTAACGCTCATAGCCGCCAGGCGAGCTGGGAGGAGCACAGCAATGGTGGAGGTTCACGACGGCCCGCCGATGGACGGGTTCTCGGTGCCCCTGCGCCTGCACAACTTGTTGCTGGCCCTGGCTGGCCGCATCGACGACAGTGCGCTCACCGAAGCCCGTGAGCTGATCGCCCGCGCGCACATCGACGAGGCCGTGGAACTGACCACCGGCACGTTGATCGCGGGCCGGATCCCGGTGAGCGGGAACGAGCAGCGGGAGCTGGCGCTCGTACTGGAGATGAGCCGGTCGGACGCGACGCTCGCCAACGATCTGCTGGTCGAGGACGCCGAACCGGTGCACAGTCACCGGTTCACCGGCGACAACCAGCCGGAGTTCGGACTCGCCGAGGCGCTCGACCGCACGCTGCAGGTGCTGCCGGACGTGCGGTCCGTGCACGCGGTGTGGCGCAACACGCCGGCCGGCAGCGTGCCGGGCGCGCTGCCGCAGCGGGTGGTGCTGGTCGAGCTGGGCCCCGAGGGCAACCCGCCCGCAGTGGCCTTCCGCGTCGACACCGCGTTGCGCCGGGCGGGCATCCGCTCGGTCGTCGAGGTGAGCGGCCCGGGCGTGCCGAAGTCGGACTACCACCAGTCGGCCGGTGCCGTCGCGACGCCGGTGTGGGTCACCGGCAGCACGCATTCGGCCCCGGACTACCGCCCGGAACCGGTGTCGGCGCCGCGGACCCCGGCGCCGTCGCCACCGCCGCCGGTCGCCGAGCCGGTGTCGGAGACGCCGAGCCGGCACGGCATCCGTCAGCCGGCCCCGGAACCGCCCGCCCCGGCCGCCCCGCCCGCACCGGTCGCTCCGGTGGTGCCGATCGTGCAGAACCCGCCACCGGAACGTCCCACCGAGGCCGAACGTGCCCACGCGGCCCGGGAGGAATCGCGGGCCGAGCGCACCGCGGACCTGACTCCCGCCGAGGTGGCCCAGCTGCGTCAGGCACTGGCGGAGAACCCGGAGAAGGGCCGCGAGATCGCCGCGGGCAAGCCGAGCATGCACGAGGTCGTGGAGCTGCCCGCGCTGGACCTCGAAGACCCGAGCCTGTCCGAACGAGACCGCGCCCTCCTGCGGGAACTGCACGAGGAACTCGCCGAACGCGAACGAGCCGAGGCCGCCCGCCTCCGCCTCAACGGAGCCTCCCGCTCAGGCGGCGACTCCCGCTGGTCGACTTCCTGACACCCGGCGCCGCGACGTCGTCCCCGGCTTCGCCTTCGCCGGTGGGTTGTCGCGACTGGGCCGTTGGTGGCTGGTCGCGTTGGGTCGCGGGTGGCTTGGGGTTGTGACGGGGCTGCCGTGGTTGGTGGTGGTCGGACGTCGAGACCGGATCCGTCGGTGGTTGGCTGTGACCGGTCCACTGGTAGCTGGTCGCGCTCGGTCGCGGGTGGCTGGTGGTCGGAGATCGTGACCGGACCGCCGGTGGCTGAAGGTCGTGACCGGTCCGCCGGTCGTCGGTGTGGCCGTGCCGCCGGTGGCTGAAAGTCGGGCCCCTGCTTGGCTTCCGATGCAGCGCGATGCCGGGTGACCGGCGTGCTTCGGCGGATCTCGCCCGGAAGTCGGTCAGCGCTGACCGACTTCCGGACGCCGCTGTCGACCTGGCCGGTGAGTCACGTGGGTGACGTCCGGCGCCGATGGAATCTCTGACGCCGAACGCCGTCGGGTTGCCGGTGCGTACGTCGGCGGGGTGTTTGTGGATGTGGCGACCGGTGCTGGGTGAAGTGACCGGCACTGGTGAGTCTCGCGAGCGGGACCTCCTTGCCGGGACGCGGGTGCCGCGGCGTGAGATGTGACCAGTGTCCGGTGATCCGCGCGGGTTGCGAGGTATGTTGCGCGGGTGGATCGGCCGCGTGAGTTCGTTTTCGACATCCCCGCCCGCCCGGGTATCGCGATCCGGGACAACGCCGATGGTCCGCCGGTACGGCCGAAGGACGCCGCCACGGTGATCCTGCTGCGCGACGCCGCGGACGGGCTTGAGGTCTTCCTGCAGCATCGGGTGCGCGGAATGGCGTTCGCGGGCGGGATGACCGTGTTCCCCGGCGGGGGTGTGGATCCGCGGGACGCGGACGCGTCCGTCGCCTGGGCCGGTCCGCCGCCGTCGTGGTGGGGCGAGCGGTTCGCGTGCGACGAGGGGCTCGCCCGGGCGCTCGTGTGCGCCGCGGTGCGGGAGACCTTCGAGGAGTCCGGTGTGCTGCTGGCCGGGACCGAGGATGCCGTGGTCGCCGACGTCGCGCCGTATCGTGCGGCCCGGAAAGCCTTGGAGAGCAGGGAAATCTCGTTGGCCGGGTTTCTCGCCGACGCGGGGCTCACAGTGCGCGCCGACCTGCTGCGCCCGTATGCGCACTGGGTCACGCCGCCGGAGGAGCCGCGCCGGTACGACACGCGGTTCTTCGCCGCGAAGCTGCCCGAGGGCCAGCGCGCGGACGGCGCGACGTCCGAGGCCGACGCCGTGGGCTGGCAGCGGCCGTCCGCGGCGATCGCCGACGCGCGCGAAGGCCGGCGCGGGCTGATGCCGCCGACCTGGCTCACCCTGAGCGAGCTGGACGAGTGCGCGACCGCCGGCGAGGTGCTCGGCGAGCCGCGCGACATCGTCAAGACCATCCCGAAGCTGGTCCGAGACGGGGAGCAGGTCCGCGTCATCCTCGATCCGACGGAGGACTGAATGACCACCCCCGCCTACGGCGTGCTGCGCCGGGTCTCCGAGACGGTGTCGGTACTGCTCGAGAACAACCCGTCCACGATGACGCTGGAGGGCACGAACAGCTGGGTGCTGCGTGCCCCGGACGCTCCCGCCGCGGTGGTCGTCGACCCGGGATACCGGGACCTGGCGCACCTGGAGAAGCTGGCCTGCGTCGGTGCCGTCGAGCTGATCCTGCTGACCCACCACCATCCCGACCACGCCGAGGGCGCACCATGGCTGGCCGAGCGGACCGGCGCGCCGGTCCGGGCGTTCGACGCTTCGCTGTGCCTGGCGGCCGAACCGTTCGCCGACGGCGACGTGGTGCGCGGCGGTGGGCTCGACATTCGCGTGCTGCACACCCCCGGGCACACCGACGATTCGGTGTCCCTGCACGTCGCGGACCAGATCCTGACCGGCGACACGATCCTCGGCCGGGGCACCACCGTGCTGCACGACCTCGGCGACTACCTGCGCTCGCTGCGCCGGCTGATCGACCTTCCCGCGGGCACGCCGGGCCTGCCAGGGCACGGTCCGGAGCTGCCCGATCTCCCGGCCACCGCCCGCGAATACCTGGCACATCGGGAACAGCGACTGGACCAGGTGCGTTCGGCCTTGCAGGTGCTCGGCGCGGACGCGACACCCAGGCAGGTCGTCGAGATCGTCTACGCGGACGTCGACCAGGCGCTGTGGGTGCCCGCGGAAGCGAGCGTCCGGGCCCAGCTGGATTACCTGCGTGCTTCGGAGGACGAACGATGAGTGACGTCGAGGTCGAGTTCTACTGGCGGCCGGGCTGCTTCTTCTGCAGTGCACTGCGCCCGCAACTGCTGGAGAGCGGCTTCTCCCTGAAGGAACTCAACATCTGGGAGGACCCCGGCGCAGCCGAACGCGTCCGCGAAGTCGCGAACGGCAACGAAACCGTCCCGACCGTGATCGTCGGCACCACCGCGCTGGTCAACCCGAGCATCGAGCAGGTGCACGCCGCCGTCCGCGCGGAATCCGCAGCCTGACAGTCGGCCAGTCGGCCAATGGCAGTGGCGGCCGTAGCTGCCGCTGCCGCTGCCGCTGCCGTTGGCGTTGGCGTTGCCGTCGGGTCGCACCGGCCGCGAGCCGAGCCGAATCGGGACGAAGCGTGATCCGGAACGGTCGCCGGTCACGGCGGCGATACAGGGAATCCACAGTCCCGCAGCCACTGGCCGGTTCCAAGAACCACGGCTGCTGGCCGCGGTTGGCGGCTGCCGAGCGCGGTTGTGGCCGGCGTGCAAACCCCCATCGCGGGCGATAGCTGCGGCCCGCGCCGGACCGGACGCGCAGACTGCGACCCGCGGCGACGGTCCGGCCGCGGCAATGGCTGCTGGCCACAGATTCGGACCGACGCGCCGGAGCGCGGTCTGCCCCGACGGCTGCTGACCGCAGACCCGGACGGACGCCCAGACTCTGTCCGCGGCGATGGTCCGGCTGTGGCGACGGCTGCTGACCGCAGGTTCGGACCGGCGCGCCAGGGCGCAGTCTGCGGCGACGGTCCCGCCTGCAGGCACAGCTGGCGACGGCAGATTCGGACCGGCGCGCGAGGGCCCGGTCTGTGGCGACGACTGCCACCCGCGGTCACGGCTCGACGCGCAGACTCCGGCCTTCGGGCGGAGGATCGGCCTGACGCGCAGACTGCGGTATATCCCGACCGGCGCGCCAGTGCGCGGTCTGCCGCGACGGCTGCCGACCCGCCTGCGGCTATGGCTGCCGACCGCAGTCACGGCCCGATATGCAGACCCGGCGGGACGAGCGGACTCGGCTTGTGACCATGGTCTCGGAGCCGGAGCCGGAGCCGGAGCCGGAGCCGGAGCCGGAGCCGGAGCCGGAGCCGGAGCCGGAGCCGGAGCCACGGTCCCGCAGCCGCCGTCCCGCGCGCGGCGGCGCTGCCCGCGTCGGTGGTCCCGCCCGCAGCGGCCGCAGCCGTGGTCCTGCAGCCGCCGTCCCGCCTGCGGCGGCGGTCCTGCCCGCGTCGGTGGTCTCGACGGCTCGGCTGCCGCCGCCTGCGGCCGGAGCCGCGGTCCTGTCCACAACTGCGGTCCTGCCCGCGGCGGCTGTCCCGCACGCAACAGCTGCTGCCGCCTGCGGCCGCAGCCGCGGTTTTGCAGCCGCCGTGCCGCCCACGGTGACGGCGGTGGTCCCCGCCCGCAGGGGCTGCCGCCGCCTGCGGCCGGAGCCGCGGTCCTGTCCACGACTGCGGTCCTGCCCGCGGCAGCTGTCCCGCCCGCAACGGCTGCTACCGCCAACGGCCGCGGCCGAAGCGGTTCGGCTCATCTCGGCAGGAGTGGCATCAGGTAGTACGTGAGGTCCAACTCCCGTTCGTCGGCTGCGGTGAGGATGCAGGCGCGCAGGCCCGGCTGGATGGCCAGCCGGATTCGGCGGCTGGCGAACGGGGTCAGTGCGTCCTGGAGGTACCGGGGCTGGAAGGTGGGCGACGTGCGGCCTCCGCAAACGCTTGCCTTCAGGGTTTCCTCTGCTTCCCCGGTGTCCTGGCGGGCGCTTGCCAGACGGACGTGCGCGTCGCCGACCTCGAGGGTTAGCAGCCGGCGGTCCGCCGCGTAGAGCCCGACGCGGCGGACGGCGGCGGCGAGGTCTTCGGCGTTCAGCTCCACCTCGGTGTCGACGGCGTTCGACGGGATCGCCTCCTCGGATAGGAATCCGGCGTCGAGGACCGCGGTGGTGACGATGCCGCCTTCCCAGCTCAGCCCGAATCGCCCCGCGTCGGCGTGCAGGCCGAGCACGCCGTGGCCGCAGCGGGTGGCTTCGGTCAGCAGCGCGGCCGGAACGAGCACGTCGATCGGCTGCCGGACCGCGCGCAGCGGTAGCCGGGCGACCGCCATCCGGTACCGGTCGGACGCGGTGAGCCGCAGTTCGTCGCCCATGGACTGCACCCGTACCCCGGTGAACAGCGGCAGCGGGTCGTCCTTCGCCGCCGTGCCCGCGACGGTGCGCACCGCCGCGGCCAGCGCTGCACTGTCCACTTCGGATAGCACGTCCGGCGGCGAGAGATCGTGCTGCAGATCCCGGTCGAGCAACGGCAGCGCGAACCGCGCACCGTCCATCCGGATGGCCAGTCTGCTGCCTTCGACGACCAGCCGGACCTGGTCGACGTCGAGCATCCGCACGGTCTCGGCGAACGGCGCGGCCGGTACGAGCACCTCGCCGTCCACGTGCGTGGTCGCGGGACTGGTGAACCGCACGGCCAGGTCGCGGTCGCCGCCGGAGACCACCAGACCGCTTGCGCTCGCCCGCAACCGCAGCCGAGCCTGCCGCGAGAGCAGTCGCACCGAGGCGTTCGCGGCCGCCGCCAGCGGCCGCACGAGGGACGTCAGATCCATGCCGCCGAAACTAGCGACGGCCACCGACAGAAACCGGTGACCGTCGCCAAAAAACGTCGTTGACCTGGGAAAAGAACGCCGGCGTGAAAGGGACCAATACCCCGCTCAGCGCCCGGCGGTGACCAGTTCCGGGGTGCCGGAGGGTGCAAGCGGGGCACGCACCGTCCCGCGCAGCAGCCACACGATCGCAGCCAGCGCGACTCCGGCCACGCCCGCGGCGAGGAACGCGGCACCGGGTCCCGAGTGCTCGACGAGGTAGCCGCTCACCGACTGACCGGCCGACAGACCCAGCGTGACCGCCGTCAGCACCCAGCCGAACGCCTCGGCCGCGGTGCCGCCAGGGGCGACGACCTCGATCGCCGCCGAATGCGTGGTCGACTGCGGTGTGATCATCGCGCCCGCCAGCAGCATCAGCAGCGCCAGCCCCCACAGCGACGAGGGCAGCGCCAGCAATGCCACCAGCGCACCGAAACCGCTCAGCAGCAACGGAAGTCGCAGTCCGAGCTTCCGTGGCCACGGGTGCAGGCTGTAGGCCACCCCGAACACCACCGAACTCAGCGACCACGCGGACAGCAGCAGGCCGCCCAACGATGCGTGCCCGGATTCCGTCGCGGCGGCGGGCACCGCGACCTCCACGAAGCCGATCACCATGCCGAAACCCAGCGCGGCCAGCGCGAGCGTGCGCATGCCGGACCCGGCCAGCGCACCGAGCAACGGCGTCTTCGCGTGCGGCGCGGGCCCCCAAGCGCGCACAGCGGGGCTCAGCGCGAACAAGACGGCCCCGACGACCATCGTCGCCGAACCGATCACCATTCCGGTGCCCGGCCACGGAGCCGTGACCAGCAAGCCGGCGATACCCGGGCCGAGGATGAAGAACGCCTCCATGCTGATCGCTTCGTAGGAAAGGGCGGCGTTGCGCGCCTGTCCGGCGGGCAGCAGCTTCGTCCACAGCGCACGTGAGGCGGAGCCGACCATCGGCTCGGAAAGACCGGTCGCCGCGGCCAGCGCGACCAGGACGAAGGTCGCGGCGTGCGCCTCGATCGCGGTCGCGAGCGCGGTCATCGACACCGCGAGCAACGCGGCCACGGCCAGCAGTGGGCGCGTCGGGCCGAACCGGTCGATCAGCCGTCCCTGGATCACCGCGCCCACCGAGACGCCCACGAGCGAGCTGGCCGAGACCAGTCCGGCGTCGGCGAACGAGCCGGTCTCGCGCTGCACGTAGAGCAGCGCCGAGATGCCGACCATCGCGATCGGCAGCCGGGCCAGCACCGACGCGACCGCCGGACGACGAGCGCCGGGCGCGGTCAGCGCGGCGCGGTAGTCGGCGAGCGTGGTGCGGCCTTCGGAGTGAACAGACTGGGACACGCGTACCAGTCTGCCAGAAAATGGTACGTCGGTACCAGTTATTTGACGGTCACGTACGTCACCACCGCACGGCGTCGAGTCGCTAGGCTCGCGCGATGCGGCTGATGTTCTCCTCCGGGGCTGGATACAGCCACATCGCACCGATGCTGCCGCTCGCGCTTGCCGCGCGGGACGCCGGTGACGAAGTGGTTTTCGTGACCGGCTCGGAAGCTCTGCGGTACGTGGAAGACGCTGGGCTGCAGGCTGCGTCGGTCGGCGACCCGCGTGATCCCGCCGCTGCCGCGCCGATCTGGCAACGTGCCCGCGACGAGACGGCGCAGATGACGCCGGAGCAGCGCTTCTCCCATCTGATGGCCGAATACATGGTGGGCTTCGGCGCGGCTTCCCGGCTGGACGCGATGGTGGAGTTCGTCCGCGACTGGCAGCCGGACCTCGTCATCTCGAATGCCGCCGAACGCGCCGCCGTGATGGCCGCGTGCCTGGTGGAAATCCCGTACGTGATGCACGCGATCGGCCCGCCGAAGTCTGCGACGACGATGGCGCGCGCCTGGGAAGTCGCGGAAAACCTCGTCCGGGAGCGTGGGCTCGACGGGTTGCCGTCCCGGGAACATGTCCCGTACCTGGACATCTGGCCGGACGGCCTGCCTCCGGAAGACGTGCCGTGGGAGTACCCGGCGCGATGGCCGGTTCGCCCGGCAGGCGTGGTGCCCGTGCCCGGTCCACGTCCGGCCGTGCTCGACGGACTGCCGTACGACCGCACGGTCTACGTCACGCTGGGCACCACCTACAACGGACGGCCCGGTGTGCTCGAGGAAATGGTGTCCGCGTTGCGCGGCGAATCCGTGAACGTCGTGGTGACCATCGGCCGGGACGGTGACCGCAGCCGATTCGGTGAGCAGCCGGAGCACGTGCGGATCGAGAATTTCGTTCCGCAGGAGCAGGTGCTGCCGAGTGTGGACGCGGTGGTCTGTCACGGTGGCTCGGCGACCGTGCTCGGCGCACTCGCGCACGGGGTGCCGCTGGTCGTGCTGCCGCTGGCAGCTGATCATTTCGAGGTGGCAGAACAGATCAGCGCCGCGGAAACTGGTGTCGTGGTCGATTCCGGCGGCGGAATCCGCGACGCGGTTCGTGCGGTGCTCACCGACCCGGTCTACCGCGACTCCGCGCGGACGTTCGCCGGCCGCGTGGCCGAGATGCCGGCCCCGGCGACGGTGCTCGACCGCCTGCGCGACGGCGTAGAACCGGCCTGAAAGGGTCTCCGGTCTCGATCCGGTAACACTCCAGGGTTTTTCGGTGGATCGCTGCAACGAAACCGGGGCGTTGGCGTCCTTGAGAGTGAATGGCCTTGAATTCGTGGGTATGGGCCGTGATGGTTGTACAACAGCACAACACCCAGCTCCCTCCGGCATATGGGTCGGGGCCTGGTCCGGAGGGCGGGGAGCGCGGGTCGTCGGGGGATGATCCGCGCACAGGCGAAGAGCCGGTGCGCCACGTCGGGGGTGGCGCCCGGCTCTTCGTCGTTTCACGTCCGGGGTCGGTACCCGGCTCTTTCGTCATTCTCACGCCCGCGAATCGCCGTGCGGCCACGACACGGTGCCGGCCGGGGGATACCGCTCGTGTGGGGGACGAAAGCTGCGCGATCGGGGAGGTTCCGGACACCACGGCGGCTGTGGTCAGGTCTGCGAGGGGCCTCACGGCCGGCGGATGCCGGGCATGCCGAAGGCCACCGCCGTCCGTGGAGGGACGGGGTGGCCTTCGGAAAACAGACTCAGCGGGCCCGGCGGGCCAGCCGTTCCGGGTCAAGGATCAGCACGCTCTTGCCCTCCAGGCGGAGCCAGCCGCGGTGGGCGAAGTCGGCGAGGGCCTTGTTCACGGTCTCGCGGGAAGCGCCCACGTACTGGGCGATCTCCTCCTGCGTGAGGTCGTGCGTCACGCGCAGCAGGCCGGCTTCCTGGCTGCCGAAGCGCTGGGCCAGCTGCAGCAGGGCACGGGCCACGCGGCCGGGCACGTCGGTGAAGATCAGCTCGGCGACCATGTTGTTCGTGCGGCGCAGACGGCGGGCGACCACGCGCAGCAGCTGCTCGGCGATCTCCGGGCGGGTCGAGATCCACTGGCGCAGGGCCGGGCGGTCCATGGTGACCGCGCGGACCTCGGTGACCGTGGTCGCGCTCGACGTGCGGGGGCCGGGGTCGAAGATGGACAGCTCGCCGAACATGTCGGACGGGCCGAAGATGCCCAGCAGGTTCTCCCGGCCGTCCGGGGACTTGCGGCCGATCTTCACCTTGCCGGACTGGATGATGTACAGCTTGTCGCCCGGTTCGCCCTCGTTGAAGATGACGTGGCCGCGGGGGAACTCCACGGATTCCAAGGTCTGGGCCAGCGCCTCCGCCGCTGCCGGCTCCACACCCTGGAAAATGCCCGCACGGGCCAGGGTTTCGTCCACCTCGGGTGCCTCCTCGTCGAGAAACGAGCACTTCCTCCGCAGGTCGGAGGCCGTGTCGCCGATCACTTTCGCGTCAGTCTAGGGTCTACCGGCGAGATCGCCCGTCGGCTCGCCGGACGCGGCCCGGTGGCCGGAGACGATCTCGTTCGACTGAGCAGCCTAACTCCGCACGCGCCGCGCGCGTAGCCTGGCCGCCCGTCCACCCAGCCGACGAAGCCGGAACAGCTCCAGCGCCCGGCCGATCCCGTGCCCGTAGAGCGCCCGCACCTCGTTCGGCTGGGCCTGCTCCAGGAACTCCTCGACCTCGTTCTCCTGCACCGCGACGTGCTTGAGGCGGGTCTCCACGCGCTCCATGAACAGCGCGAAGAACATGATCACCAGAGGGACCAGGATCACGAACCACACGGTCATGAGACACATCCGCAGAAAACAGTCATGGACTCCAGATCCTCGCTCATGGCGGACGCCTGCGCGCCGAGGTGGTGCTCTGGCGGGTCGGCCGCCCACCGGCGGATGCTCCCGACCGGCTCGTCCGACTCGCCCGTAGGCTATCGGGGTGCCACCAGCTGTCCCGAACGCCCCCCGCAAGGGTGGCAGTGAAAGCCGGCTCGCCCTAGTCAGACGCGCCCGGCGGATGAAACGTTGCCTCGACCAGGTGTATCCGCACGCGGAAGCCGAGCTGGACTTCACCAACCCGCTGGAGCTGCTGGTCGCGGTCGTGTTGTCCGCGCAGACCACCGATGTCCGCGTGAACATGGTCACCCCCGCCCTGTTCGCCAGGTACCGCACGGCCGCGGACTACGCGGGCGCGGACCGCACCGAACTCGAGGAGTTCCTGCGCCCGACCGGGTTCTTCCGCGCGAAGGCCAATTCGGTGATGGGTCTCGGTGCGGCGCTCGTCGAGCGGTTCGACGGCGCGGTGCCGGGGAAGCTGGACGACCTGGTCACGCTCCCCGGGGTGGGTCGCAAAACCGCGAACGTCGTGCTCGGCAACGCTTTCGACGTGCCGGGAATCACAGTGGACACGCACTTCGGCCGGCTCGTGCGCCGGTGGGGCTGGACCGCCGAAGAGGACCCGGTCAAGGTCGAGCACGCGGTCGGTGAGCTGATCCCGCGTAAGGAATGGACGACGCTGTCGAATCGCGTGATCTTCCACGGCCGGCGCGTCTGCCACTCCCGCAAACCGGCCTGTGGCGCGTGCCCGTTGCGCCGGGACTGCCCGTCGTTCGGCGCCGGTCCCACCGAGTTCGAGATCGCCGCGAAGCTGGTGAAGGGCGAGGAGCGCGAGCACATCCTCGAGCTGGCGGCGCGCGGGTGACCACAGCGACCAGGTGGGCATTGGGCGTCGCGGTGCTGGTGGTCGCGGTACTGGTCGCGGTGCTCACGTTCCGTGGTGGCGACGACAAATCCGCTCCTGTCGCGAGCGGGGACCTCTCCGCGGCGCGTGCGCAGGCGAAGCTGCGGGCCTGCCCGCCCGCCACCGGCGCGCCGGTGGCACAGCTCGCCGGCATCCAGGCGGACTGCCTCGGCGACGGCGCTCGCGTCGACGTCGCCAAGGTCCTCGGCGGGAAGCCCACCCTGGTCAACGTGTGGGCTTCGTGGTGCCAGCCGTGTCGCACGGAGCTGCCGGTGCTCGATCGCTACGCCGGCGAGCCGGGGGCCGTGCGGGTGCTGGGCGTGCAGATCGCGAGCCCCGCCGAGGACGGTCTCGGCCTGTTCACGCGGCTCGGCGTGCACTTCCCGTCGCTTTACGACGGCGGTGGCCAGACCGGCCCGATCCGTGCCGCTCTCAAGGTGCCCTCGTCGTTGCCGGCCTCCTACCTGGTCACCGCGAGCGGGCAGGTCCGGTTCATCACCACCCCACGGTTGTTCGACAGCACTGAGCAGGTGCGTGCCGCTGTGAAGGACTTCTCATGACGACCGGACCGCTTGTCGAACCCGAGACCGTGCCGGCCTGGCTGCGGCCGCTGGTGAAGGTGGCCGGCGAGGTGGACAGCCGCACGTTCACCCGGTTCAGCCCGCCGGAGGACCTGCTCACGCGGGCCGCCGCGGTGCTCATCCTGTTCGGCGAACGGCCGGGTGGCCCGGACGTGCTGCTCACCCGCCGGGCGGACACGCTCGGCTCCCATGCGGGCCAGGTGGCCTTTCCCGGTGGCGGCGCCGAGGACGGGGACGGCGGACCGGTCGGCACGGCCTTGCGCGAGGCCGAGGAGGAGACCGGCGTCGACCCGTCCGGCGTGCTGCCGGTCGCGGTGCTGCCGGAGCTGTTCGTGCCGGTCTCGCGGTTCACCGTCACGCCGGTGCTGGCGCACTGGCGCACGCCCTCGCCGGTGCGCGCGGTGGACCAGGGGGAGACCGCCGCGGTCGCCCGGGTTTCGCTGGCCGACCTCGCCGATCCGGCGAACCGGTTCCAGGTGCGCCGTCCCGGAACTTCGTGGAAGGGCCCGGCCTTCGACGTCGACGGCCTTTTCGTGTGGGGGTTCACCGCCGGGCTGCTGTCGGTGCTGCTCTCCCTGGGTGGCTGGGAGCGGGAATGGGACAGCGGCGACGTACGGGACCTTGACGTAGCGTGGGCCGAACACCGGGCCCGGAACGTGGTCCCGGGGGCCGAGGAGGGGCCGCGGTGAACTGGGTCGACGTCATCGTGCTGCTGCTCGCCCTGATGGCGGCGGTCTCCGGCGCGTTCCAGGGCGTGATCGTGGCGCTGCCCGCGCTGGTGGGGGTCGCGCTGGGCGCGGTGGCCGGGGTCAGGATCGCGCCGTTCGTGATCGACCTGTTCGACGATCCGGTGGCGAAGGTCGCGTTCGCGTTCGCCGTGGTGGTGTTCCTGATCGTGCTGGGCGAGACGCTCGGCGTGTGGGTCGGCCGCAAGCTGCGGAGCAAGGTCAGCCCAGACCGGCTGTCCGGGATCGACAAGACGCTGGGCGCGATCGTGCAGGCCGCTGCGGTCTTCGTGGTCGCATGGCTGGTGGCCAACCCGCTCACCACGGTGTCCGCGATCCCGGGGCTGGCGAAGTCGATCAACTCCTCGACGGTGCTCGGCAAGGTCAACGACCTGATGCCGGCGCAGGCGCAGGGGCTGCCGAGCGACCTGCGCAAGCTGCTCGACGCGTCGGGCTTCCCGTCCGCCCTCGCGCCGTTCGAGAAGGCGCCCGCGGTGGACACCCCGCCGCCGGACACCTCGCTCAACGTCTCCGCGGTCGCGCGCCGGGTGCATCCGAGCGTGGTGAAGATCCGCGGGAACGCCCCGTCGTGCTCGCGTTCGCTGGAGGGCAGCGGTTTCGTGGTCGCGCCGCAGCGCGTGATGACGAACGCGCACGTGGTCGCGGGCACCGACGAGGTCGGCATCGAGTCCACGTCGGGTGACTACCGTGCGCGGGTCGTGTACTTCGACCCCGAGGTCGACGTGGCCGTGCTGGCAGTGCCCGGCCTGTCCGCGCCGGTGCTGCCGTTCGCCTCGGAGACCGCGAAGGCCGGCGACAACGCGGTGGTGCTCGGCTACCCGCTCGACGGGCCGTACACCTCGACAGCGGCCCGGATCCGCGGGCGCATCAACCTCCGCGGGCCGGACATCTACGACGCCAACACCGTGCAGCGCGACGTGTTCACCGTCCGCGGCTCGGTCCGCAGCGGCAACTCCGGCGGTCCGATGATCACTCCCGACGGCGACGTGATCGGCGTGGTGTTCGGCGCGGCCGTCGAGGATCCGGACACCGGGTTCACGCTGACCGCGGAACAGGTCCGCGCGGAGGTCGACGCGGCGCCGTCACAGACGTCGAGGGTGGCCACCGGCGCCTGCGCCAGCTGATCCGGGTTCAGCGGACGAAGTCGAGCAAGGACTCCGTGACGCGGTCCGGGGCTTCCAGGTGGGGGAAGTGCCCGATGTCCGGCCAGATCCGCGGTTCGCCGTGCGGGCCGGCCCAGTGCACCGAAGCCCGCGCGGTGTCGGCAAGGATGCAGGTGTCCTCGGTGCCGTGCAGTTGCAGCACCGGGGCGCTCACCCGGCGGCCGACCGCCTCGGTGAACCGGCGGCCGTCGCCGCGGAACTGGGCGCGGAAGGCCCAGCGGTAGTACTCCAGCGCGGAATGCGCGACCCCCGGGACCAGCATTGCCTGCCGGAATGCGGGCAGGGCCTCGGTGAACTCCCGCGTCGAGCGCCAGCGTTCGCCCGACCAGGCGGAAAACAGCGTCTCGACAGCCGCAGCGCCGTCCCGGACCAGCCATTTCTCCGGCGCCATCGGGACCTGGAACCGGAACAGGTGCCCGGTCGCCCGCGCTTGGCCGCGAGAGACCCGCCAGGCCGAGCGCTTCACCGCCGACTTCAGCGCCAGTGGATGCGCACCGCCCACGGACGTCACCGTCGCCACGAGCCGCGGGTGCAGTGCGGCGACGGTCCACGCGAGCATGCCGCCCCAGGCGTGCCCGACGAGGTGTGCCTGGCGCGCGCCGAGCGCTTTGATCAGGCCCCCGACGTCACCGGCGAGCGTCCACGCGTCGTAACCACGCGGCGGCTTGTCCGAGTCGCCGTAGCCCCGAAGGTCCACCGCGACCGCGCGGAAGCCCGCTTCGGCCAGCGCGGGCAACTGGTGGTGCCAGGCCCACCAGTACTCGGCGAAGCCGTGCAGGAACAGCACCAGCGGGCCCTCGCCGCATTCCGCGACGTGCAGCCGGATGCCGTTGGCGGAGACGTCACGGTGCGTCCACGGACCGTCGGCCCGCACGATCGACGGATCGGGCGTCAGCTCCAGCACCTGCTCCGCCTCGCCTTGTGCGGGACCGGGGTCAGTCCTGGGCGACCGGCAGGTCGTCCTCGGCGGCCTTGCGCGGTTTGAGCGCCGCGGCGGTCTCCTTGACGCTGCCGATGGTGCGCTCCGGCGCGCGCAGCTTCTTCACCTTGCGCCAGCCGAGGAACGCGGTCACCGCCGTGGTCACCAGCATCAGGCCGAACACGGTGAGGAACGCCGGCCAGCGGATGCCCCACCAGTCGGACAGGATCTCCGCGACGAACAGGAACAGGAAGTACGAGCTGTACAGCGCCACGGCGAGGGCGATCAGGAAGAAGACGGCGCCCTTCAGCGCCTTCTTCACCTCGGCGACCAGCTCCGATTTCGCCAGCTCCACCTCGGCCCGGACCAGCGTGGACAGATGCTGGGTGGCGTCGCCGACGAGCCGGCCGAGGGACTGTTCGCTCGCCGCGGCCTCCTCGTCGCTGGACAGGGGCAGGTACGGCACGGCCCCCACGCCGTCGGGGCCGGTGCGCTCGTGTTTGGGGCTGCTCACCGGGTCATCGTGCCACGTGGTCGTCCCCCGGGCGCGGCGGACCGGCGGGAGTGTCGTGATCAACCTGCCCCGGCGTGTGCGCGGCTGCGTCGTACGAGCAGCGCGGCCGCGCCCAGCGAGGCCACCGCGGACGCGATCAGCACGGCTGCCTTCGCCAGCTCACTCGTGTCTCCCGGCAGCGCGAGCTCGGCGATCAGCAGGCTCACCGTGAACCCGACTCCGCCGAGCATCGCCAGCGCGCTCAGGTCACGCCAGCCCATGCCGCGTGGCTTTTCGGCCACTCGCAGCCGCACCGCCAGCATGCTCGCGCCGAGGATGCCCACGAACTTCCCGGCGACCAGTCCGAACAGGACGGCCAGCGGCAACGCCGTGGTGAACACCTGCGTCAGCGCGTCGCCGTTCACCGAGATACCCGCGGCGAACAGGGCGAACACCGGCACCGCGACCGCGGCCGACCACGGCTGCAGCCGGTGCTCCAGCCGTACTGCCGGGGCCTCGTCCTCGCCCTCGTCCGGGCGCACGCGGGTGAGCAGGCCGAGCAGGACCCCGGCGATCGTGGCGTGCACTCCGGCCGAGTGCACCGCGACCCAGGTGACCAGCGCGAGTGGCACGTACAGCCAAGGCGTGCGAACACGCTTGTGCTGGAGGAACGCGTACAGCGCGAGGGCGAGCACGGCGACGCCGGCCGCGACGAGGTCGAACCCGCTGGTGAAGACGATGGCGATGATCAGGATGGCGCCGAGGTCGTCCACCACGGCCAGGGAAAGCAGGAACACCCGGGCGCTGCTCGGCAGGTTCGACGCGGTCAGCGCGAGCACCCCGAGCGCGAACGCGATGTCGGTGGCCACCGGGATGGCCCAGGCCCGGTCGATGCCCGGCGTCCCCCAGCCGACCGCGAGCGCGACCAGCGCGGGCACGAGCATGCCGCCCACCGCGGCGATCACCGGCAGCACCGCCTGCTTGACCCGGGACAGCTCGCCCACCACGAGCTCTCGCTTCAGCTCCAGCCCGGCCACGAAGAAGAACAACGCGAGCAGCCCGTCCTTGGCCCAGTCCCCGACCGTCAGATCCAGATGCAGGAACTGCGGGCCGAGCCGGAAGTCGCGGATCGTCTCGTAGACCCCGCTCAGCGGGGAATTCGCCCAGATCAACGCCACCGCGGTGGCGGCGAGCAGAATCAGCCCACCGGTGGTCTCGATGCGCAGATAACGGGTGAACTCGGCGACGGCACGGCGCGGAGCGATCACGGGCAGACCTCCAGGGCGGACGAGGCGAAACTGTCGCCGACCAGGCTTCCCGGCACTCCGTCATCAAGTCTAACGTCCGGCGCCGCCGGTCGCCCGCGGTTGTCACCCATCCCATACCGACGCCGGTTTCTCGTTCACCTGTTCGCCTTCTAGCATGCGAACTCAGCACGACAACGTTGTCCCAGAGCAAGGAACGAGACAGTTGTGAGTACCTCTACCGAGGTCCAGCAGGACACGAGGTTCTTCGGGCACCCACGAGGACTGGCGAACCTCTTCGGCGTGGAGATGTGGGAGCGCTTCTCCTTCTACGGGATGCAGGGCATCCTCGCCATCTACCTCTACTACACGGCCGACCAGGGCGGCCTCGGCGTCGACCAGAGTTCCGCGCTCGGCATCGTGGGCGCCTACGGCGGCACGGTCTACCTCGCCACCGTGGTCGGCGCCTGGATCGCCGACCGGCTGCTGGGTTCGGAACGCACGCTGTTCTACAGCGCGATCATCGTCATGATCGGCCACATCGCGCTGGCTCTGCTGCCGGGCATGACCGGGGTCGGTGTGGGCCTGGCCTGCGTGGCGCTCGGGTCCGGTGGCCTCAAGGGCAACGCGACGTCGGTGGTCGGCACGCTCTACGCCGAGGGCGACGAGCGGCGGGACGCCGGCTTCACGCTCTTCTACATGGGCGTCAACATCGGCGGGTTCATCGGCCCGCTGCTGACCGGGCTCGCCCAGCAGAACCTGGGCTTCCACTTCGGCTTCGGCCTCGCCGCGATCGGCATGGCGCTCGGCCTGATCCAGTACACGCTCGGCCGCAAGAACCTCGGCGACAAGGCCTCCGAGGTGCCGAACCCGCTGCCCTCCTCGCAGCGGTGGGTTCCGGTCGTGGTCGGCGTGGTGATCATCGCGGCGATTGTGGCGATGATCCTGTCCGGCGTGATCACCCCGGACAACCTCGCCGACGTCGTGGTCTACGTCGTGATCGCGATCTCGGTGGTGTACTTCGTGGTCATCCTGACCAGCCGGAAGATCACCTCGGAGGAACGCAGCCGGGTGCTCTCGTTCATCCCGATGTACATCGCCAGCGCCGCGTTCTTCTCGCTGTACCAGCAGCAGTCGACGGTCGTCGCGGCCTACAGCGACCAGCGGCTGGACCGGAACCTGTTCGGCTGGGAGATGCCGGTTTCCTGGGTCAACTCGATCAACCCGGTGTTCATCATCGTGTTCGCCCCGATCATCGCGGCGATCTGGACGAAACTGGGTCCGAAGCAGCCGTCCACGCCGATGAAGTTCGTGCTCGGCACGGTGCTGATGGGCTGCGCCTTCCTGCTGTTCCTGCCGATGACCGGAACCGGGGAGAACGGCAGCCCGCTGATCGCGCTGGTCGGCATCCTGTTCGTGTTCACCATCGCCGAGCTGATGCTTTCACCGGTCGGGCTGTCGCTGTCCACGAAGCTCGCGCCGAAGTCGTTCCGCACCCAGATGGTGGCGCTGAACTTCCTGTCGGTGTCACTGGGCACGGCGATGTCCGGCAAGCTCGCCGAGTCCTACGACGTGCACGACGAAACGCCGTACTTCAGCATCATCGGCGGTGTGGCGATCGCGGTCGGGCTGCTGCTGTTCGCCTTCATCCCGCTGGTCCGGAAGCTGATGAAAGGTGTGCACTGACTAGCCGACGGTGGTGCCGAAAAGCACCCCGACGAAGTAAGTGACGAGCATGGTGAGGGCACCGACGCCCACGTTGCGGACGATCGCGCGCCCCACCTGCGCGTTGCCCAGCCGCGCGCTGAGGAACCCGGTCAGCGTCAGGCCCACGACCACGGCGAGCGCGCAGGCCCAGACGCGGACGCCGACGGCGGTCCAGGCAATCGAGAGCAACGGCAAAAGCGCGCCGACGGAGAACGCCAGCAAGGAGGCCCAGGCGGCCTGCCACGGGCTGGTCAGGTTGTCCGGGTCGATGCCCAGCTCGGCCTCGGCGTGCGCCTGCAGTGCGTCCTTGCGGGTCAGCTCCCGCGCGACCTGGTCCGCGAGCCCGGGGGAAAGCCCCTTGTTCTGGTAGATCTGCGAAAGTTCGCGTTCCTCCGCCTCGGGCATGGTTTTCAGCTCGTGCTTCTCCAGCCGGAGCAGGGCGCGTTCGGTGTCCCGCTGGGTGCTCACGCTCACGTATTCCCCGCCGGCCATGGAAAACGCTCCGGCGACCAGTCCGGCAATTCCGGCGGTGAGGATCGCGGTGTTGTCCGTGGTCGCGCCCGCGACCCCGACCACGATGCCGGCCACGGACACGATTCCGTCGTTCGCGCCGAGAACCCCGGCGCGCAACCAGTTCAGCCTGCCGCCGAGGTCCTCGTGTGGTTCGTGCTCGTGCTCGAGTGGCGCTCGCGTTTCGGTCACGATTCTCAGTCAAGCACGAAAATTGTTTCCACGCGATATGTTTCCGCCCGCGATAAATTGAAGAAAGGCAAACCTCAATAAGGCTAGGGTTCCCTTTCTGGCGGGAAAAGAAAACACCCGGCGGTGGTGACCGCCGGGTGTTTTCGTGGAGGACTGTGGCTCAGACGTCCAGCTCGGCCAGGGCCGCCTTGGCGGCTTCGAGTTCGGCCTCCAGCTGGGCGACCTTCGCCGCCTGTGCCTCGCGGGCGGCGTTGATGACCTCGTCGATCGGGCCGGACAGGTCCTCGTGCAGCTCCTTCGCCGCTCGCGACACCGCGGCGGCCGGGATTTCCAGGCCCTTCGCGACCCACTTGCTGCCGTTCTTCAGCTCGGCCTGCCACTCGCCGTCGGCGGTGCCGGTGACGGTGAGCGTGAGCTCCACGGTGCGGGTCTTCTTGGCCGACGACGGCGTGGCCTTCGGCCTGCCGCGCTTCGGCTTGGGGGATTCGGCGACCGGCGGGGTGGCCTCGCCGCCCTCGGGTGTGCCGGTGGAGTCCTGCCCCGCGGGCGACGCCGCTGCGGCCGGCTCAGTGGCCTCCGGTGCCTCGGCGGCCGGTGACTCCGCCGCCTCGGCCACGGCGTTCTCGTCGTGCGTCACGGCTTCCACGGACATTCGTGTCGTCTCCTTGCCCGGATCTTGGGTGGGTACGCGGGCATCGTAGAACATGCGTTCGATGTTCGCGCACTGGGGTGAGGACGGAGAAGGGGCGCTCCCGGCCGGGAGCGCCCCTTCCCTCGCGGAGGTGAATCTACTACTCCTCCTTGCCCGAGTTCAGGCCCGAGGAGATGAGGTCCATGACCGAGGAGTCGGCGAGCGTGGTGACGTCGCCGATGGCGCGGTTCTCGGCGACGTCTCGCAGGAGGCGGCGCATGATCTTGCCGGAGCGGGTCTTCGGCAGCTCGGGCACGACCATGATCTGGCGGGGTTTGGCGATCGGGCCGATTTCCTTGGCGACGTGGTTGCGGAGCTCCTGCACGGCGTTATCGCCCTGGTCGGTGGCGCTGCCGCGCAGGATGACGAACGCGACGATGCCCTGTCCGGTGGTGGGGTCGGTGGCGCCGACGACGGCGGCCTCGGCGACCGTCGGATGCGAAACGAGGGCGGATTCGACCTCCGTGGTGGAGATGCGGTGCCCGGACACGTTCATCACGTCGTCCACGCGGCCCAGCAGCCAGACGTCGCCGTCGGCGTCGTACTTCGCGCCGTCGCCGGCGAAGTAGAAGCCCTGGTCGGCGAAGCGGGACCAGTAGGTCTCGCGATAGCGCTCGTCATCGCCCCACACCCCGCGCAGCATCGAGGGCCACGGCTTGTCCAGCACGAGGTATCCGCCGCCACCGGCGGGTACCTCCACCCCCTGGTCGTCGACGACCTTCGCCGAGATCCCGGGAAGGGCGCGTTGCGCGGAGCCGGGTTTGGTGGCGGTGACCCCGGGCAGCGGGGAGATCATGATCGCGCCGGTCTCGGTCTGCCACCAGGTGTCCACGATCGGAGTCTTCCCGGCGCCGATGGTGTCGCGGTACCAGATCCAGGCCTCCGGGTTGATCGGCTCACCCACCGACCCCAGCACCCGCAGCGACGACAGGTCGTAGCGTGCCGGGATGTCGGCGCCCCACTTCATGAACGTGCGGATCAGCGTCGGTGCGGTGTAGTAGATCGACACCTTGTGCTGCTGGATGATCTCCCAGTGCCGGCCCTCGTGCGGGGTGTTCGGGGTGCCCTCGTACACGACCTGGGTGACCCGGTTGGCCAGCGGCCCGTACACGATGTACGAGTGCCCGGTGATCCAGCCGATGTCG
Organism: Amycolatopsis jiangsuensis; assembly: GCF_014204865.1. Lineage (NCBI taxonomy): Bacteria > Bacillati > Actinomycetota > Actinomycetes > Pseudonocardiales > Pseudonocardiaceae > Amycolatopsis > Amycolatopsis jiangsuensis. Next base: position 5,686,585 of record NZ_JACHMG010000001.1, read on the forward strand.
GCGGTGCACCAGTACACGTCCTCGCCCGGCTTGTGGTCGAACACCGTGTGGTGGGTGTAGGCGACCTGGGTCAGGTACCCGCCCGAGGTGTGCAGGATGCCCTTCGGCCGCCCGGTCGTGCCCGAGGTGTAGAGGATGAACAGCGGGTGCTCGCTGTCGAACGCCTCCGGCGTGTGCTCAGCCGGCTGGGCCTCGACCAGCTCGTGCCACCACACGTCCCGGCCGTCGGTCCACGGCACCTCGCCCTCGAGGTCGTCACCGGTCCGGGCGACGACGATGACCTTCTCGACCGTCTGCGCGCCCTCGAGCGCCTCGTCCACGTTGGCCTTCATCGGCGCGGCCTTCCCGCGCCGGTACTGGCCATCGGAGGTGATCACGACCTTCGCCGCCGCGTCGTCCACCCGCGCCCGCAACGCCGTCGGGGAGAAGCCGCCGAAGACCACGCTGTGCAGCGCGCCGATCCGGGCGCACGCCAGCATCGCCACGATCGCCTCGGGCACCATCTGCAGCTGGATCGCCACGACGTCACCCGCCACGACCCCGAGCGAGGTCAGCGCGTTCGCCGCCTTCGACACCTCGTCCTTCAGCTGCGCGTAGGTGATGTCGCGGGTGTCGCCGGGCTCGCCGATCCAGTGGATCGCGACCTGCTGCCCGTGCCCGGACTCCACGTGCCGGTCGACGCAGTTGTAGGCGACGTTCAGCTTCCCGCCGACGAACCATTTCGCGAACGGTGCATTGGTCCAGTCCAGTACCTGGGTCCACTCGGTGTCCCACGTCAGCCGCCGGGCCTGCTCGGCCCAGAACTGCTCCCGGTCCGCGTCCGCCGTGGCATACAGCTCGGCCTTCGCGTTGGCCTGACCAGCGAACTGCTCACTCGGCGGAAAAGTACGGCTCTCGGTGAGCAGATTGTCCAACGCTGGGGACTGCTCGGTCATGATGCAAGGCCTCCTGTAGTGCGAACCCGCGGCTCACGGCACGCTAGCGACGTTAGTCCGCCCACGACAAGGTTGCAGCCGCGTTGCACCCCACGCGCGCTAGCGCAGACGCGCGAGCAGCCGGGCGCGCACGCCGGGCCACTCGGCGTCGGTGAGCGAGTACAGCACGGTGTCCCGCGAGGTGCCGTCAGGCCGGACCCGGTGTGCCCGCAACAGGCCCTCGCGCTGGGCGCCGAGCCGCTCGATCGCGCGCTGTGAGCGCAGGTTGCGCGAGTCGGTCTCCCAGGCCGCCCGCTGCGCACCCAAGCTTTCGAAAGCGTTGCGCAGCAAGAGGAACTTGGCCTCGGTGTTCACCGCGGTGCGCTGGAAATCCGCGCCGATCCAGGTGTGCCCGATGGACAGGATGCGGTGTTTCGGCACGACCTGGTAGTACGAGGTGGTGCCGGCGACGCGGCCGGACGCGAGATCGATCTGTGCCCACGCGCGCCGGTCCGGATCGGCCAGCGCGGCGCGCACCATCGCTTCGGCTTCGCCGAGGTCGTTCGGCTGCCGCACGTTCAGCCAGGTCCAGATCCCGGGATCCGCGCCGGCTTCGAGCAGGCCCGCGGCGTGGTCGGTGGTCAGCGGTTCGAGCCGGACATTCCGGCCGGCCAGCGTCGGGTGCTCGTTCCAGTCACTCACAGGGCCACGCTACGACGTTGAGTGGCTCTTTCAGAGGGCCATTTTCACCTTCGTTCGCCAGTCCACTCGGCCGTTGCCTATGCTCGCGGGACGCACGGGGAAAGAGAGCGCACATGGCCGAGGAGCGAGAAGAGCTCACCTGGGACTTGTTCGGGTCGGCCGGTCGTGAGCTGGCCAGGACGGTCGCTGACGACGGGTTCGCTCCCGATCTGATCCTGTCCATCGCCCGGGGCGGCCTGTTCGTCGCCGGGGCACTCGGCTACGCGCTGGACGTGAAGAACCTGCACGTGATGAACGTCGAGTTCTACACCGGCGTGGACCAGCGCCTCGAGCTGCCGGTGATGTTGCCGCCGGTGCCCAACGTGGTGGACCTGACGAGCAAGAAGGTGCTCATCGCCGACGACGTGGCGGACACCGGCGCCACGCTCAAACTGGTCCGCGACTACTGCGTCGACCACGTGGCCGACGTGCGGTGCGCGGTCGTCTACGAGAAGCCGCACTCCACGGTGAAATGCGAGTACGTGTGGCGTCGCACCGACCGGTGGATCAACTTCCCGTGGTCGGTGCTGCCGCCCGTGGTGCGGCGGGACGGGCAGGTGCTCGACGCGTGAGTGATCCACTGAAGCCACTGCTGGAACTCGACGGCGTCACGGCCGCGGCCAAGGCGGCGCAGGACGCGGTGTTCGCCGTGCACCGGCTGCCGGCGAACCTCCGTGGCGGTGCGGAGACCGCCGCCGAGGCGTCCGTGCGCGCGGCGCGGGCGTCGGCGGGGATCGCCGGTGGCAATCCCGAACTGCCGGCCGGCGGCGCGGTGGCCGACCCGTTGCTGGCCGGCGCGCTGCGGGTGGCCGAGGCGCTGGAGCCGTTGCTGCCGACCTGGCGGCGGGCGCCGTTGCAAGCGCTGGCGCGGCTGCACCTGCTGGCCGCCTCCGACCTGGTCGGCGATCCCGACGAACTCGGCCGCCCGCGTCGTGGCGGGGAGCGGCTGGAGATGCTGGCGCAGCTCGTCACCGGGGCGACGGCGGTGCCCGGACCGGTGCTGACCGCCGTGGTGCACGGCGAGCTGCTGGCGTTGTCCCCGTTCGGTTCGGCGGACGGCGTGGTCGCCCGCGCGGCGGCGCGGCTGTCGATGATCGCGACCGGCCTCGACCCGAAGGCGCTGACCGTGCCCGAAGTGGCGTTCTTCCGGCGGGTGCCGAAGTACGTGGAGCTGGCCGAGGGTTTCGCGGCCGGTACGCCCGAGGGGGTGCGTGCCTGGCTGTTGTTCTGCTGCGAAGCGTTCGAGGCCGGCGCACGCGAAGCCGGCAGCATCTCGTCCGCGGCCGGCTGAGCCTCAGCGGCGAATGCCGTCCACCAGCAGGTCGAACATCCGGTTCAGCTGCTCTTGTCCGCCGTTGAGCGTGGTCGCGGAGACCATGCCGACCACGCTGACCACGACGTCCTCGGCGCGGATGTCGCCGCGCAGCGTGCTGTCCGCGATGCCGGCGTCGAGGATGGTCTGCACCGCGGCGGAAAGGTCCTCGCGCGCGTCGGAAACGACGACGGCGCCGGAGGCGTACAGCGCTCGCAGGGAGTCGGCCATTTCCCGCTTCGCGGTCGCGTAATCGGCGAACTTGTCCATCCAGCGGCGCAGCGCGCGGACCGGTTGTCCGGCGGCGAGCAGGATCTCCGCGCTGGCGCACAGCTGGGCCAGCTCGTCCCGGTACAGCGCCTCGACCAGCGCTTCGCGGGTCGGGAAGTGCCGGTAGAGGGTGCCGATGCCGACTCCGGCGTCGCGGGCGATCTGCTCCAGCGTCACCGGTTCCCGGCCGTCGGCGAAGGCTGCACGGCCTGCCTCCAGCAGCCGGTTGCGGTTGCGTTCGGCGTCCGCTCGGCGGCGTGGTGGTTCCTGACCCGACATGATGCGGAGGCTCCTCCGGTTCTGCTATCGTGACGATGCGGAGGCGCCTCCGCATCACTTTCCACTATGCCAGAGCTGGAGGCACACCCTCATGACTGCACGTGATTCTTCCGCACCCGGCGGTACCGCGAATCTCGCCGGACGCCAGGTCGCGCGGATCGGCTTCGGCGCCATGCAGCTGGAGCGTGCGTCGGCCGCGCACGAGGACCGCCTCGCGGTGCTGCGGCAGGCGATCGACGGCGGCGTCAACCACATCGACACCGCGCACTTCTACGGCGCGGGTGTCTGCAACGACCTCATCCGCGAAGCCCTCGCGCCGTACCCGCAGGACCTGGTCGTCGTGACCAAGATCGGCGCGGACAACAAGCCCGACGGCTCCCTCGAGCTGCGGCAGCGGCCGGAGGAGCTGCGCGCCCAGATCGAGGCCAACCTCACCGGCCTCGGCGTCGACCGGCTGGACGTGGTCAACCTGCGCCGCGGTGACGCCGCTCCCGGGCTGGTCGCCGAGGGCGAGCAGATCGTCGACATCGACAGCCAGCTCGCCGAGCTGATCGCCCTGCGTGACGCGGGCAAGATCGGCGCCATCGGACTCAGCCACGTCTCGGCCGACCAGCTGCGGCACGCGTTGCCCGCGAGGATCGTGTGCGTGCAGAACGCCTACAGCGTGCTCGACCGTTCCGGCGAGCCGGTGCTGGACCTGTGCCGGGAACACGGGGTCGCGTGGGTGCCGTTCTTCCCGCTCGGCTCGGCCTTCGACCTCGGCTGGGACGTCACCGGGCATCCGGTGGTCACCGGAATCGCCGCCGACCTCGGCGTCACCCCGGCGCAGGTGGCGCTGGCCTGGCTGCTGGCGCACGACGAGCACACCCTGCTCATCCCGGGCACGGCCAACCCCGCCCACCTGGCCGAAAACCTGGCCGTCCGCGACGTACGGCTGCCAGCGGCCGCGATCGACGCCCTGGACCACATCGCCGTGACGCCGTGACGCCGTGACCGGCCCGCAGCCGTGACCGGTGCTGCTCGAACTGTGCTGTCCAGAATCGCTCGTCCTGCACTGTCACATCCGGCAGCCCTGTCGAGTCCTCACTTCAGGACCCGCCGAACGCGGGCGAGGTGGCAGGAGGAGAACCTGATGCAGGCTCGGATGACCCACCCGGTCAAGGTGCACCCGGAAGCCATGCAGGCGCTGATGGCACTGAACAAGGCGGCGCACGCGAGCACGCTGCCCGCGGCCACCCACCAGCTGGTCCACCTGCGGGTCAGCCAGATCAACGGCTGCAGCGTGTGCGTGGACATGCACGCGCGTGAGCTGAAGCAGGCAGGGGAGACCGACGAGCGGATCTGGGCGGTCGGCGCCTGGCGGGAATCGCCGTACTTCACCGACGCGGAGCGGGCCGCGCTGGCGCTGGCCGAACACGTGACGCGGATCGCGGACCGCCCGGACGCGGTTCCGGACGAGGTCTGGGACGAGGCCGCCGATCACTACGACGAGAAGGAACTGTCGTCCCTGCTGCTGACCATTGCCGGGATCAACGTGTGGAACCGCCTGAACGGCGCGATCCGGCAGCCCGTCGGCTCCTGGTGACCGGTGCGGCGGCGCTTTCCGGCGCCGCCGCTCAGGCCGGGCCGTCCAGCCGGGCGCTCCACTTCTCTTCGATCCGGCCGAACCGCCACACCGCCAGCGCGACCAGCCAGGTGAACACGAACAGCGCGACGATCGCGAAGCCGGCGTAGTCCAGGTCCACGCCGGCGATCGCGGCCAGCGGACCGCGGGTGATGGCGAGCTTTTCGGCCAGCAGCGAGACGAGTTCGATGGTGCCGACGCCGAGCGCGACGGCCACCGACAGCGCGGTCACCGTGAGGTTGTAGTAGATCTTGCGGATCGGCCGGGCGAAGGCCCAGCCGTAGGCGTAGTTCATCAGCACGCCGTCGGCCGCGTCGAACAGGCTCATCCCGGCGGCGAACAACACCGGCAGTACCAGGATCGCGTACCAGGGCAGGGAAAACGCGGCCGCGCCCGCGGCGAGCACGAGCAGCCCGATCTCCGTCGCGGTGTCGAAACCGAGTCCGAAGAGGACACCCACCGGATAGCTGTGCCACGGCTTGCGGACCGTCTTCGTCAGGCCACGCAGCAGCCGGTTCATCAGTCCGCGGTTGGCGAGGTGGTGCTCCAGCGCCGCTTCGTCGAATTCGCCGCGGCGCATCGCCGCGAACACCCGGGCGAGGCCGACGAGTGCCACCAGGTTCGTGATCGCGATGAGGTACAGGAAAGCCCCGGACACCGATGTACCGATGAGCCCGGTGGTCTCGTGCAGCGCCGAGGAATCGTCCTCGAGCTGTCCGGCCAGCGCCCGCACACCGAGCGAGAGCAGCAGGCACAGCGCGAACACGATGGTCGAGTGCCCGAGGGAAAACCAGAACCCCACAGACAACGGACGTTGTCCCTCGGACATCAGCTTGCGGGTGGTGTTGTCGATGGCGGCGATGTGGTCGGCGTCGAACGCGTGCCGCATCCCCAGGGTGAACGCGGTGACGCCGAGCCCGATGCCGAATCCGCCCGCGGCGCCGAGTTCGTAGTGCCGCGGCGCGACCACCAGCGCCAGCAGTCCCCAGCCGACGACGTTGAGCAGCAGGATCACCACAGCCATCCCGCCGATCGACCAGCGCTCGCCTCGGGACTGGCTCGACTTGCCCACCCAGGAAGGCTAAACAGCCGCCCCGCCGAACCGCAACGCTCGTGAGTGCTGCGGCCGGTTCTCACCGGCCGCACCACCCACGAGGGGGTCAGCCGGCGCGCAGGTGCAGCGAGTCGAGTGCCTTGCGCACGTGCCCGCCGGTCGCCTCGAGCGCCGCGGCGGCGCGGGTGACGTCGCTGCCGGACAGCAGGTGCACGAGCGCCACTTTGAGGTCGTCACCGGCTTCGGCGAGCGCGTCCGAACAGTCGGCCATGGTCATGCCGGTGGCCTCCTGCAGGATACGCACCGTGCGGCCGCGCAGCTTCGCGTTGGTGGCGCGCATGCTGACCATCAGGTTGGAGTAGGTCTTGCCCATCTTGATCATCGTCGTGGTGGAGAACGCGGTGAGGATCAGCTTCTGCGCGGTACCGGCCTTCATCCGGGTGGAACCGGCGATGGCCTCCGGGCCGGTCGCGACGGCGATCAGCACGTCGACCCCGGACGGTTTGGCCGCACGCGGGTTGGCCGACACGAGGCCGGTGCGTGCGCCCGCCCGGCTCGCCGCGGCGAGCGCGCCGAGCACGTACGGCGTCCGCCCGGACGCGGCCAGCCCGAGCACGAAGTCACCCGGCCGCACGACCTCCGACAGCTCGGCTTCGCCGGCTTCCGCGTCGTCCTCGGCGTTCTCCACGGCTTCCCGCAGTGCCTTCGCGCCACCGGCGTGGTGCGCCACGAACCAGTCGGAGGGCACGTTGAAGGTGGGCACGAGTTCGGCCGCGTCCAGCGTGGCCAGCCGCCCCGAGGTACCCGCGCCGACGTAGTGCACCCGCCCGCCGCCGCGCAGCGCGTCGACCGCGTAGTCGACCGCACGGGCCAGCTGCGGCAGCACCTCCGCCACCGCGTCCGGCACCTTGCGGTCCTCGGCGTTGATCGCACCCAGGATCGCCTGGGTGGACATCAGGTCGATGTCGACGGTACGGGGGTTGCGTTGTTCGGTCGGAGAATCGACGTGCACCGCCTGGCACGGGACGGTCATCACGGGCCTCACTTTCCCCTCACTTGCCGGTTTCGCGCGGACGGCGGCGGCCGTCGGGCCTGACCCCGAGCCGGTGCGAGCCGACCGCATCCCTTGTCGCGTCGAGTGCGCTGACCGAGGCGTCCATGTGCCGCTGCGCGACCCCGATGAAAAGGCAGTCGATCACGGTCAGCTGGGCGATCCGGCTCGCCGTCGCGCCCGAGCGGAACGTGGTTTCCCTGGCCGCGGTGGTCAGTACGTGGTCGGCGACCTCGGTGACCGGCGAGCGCGGGAAGTTCGTGACCGCCACGGTCACCGCGCCGTGCTCGCGGGCCACGCGCAGCGCCTCCACGGTGTCCGTGGTGGCGCCGGTGTGCGAGACGCCGATCGCGACGTCGCCCGGCTGCATGACCGCGGCTGAGGTGAGCATGATGTGCGTGTCCGACCAGGCGAAGCTGATCCGCCCGATCCGGTGCAGCTTCTGCTGCAGGTCCGCGGCGACGAACGCACTGGCGCCCACGCCGTACACATCGACGCGCCCGGCATTCGCGACAAGGTCGATCACGCTCTGCAGCGCGGCCACGTCGAGCTGGTCGGCGGTCTCCTCGACCGCGCGCGCGTCGGCGAAGCTGACTTTCCCGATCACCGACGCCAGGTCGTCGCCCGGGCCGATCTCGCCGCCGAGGTTGCGCGTGGTGCGCGCCTCGGTGCGCGCGGTGTCCGCGGCGAGCGCGATGCGCAGCTGCGGGTAGCCACCGACGCCGACGGCCTTGCAGAACCGGGTCACGGTGGTCTCGGAGGTGTTCGCCGCGAGGGCGACCTCGGTGATACTGCGCCGCGCGACGGCGCCCGGGTCGTCGAGCACAACCTTCGCGACACGCTGTTCGGCCCGCGCGAGACCGGGCAGAAGAGAGCGGATGCGGACCAACGGGCTCGCGTCCGCGTCCCGCGCAGGCGGCTGACCTGCGAGGTGCTCGGACGGTGCGGTGATGACTACGGAATCGGTATCATCCGCCGTCGGAAAGTTACTAACCGTTGGCATTTGAGACAAGGTTACCCACATCCTTCGGCAGGATCACAACCCGTCCGTGTCTGCGGACTTCGGTTTGCGATTAATCGTCGTACTGAAAGTCGCTAACCGGGTCTGCCTTGTTAACGAACTCAAGCTAACGACTTGGCAACTTAGTGTCGCTACCGGAGGGCGAGTGGACCGCTGACTGGGACGGGATGTTCGGCACTGCGCGACGGCACGCTCACCGAGTGCTCAACTGCCACCCGGAAGAGGTCAGTTCGGCCGGGTTTCGCTCACCATCGAGAACGGTACGGCCGCGTTCGGTGACTTTCACACCGTCGAGTGAAATCCCGCGTCCGGTGTAGTTCGGGTCGGTCGTGTAACGCCAGCGGAGGGTCGTAACGGCCGCTGCCGGCACGTCGGCCGATACCTGCCACCAGGCACGGTGCCCGTGGCCGGAGAGGGAAGTCACAGTCCCGGCGGGCGCACCCGGACCGGTCGCGTGGAGCGGGACTCGTTGCCAATTGACGCCGTCGGTGCTCGCTTCGAGCTGAAGCGGGTCGCTCGGCCCCTCGGTGTCCACGAAGGCGTGGAACGACGCCCGCAGTGACCCGCTTCGTGACGACAGCGGCGGTGTACTGAGCGTGACCGTGGCGTCGTTGTCCGGGGCCGCGTACCAGGCGTCAAGGCCGACGACCGGACGCACTGCCATGGCCTTCGCGAGCGAAGTCGCCCAGACCTGGCGCGCGGTGTTGATGGATCCCCAGTCGCGCGTGGGGTGCACGCGGTTGGTGAGAAGCAGCGCGAAGGACCGCGACTCGGGGTCGATCACCAGTGTGGTGCCGGTGAACCCGGTGTGCCCCGCGGTGACCGGCGACGACAGCGCGCCCATGTACCACGGCTGGTCGAGCTCGAAGCCGAGACCGTGGGCGTCGTCGGGGAAGCGCGCGTTGTAGTTCGTCAGCATCTTCTCGACGGTGTCCGGCCGCAGGATGCGGTGCCCGTGGTAACTGCCGCCGTTGAGGATCGTCTGGCAGAGCACCGCCAGGTCGCCCGCTGTGGAGAACACGCCCGCATGCCCCGCGACGCCGCCGAGCGACCACGCGTTCTCGTCGTGCACCTGTCCGCGTACGAGGCCGCGCGGCGGGTCACTTTCGTACTCGGTCGCCGCGACCCGGCCCAGCTTGTCGGCCGGCGGGTTGTACCCCGTGTCGGCCATGCCGAGCGGCGCGGTGATGCTGTCGTGCACCACCTGGTCGAGCGGCTTGCCGGCGAGCTTCTCGATCACGAAGCCGAGCGTGAGCATGTTGAGGTCGGAGTACAGGTAGGTGCTGCCCGGCGCGTTCTTCAGCGGACTGCCGAGCACGGCCGCGCGCCGCGACGGGATGTCCGGATAGCCCTCCCACAGCGAGGGGGACGGGTCGGCGTCGAAGCCGGACGTGTGCGTGAGCAGCTGCTCGATCGTCACGTCCTGCTTGCCCTGCACACCGAACTCGGGCAGGTAACGCACCACCGGCGCGTTGACTTCCAGCTTGCCCTGGTCTGCGAGCTGCAGTGCGGCGATCGAGGTGAACAGCTTCGAGATCGACGCCAGGTCGAAAATGGTGTCGTCATGCATCGGAACCTGCTGGGCCAACGGCAGCTCGGTGCCCTTGGCGTCGGCGTAGCGCACGGCGCCGCCCACGGAGTAGCGGTCGACCACCACACCGTCGTGCGCGAGCAGGCCCACGGCGCCGGAGAAGTGCGGGTGCCCGCTGGCGTCCGGCTCCGTCCAGCTCTTCAGGAACTGCTCGGCGTCGCGGATCGGCCGCTGGTCGAGTCCGGCGTCGCCGGGGCCGCCTTCGCGCAGGGTCGTGCTCGCCGGGGCGAAACCGTGCTGTGGCCGGTCGAAGCGCCCTTGGCCGGGCCTGCTGGTGGTCGTGGCTGCTCCCGCGGTCGTGGTGGCCGCGAGCAGGACGGCCAGCGTCACGACGAGCACTTTCCTAGCACGCATGACCGTTCTCCTCAGCGATAGATCAGGTGGCGCCTGCGTTGACGGTCGAAGGCCATGAGCTCGGCGTGCCAGGATCCGGTGATTTCATCGACCCCGGCGCCGGCGTCGATCATCGTGCGCAGCCGCGCCGACCCGGACAGCTTGTCGATGGCCAGGTCCGGTCGCCACCCGAACTTGTCCGGAGCGACCCGTTTCGCCGTCACCAGCATCGCCACGGCGGTGCGGACCGCGTCGAACACACGCGGGTCGGTGACCGTGAGCTGTACGCCGCCGCAGGTCTCGTTCACGAACTTGCCGAACGTGGGCACGAAGTAGGTCTCGCGGAACGCAGCGCCCGGCAGCTGCAGCTTCTCCAGCTCCTCGCGCCAATGCCAGTCCATGTCGGGTGCGCCGATGATCTCGAACGGCCTCGTGGTGCCTCGACCTTCGGCGAACACGGTGCCTTCGAACATCCCGGTACCGGGGTAGACGAGCGAGGTGTCCGGCGTCGGCATATTGGGGCTGGGCAGCACCCAGCGCAGGCCCGTGTCGGCGAAGAAGGCGTCGCGCTGCCATCCGCGTACCCGGATCACTTCGAGGTGCTTCAGTTCCGCGCCGTCGGCAGGCAGGAACTCAGCGGCGAAGAAGCGGGCGAGCTCGCCGACCGTCATACCGTGCTGCTGCGCGATGGGTTTCAGACCGACGCCCGAAGCGAACTTCGGGTCGAGTACCGGCCCGGCGAGCCGGCTGCCGATCGGGTTCGGGCGGTCCAGCACCACGAAACCCGCGCCGACCTTCGCGGCGGCCAGCATCGCCGTGTACAGCGACCAGATGTAGGTGTAGAAGCGCGCGCCGACGTCGGCGATGTCGAAGACCACGGTGTCGAGCCCGGCCTTCGTGAACAGCGACGCGAGCTTGGTGGCGTCGGCGCCGTACGCGTCGTACACGGGAATGCCCGTGCGCGGGTCGTCGTAGTCGCCCTCGGAACCGCCGGCTTGCGCGCTGCCGCGGAAGCCGTGCTCGGGTCCGAAAGCCGCGACGGGTCGTACGCCGGCCGCCACCATCGAGTCGACGATGTGGTCACCGTTCGCGAGTACGCCGGTCGGATTGGACAGCACGCCGAGCTTGCGTCCGGCGAACGGACGCCATCCCTGCGCGGCGAGTTGTTCCGCCCCGGTGAGCACGCGCGGACCTGGTGCCGCCTGAGCCACGGCGGAGCTGGCCGCGAGCGCGGGCAACGCGACCGCGGGCACGGCGAGGAAGTTGCGACGGTTCAGGTTCACCAGGTCAGCCCATGTCCGAAGGGATATTTGACGGTCTGCGTGTCCGCACCGGCGGGAACGTCGACCGGGAGCTTCCCGCTGGGTTTCGTCTCGCCCAGCACCACCTTGGCCAGCGCCTCGAGCGACGGAGTGAGGTAGCCGTAGGTGGCGAGCCAGGTGGGCACGGGGTTGTCGTACCCGGCGTCGTACGGGATTTGCGCGGCCACCGCGACCACGGGTTTTCCGGTGTCCATCAGGGCCTGCAGCAGCTTGTTCTGCAACGGGAACCCGCCGAGGTTGTTGGTGAGGACCACGACGAGGTCGGTGTTCTTCGCGGCCTCCACGGCTTCGGCTGTCTGCGCGTCCGACGGCGTCTGACCGGTCTGCAGCGCGGTCGTCTTCGTGCCGTGCGCGGTCATCCGTTCGGCGAGCGTCTGCGTGCTGGTCTCGCCCCACCCGGTGACCAGCGCGGTGGCCGGCTTCTGCCGGAGCGGCAGCACCCCGGCGTCGTTCGCGATGGCAGTGATCGACCGGTCGGCGATGTCCTGGGAGGTCGCCAGGTGCTCCGGCGTGCCGACCTTGCGCCCGACCAGCGCCGGATCGTCGAACGGCGTGGTCAGGATCCCGCGCTTGAGCTTGAGTTTCAGCACCCGCAGCACGCTCTGGTCGATCCGCTGCATCGGCAGGTCACCGGACTTCACCGCGGCGAGCACCGAGTCGATCGCGAGGCCGAGGTCCACCGGCATGAGCAGCTGGTCCACCCCGGCCTTCAGCGCGAGCACGGGGATTTCCGCGTCGCTGTGCAGCTCGCGCACGCCCTGCATGCTGAGCGAATCGGTGACCACAACACCGTCGTAGCCGAGTTCACCGCGCAGCTTCCCGGTGATGATCGGCTGGGACAGGGTCGCCGGTTCCCCGGAGGGGTCGAGACTCGGGAACTGGATGTGCGCGCTCATGATCGAATCGATCCCCGCCGCGATGGCGGCCTTGAACGGCGGCACGTCGATCTCCCGCCACTGCTGTTCGGACCGGTCGATCCGCGGCAGCCCGGTGTGGCTGTCGGTGGCCGCGTCGCCGTGTCCGGGGAAGTGTTTGGCAGTGGAGGAAACCGTCTCCGCGGCCGGTCCGGAATCCTGGTACCCGTGCACCTCAGCGGCCACGAAGTCACTGGCCAGCCCCGGCTGTCCGGAGAACGACCGCACCCCGATCACCGGATTGGCCGGATTGGAGTTGACGTCGGCGTCCGGCGCGTAGTCCTGGTTGATCCCGACGGCCCGCAGCTCGTGCCCGAGCACGGTGGCAGCCTGCGTGCCCGCGGAAGTGTCCCGCCCGGCCGCCACGGCCATCGAGTTGGCGAACTCGGTGGCCGGCGCCCCCATCCGAGTGACCGTGCCGCCTTCCTGGTCGGTGCCGATCTGCAGCGGAATGTGCGCCCCGCTGCCGATCGCGGCCCGCTGAAGCCCGTTCGACAGCCGCGCGACCTGCTCCGGATCGTCGAAGTTGTCGCGGCTGTCGTTGTTGAAGTAGATGACCCCGCCGAGGTGGTACTTGCCGACCGCCTGAGCCGCGGTGTCCACGCCGAAGTCGGCCTGGTTCTTCGGGTCGACCTGGTCGGCGGCCGTCCCATTCACCCAGGTGACGAACAGCTGCCCGACCTTCTCCTCGAGACTCATCCCGCGCAACATCCGCCCGGCGGCCGCCTCGAGCTGCTCCGCCTGCCTTCCGCCAGTCCCGGCCGGGCTCGACAGGCCGTTCCCACTCGCCAGGCCGCCGGCGTTGCCCAGGCCGTCCTCACCCTCCAGCACGTTCGCACCAACCGGATCCCTCGACCCGCTCCCCGGTCCACCTGCTTCCGCCGCGGCCACAGCGCCCGGCAACCCACCGCCGGCAAGCACCCCCACGAGCGAAACAGCCAGTACCGATCTCTTGCCCAGCCGGCCACGGATCACGATCGTCCTCCCAGTCTCGAGCACCGCCCGACGGTGAAGTCTCCACCGAACAGCACCGGTATCGGGAAGCTACTCACCGCGCCCCCGCGTTGTCCATCGGCCGAGCGTTGGAACGACCCCCTTCGTCGTCCGAGCGTCAGGCTGTCGCCCCATCTCCGTCGCCGCGCTCAGCCGCCCTCGCTGTCAGCTGTCCATCTCCGCTGCCGCGCTCAGCCGCCCTCGCAGTCATTTGTCCTTGCGCTCAGCCGCCGTCGCGCTCAACTGCCCCCGCAGTCAGCTGTTCCCCATCTCCGCTGCCGCGCTCGTCTCCTGCATCAACGCTGCCGCTCACCAGGCGCCTTGCTCGACAGCCGCAGCGCTAAGCTGCTGCGGCGCTAAACCCGGCCGCGATCAGCTGCTCCTCCATCAGCGCCCAGCTTCCCCTGCATCATCAGGCCGATCACTCCGCCCCTGTGCCGGCACGACCAGACGGCTTCCGGCCTATCGCCTGCTCACCCAACGTCTCGCACCGCACTTGACCGCCGCGGTCGGTGAGTTCGCTTCGCCGTCATACTTGCGAAAGTTGATGCTGTCTTCTGCTGGCCAGGAACGACGTCCCTGTCAAGCCCTCCAGCGTCGCAAGGACGCACGAAGACCCGTCATCGCCACGACGCTCAGCACATGAATCGCCTGCCCCGCGGCTCGTCTCCACATATCTCCCAGCAATCCCCGAGCGTTGACCGCTCCGCACACCCTGCTGAGCAACCGCCGCTCTGTTCGCTGGGGTTGCTCAGCGCACCGACTCGTCACGCTGAACGACTCCAGCTCCATCGCTCGATTCTTCGGCGCACCCGTCCGCTCCGCTCCGTTGCATGAACTCTTCAGCGCACCCACACCCGCCGTGGTGGACAACCCCCGGCACCTGCACCCACTGTGGTGGGCGACTCCCGGCACCTGCACCCGCCGTGGTGGGCAACCTCCGGCGCCTGCAACCGCCGTGGTGGGCGACTCCCGCTCTGCCGCTCGAGTTTCGCACTGGCTCGCGGTTGCAGCACTGCCTCGCGGCTGCAGCACTGACCTGAATCTCGCTCAGTCGCTCGGCCCTCCCGCGCCGGCCTGCCGCGCTCAGCTCCTGTCCGCACGGTGCCCGCGGCGCGTCAGTCACCCGCCGACGGGGTCTCATCCCGCAATTCCCCCTACGAACACTGGCGGCGCCCGTCGGCCAAGGGCCAACGGGCGCCGCCTGCAGCGCGAACATCTCGGGCGACCAAGCGTGCAACTCTGGTCGTACCTTCATGGACTCGGCGTCCGGCGTCCCGGTACGCAGTCCCTAGACGACGGGCCTCCCGCGGCGCGCTGCGCGTGGGTACCCGGAGTCCGCGCACGGAGGTTGCCCGGGGTGGCAGAGGCTTCTCTTCTACCTCTTCCCTGGCCGGATCAACGTCCGCACTTACTTTCTACGCCGTGAGCCGGGTCACTTCAAGTGCGCGGACGGGTGCACCGTTACAGAGGCTCGATCTGGTGACAACAGCACTCCCCGCAGGGACAATCGGTCGCCGCGCGGGAACGAGTGGCCTCTCGTACCGCCGTGTGGGTGTTCAGTCGGACGGCGCCCGGAACCGACGGCGACGGCTCAGGCTGTACCACGTCGCACCGGCCGCGACCGCGCCCACACCGAACGCCACCATCCCCGCCGAACGGGCCGGAATCCGCGTCCGCAGCGACATCGGCCGCTCGAACGGCAGCACCGGCCACTCGCGCTCGTCGGCGACACGGCGGAGTGCCTTGTCCGGGTTGACCGCATGCGGGTGTCCCACCACCTCCAGTAGCGGAAGATCCGTGCTGGAATCGGTGTAGGCGAAGCAGTCCGCGAGGTCGTACCCGTACTCGGCGGCTTGCTGTTTCGCCGCCACGGCCTTGTTTTCGCCATAGCAGTAGAAGTCGACCTGCCCGGAGTAGCAGCCGCCGACGATCTCCATGCGCGTGGCCACGCATCGCGTAGCGCCCAGCATCTCGGCGACAGGTGCGGCGACCTCCTCACCGGTGGCGGACAAGATCACGACGTCATGACCGTCGGCGAGGTGTCGTGCGATCAGATCGGTCGCTTCGACGTACACGAGCGGATCGACGACGTCGTGCAGCGTCTCGCGGACGATCGCGGAAACCTGTGCGACATCCCAGCCCGCGCAGAGGGCCGAAACCTCGGCGCGCATCCGCTCGGTCTTGTCGGCGTCGGCGCCGGCGAGCGAGAAGACCAGTTGCGCGTAGGCACTCCTCAGCGCGGCACGCCGGTTGATCAACCCCTCCTTGAGCAATGGCTTGCTGAACGCGAGTGCGCTGGAGGAAGCGATGATCGTCTTGTCGAGGTCGAAGAACGCGGCGACGCGCCGGGACGACTCTCCGTTGCGGGTTTCGGCCACGTGATCAGGATAGGCGCTCACCTCCGCCGGGTTGAACCCACACCAGTCCGCGCGTTCGCCGGAAAATTCATGACATGACGAACCTTCCCGCCTCGTTGCCGTTATCGAATCGTAGGTGTCGCTCGCGGCGCCAATGTGGATGCCGGGGAGTTACAGTAGACCGGCTCGGTGTATCACCGGGCCGGTTCAGTCCGACCCCCCGGGGCTGAACCCCAGGCGGCCCTCGCCCCTCCCCCCTGGCGGGGGCCGCCCTCTTTTCCCGCTCGTTTTCCGGGTTTCCGTCCTGTCCGTTGAGTTTGCGCCCGCCGCCGTCAGAGGTGGGCGAGCCGAACCCGTCTTGGTGCGGCCCGGGTGCGCAGACCTTCCCCAGGCCGGTGCGCGCCGCTGGATCTCCGGTGCCTTCTTTGCGACTCGCAGTCGCCGGTGTGGCGAAGCGTCCGATCCTGTTCTCCTGCATCGCTTCTCCTGCCCTTGTCCGGCAATCGTTTTCCCGCTCGGAATTGCTGTCTCCCATTGTCCAGGACGAGCCGGTATCGGACCCCGTCTCGCGGCGGTTTCCGGCCGAGTTGTCCACAACCCCCCGGTTGTCCACAGGAGGGCGAACTCGGCATTGCCACGGCCGATGAGGGCGGACGACGGTGGAAGTCCGGCCCGTCAGACCCAGGGGAGGGACACATGGCCACCGCACGTCCGCTCGTCGTCGCCGCAGACGGCACGGTGTTCGAGGAAATACAGCGCGTCGCAGCCATCGCCGGGAGCGAACTGGACCACGCGCCGGACCTCGCCGCCGCACGCGCACGCTGGACCAGGGCGCCGCTCGTGGTGATCGAAGAGGACGCCGCAGCCGATCGGCCGGCCCTGCCCCGGCGCGATGGCGTGATGTTGATCTGCAAGGGCGCCGCCGGTTTGGAGAGCTGGCAGCGCGCGGCAACCGTCGGCGCACGCCGGGTCATCCGCCTGCCCGAAGACGAATCCGAGCTTGCCGTCGCTTTCGCCGATGTCGCCGACGCGCCGGCTGAATCTCCGGGTCCGGTCGTCGCTGTGGTCGGTGGACGTGGTGGCGCAGGCGCATCCGTACTCGCTGCGGCGATCGCGGTGGAGGCGGATCGCTCAGGCCCGGCGCTGCTCGTCGACTGTGACCCGCTCGGCGGCGGGCTCGATCTCCCGCTCGGTCTGGAACACGCGAAAGGCTTGCGGTGGCCGGAAGTCCGGCTATCCGGCCGGGTGTCCATGCCGTCGTTGGTCGCTTCTCTGCCGTGCCGTGGCAGGCTTCCTGTGTTGTCGTGCGGACGGTCCGGGCCCGGCCCCAGTCCACGTGCGTTGTCCGCGATAGTCGCCGCCGGCCGCCGCGCCGGGCGCACGGTTGTCTGCGACCTTCCGCGGTATCTCGACGACGGTGCCCTGGCGGTGGCTTCCGCGGCTGATCTGGTCGTGCTGGTCGTGCCGGTGGAGTTTCGCGCTTGTATGGCCGCGCAACAGGTTCTACGTCGCGTCGGGACACATGCGGATCGGCTGGCGATCGTCGCGAGTGGACACTCCGTGGACGGGGCGCCACCGTCCCGCACGGCCGCGCTGCTGGGGCCTCCACTTCTCGCCGCGCTGACTCCCGAGCGGAGGGTTGCCGCCACGCTCGAAACGGGTGAGTTCGAGCTTCCGGCGAAGGGGCCTCTCGTCGGGGCCGCTCGTTCCGTGCTGGCCGAACTGCGGTCCGCCAGTTCCGATGCCATCCAGACAGCGGCCTGACGGAGCGATGATGACCACAGAACTCGTCGAACGGGTACGCAACCGCCTGGCCGGGCAAAGCCGTGCCGCGGACCCGATCGCGCTTGCCGAGGCGGTCCGCGCGGAAGCGGCCGGTGCGCTCAGTCAGGACGCTGTGCTGGATGCTGTGCGTCAGGCCCAAGACGAATTCATCGGCGCCGGTCCACTCGCTTCGCTGATCGATGACGACGACGTGACCGACGTTCTGGTCACAGCGCCGGACCAGGTGTGGACTGACGGACCGAAAGGGCTGTCGCGTACATCGGTGCGCTTCTCCGACGAGGACGCCGTCCGGCGGCTCGCGCAACGGCTGGCGCTCGCCGCCGGTCGTCGCCTCGACGACGCTCAGCCCTACGTGGACGGGTGGCTTCCCGTACGGCGCGGCCGGGTCCGTGTGCATGCGGTACTTCCACCGGTCGCGGCCGACGGGACGTGTCTTTCCTTGCGGGTGCTGCGACCTGCGACCCATGATTTGCCGGCACTTCGCGAACGTGAGGTCTTCGGCGAAACTGGTGCCCGGATACTGCGCGCCGTCGTCGAGCGCCGCCTTGCTTTTCTCGTCACGGGCGGAACGGGTGCCGGGAAGACCACCTTGTTGAGTGCGCTGCTCGGTGCGGTGGACCCGGCTGAACGCATTGTCTGCGTCGAGGACGCCGGTGAGCTGCGGCCCACGCATCCGCAGTTCGTCAGCCTCGTCGCGCGTCCGGCCAATGTGGAGGGTGCCGGCGCCATCGAACTGCCCGAACTCGTCCGGCAGGCATTGCGGATGCGGCCGGACCGCCTCGTGGTCGGTGAAGTCCGCGGCGCGGAAGTGTGCTCGTTGCTCAACGCGCTGAACACCGGACACGAAGGCGGTGCTTGCACATTGCACGCCAATTCGCCGGCGGAAGTGCCCGCCCGGCTCGAAGCGCTTGCCGCGCTGGGCGGCCTCGGCCGGGAGGCGCTGCACAGTCAGCTGGCGGCCGCCGTTCGCGTGGTCCTGCACATGCATCGCACGCCTGCCGGACGGCGCCTCGCGGAAGTCGCCGTGCTTCAGCGTTACCACGGAGAAGTACGCGCCGTCGCCGTGTGGCGTGATGGTCAGTGGACTTCCCGGCGAGCTCTCTTCACCGATCTGGCTGGGGACGGGGTGGGCGTGTGATCTCCGCCTGGCCGTTCCTGTGTTTCGGAACGGGAACCTTGTGCTGGCCTGCCCTTCCGGGCCGGCTGCTCCCGGTGGCTCGGTTTCGAGTGCGCTTCCGGGTACCGCCGCGGCGTGCGTTGTGGCTGACACCGGCCGCCATAGCGCTTCCCGTGGCAGGTGTCGGAGCGGCGGTCGCAGCCGTCCTGCTCACGCTGTCGGTCGGCCAGGAATGGCGCAGCAGAAAAGAAAAAGGCGCAGCGCTCGCGCGAGCCGAGCAAGTGTCGGCTGCCCTTCGCATGATGATCGCCGAGCTCCGGTCCGGCGCACATCCGGTCCCGGCGGCGGAGGCCGCAGCCGATGCGATACCGGCACTGGCCGGCGACCTGCGGAACCTGGCAGCGGCAGCACGGCTCGACGGCACACTCGAATCGAATGCGTTACCGGGCCTGGCGCAGGCGTGGAACCTCGCTCGTCGGCACGGCCTGCCGATTGCCGACACGCTTGAGGCATACCGTCGAGACGCCGAGGCTGAGGCGAAGTTCGCGCGGCGGCTGCACGCGAAGATGGCCGGTCCGCGGATGAGCGCCACCGTGCTCACGGTTCTGCCTCTCGGTTGCCTCGCGCTGGGTCAGGTCATCGGCGCCGGACCGCTGACCGTACTGACCGAAAGCCTGCTGGGACAGTCCTTCCTGGTGGCGGGTGCGGCATTGCTGTGGGCCGGCACGGCTTGGTCGCGCATGCTTACCGGACGTGGCGGGGTGGCGTCGACATGACGACAACCGGTGCGTTGTTCGTGCTCGTCGCTGTGGCGTTGGTGCTGTGGCCTGGCGTCCCGCCGCCGCGCCACCTGGCTTCGTCGCGATGGAAATGGCCGACAGTGCGCCCTTCCGTGGTGCATTCGGTGGCTGCAGCCGTCGGAGGCTTGTCGATCGCGGTCGTGGCCGGCATCCCGGTCGGACTGGTCGCCGGTGCGGGCGCGTGGTGGCTGCTTCGGAGGTCACGACGTGCTCGTCCGCCGGACGATGTCGCCGGGCGGCTCCGCTCCGCGGCTGTGCTCGATCTGCTGACTGCATGTTTGCGGACCGGCATGCCGATTCCGGTGGCACTCGAAACCGTTGCGAACGGCGCACCGGCGGACACCGGGAAGGCATTGCGATCGACG
This sequence comes from Amycolatopsis jiangsuensis, assembly GCF_014204865.1. Classification (NCBI taxonomy): domain Bacteria; kingdom Bacillati; phylum Actinomycetota; class Actinomycetes; order Pseudonocardiales; family Pseudonocardiaceae; genus Amycolatopsis; species Amycolatopsis jiangsuensis. Next base: position 5,706,431 of record NZ_JACHMG010000001.1, read on the forward strand.
GCGAGCTTGCTCGCGCTGGGTGCCGAACCCGTCTCCGCGTGGGTTCCCGTACGGAATTGCTCCGGTTTCGAGGAACTGGCGGTGGCGGCTGCCCGTACCGCGCGGTCCGGCACAGCGCTCGCCGCGACCGCGGACGAGCTGGCCCGGCGCTTGCGCGACGGGCTGGACACCGAGGCCGAAGAACGTGCCGAACGGGCCGGGGTCGCTCTCGCCCTTCCGGTCGGGTTGTGCTTCCTGCCCGCGTTCTTCGCACTCGGTGTGCTGCCGGTGGTGCTCGGCCTGGCCGGGCGGATCGGTGGCTTGTTGTGAATCCATCCACGATCGAAAGAAAGGAAACCGGCAATGCGGATTTTGCCAGGGGACGAAGGCACCACCACTGCCGAATACGCGATCGGCACCGTGGCGGCAGCGGCCTTCGCAGTCGCCCTGTACCTCCTGCTCACCGGAGACAAGATCTCCGCGGCGTTGTCCGAGCTCGTCCAACGAGCTCTGACACTGGCCAGCTGATGGCCGGCCGTCGCCGGGACGGTGGCTTCGTCACGGTGGAAGCAGCCCTGTCCCTCGGGGCGCTCACTGCTGTGCTGGCGATCCTGCTGGCCGGCACGAGCGCGGTGGCCGGACACTTGCGTTGCTTCGACGCTGCCAGGGAAGCCGTCCGGCTCGCCGCATCCGGCCAGCCGGGCGCCGCCGATGCCGTCGTGCAGTCCGTCGCTCCGCATGGTGCTCGGCTGACCGTCCGCCGCTCCGGTGACGGCCTCACCGCCGAGGTCACCACGGACGCGCTCGCCGCATTGGACCTTGGCGCCAGCGCCTACGCAATCGCCGAACCGGGGGTGGAACCGTGAACCGACCCCGGGACGAAGGTGTCGCCACGGTGTGGACGGCACTCACGGCCGTCGGGCTCATCGCGGTGACGATGCTGGTCTGGTGGATCGGCGCCGCGATCACGGCCCGGCACCGCACCGAAGCAGCAGCCGATCTCGGCGCACTGGCCGCTGCCGCCCACGCAGCAGACGGACCGACCACCGCCTGCGCCCGTGCACAAGAAGTGGCTGACCACGAGAAAGCAACCGTGACCAGCTGCCGCTGGAACAACCGCGACGCCTTCGTCGAGGTGCGCTCCACAGTCACACCGGCACCCGGCCTGCCACCCCCGACCGCCCGAGCCCGAGCCGGGCCGGTCGAGCAACCCCCGTGACCGGTGACGCGCCGCTGTGGGCGGGGACGTGGCGCCCGTGGCTGGTGACGTGCTGCCGTGCGCGGGAACGTGGCCCCGTGGCTGGTGACGTGGCCCCGTGATCGGTGACGTGCTGCCGTGCGCGGGAACGTCGCCCGGTGCGCGGGGACGAGCCCGTAGCCGGCGACGTGCCCCGTGGCTGGTGACGTGCCCCGTGGCCGGTCTGCGCTGCCGTGACCAGGTTTTCGGTCTACGCCTGGTGTCCATGGCGCCGGCGCACGTGGTCCGTACCGGGGGGTGCTGTGGTGGCCTTGCTGGTCCACCCGTCGGTGAGGTGGTGGCGCCGCCGTCGCGATCGGTGGTCCGGCGTTCGGCGGCGGACCAGTGCCGGTGCTGTTTCGGGCCGGGCCGTCCGGCGACCGCTCGTCGGCAGGTCCCCGCGGTGCGGTGACCAGCCGGTGGGAAGTGCCGGCTGAGTGCATCCCTTGGGGTGCCGGTGAGCGGCGGACGACCGCGAGCAGCGGTCGCCGCCGCACGGCGAGCGGTTGAACGTGCAGGTCAGCGAGTTGTTCCGGACGTTTGCGACATCCGTTGAGCGCAAGGTCTGTGAAGTGTCGAAGCCTGGGTCGGTGGGGCGAGCGGTGGGGTCAGCGGCCGGTGATCGGCCCGCGGGTATCGGCCGGACGGTGGGCTACTTGGCGTTCATCGCGCGGTGACTGCCGGTTGTCGCGTGGGGCTTCCGCGCAATGTGCAACTTGCCGTTAAGTGAGATGTGCGCCACCACGGCCCCGACCCGGGCGGCGCGACTACCGGAACTTGAAGGCAGGAAAGCAATGTTGGACGCGAATTGGCCGGACAGCTGGCGGAACGCCTTCCGCATCGAACTGCGTGCGGAGGCGATCGGCCTCGCCTGGCGCGGCTGGCCGGTGCTGCCGGGGGCGACCCCGGTGCCGATCACCGGTGAGGAGGACGACCTGACCTGGCGGCGGCCGGTGCCGGTGCGCGAGGACTGGCGCGAGCTCGTCGGCACGCACGCCCACGAGGTCTCGGGCTGGTTCACCGACCGCACCCACAGCCTGCTCGTGGCCACCGGCACCGTGGTGGACGCGATCGAGGTCGACCAGGAGCTGGGCAAGCGCGCCGCCCGGTTGCTCCGTACCGCGGGACACCCGGCGCCGATCGTCGCGATGCCGAACGGCCGGTGGCATTTCCTCACCACCACCGCTGACCGCATCCCCACCGAACTGGCCGCGGTCGCTTCGGTGCAGTGGCACGGCGCAGGCAGCTACATCCCGCTGCCGCCGTCACCGTTCCAGCGCGGTGTCGTGCACTGGCGGGTGAAGCCCGAGGTGTGTGGCTGGCAGCTGCCGGTGGCCGCCGAGGTGCACGACGTGCTGGTGCGTGCCCTCAGCAGCGAGCACGTCGCGATGCTGGAGACCGCTGCCGCCTGACCGGTCCCACTCCGGCAGGCCGCACGAGACAACCGAAGAGTTTCACGCACCACCGTGGCCGCACTGTTCCCCGTGCTGACGCAACGCCCCGAGCACGGCTCCCAGTACGGCCACCGCCCCCGCCTTGTCCAGCGGATCGTTGCCGTTCCCGCACTTCGGCGACTGAACGCAGGACGGGCAGCCCGTCGGGCACTCGCAGGAGACGATCGCCTCCCGCGTAGCGGCCAGCCACGGGACAATCGCGGCATAACCGCGGTCGGCAAATCCCGCACCCCCGGGATGCCCATCGTGCACGAACACCGTCGCCTCCCCGGTGTCCTCGTGCCGCGCGGTAGACACCCCGCCGATGTCCCAGCGGTCGCACGTAGCGAACAGCGGTAGCAGGCCGATCGCCGCGTGCTCGGCGGCATGCAGGGCACCGGGGACGCGTGCCGGGACCAGCCCGGCACCCCCCGGTGCTCTGCCGACACCCCCGGTCCCCACCGGCACCACGGCCACGGTCCCCACCGGCGCCTGAGTCTTGGTCCCCACCGGCGCCGCCACCTCGGTCCCTTCCGACACCCGGAAATCGGTTCCCGCCGGCGCCGCCTTCTCGGTCCCTTTCGGTACGTGCGCCCTGGTCCCCACTGGCGCCGCCTCCTCGGTTCCCGCTGGCACTCGGGTCTCGGTTTCCTCCGGCGTCGCCTTCTCGGTCCCCTCCGGGGCGGGCGGCGTCTCCAGCAGCTCCGGCGACACCGTGTACCAGACCGCCCGCGTGTGGAGGCTTTGTTCCGGCAGTTCCAGGGGCGTGTGGTCCAGCACCTCGCCGGACGGGCGGCGGCGCAGGTAGCCCACGACCTGCGAGGTCACCGCGACCTCGCCCAAGCACACCGTGACCCCGCCGTGGCGGCATTGCCGCTCCGTTTTCAGCACCGAGATGTCCACGATCTCGCGCGGGGAGGTGTTCCAGTCCGGATCTTCCGCGTGCACCAGCGCCAGGGCGGTGTCCAGATCCAGCTCGTCCACCACGTACGACGAACCCTGGTGCAGATACACCGCGCCGGGATGCACGGCGAAGCACGCCGAACCCGGATCCACCGTGCCGAGCATCCGGCCGGAATCCGCCTCCACCACCGCCACCTGGTCGCCACCCGAGCCCCGGATGCCGACCTCCGCGTGTGGGCGGTCGCGGGAAGTCCAGTACCAGCCGCTGCTTCTGCGGCGCAGGAGCTTCTGCTCCGCCAGCTCCCCGAGCACGGCACGTGCGGCCGAACCGCCGAACGTGTCCAGCTCCGGCTCCGTGAGGGGCAGTTCGGCGACCGCGCAGGCCAGCTGCGGACCCAGCACGTACGGGTTCGCCGGGTCCAGCACGGCCGTCTCCACCGGGCGCTCCAGCAACGCTTGCGGATGGTGCACCAGATACGTGTCCAGCGGATCGTCGCGGGCGACGAACACCACCAGAGCCTCGTCACCCGAGCGGCCCGCGCGGCCGGACTGCTGCCAGAACGACGCCAGCGTGCCGGGATAACCGGCCAGGACCACCGCGTCGAGACCAGCGATGTCGACGCCCAGCTCCAGCGCGTTCGTGGTGGCCACGCCCAGCAGCCTGCCGGACAGCAGTGCGCGCTCCAGCTCCCGGCGCTCCTCGGGAAGAAAGCCGGAACGGTACGCCGCAACGGTTTCCATCAGCGCCGGGTCCACTTCGGACAGCAGACGGCGAGCGCCCAGCGCGGTGAGCTCGGCGCCGCGCCGAGACCGGACGAACGCCAGCGAGCGGGCGCCCTCGACGACCAGTTCGGTGAGGATCCGCGCGGTCTCGGTACCCGCCGGACGGCGGACCGGGGCGCCGTTCTCCCCGCTGAGCTCCTCGAGCAGCGGCGGCTCCCACAACGCGATCGTGCGCGCCCCGCGTGGCGACGCGTCCTCGGTGACCGCTGTGCACGGCAAGCCGGTGAGCCGGGACGCGAAATCCGCCGGCGAAGCCGTGGTCGCCGACGCCAGTACGAAGACCGGCGCCGCTCCGTAGTGCTGCGCGACTCGCCGCACCCGCCGCAGCAGCAACGCGACGTGCGACCCGAAGACGCCGCGGTAGCTGTGGCACTCGTCGACGACCACGTAGCGCAGCCGGCGGAAGAACTGCGCCCAACGTGCATGCGCGGACAGGATGCCGCGATGCAGCATGTCGGGGTTGCTGAACACCCAGTTCGCGTGCGCGCGGACCCAGTCGCGCTCTGTCATCGGGGTGTCGCCGTCGAACGCCGCCGCACGCACGCCAGGGACGTCCAAAGAGGACACGGCGCGCAGCTGGTCGGCGCCGAGCGCCTTGGTCGGCGAGAGGTACAGCGCGGTCGCCTTCGAGCCGGTGGCCAGTTCGGACAGCACTGGCAGCTGGTAGGCCAGCGACTTGCCGGACGCGGTGCCGGTGGACACCACCACGTGCGCGCCTTCGCGGGCAAGGCAGGCCGCCTCGACCTGGTGCCGCCACGGTTTTCCGACGCCCCCGGCGGCGAGGGCATCCACCACCTCGGGCGCCGCCCACTCCGGCCACGGCGCGAAGCCGGCCGCCCGCGCCGGCACCCGCGTGACGTGCGTGACCGGGTTCTCCCGTGCCGGGATCCCGGCCGTGACCCGGTCCAGCAGCCTCCGTCCGCGTTCGCCCACCACGTGCCGAAGCTTCGCACAGAGCACCGACAAAACCGCCCGGTGATCGATCCAGTGACCAATCACACAAGGTCACAGAACGTACTCCGGCCGGGACGCGTTGCAGGACGCCGGAGCACTACCAATACACTCCCGCAATCCACACCCTCTGTGGTGAGCGTCATGTGAGTCACGCGTCGCAGCGCGGCTAGCGTGTCGCTCGGCACAGATCCACGCCAGCGCAGGCACGCCGGGGACGACGGGTCCGCGCTGGCCAAACGGCGTTTCCCAGGAGGACGAATGTCCCGGCAGTTCCTCGCGGAGAGCGGCATCACGCTCTCCGGGGGTGGCTACACCATCGTCGGTGTGGTCGCCGTGGTCGCCCTTGTCGCGCTGGTCATCGGCTACGTCCTGCTCAAGGAGGTGCTGGCCGCGGGCCAGGGCACCGCCAAGATGCAGGACATCGCCAAGGCAGTGCAGGAAGGTGCGGCCGCATACCTGAAGCGACAGCGCAACACCCTCGGCATCTTCGGTGTCGTGGTGTTCCTGCTGCTGTTCGCGCTCCCCGCCGACGACTGGAACGAACGGATCGGCCGCTCGATCTTCTTCCTGGTCGGCGCGGTGTTCTCGTTCGCCATCGGGTACCTCGGCATGTGGCTGGCGACGCAGGCGAACCTGCGGGTCGCCGCCGCCTCGCGCGAGGAGGGCGGTCGTGAGATCGCGATGCGCGTGGCGTTCCGCACCGGCGGCGTGGTCGGCATGATCACCGTCGGTCTCGGCCTCTTCGGTGCCGCCGTGGTGGTGCTGGTCTACACCGGCCAGGCCCCGAAGGTGCTGGAGGGCTTCGGGTTCGGCGCCGCGCTGATCGCCATGTTCATGCGTGTCGGCGGCGGTATCTTCACCAAGGCCGCGGACGTCGGTGCGGACCTGGTCGGCAAGGTGGAGCAGGGCATTCCCGAGGACGACCCGCGCAACGCCGCGACGATCGCGGACAACGTGGGCGACAACGTCGGTGACTGCGCCGGCATGGCCGCGGACCTCTTCGAGTCCTACGCGGTGATGCTCGTCGCCGCGCTGATCCTGGGCAGCTCCGCGTTCGGCGTGCACGGCCTGATCTTCCCGCTCATCGTGCCCGCGATCGGCGTGATCACCGCGGTGATCGGCGTCTACATCACCAAAGCACGCAAGGGCGAGGGTGGTCTGGTCACGATCAACCGCTCGTTCTACATCTCCGCGGTGATCTCCGCGGTGCTGTCGGCCATCGCCGCCTTCGTGTACCTGCCGGGCAGCTTCGCCGACTTCGGCGCCGAGTTCGCGGACAACAGCGGAAACCCGGCTGTGATCGCGACGATCTCGGTGATCATCGGCATCGTGCTGGCGGCGGTCATTCTCAAGATCACCGGGTACTACACCGGAACCGAGTACAAGCCGGTGAAGGACGTCGGCAAGACCTCGGAAACCGGCCCGGCCACGGTGATCCTGTCCGGTATCTCGGTCGGCTTCGAGTCCGCTGTGTACACCGCTCTGGTGATCGGCGCCGCCGTGTTCGGTGCCTACCTGCTGGGTGGCGGCGTCGCGCTGTTCGCCGTGGCGCTGGCCGGAACCGGCCTGCTGACCACGGTCGGCGTCATCGTCGCGATGGACACCTTCGGTCCGGTCTCGGACAACGCGCAGGGCATCGCGGAGATGTCCGGTGACGTCGACGAGAAGGCCGCAGGCATCCTCACCGAACTGGACGCGGTCGGCAACACCACCAAGGCGATCACCAAGGGCATCGCGATCGCGACCGCGGTGCTCGCGGCCACGGCGCTGTTCGGTTCCTACTCCGACGCGATCACGAAGGCAGTGGGCACCACGGGTTCGTTCGTCGCGAACATCGTCAGCCCGGCCACCCTGGTCGGCGTCATCGTCGGTGCGGCTGTGGTGTTCCTGTTCTCCGGTCTCGCCGTCAGCGCGGTTTCCCGCGCGGCCGGTGCGGTGGTGTACGAGGTGCGCCGCCAGTTCCGCGAGATCGCCGGGATCATGGAGGGCACCACGCGGCCCGAGTACGGCAAGGTCGTGGACATCGTGACCCGCGACTCGCTGCGGGAGCTGGCCACGCCCGGTCTGCTCGCGGTGTTCGCCCCGATCGCGGTGGGCTTCGGCCTTGGCACCGGTGCGCTGGCCGGTTACCTGGCCGGTGCGATCGCGACCGGCACTCTGATGGCGATCTTCCTCGCCAACTCCGGTGGTGCCTGGGACAACGCCAAGAAGCTGGTGGAGGACGGCAACCACGGTGGCAAGGGCTCGGACGCGCACGACGCCACCGTCATCGGCGACACCGTCGGTGACCCGTTCAAGGACACCGCCGGTCCCGCGATCAACCCGCTGATCAAGGTCATGAACCTGGTCTCGGTGCTGATCGCGCCCGCCGTGGTGACCCTGTCCGTGGGCGGTGGCGCCAACACCACGTGGCGGATCGTGATCGCGCTCGTCGCGGTCGCCGTCGTCGTGGCGGCCATCGTCGTCTCCAAGCGGCGCGGCACCGTCATCGCGGACACCCCGGCTCCGGCGAACGCTGCCTGAGTCGTTACTCCATCCGGGCCCGGTGCGCTGTGTGCGTACCGGGCCCGGCTGTGTTCACGGGCTGGGGGCGAGTTGCGCGCGGCGGCCGGGTCGGTACCGTCGGGACGTTCGGGCTTCGAAGTGGCGGGAGGTGTTCGGGTGCGGCCGCGGTGGACCGTCTTTGCCGCCCTGGCAACGGGAATCGGGATCGGCCTCGCGGGCTGCGGACAGCAGCCGAGTCCCACCCAGCCGCGGAGTGGCGGCCAGGCGGACACCGCGAACCAGGCCGATCCGGCGGCGAGATGGGCGGACGGCTACTGCGGGGCGGTCAACCACCTCGTGCGCACGCTCACGACCCTGCCGGAGATCGACCCGAGTTCCCCGCAGCAGGCTGCTCGTACCTCCAGCAGACTGCTTTCGTCGGTGGTGGACGGGATCGACCAGACCGTCTCGAGTCTCGACCGGGTCGGCCCCGCGCCGTTGCCGGGCGGTACGGCGGCCAGGGCGGACCTGCTGGGCGAGTTCGCCTCCGTGCGCAAGCGGGCCGACGACGTGCGCCAGCGCCTCGACTCGGCCAGCGGAACCTCGGCCACGAAGACTGCCTTGGGGGACGCCAGGTCGGCGATCGACGACGTGGCCCGGCTGGACGTGCTGAAGGGCCTCGACGCCACGCCCGCGCTGAGCGCGGCGGGCAAGCGGGCGAGCGGCTGTCAGCAGCTGGTGGTGCCGCCCGCGCCCCGCTGACCCGTTCAGGGGTGCCGGCCCGCGAGGACGCAGAACTCGTTGCCCTCCGGGTCGGCGAGCACGACCCAGCTTTCGTCGCCCTGGCCGACATCGGCGGGACGCGCGCCCAGCCCGACCAGCCGGTCGACTTCCTCGTGCTGCTCCCGGTCGGTCGCGTTGACGTCGAGGTGCAGCCGGTTCTTGCCGGCCCTGCCCTCGGGCACGCGGGCGAAGGTGAGTGCCGGTGGCACCGGGCCGGGACGGCGCTTCCCCTCCGGCACGGCGGGGGAACCGATGGTGACGACGTCCTCGTCCTCCTCCTGCACCTCGTAGCCGAGTACCGCGCACCAGAAACGGGCGAGGCTGTGCGGATCGGCGCAGTCGATCGCCAGTTCGGTGAACTTGCTGGTCATGGCTGAGCCTCCTGGTGACGTGAGGGGTCCGCGACGAGCCGGACGCGGTCCCACCCGACATCCTGCTCAGGTCCTCAACCCGGTTTTCGGCGAAAAACACCCGTGTGACGCTCGCCTCCAATCGAACTTGTGTTCTATCATAATCGGTGTGGAGCGGACGATCTCGCTGTTCTCGGCGGAGGCGACCGGACCAGGGCTCGCGGACCTGGCCGGGTTGCTGTGCTGCCAGGGGCAGGTCACCGAGTTCGGTCGCACGGCCGCGCGGCTGGCCGTGGTGGTCGAAGAGCCGTGGCGGGCCGGTGTGCTGGCGCGCGAGTGTCGCAGCCGGGGCGCCGACGCGCAGGTCACGGTGGCCGAATGTGGCCGTCCGCAGGTGCGCACGTCGTTCCGGGTCGATTTGCTGGAGTTCGCCGACCGGTGGCTGCGGCCGGGGCACACCGGGCCAGAGGAGCACGACTCCGGTAAGGCCGTACCCGGCGGGTTCCGGCTGAGCGGCGCGATGCTGCGGATGTGGGCACTCGCCGCAGGGCGTCCGGAAGCCGGCGGGTACCTGCTCGGTGTCGATCCGCTGGCGCCGCTGATGCACGAGGAGCTGGTGGCCGCGCTGGTTCCACTCGGCGTGCAGGCGCGCTTGCTGGGGCCGAGGGCGGAGACGCCGGCGGTGCGGATCAGCGGGCGTCGCCGGCTCGACGGGCTGCTGGAGCTGATCGGAGACGCGCCGGCCGGAGCGGAAGACGTGTGGCCGGAAGTGCCGCCCGCCGGGGAACGGCGCCCCGCGCGGACCGAAGCCGAGCCCCGACGCGGCGGGAGGGAGGAGAGTCCTCTTCAGTATCTACTGGAAGCTGTGGGGTAGCCGGAGCGTAGAACGCCGGGGGCGGTGGACAGCCGGCTCCGGCGGAAGTGGCGGACGGCTGAACTTGCCCGTAGTGGGACGGTCGGCTCGGCTCGGCTCGGCTCGGTGGATGTGGAGGGCGATGAGGTCCGGGGTGGGTGGCGGCTGCGCTTGACGGAAGTGCCAAGTGGCGCGGTTCCCGTGAAGTGACGGGCGGGCCGGATGCCGTCGAGTCGGCGGGTAGCTGGATTCACCGAGGGCGCAACTGGTTGCGTAGTCGGAGCGGCAGCTGGTCGCCGAGCCAGGGAAGTGGCTGGTTGCCGAGCCAGGGAAGTGGCTGGTTGCCGAGGCAGGGCAGCGGCGGGTCGTCGAGTCGGAGAAGCGGCGGGTCGTGGAGTCGGAAAGGCGGCAGGTCGTGGAGTCGGAGCGGCAGCTGGTCGCCGAGCCAGGAAAGTAGCCGGTTGCCGAGGCAGAGCAGCGGCGGGTCGTCGAGTCGGAGAGGTTGCGGGTCGCGGAGTCGGGGAAGTGGCTGGTTGCCGAGGCAGAGCAGCAGCGGGTCGTCGAGACGGAGCGGCAGCAGGTTGCCGAGTCAAGAAGCAGCGGGTCGCCGAATCGAAGAAGCCTCCGGTCGCCCAGCCAGAGAAAAGGCCCTCCCCGGAGCGCGCCGGAAAGGGCCCTTCCCTCGGTGAGTCCTCGATGGATCCGTGATGGCTCCTCAGTGAGTCCTCGTTACGGTTTCGGTAGCGCGCAGCCCTGCTGGTCGAGGTCCACTTCGCTGGCCGGGGTGAGGCAGGCGGGAATACCGTAGGTCTCCTCGCCGTACTTGGTACCGGGCTTGACCTCGACGTTGCCGGACTCGTCGACCTCGCACGGGTTGTTCTCCGTGCAGCGCTGGCCGTCCTCGTTGGCGGTGTTGTTCACGCCGATGACCTTGCCGGTCTCGTGGTCGACGATGGGCGAGCCCGACGTTCCGCCGATCGTGTCGCAGCCGGGGGTGTAGCGGATGGAGTCCTTCCACACCCAGTCACCCTCGTGCAGCTCGTGCACGAAGCCGTCGATGCCGCAGGAGTAGATCTTCTTCCAGTAGCCGGAGACGACGTCGATGGCCGTGCCCGCCTCCGGGTGGCTGCCGACCAGCTCGAGCGGGGCGACGCCGTACTTGTCCTTGATGCCCGCGTAAGTGTCGGTGAGCTGGTAGAGCGACACGTCCGTATCGGTCATCGTGGCGTAGACGACCTTCTTCGCCTGCACCGTGCCGGCGGAGCTCTGCCCGTCCTCCGAGAGCAGGTCGAACGTGCGGTCGGAACTCTGGTCGGTGATCACCTGGCCCGGTTCGGGGAAGCCCGATTCCAGGCAGTGCCCGTTGGACAGCACGAGCGCGGGCGCGTCGAGCGGCGTGTCGGCCGGTTTGACCACCGAACCGGAGCAGTTGGACAGGGCCACGGCGCCGGAGAACGACGTCGTCGCCGCATTCGCCGCGGGTGCGGTGACCAGGGCGAACACGGCTGCGGCGGCCACTGCGCCGCCGAGCAGGCGTCGGGTCATGAGATTTCCTTTCCGCAGGTGGAGCTGGTAAGTGAAGCGTTGCCGACGCCGGGCTCACCACCATCGAACGGAGGGTATCGCCCCGGATGACCGGTTACCCTGCACGGCACGTGTCGGACATCACGTGCTAGGTGTGGAAAGGAAACATCGTCCAGGTCGGTGGCGATCCGACGGGCAGGAGCCCGCCGGTGGATCAGGGCACCTCGGCGCCGCGCAGGCGCCGGGGACGTGCACACTGGCAGGTCGAGACGCGGGCGCAGGACCCCCGGAGCGGGGAGACAGTGCCGCCGCCGGCGCAGAGGCGACGGCGCGGAGATGAGTGGAGAGCAGGGCAGCGTGGCAGGAGCACGGACCAAGAAGAGCGGTGCCGGGGGCAACGGCGCGGGCCGCCGTCGGCTGGTAATCGTCGAATCGCCGACCAAGGCCCGCAAGATCGCCCCCTATCTCGGCGGCAACTACGTCGTCGAATCCTCCGTCGGGCACATCCGCGACCTGCCCCGCGGTGCCGCCGACGTGCCCGCGCAGTACAAGGGCGAATCCTGGGCCCGGCTCGGTGTGGACATCGACAACGACTTCAAACCCCTGTACATCGTCACGCCGGACAAGAAGTCCAAGGTCACCGAGCTCAAGGGCCTGCTCAAGGACGTCGACGAGCTCTACCTCGCCACGGACCCCGACCGCGAGGGCGAGGCGATCGCCTGGCACCTGCTGGAGACGCTGAAGCCCAAGGTCCCGGTGCGCCGGATGGTTTTCCACGAGGTCACCGAGCAGGCCATCCGGGCGGCCGCGGACGCCACCCGGGAACTCGACGCCGACCTCGTCGACGCGCAGGAGACCCGCCGCATCCTCGACCGGCTGTACGGCTACGAGGTCTCGCCGGTGCTGTGGAAGAAGGTCATGCCGAAGCTCTCGGCGGGCCGCGTGCAGTCCGTGGCGACGCGGATCGTGGTCGAGCGGGAGCGCGAGCGGATGCGTTTCACCTCGGCCTCCTACTGGGACATTTCGGCAACCATGAACGCCGGTGAGGACGCCTCGCCGCAGACGTTCCCGGCGCGGCTGATCTCGGTCGACGGCTCCCGGCTGGCCACCGGCCGGGACTTCGACTCGAACGGGCAGCTCAAGGGCACGGACAAGGACATCCGCGTGCTCGGCGAGGCCGACGCGCAGGCGCTGGCGCAAGGCCTGCGTGAGCGGGACTTCAAGGTCGCGAGCGTCGAGGAGAAGCCGTACTCGCGCAAGCCGTACCCGCCGTTCATGACCTCGACGCTGCAGCAGGAGGCCGGGCGCAAGCTGCGCTTCACCTCCGAGCGCACCATGCGCATCGCGCAGAAGCTGTACGAGAACGGCTACATCACCTATATGCGTACCGACTCGACCACGCTGTCGGAGTCGGCCATCTCCGCCGCGCGGAGCCAGGCGACGCAGCTGTACGGCAAGGAGTACGTGTCGCCGTCGCCGCGCCAGTACACGCGCAAGGTGAAGAACGCGCAGGAGGCGCACGAGGCGATCCGTCCCTCCGGCGAGGTCTTCCGCACCCCGGGCCAGGTCGCGAGCGAGCTGGACACCGACGAGTTCCGGCTGTACGAGCTGATCTGGCAGCGCACCATCGCCTCGCAGATGGCGGACGCGAAGGGCACCACGATGTCGGTGCGCATCGTCGGAACCGCGGCGTCCGGTGAGGAGTGCACCTTCGCGGCGTCCGGTCGCACCATCACCTTCGCCGGCTTCCTGAAGGCCTACGTGGAGGCGGTCGACACCGAGGCAGGCGGTGAGGCGGACGACAAGCAGAGCCGACTGCCGGTGCTGGCCAAGGACCAGGGCCTGACCGCCGACGAGCTGGCCGCCGACGGGCACAGCACGTCGCCGCCCGCGCGGTACTCCGAGCCGAGCCTGGTGAGCAAGCTCGAGGAGCTGGGCATCGGGCGGCCGTCCACCTACGCCTCGATCATCAAGACCATCCAGGATCGCGGCTACGTGTGGAAGAAGGGTTCCGCGCTGGTGCCCTCCTGGGTCGCGTTCGCCGTGATCGCGTTGATGGAGCGGCATTTCGAACGGCTGGTGGACTACAACTTCACCGCAGGCCTCGAGGACGAGCTGGACCGCATCGCCAACGGTGACGAGCAGCGCGTCGAGTGGCTGTCGAAGTTCTACTTCGGCGGCGACTTCGGCGTGGAGGGCTCGGTCGGCCGGCTGGGCGGGCTGAAGGCGCTGGTCGACGGGAGCGTCGAGGGCATCGACGCGCGCGAGATCAACTCGATCCCGATGTTCAGCGATGCCGAAGGTCACCAGGTCGTGGTGCGCGTCGGTCGTTACGGCCCGTACCTCGAGCGCGAGGTCGACGGTGAGTCGCGGCGGGCGAACCTGCCCGAGGATCTGCCGCCGGACGAGCTGTCGCCGGAGATCGCGGAGAAGCTGTTCGCGACGCCGCAGGAAGGTCGCGTGCTGGGCACCGACCCGGTCAGCGGGCACGAGGTCGTGGCCAAGGAAGGCCGGTTCGGCCCGTACGTCACCGAGCTGCTGCCGGAGCCGGAGCTACCCGAAGACGCCACCGCCGCGCAGAAGAAGGCTGCCAAGGCGAAGCTGCCGAAGCCGCGTACCGGTTCGCTGTTCAAGTCCATGTCGGTCGAGACGATCACCCTGGACGAAGCGCTCAAGCTGCTGTCGCTGCCGCGCGTGGTGGGCAAGGACCCGGAGTCGGGCGACGAGATCACCGCGCAGAACGGGCGGTACGGGCCGTACCTGAAGAAGGGCACGGACTCGCGGTCGTTGCAGACCGAGGACCAGCTGTTCTCGATCACGGTGGAAGAAGCGCTGAAGATCTACTCGGAGCCGAAGCAGCGGGGCCGGGCCGCCACCGCGCGTCCGCCGCTCAAGGAGCTGGGTGAGGACCCGGCGTCCGGCAAGCCGATGGTGGTCAAGGACGGCCGATTCGGCCCGTACGTGACCGACGGCGAGTACAACGCGACGTTGCGCAAGTCCGACAACGTCGAGGAGCTGACGGCCGACCGTGCGGCCGAGCTGCTCGCGGAGAAGCGGGCGAAGGGCCCGGCGCCGAAGCGTAAGGCCCCCGCGCGCAAGACGGCGGCGAAGTCGACCACCAAGTCGACCACGAAGTCGACGGCTGCCAAGAAGGCGCCTGCGAAGAAGACGAGCAGCACGGCAAAAGCCAAGTAGGCCCGTTTCGGTTCGGGGCCACCTGGATCCGTCCAGGTGGCCCCTTCGCACGTCTGGGGACCGATGGAAGAGGCGCGACGCGCTCGAGTGGCTGTTTCGGTGGTCTTCGCGGTGTGCGGGGCCGCCTTCGCCTCGTGGGCCGCGCGCGTGCCCGCAGCACAGGCGAAGCTCGGTCTCAGTGCGGGACAGCTGGCGGTCGGCCTCTTCGGGCTCGCTGCCGGTTCCGTGGTGGCGCTACTGGCCGCGGGACCCCTGCTGACCAAGATCGGCAGCAGGCGTGGGGTGTTCTGCGGTGCCACGGTGCTGTGCGCGGGACTGCCGCTCGCTGCGTTCGCTCCGGATCTGCCGTTGTTCGTGGCCGCGCTCGCAGTGCTCGGCATCGGCAACAGCTTGCTCGACGTGTCGATGAATGCGCACGCAGCGCGTGTCGAAGAGGCGTACGGACGGCCGATCTTCGCCGGATTCCACGCGTTCTGGAACGTCGGCGGGCTTGTCGGCTCCGGGGCGGCGGCCTTGCTGGAGAGCTGGCATGTGGCCCTCGAAACGCACTTCACGGTGGCCGGCGCGGTGCTGCTGTGCCTCGCCGCCGGTGCGGGTTCCCGGTTCCTGCCGGGGGCGGACCGGGGGCAGGACGGGCCGGCGTTCGCCTTGCCCGGCAAGGCTTTGATTCCACTCGGGGTGATCGCGTTCTGCGGTTTTATCGCGGAGGGCACGATCAACGACTGGAGCGCGGTCTACCTGCGCGAGGTCACTTCCGCGACGGCGGCCGTCGCGTCGCTGGGCTACTTCTTCTTCTCGATCACGATGATCGTGGTGCGAACGGTGGCCGACCGGCTCGTGGAACGGATCGGCGTCGTCCCGTTCATGCGGACCGCGACCGCGCTGACGGTGCTCGGATTCCTGCTGGTGGTGGCGATTCCGGTACCCGCGGTGGCGGTCGCGGGTTTCGCGGTGACCGGGCTCGGGGTGTCCGGGATGGTTCCGCTCGCGTGGAGCGCCGCCGGGCGCAAGCAGGCGGACGCGCCGGCCCGGGCGATCGCGGCCGTGGCGGCCTGCGGATACTTCGGCTTCCTGGCCGGGCCGGTGCTGATCGGGCCGCTGACCAGCGGAATCGGACTGCACTGGACGTTCGCGGTGATCGGCGGACTGCTGGTGACCGTGCACTTCCTGGCGCCGTCGATGCGGGTCGAGGAGCCGGCGGCCCGGTCTTGAGACGACCGTTCGGCGCACCGACGAGTGGATTCGAACAAAAGTTCGAGAAATTGTCGGTACCAGGGTGTTCAATGCAGGGGTGAGCAGTTCAGCACCTGTCGTCTTCGACGTCATCGACCAGGTCATCGGACCGCTGCGCGCCGAGGTGCCGCAGCGGCCTTCGGTGATGGAGTTCTACGACCCGCACTTCGAGGTGCCGCCGGTCCTGTCGGAGCAGGAGGAGCCGATCGAGCCGAGCCTCGCCGACGAGGTGCGGCAGATGTTCGGGCCGACTCTCGGCACGACCCTGTCCGAGGAGGTGGAGCAGTACACCCGGTTCGTCGCCGGGATGGCCGCGCTCGGCCTGACCACCGACGGGGAGGTCACGTCCGAGGCGGTCGGCCTGTACCGCGTGCTGCGCGGCGGATTCATCCGGGGACTGGTCACCGGGGTGTTCCCGGCGCGCCCGGACCCGTGGGAGGTGCGCTTCTTCGGCGACGCCGACTACACCACGGTGATGACCAAGTCGGGCCGCCGCGCGCGGCTGCGGTCCGGCTTGCTGAGCGCGCTGCCCGGCTGGGTGTTCGACGGCCTGCCGGAGCGCCCGCCGGGCCCCGGCCCGGCAGTGCGCATCGAAACCGATCGCAGCGGCCTGGTCCCGTCCGCGGCCTGGGGAGAGCTGGACGTGATCCGCTCCGCCGCCGCCCGCCCCCGCCACGGCACCGTCCTGGTCGACCTGACCGTCCGCGACGCCGTACTGGCCGAATACCCGCACGGCGCTTTCGGCCTGATCGACAATGATCAGGGCCGCTACCAGTTCCGAGCCGCCCCACGCCCGGCAGGCGGCTGGACGATCACCTGGACCCCGGCGACCCGCAGCACCGCCGAAGCCTGGATCGTCGAGGCGGTCCGCAGCCATGCGTGACCAGGAGAGGTCTCCGGGCCCCGACCCGTCGGGTGAGCGCGGCCGGTTGGAGGCGCGGTCGGGCTGTCGGCGGTGGGCGCGGTCGGTTGGGCGCGGGGTCCGTTGGGCGCGGGGTCCGTTGGAGGCGTGGCCTGGGCGGGCTGTCGTCGGTGGGGCCGCGGTCGGTCGGGTGCGCGTCGGATGGGACGTGGTCGGATGGAGCGCCGTCGGGTCTGGCCGTCCTCGGTTGGGTGCGGTCGGGTTGTGGGGGTGGCGCCTGTCCGGCGCGGCCAGCCGGGCGCAGGCACACGGACCTGGGGCGGTGAGGCAAACGTAGTGAGGAGATGAGCGGAATTTCTTCGCAGCGGTGCACAACCGGGTCGGCCCCAACCAGTGCTCAGCCAACCAACGGATGTCTGGCCTGCCGGGGCTGACGCCTCGGGCCGACCAACGGGTGTCCGGCGTGCTGGGGTCGGCGCTCGGGTTCGGTGAAGGATGTCTGGCGTGCCAGGGCCGGCACTCGACCCGCATGGGTGTCTGGCCCTGTCTGGCTGGTGCTTGGGCTCGGTAATGGGTGTCCGCCCTGCTGGGGCTGGTGCTTGGGTTCGGCAGTGGGTGTCTGGCCTGCTGGGGCTGACGCCTCGGGCCAACCAACCGGCGTCCGGCCTGCCGGGCCTGGTGCGCGGGCCAGGCAACGGCCGTCCGGCCTGCCGGGACCGTCGACGGACCCGCCCTGCCGGGGCTGGCACGCGGTCAGGCAACCGGCGTCCGGCCTGCCGGGACCGTCGAGGCCCCCGGCAACGGGCATCCGGCCTGCCGGGACCATCGAGTGCCCCGGCCGGCCGAGGCCTGCACCTGGCCGGGTCGGCCGCGGTCAAGTCACCCACTGCCGCCCGGCCCGTAACCGCTGATGAGGTCACCTCTCCGTGGTGAGGCGTGTTCAGCCGGGTACGGAGGGTGTCGGCGGGTGCTACTGCAGGAGACGCTCTGCGGCCATTGGGTGGATGCGAGTGTGGCCAGTCTCGCCGACACTGGACGTGGACGGCATTCCGTAGTGAGGTGGTCACCATGAGCACGAGCGATGGGGCGCCCTTCTTCCCGGCCCCCGCCCCTGAGACCGAGCGGGACGGCACGCTCGGCGGGGACGTCGGGGGAGAGCGGTTTTCCGATCCGCTGTCCGGGCTGGTCACCGGGGGCACGGCCGGTACCGCGCGAGCCGGGGAGTTCGGGCCGCTGCCCACCGCGCGGCCGGTGGAGCACGACCCCGACGCCGTGAAGCGCATGGTGGACGCCGCGCTGGAAGAAGAAGCCGCCGAGAAGGCCAAGGCGGCCAATTCGGGTATGCCTGACGTGGAGCGGCCCGATCTGGTGCCGCTCGGGTTGCTGCCGCGGCAGCGGACCTGGCCCACTCGCGCGCCGTCGCTGCTGAAGAAGGTTCCGCGGCCCAAGCCCCGGCAGGTCGCCGAGGTCGCGGACGACGACATCGAGGAAGAGCTGGCCGAACGGCAGGTCCGGCGGCGTGGGCTGCCGGCCATGAGCATGCCGAACCTGGGCCGGCCCTCGAGCAGCGCGGCGGGCGTGCTGCTCGCCGTCGTCCTGCTGATCGTGTTCGCGGTTGTCGCGATCGAGATGATCTCGAGCCTGGTCAGCAGCCTGAGCGGACTGTTCGGCTGAGACCGCCCACCCACCGCGACACCCGGGCCGGTTCCGTGCCCATCCGCGCTCCGGCGCTACCCTGGCGACACGGTCGGGGGATCCGCAGGGGTCGCCCGGCGCCGCCGTGACGAGTGGGGTGGGCATATCAGCGAGGGCGTACGGTCGGTGCCCGGATCCGGTCCGGGTGGGTCGAGCGGGGCCGAGGCGTCCACGATCCACCGGGTCCGCAGGGTGCTGGCGATCAAACCATTCCGCCGGCTGTGGGGCGTCACCTACCTGTGCAGCGCCGCCGACTGGCTGAACCTGCTGGCGCTGACCAGCCTGAGCACCAAGCTGCTCGACAACTACACCGCGCAGAACTTCGCGTTCGTCGGGGTCGTGCTCACGAGCCTGCTGCCGGGTCTGTTGTTCGCGCCGATCGGAGGCCTGCTCGCCGACCGCTTCGACCGGCGCAAGGTCATGGTCGTCTGCGACCTGCTGCGGTGCGGCTTCCTGCTGTCGATTGCCATCGTGGGCGCGCCGTGGTGGCTGTTCGTGGCGAACTTCCTGGTCGGCTGCAGCTCGATCATGTGGATCCCGTCCAAGGACGCCGCGGTGCCGAACCTGCTGCGCCGCCCGGACCAGGTCGAGACCGCCAACCAGCTCGGCCTCGTGATGACCTACGGCCTCGCGGTGATCACCGCCGCCGGGGCCAACGCGCTGATTCTCGGGGTCAACTCCACCTTCCACCTGTTCCAGGGCGCGACCGCGGACCTGTACATCGCCAAGCTCGTCGTGGTCATCACCGGTCTGCTGTACCTGACCAGCGCCATCCTGATCGCCACCCGGATCCCCGAGCTGTCGCTGCGCAACGTGCACGCGACGCCGGAGCAGAAGCAGGAGCAGGAGCAGAAGGCCACGAAGGCCGACGAGGAGAAGTTCGGCCTCGGCGAAATGGTGCGTGACGGTTTCCGGTTCGTGCGGAGCACGCCGCTCGTGCGCGGGCTGCTGATCGGTGCGTTCGGTGCCTTCGCCGCGGGTGGTGCGGTGGTGGCTTCGGCCAAGCCGTACTCGTCGTCGCTGCTGGCCGGCGACGCCGCGTTCAACCTGCTCGTGCTCGCGGTGTTCCTCGGCCTCGCCACCGGGATGGCGGTGTCGCCGAAGCTCGCGCACCGGCTTCCGCACGACCGCCTTTTCGGCATTTCGATCATCGTGGCCGGGCTTTCCCTGCTGGTGGTGGCGTTGTCGCCGCATCTGGCGATTTCGCTGATCGCGGTCGCGCTCGTCGGCGTCTGCGCGGGCACCGCCTTCCTGACCGGCGTCACGATCATCGGCTCACGGGTCGAGGACGCGATCCGCGGCCGGATCAACGCGATCTACCAGTCGATGCTGAAAGTGGTGCTGTTCGGCTCCACCGTGGTCACCCCGCTGCTGGTCGGCCTGGTGCGTCCGCGGCAGGTCACCGTGTGGGGCAACCAGATCACGATCGACGGCACCCGTCCGGTGATGCTCGGCGGCGCCGCGCTGGCCGCGCTGCTCGGCGTGGTCGCGTACCGGCAGATGGACGACCGGCGCACCGAAAAGATCCTCACCGACCTGCGTAACGCGCTGCGCCGCACACCGCGTCGCGTGAACGGATACCTGATCGCACTCGAAGGCACCACCGCGATCAACACCGCCGAGCAGGCCACCCGCCTGGCCCGCTGGCTGGGCACCAGCACCCGCCCGGTCGTCCGGGCCGCCGACCCGGCGCTGGCCGAACGACGGTTCACCACGCTGGTCTCGGAGGCTTCGCTCTCCGGTGCGCGCGCACAGGCACTGGTCGCCGCCGCGGTGCGTGCCGACCTGGTGGAGCGGGAAATCCAGCCGGCGCTCGACGCCGGTTCCGTGGTGGTGATGGAACGCTTCGTCGACTCGCCACTGGCCACCCTGTCCGCAGTCGCCGGTCTCGACAGCGGTGAGCTCGAAGGGATCACCGACTGGGCCACCGGACGGTTGCGCCCGGATCTGACCGTGCTGCTCGACACGGCTCCCCGCAATCCCGACCCCGACCAGTCGAAGCTGTCGCTCAACGAACAGTGGCGGGTGCAGAAGCTGCTGGCCGAGATGGCCGCCGCGGACCCGGACCGCTACGTCGTGATCGATGCCGACGGTACCGACGACGAAATTGCCGCGCGGGTCCGTACCGCCGTCCGCGCGGTCTTCGTGGGCAAACTCGCCAGCTTCGCGCCTTCCGAGCCCGTGGCCGGGGAAACAGTGCAGTCCGCCGTTCCTGAGGAAGCCGCCGCGGCCGACGTTGCCGAGGCCACGGCCGCAGAGGCTGAGCTGTCGCCGGAGAAGCGGCGTGAAGTGTCCGAAGCGGAGGCGAAGTGACCGCGCCGATCGGCGTCTGGACGGAGCTCGTAGGGCAAGAGCCGGCGGCGGAGACGCTGTCCGCCGCGGCCGCTGCGGCGGCGAAGATCGTCGCGGGTGAGGCCGTGGCTCCGGCCGCGATGACGCACGCGTGGCTGCTCACAGGACCGCCCGGGTCCGGGCGTTCGGTCGCCGCGCGCACCTTCGCGGCGGCGCTGCAGTGCAGCACCGGCACTGGCTGCGGCGCGTGCCCGGGGTGCCGCACCACCATGGCCGGCACCCACGCCGACGTACGGCTCGTCGTGCCCGAAGGGCTGTCGATCTCCGTCGCCGAAATGCGTGCGCTGGTCCAGGCGGCGGCGCGACGGCCGACCACCGGCGAATGGCAGGTGGTGATCATCGAGGACGCCGACCGACTCACCGAAGGTGCGTCGAACGCGTTGCTGAAGGCCGTCGAAGAGCCGCCGGAACGTACCGTCTTCCTGCTCTGCGCACCGTCGGACCATCCCGAGGACGTGTCGGTCACGATCCGTTCGCGGTGCCGGCTGGTGCCGCTTCGGACGCCGCCTGCGGAGGCGATCGCGCGCATCCTCGTTTCGCGGGACGGCGTCGATCCGGAGCGGGCGCAGTGGGCCGCGGCGGTGTGCAACGGCCATGTCGGCCGCGCTCGCCGGCTCGCGACGGACGCGGCCGCGCGGCAGCGCCGGGACACCGTGCTGCGGATCCCGCTCGGCCTGCGTCGTCCCGGGGACGTGTTCACCAGCGCCGACCAGCTGATCAGCGCTGCCGAGGCGGACGCGGGCGAGGAGAGCAAGAGCCGCGACGAGTCCGAACGCACCGAGCTGCGCACCGCGATGGGCGGCGACGGCACGGGCAAGGGCGTCGCCGGCGCCAAGCGGGCCGCCGACGCCGCGGTGAAGCAGCTGGAGAAGCGCCAGAAGTCCCGCGCCACGCGCACCCAGCGCGACACCCTCGACCTGGCGCTGGTGGACCTGGCCGGCTTCTACCGCGACGTCCTCGTCACGAGGTCCCGCTCCGGCGCCACACTCACCCACCCCGACCACTCGGACGCCATTGCGTCCGCTGCCACGGCGTGGACCGCGGAGTCGACCCTGCGCCGGCTCGAAGCCGTGCTGGAGTGCCGCGAGGCAATCGGGCTGAACGTGAAGCCGCGGATCGCGGTGGAGGCCATGGTCACCACGCTGCGCCAGGGCTGACCCCCGAACGCACCGTGGCCCCCTGCGAGAGGGGGCCACGGTGGTCGGTCAGTCGCGCGGATGCGGTGACGGCTTGAACGGCTCCGGTTCGCCCGGATCCGGGTTCACCGGCCGGTTCAGCGCCAGCGCGGGCCTGCGACGGCTCGGGAACGCGGCCACCATCACCACGCCGAGCAGGAGCATCGCCGTGCCGGTCCAGAACAGGGGTACGGCGTCGTACGCGGTACCCGTGTACGCGAGGTTCTCCGCCGGGCCCTTCGGCGCCTGACCGCCGCCCTTCGGCGGGGTCGCGGCCGTGCTGCCGCACACCACGCCGCCGGTCGGGGCGTACGCGCGCGCTACCTGCTCACCGAGCGACAGCTGCGCGAGCGACGACGGCAGCTTGTCGCCGGCGTCCTTCGGCAGCAGGCTCTTCAGCCGCTCCGTCGGCAGCACCTGGAGGTCGAACAGCCGCGCGGAGGCGCCCATCTGGTAGCCCTTGAACGGCGTGGTCGCCTCGGACTGCTTCTGGTCAAGGTTCGCGATGCTCAGCCGCAGCACGCCGAGGTCGAGCACCTTGCCGGTGGTGCTGCTCAGCTGCTTGAGGCCCTGCTTCGCGGTGGCGACCAGGCCGCCGACGACCGGCACGTTGTCCAGCGCGCCGAACTGGTCGCTCAACGGGGAGAGCGGCAGGCCGATCGGGATGTCCTTGGTCGGATGCGCCGCGTCCAGCGTGTACAGCGTCTTGCCGCCGGCCGAGATGGTCAGCACGGGTGCCTGGTAGTCGACCTTCGACGTCTTCGCGTCGCCGGTCGAGGTGACCGTGAGCGTCGGCTGGCTGGCCACCTTGAGGTTCAGCTCGAGCGGGGTGCCCTTGAGGATCGCGATGTCCGCGGCTTGCAGCGTCGAGGTGGACTGCACGGCCTTGTTCTTCGAGCCCGGGATGTCGACGAGCTTCACCTGCGACCGCGACGAAAGCGTGTTCGGCAGGCTGAGCAGCGACCCGGCGCCGCCGGCCTGGGCCTGGCCGCCGCCGGTCAGCAGGCCGCCGAGGCTCTGCAGCCCGCTCGCCGGGTCGAAGCCGCTGGCCAGCTTGGTGCTGTCCGGAAGGTTCAGCCCGCCCCCGCCGAGCAACGGGACCTGCGGCAGCGTCGGGATCACGTTGAGCAGTGAAAGGCTCGCCACCGACGTGCTGGCGTCGGAGATCGTGTCCACGCACGGGCCGAGCGTGTCGCTCCAGCGGGCGTGCGCGCTGCCGTTGAGCAGCCCGACGTTCAGCAGCGGATTCGACGGCGCGTTGAGACCGCCGGTGATCTCCTTGGGGTTGTCCGGCAGCGCGGTCTGCGCCAGGCTGCCCGGCACCTGCGGCGCCTGCCCGCCCACGGCCAGCCCGAACGGCGAGGCCTGCGCGACCGACTTCTCGTAGCTGAGGTAGGCCTCCGAGTTCGCCGACGCGCTCGACAGGCCCATCCCGGCCTCCAGCGCGGACTGCTTCGGCAGTTTCTCCCCGAAACCGGGGAGGATCGTTTCGGTGGTGACCGAGTTCGGCAGCAGTCGCAGCACGCCGAGCGCGGTACCCGCGTCGCCGACCGCGTGCCCGAGCGGCTGCGGCCCGGTCGGCGCCGACGCCGGTGGCTGCGTCGGGTTCCCGGGCTGCGGGATCGGCGTGGTCGGGATGTCCTGCGCGCTCGCCGGACCCGCACTGAGCAGCAGCAGGGCCGCGGTGGCGGGTACGGCCACCGCGCGAGGCAGTCTTCGCCGCATGTGCCCAGTCCTCCAGGTGATCGGGGTGGGAGGTGAGACCGAAGTCATAGGTGTCCAACGACGCGGCCCCCGGAAGGTGACGCGCCGGCCTCCGCTACACTGGTCCCCGTCGTGAGGCACCGCCACCACGACACGCCGCCTTAGCTCAGTCGGCCAGAGCGATTCACTCGTAATGAATAGGTCGGGGGTTCGATTCCCCCAGGCGGCTCCCCAGGTCAGCGGAAGCTCCGGCGCTTTTCGGAGCTTCCGCATGGTGCGGAATGTAGCCCGGATGGGCGAGAAGTACCGGTCGCACAATGACTATTGTGGACCGTCACCGCGCCGAAGATTGGGCGCGAACGCGACAGGCGTGTTCCCGACCAGATCTGCCGGTCAGAGGCGGAGGAGTCGTTCGGCGTTGCTGTGCGCGATTTTGTGGCGGTCGGGTTCCGAGAGGGCGGCGCCGGCGAAGGCTGTGGTTGCGGATGCGGTTTCCTCCCAGGGGTAGTCGATCGCGAACAGGATTGCGTCGGCGCCGATTGACAGGACGGCGCCGGCCAGTGCGGCGGGAGACGGCACGCCGCTCACCGTGATCAGGATGTTCGTTCCGATGTAGTGGCTGGGCAGCTGCGCGAGGGGGCGGACCGGGTCCATGGTCCGGTAGCGGGAGTCGAGGCGGGAGATCATGAACGGCAGGTACTCGCCCATGTGCCCGAGGATCAACCGGGCGCCCGGATGACGGTCGAAGACCCCTCCGTAAAGCATCCGCAGGGCGTGACCGCCGGTCTGGACACCCCAGGTCCAGGTCGGACCGACCAGCTCGGGGGAGCCTTCGAGAACGTCCCAGTGGTCCAGCGGGGGCGCACCGGGATGCAGGTACAGCGGCACATCCAGCTCCTCGAGAGCGCTCCAGAACACGTCGAAGCGGGGCTCGTCGAGGTAGTGGCCGTCGGTGTGGTCGTTGACCAGCGCGCCCCGCAGGCCGAGCTCGGTCACTGCCCGCCGCAGCTCGACCGCCGCAGCTTCCGGGTCCTGCAGCGGCACCGCGGCGAACCCGGCGAACCGGTCGGGCCGCGCGGCGACGGCCTTGGCCAGGTAGTCGTTGGCGAACCGCGCGTCCGCGACGGCTTCGGCGGAGGACAGGCCGGCGATCTGCAGCCCGGGTGCGCCCAGTGACAGGACCTGCACGTCGACCCCGTTCCGGTCCATGTCTTCCAGACGCAGTTCGGTGAGGTCGGGCAGCCGCTCGGCCACGTGCCGGGCGATCCCACGGCCGATCGGGACCGCCCCGAGGTCGCCGGCCGCGGGATGGCGCCGGTCGAGTTCCGGAATCGAGAATGCCTCTTCCACCGCGATCAGTCGCATGATCCTGTCCTCTTTGGTCCGGTCCCGCGAGGTCCCGCGGTTCCACGACCGACGCTCCTCCCGGGCACCGACCCACGTCCAACGAACGATTCCGATGCCGCCATCGACGGCATCGATCCGCCGATGGGGCGATACTCCACGAGTGGATCTGCAGCAGCTGTCCTACTTCGTCGCGGTCGCCGAGGAGGGCAGCTTCACTCGTGGGGCGCAGCGCGAGCACGTCGTGCAATCGACGATGTCGGCGGCCGTCGGGCGGCTCGAGCACGAGCTCGCCCAACCTCTGTTCCGCCGTGCCGGTCACCGCATCTTGTTGACCGCGGCTGGTGATCTGCTGCTCGACCGCGCGCGCACTTTGCTGGCGTCGGCTCGGGAAATCCGTGAAGAACTCGGTGCGCTCGACGGCGTCGTGCAGGGCACCGTGACCCTGGGCACCGTCCTGTCCACGGGAACCTTCGACCTGGCCTCCGCCCTCGTCGCGTTGCGCCGGGAGCACCCTGCTCTCCAGGTGCGTGTGTGGTTCTCGGCGTTGGACCACGATCGTCACCTCGAGCGGGTCGCGGACGGCACCTACGACCTGGCGTTGATCCACGAACCCGACCTGCCGCCGCCGGGGATTCGCCTCCACCCCGTCGGCCGGCTCGATCTGGTCCTCACTGCGGCGCTGTCCGCGGAACTGCCGGCGCCGTCGCTGCGTGCGGCGGCGGCGATGCCGTTCATCGATTTCCCCGTGGGTTGGGCGAACCGGATACGCACCGACCGGCTGTTCGCGGCGGCGGGGCTCGAACGCGACGTCGCCATCGAGGTCGCGGACGTCGCGACCGGACTGGAACTCGTCCGCGGAGGTCTCGGTCTCGCGTTCCTGCCCCGGCGGCTCGTCGAGGGCCGCACCGACGTGCGGATCGTGCCGATCGAGCACCCGGCACTCTCCCGGGTGCTCGTCCTTGCCCGTCCGGACGGTCCGCAGCGGCCGACCGTCGAGACCGTCTACCGAGCGTTGACTGACCGTTCAGCGTGAGAAGCGGCCGGCGCCCGCGTCAGGTCAGCGCGCCGCGCATCTCGTTGCTGTAGTTCGTGAACAGGGTGCACGCCGCGAGTACGACTCCGACGATTGCTTCGATTGCTTGTGCCACTTCGAGCAGCTTTTCCATGACCTCCTTGATGCGCTCGAGTAGCAATGTGGCCAGCCGTTGTATGCCGGCCAGTGCGGCGAGTAGCTCGGGGGACGGAGTCGGCACCGAATCGGCGTCCGCGCGGTCCAGCAGATCGAACAGGGCGATCATGTCGTTCGGTATTCCGGTGAGCATGCCGTTGATCTCGCTGAACAGCAGGTAGCAGCCGTGGGCGTGCATCTTGTAGTCCACTCCGCACTGGGCGACGGCTTCGCCGGCGTCCTCGTACACGGCGCAGATCTTCGCCACGAATCGTTCGGCGAATTCGGATCCTTCGCCGTCCCAGTGCCGGAAGAGCGTTCCGGCGGCGCGGCGGGAAAGCGTGCTGAGGCTTTGCCAGTAGGCACCCGCGTTGCTCATCGCGTCGCCTGCCCGGTAGACGCCTTCCCAATCGCCGGTCAGCGCTTCGGTCACGTGTCCACATAATTCGAGCCAGGTGCCGAACACCACGTCCCAGATGCTCTGCAGTGTGGGATTCTTCAGCGAAAGTTCCGGCATGACGACCGATTTCGGGAAGCCCAGGATGGTGTTCACCAGATCCTGGATGCCGAAGTCGCCCGAACCCGGGTACTCGCTCGGGGGAAAACCGGAGCCGAAGTCGTAGGCGACGCCGCCGAATCGCTCGAGATCGGGATCGCCGGTCGAGGGCAGGTCGTAGCCCATCCGGTCCCACGTGGCGCTGATGTCCTCGGCCGCCGCGTTGTCCGATCCGGTGTACTGCCTTCCTGCGGCAGACAGGTTGTCGTTGATCTTGCGCAGCATCGCCGGCGTGCAACCGGCCGAAACCGCGACCTCCTTCGCCAACGACTTGTGGTGGATGACCAGCAGGTCCAGCAGGCCGCCTGCCCGCCAGCCGACCACGTGCTCGGCCACCATCGGGTACAGGTAGCCCTCGCCCTGGTCGGCGAGTTCGCCGTACCGGGCCTGGGCGAGCGTGAAAGCCCGCGGGTCCCAATGGAATCCCCCCATGTCCGGGTTCCTTTCTGTGCCGCCGTCAGTCGTCCTGGTCCCAGGCGGTCAGCTTGACGACGACGTCGTTGCCGGTCCGATCTCCAGTGGTGCTTACGGTTTCGCCCTCCGGCGGCGGGAACCCGGCGCGCAGACGGTCGGCGGCCAGCGCGGCGAACGGCAGATCCGGGGCCACCGCGTCCACGGCGGCCTGGGCCAACCGGGACTGGGCGTGCTGAACACAGCGGACGACCTGGTGCGCGATTTCCTCGGGTGCCCAATGCCGGACCCGCTCGTCGAGCGTCAGTTCGTGCAGCCGGCCGCTGCCGGTCACGGTCGCGTGCACGGCGCCGTCGGCCGTCTCCGCTTCGGCGGTGATCACCGAGGTGGTGTGCTCGTCCTCCGCCAGAACGCGGACGCGCTGCCCGGCCCGTTCGATCGACTCCGCGAGCCGCCGCTTGAGGTCGTGCGGATCGGGTGTCGCTGCTGATCCCACGTCGTTCCCCCTGCTCACCGGTGTGTCCGGACGCTCGGCAGCCGAGCTGGACACGCTGGATGTTACACAACGGTCCGATCTGTCGCAGGCGATTCGGACACCTCACGGATTTCGGCCGAACGGCCAGGTGGCCGGGCCGTAAGGCTGATGGCGTCGTGGCCGCGCCCGGCTTTGCTGGAGGTCATGAAGATGAGCAGGGTGGCTGCCGGGGTGCTGACGATGGCGGCGGTGGCCGCGGTGTCCGCGTGTGGGGTCGAGGATGCCGTCGTCGAGCACGGGAACGGGCACGTGAAGGCGGTGTCCCACCAGAGCGGGATCGACGGCAAGAACGACGCGGAAGCGAAGCTGCCGGACTGGGTACCCGACGGCGCACAGCAGGTCGAGGAGCTCATTCGCACCACGGGGGCGGAACGGTTGCTGAAGTACTCGCCCGCCGGCACCACGTTGCCTGCCGTCTGCAAGCCCGGGACCGCTGAGCCGAAACCGCCGACGCTCACCGCGGACTGGTGGCCGGCCGGCGAGCACCTGCGCACCGACCAGCTCTGCGACGGCTGGCACGTGGCGGTCGAGCGCGACGCCGTCTACGCCTACCGGGTCGAGACCGTCTCCGGCACCGGCGCGAACTGACCGAAGGCCGCCCCGGGAGAACGGGGCGGCCTTCGGTCAGTCCTTTGTGGTCAGTCCTTCGGCGGGGTCAGCTCCAGGACGGTCACGGTCGCTTCCCCGCGCGGCGTGCGGTAGGTGACCTCGTCGCCTGCCTTGGCGCCGGCCAAGGCCAGACCCAGCGGGCTGTCCGAGGTCACCGAATCGGCATCTTCCCCCGGCAGGGTGACCACAGTGAACGCTTCCTCGTCGCCGTCGGCGAAACGCAGGGAAACGCGCGTGCCGTCGGGAAGCAGCGAGCTGTCGTACGCACCGTGCTCGAGCTTTGCGGACACGTCGGCGATCTGCCGTTCCAGCCGGGCGGCGGCCTCCGCGCGGTCGATCACGTCCGCCTGGTCCGCCGCGTCCCCGGTGCGTTCCTGCTCGCCCGGCTGCGGCGCGAGCGCCGCCCGTTGCGCGCGCAGATCGGCTATTTCCTTCTCCAGCTGACGGCGCGCCGCCTCGCTGAGCCCCTTGTCCCCTGAGATCACCATGCCGGGCATTGTCCGCTGCGTGGAGCGGGGTGGCCAATCCGGTTTTTCACCCTACGGGGGCGGGCAGGACATCTGCCCTAGACTTCGGGCCCACCGTCCTGGAAACCGTAACGAGGATCACCGTGACTGCCGTCCCCGGCCGCAGTGCCCAGCTGTCGCCCAACCAGCTGCAGAAGCAGGAACAGATCGTGGAGGCCGCCAGGGTGGTGCTGGCCAGGGACGGGCTCGCCGGGTGCACGGTACGCGCGATCGCGGATGCCGGGCCACTGACCAAAAGCGCGATCCACTACTACTTCGCCGACACCGACGTCCTGATCGACCGGGCGATGGCCGCGCACATCAACACTTTCGCGGCCGGGCTGCGTGCCGTCGGGCAGGAGCACGAAGACCCGCGCGAGCGGCTGTTCGCGGTCACCGAGGCCTACCTCGCGGAATTCGCCGAACGGCCGGCCGGTGCGTTCCTCTGGTTCGAGTACTGGATCGCGGCGGGCCGCGCGCAGCATCCGCAGGCGATCGAGGCGATGCTCACGTCCATCACCGAACTGCTCGTGGAACTGCTCTCCCCGCTCGACGTGGACGATCCCCGCGCCCGTGCCCGTGCCCTGCTCAGCTACCTGCTCGGTGCCGTGGTGCAGCAGCGGGTCCGGCCGCGTCCGTTCCGCGGCCTGCGCGGGGACATCGAAGCGCTCTGCTTCGCCGGATATCGCTGACGCCGCTTAGGGTGCGCACATGCCTCTGTTCTCCTTCGAGGGCGCCAGCCCGAACGTCCACCCGGACGCCTGGATCGCCCCCACTGCCACCCTGATCGGCGATGTGACCGTCGAGAAGGGCGCCTCCGTCTGGTACGGCGCGGTGATCCGGGCCGACTTCGGTCCGATCGTGATCCGCGAGGGCGCCAACATCCAGGACAACTCGGTGGTGCACACGAACACCGAGCTGTGTGAGATCGGCCGCAACGTCACCGTGGGGCACCAGTGCCTCGTGCACGACTGCACGGTCGGGGAACAGGCGTTGATCGGGAACGGCTCCACGGTGCTCGATCGCGCGGTGATCGGCCCGCGGGCGCTGGTGGCCGCCGGTGCCACGGTGACACCCGGCACCGAGGTGCCCGGCGAGGTGATCGCGATGGGCAGCCCGGCGAAGAAGTTCGTGCCGCTCACCGATTCCGCGCGCATGTGGGTGGAGCACAACGCGGCCGTCTACCAGGAGCTCGCGCGCCGGCACCGCGACGGCGCGCAGCCGGCGTAACCGCCGTTCCCACGGGCCGGGCGCGGCGCGGGCGGTGCACTAAACTTCCTCCCGCAGCCGCGACTGGCGCCATTCAAGAGGTGGAGCACCACCGGGGAGCGACGACGAGGCCGGCACCGCGCGCCTGGGTGATGGCCACTGCACAACCGGAGTACGCGATGACACACCAGCCCGCCCTGTCCGCTCTCGCCGCGGCCGACCCGCAGCTCGCCGGCCTCGTCGAGGACGAGGCGAAGCGCCAGCACGACAAGATCCGCCTGATCGCTTCGGAGAACTACGTTTCGCAGGCGGTGCTGGAAGCGACCGGCACCGTGCTCACGAACAAGTACTCCGAGGGGTACGCCGGCAAGCGTTACTACGAGGGTCAGCAGCTCGTCGACCAGATCGAGACGCTGGCCATCGAGCGCGCCAAGGCCGTGTTCGGCGTGGACCACGCCAACGTGCAGCCGTACTCCGGCTCACCCGCGAACCTCGCGGTGTACCTGGCCTTCGCCAAGCCCGGTGACACGGTGCTCGGCATGGCGCTGCCGGACGGCGGCCACCTCACGCACGGCTGGAGCGTGTCCGCCACCGGGAAGTGGTTCACGCCGGTCCGCTACGGCGTGCGCAAGGAGACCGGCCGGGTCGACCTCGACCAGGTCCGCGACCTCGCCCGGCAGCACCGGCCGAAGCTGATCTTCGCGGGTGGCACGGCGATCCCGCGCACCATCGACTTCCCGGCGTTCGCCGAGATCGCCCGTGAAGTCGACGCCGTGCTGGTCGCCGACATCGCGCACATCGCCGGTCTCGTCGCCGGCGGCGCGCATCCGTCGCCGGTCGGCCACGCGCAAGTGATCACCACGACCACGCACAAGACGCTGCGTGGTCCGCGCGGTGCGATGATCCTGTCCGACGCCGAACACGCGAAGGCTGTGGACAAGGCCGTCTTCCCTGGGCTGCAGGGCGGTCCGCACAATCACACGACGGCCGCCATCGCGGTCGCGCTCGGGGAGGCGCGGCAGCCGTCGTTCTCCGAGTACGCGCACACGGTCGTCGCGAACGCCAAGGCGCTTGCCGAGGCCCTCGTGGACCGGGGTTACGACCTCGTCTCCGGCGGGACGGACAACCACCTGCTGCTGATCGACCTGACCGGCAAGGCGGTGCCCGGCAAGCCGGCCGCACAGGCGCTGGACCGCGCCGGGATCGAGCTGAACTACAACACCGTCCCGTTCGACCCGCGCAAGCCGTTCGACCCCTCGGGCATCCGGCTGGGCACGTCGGCGATCACCACGCGCGGTCTCCGGCCGGAGCACCAGACGCAGGTCGCGGAGTGGATCGACCGCACGGTGACCGCCGCGGCCGCACAGGAGGAACCGGCGCTGGACGCCATCGCCGCCGAGATCCGCGAGTTCCTCGCGCCGTTCCCCGTCCCGGGCTACACCGCCTGACCCTGCTCTGACGAAGGGCCGTCTGCTGACGCGGGCGGCCCTTTGTGCTGTTCAGGGGCCTGCGACGAGGGTCACAAAGAAGTTGGTTGTGCGATGCAAGCTTTTCGGGAATACTTGTGCAAGGCAAGTAGTTGACAGGTACAAGCAACTACCCGGCCACTCAGACCACCAGCAAGGGAGACCCGATGAGCGACACCGGCACGGAAGGGGGCACCACCACGAACGGACGGCTATCGCACCGGCAGATCCTCACTGTTCTGTCCGGACTGATGCTCGGCATGTTCCTGGCGGCCCTCGACCAGACCATCGTGTCGTCGGCGATGAAGACGATCGCCGACGAACTGCACGGCCAGAGCCTCCAGGCGTGGGCCACCACGGCCTACCTGATCACCGCGACGCTTTCCACGCCGCTGTACGGCAAGCTGTCCGACCTCTTCGGCCGCAAGCCGATGTACCTGACCGCGATCTCGCTGTTCCTCGCCGGTTCACTGGCCAGCGGGATGGCGAGTTCGATGTACGAACTGGCCGCATTCCGCGCGTTCCAGGGTCTCGGCGCCGGTGGCCTGATGTCGCTCGCGCTGGCGATCATCAGCGACATCACCTCGCCCCGTGAGCGCAGCCGCTACCAGGGCTACTTCATGGCCGTGTTCGGTGTCTCGAGCGTGGCCGGACCGGTCGTCGGCGGTTTCTTCGCCGGGATCGACTCGTTCGCCGGCATCACCGGCTGGCGCTGGGTGTTCCTGGTGAACGTGCCGGTCGCGCTCGCCGCGCTGGTCGTGGTGAGCAAGGTGCTGAACCTGCCGCACACCCGGGTGCAGCAGCGGATCGACTTCCTCGGCGCCGGTGCGCTGACCATGGGCCTGGTGCCGCTGCTGCTGGTGGCCGAGCAGGGCCGGGAATGGGGCTGGGGCTCGCCCGCGTCGCTGGCGATGTACCTGATCGGCGGACTGGGCGTGACCCTGTTCATCCTGCAGGAACGCCGGATGGGTGACGCCGCGCTGTTGCCGCTGCGGCTGTTCCGCCGCCCGGTGTTCCGGGTGGCCACGCTGGTCACCGTGATCCAGGGCATCGGGATGTTCGGCGCGATGATGTCGCTTCCGCTGTACCTGCAGATCGTGAAGGGTGCGACGCCGACGCAGGCCGGGTTGCAAATGCTGCCGCTCACCCTCGGGATCATGGTGGCGAGCCTGACCAGCGGTCGCGTGATCACCCGGACGGGCCGGTACAAGCCGTTCGCGGTGGCCGGTCTGGGCCTGATGGCCGCGTCCCTGTTCGCGCTGTCGACGATCGGCGTGGACACCCCGCTGGGCGTGGTGATGGTGATCGCGTTCGTGATCGGGCTCGGCCTCGGTTCGTCGATGCAGACGCTGACGCTGGCCGCCACCAACGACGTGTCGCCCAAGGACATCGGCGTCGCGACCTCCACGGCCACGTTCTTCCGGCAGATCGGCGGCACGGCGGGTACCGCGGTGTTCCTGTCGATCCTGTTCAGCACGGTCGGTGACCGGATCGCCGCGGCGGTCCGCTCGGCGATGGGCTCGCCCGCCTACGTCGCCGCGCTGGCCCAGCACCCGGAGTTCGCGCAGCGGATGGCCTCGGGCGGGGTCGACGTGAACGACACGTCGTTCCTCTCCTCGCTCGACCCGGTGCTCGCCCGGCCGATCCTCGACGGCTTCGCCGGCTCGATGAGCACGGTGTTCCTGATCGGCGGGATCGTGCTGAGCGCAGGCTTCGCGCTGGTGTGGTTCCTGCGGGAGAAGCCGCTGTCGGACAAGTCGGCGATGGAGGCTCGCTCCGAGGAGCAGGCCGCGGAACTCGCCCTCGCCGGCTGACCGCGGAACCGAAAAAGCGCCGTTCACCTCGGGTGAACGGCGCTTTTTCGCGTACGGCTCAGTGCTCGGCTTCGCCTTCGAGCGCGACCTTGGCGAGCCGGTCGGTCTCCCGTTCCAGCGAACGGGAGATCTCCGCTTCCGCCTCGGTGCGTCCCACCCAGCTTGAGCCCTCGACGCTCTTGCCCGGCTCCAGGTCCTTGTAGACCTCGAAGAAGTGCTGGATCTCGAGCCGGTGGAACTCGTTGAGGTGGTGGATGTCGCGCAGGTGCTCCAGCCGCGGGTCGTTCGTCGGGATGGCGAGCACCTTGTCGTCCGGACCCTTCTCGTCGGTCATCCGGAACATGCCGATCGCCCGGCAGCGGATCAGGCAGCCGGGGAACGTCGGCTCCTGCACCAGCACGAGCACGTCCAGCGGATCGCCGTCCTGGCCCAGGGTGTCGTCGATGAAGCCGTAGTCGGCCGGGTACTGCGTTGCCGTGAACAGGGTCCGGTCGAGCTTGATCCGACCGGTCTTGTGGTCGACCTCGTACTTGTTGCGCTCCCCCTTGGGGATTTCGATCGTGACGTCGAATTCCACGGCCGTCCTCGCTGCTTCTCGAATCTGGGTGTGCCACGCGTCGTGGGCGGCAACCGCAATCACCTCGTTGACGTCACTAGTGTGGACTACACCCCGCCGGCCGGTCGCGCCGATGTCGGCCAGGCGGCATGTGAGCTTGGCCCCTTCGCGGGGCAGGTGAGAAGGAGTGGTGGGTGCCGGACAACGACCAGCCGAGGTGGCCCACGGGTGACGAGGACGCCTCGTCCCGTGGCGAAGAGGCGACCGCCGGGTTGCCGCTGCCGAAGCGGAACTCGGGCACCACCGACCGGCTCGCCGTGCCGAACGTCACACCCGGTGACGGGCCCGGTTCGTGGTTCCGGCCGAACGTTCCGCCGGAACCGGTGCCCGGGGTCAACGCGCCGGCCGAACCCGCCGGGTCGGCGCCGTCCTGGCCGCCGCAGGGTGGGCAGCAGGCCGAGCAGTCGCGGGAAGAACCGGGTGGCGAGCGGACCCAGCAGGTCCAGTGGCGGCCGGAGTCGTCCGGTGAGCAGGGGTCTCAGCGGCGGGAGCAGGCGGGGGCGCGTGCGGAACAGCAGCCGCGTCCCGAATCGCGTGGCGAGCAGGCTTCGCAGGTCCAGTGGCGGCCCGAATCGCCGGCCGCGCAGGCTCAGCGGCCGGAAGCGCGGGAACGGCCGGAGGCACGTCAGGACGAGCCCCGTCAGGACCAGCCCCGTCAGGACGAGCCGCGGCGGCCCGAATCGCGCGGGGAACAGCAGTCGCGCGGCGAGCAGGTCCAGCAGGTCCCGTGGGTGCCGGTGGAACGTCCGGGGCAGCCTTCGCGCGGTACGTCCGAACGATCCGGCCCGGCATTCCAGCCTGCGCGTCGTCCTGCCCCGCCGGCTGGGCAGGAAAGCCGGCCCGGCCAGCAACGGCCCCCCGCGCAGTCACCGCAGTCGCAGCCGTCGCAGCCGTCGCAGGGGGAGCAGTTCTCCGCGTTCCGGGACGAATCGCCCGCGGCCGGTCCGGCGCCGGACAGCGGACAGGGTGGACAGAGTGGACAGGGCTGGGCGGCCTTCCGCCCGGTGACGCCCCGTGAAGCACAGTCCTCCCCGCCTGCCGGGGAGGGCTGGACGGCGTTCCGCGCCGAGTCCGGTTCGACGCCGCCGGAGAACCAGTCCCGCAGCCCCGAGGCCCGGTCCGAGGAAAGCCAGTCCCGCGGCCGCGAGGATGCCCAGCTCCGCAATCCCGGGGCCCGGCCAGGTGACAACCAGTCCCGCAGTCCCGAGGCCCGGTCCGAGGAAAGCCGGCTTCGCAATCCCGGAGACCGGTCAGAGGACAACTACTCCCGCCACCCCGAGGCCGCCGGATCGCGTAACCCCGGCGAGCAGCGCCGGGACGTGCCCCAGGGGCGGGGCGGGGCGTGGTCGCAGCAGCTCGAGGTACCGGTCCTGCCGGAGCCGCCGCGGGGCAGCGTGCCGCCGGCGTCCGGTGGACCTGCGCGGCCGATGCGGATCGAGCCGTCCGGGGGGCAGTTCCCGGCCGAGGCGACGGTCGGTATCCCGCGTCCGCCGTCGGCACAGCAGCCGCCGCCCAAACCCGGGAGCCGGCCGGAACAGCAGCCCGCGAACCGGCCGGAACAGCAGCCGGCCGGGTGG
Organism: Amycolatopsis jiangsuensis; assembly: GCF_014204865.1. Lineage (NCBI taxonomy): Bacteria > Bacillati > Actinomycetota > Actinomycetes > Pseudonocardiales > Pseudonocardiaceae > Amycolatopsis > Amycolatopsis jiangsuensis. The sequence goes on from NZ_JACHMG010000001.1 coordinate 5,741,744, forward strand.
CCGGAACAGCAGCCCGGACACCAGGAGGCGGCGTTCGCCGGGCAGCGTCCGGCCGAGAGCGAGCCGGAGCAGTTCGCCAGTGAGGCGACCGTCGGTATCCCGCGGCCGCCGGACGGGTTCCCGCCCGCCGCGCCTGCCGACGGGGGCCGCCCGAAGCGGCGACGCAAGCTGTTGGTCGTCGGGATCGTCGCGGTGCTGGTGCTCGCCGCGGCGGGCGTCGCTTCGGCAATGCCGAAGGTGGCCAACCAGCTGGGCCTCCCTTGGGCGCCCAACGCGCCCAAGGGATCCGAGCCCGATCCGGCGGACGTGAGCCTCGCGCTGCACGGTCCGGACACCTCGGGTCCGGGTGCGTCGCCGGCCGGCGTCGCGTCCGCGCTGGCCGGCCCCGCCGGCGCCCCGGCGCTGTCGCAGCTGACCGGCAGCGTGATCGACCCGTCGAGCGGCAGTGTGCTGTGGGACCACGCGTCGAACACAGCCCTGACGCCCGCGTCGACGACGAAGATCCTTACCGTCGCGGCCGCGTTGCTCTCGATGGATCCGACGAAGCGGCTGACCACGAAGGTCGTGCAGGGTGACCAGCCCGGCACGGTCGTTCTCGTCGGCGGTGGCGATCCCACGCTGACCGCGTTGCCGCAGGGCACCGACTCCCCGCTGTACCCGGGTGCGGCACACGTGGACGACCTCGTCACGCAGGTGAAGAAGGCTGCCGGCAACGTCAGCAGCGTGCAGGTCGACGTCAGCGCGTACAGCGGCCCGGTCACCGCGAAGGGCTGGGAGGCCGGTGACGCGCCGTCGACGTACGGCGCGCCGATCGTGCCGGTGATGACCGACGGCGGCCGCGGCAACCCGAAGGTCGACGAGACGCCGCGCTCGGGCAACCCGGCCACCTCGATCACCCAGCTCCTGGCGCAGAAGCTCGGCGGGAACGCGGGCGGGGTGACCAAGGCGCCCGCCGGTGCGAAGGTGCTCGGCCAGGTCCAGTCGGCGCCGCTGCCGGAGCTCGCGTACGCGCTGCTGCAGATTTCCGACAACGTGCTCGCCGACGCGCTCGGCCGGCAGGTCGCGATCGCCACCGGCGGCGAAGCTTCGTTCGACGGCGCGGCTGCCGCGGTGAAGAAGGTGCTCGGCGACCACGGGTTCGACGTCAGCGGATTGCAGCTGTTCGATACCAGCGGGCTGTCCAACATGAACAAGGTGCCCGCACGGCTGCTCACCCAGGTGCTCGCCGCCGCCGCGGGGCCGGACGGCAAGAACGAGAACACGCCCAAGCTGCGTCCGCTGCTCGCCGGTCTCCCGGTGGCGGGCAGCCCGGCTGGCACGCTCGCCGGCCGGTACGGCTCGGGCCAGTCGGCCGCGGGCAAGGGCTGGGTGCGGGCCAAGACCGGCACGCTCACCGGCGTCAACACCCTCGCCGGCTACGTGCTGGACAAGGACAACCGCGTGCTCGCGTTCGCGTTCATGTCCAACGGGTCGGACAAGGATCCCGGACAGGCCGCGCTCGACGTGCTCGCCACGACATTGCGCAACTGCGGCTGTCAGTGACCGCAACGGCAGGTAGCGTCGGGAAGGTGAGCCAGGAAACCGAGACCCGGTACCGTCCGATGGTCGACTGGGACCGCGCGGCCGGCACCGGCGCGGCGCTCGTGCGCGGCGGTCCGCGGATCGCGCGCGACGAGGCCGAGCGCGCGGTCACCGACCTGCGGGAGCTGACCGCCGAGGCCGAGGGCCACGTCCGCGAACTGACTGGGCTGGGCCAGGACCTGCCGCTGCTTCCCGGCACGGTGGTGGACCGACCGGGCTGGGTGCGTTCCGCCGCGTCCGGGCTCGGCGCGCTGACCGGCCGCGCGCTGCCCGCAGCTCAGGGTGGGCCGCTCGGCCCGATCCTGGCCTCCGGCGCCGGCGTGCAGACCGGCGTGGTGCTGTCCTTCCTCGCCTCCCGCGTGCTCGGCCAGTACGACCCGTTCGGCGGTCCGGAAAACCGGGGTGAGCTGCTGCTCGTCGCACCGAACGTGGTCGCCGCGGAGCGCGCGATGAAGGTGCCGGACAAGGATTTCCGGCTCTGGGTCTGCCTGCACGAATGCACGCACCGGCTGCAGTTCACCGCCGTGCCGTGGCTGCGGGACTACTTCGCCGACGAGGTCGAGCGGCTGGTCTCCGGCATCGCCGGGCAGTCCGACGAGGGCCTGACCGAGCTGTTCGGCCGGCTCACCGACGCGGTCAAGCAGCGTGGCAAGGGCGCCGGGATCGCCGAGCTGCTGCAGTCGCCGAAGGAACGTGCGGTGTTCGACCGGCTGCTGGCGTTGTCCACGCTGTTGGAAGGGCACGCCGACTACGTGATGGACGCGGTGGGCCCGCAGGTGGTGCCCAGCGTCGAGCAGATCCGCGCGAAGTTCAGCGCCCGCCGCCGCGGTGGCGGCCTGTTCGACCGGCTGCTGCGTGCCCTGCTCGGGCTCGACGCGAAGATCCGCCAGTACGAGGAAGGCGCGAAATTCACCCGGCATGTGGTGGACGCAGTCGGCATGGCCGGGTTCAACGCGGTCTGGCGGTCGCCGAACACGCTGCCGACCCGGGCGGAGATCGCGGACCCCGCGACCTGGGTACGGCGTCTGCACGGGTGAGCGCGCTCGCCGCGGTCCGCACAGCGGTCCGTGACTACCTCACCGCCGTCGACTTGCCCGGCGAAGTGTGCGTCGCAGTGTCCGGTGGCGCGGATTCGGTGGCGTTGGCCGAAGCTGCCGCGTACGTCGCTCGTCGCCATGGCTTTCACACGCGCGCGCTCGTGGTCGACCACGGTCTCCAGGAAGGCTCCGCAGACGTCGCGGCCGAAGCTGCTGCTGTGGTGCGGAAGCTGGGCGTAGAGCGGGCTGAGGTGCACGCTGTCGATGTCACGGGCAAAGGTGGTCCTGAAGCAGCCGCGCGCACGGCGAGGTACCGCGCGCTCCGCGAAGCACTCTCCGGCGGCGAAGGGCTCGTACTGCTCGGCCACACCCTCGACGATCAGGCGGAGACGGTGCTGCTCGGTCTCGGGCGCGGTTCCGGGCCACGGTCGCTCGCCGGGATGCGTCCGCACGATCCGCCGTGGGGAAGGCCGCTGCTGGGCATCACGCGCGCGCAGACCCGGGAGGCCTGCGCCGAACTCGGCGTACAGCCGTGGCAGGACCCGCACAACGAGGATCCGCGTTTCACGCGCGTCCGGTTACGCAGCGAAGTGCTTCCGTTGCTGGAAGAAGTGCTGGCCGGCGGAGTCGCGCCCGCGCTCGCCCGCACCGCCGCCCAATTGCGCGACGACACCGAGGCGTTGGACACACTGGCCGCGCTGGTGCACGAGCGCGCGAAGGAGGCCGGAGAGCTGGACACGGCCGTCCTCGCGACCGAGCCTGCGGCACTGCGCAGGCGGGTTCTCCGCAGGTGGCTGCTGGAGTCCGGCGTCCGGGAGCTGACCGACGCGCACCTGCGTTCGGTCGACGCGCTGGTGGCCCGCTGGCGCGGCCAGGGCGGCGTGTGGCTGCCGGGCAACTTGGAGGCACGCCGGTGCCGTGGCAGGCTCTCGCTTGCCGGACCCGAACCCGAACCCACCACCCGAGGGGAATGACTCGTGTACGAGGGCGAGATCGCCTCCGTGCTCATCACCGAGCAGCAGATCAAGGACAAGATCGCGGAGCTGGCGGCCAAGATCGCCGCCGATCATCCGGACCACGGCCAGGGCGACCTCATCCTGGTCGGGGTCCTCAAGGGCGCGGTCATGTTCATGACCGACTTCGCACGGGCACTCGAACTGCCCTCGCAGCTGGAGTTCATGGCCGTGTCGTCGTACGGGTCCTCGACCTCGTCCTCGGGCGTGGTGCGCATCCTCAAGGACCTCGACCGCGACATCGCGGGCCGCGACGTGCTGATCGTCGAGGACATCGTCGATTCCGGGCTCACACTCTCGTGGCTGCTGAAGAACCTGGCGAGTCGGAACCCGGCCTCGCTCGAGGTGGTGTCACTGCTGCGCAAGCCGGAGGCGGTCAAGGTCGACGTGCCGGTCCGCTACATCGGCTTCGACATCCCGAACGAGTTCGTGGTCGGCTACGGCCTCGACTACGCCGAGCGCTACCGGGACCTGCCCTACATCGGCACGCTGGACCCGCACGTCTACACGTCCTGAAGAAAGTGTTGCGGCGATCACGCCGGATGCGGAACTCTGATCTCGTCGATCGCGTCATAGGTCGCGACCAGGTGCGTTAACCTATGCGAAGACCTATTGCCATGCGGGCGGGTTGCCGACTCGCGCGGGGGAACGGAGAGAGGGCAGATGGGCGACGCCAACGCGTTCAGGAGCGCGGCTGCGAACGGCCAGGTCGGGATCGATCCCGACGCGGCGCACACCGTGCTGAACAAGATCCGCACCGGCAAGGACGCGGTCGAGGCCCTGCTGAACAGCTCGGGCGTCCTCGCCCAGCCGCCGAAGCTCGGCAACAACCCGGTCGGCAACGCGATGGCGGCGAAGTTCGTGCAGCGCGCCGACGGCGGTGGCGACTCCTACTCCTCCGCGCTGCAGAACCTGCTCGGCCAGTACCAGGCCGCCGAAGAGGGCATCGTCCAGGCGATGGCCCGATACCACGAGATCGACCAGTCCTCGGCCGACCCGTTCCGTAACGCCTGACGTCCTAGGGGGATCAGCAAGTCATGGCACCCAATCAAGGCACCACCGGGATGGACGGTTCCGGCTACGGGCAGCAGGGCGGCTACGCGCCCCCGGCGTCCGGGTCGGCCGTCCCGCTGGGCAGCAACTCGTCGCAGGGCATCGTGGACGCCGCGCGCAGCGGCTCCGGCGGCTTCGAGATGGGCGGTGACCGCGCGATCGGCAACCCGCCGAACTGGAACTCCCAGGCCAGCCAGCAGCTCTACAACGGCGCGGTGAACGACAACGATCCGGGCACCGCCGAGGCGACCGGGCAGCACTGGACCAAGCACGGCGGCGAGCTGAAGCGCACGTCCGACGACCTGTACAACGCGATCGCCGAACTCGGCAACGCGTGGGTCGGCGAGGGCGCGGCGAGTGCGCAGGGCGCGCTCGTCTCGATCGCCAACTCCGGCACCCAGGCCTCGGACGCCGCGCACACCATGGCCGACCGGATGGCAAGGCAGGCCACCGCGGCCGCCGAGGTCAAGAAGATGCCGGCACCGCGTGACTTCGATCCGAAGCAGGCGATGTCCGCCGCTCTCGCGGGCGGGCCCGCCGCACTGGCCGCGGACCAGAAGGCGCAGGCCGACGCGGCCGACGACGTCAAGGCCCAGCAGGTCGCGTTCTTCAACGCCTACACCGAGGCGATGAGCGACGTCGACGGCTCCACACCGAGCTTCGGCCCCGATTCGCTCGGCATGAAGCCGACCGCGACGCACACCAACGGCAACTCGTTCAACTCCGTCAACGCGGTTTCGCACCCGGGTGCCGGACACGGCCTCGCCGGTGCGGCGGCGCTCGGCGGCGCGGCGGTCGGCGGAGCCGGCGCGCCGGGCGCGCACAGCGCGCCCGTGCACGTGGCGCCGGATTCGGGCACCTACGGCACTTCCGGCTTCGACGGCGGTCTCGCGCCCGGGGCAGGAGCGGGTGCGGGCGGTCCCGCGCCGGCTCCGGCCGCGCCGGCCCCCGCGGCCTCGTCCGGTGGTGGCGGCGGTGGCGGTGCCGCGCTCGGTCTCGGTGTGGCCGGTGGAGCCGGGCTCGCCGGCGGCAAGCTCGGGCAGGGCAGCCGCAGCGGGTCGTCGCGCAAGGACGACAGCACCGCGGCCTCCTCGGAGCAGCAGAGCGGGCAGAGCGCCGCTTCGGCGATGCCGCAGCAGCAGGGCGTCGTTCCCGCCGGTGGCACCATCGGCCAGGGCCAGCAGGGCATGAGCCCGGCGATGGGCGGCATGGGTGGCGGCATGGGCGCGCACGGTGGCCAGGGTTCCGAGGACGAGGAGCACACGCATGCCTCGTTCCTCATCGAACCGGACCCGGACGACGCGTTCGGTGCCAGCGAGGCCACCCCGCCCCCGGTCATCGGGGCGTGGTCGGAGGACGAGGAAGACTGATGCTTCACCCCGCGGGCGCGTGGCCGATCGGCCACGCGCCCGCGGTTGTCCGTGAACACTCGGGGTAGGGGGTTGGCCGATGCCGAACGCGGAGCTGCTCACGCCGCTGGAGGTGGACTTCCTGTGGGAGTCGGCCGCGGTGGGTGAGCTGCCCTATCCGCTGCGCATCCCTTCGCACGGCGCGACGATGGACGAGCGCGCCGGGTTGCGCGCCCGCGTGCTCGCCGGGCTGGCCGAGCGTGGTCTGGCCGATCATCGCGGCCGGCCGGAGCCGCACGTCGAGGACTACTTCGGCATTCTCGCCTCGCCCGACACGAGCCTGGACACCGTGCAGTTGCTCGACCCGAACGGCGAGCCGCTGCTCGCGGTCGCCGCGCGGCTCGGGGACCAGGGCCTGTTCGCGGTGCAGGACCAGCGCGGGCTGCATCTGAACCCGTGCCCGCCGGACGGGCTGGCCACCGCCGTCATTTCCCTGCTGCCCGGTGCGCCGCGCGGCAGCGAGAAGTCGATCACCGTGCCGCTGGAGCAGCTGGTGAGCGCCTCCGGGGTGGACTTCATGCAGCGTCGCGGCAACCAGGTCGACGCGGCTGGCCGGGCGAGCGTGGACGAGGACCGCAAGGCACTCGCCCGGCTGCACGCCCAGCAGCGGCTGCGGGGCGGGCAGATCGGCGCGAACGCGCGCAACCGGCTCGGCGGGCGCAGCCGTTCGCCGGTGCTCAGCTGGTTCGACACCGAGACCGGCCGGTACTTCACACAGGCCAGCCGCGGCCGGGACGGCCGGGACTGGATCACCATCGCCCCGGCCGACGCGCCGACGCTGCGGCACCGGCTCGGTGAGATGCTGGCCGGAGCCGCCGACCAGTCGAGCGCCGCCGCGTTCTGACCGCGGCGCGGCGGCCCGCGCTACGCTGGCCGCGGACCGATTCTGGAGGGTGAGCAGCACCGGATGCACCAGGAGTTCTTCTCGCCGATGGCGTTCGACTTCCTGTGGGAGTCGATGGAGCTGGGCGAGCTGCCGTACCCGCTGCGGGTCCGTTCGCACGGGGACACCCAGGACGAGCGGGTGTCGCTGCGGCACCGGATCGACGCCGAGCTGAAGGCACGCGACCTGCGCGACGCGCGCGGTCGCGTGGAACCGCGGCTGGACGACTGGCTCGGCCTGCTCGCGCGGGCCCCGGTCACGATCGACGGGCTGCACATCCCGGAGTTCGAGGCCCATCCGGTCGGCCTGCTCGCGGCGGGTGACGAGCGCACCGGCGTGCTCGCGATCCAGGACGCGGACGGCATCTGGCTGCGCGAGACCCCGGCCGACGGGCTGGTCTCCGCGGTCGTGAACCTGCTGCCGGCAGGCAGGCGCGGCACCGAGGCGTCGGTCACCCTGCCGCTGGACGAGGCACTGCACACCCGGCCGATCCGGGTGCCGGTGGCCGCGGGCGGTGCGGGCGAGGCCGAGGAGAAGGGCCGCCGGGCGAGACGGCAGTCACTCAGCGAGCGCGCCACGGTCGACCCGCGGGAGACCTACGGGCTGATCGCCGGCCAGCCGCGGCTGCGCGGCGGTCAGCTCGCAGCGAACAGCCGCACCCAGCTCGGCTCCCGGCAGCGGTCCCGGGTACTGGGCTGGTTCGACACCGCCACCGGACGGTATTTGAGCTTGTCACGGGCCGGAACGGACGGCAGGGAGTGGGTGACCGTGGCCCCCGCGGACCCGAAGACACTGCGGACGCGGCTGGGTGAGATGGTCTCGTCCGTGGCGGACAGCACCCGCTGACTGCCCGGGTCCGGGAACCCTCACGCGGGATCGGCCGTTGACCTGCGAGAGGCTCACCAGGGCCCATCGCCCGGCCGGACGGTACCCTGGTGGGAAGGGTGCCTGGCGGCACCCCGGGTCAAGATCGCGATGGCGGGTATCACAGGAGCCGCCCAACCAGGGAGGGTCGAGGCCGCAAAGGCCGAGTCGTATGAACCGGAAGAGCGTGCTCAGGAACCCACTGCTGTGGATCGTCGCGGGGTTGCTGGCGTTGTTCGCCTACAACACGATCTTCGACAGCGATCGTGGCTACACGCAGGCTCCCATCTCGGTGGCGAACCAGCAGATCGCCCAGGGGCACATCAAGGAAGCCAGCCTCGAGGACAAGGAGCAGCAGCTCAAGCTGCAGCTCACCCAGAAGGTCGATGTCGACGGCACCCAGACCGACCAGATCATCGCGCAGTACCCGGCGGACGCCACGAGCTCCATCTACACCGCGCTGACCAACGCGAAGGTCGACGGCCAGCCGATCAAGCTCACCACCAAGGTGACCCAGCAGTCGCTGTTCACCCAGATCCTGATCTTCGCCATCCCGCTGGCGCTGGTGCTGGGTCTGCTGATGTGGATGATGAACAACGCGCAGGGTGGCGGGAACCGCGTCCTCAACTTCGGCAAGTCCAAGGCCAAGCAGCTGAACAAGGACATGCCGAAGACCACCTTCGGGGACGTCGCGGGTGCCGACGAGGCAGTCGAAGAGCTGTACGAGATCAAGGACTTCCTGCAGAACCCGGCGCGCTACCAGGCGCTCGGCGCGAAGATCCCGAAGGGCGTGCTGCTCTACGGCCCACCGGGTACCGGTAAGACGCTGCTCGCGCGTGCCGTCGCCGGCGAGGCGGGAGTGCCGTTCTACACGATCTCCGGCTCCGACTTCGTCGAGATGTTCGTCGGTGTGGGTGCCTCCCGGGTGCGTGACCTGTTCGAGCAGGCCAAGCAGAACGCACCGTGCATCATCTTCGTCGACGAGATCGACGCGGTCGGCCGCCAGCGCGGCGCCGGCCTCGGCGGTGGCCACGACGAGCGTGAGCAGACGCTGAACCAGCTGCTCGTCGAGATGGACGGCTTCGACGCCCGCGGCGGCATCATCCTGATCGCGGCCACCAACCGGCCGGACATCCTGGACCCGGCGCTGCTGCGTCCCGGCCGGTTCGACCGGCAGATCCCGGTGTCCGCACCGGACCTGCGTGGCCGCAAGGCGATCCTCGAGGTGCACGCGAAGGGCAAGCCGATCGCGCAGGGCACCGACCTGAGCGGGCTCGCCAAGCGCACCGTCGGCATGTCCGGTGCCGACCTGGCCAACGTGCTCAACGAGGCCGCGTTGCTCACCGCCCGGCAGAACGGGCACGTGATCTCCGACGCCGCGCTGGAGGAGTCGGTCGACCGGGTGGTCGGCGGTCCGGCGCGCAAGAGCCGGATCATCTCCGAGAAGGAGAAGAAGATCACCGCCTACCACGAGGGCGGGCACGCGCTCGCCGCGTGGGCGATGCCGGACATCGAACCGGTGTACAAGCTGACCATCCTGCCGCGCGGCCGTACCGGCGGGCACGCCCTGCTGGTGCCCGAGGACGACAAGCAGCTGATGACCCGGTCGGAGATGATCGGCAGGCTGGTCTTCGCGATGGGTGGCCGCACGGCCGAGGAACTGGTGTTCCACGAGCCGACCACCGGCGCGTCCTCGGACATCGAGCAGGCCACCAAGATCGCCCGCGCGATGGTCACCGAGTACGGCATGAGCGCGCGGCTGGGTGCGGTCAAGTACGGCCAAGAGCAGGGCGACCCGTTCCTCGGCCGGTCCGCGGGACGGCAGGCCGACTACTCGCTCGAGGTGGCGCACGAAATCGACGAGGAGGTGCGCAAGCTCATCGAGACCGCGCACACCGAGGCGTGGCACGTGCTCAACACCTACCGCGACGTGCTGGACAACCTGGTCCTGGAAGTGCTGGACAAGGAGACGCTGCAGCGCAAGGACCTCGAGCGGATCTTCGCGACCGTCGAGAAGCGCCCGCACATCACCGTCTTCAACGAGTTCGGGGAGCGCACCCCGTCGGACAAGCCACCGGTGAAGACCCCGGGTGAGCTGGCGATGGAGCGTGGCGAGCCCTGGCCGCCGCCGGAGAAGGAGAAGCCGGTGCTGCAGCCGGCGCCGACCCCGGTCGCCACCGCGCCCGGCGGCGGCGAGCTGCCCGGCGGTCCGCCGTACCCGGCTCCCGACCCCAACGCCAACCCGTACGCCCCGCCGCAGAACGGCGGTCGCCCGAACGGTGGGTCGAACGGCAGCGGCCGCTGGCCGCAGTCGTATGGTGGGCAGCAGCCGGGCGGTCCGGCGGGCGGCTACCAGCAGGGTGGTCCGGGTGGTGCGCAGAGCGGTCCGCCGAACTACGGGGCTCCTCCCGGCTGGACTCCGGCGACGTCCCCGGGTGGTCAGCAGCCGTGGCGTCCCGCCGAGGACCGTCCGCGTGAGCAGGGCTGGTTCGCCGACGGCGCGAACGGCCAGCAGCCGGACGAGGGGCAGCAGCGGCGTGACGTGGACGGACCGGACAACAGGCAGTAACGACGGCGTCCGCCCGGTCTTCGACCAGGACCGGGCGGAGCACGCCATCCGCGAGCTACTGCTCGCCTGCGGTGAGGACCCGGGTCGGGACGGTCTCCAGGACACCCCGGCCCGGGTCGCTCGCGCTTACCGGGAAATGTTCGCCGGCCTCTACACCGATCCGGACGAGGTGCTGGCGCGGACGTTCGACGAATCGCACGAGGAACTCGTGCTCGTCACCGACATCCCGATGTACTCGACGTGCGTGCCCGGCGGGCAGACCGTCAACGCGGTCGGCGGCGATGTCCCGGCCGGCAGCATCGAGGTGGGGGATCGGCTGTGGACGCTGGCCGGCGGACAGGTCGAGGAGACCACGGTCACCCGGATCAGCTCCCATCGGACTCCTGCGCTGGTCGAAGTCACCACTTCGGCCGGCAGTTTCCGGGTGACACCGGATCACCCGCTCGCCACGCCGAAGGGCTGGCAGGAAGCCGCGGACGTAACGGGCTCGCTCATCGAGTGGACTCCGCTGCGGCAGCTGAGCAGGCGCCCGGCCGCCGTCGGTGCGCGCGGTGGCGACGTGTCCGGCGGCTGGTACCGCAAACACGGCTTCCCGCAGGCGCTTGCGACTGGCTTGGCCGAATCCGAGTACGTCGAGGTGCGTTCGGTCGTGCTGATCGCCGAGCCGTCCACTGTGTACAGCTTCAAGTGCGAGCCGCATCCGACCTTCCTGATCGGCGGGCACCTGACGCACAACTGCGAACACCACCTGCTGTCCTTCCACGGCGCGGCGCACATCGGCTACATCCCCAATTCCGACGGCAAGGTCACCGGGTTGTCGAAGCTCGCCCGGCTCGTCGACCTCTACGCCAAGCGGCCGCAGGTGCAGGAGCGGCTGACGTCGCAGGTCGCGGACGCGCTGGTGCGCAGGCTGGAGCCGCGCGGGGTGATCGTGGTCATCGAGGCCGAGCATCTGTGCATGTCGATGCGCGGAATCCGCAAGCCGGGGTCGCGCACCACCACCTCGGCCGTTCGCGGGCTGTTGCGCACGTCGGCTTCGTCGCGGGCGGAGGCGCTGAACCTGATCCGGAGCAGCCGGTGATCCCGCGTCCGGACCGGTGCGCGGTGGTGGGCGTGCTCAACGTGACGCCGGATTCGTTCTCCGACGGCGGTCGTTACGTCGACCTCGACCAGGCGCTGGAGCATGCGCGCGAGATGTGGCGGCGCGGGGCGGACCTGATCGACGTCGGCGGTGAGTCGACGCGGCCCGGCGCGGCGCGGGTGGAGGCGGACATCGAGGCCGCGCGGGTGCTCCCGGTGATCCGGCAGCTGGCGTCCGAAGGCATGGCGCTGTCAGTGGACACCACCCGTGCCACCGTCGCGGAGTCCGCGCTCGAGGCCGGGGCGCGGGTGATCAACGACGTTTCGGGCGGGCTCGCCGATCCGGACATGGCGCGGGTGGCCGCCGCGTCGAAGGCACCGTGGGTGCTCATGCACTGGCGGGGGCACAGCAAGGACATGAACGCACTCGCCGGCTACACCGATGTGGTCGCCGAGGTGCGGGACGAGCTGTTGTCCCGGGTGGACGCCGCGCTCGCCGCGGGCGTCGAGGAGAGTGCGCTGGTGCTCGATCCCGGGCTGGGCTTCGCCAAGCGCGCGGAGCACGACTGGGCCCTGCTGCAGGGACTCGGTTCCCTGCTTTCTCTGGGTTTTCCGGTGCTCGTGGGTGCTTCGCGCAAACGCTTCCTCGGCCGTCTGCTGTCCGGAAAGGACGACGAGCCGCGACCGCCGGACGGCCGGGAGGTGGCGACCGCGGCAGTGTCCACGCTGGCCGCCGCGGCCGGCGCGTGGGGAGTGCGGGTGCACGAGGTGGGCGCATCACTCGACGCCGTGGCGGTCGCCGCGGCCTGGCAGCGCGGGAGGGCCGATGGCTGACCGGATCACGCTCACCGGACTGCGGGTGTTCGGCCGGCACGGTGTGTTCGAGCACGAGAAGCGTGACGGGCAGGAATTCGTCGTGGACGTCACGGTGTGGCTCGATCTGGGCCCGGCTGCGGCGTCGGACGATCTCGGCGAAACCCTGCACTACGGCGAACTGGCCGAGCTGGCCGCCGGGATCGTCGCAGGAGAGCCCCGTGATCTGATCGAGAGCGTCGCGGGCCGGATCGCCGACGAGGTGCTCGGCGACCAGCGGCTGAGCGCCGTGGAGGTCACCGTGCACAAGCCGTCCGCCCCGATCCCGCTGACGTTCGACGACGTCGCGGTCACCGTCCGGCGCGAACGGTGAGCCGCGCGGTCCTTTCGCTGGGCTCGAACCTCGGCGACCGGCTCGGCCACCTGCGTACCGCGATCGACGCGGTGCGTCCGGCCCTGGTCGCGGTGTCCGGGGTCTACGAGACGAAGCCGTGGGGTGTGGAGGACCAGCCGGACTTCCTGAACGCGGTCTGCGTCGTCGACGACCCGTCCCGCGACCACTGGGCCTGGCTGCGTACCGCCCAGTCCGCCGAACATGCCGCCGGCCGGGTCCGCGAACTGCGCTGGGGACCACGCACGTTGGATGTCGACATAGTGACAGTGCCCGGCGTGACGTCGGACGATCCGGAGCTGCTGCTGCCGCATCCGGGTACCCCCGACCGCGCGAGCGTGCTGATCCCCTGGCTGGACATCGAACCGGACGCCGACCTCCCCGGCCACGGCCGGATCGCCGACCTGCTGGCCAGGCTCCCGGAAGCGGACCGGGCAGGCGTCGTCCTGCGCCCGGAGTGGGCACTGACCTGACTGCGGCGGTACGGAAGCAGCCCGCCACCTCCGCCGTCGAGACGTGGTGCGGCGGTCGCGGGAAGTTCCCCCGGGAGCTCGTGGCAGCTCCCGGGGGAACCGGTCACGAGCGCAGAGCGGCCAGCACGAACCGCAGCTCTTCCTGGTTGGTCGGAATCGGCGGCCAGCCGTTGATGGTCGCCAGCAGCTGCCAGTACCGCTCGGCGCGGGGGTCGTTGCCGGAGTCGATCGTGGCGGCCAGCGTGCCGCGGAACGACGGGTCCTGCGGATCCTGGCCCGGTCCGGCCGATCCGGCCGCGATCTGCGCCGCCAGTGCGCGGCCGGATGCGGAGTCCGGGGCTTCGCCGGCGTCCAGTGCCGTGCGGGCCTGGGCGATCCAGCCGGACCAGTCCTGTTGCCCGGCTTCGCTCGGCTGCTCGTACTCGCCGGTCGCGCGGGCGGCCGCCTGGCGTTCGCTCATCTCGCGGATCAGTCCGCGGAAGTCCGGGTCCTGCACGAGTTCGGCGAACTCGATCCAGGCCGCCAGCTGCTCCGGCGCCGGATCGTCCGGCAGCTCCGGTTTGGCCGCGCGCATCCAGGCGTAGAACTCGGGGTCCACGTCGAGCCCCGCTTCCATCTCCGTCCAGAACTCGTCGACCAGCCGGCGACGTTGTTCGTCCGGCATCCGGGCGAGCCGATTCATCAGATTCACTTCCTCCAGCTCGGAATCACGTTTCACCACCGCGCGCAGTACCGCGCGGCGCAGCCGCAACCGCCGGATCTGCTCGTCCAGTGCCTCGACGTGGTGGACGGCGAGGTCACGCACCCGCGTCTCCCGAGCCAGGGCACGGGCGATGTCGGGCAGGCCGACGCCGAGCTCCCGCAGCGTCCGCACCAGCTCCAGCCGGGCGAGCGCGTGCGCGTCGTACAGCCGGTAGCCGGAGCCGGACCGCCGGGTGGGCGGGCACAGGCCTTCGTCGGAGTAGAACCGGATGGTCTTCACCGGCAGCCCCGTCCGCCGGGACAGCTCGCCGATCGTGAAGACCGTGGTGGCAGGCATGGCAGGCATCGTGAAGTCTCCAGTCGCTGGAGAGTCAAGACTTGCAGATCACGCTCGGTACGGTGGGGGCATGCACTTCACCCGGCCCCGGGACCTGGTGGTGGCCGCGGTCGCCGGTTTCGCCGTGGTCTATCTGCTCTTCCTGCTGGCTTACGGCGATCTACCGCGGCTTCCGCTGTTCGCGGGCGTCACCTTCGCGGTGCTCGCGGTGGCCGAGGGGATACTGGCGTTCTCGATCCGGGCGCGGATCAAGTCGGGCCGGGTGAGCGGAGCGGTCGGCATCGCGCGGTCGGTCGCGCTCGCGAAGGCCTCGTCGCTCGCCGGTGCGTTCCTGGGTGCCGGCTGGCTGGCCGCATTCGGTTACGTCTTCCCCCGACGTGACGAACTCATCGCCGCGGTCTTCGACAGCCGCGCGGCAGTGGTCGGCGTCGTGTCATCAGCCCTGCTCGTAGCTGCTGGTTTGTGGTTGGAGCACTGTTGCCGCACCCCGCCGGAGAAGCCAGGGCAACAGACCGGTTAACGATTCGATCCGCCCACTCGAAGTACCGACTGGGTCTCATTCGGGTCACTGGAAGGTACGGTGTTCGGCATGACTGGCGTGGGTGACGACTCGCGCGGCCGCCTACTCGGCAGGCCGTGGCTGATCGTCGGAGTGGTCCTCGCCATCGGCGCCACCCTCGCGCTGGTGCTCAGCGACGACCTCCGGTTTCTCCGGCTCGGCATCGTCGCCGCGTTGTGGGCCGCGCTGATCGGCGCGTTCCTCGCCGTGCGCTACCGCAAGAACGCGGCACACAGCGAGGACGCGGTCGCCGAGGCGCAGGCGGTGTACGAACTCGAGCTGGAACGCGAGATCGCGGCCCGGCGTGAGTACGAGCTGGAGATCGAAGCCGAGACGCGCGAGGCCGCGCAGGCCCAGTCCCGCGAGGAACTGGACGCGCTGCGGTCCGAGGTGGCCGCGTTGCGCGAAAGCCTGCAGTCGCTGCTCGGCGGCGAAGTGCTGCTCGAACGCGTGGCGCTCACCGCGCAGGCCACCCGGATGCGCGCGCTGAACGACGAGCAGCGGCTGGTCACCGCGAGTGCGGAAGGCAAGAACGGCAACGGCAAGAAGCCGGCCCAGCTGCTCGCGCCGAAGAAGCCGTCGGCAGGGACCACTGAACGGCCGACCGAGCTGATGGACCGGGTGCTGGACTCCGCGCCCGACGAACGCCGTCGTAAGCCGGCCGCCACGGGCGCGCGTCCCACCGGCAAGCACCCGGTCGCGCACCGTACACAGCAGCTCGCCCGCCCTCATCAGGATCCGGCGGAACCTTCCTACGGTCGTGAGAACGGTGCGCCACACGTCCGCGCCGGGGAACCGGACTCCGGTCCGGAGTCGCCCGCCGCCCGCGCCGTGAAGGAAGCCGAGCTCCGGGCCGAGGCGGGACGCCGCCAGACCGCGGACTCCCAGCCGACGCGCACGGTCACCCCTGTCGGTTCGGTCGCCGAGCCCGAGGCAGGCTCGGAGAACCCCGGTGCCGAACCGACTCGCCAGGTCCCTCGCCTCGGCGCCCGGCCGGCCCCGCGCCGCCGCCCGGACGCGGCCGAGGCCCCACGGCCCGCCCCGGAGGAACGGACCGAGGTCTCCCCCCTGGCGGCGCCCTCACCAGCCGAGTCGAACGGCCACCGTTCCTCCGGACGAGGAGGCTGGACGGAAGCCGAACTCGAGCAGCCGAACGGTCGTTCCGCTGGCCGTGGCGGCTGGGCCGACAGCGGTCAGGAACCGGTTGAGTCGAACGGCCGCCGTTCCGCAGGGCGTGGTGGCTGGGAGGACGCCGAACACGAGCAGCCGGAGCCGCACCGCCGTTCCGCCCCGGGTGGGCGGGCCGAGGGTGAAGCCGGATCGAATCGCCGTCGTCCCGCTCCCGGCCGGTGGGCCGAGGCGGGCGCGGAGTCCGCTGAGCCGAACGGTCGCCGCCCCGCGCCGGGCCGGTGGACGGGCAACGGACCCGGCCGGCCGGAGCCGAACGGCCAAGCCGCACCGGGCCAGTGGACCGCCGGGACCGGACCGGAGCAGGCTGAGCCGAACGGTCGTACTGCTCCGGGACAGTGGGCCGGACAGGCGCCGGGCGAAGCGAATGGCCGCCGTTCCGCGCCGGGTCGATCGGCTGACTCGGGCGGTCGCCGGGCCGCGGGCGGAGCATGGGGCGCACCGGACGCCACGTCGGTCTCCCGGCCGGAAGCTGAGCCGGAGGCATCCGTGGGTGCCCCTGCCGCGCCAGCGGCCGAGGAGTCCGCTGCCGGACGGCGTGCCGCGGGCCACCGGGCTGCGGACGAGGTGGACGACACCACCGTCGCGAACCAGAACGGCGAAGCCACCTCGGCGTGGAAACCTGTCTGGGACAACGGATTCACCCCCGGACCGTCCGGCGCGAACTCGTCAGCCGGCTCGCATTCTTCGGCCGCGAATCCGCCGGCTGCCGCGGGCCGGTCGGCCGCCGCGAATCAGCCGGCTGGCTCGAACCCGTCAGCCTCCGAGAACTCGGCGGCCGCTGCGGACTTGTCGGGTGGCTCGCATTCGTCGGCTGCCGCCAATACTTCGGCCGCCGCGAATCCGCCGGCTGCCGCGAACCCATCGGCTGCCGCGAACCCATCGTCCGGCGCGAACTCGTCACCCGGCTCGAATCCGTCCAATGCGGCGAATCCGTCGGCCACCGGTTCGTTCCGTCCGCCCTCGCGGCTGGAGCAGTTCTCGCGGTCTGATCTGTCCCCACTGGCCGTCGACACTCCCACCGGACGGCACGGCACGCCCGCGGACGATGAACCGGCCAATCCGACGTTGCCCGAATCCGTGCGCGACAACGCTGTCGATGGCACAGGTGGCCGTCGTCGGCGGGCGGACGACGAGCCGTCGTCCGCCGCGGGGGGACGCCGCCGCCGTCCGGACGGCGAACCGCCGGCCTGGGAGAACCAGCGGCACGCCGCCGCGGAGCCGGAGGCCCCGGCACGGGGCCGTCGAGCCGCACCCGAGCCCGCGGAGTCCGGGCACAGTCAGCACCCCGGCCCGGAAACCGGCGAACCGGCATCCGGTGGCCGCCGCTCGGCCGAGCGCGCCGAAACGGGCTCACACGCGTCCGGCCGATCGGTCACCGAACTGCTCGCAGCCAACGGCAAGGCAGAGTCCTCACCTCGCCGACGCCGTCGCGCGGAGGACTGAACGCCGTTCACGCGGCGGCGTCGTGCGTCGAGGATTGATCGCCGTCCGTCTACCGGCGTCGTGCTGAGGACCGGTCGCGGTCCGTCTACCGGCGTTGTCGCGCGGGGGTGAGTGCCATCCCGTGGGCCCCGAAGACCTGTCGCGTTCCGCCCGCTGGCTCCGAGGACCCGGTCGCTGTCCACCCATGGACGCAGTCGCGCCGAGGATTGATCGCGTCCACCCGCCGCCGTGGCGCCGAGGATCGATCGCCGTCCACCGACCGACGCGGTCGCCCTGAGGACCGATCCCCGCCCGCCCAGTGGCACAGTCGCGCGGAGGGCTGAACGGCGTCTGCCCACCCGGCATTCGCTAACCCGTCTGCGTAGGGTGACCGCTCGTGAATGGAACCCTTCTCGCGAAGGCTCCCCGATCCCGGCGTGTCACTGTGCTGCTGCCCGTGTTCGGGCTCATCGTGGTGGCGCTCTGCGCCCTGTTCCTGTTCGGCCTGGCCACTGCGCGGGTCGGCTGGCTCGCGGTGGCCATCGGGGTGCTCGCCGCGCTGGTGCCGGTCGGGCTGGTCGTCGCCGGATTCCTGTGGGTCGACCGCTGGGAGCCCGAACCGGCGAAACTGCTGCTGCTCGGGTTCGCCTGGGGCGCCTGCATCGCCACGATCGTCGCGCTGCTCATCAACAGCGGGGCGGAAGCCGTCGGTGATCTGCTGCTCGGCGGCGGCAGCGGGAGCAAGCTCAGCGCGCTGGTGTCCGCGCCGTTGGTCGAAGAAGCCGCGAAGGGTGCCTTCGTCCTGCTGATCTTCTGGCGCCGCCGCGAGGAATTCGACGGCGTGGTCGACGGCGTGGTCTACGCGGGCTTCTCCGCGGCCGGATTCGCGTTCACCGAGAACATCTACTACTTCGGCCGGGCGTTCGCCGACTACGGTTTCGGCAACGGCGGAAACGCCGGGGTGCTCGCCGCGTTCTTCCTGCGCGGCGTGCTTTCCCCGTTCACCCATCCGCTCTTCACCGTGATGACCGGCATCGGTTTCGGGGTGGCCGCGCGCACCGCGCAACGGTCGGTGCGGATCTGTGCCCCGATCGCCGGGTACCTCGTCGGCGTGTGCCTGCACGCGCTGTGGAACAGCGCCGCCACGCTCGGTGGCTCCGACGCTTTCCTCACCGTGTACTTCCTGGTGATGGTGCCGCTGTTCATCGGAGTCATCTACGTGGTCGTGCTGCAACGGCGCCGGGAACAGAAGATCGTGGCCGCCGCGTTGCCCCGGATGGCCGCCGCCCGCTGGATCGCGCCCTCGGAAATCGAGCTGCTGGCAAGCCTTTCCGGTCGACGGGCGTGGCGAAGGCAGGCTCGGCGGGAGTCCGGCCGGGCCGCGGCGAGGGCGGTCGGCCAGTACCAGGCGAGCGTGTCCGAGCTGGCTTTCCTCCGGCGCACCCGGCTGCGCACCGAAGAGGACCGGCGCCGCCAGGACGAACTGCTGCACGCATTGCGGACGGCCCGGGCGGACGCGATGCGCCTGGCCACCGACGGCGATCGCGCCGACCGCGCCACCAATGGCGACAACCGGTGATCAACCCCCTGCCAGGGGTAACTCGACCGTGCCAAAAACCCGTGCCGACCGGGGGATGGCTGTCCGGGAACCGGTAGGTCCGGCTAGGGTTCGCCCGCGCCGGCGGTCCGGGTGAAGCTGGTCACCCGGGCGCCGCGAACCGGCCCGGCCGGGGCTACTCTCGCGCCGTCGTCTGGTACCCGCGCCCCCAGAGCGGGACTGGAACGAGCACTAGGAGTATCAAGTCATGAGCGTCCACAGGCGCACGCTGTGAGCCGGCCCGCTCGCCTCGCGGTGGGTGTGGTCTCCGCCGGCCGCGTGGGCACCGTCCTCGGCGCCGCGCTGGCCCGGGCGGGACACACCGTCGTCGCCGCTTCCGGACTGTCCGCCGCGTCGCTGTCCCGCGCCGAGCAGCTGCTGCCCGACGTGCCGCTGCTGCCTCCCGACGAGGTCGTGCGGCGGGCCGATCTGGTCCTGCTGGCGTTGCCGGACGACGCGCTGCCCGGGATGCTGCGCGGCCTGGTCGCCACCGAGTCCGTGCGACCCGGCCAGATCGTCGTCCACACCTCCGGCGCGCACGGCATCGACGTGCTCGCGCCGGCCGCCGACGCGGGTGCGCTCCCGCTCGCGCTGCACCCCGTCCTCACCTTCACCGGCCGTGCGGAAGACCTGGAACGGCTGGCCACGGCCAGTATCGGCGTCACCGCCGCGGCCGAGGACGAGGCAGCGTGGAACGTGGGTGAGGCGCTCGCGGTGGAGATGGGTGCCGAGCCGGTGCGGATCCCCGAATCCGCTCGCGCGCTGTACCACGCTGCGCTGGCGCACGGCGCGAACCACTTGATGACGCTCGTCGCCGACTGCACGGAGGTCCTGCGCACCGCCGGGATCGCCCAGGCAGAGCGGCTGGTCGCACCGCTGCTTTCGGCCGCGCTGGACAATGTCCTGCGCCACGGCGACCGGGCGCTCACCGGACCGGTCGCGCGTGGCGATCTCGGGACCGTGGGCAAGCACCTCGACGTGCTGTCCACGCAGGCCCCGCGGGTCGCCACGGCGTACCGGGCGCTGGCCCGTCGCACCGCCGAGCGGTCCCACTCCGCCGGGCTGCTCGACGCGGCATCCGCCGACGCACTGACCGACCTCCTCGCCGACCCCGCCGAAGGACAGACCCCGTGATCACTCCGAAGTTCCAGCGCGGCACGCTCAACACGTTCCAGCCGCCCGAGCACATCAGCAAGGTGAGCGGGGCGCTGCGCGCGGTCGGCCGCAAGGTGGCGCTGGTGCCCACCATGGGCGCGTTGCACGACGGGCACCGCGAGCTGCTGCGTCGCGCGAAGCGGCTGCCGAACACGGTGGTGGCCGCGTCGATTTTCGTGAACCCGCTGCAGTTCGGTGCCGGCGAGGACTTCGAGGCGTACCCGAGGCCGCTGGAGCACGATCTCGAAGCGCTGTCCGCGGCGGGCGTCGAGCTGGCGTTCACCCCGAAAGCCTCGGACCTGTACGCGGAGAACGCGATGGTCACGCTGAACCCGGGGCCGCTCGGGGACGAGCTCGAAGGGACCGTGCGGCCCGGGCACTTCAGCGGGATGCTGACCGTCGTCGCGAAGCTGTTCAACCTGCTTCGCCCGGACTACGCGTTCTTCGGGGAGAAGGACTACCAGCAGCTGGTGCTGGTGAAGCGGATGGTGGCCGACCTGAACATCGACACCCGCGTGATCGGGGTGCCGACCGTGCGGGAACGCGACGGGCTCGCGCTCTCCTCGCGCAACGTCTACCTGACGCCGCAGCAGCGGGAGGACGCCGTCGTCCTCTCGGCCGCGCTGTCCGCCGGAGCACACGTCGGTCGCGAGGGGGCCGACGCGGTGCTCGAGGTGGCGCGGAGGACACTTGCCGCCCGGCCTCGGGTGGAAGTGGACTACTTGGAGTTGAGGGGAACCGATCTCGGGCCCGCGCCCGTCGACGGTGAGGCACGGCTGTTGATCGCCGCCCGGGTGGGCAGCACCCGGCTGATCGACAACGTGGGAGTGCTGCTCGGAAGCGCTGTGGAACATCCGGGCGTGGAGCTGGACGCAGGGGAATAGGGAGAGTCCACGATGTACCGCACGATGTTGAAGTCGAAGATCCACCGGGCCACGGTGACCCAGGCGGACCTGCACTACGTGGGTTCGGTGACCGTCGACGAGGACCTGATGGACGCCGCCGACCTGCTGCCGGGCGAGCAGGTGTCCATTGTGGACGTCACGAACGGTGCCCGGCTGGAGACCTACGTGATCAAGGGTGAGCGCGGCAGTGGCGTGCTCGGCATCAACGGCGCCGCGGCGCATCTGGTGCACCCCGGCGATCTGGTGATCCTGATTTCCTACGGGCAGATGGACAACGCGGAGGCGCTCACCTACGAGCCGCGCGTGGTGTTCGTCGACGAGGAGAACCGGATCGTCGAGCGCGGAGTGGATCCCGCGTACGCGCCGGAGGGCTCGGGGCTGCTCAGCGGCACCGTCACGCTGCCCGAGGAGGACACCATCGCCTTCCCGGTAGCCGAGACCGCCGACGCGCGCCGGCTCGACGCGCTGCTGCACGCCGACCACTGAATTCCCCTTCGCCGGCGTGGACGCCTGCGCCGCAGTAAAGGAAGATCCGTTTGCTGCTCACAGTCGACGTCGGCAACACCAACATCGTGCTCGGTCTCCACGACGGGCCGGACCTCGTCGGTGACTGGCGGATGCGCACCGACGCGCGGATGACCGCGGACGAGCTCGCGCTGACCATGCGCGGGCTGCTGGGTTCGCACGCGGACGCGATCACCGGCATCAGCGCACTGTCCACAGTGCCCGCGGTGCTGCGGGAGCTGCGCGTGATGCTCGGCCGCTACTACCCACGGCTGCCCAAGATCGTGGTGGAACCGGGCGTGCGGACCGGGGTGCCGCTGCTGGTGGACAACCCGAAAGAGGTGGGCGCGGACCGGCTGGTGAACACGCTGGCCGCGCACCACCTGCACGCCACCGCGTGCGTGGTGGTCGACTTCGGCACCTCCACCAACGTCGACGCGATCTCGGCCCGGGGCGAGTTCCTCGGTGGGGCGTTCGCCCCGGGTATCGAGATCTCGGTGGACGCGCTGGCCGCCCGCGCCGCCGCCCTGCGCAAGGTGGAACTCGTGCCGCCGCGGTCGGTGATCGGCAAGAACACCGTGGAATGCCTGCAGTCCGGCATTCTCTTCGGCTTCGCCGGGCAGGTCGACGGCCTGGTCCGGCGGATCGTGCGCGAGCTCACCCACGACGGCTCGGAGCCGGTGTCGGTGATCGCCACCGGCGGGCTGGCCCCGCTCGTGCTCGCCGAATCCGAGACGATCACCGAGCACGTACCGGACCTGACGCTGCTCGGGCTGCGGCTGGTGTACGAGCGCAACACGCGTTGATGCCGAGGCGGTGAGCGCTGTACCTGGTGAGCGCGCCGTTGCTGCCACGTCACGGTCGAACTCCGCGCTCAGCCGCGGCGGCCACCGCTGGTGGCGCTCGACCACCAGTACAACGTCGGTGGGATTCCGATCAGGAAACCGCCGCCCGCGATGCAGAGCCCGGTCAGGAAAAAGGGACGAGCCTTTTCCATGCCGAGCGCCGCAGCCGGACCACCGCTGCCGCCACGCCGACGAGCAGACCGGCGCCGGTGGCGTACAGACCGAGGAGGAAGAAGCCGGCGGCTCCGATATTGGCACCGCTGTTCGGTGGCGTGGTGATCTCGGCGAGGAATCCCATGCCCAGCAATACGGCCCCGGCGGCGATCAGCCAGACCGCGGCGATCGCCGGGCGTCCGGGAATGGTCCTCACGCTTTTTCCCGCTGACTGGCTTGTGCGCGCCGCGGCGCTGCGACCTCATTCACGGTTCCCGCCTCCCTCATAGTGGCTTCCCTGCGTTGCGGACGGCCAGCCGTGGTGCGTGGCCCGTAGCTGACCCTGGATGAGGCGTCAGTGGAGCAGCTTCAGGCCCACGACGCCGGCGACGATCAGCACCAGACAGGCGATCCGACCGAAGGACGCCGGATCGTGCAGCGCGAAGATGCCGTAGAGGGCCGTCCCCACCGCGCCGATGCCGACCCACACCGCATAACCGGTGCCGATCGGGATGGCGCGCAGGGAGTAAGCGAGCCCGGACATGCTCAGCAGCAGGGCCACGCCGAACAGCAGGCTCGGCCACAGTTTGCTGAAACCCTTGGACGCGGCGAGCGCGGAGGCCCACACGGTTTCGAGAACGCCGGAGAAAACCAGAACGAGCCAGGCCATGATCAATCCTTTCGCAGTGGCTGGTCAGTCACTGCACCGTCTTGTCCTGACCGGGTACGTAGTGTCTGCCTCGGCTCCGCCGAGGCGGCGAGATCGCCCTGAGCCTATTTCTTCCTTCCCGGTCTGTCCGGCCGGGGGCCGGACAGACCGCTCAGTCCAGAAATAGGCGCGATCTCGCGATGTGGTCAGCTTCGGCGGGCGCGGAGCACCGTGGTGAGCAGTGGGTAATCGAATTCCCCGCCCGCGGTTTCCGGCGCCGCTTCCAGGTGGGCGCGGGCCTTGGCCAGCATGCGGTCGCGGTCGGCAGGCTCGGCGACCAGGAAAGCCGAATGCGTGGCGAGCGTCTCCACCAGCGATTCGGTGGTGCGCCGGTGGCTGTGCCGGAACACCTCCCGTTCGAACGGCTCGAAACCCTCGGCGGTCAGCGGCTCACCTCGTACCGCGCTGTGACTCACCTTGGTGAAGATCAACCGGGAGAATGCGCCGACCCACGGCACCGAATCGTCGTCGTAGTTCCACAGCGCGGCCACCACACCGCCCGGCCGCAGCACCCGGCGGATCTCGGCGAACGCGGCGACCTGGTCGAACCAGTGCAGCGCCTGACCGATGAACACCGCGTCCACCGAGGCGTCCGGCAACGGGATGTCCTCCGCCGTGCCTGACCGGGCGGGCACGTCCGGCAGCAGCCGGGTCAGTTCGGCGAGCATGTCCGGGTCGGGCTCCATTGCGGTCACCGAACGACCGGTCGTGACCAGCCCGGCGGTGAGCTTCCCGGTGCCCGCGGCGAGGTCGAGCACCGCACGGACCGGATGGCCCGCACCGGCCATCGCCCACTCGAGTGCCGCATCGGGGTAATCGGGACGGTGCTCGGCGTAAGCGGCCGCCTGGCCGCCGAAGGACGAGGCGCGCCGGGCGTGCAGTTGCGCATCGGCAGTGGTATCGCTCACCGCGCCCACTCTAATACCGGCGTGTATGCGGTAAGGGTAATCCGGTTGACGTCCGCCACCAGCGGCTTCGTACGCTGTGGCCATGACCGAATTCCCCGCGTCCGACGCGTTGCCCGATGACGACCTGCCCGAACAGATGCGGGTGCGCCGGGACAAGCGCGACCGGATAATCGCGGAGGGTGCCGATCCTTACCCGGTCGAGGTTCCCCGGACGCACACGCTGGCCGAGATCCGCGCCGCGCACTCCGGCCTGGAACCGGACACCGCGACCGGTGCGATCGCCGGTGTCACCGGGCGGGTCATGTTTCTGCGCAATACCGGCAAACTCTGTTTCGCCACTCTTCGTGAGGGTGACGGTACCGAACTGCAGGCGATGCTGAGTCTCGCCAGGGTCGGCGAGGAGGCACTCTCCGCGTGGAAGTCCGATGTCGATCTCGGTGACCACGTATTCGTGCACGGCGAGGTGATCACCTCCAAGCGCGGTGAGCTTTCCGTGCTGGCCGAGACGTGGCAGCTCACCTCGAAGTCACTGCGGCCGTTGCCGGTGGCGTTCAAGGAGCTGGCCGAGGAAACGCGAATCCGGCAGCGTTACGTCGATCTGATCATGCGGCCGCGGGCCCGTGACGTGGTGCGCACTCGCGCCGGGGTCGTGCGTTCCCTGCGTGACTCGTTCCACCGCCGTGGATTCACCGAGGTGGAGACGCCGATGCTGCAGACGCTGCACGGCGGTGCCTCGGCCCGGCCCTTCGCGACCCATTCGAATGCCTTCGACCTCGATCTCTACCTGCGTATCGCGCCGGAGCTCTACCTCAAGCGCTGTGTGGTCGGCGGGATCGAGAAGGTCTTCGAGATCAACCGCAACTTCCGTAACGAGGGCAGCGACTCCTCGCACTCGCCGGAGTTCGCGATGCTCGAGTACTACGAGGCTTACGCCACTTACGACACGAATGCCGTGATGACTCGCGAACTCGTCCAGGAGGCCGCGGAGAACGTACTCGGGTCGCAGGTCGTCACGCTCGCCGACGGAACGGACTACGACCTGTCCGGCGAATGGACCACACTGGGCATGTACGAGTCGCTGTCGGAAGCACTGGGTGAGGAAGTGACCCCGGAGACGCCGGCCGCGCATCTGCACGAGATCGCGCAGAGCCGGCAGATCGAGGTGGATCCGGCACTCGCCCACGGCAAACTGGTCGAAGAACTCTGGGAACACCTCGTCGGAGACGATCTGCGGGCGCCCACATTCGTCCGTGATTTTCCCCTCGAGACCTCACCGCTCACCCGGCAGCACCGCACCAGGGCCGGGGTTGCCGAGAAGTGGGATCTCTACGTGCGCGGTTTCGAACTCGCCACCGGATACTCCGAGCTGGTGGATCCCGTGGTGGAACGGCAGCGCCTCACCGAACAGTCGCGGCTGGCCGCGTCCGGGGATAGCGAGGCCATGCGGCTGGATGAGGATTTCCTCCGTGCGCTCGAGTACGGAATGCCGCCGAGCGGCGGCGTGGGAATGGGTATCGACCGGCTGCTCATGGCACTGACCGGGCTCGGTATCCGGGAGACGATCCTCTTCCCGCTCGTCCGGCCCGAATAACCGCCTCGCCGGGTGCGCCGCGACGGGATTATCCGCATTGCGGATTTGCACTCGGGGGATCGAGCGGGTATTAATACAGGAGACAAAGACTTCTGTCCCCCGGGGCTTGCCCCGTACCCAGATCATTCGTAAGCCCCGCAGGAGGAAACAGATGGCGCAGAAGGTGCTGGTCTCCCTGGTCGACGACCTCGACGGCAGTGAGGCGGAGGAGACCGTCGAGTTCGGTTTGGACGGGGTGAGCTACCAGATCGATCTGTCTTCGGAAAACGCCGAAGAGTTGCGTGACGCGCTCGCCCAGTACGTCGAACACGCGCGCCGCGCCGGTGGCCGCAAGCGCGCGCCGCTGCGTCCGGTCGCCGGTGGCAAGGCTCCGGCCCGCCCGGCCGCGGTCGACCGCGAGCAGAACCAGGCCATTCGCGCCTGGGCCCGCAAGAACGGTTTCCAGGTTTCCGACCGCGGGCGCATCCCGTCCGAGGTCGTGGAGGCTTACCACAAGAAGAACTGACCTCGGAACCCGTCGCGGCGCCACATCCCGGTGCCGGGCGAATTCCGCGGACCCGCCTGCGCTCGAGAAACCCGCGAGAACGCCGCGAGAACGCGGAGCGGGCAACCGGACAGTGTGGTCACGGCCGCCGGGGTTCATTCCCGGCGGCCGTTTCCGTTGTCCGGCATCGGGTCGTGTGCGGATCGGCTGAACGCGCCAGGCGACCGTCCGGTCACTGCCCGGAAATCACGGATGAAGTGTGGTTGGTCGCTGTAACCGAGCCGCGTGGCCAGTCCGGCGTAATCCGGGGCCGGTTCGGCGGCGAGTACCCGCGCGGCTTCGTCGAGCCGGTAAATCCGGATGGCCTGCTTGGGGGTGCTGCCGACGTGTTCGGCGAACAACCGTTGCAGTGCCCGTACGGATACTCCGGTAGCCGCCGCAAGGTGTGTCACCCGGGTGATTCCGGCGTCGGCCGCGATTGTTTCCACTGCCTCGGCCGCCGCTCGCCCCGCGGTGGTGACGGGACGCCGGCATGCCATCAGCAAGTTGTCGATTGCAGTGATCATTTCTTCGTCGGTCCGTGCATTCCTGATCCGGGTGGCGACGTCGGCCGCGTTCGCACCGAAGATCTCGGTCACGTCGACGGATCGGCCCGCCACCGTGCGCACCGGAGCATTGAGGAAGGGGCGGAAGCACCCGGGCCGCCACCGCGCCGCGATCCCGTGCACCCGGCCTTCCAACCGGTAGGTGAACACGTCGCGCATGGGCCCGTGCACCGCGGTGGTGCCAGGGAAGAAGGTGACGTGCACGGACAGGTTGGGCAGCACCCGTTGCACGTGGGGTTCGGTGAGGTCCCAGCGGAGCAGCCAGTAGTACTCGACGAGCTCACGCAGCTCGGCCGCGGGCGGATGCCGGACGAGCGTGAACTTGGTCCTGGCGACCTGCTCGTCCACGATGCCGCGAGGGATCCGGTGCATGCCAAGCACGGTAATGCGTCGCGTTAATTCAAGACGTCGCTTCCGGGCTGTGCTTGGCTGCTCGCCATGTCCGACCACTCCGCTCTGCTCGCCCCGGCCGCGACCGAACTGCTGCGGGTCGCGGCCGCGGTGCCTTCGCTGGATGCGCACACCGGTTGCGCCGACTACGACGTACGCGGCTTGCTCGACCACCTTCTGTACTGGGGTCCGCGACTGGCGGCAGCCGGACGGCGGGAGTCGTCTGCGGCACCGGAGTCCGACGTCGCACTGGTCGAGGACGACTGGCCGGCGCTTCTCGAGAAGCAGACCGAAGAGCTGGTCGCTGCGTTCGCTTCGGCTTCGGCCTGGACCGGCACTGTGACGTTCGGTCCGGCGGAGCTGCCGGCCGCGGTCGTCGGGGACATGGTCCTCGGTGAGTTCGTATTGCACGGCTGGGACCTCGCGCGAGCCAGCGGCACCACGCTGTCGTGCTCCGACGACGCCGCGGCCGCGGTTCTCGCTTCAGCGGTCGCGATGGGCGAGCGAGCACGTTCGACAGGTGTCTACGGCGCGGAAGTCCCGGTGCCCGTCACCGCGCCCTTGCTGGACCGCGCGCTCGGCGCGTCCGGGCGAGACCCGTACGCCTGAACTTCACTCGATGTGGTTCAACGCTGGCAGGTGCGTGGACACTCTTCGCACTCTGCCTCGCCAGGCAGAAGGTAGGAGAAGCAGCAACTCTCGCGACGCCGTTCCCATACGCGGTGGCCTTCGTCGTCGACTGTGGTCCGCAGCTTGGACGCTGAGGTGAGTGGGCGGTAGCGCGCGTCGAGCACGAGGGCCGCGTCCGCGACACCGGCACCTTCCGCCTCCGGCGTGCCACCTTGCCGCCCCGCCCACCAGAGAGAGTTGTCGAGCGCGTCGGTGGCAGCAGCCCACAGCATTCGACGGCCAAGCCGCGTACCCGGCGCGTACGCACGCACGAAGCGGGCTGCGTGCGCAATGAACTGCGCGCGCAACACCGCGGCCAGCGCCCGCTCGTCTCGGACGACTGTGGCCTCCGGTCGTGCGGAGCCAGGGTCGGTAGGCAGGCAGTAGAAGGCCTCACCGAGCACGGCGATGCCTGCCGGATGCGGACGGTCTTCGCCGAGGCCGAAGGCCAGGTGTTCGGGCTTCAACGACGGCACCCGCCGTTCGTGGTGCAGCAAAAGCGCGCCGGCGTACGCGGGAACGTGGAGGTACCACGACATCACGTAACCGGCCGCAGTGCGCTCGGGAGCCGCACCATGGTTCTCGGTGAGCCAGGCGGACAGCCGGGCTCGCCAGCCGGCGAAAAGCGTCGGCTGCTCCAGGAGTTCCGCACAGCGAAACCAGCCGCCAGGGACGTCCGCACGCAGCTCGCCGCGCTGCTGGCGGCTGCCGGCCCGCCGCAGCGACGACGCGAGGTCGTCGCCGATCGCGTGGGCGTCACCGCTCGTGCGGGACCGCTGCGGGTTCACCGGGCCACTCGTCCTCTCGGCAACTGTATTAGGTCTGCCTAACCTAACCGAGTGGGGAGGATTGCGCCAATCGGGTGCCCGCCAGGTGGACGGTACGCGAAAGCGGCCGTGTTCGCGCTCAGCGGACAGGGGTGGCCGACCGGAATCGGAGCGCGGTCCCGTACGTTCCAGTGGGGGTAAAGGTGCAGCGCAACCGGCTGACCAGAAGTGCCCGTACGGGGCACCGGCCGGTCGCGAAGGGGCCACCGGAAGCCGTAGTGGTACGCATCCGCGACTGCTTGGCTACTAGAGTGGTCTCACGGTGCTGTCCGCCGTGGGTGCGTTCCACGGGGGTTACGGGCCGCCGACGCAGCAGTCGAGGGAGTGCGCATGTTTGAAAGGTTCACCGACCGCGCGAGGCGGGTGGTCGTCCTGGCCCAGGAAGAGGCCCGGATGCTCAACCACAACTACATCGGCACCGAGCACATCCTCCTGGGTCTGATCCACGAGGGTGAGGGTGTCGCCGCCAAGGCGCTCGAATCGCTGGGCATCGCCCTCGAGGGGGTGCGCCAGCAGGTCGAGGAAATCATCGGCCAGGGCCAGCAGGCGCCGAGCGGGCACATCCCGTTCACGCCGCGGGCGAAGAAGGTGCTGGAGCTGTCGCTGCGCGAAGCGCTGCAGCTCGGCCACAACTATATCGGTACCGAGCACATTCTGCTCGGCCTGATCCGCGAGGGCGAGGGCGTCGCCGCCCAGGTCCTCGTGAAGCTCGGTGCGGACCTCAACCGGGTGCGCCAGCAGGTGCTGCAGCTGCTGTCCGGCTACCAGACCGGGGAGAAGTCCACCGAGAGCGGCTCCGGCCGTGGCGAGGGCACCCCGTCCTCGTCGCTGGTGCTCGACCAGTTCGGCCGCAACATGACCGTGCTCGCCCGCGAGGGCAAGCTCGACCCGGTCATCGGGCGCGGCAAGGAGATCGAGCGGGTCATGCAGGTGCTGTCCCGCCGGACCAAGAACAACCCGGTGCTCATCGGCGAGCCGGGCGTCGGCAAGACCGCCGTCGTCGAGGGGCTCGCGCAGAGCATCGTCAAGGGCGAGGTGCCCGAGACGCTCAAGGACAAGCAGCTCTACACGCTGGACCTGGGCTCCCTGGTCGCCGGCTCGCGCTACCGCGGTGACTTCGAAGAGCGCCTGAAGAAGGTGCTCAAGGAGATCAAGACCCGCGGCGACATCATCCTGT
The DNA here is from genome assembly GCF_014204865.1 of Amycolatopsis jiangsuensis. Classification (NCBI taxonomy): domain Bacteria; kingdom Bacillati; phylum Actinomycetota; class Actinomycetes; order Pseudonocardiales; family Pseudonocardiaceae; genus Amycolatopsis; species Amycolatopsis jiangsuensis. The sequence goes on from NZ_JACHMG010000001.1 coordinate 5,771,640, forward strand.
TCATCGACGAGCTGCACACGCTCGTCGGCGCGGGTGCCGCCGAGGGGGCCATCGACGCGGCCTCGATCCTGAAGCCGATGCTGGCCCGCGGTGAGCTGCAGACGATCGGTGCGACCACGCTCGAGGAGTACCGCAAGTACATCGAGAAGGACGCCGCGCTGGAGCGCCGCTTCCAGCCGATCCAGGTGGGCGAGCCGTCGCTCGAGCACACCATCGAGATCCTCAAGGGCCTGCGCGACCGGTACGAGGCGCACCACCGCGTGTCGATCACCGACTCGGCGCTGGTCGCGGCCGCCACGTTGGCCGACCGCTACATCAACGACCGGTTCCTGCCGGACAAGGCGATCGACCTGATCGACGAGGCCGGTGCCCGGATGCGCATCCGCCGGATGACCGCGCCGCCGGACCTGCGTGAGTTCGACGAGAAGATCGCCGACGTCCGCCGGGACAAGGAGTCCGCGATCGACGCGCAGGACTTCGAGCGGGCCGCCCGGCTGCGGGACGAGGAGAAGACCCTCCTCGGGCAGAAGGGCGAGCGCGAGAAGCAGTGGAAGGACGGCGACCTCGACGTCGTCGCCGAGGTGGACGACGAGCAGATCGCGGAGGTGCTGGCCAACTGGACCGGTATCCCGGTGTTCAAGCTCACCGAGGAGGAGACCACCCGGCTGCTGCGCATGGAGGAAGAGCTCCACAAGCGCATCATCGGCCAGGAGGACGCGGTCAAGGCCGTCTCCCAGGCGATCCGCCGTACCCGGGCCGGTCTGAAGGACCCGAAGCGCCCGTCCGGTTCGTTCATCTTCGCCGGCCCGTCCGGGGTCGGGAAGACCGAGCTGTCCAAGGCGCTGGCGTCGTTCCTGTTCGGTGAGGACGATGCGCTCATCCAGATCGACATGGGTGAGTTCCACGACCGCTACACCGCTTCCCGGCTGTTCGGTGCCCCTCCGGGCTACGTCGGCTACGAAGAGGGCGGCCAGCTGACCGAGAAGGTGCGGCGCAAGCCGTTCTCGGTGGTGCTGTTCGACGAGATCGAGAAGGCGCACCAGGAGATCTACAACACTCTCCTGCAGGTGCTGGAAGACGGTCGCCTCACCGACGGCCAGGGTCGCACGGTCGACTTCAAGAACACGGTCCTGATCTTCACCTCGAACCTGGGTACCGCGGACATCTCGAAGTCCGTGAGCCTCGGCTTCTCCTCCGGAGCGGACACGACCAACCGCTACGAGAAGATGAAGCAAAAGGTCAACGAGGAAATGAAGAAGCATTTCCGGCCGGAGTTCCTGAACCGGATCGACGACATCATCGTCTTCCACCAGCTCACCCAGGACCAGATCATCGAGATGGTCGACCTGATGATCGGCCGGGTGGAAACGCAGCTCAAGGCCAAGGACATGGAGATCGAGCTGACCGCGAAGGCCAAGGCACTGCTGGCCAAGCGCGGCTTCGACCCCGTGCTCGGTGCCCGTCCGCTGCGCCGCACCATCCAGCGCGAGGTCGAGGACCAGCTGTCGGAGAAGATCCTCTTCGGCGAGGTCGAGGCCGGCCAGATCATCCTGGTCGACGTCGAAGGCTGGAGCGGCAACTCCGAGGACCGCGACGACGAGGCCCACTTCACCTTCCGCGGTGAGAAGCGCCCCGCCTCGGTTCCGGACGCCCCGCCGGTCAGCATCGGAGCGGCGGAAAACGGCGAGTCCGAGAACGACTGAGGACGGCACGGGTCCTGGGCCGACTGAGCACAGCACGGTCCGAGAACGACTGATACAGCACGATCTGAGAAGGGCGGTTCCCCACGGGGAGCCGCCCTTCTCCGTATCGTCGGGTCGCATGGAGGATTCCCGGCTCACCCGCCACCTCCGCGTGGCCACGGCGCTCGCGCTGCTCAGCGACCGGCAGCTGCTCGACCGGCTCGGTGCCGCCGAGGTGGTCGCCGAGGGCATCGGCGGCACTGGCGTGCGGCTCGACGTCGACGGCGTGCCGGTGTTCGCGAAGCGCGTGCCCCTGACCGACCTCGAACGGCGGCATCCGCACTCCACCGCGAACCTCTACGGCCTGCCGGTCTTCTGTCACTACGGCCTCGGGTCGCCGGAGGGCTCGGCGTGGCGCGAACTGGCCGCGCACGTCATGGCCACCGGCTGGGTGCTCGCCGGCGAGTGCGAGCACTTCCCGCTGCTGCACCACTGGCGCGTGCTGCCGGTGGCCGCGGGCAGGGTCCCCGACCGCGGCTTCGAGGAGGACCTCGCGTACTGGGGTGGTTCGGATGCCGTGCGCCGCCGCCTCACCGAGCTGGACGAGACGACGTCGAGCGTCGTGCTGTTCTGCGAGTACGTGCCGACGACCTTGCACAGCTGGCTTCCCACGCACCTCGACCAGGTCGAGCGCGTGGAGCAGCAGCTGTTCACCACCGTCGCGTTTCTGCGGCAACGCGACCTGCTGCATTTCGACGCCCATTTCGGCAACTTCCTCACCGACGGCGACCGCCTCCACCTCGCCGACTTCGGCCTCGCGCTCTCGCGGCGCTTCGACCTGAACGCCGAGGAGCGCGAGTTCGCCGAACTGCACGTCGGGTACGACGAGGCTTACGTGTCGATGCACCTGGTGAACTGGCTGGTCACGGAGCTGTGCGGCACGGGGGACCGCCCTGCGCGGGTGGCGGCCGTCCGGCGGGCCGCGGCGGGCGAGCTGACGCTGCCGGAGCCCGTCGCGTCGGTCGTCGCCCGGCACGCGGCCACGGCTGTGGTGCTCAACGACTTCTTCGACCGGGTGGCCGAACGCCGGGAGACCCCCTTCCCGGCGGGTTCTGTCCCCTGTTCGTGAGACGATGGGCCGGGGAGCTCAGAGGGGGAGAAAGTGGACGTCCTGTCGATCGATTTCGGCACTTCGAGCACGGTCGGTGTGCTCTCGGCGTTCGGGCGTGGTCCTCGGGCCATCGAGATCGACGGTTCGGTCACCATGTCCTCGGCGGTCTACGCCACCGAGAATGGCGTGCTCGTCGTCGGGCAGGACGCCGAACGGCAGGCCAGGATCGACCCGAGCCGGTTCGAGCCGAGCCCGAAGCGGCGGATCGGCGACGGCGAACTGCTGCTCGGTGACCGGGTGGTTCCGGTCGTCGACGTGTTCGCCGCGGTGCTGCGCCGGATGGGCGAGGAGGTCGAGCGCCAGCTTTCCCGGCGCCCGGACGAGGTGCGCCTTTCGCATCCGGCGGGCTGGGGCACCTCGCGACAGGAGACGCTGCGGGCCGCTGCCGCCCAGGCCGGCTTCAGCGGTGTCCGGCTGGTGCCCGAGCCCGTCGCCGCGGCCGCGCACTACGCGTCGCTGGGTACCCGGATCGACGGTCCGCTCGCGGTCTACGACCTCGGTGCCGGAACGTTCGACTGCGCGGTGGTCGGTCTCGGTGCCGGCGGATTCTCCGTCCTCGCCGAGGACGGACTTCCGGACCTGGGCAGTCTCGACATCGACCAGGCCCTGCTCGTCCACATCGGACGGTCGGTTTCGCACGCCGATCCCGCGCAGTGGCAACGATTGCTGCGTCCGCAGACCACCGCCGACCGGCGGCAGCGGCGGGCCCTGCTGCAGGACGTCCGTGATGCCAAGGAAAGCTTGTCCCGGCATTCGCAGACCGACGTGCCCATGCCAGATCCGTTCGGGGACGTGCTGGTCACCAGGGCGGAGCTGGAAGCACTCGTGCGGCCGAGCCTGTTGCGCAGCGCCGAACTGCTCGCCGCCATGATCCACCGCGCCGGTCTGACCCCGGCCCGGCTCGGCGGCGTCTACCTCGTCGGTGGCCCGAGCCGGATGCCACTGCTGGCCGACCTGGTCGGCCGGACCCTCGGCGTGGTCCCGACCACCCAGGACCAGCCCGAAACGGCGGTCGCTTTCGGTCTCCACCACGTCCCGCTGAGCGGAGCTGCGGCGGAAAGCCCTTACGCAGCCACCGCTCTGCCAGCTTCGCACCAGACGTCGCAGCAAGCTCCGGCGCAACCTCGACCCACGGCTTCCCAGCAGACCTCGCGGCAAACAACGGCGCAGCTCCAACCCATGGCGAAGCCGCAACCCTTGTCCCCACAGCACTTCTCCGGCATCGGACAGCCCTCGTCGCAAACCCAGCCCCAGCCCCAAACTCCGGCCCAAGTCCCGCAACCGTGGTCGCAGTCCGGCGGGTCGGGAGTTCCCTCCGCCGGGCCGGTCCGTAAGCCTGCGTCGAAGCCGAACCGCAAGCCGCTCCTGATCCTGGCCGTCGTTCTGCCGGTCGTGGTCGTCGCGGCGCTGGTCACCGTCTTCGCCACGCGCGGCGGAGGCCAGGACAACACGGCCGGCGCGAACACCGCCGCCGAAACCCCAGCTGCCGCGGGCACCCGGCTTTCGTCAGCCCAGAGTCCGGCGGGGCAGTCCGTGGCCGGATGCGATGATTCCGGGTCTTCGAAGCCGCGAGACGGACTGACGTCGTGCATGCGCCGGCTGGCCGGCACCGTGGCGACCCGGGCGAGCTGTTCCGACGAGCCGGAGATCGCCGACAGCATCGGTGCCGGGCGGGCGGCGTTCTGCCGGTTCCCGCAGGGCAGTTACTCCGTCACCTATTACGAGGGCATCGAACTCGGCAAGATCGAACGGGGCGTGCGCAAGCAGCTGGACGGCCGGATCCTCGACCGCAGGTGGCACGTCGGCGACCTGCGTGGCCGCTACATCGCCGGCATCGGCAAGAAAGCCGGCATGCTGTTCTTCCAGCCCGACGGTCTGGCGGTGACCGGAATGCTGTTCGACAACAGCGCGAACCACACCGAGCGGAAGCCCGAGGATCTCGTCCGCTATTTCGACAAGACCGTGTTGCCAGGTCAGTGAACGCGGTCAGTGCAGTGTTCCGGACGGCACGGTCACGTCCGTGGTGACCGTGCGCGCGGTGTCGACCAGAGCCTCGAGAGCTTTGGCCGATTCGGCGACCGCCAGGTCCTCGTCCGCGGGCACGTGCACGAATCCGCCGCGCAGCCCGGTGAATTCCGTGGCCAGCAGGTGCATCAACCCGTAGAAGACCTGGTTGCACACATAGGTTCCGGCGGTGAACGACACCGCGGCCGGTACCCCGGCCGCTTCGATGGCCGCCACCGCCGCCTTCACCGGCAACGTCGTGAAATACGCCGCCGGGCCGTCCTCGATCACCGGGACATCGATCGGCTGCGCCCTGGCGTTGTCCGGAATCCGGGCGTCGACGAGGTTGATCGCCACCCGCTCCGGGGTCACCGCGTGACGGCCGTTCGCCAGCCCGCTGCAGACGACCAGCGACGGCCGGTGCTGTTCGATCGCGGCACGCAGCGCCGGCAGCGCCGCGCCGAACTCACAGGGCAGTTCCACTGCCACCGTGTCGTTCCGGCGCGACGCCACCAGCGAAGCTGCCTGCCAGGAGGGGTTCGCGACCGCTCCGTCGAACGGCGCGAATCCCGTCAGCAGCACTGTCTTCATGCGGCCGGCTTCAGATCACCCGGGTAGAGGTACTGATCCGCGGGCTTGCCCGCACCGTAGACCCAGGCGTCGAAGAAGCCCTGCACGTCCTTGTGCGACACCGACTCCACGTACTGCTGGAACTGCTGCATGTTCGCGTTTCCGTTGCGGTGCAACGCCGGCCACGTCTTGAGCACCCGGTCGAAGGCGTCCTGGCCGACGTACTTGCTCAGCGCGTGGAGCATCATCGGGCCCTTCGAGTACACGGACGTGAACTCGTTGCCTGCTCCCATGTCGTACAGCTTGCCGCTCCAGAACCTGTCGCTCTCGGAGGCAACCTGTTCGCGGTACTGGTCGTCGAGGTTCACGCCGTTCTTGGCCTCGTCCCACAGCCAGGTCGCGTAGGAGGCGAAGCACTCGTTCAGGCAGACGTCCTTCCAGTGGTCCACGGCCACCGTGTCGCCGTACCATTGGTGGGCGTTCTCGTGGACGATCGTGTCCACGTTCCCGGCGCGGCCCGAATAGATCGGCCGGCTCAGCGTTTCCAGGGAAAAGCCGATCGGTTCGGCGAGGAAGATGCCACCGGCGGCGTCCACCGGGTACTTGCCGAACTTCGTCTCCAGGAAGTCGAGGATCTCCGGCAGCTTCGCCTCGGCCTGTTTGGTGGAGTCCGGAGTGCCCGGCGCGAACGCACTCACGATCGGCGTGCCGTCCTTGCGCTGCTGGCGGTCGAAAGTCCACTTGTCGATCGCGACAGTGGTCATGTACGGCGCCGTCGGCGTGTTCTCCGCCCATACGTGCGTGGTCCCACCGTCGGTGCGGTACGAACCCTTCTCCCGGCCGTTGGCGATCACGCCCCATTCGTCCGGCACCGTGATGGCGAGGTGGAACGTGGCCTTGTCGCGTGGGGTGTCGTTGACCGGGTACCAGGTGGTCGCCGACTTCGGTTCGCCCGCCGCGAACGCCCCGCCCGACTGGGCGAACTGCCAGCCGTTCTCGCCGAGCGCCGGATCGTCGATCGGCGCGGGCACGCCGTGGTAGGCGACCTCAGTGCGGAACGGCAGGCCCTTCAGCAGCGGCAGCCGGGGCGTGATCACCAGCTCGTGGTCGCCGGTGCGGGTGAACTTCGCGGGCAGGCCGTTCACGCGCACCGAGTCGACGGTGAGGCCCTTGAGGTCCAGGTCGAACGAGCTGAGCGACTGGGTCGCCCTGGCGGAGATGGTCTGCCGGCCGGTCAGCTGGTGGCTGTCCGGCGCGTAGGTGACCTTCAGGTCGTAGTCGGCCACGTCGTAGCCGCCGTTGCCGTCCTGCGGGTAGTAGCTGTCGCCGGCGCCGTCCGCGCCCGGTGTCGGCCGTCCCCAGCCGTCCTGCCCGGCGGAGGCGACTCCGGTGGCCAGGCTCAGCGTGGCGAGCGTGGCGGCGGCGGTCACCGTCGGGCGGCGCCAGCGGTTCGGGGCTCTCATGGGCGCTCCTGTTCTGTCTGCGGTTCCCCGCAACGTATCGTTCCGGCCCGCCCGCCGGGCTCGGTCAGCGCGGATATGTCCGTAAAGTCCACACTTCCGTCGGGTGCTGCTCGTTCCCGGCCGTGTTCTGGAAAGCTGGACGGTGTGTACGTGGCGTTGCTGGGACCGTTGCGGGTGGCTGGGGCCGACGGCACACCGATCGACATCGGTGGTGCCCGGCTCCGCATGCTCCTGGCCCGGCTCGCGCTGGACGCTGGCCGTTCGGTGCCGGTCGACGTGCTGATCGACGGTCTCTGGGGCGACCAACCGCCTGCCGAGGCGGGCAACGCACTGCAGTCGCTGGTCTCGCGGCTGCGCCGGGTGCTGCGGCCGGCCGGTGCGGAGCTGGAATCCGGCCCGGGTGGATACCGGCTCGCCGTACCCGCCGACGCGGTCGACGTGCACCGCTTCGAGCAGTTGGCCACCGAGGGGCGTACGGAACTGATCGCCGGGCGGGACTCGCGGGCTGCCGAGGCGCTGCGCGAGGCCGTGGACCTGTGGCGTGGTGCCGCGCTCGCGGACGTGCTCGACGCGCCGTTCGCCGCCGGGCCCGCGCGGCGTCTGGACGACCGGCACGCGGAGGTTTCCGAGGATCGGTTCGAAGCCGAGTTGCGGCTGGGCCGGCATGCCGAGGTGCTCGCCGACCTGACCGCCGCCGTTTTCCGGCACCCGTTGCGGGAGCGGCTGGTCGGCCTGCGGATCCGCGCGTTGTGCGCCTCGGGCCGGCAGGCGGACGCGCTCCTCGCCTACGAGGCCACGCGCGTCGTGCTGGCCGACGAGCTGGGCGTGGATCCGTCCGCGGAGCTGCAGGACGTGCACCTGCGGGCCTTGCGCGGTGAGTTCGCGCCGGTACCCACTGTGGTGGATCGGCTGCCGCAGCGGCTGACCAGCTTCATCGGCCGGACGGACGAGCTGAAGCTGCTGGCCGAGCTGCTCGATGACGCCCGGCTGGTGACGCTCGTCGGCCCCGGAGGGGCCGGCAAGACGCGGCTCGCCACCGAGGCGGCGTCTCGGCATCCCGCGCACGCGCGGGGCCGGGTGTGGTTCGTACCGCTCGCCGGGGTGCGTGACGGCGCGGACGTGCTCGGAGCGCTGCTGACCGCACTGGAGGTCCGCGAGGCGCGGGTGGGCGAAACCGAGGTGCTGCGCCGTCCGACGGACCTGGTGGAGCACGCCGTGGAGGCGTTGTCCGGCGCGGAATCGTTGCTGGTGCTGGACAACTGCGAGCACGTGATCGACACCGCTGCCCGGTTGCTGGACGACCTGCTGCTGCGGGTGCCGGGGCTGCGGGTGCTCGCCACCAGCCGGGAGCCGCTCGCGATCACCGGGGAAGCGCTGTGCCCGCTCGGCCCGCTGCCGGTGCCCGAAGAATCGGCCCTGCCCGGTGAGGTGGGCGCGCTCGATTCCGCGCGGCTCTTCCTCGACCGCGCGGTGGCGGTGCGGCCGGGATTCCGCCTTGACGAGTCCACAGTGGAGAAAGTGACGCAGATCTGCCGGCGGCTCGACGGGATGCCACTCGCCTTGGAGCTGGCCGCCGCGCGGTTGCGTTCGATGACCGCCGGCCAGATCGCCGAACGGCTCGACGACCGGTTCCGCCTGCTGAGCACCGGCAGCCGCACCGCGTTGCCACGGCAGCGCACGTTGCGTGCCGTGGTCGAGTGGAGCTGGGATCTGCTCACCGATACCGAACTGCTGCTGGCCAGGCGGCTGGCTGTGTTCGCGTCGAGTTTCGACGAAGCGGCAGTGGACGCCGTGTGCGCGGACGAGCAGTTGCCCGCGTCGGAAGTGGTCTATGTCCTCGGCTCACTGATCGAGAAGTCTATTGTAGACACTGTCGGCACGCGGTACCGGATGTTGGAAACCCTGCGTGCCTACGCGGCCGACCGGCTCTCCGCCTCCGGTGAAGGCGATCGGTTCCGTGCGGCGATGGTGGCCTACTACCTGGAGCTGGCCGAGCGTACCGAGCCTTTGCTGCGCGCCAGGGAACAGATCACCGCAATCGCGGTGTTCGAAACCGAGAACGACAACCTGAACACAGCCTTGCGCGCGGCAGTCGAGAAGGGCGACGGGGATTCCGCGGGGCGGTTGCTGTTCGCGATGTTCTGGTACCTCACCGTGCTCGGTCAGAGTGAGCGCGCGGAGTCCTTCGTGGCGGATGTGCTCGGGCTGGGTGATCGGTTGCCGCCGTACGTCGCCGCGAGCCTGAAGCTGAGCCAGGTCATGTTGTGGTCCAACGGTGACCCACAGCAGATGGGCGATGTCGGCGACCTGGTGGAGGAGTGCGTGCGCACGGGCGCGGTGTCCCGGAGCCGGTGGCTCGCGGTGGCCCTGCCGGTGGTGGCCTACGTCGGCGGGCACCCGGACCTGGCGCGCCGGGAGATCCGCCGGTCGATCTCCGGTGCGGACGCCTGGGGCCGTGCCGCCGGGCACTGGGCGGAAAGCTTCCTGCTGGCCGATGCGGGAGACCTGGCCGCTTCCGCCGAGGCAAGGGAGCGCGCGCACGCGGGTTTCGCCGAGGTCGGCGACCGCTGGGGTCTCGCCATGACATACAGCTTCCGCGCGTCGGACCTTTCCCAGCACGGTGACCACGACGGTGCGGTCGCCGCCTACACCGAGGGGCTGCGGCTGGCGTTGGAGCTGCGTTCGCATGACGACGTCGTCCAGCAGTGGTGGCGGCTGGCGCTGGAGCGTTCCCGCGCCGGCGACCACGCGGGCGCGCGGCGGGAACTCGACGCCGCGCACCACTACGCCGAGAGAGCGGGAAGCCGTCAGCTGCAGGTGATCCTGTTGCTGGGCTACGAAGCAGTGGCGGTGCGCGAGGGCGAGGTCGCGCGGGCCCGTGAGCTGCATCGAGAAATCCTGGACGCGCAGGAGAAGTGGCCGTTCCCGGGTCCCGGCTTCGAAAAGGAGTGGCTGGGCTCCTATGAGGCGGCCCTTCTGATCGCCGAAGAAAAGCCGGACGAAGCCGAAACCTTCGCGGTCGGCGCACTGCGCGCGGCCGCCCGCCGCACAGACATGCCCCAACTGGCCGAGGCGGTCGAAGTGCTGGCGAGGATCCGTTACCTGCAAGGGAAACTGGGTGAAGCGGCGGAGAACCTGTCCTTGGCCGCCGTGGTGTGCGGCCGGCTTGACCTGGGCAGTCCAGAAATCCGCGAGCTGATCGAAAACCTGCGACGCGACCTCGACCCTGCCCGATTCGAAGAACTCTCGACCTCCGCGCTCCGCATACCGCGTGCGGAGGCCATCGAGCAACTGTTGTCCGAATTGGACGGTGGGTCAGGACCGTAGTGCTGCTTCGATGGTACGCAGTATCCGGGTCAGATCGTCCGCACTCGCCGGGCTGATGCTGAGCCAGCCGTTCGTGACTGTGGCACTGATACGCCCTTGCTCGGTGTCGATCCAGTAAGGCGGATGTTCGTTGCGGACCCGGTCACTGCCGCGGCGGATGGCCACGTACAACCGTCCTACGTGGACACGTGGAGCCTGCATCCACTCGACTGCTCGCCGCGCGTCACGGGCGCTGCCGGTACGCGTGGGTGGTGCTTCACCATTCACCACCGCGGTGTAGTCCTGTTTCGAACACGACAGAGAGTGCAGCCTCGGCACCGGTGGGGTGTCCGGCAGGGCGGAAACCAGATCCCGGGGAGCGGTCTCGGCCGAACTGGGGTGAAGCGTGACGGTCTCGTCGTCGGCGATGGCGAGGACCGCGTCGCGGCCGCGGGAAGCGACCTGGACGGTGAAGTCGCGATCACGGATCCGCGCCCAGCAGTAGTGGTCGACGGCGGGTCGCTGCAGGAGCGCGATCACGTCGGCGAAATCGCGGGACTGCCATCCGGTGCCGGCGAGTTCCCGCTCGGCCTGCTCGTCGAGCCGGCGTTCCTCATCCGGCGGATACCACTTTTCGCCACCGATCAGGGTCGGGTGGAGTTCGTTGCCGTCGAGGCGCCGGACGAGGTTCTGGTAGGTCGCCCGGCGCAGTCGCAGGGGTGCACGCAGCACGGTCAGGCTCCGATGGTGGGCGGAGTCGGGCGCATGCCGTCGGGGTATCCGCCGAACAGCTCGTCGGCGTCCTGGTCGGGGAGGGTGACTTTCCGCTGGTGTTCCTCGTCCTCGGTGCCCTTGCCCTTGCCGGCACCGGTGCCCATGCCGGCCATCCCCGAGCTGCCCTTCGCGCCCGCCGAACCGGCGCCGCCTGGCCGCGCGACGCTCTGCCCACCGGGCAAGCCGTTGCCGGTGCGGCCGCCTTCCCCGAGCTGCTGGCCGCCGCCGAACCGAGAACCGGCGCCGCTCCCGCCGGCGCCGCTCCCGCGGGCACCCCCGCTACCTCCGTTGCCGAGTCCGCCGACGGAGCCGCGTCCGCCGCTGCCGATTCCGCCGCCAAGCCCGCCCCCGCCGACGGAGCCGGGTCCGCCGAGCCCGCCGGTCGGGGTGAAGCCGGAATCCGATCCGCCGCCTGCGGGCCCGAACGTCGGCAACAGACCGGTACCGAACCCGGGCGCGTTGCTGATCGGCGGCTTCGTTGGCGATGGCGGGTACCCCGCGATGGACGTGCCGTCTTCCGGCCCCCGACCGGACACCGGCAGGTCACCGCTGCCGGTTGTGCCGGGCGCGACACCATGCGGAGCCGGGCTGGTGACCGTGCCATGGTTGTCCGCACCAGGTGACCCGGAGTCGGCCGGGCTGTTTCCGCTGTGGTCACCGGGCATTGCACCGTGACGGCCGTGGGATCCGCTGCCTCCGGCGGTGATCCCGCCTGCTCCGCCCGGCCCGTTCGACGCGGCCCCCACGGCGAGTCCGGCCGGTGCCGCGTTCAGTACCGGGTAGTCCTTGGCGGCGGCGTTGCGATTGCCGTCGGTGGTGGCGTAGTAGGAGCCGTAGGCTGCCTTGTTGTTCTTGTCGTCGGTGTCCCACTGCGCGGCGGCCTTCTCCGAATCACTCGCGCCGAACGGCAGATAACTGGCCAGATCGTCGGTACTGGGCCGATTCGCGGCGATTTTCACGAGTTTGTTCAGGGTCCCGTGAAACCCGGAATTCTGTGCCGTGATGGACTGCGCACTACGCTCGAGATCCTGCGAAGCCTGCTGGGACGTCTGAATCAACGGCGTCAGCCCGGCCTGCGCCTTGCCGGACGCGTCGCCTTCCCACGCACTGTCGAGCTTCCCCTGCAGCTTCGCGATCCGGGTGACCAGATCCTCGTGCGCCCCCTTGAGCGCCTCGGCCGCCAACTGCCCGCTGTCCAGCGGCCCGGTGTTGCCGCCGTAACGGTGCATTCTCTCGTAGACCTCGGCCCCGGTATACCCGTCCGGCATCAGTGGCCCCCCTTTTGCAGGTAGCTGACTACGAAACCAGCGACCTTTTTTCCCACTTCGCAGCTGTCGGCAAAAGGACTCTTTAGGCCGTCGAGCGAGACTGTCATGGTGTACGAAAGATCGTCGCGCAGGCCGACGGCCAACGCGCAGAGACCAGGCGGTGGGTTGTCCGCATTGTCGTAGAAGACGCCCGGGTAACCGTCGACCGTGAAGGGTTGGAACTTTGTCAACCCACCGCTTTGCTGCCTGCCGTAGAGGCCACTGATACCGCCGTGACTGGGATCCTTGGTGAAAACGGTGGCGGTGACACCCGTGGGCGACTCCTGTGTATCGAAACGCCATGTGCAGGTCGGCCCCGTTGGGCCGTCCGGCTTCGGATCTGTGCTTTTGAATGGGGCACCGAGGCTGGTGACCTGGTCCGCCGTCATGGCGGCGCAGGGGGTCGTCTCCAATGGCGTGGGGTCCAGTGGTGCCGGAACCGGCGGCGCCCCGAATCGGAGACCGGCGGACGACGTTGCCGGCGGTGCTGTGGGGGTGGCGTTCCCGGTCGAGCCGGAGCAACCGCCGAGCGCAGCGGTGACGGCGAGCAGGCTCAGTGCGATGGGGCGGAAGTTAGGCATTGCGGTTGGTGACGCCCTTCATGTGGTCGGCGGCCTGGTGCTCCTGCTTCTGGTAAGTATCCAGGGCCTGCTGAAAAGCGTCCCGTTGCCGTTGAATCTCGTTCACCACGCTGTCGAGGAAGCTGTTGTACGAGTGACCGGCGGCGTTGAGGTCCCGCACGTAGTTCGTACTGGCTATCTCGTCACCCATTGGGGTGAACGAAGTGAGTGTCCTGGCGTGCTGTCGGGGTTCGAACTTGACCCAGTCCAGGATGTCGTCCAGTTCGGTGACGATCTCCTTGATCAGTTCCGGAGTCAGTCGGTACCCGCCACCACCGCCGGACATCGCCTCGTTGGCCTTGGCCTGGGCGCCGGCCGCTTCCTGGGCGAGCTGTTCCGGGGTCTTGTCCCGGACGTAGGTGTAGCCGGGGACCAGTGGTCCCTGCATGTTCGCCGGAATGTGCCGAACGCGCTCGACGCCGTCGTCCGTCATCGAAGGCCTCCCCAACCTGTCAACTCGAACAGACGGAGAGTAGCACGTTGTCTGCAGTTGGTGACGAAATCGAACGACGGCGGCCCCGGTTCTCAGACCCGGCGCCGGTAGGCTCGGGTGGCCAGCGGGAAGAAGACCGCCACCATGCCCGCCATCCAGATCAGTGCGCCGGCCAGTGGGGCGGCTACCGGGCCTCCGTTGAGGAGGCCGCGCAGGGCGTTGGTCAGGAAGCTCACCGGGCTGATGTCCGCCCACGCGCGCAGCCAGCCGGGCATGGTCGACGTGGACACGAAAACGTTGCTGCCGAACGTGAGTGGCATGACGAACACGAACATCAAGCCCTGCGCGGCACCCGGCGACTTCATCAGCATGCCGACGTACACCGAGGCCCAGCAGAAGCACAGGCCGAACGCGATCACCAGCAGGATCGCGATCACGAACTGCGCCGGTCCGGTCTGCACCCGGTAGCCCATCACCGTCGCCACGACCATCAACACCGCCAGGCACACCAGATACCGCACGATGTCCGCCAGCACCGCGCCGACCAGTGGTGCCGAGCGGGCGATCGGCATGGCGCGGAAGCGGTCGAACACACCCTTCGTCACGTCGGTGTTCAGCTGGGTACCAACGGTGAGGCAGGCCTGCAGGATGTTCATCACGATCACCCCGGGCACGAGGCTCTGCAGATAGTTCGCAGTCGACCCGCCGAGTGCGTTGCCGAACAGGTAGGTGAACATCAGCAGGAACACGATCGGCGCGATGGTCACGTCGGCCAGCTGCTCGGGATTCTTGCGGATCTTCAGAATTCCCCGCCATGCCAGGGAAAACGCGTGCTGGGTGGCTTGGCCGAAGCCGATTCGGCGGGGCGGGTCCATGGTCAGTGCGGCGGTCATCGGATGCTCCCCTCGAGCGGACGGTCCGGAGTGGACTCTTCGGCGGTGTGTCCGGTCAACGCCAGGAACACCTCGTCCAGGCTGGGCAGCCGCAGTGCCAGTTCGTCGGCGGCGATGCCCGCCTCGTCGAGCTTGCGGACCAAAGTGGACAGCAGAATCGGATCCGCCACCGGCGTGGTCAGCAACCCGCTGCCGCTGACGCGGGCGGGCGGCACGCCGGTGATTTCGGCCAGGATGCGGGCGACCGCGTCGAGATCGTTCGTGGACGTCGGGCGGACCTGCACGGTCTGGCCGCCGACCCGGCGCTTCAGCTCGTCCGCCCGGCCGTCGGCGACCACGTGCCCGTGGTCGAACACGGTGATCCGGTCGGCCAGCTGATCGGCCTCCTCCAGGTACTGGGTGGTGAGCAGCACCGTCGCGCCGTCCGCGACCAGGCCGCGGACGACGGCCCACACCTCGTTGCGGGCATGCGGGTCGAGCCCGGTGGTCGGCTCGTCAAGGTAGAGCACCGCGGGGCGGCCGACGAGGCTCGCGGCCAGGTCGAGCCGGCGCCGCATGCCGCCGGAGTAGGTGCGGATCGGCCGCTTCGCCGCGTCCGACAGCTCGAACCGCTCCAGCAGTTCCTTCGCGCGGGCGCGGGCGTCCGGCCGCGTCAGACCGAGCAACCGCCCGAGCAGCATCAGATTCTCGGTGCCGTTGAGGTCTTCGTCCACCGACGCGTACTGCCCGGTGAGCCCGATCAGGCTGCGCACCCGCACCGGATCCCGCACCACGTCGTAGCCGCCGACGGTGGCGTACCCGGCGTCGGGTTTCAGCAGGGTGGCCAGGATGCGGACCGCGGTCGTCTTGCCCGCGCCGTTCGGCCCGAGCACCCCCACGACGTGGCCGAACGGTACCTCCAGATCCACCCCGTCCAGCGCCTTGGTCTCCCCGAACCGCTTTGCCAGGCCTTCGGCCCGGATCGCGTGCGACATCTCTCCTCCTCCGAGACCGGTTCTGCCGCTACTGTGCCCGGCGCCGCTGACAGCGCGCGCACAACCGGCTGACACCGCCCGGCGAAAGCCGCGGTCGCAGTCCGTGACGGCATACTCGGGCGCATGGTGATGGAGGCCAAGCCGCGCAACCAGGTCGTCACGGCTCTGCTGCTGTTCGCCGGGTTGCCCCTGCTGGCCGTCGCCCTGCTGCGCACGATCGGCTACGACGGCGGCGGCTGGTACCTGACCGCGTTGCTCTCGCTTGCGCCGTACGTGGCGGTCTACGGTGCGCTGCTCGGCGCGCTGGCGTTGCTGCTCCGCCGCTGGTGGATCGGCGGGTTCGCGTTGGCGATGGTGGCGTTGCTCGCGGTCTTCGTGCTGCCCAGGGTGCTGGCCGACGACCAGCCCGAAGCGCACGGCGCGACGGTGCGGGTGATGTCGGCCAACCTCTACCTCGGCGAGGCCGACCCGGTGACGGTGGTGCGGCTCGTCCGGGAAAACCGGGTGGACGTGCTGAACCTGCTGGAGATGACCCCGGCCGCGGTGTCCGGACTGGAGAAGGCCGGGCTGTTCCAGGAGCTGCGCTACCGCGTGCTGCATCCGGCGAGCGGGGCGTCCGGCTCCGGTATCGTGTCCCGGTTCCCGCTCACCGAGGAGGACTACGCCGGGGATTCCGCGGCGAAACAGCCCGGCGCCGAGGCCGACCTCGGCGGCGGCCTCAAGCTGGAGGTCGTCGCGGTGCATCCGCGTTCGCCGGACGTCGGATTCGAGGGGTGGGAGCAGGAGCTGCGGGACCTGTCTCGGGCCATCGGGGAACACGGGCTGCGTGTGCTGGCCGGCGACTTCAACGCCACCCTCGACCACGCCGCGTTGCGCACGGTGCTGTCCCGTGGCTACGTCGACGCGGCGGCAACCCGTGGCGACGGCCTCGACCCCACCTGGCCGGCCACGATGGTCCCCTTCGCTCCGCTCGACCACGTGCTGGTCGACCGCCGCGTCGCCGTCCGTGACTACCGGGTGCTGGACGTGCCGGGTACCGACCACCACGCGGTCTACGCCGAGGTCCAACTGCCCTGACGGCCCAGCCGTGCGGCAGGTCCCTCGGACGGAGAGTGCACATCGCCGTCGACGGCGGGGCGATCCGACCACCGCGGCGGCGTACGTGCAGGCCCGCCAGGCTCAGGACGATCCTGAGACAGCCCGGCCGGACGGCTCAGGCCAGCTTCGTCAACGTCTCCAGCGCGCCGGCCGGGATCGAGATGCCGCGGCCGTGGCGGACGTGGGGTTCGCGGGGGTTGATCCGGATCAGCGCGCCGTTCGCGGCGCTGGCCAGCTCGGCGTAGCGGCGCACGGTCGGCACCGCCTGTCCGGCACCCAGCTCGACCACCACCAGGTCACGGTGCGCGCGGCGCCACGCGGTCAGCTCGTCCAGCTGTGCCTGGCTCCGGTCCGGGACCCAATCGCCGTCGCCGAACATCAGGATGTTCGGCCGGGCAAGGCCACCGCAGCGTGGACACGCAGGAAGCGGCGGGCGTGCCCGCATCGTCGTCTCGTCCAGGTCCACCACGACGTCGTCGGCGGGCCAGATCTCGCGGGTGCAGCCTGCGAGACACTGCAGGTGGTGGATCGATCCGTGTGCTTCGGCCACCTCGCCGAATCCGGCCACCTGGAACTGGCCGTCCACATTGGACGTGAAAACCCGTACGCCGCCCGGCTTCGCGCGGCCCCATTCGAGCAGCAGGCCGAACCCGCGGTGCGGCACGGTGGCGCGGTACAGGGCGAGCCGGTGCCCGTAGAAGCCCCAGGCCAGCTCCGGATCCTCGGCGAAGTGCCGGGGATCGGCCACCTCCTCGAACCGCAGCCCGAGCCCGGCGTAGGGCGGGTAGGCCCGCCAGAATCCTTCGCTGCCACGGAAATCGGGCAGCCCCGAGTCCACGCCCATCCCGGCGCCGGCGCACACCAGCAGCGCGCCGGCCCCGTGGATCAGCTCGGCGGCACCGGCGAGCTCGTCACTCACCCGGCTTGGACGCCTGCACGACCTCGAACTCCAGCAGGCTCGCGCCCTTGGCGACCGGGGCCTTCTGCTCCCCGCCGTGGTTGCCGGACGCGTGCGCCTCGCGGGCCGGGCCCTTGGCCCACGCCTGGTAGTGCTCCTCGGTTTCCCACTTCGTGTAGACGAAGTAGCGCTCGTCGCCGGACACCGGGCGGAGCAGCTCGAAGCCGAGGAAACCGGGCTGCGCGTCCACCGAGTGCAGCCGGGCGGCGAACCGCTTCTCCAGCTCCGGGCCCGCGCCCTCGGGAACCTCGATTGCGTTGATCTTCACCACTGCCATGGCCCCAGTCTACCGACGAAGGACCATGCGGTCAGGGGCGCAGTGAGCCCGGGTAGAGGTCGGCGTCCGTGGGCAGTTTCGTGCCGTGGAACCAGTCGGTGAGGAACGCGTGCAGATCGCGCCCGGCCAGCCGGGACACGAGCTTTTCGAAATCCGCCCAGGTCGCGTTGCCGTGCCGGTGCTCGGCCGGCCAGGTGTGCAGCAGTTTCGAGAACGTCGCCTCGCCCAGCGTCCGGCGCAGCGCGTGCATCGCGAGGATGCCCTTGTCGTACACGCCCTCGAACTCGTGCCCGGCGCCCATCCCGACCAGCGTACGGCCCCAGAAGCCCGTGCTGGCCTCGGTGATCTCCACGGCCGTGCGGTACTGCTGGTCCAGGTCGATGCCCTCACGCTCTCGCCACAGCCACAGCGCGTACGAGGCGAAGCACTCGTTCAGGCAGATGTCGGACCACGAATCGAGGGACACCGAGTCGCCGAACCACTGGTGTGCGCTCTCGTGCACCACAGTGGCCAGGTCCGCCCACTTCGCGTAGGTCGGGCGGGTCTGTGTCTCCAGCGAGAAGTGCATGTCCTCATCGAGGAAGACCCCACCCGCGGCGCTCTGCGGATAGGGCCCGAATTTGCTCTCCAGGAAGGAAAGGATCTCGGGCAGCCGGCCGCCGGTGGCTTCGTGGACCTCGGCGCCCGGGGCGTAGGCGGACACCACCGGCGTGCCGCCCGGAAGCGTGGCGCGCCGCACGGTGAATCTGCCGATCGCGATCGTCGTCAGGTAGCTCGCCACCGGATTCGGCTCGCTCCAGGTGGTGGTGCTCTGACCGTCCTTCGTCGTGCTGCCCTGTTCGCGGCCGTTCGACACCACCGTCCAGCCCGCGGGTACGTGCGCGGTCACGGTGAAAGCGGCTTTGTCGCGTGGTGTTTCGTCGACCGGGTACCAGAACGACGCCGAATGCGGCTCACCCACCTGGTACGCGCCGCCGTCCCCGGAACGGCCCCACCCGTGCTCGCTGCCACCCGAATGCGCGGTTTCGCCGGGATGGCCCGCGTACCGCACCCGGGTGCGGAAGGCCGAGCCGGACCGCACGGGTGCGGCCGGGGTGATCACCAGTTCGTGCTCCTTCTCCCGGCTGAACTTCGCCGGTTTCCCGTCGACCTCGACCGAGGCGACGTCGAGACCACGCAGGTCGAGGTCGAACCTGCTGAGGTCCTGGGTGGCTTTCGCGGTGACGGTGGTGTCTCCTTCGAGACGTCCGCTCGGCGGGTCGTAGCCGACGTCCACGTGGTAGTCGAGGGCGTCGTAGCCACCGTTCCCGTCGTCCGGATAGTAGGAATCGCCCGCGCCGCTCGCGCCCGGCGACGGGTGCATCGGCGGCGGTTCGTCCGTAGTGCAGGAGGACAGCGCGAGCACGCCGGCGAGGACGAGGACGACGGGGCGGCGGCTGCGCATGGCATTCACCCTAGGGTCTCGGGAAGGGAACCGAGCCTGATCGAACCCGGGAGGACCAGTGCGACCAGGGCTGATCGATTTCGGCGGCGACCGGGACACGGGCGTGTCGATTCTGTTGCTGCACGGGCTGATGGGCCGGGCCCGCACGTGGTGGCCGGTCGCGCAGTGGCTCAAGCGCTACGGCACCGTGCACGGCCTCGACGCACGCGGGCATGGCAGGGCCCCGCGCACCGGGCCCTGGACCACCGGGCAGTTCACCGAGGACGTCGCCGAGGTGCTGGCCGAGCTGGGGCCGTCGGTGCTGATCGGGCATTCGATGGGCGGGCTGCACGCGTGGTGCACCGCGGCGGAGTACCCGGACCTGGTGCGTGCGGTGGTGAGCGAGGATTTCGCACCGGATCAGCGTGGCCGCACCGTGGAGACCTGGCGTGGGTACTTCGAGAGCTGGCCGGTGCCCTTCGAATCGCTCGCCCACGTGCGGCAGTTCTTCGGTACGGCGGGCGAGTACTTCACCGAATGCGTCGAGGAACGCGAGGACGGCTACCACCTGATCGCCGAGCTGGCCGACCTCTACGAGATCGCCGCGGAATGGGGCCGGACCGACTACTGGTCCATTGTGGAGCGAATCCGCTGCCCGTTGCTGCTGATCGAGGGCGAGCACACCGCCATGCCGCACGGTCAGCAGGCCGAGATGGCGGCGCGGGTGCCCGGCGCGCGGCATCTCGTCGTGCCCGGCTCGGCACACCTGCCGCACGGCGAGGCACCGGAAACCTACCGGGGCGCGGTCGAGGCCTTCCTGTCCTCCCCGCCCCTCGTGAGTGGACCGGCCGGTTAGCACCGGCCTCGCCACTCACGAGGGTGCCAGGTGTGCTGCCCTCGCTGGCACGCCTGGCGGCTGTGCGGGTCTCAGCGGGCCAGTTCGCTGCGCCACGCCGCCGTCGAGCGGCCCGCGGGCACGATCAGCGGCCAGACATCCGAACCGAGGAAACCGGATTCGTCGACGGCCCGCGCCGCCGTGCAGCTGTCGCGGGACAGGCCGTGCTCGGCAGCCAGCTTGGTGACCGCCCGCGTGGTGGCCGCGGCGAACACCCCGTCCGTCGGCACCCCGAAACCGGCCGCGCGCAGGAAGCGCTGCGCCGTCGCCACCCGCGGCCCGGTGTCGCCTGGCTTGAGCAGCGGCCACTCGGGCACGTCGGCCCTCGCCGTGGACACCCCGAGCAGCCGGCCGACCTCCGTGCGCAGTTCCGGCAACCGGTCGTAGAGGACCTGCCCGCAGCATTCGGTGGAGTTGAAATCGCGGTGGCCCTTGATGAACTCGGGCGTGATGCCGTACTGGTCGGCGATGTGGGCGATCAGCTGGACCAGGGAGTTCCACAGCGCCACCGGCACGTCCACGGTGCTGTAGAGACCCTCGTTCTCGATGCCGAGGCATTCGCTGTTGTGGTCGGCCACGTTCGCGCCCTGCACGTGCTGGGTGCCGCCACGCAGAACTTCGAGGCTGCGGTGGCGGCCCTCGGTGACGTGGCCGCCGCGGCTGTTCGTGAACTGCTGGCCGGTGTCGATCCAGCCACGGGTGTCCATGTGGAAGTTCTGGATGTCCCGGGAGATCTGCAGCGCGTGCGCGAGCGAGTAGTCGGTGTTGTTGCCGGGATCCACGGTGTGGTGCACGACGATGTACGTGGGTTTGTGGTTCTCCACCACGATCGCGCCACCTGCGGGCCGCGCGTCCCATTCGCTCGTCGGGTGGATGTCCGGGACCTCGACGGCCGCACCCGCGCGGCCGGCCGTGGCGAAGGCCAGCGCTCCGGCGGCGGTGACGGTGAGCCCGCCGAACAGGGCGGTACGACGCGTTGTTTCCCCCATGCGAACTCCTTCGCCGGAACTGCGACGGGGGAAAGCTAACCCGGCGGCAAGATCATGACAACTTCTTACCGACTTTCGTTGTAGCGCGTCAGTGTTCACCGGGCAGCGCGAACAGGCCGTCCTTGGTCTGCTCCAGCAGCCCATCGACCAGCAGCGAGTCGAGACAGCGGTCACGCTGGCCCGGTTCGTGCCACACCAGGTCCAGCCGGTCCTTCCCGACCGGTCCTTCGCTGCCGCGCAGCACATCGAGCAGCCGTCCGCGTACCTGGCGGTCCGTCCCGGCGAACTTCTGCACCGGTTTCGCCGGGCCGCTGTACTCGGGCCGGCCATTGTGCTGCCACGCGCATTCGGTGTGGATCGGGCAGTCCGCGCACCGCGGTGAACGTGCGGTGCAGACCAGCGCGCCCAGCTCCATCAACGCCGCGGACAGCTTCGCCGCGGGTGCGTCGTCCGCGGGCAGCAGCGCCTCGACGTCGGCCATGTCCCGGGTGTTCGACGCCGGGCCCGCGTCACCCGCGCCGTGTACGGCCCGCGCGACGACTCGCCGGACGTTCGTGTCCACCACCGGTGCCCGCTGCCCGTAGGCGAACGCGGCGACCGCCCGCGCGGTGTAGGCGCCGATGCCCGGCAAGGCGAGCAAGGTGTCCACATCGGACGGTACGACGTCACCGTGCTCGGCCGCGATCACCGTGGCCGCCGCGTGCAGCCGAAGCGCGCGCCGCGGGTAGCCGAGCTTGCCCCAGGCCCGCACCACTTCTCCGGTGGTCTCCGCGGCGAGCGCCGAGGGCACCGGCCAGCGGGCCAGCCACTCCAGCCAGATCGGCTGCACCCGCGAAACCGGGGTCTGCTGCAGCATGATCTCGCTGACCAGCACGCCCCACGCCGAGCAGCCCGGCTCCCGCCACGGCAGGTCCCGGCCGGCCTCGGAAAACCAGTCGATCAGTACGTCGGTGTCCACAGCCACCAGGACATTGAAACCGATGCGCGTCAGGCGACCTCGGTCAGGCTCCCTGCCTTCACGTCGTAGACGAATCCCCGGACGTTCTCGGTGTGCGGGAGGAACGCGCTGCGCCGAACCCGTTCGACCGAGGTGCGTACGCTGTCCTCGACCTTCCGGAACGCCTCGACCGCCCAGGTCGGACGCAGTCCGGTGGCGGTCTCCAGCTCGTCCTTGAAGTCATCGTCGGTCACCATGGACAGGCCGCACTCGGTGTGCTGCACGATCAGCACCTCGCGAGTGCCGAGTTTGCGCTGACTCAGCGCGAGCGAACGGATCATGTCGTCGGTCACCACGCCGCCGCCATTGCGCAGCACGTGTGCCTCGCCTTGCAGCAGGCCGAAGATCTCGAACACGCGGATCCGCGCGTCCATGCAGGTGAGAATCGCGATCTGCATGGACGGCTTGGGCGAGGACCGGTCACCGGGAACGATGTTGCCGATTTCCTGGTTGCGCTTGAGCAACACGTCAATGGAGGTCATGGTCACCTTTCGGCCACGCTTCCCCGGCTACGCGGGCGGTTCGTTCCATGGAACCCGGCTCGGCCCGCTCGCACAATGCGGTGGGCGCGAAATCACCGGCGGTCAGCCGCCGAACCAGGGTTCCTCGACCGTGCGCGGCGGTGCCGAGGTGCGGCCCACCCGCAGGTCGGTGGGCAGCGTGATGATCTTCGGCCCGATCCGCTCGGCGGAGCCGAGCAGCAGCCGTCCGGCCACCTTGCCCTTCTCCAGTACCGGCTGGTGCACGGTGGTCAGGCCGGACCGCTCCGCCTCGGAAATCCCGTCGAAGCCGGTCACGGTCAGGTCGAGCGGGACCCGCAGGCCACGGCGTTCGGCCTCGGCCAGCGCGCCCAGCGCGAGGATGTCCGAGGTGCAGACGAGGGCGGTGACCTGCGGATAGGCGTCGAGCAGCTGCCGGGCCGCGGAGGCGCCGTCGTCCACCGTGTGGTCGAACCGCTCGACCACCGGCACGTTGGCCCAGTCGACGCCGGCGGTGGAGAACGCGGTGGCCAGCGACTCCAGCCGGGTGCGCTGGACGTGGAAGTGTGCGCTGCTCTGGCGTTCCGCGGTGACGAAGTCGTCGTTGCGCTCCCGCGCCAGGCGCATGCAGAGCACGCCGATCTGCCGGTGCCCGAGCGCCACCAGGTGGTCGGCGAGCTGGGTGACCGCGGCGGCGTCGTCCGGGCCGACCCGGTCGATGCCCTCGATGCGTGGCTGGTCGATGATCACCGTGGGCACGGGCCGCTCGAGCACGGCCGCGAGATGCGGGTCGTCGTCCGGCACGGAGTACACGACGAAACCGTCCACGCCGGCGCGGTGCACCGCGGCGAGGTCCTCACGGCCCGGGCTCGCCGGGACGAGGTGCAGTCCGACCCCGGCGTCCTCGCAGGCCAGCGCGAGTCCTTCGAGCACGCCGACGGCGGCCGGATCGCGGAAGGCGTAGGACAGGTTCTCGGTCAGCAGCAGACCGACCGCGCCGGCCTTGCGCGTGCGCAGCGAGCGGGCGACCGGGTCGGGGCCGGGATAACCGAGCCGCCGTGCGGTCTCGAGCACCCGGCGGCGCAGCTCCGGGGACAGCTGATCCGGACGGTTGTAAGCATTGGAAACCGTGGTCCTGGACACCCCGAGCTCCGCCGCGAGCGACGCCAGTGTCGCCTGCCTCCGGGTGCGAATAGGACGGCTCATCCGCAAACCGTAACGGTTCAGATCGTTTTCCAGAAGCGACACCCCTGTGGTGAGCGTCTCGATCCGCTGGGTGATCAGCAGGGGCTCAGCCACCCGGTCGAGCAGCTGCGGTCATACGGATGGGGTAAGGTGAATCTGACAACGGTTTCCATTAACAGTTCCAGTGCTCACCACAGTGATCAGGAGTGCCCGATGACTTCCCGTCGCACGAGAGCCGTGCTCGCCGCCGCCTCGGCTCTGTCCGTCCTCGCGCTCGGAGCCTGCTCCGGAACTTCCTCGGACGACTCCGGGTCGTCTCCCGCGGCCGGCGCGGGAGACCGGGTGAAGGTCGTCGCCGCCACCGATGTGTGGGGCAGCGTCGTTTCCGCGGTCGGCGGCGACCAGGTACAGGTCACTTCGATCATCGACGATCCGTCCGCGGATCCGCATTCGTACGAGACCACCGCGGACGACGCCCTCGCCGCGAAGGACGCGAAGCTCACGCTGGCCAACGGCGGCGGCTACGACGACTTCTTCACCAAGCTCACCGAGCAGTCCACGGACGCGAAGAAGCTCGTGGCCTACGACATCGCCGCGACCGGCGACGAGAACGAGCACGTCTGGTACGACCTGCCCGGCGTGGAGAAGGTCGCCGACCAGGTCGCCGCGGCGCTCGGCGAGATCCAGCCCGCAGGCAAGCAGACCTTCGACGACAACGCCAAGGCGTTCAAGGGTCAGCTGGACGGCCTGATCGCGAAGGCGGGCGAGGTGGGCACCGCGCATCCCGGCAGCAAGGTCGTGGTCACCGAACCGGTCGCGCACTACCTGCTGCAGAGCGCGAAGCTCGGCGACGCCACACCCAAGGCGTTCTCGGACGCGGTGGAGAACGAGACCGACGTGCCCGCCGACGCGGTCGCCCAGTTCACCCAGCTGATCAAGGGCAAGCAGGTACAGGCGCTGGTGAACAACGTGCAGACGACCACCCCGCTGACCGAGCAGGCGGTCGGTGACGCGAAGGCGGCGGGGGTGCCGGTGGTGGACGTGGCCGAGACGCTGCCCGCCGGTGTCAAGGGTTACATTGACTGGATGACCAAGGAAGTGGACTCGCTGTCCGGAGCGCTGAACAGCTGATGTCCGTGTCGCTTCCCGAGGCCCGTCCCGCGGTGCGCATCCGCGGGGCGGGGCTCGCGTTCGGCACCCGCACGCTGTGGTCCGGCC
Source organism: Amycolatopsis jiangsuensis (assembly GCF_014204865.1). Taxonomy (NCBI): domain Bacteria; kingdom Bacillati; phylum Actinomycetota; class Actinomycetes; order Pseudonocardiales; family Pseudonocardiaceae; genus Amycolatopsis; species Amycolatopsis jiangsuensis. The sequence goes on from NZ_JACHMG010000001.1 coordinate 5,796,356, forward strand.
TGGATCTCGACGTGGAGCACGGGGAGTTCCTCGCCGTGCTCGGCCCCAACGGTTCCGGCAAGAGCAGCCTGCTGAAGGCGTTGCTCGGCACGCAGCGGCTGTCCGGGGGAGCGGTGCAGATCGCGGGCGGGCGTCCCGGCGGGGCCAACCGCGAGGTCGGCTACATCCCGCAGCAGCGCGCGATCGATGATTCCCTGACGATGCGCGGTGTGGACCTGGTCGGCCTCGGGCTCGACGGGCATCGGTGGGGCACCGGCGTGACCGGGATCCGCGCCCGCCGCCGCCGGGTCGCCGAGGCGATCGAAGCCGTCGGCGGAACCCGGTACGCGAAGCAGCCGGTCGGGCGCCTGTCCGGTGGTGAGCAGCAGCGGCTGCGGGTCGCGCAGGCGCTGGTGGGTGACCCGTCGGTGTTGCTGTGCGACGAGCCGTTGCTGTCGCTGGACCTCGCGCACCAGCGCGCGGTGAGCGAGCTGATCGACGCGCGGCGCCGCGAAGCGGGCACAGCGGTGCTTTTCGTGACCCACGAGATCAACCCGGTGCTGCAGTTCGTCGACCGGGTGCTGTACCTGGTCAACGGTCAGTTCCGGATCGGCAAGCCGGACGAGGTGATGACCTCCGAAACGCTGTCGCAGCTGTACGGCACGCGAGTCGAGGTCCTGCGCGTCGGCGGCCAGATCCACATCGCCGGTGCGCAGAGCGCGCTGTGCGAGGACGAACCGCACCACCACGAGCAGGAAGCAGTGAGCTGAGCCTTGGACGGCATGTTCGACTTCGCCAAGACCTGGGATCTGATCACCGCCCTTCCCGGCGTGCAGACCGCGCTGGTCGCCGCCGCGGTACTCGGCCTCGTCGCCGGGATCCTCGGGCCGCTGATCGTGATGCGGCACATGTCGTTCGCCGTGCACGGCACGTCGGAGCTGGCGTTCACCGGTGCGGCCGGCGCCCTGCTGCTCGGCGTCGGCGTGGAGTACGGCGCGCTGGCCGGCGCGGTGGCCGCGGCGCTGCTGCTCGGTATCCTCGGCACCCGCGACGCCGACCGCGATTCGGTGATCGGCGTGATCCTGTCCTTCGGGCTGGGCATGGGCGTGCTGCTGCTGTCGTTCTACAAAGGACGCTCGGGCAACAAGTTCGGCATTCTCACCGGTCAGATCATCACGGTGGACAGCACGAACCTGACCGCACTGGTGGTTTCCGCGGTCGCGGTGCTGGCCGTGCTGGCGGCGGTGTACCGGCCGCTGCTGTTCGCGAGCGTGGACCGTGCGGTGGCCGAAGCGCGCGGCGTACCGGTGAAGACCCTGACCGTGGTCTTCGCGCTGCTGGTGGGAGTCTCGACCGCGTTGAGCGTGCAGATCGTCGGCTCGCTGCTGGTGGTCGCGCTGATGGTCACGCCGGCCGCGGCCGCCGCCCGCGTCACTGCGAGCCCCTTGCGCACGACGGTGCTCTCGGTGGTTTTCGCCGAGGTCGCCGCACTGGGCGGCATCGTGCTTTCGCTCGCACCGGGCCTGCCGGTGAGCGCGTTCGTCACGGCGATCTCGTTCCTGATCTACCTCGTCTGCCGGGTGATCGCCTGGGCGCGCGACCGCAGCCGCGGTGTGCGCAGCCCGCGCGACACCGTCGAGACCGCGCCGGTCCCGGTCGGCTGACCCCTGGTCCGGGCGGACAGGAACCGAAGAGACTCAGCGAATCGGGTGCTGAGCCAGCTTCGCCTTCACGTTCTTGATGAAGCCCTCGTCGGTGAACGGCACCAGGCCGCCGCTGACGTTGCGCTCCACCGCCTGGAGCACGACCACCTGCGAGTTCACGAACTGGTCGACCGCCTGTGCCTGCGTTGTCTTGTCGGTCGAATAGGCAAGGTAGGTCAGATTCGTGAACGCCGCGTCGAGGTAACGCGACGAGGCGAGGCTGAACGAGTCGCCGTAGACGAGCGTGCGCCGGCCGATCGTGCCGGGCAGCGGTGCGGCGGTGCGGTGCACCGGCTGGTCGATGTTGCCGATGAACTCCGTCGCCCGGTCGGTGAAGCCGTCCGGGCGCAGGGTGTACATCGTGTTGGTCTTCTTGACGCCCGATTTGCCCAGCAGCAGCGGCAGATCGGCGATCGCGTCGTACTGGCTCGACGGTGCGGACCGCCAGGTGTCGGTGGTGCCCGGCTGCAGCTTGTCGACCAGTGCGCGGGCCAGCACCAGGCCGCCCTCGTCGCGCCAGTGGGTGTCGTTCGGCGCGTAGATCGGCTTGCCGACCCGTGCGGCCGCCGCGGCGAGCGCCGGGCGCAGGTCGAGCGAATGCCCCTCCGTGGTGATCTTGTACCAGTCGTTCGGCGCCGCGGCCTGTGAGCATTCCTTGCCCGGGTAGCTGGCGGGCAGGAACTGCGGCACCATCGTCGACTTGTCCGGCGTCACCACGAACACGAACTTCCGGCCGGAGGCCTCCACCGCCGCGCGCAGCTCCTCGACCTTCTTCATCGTGGTGTCGACGTCCTGGGCCGGCGAGCACTTCGCCTCGGCGTCGTAGCCGTAGTAGAGCCAACCGTCGGCGCCCTGCACCACGTTGCGGTACCCGGCCTGGCTGGTGCCCGGCAGGGTCGGCCCGGACTTCGGTGCGCTGGGTGACTGCGGCGGCGCCGGGATCGGCCCGGCGTTCGCCGCCGATCCCTGGTCCAGCGGCGGCTCCTCGCCGAAGACGCCCCGGCTCACCGCGCCGGCGGCGTCGATCGCGCCGGCCCGGAAGGACAGCTGGTCGGTGGCCCAGTCCGGCAGTCCGGTGAAGAACCCGAAGCCGTCGCCCAGGCTGGGGAAACCGGCCAGCTTGTGGTTCTCGATCTCGCCGGGGCGCACGCCGAACACCCACAGCAGTGCCGGGGTCATGAAGAACAGCAACGCGGCGACCAGTGCGGTCAGCTGCCGTTTACCGTGCCGGGGGCGGTGCAGCGCGTGCTCGCGAGGCAGGTAGGCCTCGTGCACGGCGGGCAGCTGGGGCGGTTCGGACACGCCCTCACGTTAGTCACTTCGGGTGAGACCGGTGCGAGGAACACCCGAACTCAGCCGAGCATCAGGAGAACCTGCAGTTCACCCACGACGAAGCCGATCACCCCGCCGACCGCGATCAGCTTCCACTCGTCCTGGCGGAACGCCGGACGCAGCAGCCCCTCGAACTCCAGCGGCGTGAGTTCGAGCATCCGCTGCTCCACCATTTTCGCCACGTCCATCGCCTGGGTGAGGTAGCCCTCGGCGTGCCGGACGGTCAGCGGCAGCTCGGCCAGCGCCCGCTGCGCCGCGGCGTGTTTCATCTCCGTCAGCCGGTGCGTGCCGACCGCGAGCGCGACCATCGGACGGGCGGCGCTCACCTGCGCGTCCACGGCGTGCCCCACCGCGCGTTCGACCATGCCCACGAGCCGGTCGGACTTCGGCCCGCGCAGCAGCGCGTCGAGCAGGTTCGGCACGGTCAGCACCTCGTTGGCGACCAGCTCGCCGTACTGGCGGGCGACCTCCGCGCGGCGCCGCTGGAACTTGCCCTGCACGATCACCCGGCCCACCCGCACCGGCTCCCGCGGCAGGAAGATCATCTTGATCGCCAGCCAGTCGGTGAACAGCCCGATCGCGCCGCCGAACAGCGGCAGCACGAGGGGTTCGCGGGTGAACGCCCACACCACGGCCTGCACCAGCCCCAGCCCGAAGCCGAAGAAGATCCCGGCCCTGGCGATGAACGTCATCTCCGGCCGGGACGTTTCCCGGATCAGCCGCACCAGCAGCGCCCGGTCGCGGGTGAGCCGTTCGACGGTCATGTGCCGGACGTCGAGTACCTCCTCGAGGTTCTCGCGGACCTCGTCGAGGAACTCCCGCACCAGCTGCGGGGTGCTGGACTGGACTTGCTTGATCAACATTTCCTGGGCCAGCGTGGGCAGCATTTCCCACAGCCGTGGGTGGTGCTGTTCGAGGACCTCGCGGGCGATGCCGTCGACCGCGCGCAGCAGCGGCTGTTCCAGCTCGCGGGTGACGAGGACCGGATCGACCCGGGCGAAGACCTCTTTGATGTCCAGCAGGTTCGCGGTGAGCAGGTCGGTCGCGATCGCGGCCATCCGGCCACCGTGTTGGGGGACCACGCCCTGCCAGCCGAGGAACGGGCGGATCCCGGTGAACTCCAGCGGCCGGAACATCATCTCGATCGCGACGCGCTTGGTGACGTAGCCGATCAGGGCGGCGATGAACGGCATCGAGGCGTACACCGGCCAGTGCCGCGCGAGATCGTCCAGTACCGCGTCCACCGGGCCTCCCTCCGGCTCCGGCGAAACCGTATCGCACCTGGCCGGAGGTGGTCAGTGGAGCAGCAGCAGCGCCTGCAGCTCGCCGACCAGCCCGCCGATCACCGCGCCGACCGTGATCAGTTTCCATTCGTCCTGGCGGAACGCCGGGCGCAGCAGTTCTTCGAATTCGAGCGGGGTGAGCCCGCGCATCCGCCCCACGATCGTGTTACGCACGTCCAGTGCGTTGACCGCGTACTCCTCGGCGTGCCGGATGGTCTCCGGTACCCGCTCCGCGGCTTTCGCGGCGGCGGCCTGCTTCATTTCCTGGAACCGTTTCGTGCCCACGGCGATCGCCACGAACGGCTTCACCACGCTCGCCTGTGCGTCGATCGTCTTCTGGACCTCCCGGCTGATCATGGTGAACAGCCGGTCCGCTTTCGGTCCGCGCAGCACGGCTTCCAGCAGGTTCGGCACGGTGATGATTTCCCGGGCGATCATGTCGCCGTAGTCGGCGGCCACCTCGTCGCGCCGCTTCTGGAAAACGCCCTGCCAGGTGTAAAGGCCGAAAAATCGCCTCGGCTCCCGCGGCAGGAAGATCATCTTGAGGGCCAGCCAGTGCCCCTGCACCCGCGCTCCCCTCCCTGTGCCACTCTCCGGCACGGTAGCTGGTACGCCCCCGCTGACCAGGAGCGGACCTCGCCGTCCTGCCTCACGTCGACCGGCTTTGGTGCTTCGCTGGCGTGGCGTGGCGTGTGGGTGGGCGTGGTGTGTCGGTGGCTCCGGTGCGCGACGGGACTTGGTGCGCGGGGCTTGGTGTGCGACGGGGCTCGGTGTGTGGCTGGGTTCGGCGCCGGATCGGTTTCGTGCGGGGTTGGTTCCGACGGCGCTGGTTCTGACGAGCGCTGTTTCGGTACGTGAGTCGGTCCGGTGCGCGGTTGGTTCGGTCGACCAGCTCTGCGCGAGTGAACAGATCGGGCTACCCCGGGCCTGCCGGAGCATTTCCGGCGTGGTCGAAATATGTGGCGAACGGTTTGTATCGACCACCCGTATGCGCAGGAGCAGTCCGGTCCTGTGGCTTGAGGTGAGCGACCTGGCCTCGCCGCCCGGGTTCGCAGAAGTTGTGCGGTTTCGCGGCTCCGGTGAGTGATCTTTCCTGGCTGCCCAGATGTGCAGGGCTCCCGGCCTCGCGGCTCCGGTAAGTGGCCTGGCCCGGCCACCGGGACGTGCAGGAGCTGTTCGGCCTCGGGGTTCGGGTGAGCGATCCGGCCCGTCCACCCAGATCCACACGAGCGGTTCGGGCCGCGGCTCTGTTCGAGCAACCTGGCCCGGCGACTTGGCCTGGCAACCTGGCCCGGCGACTTGGCCTGGCAACCTGGCCCGGCAACCTGGCCTGGCAACCGGGTTCTGCAGCAGCAGTCCGGTTCTGCAGCTTCGCGCAAGCGACCTCGCCGCCCACCCTGCTCCCAGCGATCGGGCCCACCCGCCAGAGTGCCGGTTTTCGCCGAGTTGTCCGGACCGTCTGGGCGGCCGTCCGAGCGGAAACCCGGCCTGCCGGGAATGCCGGCTGTGACGGTGGGTCTCGCGCTTGGTAATGCAGCCGTTTGGCGGTACGTGCGGGAGGTCCTTCGCTCACTAAGGTGGCCCGATGGTTGCGCCCGAGAAGTCCGAGCCCACCGCGAAGAGCGCCGCGTTCGCCGTCACGATGCGGGGGTACAACCAGCGTCAGGTCGATGAGCGCATTGCCGAGCTGACCCGTGAGCAGCAGGAGACGGCCCGCAGCCGCGACGACGCCATGGCCAGCGTCGGTGAGCTGACGAAGGCGTTGACGACCGCGCAGAACGAACTCACCGAGGCGAAGGCGGCGCTGGTCCGCGTCAGTTCGAGCCCTGCGGGCGCGGGCGCGATGGCCGAACGCGTCCGCCTGATGATGCAACTCGCCGAGGAGGAGATCGCCGACCTCCGAGCCGCCGCCGAAGCGGACGCGACTTCCGCCCGGACCGAGGCGGACCGCTACGCCCACGAGACGCAGCGCGCCGCGGACAAAGCAGCCAAGGACTCGGAAGCCGAACGCCAGCGTCTCCTGACCGAGACGAAAGCCGACCTGTCCACCCGCGAAGCCGAACTGAAAGCACGCATCACCGCCGCGGACGAGGACATCGCAGCCCGGCAGTCGGACTTGGAAACCCGCATCGCCGCGTCGAACGAGGACATCGCGACTCGCACCGCTGCCGCGGACGAGGACATCGCGACCCGTACCGCTGCGGCCAATCAAGACATCGCGACCCGTACCCAGGCTGCGGACGAGGACATCGCGACTCGTACCGAGGAGGCGGACCGCGCCCGAGCCGCTGCGGACGAGGCGGCAACCCTCGCCCGCATGGAGGCGGACGAAGCTGCAGCTGCTTCCCGCAGTCAGGCAGACGAAGCATCCGCCGAAGCTCGTGCGGCCGCCGACCAGTCCGCCGCCCAGACCCGAGCCGAAGCAGACAGCGCAGCGACCCGGGCCCGCGCCGAAGCGGATGCCGCCGCCGACGAAGCCCGCACCGAAGCAGACGCCAAGGCGGAACGCGCCCGTACCGAAGCAGACGAGGCTTCAGCACGCGCCCGCGCCAAAGCGGACGAAGAGGCGGCCCGTGCCCGAGCGGAGACAGACGCGGCCGCTGAAGCCAAAGCCGCAGCAGCCCGGGAGGAAGCCGACCTGCGTGCGTCGGAAGAGATCGCCATCAAGAAGTCCCAAGCGGAAACCGCACTCGCCGACGCACTTCAGAAGCAGTCCGAAGCCACCGAGAACCACGCCCTGGTGCTCTCCATGCGCACCAAGGTCGCAGACCGGATGGCCGCGACCAATGAGGCAGTCCAGGAAGCTCTCCGCCTGCTCACCCCGCCAGAAGACGAGGCCGCACAACCCACCTCGAACGACGCCCGACTCTCCGCCCCAGACGCAGCGTCTCGTCCCTCAGCAGGCGGGGACCCGCAGTCCAAGGCAGACGCAACGTCTCACCTCTCGACAGGCGAGGATTCGCAGTCCAAGGCAGACGCAACGTCTCACCTCTCGACAGGCGAGGATTCGCAGTCCAAGGCAGACGCAACGTCTCACCTCTCAGCAGGCGAGGACTCGCAGCACAAGGCAGACGCAGCCCCTCACCGCTCGGCAGACGCAGCCCCTCACCGCTCGGCAGGCAAGCCCCCCTCGACCAACCGACGACGAGACCCTTCGACCAACCGACGGTGAGACCCCTCGACCAACCGACGCTGCCGCAACCCCACCACGACTGCGTGACTCAACCGGGCCGACTGCGTGACTTAATTGCCCGCGCTAAATGATTCCACCGCGCGCACTACATGACTCCACCACGCCGATTGCGTGGCTCCACCGCGCATTGCGTGACTCCACCGAGAATCAACCACATGGGCACCATGGGCCCGTCGGTGGCGCCGAGCCACCGATTGAAGCTGACCAACCGCCCAGGCCTACCCGACTCATCTGGCACCTCTCTCGCCGGGCGCATCCCTTACCGGGCAGGCACACCCCACGACGGGCGCATCCCTTACCTCTTACACGCGGAGCGTGCGGGCGCGTCCTGCACTTGGCGCACCCCTACATCGGCGCGCCCGGCAGCACCGAACTGGCCGCACGCAGTTCGGTGACCAGCAGCCGGGTCAGGTGGCGCACCCCTCGTCGGACGCAGCCATCGCCGGACGCACCCCTTACCGGGCACACTCTTCGCGAGGCGGACTCCCGCTTTCGATCGCGCCACCCGCGCGCCGCACCCCCGTCGCGCTACCCGCGCCGCACTCGCGTCGCGCTACCCGCGCCGCACTCGCGTCGCGCTACCCGCGCCGCACTCGCGTCGCGCCATCCGCGTCGCGTTCGCTTCGCGCGACGTGGGTGGTCACTTCGTGTTGTCGTCGTGCGGCATCAGGCAATTCGATCGGTGATGTCTGCTGGTGCGATAGATGTGGCCTGTTCCGCCTCACGCCACAGCTGTCGAAAACAAGTCGTCGTCGATCCACCCCCGTTCGTGCAGGGCGTGGCAGAACCTGCGGTACGAAGACGTCATCGCCGCCTGTTCGTCCGGCCTCGGTTCGATCAGTGATCCCTCCGGCATGCCTGCGCAGACTTCCCGCAGCCCGCCCGGTGTGATCGCCGCCGCGGCCAGCAGGGCCGCTCCGTACCCGGTTTCCGCGTGCGGTGCGACCCGCAGCCCACGACCGGTCGTGGTCGCCCGGATACTCGTCCACAAAGGACTCTGGCTTCCCCCGCCTGCGGCAAGGAGCGGGTCCCGCACAGTGATCCCCAGACGCCGCAAGTGGTCCAGCGCCAGTCGCTCGACGAACGCGACCCCCTCCAGCCGGGCACGGTGCAGTTCGACCTCGTCCGCCGGCGTGCCGAGTACGAAGCCTTCCGCTGCCCCATCGGCGAACGGGAATCGTTCGCCCCTGCGTCGCAAGGGAAACGTCACCACACTCGCCGGGCCGCGGAACTCCGCGGCGTCATCGAGTGACGCAAGCTCACGAGTGCCGGCAACAGACTCGCCTCCGGTGTTCGACGCGCCGCCGGGAAGCCACCAGCCGTCCGGATGCCGATGGCTGTACATCACCCCGGTCGGATCCGGCACAAGCGATTCGGTGACGCCTTTCAGCACGTACGTGGTGCCGAGGATGCCGACGAAGCGCCCCGGCTCCACCGCGCCGGCAGCGAGTTGACCAGCACAGCCATCCGTCATGCCGGCGATCACGAGGCAGCCCGCGGGCAGACCGGCCACCGGTACGGTCACCTCGCCGAGCACGTTCGTCGGCGCCACCACTGGCGGCAGCATCGTCTCCGGAACACCCAATCCGTCGAACACCTCGTGCGGCCATTCGCCCGCCAGCGGGTCGTAGCCACTTTTCAGTGCATGGGACCAATCCGTCGCGACCGCGTGTCCGGTCAAGTGCGCGGCGATCACGTCCGCGGTGTGCCGGACGGCGAGTGCGTCTGTGTGTTCCGCCAGCCAGGCGATCCGACCCAGTGCAGCGGTCGGCGAAACACCCGAGCCGAGCGGCTGCCACCGCTGCGCACCCAGCTCCGCCGCTTTCCGGTTGTGGTCCGCACCGCGTCGGTCGTCATACATCAGAGCCGGCGTGATCGGTTCTCCGGCGGCGTCGACTCCCACAATGGTGCCCGAGGTCGCTGCGATCGACACTGCCGCGACCTCCGCACCGCGTGCCGGTAACGCAGCCGTGACCGCATTCAGCGCGGAAGCCGCGGCGGGCCACCACGCCGACGCGTCCTGTTCGCTGCGGCCGGCATCCGAACGCGCCGGCGGTGGCAAGGGCGCCGCCGCGGTGGTGAGCACGGCACCGCCGCACACCGCGAAGGCTCGAACCCCCGCGGTGGCAACGTCGATGCCGACGGTGACCTGCTCGTTCACGCTGTACTGACCTTCTCGCTGGCCTGTTGCAGGCCGCCGTCCGCGGCGAGCGCTTGCTCGGCTGCCTCCGGCAGCTTCAGGAATCGCACCAGCACTGCCGCCACCAGGTACAGCGCCGCGAAGATGATGACCACGCCGGCCGCGCCGGCCGGCCCCAGGAACAGCGACACGATCGCCGGCCCCACGAATGCCGCCGCGCCGGCACCGAGGTTCAGCAACGCCATCGCGCCGCCCTTGTGCTCCGGAGCCAGCGACGGGAGTAGCGCGGAGATCGGCACGAACCCGGCGAGCGTCGCGCCGTAGAGAGCGCCGACGATCAACGCGACCCAGTAGTACTGCGCACCCATCGCGATCGGCACGAAGTACAGCAACAGAATGGAAATCGCGCAGCCGATCGCGCCGAACCAGAAGATCGTCGTACGCCAGCCGATCCGGTCGCTCAGCACGCCGAAGATGAGGTTGAAGAAGATGTTCGTCCCGTAGATCACCGACACCAGCAGCAACCAGCGGCTCTCGCCGAAGCCGATCTGTGAGATGAAGATCGTCGGAAAGAACACCAGCATCCCGAACTCGGGAGCGGTGTTGATGACGCGCACGACCATCCCGATGCCCACACGGGGTTTCCGCCAGGCGATGGACACGCTGGACATCAGGCTCTGCACCGGTTTCACGTCGGGTGGCGCGAGCCGCCGGTAGCCGGTTCGCTGCCGTACGCCCAGTATCGCGACGAGTCCGCCGACGGCCAGCAGCGCGACCGAGACCCACAACGTGCCGTAGTGCCCGACCAGTGGATTGGTGAAGCTCGCGACCAGCGCGCCCAAGGTCGGCAGCCCGCCGGTGAAGGCGAAGTAGAACCAGCCGACTGCCGCACCGAGCCGGGCGACCGGAGCCACCGCGGTGATCCACACGAGGAAGCCGAACGCGAACATGGGATATCCGAAACCGCGGAGGCCGTAGGAGATCAGCATCGCCGGATAGTTCCCGCCGGCCAGACCGAGCGTCAGGAACAGCACGTCGAACACCAGCCAGATGGCCAGCCCGATCAGCATCACCCGACGTGGTCCCCACAGCTCGGACAGCGCACCCGAGAGCCACGACGCCAGCATCACCGCGACGCCGTACACGGTGATCACGTACGACGCCTTGATTTCCGTGCCCGCGCCGTTGTCCGCCATGTACGGCGCGATGAAGCCGGATTCCACTCCGTCGCCGATCATGAACAGGAGCAGGCCGACATAGCCGAGGAACAGGGGCGCGGGCAGCCCCCATCGCGTGAGCAGGCGGCCGAAGCCGCTCGCCGGTGGGGACAACTCCGCTGTTGCCGACTCGTTCATACACGCCTCCATGACGTCGAGATCGAACGTATCATGGACCGTGTGAACTTCCCAGGCAATAGTGTTAGATAAACCCGTTCAGTCGATGTCCTCCGCGATCTCGACCGTGACGTGGCTGCGCAGCTCGTCCGCGTAGTGCGGATCGATGTCCTGGTCCACGATCAGCAGGTCGTACCCGTCGAGGGGAGCGAGCCGGTGCAGCGCGGTGCGCGGCATCTTGCTGGAGTCCATCAGCAGCACTTTCTGCCGCGCGCTGGCGAGCATCGTCCGCTTGATCATCACGATCTCGGGCTCCTGGTGAAACGTCATCTGGGTGGTCATCGCCGAGGTCGAGACGAACGCGATGTCCACCGAGAGCCGTTCGATAGCCTCGATGCTCTGCATGCCGAGGAACGAGTCGTGGGTGTGCGAGTAGTCGCCGCCGATGCAGATCAGCCGCAGCTCGTCCACGCCCTTGAGCACGTCGAGCGCGGCCAGGTAATTGGTGGCCACGGTCAGCGGGGTCACGTCCACCAGCAGCCGGGCGAGGGCGAGTGCGCTGGTGGAGTCGTCGAGCAGGACGGACATGCCGGGTTCGACATGCTCCACCGCGTTCATCGCGATCAGCCGCTTGGCGTCCGCGTTGCTGTTCAGCCGGTACTCGGCGTTGCTCTCGAACACGGTGGACGGCATGGCGGAGACTCCGCCGCGGTACTTGCGGAGCAGGCCTCGCCGCGCCAGTTCGTCGATGTCCCGGTGCACCGTCATCATGCTGACGTTCAGCAGGTCCACCAGCTCGCCGATGGTCGCCGAGCCCTGGTGGAACACGTGGTCGGTCAGCTTCTGCTGGCGGCTCTCCCGGGAGTGCGTAACGGTCTTCTCACTCGGCATGCGGTGATTATCTCTGCTCCACCGGAAGGTTGAAGCGCACCAGGGCAGTTCGGTCACCGGTCACCTCCACTTCGGTGACGGCGGCGTTGTCCAGCCGGGGAAACACGGTGCGGTAGCTCGACAACGGGATCCCGAACAGCCGGCACAGGGTGAGCCGCAGCAGCGTGTTGTGGGCGACGACCAGGGCTGTTCCGGTGGTGCGGTCCGCGATCTCGCGGATCGCCCGTGCGCCGCGGGCGGCCGCCTCCACCGGGTCGTCGGACCCCGGGAACGCGCCGGCGACCGGGTCCGCGAGGAAGTGCTCGACCACTCCGGGGTCGGTCCGTCGGACCTCGTCACGGGTTCGGCCCTCGGCGATCCCGAAATGGGTTTCCCGCAGGTCGCCGACGATTTCCGGACTTAGATCCAGAGCTCGCGCGGCCGGTTCGGCGGTGTGCCGGGCGCGCAGTTGCGGTGAGCAGAACAACGCGTCGGGTTTCACCCGACGGGCGTACGCGGCCAATGCGTCCGCCTGCCGCCGCCCCTCCGCTGTCAGCGCCACCTCGCTGCTTCCGGCGTAACGGTTTTCCGCGTGCCATTCGGTCTGCCCGTGCCTGGTCAGCAGGAGCCGTGTTCCCACTTTTACCCTCCCTTGTCGTGTGAACACCCTTGCGAAGATCTCAGAATGCTTGTTAACTTAACATCGCTCGTGTGAAACGGGCTCGCTCTCTGAAGGGATCTGGTGCATGACACTCAGCGCGGTGGTGTTCGACCTCGACGGTGTCCTGGTCGAAAGTGAACACCTCTGGGAAGAGAATTGGGCCGCGTTCGCCGCTCGTCACCAGGTCGTGTGGACCGCGGAGGACACCGCCTCGGTGCAAGGAATGAGCGCGCCCGAGTGGGCCGGCTACCTCGCTCGCCGGTGCGGAGTGCCGGAACTCGCTGGTCAGGTGGAGCGTGCCGTCGTCGACGGCATGATCGACTCGATCGACGACGGGCAGGCGCCGCTGCTTCCGGGCGCCGGAAGAATGGTCCGCGAAGCCGGTGCGAAAGTCCCCATCGCACTGGCCTCCTCGGCAGCTCGCCGGGTCATCGACGCCGTGCTGGAGAAACACGAACTCACCCATGAGTTCGCCGCCACCGTGTCCAGCGCGGAAGTCGCACGGGGTAAACCGAGTCCGGATGTCTACCTCGAGGCGGCGACGCGGCTGGGCAAATCCGGTGGTGAGTGTCTCGCCGTCGAAGACTCCAGCAACGGGATTCGTGCCGCGGCGGCCGCCGGGCTCACCGTCATCGCACTACCGAACCCCGCTTATCCGCCGAAGCCGGATGCGCTGGAGCTGGCCCGCGCTGTGGCGGAGGACAACGACGATGTTCGCCGGAAGCTGCTGGCCTACCTGGCCGGCGAGCCCGTGGCCGCGAAGGACTGACTCATGACCACCCTCGGTTCCCCGGAAACCTTCAAGCAGCAGTGGCTGGACGGGTTCGTCACCGCATACGGCCGCACGGTCCGCAAAGTGCCGGACGCGTACGGCGTCGTGCGCCGTGCGGAGCCGGAGAACCCGGGCAAGGTCGCCGTCGTGATCGGCGGTGGCTGCGGGCACTACCCGGCGTTCGCCGGACTCGTCGGGCCCGGGCTCGCCGACGGGGCCGTGGTCGGTGATGTGTTCACCAGCCCGAGCGCCGAACAGGTCTACCGCACCGCGCGGGCCGCGGACCGCGGCGCCGGAGTCCTGTTCGGCTTCGGCAACTACCAGGGCGATGTACTGCACTTCGGGCTCGCGGCGCGTCGGCTGGCCGCGGAAGGTGTTGCCAGCCGGACGATTCTGGTCACTGACGACGTCGCGAGTGGTCCGCCGAGCGCACCTGAGCGTCGTCGGGGGGTGGCGGGCGACTTCCTGGTCTTCAAGATCGCCGGTGCCGCCGCGGAGCGTGGCTACGACCTCGACGCGGTCCACGCGGTCGCGGCGAAAGCGAACGCTCGCACGCGCACGTTCGGTGTCGCGTTCGGCGGATGTACGTTGCCGGGTGCCGGGCGGCCGCTGTTCACCGTGGCGGACGAGGAGATGGAGCTGGGCCTCGGTATCCACGGGGAGCCCGGGACCCGCACCGTGGGCCGGCTGTCCGCCGCGGAGCTGGCCGACGAACTCGTCGACGGCCTGCTGCCCGAGCTGCCGGAGGGAGACGGCCGGGTGGTCGCGCTGCTCAACGGGCTCGGCCGCACCAAGTACGAGGAAATGTTCGTCACCTACACCCGGGTGCACGAACGGCTGGCGCAGGCCGGCGTGAGTCCGGTGCACACCGAGGTCGGCGAGTTCGTCACCTCGCTCGACATGGCCGGGGTGTCCCTTTCGATCCTCGTGCTCGACGACGAACTGGCGGAGCTGTACGCCGATCCGTGCGATACACCTGGTTACCGCACGTCCGGGGTCACGCTGACCACGGTCGAACCGGAGTCCACAGTAGATGGTTGGTCGGTGGACGAGAGTCCGGGCACGAGTGTGGTGGACCGGGTGCTCACTGCCGGGCTGCGGAGCATCGAGGAACACGAGGAGGAGCTGGGCCGGCTCGATGCCGTCGCGGCGGACGGTGATCACGGGCTGGGCATGACACGCGGTATGCGGGCAGCGGTCGCGGCAGCGCGGCGCGCGCCGGACACAGTGTCGGGCGCGTTGCTCGCCGCGGGTACCGCGTTCGCGGACGCCGCGGGAGGTGCTTCCGGCGCCCTTTACGGAGTGCTGCTGGCGGAAACCGGTGCCGGTCTGAACGACCTGCCTGCCGGCGAAATCACCACGGAGGTACTTGCCGACGCGGTCGATGGTGCGGTTCGTGCGTTTACCGAGCTGGGCAAGGCGGAGCCTGGGGACAAGACGATGCTCGACGCGATCGAGCCGTTCCGGATCACCTTGCGGGAGCAGGTCGGCGGGGACGTCGTCCAGGCCTGGCGGAAAGCCTCGGCCGCGGCGGTGACCGCGGCGGACGAGACCGCGCACCTGCGTCCGGCGAAGGGGCGTGCGGCTCGGCTGGCGCAGCGGAGCGAAGGTCATCCGGATCCGGGTGCGGTGTCGTTCTCGTTGCTGGTCACGGCCGTCGGTGAGGAACTGGGAAAGGATGAGAACTGATGCGGATCGTGGTTGCGGCGGACAGTGCCGGCGTCGAGCTGAAGAACCAGCTGCGCGACCTGCTGCGGGACGACGAGCGGGTGGCCGAGGTCACCGACCTCGGTGTGCCCGATGCCGGGGACGACCGCGCGTATCCCTTGCTGGGGCTCGCCGCGGCGGAGGCGATCGCTCGTGGTGAGGCTGACCGCGGGGTGCTGGTGTGCGGTACCGGCATCGGCATGGCGATCTCGGCGAACAAGGTGCCGGGTGTACGTGCGACCGTCGCGCACGACTCCTACTCCGCCGAGCGGTCGATCACATCGAACGACTGCCAGGTGATCACCTTCGGCGCCCGTGCGGTCGGCCCGGAGGTGGCGAAGAAGATCGTCGCCGAATGGGTCGGCTACCGATTCGATCCCGAATCGGCCAGCGCGACCAAGGTCGCGCACATCACCGAGTACGAGAACGCCCACTGAGAGAGCCCGCGTGCCCATCCGGGCGCACAATCGGCACAGAGCGAGTGAGGGAGCAAGGGTGCACATTCTCGCTGCGGGAGACCACTTCGTCAGCCCCGGCCTGCTGGCCGGAGCCGTCCGCGCGGAGCTCGGCGGCGACCACGAGGTCGCCGAGCTGACGCTGCCGTGGCCGGTGGAGCCGTTCGGCCCGGTCGGCACCGTGCTCGAGGCCAGCGGTACCGAGGAACAGGTGATAGAAGCTCTGGCCGGGGCCGAGATAGCGGTGACGCAGATGGCGCCGTTCACCAAACAGGTCTTCGCGGCCGCACCAGGGCTCAAGCTCGTATCGGTGTGCCGGGGTGGTCCGGTGAACGTCGACCTCGAGGCGGCGACGGAGGCCGGGGTCGCGGTCACCTACGCGCCGGGGCGCAATGCCGGGGCGGCAGCCGAATTCGCCGTCGGCATGATCCTCGCCGCGATGCGACGGATCGCCACGTCGTCGGCGGAGTTGCTCTCCGGGACCTGGCGGGGTGACTACTACGCCTATGACCAGGCCGGGCTCGAGCTCGGCGGCACCACAGTCGGGCTGGTGGGCTACGGCGCCATCGGTTCGCGGGTGACGAAAGTGCTCGTGGCGTTCGGTGCGCACGTACTGGTCGCGGACCCGTATGCGGACCGCGCCGCGGTCGAGGCCGACGGTGCCCGTCTGGTCGAACTCGACGAACTGCTGAGGCACAGCCAGGTGGTCAGCCTGCACGCCCGGTTGACCGGCGAAACCCGGCATCTCATCGACAAGAGCAAGCTGGACCTGCTGCCGCAGGGAGCCGTGCTGGTCAACACCGCTCGCGGCGGCCTGCTCGACTACGCGCCGTTGCCGGAAGCCCTTCGCTCCGGTCGGCTCGGCGCGCTCGCGCTGGATGTCTACGACGTCGAGCCGCCGCCGGCGGACTGGGCATTGCGCGACGTGCCGAACGTCATCGCGACTCCGCATCTGGCCGGCGCGAGCCGGCAGACCGCGGAACGTGCCGCGGCCATCGTGGCGGCCGAGGCCGGCCGCTACGCCCGCGGTGAACAGCTGGCCAACCTCGCGAATCCTGACGTGCTCCGGCGGCGGCCGTGATCGTCGGAGTGGACATCGGGACGTCGCTCACCAAGGCGGTGGTGTTCGACGAGGACGGCAGTTCCATCGCGAGCGCGTGCACACCGTCGGAGGTGCACCACTTGCCAGGAGGCCGGGTCGAGCAGGACCTGGACCACGTGGTCGCGACCGTGGCGACCGTCGTGCGCGAGGTCGCCGCGACGCTGCCCGAACCCGTGTCCGCGCTCGCGCTCACCGGCCAGGGCGACGGGCTGTGGTTGCGGGACGAAGCCGGTGCCGCTGTGCACCGGGCGATCTCGTGGCTCGACGGCCGAGCGAACTCGGTGCTCGCCGAGTGGCAGGCCGCCGGGGTCACGACCGAGGTGTTCCGCCGTACCGGTGCCGGCATGTTCCCCGGTTGCGCCGGTGCCTTGTTGTCCTACTTGGACACAAGCGAACCGGAGGTGCTCGATCGGGCAGCGGTGGCGGGGTACTGCGTCGATGCGGTACTGCAACGGCTGACCGGCGAAATCACGGTAGACGTGTCCGATGCGTCGCTGCCCTTCCTCGACCCGGCCACCCGCAGGTACGACGACAGCGCGATCGAAGCCTGCGGTTTGACCCATCGCCGCGGTCTGCTTGCCGAGCCCGCCCCGGCGAAATCGGTGTTCCGGTTGGACGCCAAGGGTGCCGCGCTGCTCGGCCTGCCCGTGGGGTTGCCGGTGACCGCGGGCCCGTTCGACCTTCCGGCGAGCGCCATCGGTGCGGGTGTGCGGCAGCCGGGCGACGGCATCCTCACCGCGGGTACCACGCTCGCCTGCCAGGTGCTGACCGACGACCCGAAGTTCGACCGCGAGGGCGAGCCGGCCGGAATGTTCCTGTGCACCCCGGACGAGCGCGAGTACCTGCATGCGATGCCCGCCATGGTCGGCACCGCCGGTATCGACTGGGTGTGTGCGCTGCTGGGCATCAGCGTCGAGGAGATCGATCCGCTGCTGGCGAACAGTGAGCCGGGTGCCCGTGGAGTGCGTGCGCTGCCGTTCCTTTCGGTATCGGGGGAGCGTGCCCCATTCGTCGATGCCGGGGCGCGGGCGCAGTTTTCCGGGCTCAGTCTCGAAACCGGCCGTGCCGAGATCGTACGTGCGCTGTGCGAATCGATTGCTTTCGCCGCACGACACTGTTTCGAGGCAGCCGGACTGTCAGGGCAGCTGTACGCATGCGGGGGCGGGGTGCGTTCACCGGAGTGGCTCCGGATTTTCGCCGATGTGCTCGGCCGGCCGATCGTGATTCCGAGCGACCCGGGTGTCGGCGCGCGGGGCGCCGTACTCACCGCCGCTGCGGCGCTCGGTTCGCCCTTCGACCGGGACCGCTGGGCAGCGAACTCGCGCACGGTGGAGGTCAGGCCTGAGAAAGTAGCCGGGTACGAGCGAGGCTATGCCGACTATCAGGCTTCCCTGTCGGCGGCGCGTGGGCTGTGGAGGCTCTGAATGATCCTGGAAGACGAGCGGGCGGCGGTGTGCGAGTACGCCCGCCGCCTGACCGCGGACGGACTGGTGGTCGGCACGTCCGGCAACATCTCCGTGCGCGCGGGTGATCTGGTGGCAGTGACCCCCACCGGCGTCGAGTACACCGGGCTCACCCCGGCCGACGTGTCCGTGGTCGATCTGGACGGAAACGCCGTCGAAGGTGAGTTGAAGCCGACGAGTGAGCTGCCGATGCATCTCACGGTGTACACCCGGGCCACCGATCCCGGAGGCGGGCTCGTGAGCGCTGTGGTGCACACACACTCCGTGCACGCCACCGCGGTGTCCACGCTCGTCGACGAGGTGCCGCCCATCCATTACATCCTCGCTTCAATCGGGCCCACAGTGCGGGTTGCCCAGTACGCCACGTACGGCACGGACGAGCTCGCCGAGTCGATGCTCGCCGCCGTCGCCGGCCGACGCGGGTGCCTCCTGGCCAACCACGGCACGGTCACGTTCGGCGAAACGCTCGGCGCCGCATACGACCGGGCGCAACAATTGGAATGGGCGTGCCGTCTGTGGCTCACCGCGCGAGCCGTGGGTAGTCCGCAATTGTTGCCGGGAGAGGAAATGAGCCGAGTCGCCGAAAAACTGAAGGGATACGGACAGTCGGATCGCTGATCGAGTGCCGGTCGATCAGTGCACGCCCCGAGGCGCGGTATCAGCCAGGCACGTGCCGATCCGGCAGTTCTCGAGCCCGGCAGTTCTCGAGCCCGGCCGTTTCGGAACGTCGTCGCCGGGCACCCGCCGACCGCACGCATTCTTCAGAGAGTTGGTGTCATCCACGGTCAGCATCCCATCCGGCCCGCGACAAGCCCGGACATCTGCGGCTCCGACCGCGCGAACCGGCCGGTGGCCCGCCCAGTCCAGCTGATCCATCACCACACCGACCACCGTGGGGACGATCCCCCACCATCACCCGAGTGCCGTTGCAGTTTCCGGTCTCTGTCGGGATATTTCCTTCGCCGGCCGGTTTCCAGGCTGCAGGACTCAGCATCTGCTCGGCCCGGTACGTCGATGGCGTCTGGCTCCGGCATCGGCTGGGCCCCGGACGCGCGACGAACTCCACCTGGCCGCGCTGGAGCTCGGGGCTCGCCCGCAGGCAGAACAACAAGCTGCGTTACCGGCGGCGGCACTGGGAGAGGGCGTTCGTCGCGCTGATGCGGCAGAGCTCTCCCTTGTGGACAGGAGAGCCCCGGTGGACACGACTGCAGGCCGCGCTTCTGCGGCGACCACGAAGACGCCGCCGACGAGCTGGACCGGCCCGATCCGCCGGTTCCGCTGCGACAAGTACTCGCCACCGCGGCTCGCCACCAGCTCGCACTCGCCGCCGGCACCGCCGGTACCGCCGGTACCGTCGGCACCGGCGAGGTGCTCGCGGCCGCCATGCGCTGGAGGGCGGCCTGCGCGGGGAAACCGAGCGTCTCCTCGAACAAGCAGCCATCCGTGTCACCGACCAGACGGCGCGAGCCACTCTGCTCGATGCCGCCAGAAGCGTCCGTCCCGCCAGTCGGCAGCCGACCGGATCCGTCCGCGGTCGCACTCCGTTGAGCCCGCGCGAACACGAAGTGGCTACCAGATCGTAAAGGGGTGCACCTACCGGCGGATCGGCGAACGTATCCACATCACCACCAAGACCGTCGAGCACCACATCACCCGGATACGGGCGATGCTCTCCGTCGGGACCCGCGCGGAACTGCTCCGCGCCCATCCGGACGCTGGTCTGAGTGACGAGCCCTGACCCCGGCGACAAGACCGGGATCAGGGCGGGGTTCAGTCCAGTGGCGTAAGACCGGCGTGGGTCAGGAGGTAGGCGTTCTGGTCGTGTTCGCCACCGGTGACCAGCTTCAGCGCTGCTTCGCCGACCTGATCGGGCATCAGCGTGGGGCCGAGGCCGCGGAGAAACTCGCTGAAGTCCACCCCTTGCCGCCGGGCGTAGGCGGCCGCTCCTGCCGATCCCAGGCTGGTGGCCGGAGTGAGCTGGGGCAGCAGTGAGACGAACCGGATGTCCAGTCCGTCCTTTGTGGACTCACTGGCGGCATAGGCTGTGATGAACCTGATGGTGGCCTTGGCGCCCGCGTACCCGCCGCTGAGCGGTGAGCCGCGCAGCGCCGCTCCGCTGGAGAGCGCGAGCACGATGCTGTCCGGGTGTAGTGGACGCAGTAGCGCCTCGCGGGTCCAATGGAACACCTGCTGGACGTCGACCTCCCAGTTGCGGGAGAACGACTGCCAGGTGTGTTGATGGATCGGACGGGGTAGTGGCGTCGCGCCGGCGTTGAGCACCAGGACGCGCGGGCGATAGGCGTCGATGAGCGAGCCTGCCACCACCGCATCGGCGGCGTCGGCGACGATCGGGGTGAACGTGTCGCCCAGTTCGGTTCGTAGCTCCGCGAGGTGGGCCTGGTCGCGGCCTACGCCCACCACCGAGGCGCCCGCCTTCGACAATGCGGTGGCGATACCTCGGCCGAAGCCGCGGCCGGCTCCGGTGACGAGGGCGGTCAGGCCGGTGATGTCGTTCATTCGGGTTGTCCTGTCAGCAAGGTGTCCGGGGGAGTGATGGCCGTGGCACGCTCGGCCTCGGCCGCCGATGTGGACGGCGCGGCGAACGCGGCAAGCAGTCCGACCAGTGGCACGACGGCAGCCACCCAGAGCGCGGGCTTGACACCGTCGATGAAGGCTGCGGGAGAGGCGTAGCTGCCGTTGTGAGCGAACACGGCGGCCAGGATGGCGATGCCGAACACGCCGCCCACTTCCCGCAGTGCGGTATTGGTGCCCGCCGCGACGCCAGTGTCGTACACGGGAACCGCGGCGGTCGCGGCAGTCGCGGTGGTGGCGAAGATCATGCCGATGCCGACACCCGCCACGATCAGTGGCGGCACCACGGTGGTGTAGGCGACGCCGGGTTCGACCACTCCCGCCAGCCAGCCCAGCCCAGCAGCCTGCAGGAGCAGTCCACCGATCATGAACGGCCGGTTGCCCCACTTCTCGGAGAGCGCACCGGCCACCGGCGCGGTGATCATCGGCATCCCGGTCCAGACCAGCAGGCGCAGCCCGGCCTCCAGCGGCGTGTTCCCCAACCCGATCTGGAACAGCTGCGTGATCATGAACAGCGCGCCCAGCAGGGACAGGAACTGGAAGAAGATCACGCCGTTGGCGGAGGAGAACCCGCGCAACCGGAAGTACTCCAGTGGCAGCATCGGGTGCCGTGCACGCCGTTCCCGCAACAGGAACGCCACCACGAACAGCGCGCCCACGATCAGCGCGACAACCACCTCGATGCTGCTCCAACCCGCCGAGGGCGCCCGGACCGGAGCCCAGGTCAGGCAGAACAGTCCGGCGGCGACCAGCACCAGTCCCGGGATGTCCAGATCGGGGCGGTGGCCGAAGCTTTCCCGCAGCCGCAGTGCCGCAAGCGGTATCATGACCAGACCGATCGGCACGTTGATCCAGAAGATCCACTCCCAGGACACGCCTTCGGTGATCGCGCCGCCCAGCACGGGTCCGCCGGCCACACCGAGGCCGGTGATCCCGCCCCACATACCGATCGCGACGCCACGTTTGTCCACGGGGAACGCCTCGCTGATCAGGGTGAGCGTGAGCGGCAGCACGACCGCCGCACCCGCGCCTTGCACCGTGCGCGCCACGATGAGCAGATCGGCACTGTCCGACAGCGCGCACGCGGCGGAGGCCGCAGTGAACACGCCGAGCCCGATGATGTACATCGTGCGGCGGCCGAACCGGTCCCCCAATGCGGAACCGGTGAGCATCAGACAGGCGAACGCGAGGTTGTAGGCGTTGATCGTCCACTCGAGCTCGGACAGCTGTGCGCCCAGCCGCGATTGCAGGGTGGGCAGCGCCGTGGCCACCACGACCACGTCGAGGGAGCACAGGAACGCGCCGAGCCCGGCGAGGGCCAGCGTCCATCTCCGCCGGGCGGACGAGGTCGGAGATTCCGGCTGGGGCACCTCCTGCCCGGGTACGGCCGTCCTGGGTGAGTCCTGCATGTCGTTCCTTCCGGCAAACGCGATCGTTGACGGCATGCAGACCGGGCACACGGCCCTCAGGAATCGGCTCCGAACCGATCATCGCCGGGCGGGAAGCGAACGTCACCCGGATGGACGGTGGCTGAGCGCGGCGACGAGCCGATCGCCGGAACCAGTAGCGGCACGAATGCCCGGACGTTCGCAGCGAGTACCGGCGGAATGCGCTGATATCAGCCGTGCACAGTGATGTCGACGGCGCAGGTACGCGCGGTGACCGCGCCCTGGTGGTGCCCGGCGATGGCGACGTCCTGGCTCATCCCGCCGCGTCCGCGGTCGCCGCGTGCACCATCGGCAGTTCGAAGCGCCGGAACAGATCCGAGCCCAGAAACGCGACGATGCGCGCTATCCCGTCGCCGGCGGGGGTGAGCACGTGCACGGCGTGCGCGCGATGCACACCGTCGGCACCACTGCGGTAAGCCGCGACCGCAGGCTGCCCGTTGGCACCGACCACCACCATCCGCAGCTCGCCGGGTGCGCCCAGGATGTGGCTCTCCGCGAACCGGGCGACCGCTTCCCGCCCGCTGAACCAGGTCACGAACGGCGGCATTTCCAGCTCCACGTCCGCGCGCAACAGGCGCACGAGCGCCGCCACGTCCGCATGCTCGAACGCGGCCATGTACTGGTCGACCATTGCCCGCACGCCAGGTTCGCCGGGATGCACCAGCTGGTCCTCCCTCGGCGCCACCCGTTCGATCAGCGCCCGGGCACGTTGCAGCATGCTTTTGACCGCGGCCGTCGAACTACCCAGCAACTCGGCCACCTCCGCCGCGGGCCAGGCCAGCACGTCTCGCAGGATCAGCACCGCCCGCTGCCGCGGCGGCAGCAGTTGCAACGCGGCGGTCAACGCCAGCCGGAGGCTGTCCCGGGCTGTCACGATCGCCGCCGGGTCAGCCGATCCCGCCACGTCCGGCAGAGGCTGCAACCAGCTCGCCTCGGGCCCGGCCAGGGTGAGCGGGACCGCCGGATCTTCGCTCGGCGCCCCCAACCCGGACGGCAGCGGCCTCCTGCTCCGGTGCTCCAGCGCGGTCAGACACGCGTTCGTCGCAATCCGGTAGAGCCAGGTGCGCAGCGAGGACCGCCCTTCGAAGCTCGCATAGGACCGCCAGGCCCGCAGGTAGACCTCCTGCACCAGGTCCTCTGCCTCATCGACCGAGCCCACCATCCGGTAGCAGAACACCAGCAGCTCACGCCGGAACGGATCCGCGAGCCCCGCAAACTCCGCGCTGCGCAACACCACCGAGCACTGCTCCTCTCCGCGTCCACACCTGGGCGACACCAGTAGAGACCACCCAGCCGTCCACAAGGAATCGGCCGAACTCGAAATAGTCAAGTTGTCCGGCTTCCGAGGTCGGCTCGAGCCGAAGAGACGGGCCGCGGCGAGGCGTGGTTCAGAACTGGTAGTACAAGAACGGGCTGAACGTCCCCGTCGCCACGAGTATTGCCGCGTACACCAGGCCGACTGTCATCACGCCGATGCGCAGGGCGTTGGCCTGACGGCTGCGGGAGGATTCCAGCAGGGGGCCGGTCACCGGGTGGGCCGGGAGGGCGAAGACTGCCAGCGCCGCGATCAGGATGACCAGGCGCTGGTTCGTCAGTGCACTCTCGACGACGTCGCCAAGGCCGCCGAAGTCGGGGAGCAGCATGTGGCCGATCATGGCCAGCGCGTGCGGCAGGTCGGTGGCTCGGAAGAAGACCCAGCCGATCACCACGAGGAGCAGGGTCAGGACCCGGCGGGCGATGCGGGCGGCCGGGCCGGCCGGGGTGCCGCCGACGTTGAAGCGGCGTTCGAGCACCAGCAGGGCGCCGTGGTAACAACCCCAGATCAGGAACGTCCACTGCGCGCCGTGCCAGAAGCCGGTCAGCACGAAGACGATGCACAGGTTGCGGTACGTCTTGGCGGCGCCGGAGCGGTTACCTCCCAGCGGGATGTACACGTAGTCGCGGAACCAGCGGGACAGCGACATGTGCCAGCGGCGCCAGAACTCGGTGATCGTCACCGACGAGTACGGCCGGGCGAAGTTCTCCGGCAACCGGAAGCCGAGCATGCGGCCGAGGCCGATCGCCATGTCGGAATAGCCGGAGAAGTCGAAGAACAGCTGCAGGGTGTAGCCGATCGCGCCGAGCCACGCGGTCGCGAACGTCATCTGCTCGGACGGTGTCGCGAAGCAGGCCTCGACCATCGGGCTGAGCGAGTCGGCGATGATCGACTTCTTGCACAGCCCCAGCGCGAACCGCGGGAACCCGGCGGCGAGGTCGTCCAGCCGGTGCGAACGGTGCTGGGGCAGCTGGTCGGCGATCTCCCGGTAGCGCACGATCGGGCCCGCCACGAGCTGCGGGAACATCGCGATGTACGCCGCGAACGACACCGGGTTGCGCAGTGCCCGGCGCTCGCCGCGGTAGATGTCCACCACGTAGGAGATGTGGTGGAACGTGTAGAAGGAGATGCCGATCGGCACCACGATGTTCGCCACGCCGAGGTCGCCGCCGAACCAGTGCGCGACGGCCGCGATCTGCTGCGTCGCGAATCCGGCGTACTTCCAGATCACCAGCACCAGCACGTCGAGCGTGATGACGCCGATCAGGATCCGCTTCCGGCGGGTGCCGCGGAGGTCCCACGGGCTGGGCTCGAGCGCGGGGCCGGCGAAGAAGTTCACCGTCATGCAGAGCAGTAACAGGAACAGGTACGGTCCGGCGCCGATCGTGTAGAACAGCAGGCTCGCCACCGCGACGATGCCGTTGCGCCAGCTGCGGGGGCACACCAGCACCGCGACCAGCACCGCGGGCAGGAAGTACCACAAGAACAGTGGCGAAACGAACGACATCGGTGATGGACCCCCTCGGTTCCGGAGGTGACCTTAGCCCGAGTGGGTGGACCGGCGGGCCGATGCCCGGAGGATCACCACCCGAATCACCGAGGGTGACGACGGGCGCCCGCGTGGGTGCCGTCGGTGACACCTGGAAACGGTGCGCGGGCCACCGAGATTCCGGGACGGCTCCCCGCGAAGTACGAGGACGGCGGTGAGCGGCTGGCTTCCGCGCGGCGTGCTCACTCGCGCGGCGGAAGCTGGTGGCGGGGACTCAGCGAGGCATCGGGCGTCCCGCGCCTCCGGGAGACTCCCGGAGCTTCCGGGAGCCTTCCGGACCGTCCCGGAATTATCGGGTTTGGCTGGTGATGCGGTCCAGCCATTCGCGCATCAGGGCCTTCTCGTTGTCCGTCAGTGCGTTCAGTTCGGGGAGGGCGGCGCGGAGGGTGGTGGCTGCGGATGCCGGGCCGGGTGTGCGGGCGGTTGGGGGGTCCGTCGTGATGGCGGCGAGTACTGCTTCGCGCGCTGTTGTGGACAGGGTGGGGTTCGGGGCGTTGATCAGGCTGAGCGTGGTGCCTGCGCCGGCTGCTTGGATCAGGGACGCGGCCAGGCTTTCCGGCACTCGCAGGCGGCCTGCTTCCGCGACGCGGTTGACCCGGTCGGCCAGGATTTCCTCGGCGGCGAGCATGGCGGGTGACCGCGCCGCGCGCGTGTTCATCAGCAGGTACAGCGCGGGGTTCGCCAACCCCAGCTCGACATGCTGGTCCCAGCCGCGGCGCAGGTCGTCCACCGGGTCGGCTGACGGCGGGGCCTCGGTCTTGGACTTCAGGTAGTCGGCGAATCCCTGCAGTGCGATGGCGTCCAGCAACCCGTCCTTGTCCCCGAACAACCGGTAGATCGTCGGTGGTTGCACCCCCGCCGCGGCGCTCACGGCGCGCGTCGACACCGCGTCTTGGCCGCCTTCCGACAGCAACTGCAGGGCCGCGTCGACGATGCGCTCGCGTGGGGAAGCTTCACTCACGGTAACAACGATAACAGAAGTCGGCGATCGCTGTTAGTATCGGTGGTACGATAATAACGTTTCCACTGATAAGGAGCAGAGATGATCGTCGTGACCGGGGCAAGTGGCCAGCTCGGAAGTGCAGTGGTCGAGAAACTCCTCGACCGGACGTCGGCTGATCAGGTCGCAGTGAGCGTTCGCGCGCCCGAGAAGCTCGCCGAGCTGAGCGAGCGCGGCGTACGCGTGCGTCGCGGCGACTTCACGGACGCAGCGAGTCTCGAAGCGGCTTTCGAAGGCGCGTCGGGGGTGCTGGTGGTCTCCATGGACGCTGTGGGAGAGGAAGTCGTACAAGCGCAGCGCACTGCGGCTGCCGCGGCCGAAGCAGCGGGCGCGAAGCGCGTTCTCTACACCAGTCACGTGGGCGCGAGCGCGACGTCCGCCTTCCCTCCGATGATCGACCACGCCGCGACTGAAGAGGCCCTGCAGAACGCGGGGGTCACCTTCCTGCGCAACGGCTTCTACGCGACCACTGTGTCGAGAATCCTTCAGCCCGCGCTCGAGACGGGTGAGCTGCGTGTTCCGGAAGACGGTCCAGTCGCCTGGACCACGCATGACGACCTCGCCGAGGCCGCGGCGCGAATCCTGCTCGACGGTGGCTTCGGCGGCCTGACGCCACCGCTGACCGGGCCGGCCGCGGTCGACTTCCGGCAGATCGCGGCCATCGCCTCGGACGTCACCGGGCGCGCCATCCGGCACGTCGTGGTGTCCGACGACAAGTACCGCGACGGCATGCTCGCGGCCGGCCTGCCACCGGAAGCAGCGGACATGATGGTCGGCATGTTCGTCGCGAGCCGCCGGGGCGATTTCGGACCAGCCGATCCGGCGCTCGCGACGCTGCTCGGCCGTCCCGCGACGAGCATCGAGGACTACCTGGCCGAGACGCAGGCCTGAAAGGTCAGACCCGCCCCGCCACGCGGCGACGGCGGGCCACCTCGGCCAGCAGGACGCCGGCGGCGACGGAGGCGTTCAACGACTCCACGCCGGCGGCCATCGGAATCGAAACGGTCGCGTCGCAGGTTTCACGAACCAGCCGGGACAGCCCGCGGCCCTCGGAACCCAGCACGATCACCAGCGGGTCCGCGGCCAGGTCGAGTGCGTCGATGTCCACCGTGCCGTCCGCGTCGAGGCCCACGACCATCAGGCCCTCCGAGGCCCACGCGCGCAGCTGACGCGTGAGGTTGGTGGCGACAGCGATGGGCAGCTTCGCCGCGGTACCGGCGCTCGTTCGCCACGCCACCGCGGTCATCCCGGCGCTGCGGCGTTCGGGCAGCAGCACGCCCTGGGCGCCGAACGCCGCGGCGGAGCGGATGACGGCACCCAGGTTGCGCGGGTCCGTCACGCCATCCAGCGCGACGAACAGCGGCGCGCTCCCGGAGTTGCGGGCGGTGTCCATCAGATCGTCCGGGTGCGCGTACTCGAACGGCGGCACCTGCAGGCCCAGACCCTGGTGCATGGCCCGGTTCGTCTTGCGGTCCAGCTCCTCGCGCGGGATCTCCAGGATCGAGATGCCCTTGTCGCCGGCCAGCCGCACGGCCTCGTTCACGCGGTCGTCGATGTCGATGTTCAACGCGACGTACAGCGCGGTACCCGGCACGTCCGCACGCAGCGCCTCGACCACCGGGTTGCGGCCGGCGATCAGCTCCGGCCGGTCGGCCTTCTTCTGCCGGGCCTGCTCGCGGGTCTTCGCCGCGTTCGCCGCGCGGTGGGCCTTGTGCCCTGGCCGGTCCTCGGCCTTCGGCGTCGGGCCCTTGCCCTCGAGCGCCTTGCGCCGCTGCCCGCCGGAACCGACGACGGCACCCTTCTTGGTGCCGCTCTTGCGGATCGCGCCCTGCCGGCGCGAATTGCCTGCCATAACCGAGTCCTCAATCCTCACGCAGGTGCGTTCAGGAGTCCTTGACCGTCCACTGCGGACCGTTCGGGGTGTCTTCCACCGCGATGCCCGCCTCGGTGAGGCGGTCACGGGCGGCGTCCGCGCGGGCGAAGTCCTTCGCCGCGCGCGCTTCCTGGCGCTCGGCCAGCAGGCCTTCCACCAGCCGGCCCAGCGAATCGCGGACCGGGGTGTCGGAACCGCCTCCGGCCCAGCGGGACGAGAGCGGGTCGAGACCCAGCACGCCGGTCATCCCGCGTACCGCACCGGCCAGCTCCAGCGCCTTCGTGGTGTCGCCGCTGTCGAAGGCGGCGTTACCGTCGCGCACCGTGTTGTGCACCACGGCGAACGCGGCGGGCGTGGCCAGGTCGTCGTCCATCGCGGTGGCGAACTCCGCCGGCACCGCGCCGGCCGCGACCTCGCCGGCGGCGGCCGCACGACGCAGGAACGCCTCGATCCGCCGGTAACCCTGCGCTGCTTCGGCCACCGCGCCGTCGGAGTACTCGACAGTGGACCGGTAGTGCGGCTGCACGAGGTAGTACCGCAGCTCCGGGGCCCGGTAACGCTGCAGCATCGCGGGGATCGACACCGTGTTGCCCAGCGATTTCGACATCTTCTCGCCGGACATCGTCACCCAGGCGTTGTGCAGCCAGTACCGCGCGAACCCGTCGCCGACCGCGTTGGACTGCGTACGCTCGTTCTCGTGGTGCGGGAACACCAGGTCGACGCCGCCGCCGTGGATGTCGAACTCGGCACCGAGGTAGTTCGTCGCCATCGCCGAGCACTCCAGGTGCCAGCCCGGCCTGCCCTCGCCCCACGGCGTCGGCCACGACGGCTCACCCGGCTTCGCGCTCTTCCACAGCGTGAAGTCCCGCGCGTCGCGCTTGCCGCGCGCCGGAGTCTCACCCTGCTGCACCTCGTCGAGGTGCTGGCCGGACAGCTGCCCGTAGCCGGGGAACGATTTCACCGAGAAGTAGACGTCGCCGTCCGCGGCGTAGGCGTGCCCGCTGTCGATGAGCCGCTGCATCAGCCGGACCATCTGGGTCACGTGCCCGGTCGCTCGCGGGGTGACCGACGGGGGCAGGCAGCCGAGGTCGTCGTAGGCCTGCTCGAACGCCCGCTCGTGCGTGGCCGCCCACTCCCACCACGGACGGCCCGCGTCGGCGGCCTTGGTGAGGATCTTGTCGTCGATGTCGGTGACGTTGCGGACCAGCAGCACGTCGAGTCCACTGTGGAGCAGCCAGCGGCGCAGCACGTCGTAGTTCAGCATGCCGCGCACGTGCCCGATGTGCGGCACGCCCTGCACGGTGGCACCACACACGTAGACCGACGCCGTCCCGCTGTGGACGGGACTGAACTCCCGCTGGGTACGGGTCGCCGTGTCATACAGGTGCAGAGCCACGTACAAAGGGTACGGGGTCGGTGTGGGCGAGGTCGCGCGACGTCAGAGCAGACCGTGTGCCCTCAATGCGCCGAGCAGGGCGTCCGGCCGCGTTACGGTGGGCGTCGGGTCGACGAGGGCGAACTCGCAGCCGAGTGCGCGGGCACCGCCGTCGGCCTCCTCGCTGTCGCCGATCATCAGCGTCTCCGCCGCCCGCACACCGAGCCGCTCGACCGCGTTGCGGAAAATCTCCAGCTCCGGTTTCACCGCCCCGACCTCGAAGGACAGGGTGAACTCGGTGACGTAGGAGTCCCATCCGCGCTGGGCGAACGCGGGCCGGATGTCGAACGCGATGTTGCTGAGCACGCCGACCTTGCGGCCGGTGCGGGACACGCCCTTGAGCGCCGCCTCGGTGTCCGGGTACGGCGTCCACTCGCCGGGGGTGATCAGCCGCTGGTAGAGCGCCTCGGCCTGGTCCTGACGGGGCACCCCGGAGCGCCGCAGCACCTCCAGGTACACCTTCCGGTGCAGGGCCGGATCGCGGTCGCGGTTCTGCCAGGCATGCCGGTGCTCCTCGTCCAAGTCCACGACCTGGCCTACCGGCGCGGTCATCCGGCGCATCAGCTCGGTCTGCGCCTCGAGGTCGAGCACCGCACCGTCGTTGCCGCGGACGTCGGCGAGCCAGGAAGCGTCCTGCTCGAGCCGGAAGAGCGTGCCGGAGAAGTCGAACAACACCGCGTTGATGGCCACGCCCCAACCCTAGTCACGAAGACGGCTGCCGGTCAGGCGGCGTTTCCGGTGATTTTCCCGGAGGCGGCGACACCACGGCCGGTAACGGTGTGATTCACGTCACCCCGAGTCGTCGGGCCGGTGTCACTCGCCGCGAACGTCGCCGTCTCGAATCAGCAGCGCCGTCGCGACGGCCGCGACACCCTCGCCGCGACCGGTGAGGCCGAGCCCGTCGGAGGTGGTGCCGGCGACGCTGACCGGGCCGCCGACCGCCGCGCCGAGCACCTGCTGCGCTTCGTCCCGCCGTTTTCCGATCCTCGGGCGGTTGCCGATGACCTGCACGGTCGCGTTGGCCACCCGCCAGCCCGCCGCCTCGATCAGCGCGCGGACCTCGGCGAGCATGTCCGCGCCGTGCGCGCCGTCCATCCGCGGGTCGCCGGTGCCGAACACCGCGCCGAGATCACCGAGCCCGGCCGCGGACAGCAGCGCGTCGCACAGCGCGTGCGCCGCCACGTCGCCGTCGGAATGCCCGGCGCAGCCATCGGCGTCCGGCCAGCGCAGCCCGGCCATCCAGCATTCGCGGCCGGGTTCGATCGGGTGGACGTCGACCCCGTTGCCCACGCGCAGGTCGTTCACAGTGGATCCTCCCGGTCACCGCCGGCCACCAGTGCCTCGGCGAGGGTGAGTTCGAAGGCGCTCGCGACGCGCATAGCGTCCGGATCGCCGGGAACGGTGGTGGCACCCGCCGCGTCGGCGAGGCCGGGGTCTGTCGAACCGGAGAGCGTTGAACCGGAGAGCGCGGAACGGAACGCGGACAGGGAGTACCCGATCGGAGTTTGCGCGCTGCGCAGCCCGTCGCGATCGACGGTGGCGGTGATCACTCCCGCGGCGTCGGTGGTCTTCACGGTGTCGGACATCGGCAGGACCGGAACAACGCGTTCGGCACCGGCGGCCAGTGCGTTCAGAACGAGCCGGATCGTCTGCTGTGGAGTGAATGCCCGCAGTGCGTCATGCACCAATATCGTGGAATCCGGAGAAAGCTTCGGTGCTATTTCCGCGAATGCGTCGCGCAGTGACGCGGTGGAAAGCACCCGGCACCGTTCGGATTGCGGTAATGCCTCGGAAAAAAACCGCGCACACCGTTCGGGGGCTGCCACGGCCACCAGATCGATCTCCGGCGTGCCGAGCAGCCCCCGCACGGTGTGCGTGAGTAGTGCTTCACCACGAACCGCCACGAGCGCACGCTCGGAATCGGCGGGATGGTGTGCGACAGTCACGAACGCGACGCTACGCAGCTGAGTGCTCATCGAGTCGCGATCGTAGGGGAACCGGCTGCCGGGGCGGCGAACCGGAGGGGCCCGGGGTCAGACCGTCGCGGTTTCCAGAACTTCGTCGAGCAGCGTTTCCGCCTTGTCCTCGTCGGTTCCCTCCGCGAGTGCGAGCTCGCTGACCAGAATCTGCCGTGCTTTCGCCAGCATGCGTTTTTCCCCGGCTGAAAGTCCGCGGTCCTTCTCCCGCCGCCAGAGGTCGCGCACCACTTCGGCCACCTTGTTCACATCGCCCGAGGCGAGTTTCTCCAGGTTGGCCTTGTACCGACGAGACCAGTTCGTGGGCTCCTCGGTGTGCGGAGCACGCAATACGTCGAAAACCCGATCCAGTCCCTCTTGCCCGACCACATCGCGCACGCCGACAATCTCGGCATTGTCCGCGGGCACGCGAACCGTGAGATCCCCCTGCGCGACCTTCAGCACGAGGTACTTCTTTTCCTCGCCCTTGATCACCCGGGTCTCAATGGCTTCGATGAGTGCGGCACCGTGGTGCGGGTAGACGACGGTCTCTCCGACCTTGAAAACCATGTGTCCTCTGCCCCTTTCGCTGAATCCAGCTTAGCACGGTCCGCCGACGGCCACCTAGTGACCCGGGACCGTCGCCGCAGGTCAGCGGCCTGAGCGGGGCTTGACAAACGCGATTTCCCCGTGCTCATGCAGGTGAGGTGCGAGGCAGTGATCAGCGGCCGACGAATCCTATGTGGACAGTTGATCTCGGGCCCTGGACGCGGGCGACCCCCTCCGCCTCCGCGCGCGGAAGGGTGCCGGGCTAGTCTTCGTCCGGACGAGGCCGTGAGATGGGAAGGACTCCGACGTGAGGCTGCAGAATCGCCGCGTGCTCGGCGCGGGCGTGTCGGCGCTCGGTGCCGCGCTCGTGCTCGCCGGTTGCGGGGCCGGTCAGATCACCCAGACCGCCACGCAGCAGCCCGCGGTCAACGGCACCTACGCCCAGGTCAAGACGCTGGTCCTGCGCAACGCCGCGGTCCAGTACCCGGCGGAGGGCTCCGGCTACGCCGCGGGCCAGACCGCTCCGCTCGCGCTCAGGGTCATCAACCAGGGCCAGCGCGACGACAAGCTGGTCTCGGTCACCTCGGCGGGCACCTCCGCGCCGGCGGCCGTCAGCGGCGACACCGCGATCGTCGCCGGGCATTCGCTGGTGATCGGCCCGGCGAGCGCCGTCGAGGCCACCGGGGAGAAGCCCGCGCAGGGCTCGTCGAGCGAGGCCGCGCCGCCGGCCACCGGCAGCGCGTCGAACAGCCCGTCGGACTCCGCGCAGCCGCCGGCCTCCGGGGACAACGTCGCCACCGGGACCCCGGGTTCGCCGCCACCCTCGAGCGCGCAGACCCAGCTGGGCACCGGCACCGTCGTGTTGCAGGGGCTCAAGCAGCCGCTGTGGCCGGGGATGACCATTCCGGTCACCTTCACGTTCCAGAACGCCGGCCCGATCGTGGTCGAGCTGCCGGTCGCCGCGCCGACGAACGCGCGTTCCTGAGGCGCTCCTGCACGGTTTTGTCGGTGCCCGCCGATAGCCTCGCGCTGTGGTGAAGAAGGCGAGCACCGTCCACCGGTGCGCGGAGTGCGGGTACGAGACGGCGAAGTGGGTCGGGCGCTGCCCGGAATGCCAGGCCTGGGGCACGCTCGAGGAGCGCGGCACCGCCAAGCCCGCGATCACGCGGGTCGCGGCCGGGGCGCCCAGCGCTCCGGCTCGTCCGATCGCGGAAGTCGACGTCGAGACCTCGCGAGCGAAGCCGACCGGGGTGTCCGAGCTCGACCGCGTGCTCGGTGGCGGGCTGGTGCCCGGTGCGGTCGTGCTGCTCGCCGGCGAGCCGGGCGCGGGCAAGTCCACGTTGCTGCTCGAGGTGGCCTACCAGTGGGCCGTCACGGCCGGTCGGGCGCTGTACGTCACCGGTGAGGAGTCGGCCGGACAGGTCCGGCTGCGGGCGGAACGCACCGGCAACGTGCACGGCGAGATGTTCCTCGCCGCGGAGAGCGACCTGTCCGCGATCCTCGGCCACGTGGACGCGGTCAAACCGGGGGTGCTGATCGTCGACTCGGTGCAGACGATGGCTTCGCCGCAGGTGGAGGGATCTCCGGGAGGGGTGACGCAGGTCCGCGCGGTCACCGCGGGGCTGGTCGCGCTGGCGAAGGAACGCGGGCTGCCCGTGGTCCTCGTGGGACATGTCACCAAGGACGGTTCGGTGGCCGGGCCGCGGGTGCTGGAGCACCTCGTGGACGTGGTGCTCCAGTTCGAGGGCGACAAGCACTCCACGCTGCGCATGGTGCGCGGAGTGAAGAACCGGTTCGGCGCGGCGGACGAGATCGGCTGTTTCGAGCTGACCGAGGAGGGCATCGTCGGGGTGCCCGATCCGTCCGGCCTCTTCCTGAGCCGTACGGCGGAGCCGGTGCCGGGCACCGCGGTCACGGTCGCGGTCGAGGGCAAGCGACCGTTGCTCGGTGAAGTGCAGGCGCTGGTGTCGAGCAGCGGCATGCCCCAGCCGAGACGTGCGGTGAGCGGCCTGGACTCGGCGCGGGTGGCGATGGTGCTGGCGGTGATGGAGAAGCGCGGACGGATGAAGGTCGGCGACAAGGACGTCTACGTCGCCACGGTCGGCGGAATGAAGATCACCGAACCGGGCATCGACCTCGCGCTGGTTCTCGCGCTGACTTCGTCGCTGCACGACGTCGCGCTGTCGCCGCGCCTGGTGGCGGTCGGCGAAGTCGGCCTCGCCGGCGAGATCCGGCGGGTACCGAACGTCGGCCGCCGGCTGTCCGAAGCCGCCCGGCTGGGCTTCACGCATGCCCTGGTGCCCCCCGACTCGGGCAAGATCCCGGACGGCATCCGCGTACTGGAGGTCCCGGACGTGGCGAGTGCGCTGAACGCGGCCAACCACGCGAAGTGACCCGCGGGGTGGCGGGTGGTGCCGGGCGGAGCTGTTGAGCAGGGCAGGGCGAGTGCTGTCGGGTCGAATGCCGAGAAGCGCCGCGCCCATGGTGCCGGGCCGAGCTGCCGAGCAAGGTGCGGAAGCGATGCCGAGGTGAGGAGCTGCGGCACGGTCCACGTTCAGTCGGCTCCGCAACGGGACCAGGCACGGTGGTCTCGCGCGGACGCGGGGCGGAAGGGGCTGCCGTGGCGCCAGGGGCCGTCAGGAGTCACCAGATGGGGTGGTCGCTGAACTTCTCCAGTGTGCGGACCGAGGGGCGGATGTACCAGAGACCCGCGCCGTGGCCGATGGTGCCCAGTGCGAAGTTCACGAAGGTGGCGAGCAGGTCGGTCAGGCCGAGGCGGGCGTGGTCGCCCCAGACGTCGGCCAGTGCGGAGATGGTCAGCGCCAGCAGGCAGCTGATGCTGAGGGCCGTGAAGGAGACAGTCAGCGCGGTTCGCGTGGTGCGGGCCCGTGCGGTCACCAGGTAGCCGCCGCGCAGGCAGCGGCGGGCGGTCAGCACCACGAACGCGATGGCGGCCACCGACAGCACCGGCAGCACCAGGCCGACGGTCCCGAGTGCGGTACGGGGGAGGCTCTGTCCGTGCAGCGGACGGTTGACGAACGCGGTGAGGGCGAACACCAGCAGCGTGCCCGCGAGCAGCGCGATGCCGGTGACCGCGGAGCCCACTCTGACCCGCATCGCGAACTGCGGCGGCAGCGGGAGGTACGCCGCGGCCTGCTGTCCGTAGTACTGCTTCACCAGCCACCTCCGCGCCGAACAAGTCGAATGAACGTGCAGATGCTCGTGAAGGTCACCTTAGGGGAAACGTATTCCCCCAGGTGACCTTCACGCCACATTCACCGGGCTGTGCTAACGCGGAGTGCCCTTCAGGACTTCGCGGCGAGCAGGTTCGCGCACCTGATCAGGCCGAGGTGCGAGTACGCCTGCGGGTGGTTGCCCAGCGACCGCTCCGCGATCGGGTCGAACTGCTCGGGGAGCAGCCCGGTCGGGCCCGCCGCGTCGACGATCTGGGTGAACAGCTCCTCGGCCTCGTCGCGGCGGCCGGTGAGCAGGTAGGCCTCGATCAGCCAGGCCGCGCAGATGTGGAAGCCGCCCTCCCCGCCGGGGAGGCCGTCGTCGCGGCGGTAGCGGTACACCGTGGAACCGCTGCGCAGCTCCGCCTCGATCGCGGTCACGGTCTGCTGGAAGCGCTCGTCGGCCGGGTCGATCAGGCCGGTCAGGCCCACGAACAGCGAGGCCGCGTCGAGGTCGGTGCCGTCGTAGGCGGTGGTGAACGCCTGCACCTCCTCGTTCCAGCCGTGCTCGAGCACGTCGGCCTTGATCCGGTCACGCAGCTGCGGCCATGCGCCCGGGACGTCGCGGCCGTACTCGTGCCCGAGCTTCACCGCGCGGTCGATCGTGACCCAGCACATCACCCGCGAGTACACCCGGTGACGCGGCACGTGCCGCTCCTCCCAGATGCCGTGGTCCGGCTCGTTCCAGCGCCGGGTGACCGCCTCGGCCATCGCGCGCACCATCTGCCAGTCCTCGTCGCGTAGCTCGCCGCGCACCGCGGCCAGCGTGCCGACCAGCTCCACGACCGGGCCGAACACGTCCAGCTGCACCTGGTGGTTGGCCAGGTTGCCGACGCGGACCGGCCGCGATCCGGCATACCCTGGCAGCGACTCGATCACCGCCTCGGCGCCGATCACGCTGCCGGCCAGGGTGTAGAGCGGGTGCAACCGCTCCGGACCGGCCAAAGTGGACAGTACGCCGTGCAGCCAGCGCAGGTAGCCCTCGGCCTCCTCGTGCGAACCGAGGTGCACCAGCTCCCGCACGGTCATCGCCGCGTCGCGGATCCAGCAGTAGCGGTAGTCCCAGTTGCGGACCCCGCCGATCTCCTCCGGCAGCGACGAGGTCGCGGCCGCCAGCACGCCGCCGGAGTCGGTGTTGACCAGCCCGCGCAGGGTCAGTGCGGAACGGCGCACCAGCTCGGTCTGCACGGTGGGCAGCTTGAGCTTCGCCGCCCAGTCGCTCCAGTACCGCCCCGCCCGGTCCCGACGGTCCACTTCGGACAACTCGTGTGCGCCGAGATCCGTGGTGCCGCACCGCAGTTCGAGCACCACCGGCTGATCCTTGGCCGGCTGCACGAGCGCGGTCGCGGTGTCGTGCAACCCGTCGGAGGTGATCGTCCACGCGACTCCCGGAGCCCGCAGCACGAACGGCTCCGACGTGCCCAGCACACGCAGGCCGTCCGGTTCGGCGACCAGCTTCACCGGCACCCCGCCGAACTCCGGGCGCGGCGCGAAGACGATCTGGGCCGCCGCCTCCCCGGAGATCACCCGGACGATGTCCGTGCGGTGCGCCGGGCTCTCCGGCTCCAGGTAGTCCGTGACGAGCAGCCTCGACCAGCGGGTCTCCACCGTCATCGTGTTCGGCAGGTACCGCTGTCCCAGCGGCAGGCCGTTGCGGTGCGGTTTGATCGCGAAGTTCCCGGCGCCGGGGCCGCCCAGCAGGTCGGCGAACACCGCGGGCGCGTCCGGACCCGGGTGGCACAGCCAGGTCAGCTTGGCGTCCGGGGTCACCAGCGCCACGGACCGCTCGTTGGCCAGCATGGACAACCGCTCGATCGGCGGGGCGGAGTCGCCGTACAGCCAGTTCCGCCGCTCCTCCAGCATGAACGCGAGCACGAGTGCGACGTCCACGGTGTCGGGCACCCGGCAGACCGCCAGCGACTCGCCCTCGCCGACCTTGATCCCGAGGTCCGGCCCGGACAGCCGGGCGAACGCCTTCTCGTCGGTCACGTCGTCGCCGAGGAACACCGCGGCGGTGGCGCCCACCTGGTGGCGCAGGGTGTCCAGCGCGCGGCCCTTGTCCGTCTGCACGACCGCGAGCTCGACCACCTCCTTGCCGTCGGTGGTGGTCACGCCTTCCCACGTGCACGGGCCCTCGTGCACGGCGGCGAGTACGCGCCGGCCGGCGTCGTGCTCGGCGCGGCGCACGTGCACCGCGATGCTCGCCGGCTTGACCTCGAGCGACACCCCGGGCACGTCGACCACCAGCTGCGCCAGCTCGGTCTCGATCCGCCGGTGCAGCGCCCGCGCGTCCTCGTCGAGGGCGTGGATGAAACCGATGTCGAACTCGGACCCGTGGCTGCCGACGAGGTTGACCTCGGCCGGCAGCCGGGACAACGTCGCCAGATCCCGCAACGCCCGGCCGGAGATCACCGCGGTGGTGGTCTCGTGCAGGCCTGCCAGCGATCTGAGCGCGTGGACGGACTCGGGCAGCGGACGGGCCTCGTCCGGGTTGGCCGTGATCGGGGCCAACGTGCCGTCGTAGTCACAGGCGACCAGCAGGCGCGGGGTACGGGCGATCTGCACGATCGCGCGCCGTAGCTCCGCGGGCAACGCCTCGGCGGTCAACACTCCTCCTCAGGAGGTCCAGCGCGGTACGGGGAGGGTCAGTCGACCGGCTCCGCACCCAGCGCCTGCAGGAACGAGCGCGCCCACCGGTCGACGTCGTGGGTGAGGACCTGGCGACGCATGGCGCGCATCCTGCGTCGGCCCTCGGCGGGGTCGAGCGTAATGGCAGCCGCCAACGCGTTCTTCACCCCGTCCAGATCGTGTGGGTTGACGAGGAAAGCGCTGGTCAGCTCGGAGGCCGCGCCGGCGAACTCGCTCAGCACGAGTGCCCCGCCCAGATCCGCCCGGCTCGCGACGTACTCCTTGCACACGAGGTTCATCCCGTCGCGCAGCGGAGTCACCACCATGACGTCGGCCGCGGAGAAGAACGCGGCCAGCTCGGTCCGGTTCACCGACTGGTGCAGGTAGTGCACGACCGGATGGCCGACGCGGCCGAACTCGCCGTTGATCCGGCCCACCATCTGCTCGATCTCGCCACGCATCCGCTGGTAGTGCTCGACGCGTTCGCGGCTGGGCGTGGCCAGCTGCACGAAGGTGACGTCCTCGGGCTTCAGCCGTTCCTCGTGCAGCAGTTCGTGCAGGGCCTGCAGGCGCAGGTCGATGCCCTTGGTGTAGTCGAGCCGGTCGACGCCGAGCAGCACCGCCTTCGGGTTGCCCAGCTCGGCGCGGATCTGCTTGGCGCGCTCCACCACGCTCTTCGACCGGGAAAGGGTGTCAAGGCCGGCCGCGTCGATGGAGATCGGGAACGCGCCGACGCGGACCGTGCGGTCGCCCACCTGCACCATGCCCGGCCGTGACCGCACCCCGACCGCGCCGCGGGTGGGCTCCAGGCCGACCAGCTGCCGGGCCAGCCACAGGAAGTTCTGCGCGCCGCCGGGCCGGTGGAAGCCGATCAGGTCGGCGCCGATCAGCCCGCGCACGATCTCCGCGCGCCAGGGCAGCTGCATGAACAGCTCCACCGGCGGGAACGGGATGTGCAGGAAAAACCCGATCCGCAGATCCGGGCGCAGCTCACGCAGCATCGTGGGGACGAGCTGCAGCTGGTAGTCCTGGATCCACACGGTGGCGCCCGGTGCGGCGACCGAGGCACTCGCCTCGGCGAAGCGGCGGTTCACCCGCACGTAGCTGTCCCACCACGAGCGGTCGAACACCGGCGGCGCGACCACGTCGTGGTAGAGCGGCCACAGCGTGGCGTTGGAGAAGCCCTCGTAGTAGTCGCGGACCTCGGCCGAGCTGAGCGACACCGGGTGCAGCACGAGGCCGTCGTCGTCGAACTCGTCCACGTCGACGTCCGGCACGCCGGGCCAGCCGACCCAGGCCCCCTTGCGGGAACGCAGGAACGGTTCCAGCGCGGACACGAGCCCGCCCGGACTCGCCGTCCAGCGGCGCTCGCCCTCGGCGGTGTGCTCGAGGTCGACCGGCAGCCGGTTCGCCACCACGACGAAGTCGGCGGACGGTGTCCTCGTGGTCTCGGCAATCGCGTCAGTCACTCAGCTGCTCCCTCGTCATCGGCGGGTCGCGGCCCCGGTGAAACCCTAGCGCGCGAACCGTGACCGGCCGGTGACCAACTGATTACTCCAAACGCCGTTCGCTCGGTTCCATCGGCCCGGCCATCCGGGGACCGGCGAGTTTGCGTTCGAGCCTGCCGAGCCCGGTGCGCACCGGTTGCGCGAGGTATTCGCCCAGGACAACACCCGCGGCGAGGGCGAGTCCGACGGCGACCGCGGTCATCAGCGTGGAGATGTTGGCGCCCGGCTCGACCCCCAATTGGTATAGACCACGATAGGTGGAGAGGCCGGGCAACAGGGGGGTGATCCCGGACACGGCCACCACGAGCGGGGTCACCCGCAGCCGTCGGGCGAGCACGCCGCCGCAGAACCCGACGAGTGTCGCCGCGATCGCCGACGAGCTCACCTGGTCGAACCTGACCACCATCAGGCCGCCGTACACCAGCGCCCCGATCGCGCCGGCCGCGGCGGCGACGAGCATCGATCGCACCGTCGAGTACGACGCGATCGCGAAGCAGGCGGCCGCGCCCGCCCCGGCGACGACCACGATCGGCAGATCCTGCAGCGTCGAGGCGGTGACATCCGGCAACGGCCTGCTCGGCAGTTTCAGCAGGACGGCGAGCCGCAGGGCGAGCACGACTCCCGCGATCAGGCCCGCACTCATCAGCGCCACTTCCATGGTGCGCCCGGCGGCGGTCACGTTGTACCCGGTGATCGCGTCCTGCACCGCGGACACCGTGGAAAGCCCGGACAACAGCACCGTCACCGCGGCGGCGACCACCAGCGTCGGCTGGTTGGTGGTCAGGATGTCGCTGCTGACCACCGCCATCGCGGTCAGCGTGGCGAACAGGCCACCGACCACCTGCTGGAAGAAGAACGGCAGGTGGTAGCGGTTGAGCAGCCGTCCGATCCGGTCGATCAGCGACGAGATGACGAACGCGACCAGCGCGATGTCGAGGCCGCCGCCGAGCAGCAGGGTGATGAACCCGGCCAGCCCGCCCCAGGCGATCGTGGCGACCCACCGCGGGTACGGGTGCGGTGCGGAGGTGATGCGGTCCAGTTCGGTGTGTGCTTCCTCGGCGCCGACGTGCCCGCGCACGATCTTGCGCACCAGGATTTCCGCCTGGGTGAGGCGCGTGTAGTCGAGGCTGCGCGAGCGGACCACACGCAACGCGGTGACCGGCGCGAGGTCGGTACCGCGGTGGCAGGTGACGGTGATCGACGTGAAGATCACGTCGACCTCACAGTGCGGCAGCCCGAGCGCGGCGGTGAGCGCGAGGATCGTGGCGGTGACGTCGGACGCCCCGGCGCCACTCGCCATCTGGACCTCGCCGATGCGCAGGGCGAGGTCCAGCACGAAGTTGACCGTCGCGTCGTCCGGCGGCTTCGGGCCGAGGGTTTCCCCGGTCTCCACCGCGGGCTGTTCGGCCGTCGGCGCCTCGAGGATGTGCCATGCCCGGCGGCGCAGCAGATTGGGCCGGTCCCGCTGGCTGGAGCGCGGATGCGGAGGCTCGAGGATCGGCCACCTTCTGCGCGCGTTGCCCTGGCCGGCACGTTCGTTGATCTTCACGATCGATCCCCACCTCCTCATCGTTCCCGGGGACCATCGGCCGTCCCGGCCCGGCCGTTGCAGTGGCGTGTGCCACACCTGCCGACGATCGTGCCGTACGCCGGACGCCGGCGCCGCTCATGGTGCCTGAGCTGGGTGTTTGCCCGCAGGAAGGGGGCAGGGGGAGAGGGGAGCCGGCAAGGGGACTCGAACCCCTGACCTACTGCTTACAAGGCAGTTGCTCTACCAACTGAGCTATGCCGGCGACGCCTGGAACAGGCGGGTCCGAGTATATCGGCGGCCACGCCGGTGCGGCTGGTCGGGCGGGTACCCGGCGGTGACCGTCCGGGTCGCCGTGGTCCACGTCCGGGTGCTGCCCCGGGTCGGTGTGGCTCGCGTCGGATCCGCCCGGGTCGTCGTGGCTCGCCGGGAAGTGCCCGGTCCGTCCGGGTCGCTGTGGCTCGCCGGGGAGTGCCCGGTTCGAGTGGTCGACCCTTCAGCCGGGTATCCGTGCTTCGACTGCCCAGCCGCCGTCCTCGGTCGGGCCCGTCCGGACGGTGCCGCCGAGGACTGCGATGCGTTCGCGCATCGCGGTCAGGCCGAGGCCGGTCCCGCCGCCGACGTCGGGCGGGCCGACGCCGGTCGCTGCCGTGTTCGTGACAGTCAGCTGTACGGCGTCGGTCGGGTAGTCCAGTTCGATTCGACGGGTCGAGCCGGGCGAGTGCTTCGCCGCGTTGGTCAGTGCTTCCTGGGTGGCGCGCAGCAGCGCGTGGCTCACGTCCGGCGTGGTCGGCCGCGCTTCGCCGGTGCAGGTGAAGGAGACAGATTCCTTTTCCGCCAACGTTTTCAGTGCTTCGGAAAGAGTCCGGCTGTCGTCGCGCAATGCGTGCACTGCTTCGCGCATTTGCGTCACGCTGTCCACCGCGATGGCTCGCGCGCGCAGCACGGCGGTGTTCGCTTCGTCGCTTCGGCCCTTCGTGGCGAGGGCGTCGGCGAGGTCGAGTTGCATGGCGATACCCGTCAGCGAATGGCCGAGGACGTCGTGCAATTCGCGGGCGATCCGGTTCCGTTCGAGCAGCGCGGCCTCCCGCGCTTCGGAGGCGGCTGCGCGCTGGGCTTCGACCGCTGCGCGTTCGGCGTTGACCAGTGCGGCCGCCCGGTCCTGGCGGGACATTCCGATGTAGGCCGGAAACGCCACAGTGAAGCCGAGCCACCACGGCCACCCGCCGCTGCCCGGCGACACCCACCCGACGATCAGCAAGGCGAGCACGGCTGCACACGCGTTCGCCCCGGCGATCACGGCCGCGGCGCGACGCGAGGCCAGCTTCGCGCCGGCGCTCGCGGACGCCACGAAAGCGAACGCCGGCGCGAGAGTCGACAGGGCGAGCGGAAGCAGGGCCGCCGCGGAAACGCCGTAACCCGCGAGAAGCGCGATCTGGCCACCCGGCGCGATCCGTGACCACGGGACGAAAGTGGACAACGCGAGAACCGCGGTGAGGACGAAAAGCGTGATCGCGAGCGGACGGAAGAGGATCTGGTCACCGCTCAGTTCGAACGACGTGACCACGATCGCCACCGCGGCCAGCAGCGGTGGCAGCATCGTGTCGGGAAGCAGTTCGGACCTCAGCGCGGGGGTTCTGCCGGCCGGTCCGGCCATCGCTGCCTCCCTGTGTGCTCGCGTGGAAAAGGGGTACCGGGCCGAGACTAGCCCAGCCGTACCGACTCCTTTG
Source organism: Amycolatopsis jiangsuensis (assembly GCF_014204865.1). Classification (NCBI taxonomy): domain Bacteria; kingdom Bacillati; phylum Actinomycetota; class Actinomycetes; order Pseudonocardiales; family Pseudonocardiaceae; genus Amycolatopsis; species Amycolatopsis jiangsuensis. Next base: position 5,838,693 of record NZ_JACHMG010000001.1, read on the forward strand.
TGGACTCGCGCCGGCCGGAACGGGCAGACTGCGCACGGGCGGACGAGCTGGGAGGTGCCGGAATGAGTGTGTCGGTCGTGGTCGTGGACGATCAGGCGGTGGTGCGGGAGGCGCTGGCCGTGATGCTCGATCTGGCCGAGGACATCACGGTGCCCGCCACCGCGACCAACGGGGAGGAAGCGGTGGCCGCGGTCGCCGAGCACACCCCGGACGTGGTGCTGATGGATCTGCACATGCCGGTTCTGGACGGGGTGGCCGCGACCGCCCGGATCGCCGAGCTGGCACCGGGAACCCAGGTCGTGGTGCTGACCACGTTCGACGACGACGAATCGATACTGGCCGCGCTGCAGGCCGGCGCGGTGGGTTATCTGACGAAGGAGGCCGACCGGGCACGGATCGAACAGGCCGTGCGCAGCGCGGGGTCCGGGCAGACCGTGCTGGCACCGGAGGTACAGCGGCGGCTGGTGGCGCTGGCGAGCAGGCAGGCGCGCCCGGCACGGGCGCAGGAGTTCGGCTTCACCGCGCGGGAGAAGGAAATCCTCGGCCTGATCGGTGACGGTTTGCGGAATCCGGAGATCGCCGCGCACCTGGTGATCAGTGAGGCGACCGTCAAGACGCACATCAACAACCTGTTTGCGAAAGCCGGTTTCCACTCGCGTGCCGAGGCGGTGCGCTACGCGCTCAACGCCGCGCCACCGGACCCGGGCAACGGTGGCTACCGGCGAAGCTGATCCCGTCCGGGTGGAGATTTCTCCACCCGGGGATACGGTACCCGCCGCACGACGAAACCCGTGGTCCAGCCGTACTTTTCCGGAACAGACCGGTGAAGGACGGGGAGCGAGCGATGAGTGGACCACTGGAAGCCGTAGTGATCGTGGCGGCGATCGGGTATCTGTTGCTGCGGCGGCTGGCCGGGCAACCGGCCCAGGTGAAGCAGATGCTGGTGTTGCCGGGCGTGTTGACGCTGATCGGGTTGAGCGACGTGAAGAACGTGCTGCATTCCCCGGTGGCGCTGGGATTCCTCGTGGTGACCGCACTGCTGAGCGCGGGCATCGGCGCCCTGCGCGGCGCGACCATCCGCCTGTTCGACCGCGACGGCGTCGTGTACATGCGCTACACGGCACTGACGGTGGTTCTGCTGGTGGTCAACGTGGCGGTGAAGTTCGGCGCGAACCTCCTGCTGGGCGCGATCGACCCTGGCCAGGTGGCCGTGCTGGGCAACACCCTGATGCTGACGCTGGGACTGAGCATGCTGCTGGAAGGCGCGGTCACCATGGCCAAAGCACTCCGCAGCGGACACCGGATCCTGTGGGACAAGAACCGCGACGGAACCACCCGAACCGCCCCGTGGGTCGACGATCTGCAACGCCGCATGGCCACCACTCGCAACCACCGCCGCTGAACCCCAGCACGGGCGACTCCGGGCGGCCCCCGGGTCGGCGTCCTCGGCTGCCAGCGCGCTCCAGTCCCAGCAGGCAAGTCGCGCTGCGTGAGGTGCGGAGCTGTCAAGTTTCCGGTGCTTGAGCCGCAGAGTTGTGGGTCGTCGGTGGTTGGATTGCCCAGCTGTGACTCGGCGGTGTTTGGACTGCCGAGCTGTGGGTTGTTGGTGTTTGGACTGCCCAGCTGTGAATCGTCAGTGTCGAACTGCCCAGCTGTGAGTCAGTCCCAGGGGCTCCGAGCCGTCAAGCCATCAGCGCACGAGCCGCCACTGCCCCTGAATCCCGCACTCCCCGAGCCCCCAGACCGCTACCTCCGGGACACGCGGAATTGGCTACCCAACCCCCAACCCCCCGAACCCCCAAAGCCCCCGAGTAAGTCTTCAGCGCCCCGGCATCCCCAGATGCCCGGCGCCACACCCCAGTACCGAATCTCCCCGGCAGGTTCTCCCTCCCCGAAAGGCCGCGCCGCCATAGCCGTTGCTCAGCCGGGCTCGTCTTGGCCGGTGCGGTGGTTCAGGAGGCCAGCCGGACGCGGCGGTCGCGGGCGTAGGAGACCAGTTCGCGCACTTCGTCGGTGGTGACGATGCGGACGGCGTCGTCCAGGACTTCGGCGGTGGCCACCTGCAGGGGCCACGAACGCAGGCCGGGGGCGGGCTCGTGCAGGAACCACTGGCCCTGCGTGAGGTCCTCGGCGGCGATGGTGAGCTCGTCGATCTTCATACCCGAAGCGTAACCGGGACCACCGACAGAAAATCGCCCTCTCGTCGATCCGCGGCCGGTGTGGCGATGACCCGGTGGGCGAGGGTGGCTTTTGCGTGCCCGGACGGGCTGTCCTAGGCTGCGCCGGTCACCGCCGCACACCCGGGTCGTCCCGGGAGAAGAGGAACGGCGCGATGCCCCTGCGTGACCCTGAGTCCTACCGCGACGTCGATCTGCCGACGATCCTGCGGATGGAACGGCGGCTGCCCTGGTACGGCTGGCCGCACCTGCCGCTCGGCCTGCTCGTGTGCGTCTCGGCGATCCTGGCCGCCTATCGCGTGCCGGTGTCCTTCCACCTCACCACGGCACTGGTCGCCGGCAGCGGCGTCGTCGGCGGGTTCTCCGGTTACGGCTGCGGTCTCGTGATGGTGAGCACACCCGATCTGGTGCAAACCGGCTACCTGCACTGGCGACGGACCCGGATGCTGCGCCTGCTGCTGATCGTGCTGGGTGCGCTCTCGGCCGCGTCGATGATCGTGGTCGTGACCTGCCACATCGTGCTGCTGTCGGGTTCGGAGGGACGGCACCCGTTCACGCTGTCCCCGCAGGCCGGGCTGTACCTGCTGCTCGTGGTGGCGAACACGGTGCTGGCCGGGCTCGAGGCGTGGCAGCTGTCGATGGTGCTGCGCAGGCCGGTCACCGAAACCGGACCCGAGCCGGCCGGACCGGTCCAGGTCCGGCTCGGCTGAGTAGTCCACAGCGGACGGACACAAAGGACACTCAGCGGCGGCGCATCAGCACTTCCTGGGTGACCGAGGCGGCCAGCCGTCCGTCGGTGGTGTAGAACTCGCCGTGCGTCAGCCCCCGGGTGCCCGCGTAGCTCGGGCTTTCCATGTCGAACAGCAGCCATTCGTCGGCGCGGAACGAACGGTGGAACCACACCGCGTGGTCGAGTGAGGTGATCTGCGGGATTCCCGGTTCGTCGCGGTGCGGCAGCCAGGCCGTGCCCGCCAGCCGGATGTCGGAGATGTAGGTCAGCGCGCACACGTGCGCCAACGGGGTGTCCGGCAGTGCTTCCTTCGCTCGTACCCACATGCGCTGCCGCGGGCCCCGGCCGTTGTCCGGCAATCCGGTTCCCGGATCGCTGACGAAGCGCACCTCGATGGCCGACAGCATGATCGGCGACTCGTCCTGCTCGCCGGCGGACGCTTCGTCCGGCGGCGGGGCCTCGGGCATCCGGGCCTGGTGCTCGCTGCTGTCGGCTTCGAGCTGGAACGACGCGGACAGGCTGAAGATGCTTTCGCCGTTCTGGATCGCCACGACTCGACGGGTGGTGAACGAACCCCCGTCACGGGTGCGTTCGACCTCGTAGATGATCGGCGTGTCGGTGCGCCCGCCGCGGATGAAATAGCCGTGCAGCGAGTGCACGTGCCGCTCGGAGGGCACCGTCGAGCCGGCGGCGGTGAGTGCCTGCGCAGCCACCTGGCCACCGAACGCGCGCTGCGGGGAGCCCTGGTGACACCAGCCGCGGAACAGGTTGAGCTCGAGAGGTTCCAGTTTCAGCAGCTGACTGAGGCCGAGGTGCGTGGGGTCGATGGTGGTCACCCGGCCAGTTTAGGCACTCGCTCGCCCGGCTCGCGGGTGAGCAGGGCCACGACCGCGGCAGCCGGTTTCCTGGCACAAGATCCGCTCCGGTCGACGCGGTGCCGGACGCGGCGTCGTCGCCTGGCCTCGTCATCGAAGTGTCCGATGTGGACCACCATCGGCGAGGTCCGCATTGCGGACGGGCCTCGCCGGTAGCGGTCCGCCACGGTGTCACGAGCTTGCCGATTCGCCGTGACCGACGTTTCAGTCTTCGTGGCCTACGATGATCAGCTTGGCGATCCCGGTGCCCAGGAACACGACCGTGGCGACTCCGTCGAGGACGTAGCGGGTGATCGCGGCGCGGTCCACCGGGGCCGAGTCGAAACCCAGCTGCACGAGCAGCAGAGCCAGCAGCAGCACGCCGACAATCACGTAGAGCCAGGCGAAGCCGCGGTTTCGGGGCAGCCAGTGCATTGTCTTGTCCTTCCGTCGGAACTGCTGATGACGTCCTGTGTCGTTTTCGGTACGGCACCGAGTCTCGCGGTTTCGAACGGGACAGCGATCGGCCCGGAGTACGAAGTCGTCCCGGTGGCTCGGTCGCGAGTACGAGATCGAGTCGCGGCCCCGGCGGGCGACGTGGCGGGACGGGCGCGATGATGGTGGACATGCCACCGTTGCGGTCCCGCTGGCGGAACGGGCTCGGTCTCGCCGGCCGTCGCCTGGTTCAGGCGGCTTTCGACTTGGCGATCGTCACGGTGCCGGCGGTGGTACTGATGGTGCTGGTGGTGCTCGTGTTCCGGCCGTCCGGGCTGATCGCGCTGATCGACTTCCTGCGGATCGCGGCCATCGTGGTTCTCACGGTCTCCACGCTGGGGTTCTGGCTGCTGACCACCTGGTGGGCGTACCGGCACGAAGGGCAGACGCCGGGCATGCGCCTGCTCCGGCTGCGGATCGTGGCCGAGGACGGGACGACACCGGGAATGTGGGTGCTCGTCGTGCGCCAGTTGCTGATGGTGGTGGACGGGTTCGCCTGGGGGCTGGTCGGGCTGGTGCTGATCTTCGGCACGCCGCGGCACCAGCGTCTCGGAGATCTGGTCACGCGCACGCACGTGGTGCGGGCGAATTCACGGCACGAGACCGGTCTCCCAAGCCCAGATGGCGATTTCCGTGCGGTTGCGCGCCCGTAGTTTCCGCTGCGCCGCCGCGAGGTGCGTCTTCACCGTGGACAGGGACACCACGAGTGAGTCGCAGATCTCGGCGTTGGTCTGACCGTTCGCGACCGCCCGGACCACGTCGAGTTCCCGTTGCGTGAACGGGGTTTCCGGATCGTCCCTGGACCGCGGCGCGGTCTCGGCGAAGTGGGCGAGCAACCGGGTGGTGATGGCGGGCGAGACGAGCGATTCGCCGTGCGCGGCGGCGTGCACCGCTTCGATGAGCAGGGTCGCGCCGGCGTCCTTCAGCAGGAAGCCACACGCTCCGGCGCGCAGCGCGGCGTGCACGTTCTCGTCGAGCCCGAAGGTGGTCACCATGACCACGTGCAGCGGGTTCGCGACCTCGGGACCGGCCAGCAGCCTCGTCGCCTGCAGGCCGTCGACGCCGGGCATCTGGATGTCCATCAGGACGACGTCCGGACGCAGTTCGCGGGCCAGCCGCACCGCGTCCTGGCCGTCCGCGGCCTCGCCGACGACCTCGATGTCCGGTTCGCCCTCCAGGATGAGCCGGAATCCGGTGCGGACCATCGTCTGGTCGTCGGCGATCAGCACTCGTACCGGCACTCGTTCCCTCCCTGACCCGTGGTTCAGCCGGATCGCAGCGGCAGCCGGGCGGACACCCGCCAGCGCTGCCCGTCCGCGGGGCCCGCGGAAACCGTACCGCCGACGGCGGCGACCCGTTCGGCCATGCCGACCAGGCCGTAGCCGCCCGGGCGAGCGGGACGTACGGAACCGTCGTTGACGACTTCCACCTGCAGATACCGCTGGTCGTGGTGCACCAGGACGCGCACCTCCTTCGCCTGCGGCGCGTGCCTGCGAACGTTTGTGAGGGCCTCGGTGATCAGGCGGTGCACGGTGATCACCACCTCGGGGGTGACGTCCAGCTCGCCGAGGTTCCCGGGCGCGTCGAGGGTGACGGTGCCGTCGTCGGGCACGGCTCGGTCCACCGCCGCGGCGAGCCCGTCCGGAAGGCTGAACAGGTCCTCGTTGTGGGTGCCCGCGGTGCGGAGAGTGCCGACCAGCCGTCGCATCGACGCGAGCGCTTCCGCGCCGGTGGCTTCGATCTCGACCAGCGTGGCCGTGTCGCCGCCGGTGCGTTCGGCGATCCGGTGCGCCGCCTGGACCCGCACGACGATGCCGGTGATCTGGTGCGCGACCAGATCGTGCAGCTCGCGGGCGAGGCGGAGGCGTTCGGTGGTGCGGACCTCGGCCGCGCGGGCACCCGCCCGGGCGTCGGCGTCGCGCAGCAACAGCCCGACCGCGAGCGCGGCACCCCAGGCGAGCGCGCCCACGGCGGAGAACAACGCCTGCGGTGAGCCGACGCCGTAACGCACCACCGGCGCGGCGGCGACGGCGATCCCGCCCACCGCGGCCAGCGCGAACGCCGGCCGCAGCCGCAGGTGGTGGCACGCCGACCCGACCACCAGCGCGACCGCGAGCACCTCGGTGCCGCTGGGTTGCGCCGGCAGCCGCTGCCCGAGCAGCGCGACGACCGCGGCGATCGCGGTACCCAGCAACGACAGCCCGGACACCACCGCGGCCATCAGGCCGATCCGCTCCGGGAACCGCCGCCGCAACACGGCCAGCAGGGCGACGACCGGCCCCAGCCCCGGCGCGAATTCGGTGACGACCACGGCGAGCCAGCCCACCGCCGGCCCGGACCGCTGGAACAGCACGGCATCCAGCACCGCCAACGCGACAAGCGCGACGATTTCGGCGACGGACGGACCACGCCGCCCCACCCACGGGATCGAACGGTTCATGCGGCTCCGAGGTCGGTCATGCCCTCGATCGTCCCGTGCGAAGCCGCTGCCCGCCTCCTGCCGGCGGTCGAACCGCCTCGGCCTTGCGACCGAGGCGACAGCCCCGGCGCCGCGCCCGGCTTCGTGCGTCGGGACGAGCGGCGGTGGGTGCGGCGGTGCGGTCGACGGTGGATGCGGCGGTGAGGCGGTGGTGAACGTGAGGTGAGCGGGCCAGGTCGCTGGCCGGGCGCGCGGATGGAGGCGCGGGCGAAGGTGTCGCAGCGAAGATTGGTTCGCCGGCCTGGCAGTGAAGGCGCGCGGGTGGAGGTGCGCGGGTGGAGGTGGGCGGTCGAGCTGGGAGGGGTGAAGGTTGGTTGGGCGGCCCGGCAGTGAAGGCGCGCGGGTCAAGACGGATGAAGGTGCGGGAGCGAAGGGGTGGCGGGCGGTCTGCTGTAGGCACGACTGGATTGCGCGCCGGCGGTGGAAGTCGTGGCGGCGGTCGGCCCTGTGGCGGCGTCGGGTGGTGGTTGTGGGAGACCGGGGCCGAGCTGGTGTTGTGGGCGGCCGTGGGGTGAGGTCGGTGGGCATCGCCTGGTGGGGCTGGCGCCGGCGGGCATCGCCTGGTGGGGGTCGGGTCGGTGGGTGTCGTCTGGTGGGGGTCGGGTCGGTGGGTGTCGTCTGGTGGGGGTCGGGTCGGTGGGTGTCGCCTGGTGAGGCTGCGCCGGTGGGCATCGCCTGGTGGGGCTGGCGCCGGCGGGCATCGCCTGGTGGGGGTCGGGTCGGTGGGTGTCGCCTGGTGAGGCTGGCGCCGGTGGGCATCGCCTGGGGGGTCGGGTTGTGGGTGGGACCGTCGTGAGGGTTAGTCCGTGGTCCAGGCGTCGCCCCATTCGGCGGATCTGGCTGCTCGGTAACGGGCGCCTTGGCGTTTCGACACGACGGTTGCGGGGGCCAGGCCGTCGGGGGTGCAGAGGTCCAGGTGCACGAAACCCTTGTGCTTGCGGGGGTGGCGGATGATCCGGGCTGGTGGCCGGTCGGCCGGTGTCGTGGTCGCGGCGACGTAGGCGAACTTCTCGTCTTCGAAGCCGAGCGTGCTCGACTTGATCCTGCGGTGGAGGCTGCTGCGGGGCAGCCGCGCGGCGAAGTGGCACCAATCCTCGCCAGGGCTGATCGGACAGGTGCCGTCGTGCGGACAGGGGGCGACGATGGGCCGGTCCAGTGCGCGCAGAACGTCCCTGGCGGCGCGGATGCGGGCGAATCCGGCGGGCGTGCCGGGCTCCACGAGCACGACTGTGCCGGCTTGCGCGGCGAGCCAGCGGACCACGTCGGCGCGACCTGGTTCGGGCAGTTCGCCGAGCACGTAGGACATCGTGACGAGGTCGGCCTGGGGGCCAGGCCCGGTGGGGTCGGCCAGGCCACGCTGCCAAATCGCGGAGCGGATTGCCGGTGCCTCGGCGTGTGCGGCCAGCTTGCGGCCCAGCGTGAGGGCACCCGCGACCTGCTCCACCACCGTGCACTTCTCCAGCGACGGCCATACGCCGGCAGCCGCCCACACCGCGGCACCGGTACCGCCGCCGACGTCGACCTGGGTGCGTGGCGCGAGTTCGGGAGCTGCCGCGGCCACCTCGGCCAGTACTGCCGAGACCGCCGCGTATGTGGCCGGCATCCGGTACCCGGCGTACGCGGCGACGTCGAGCTCCGACGCCAGGATCGGTGACGTCGCGGAGTCTCCTTGTCGATAACGCTTGCTGAGCCGGTCGACCGCCTGCGTGAGCCGGGCTTCGGGAAACCGGGCGAGCTCGTCGTCGAGTGCGATGCGGAGATCGTCGGGAAGAGGGGCCACGGACACCGATTATCCCCTGTCCGATTCATCCGCCTCGACCCCGCCGGCCTGCTAGTTTCGCCTCGGGGAAAAAACCTCGGCCGCCGGGTCGATCCGGCGCCCGCTCGTTCGACGCAGTGATGAAGGCACACCACGAGCGAAAGGTTCAGGCGGATGCGATTCATGGTGATCATGAAAGCCAGCGAAGAGAGCGAAGCGGGCCAGGTGCCGAGCACCGAATTGCTGGCGGAGATGGGCAAGTTCAACGAGGACCTGGTCCGGGCCGGGGTGATGCTCGCGGGGGAGGGCCTGCAGCCCAGCTCCCAGGGCGCGCGGGTCCGGTTCGGGGGCACCGCCGAACCGGCCGTGCTCGACGGTCCGTTCGCCGAGACCAAGGAACTGATCGCCGGCTTCTGGATCCTGCAGGTCCGCTCCCTCGAGGAGGCGGTGGAATGGGTCAAGCGGACCCCGAACACCGACGGTGCGCACCACGAGATCGAGATCCGGCGCATTTCCGAAGCGGAGGACTTCGGCGACAACTTCACTCCGGAACTGCAGGAAGCCGAGGAGAAACTGCGGAAGGCAGCGGAGAAGAACGGATGAGGTTCATGGTGCTCGTGAAGGCCGGCGCGGAATCGGAAGCGGGTACGCCGCCGAGTCCGGAGCTGGTCGAGCAGATGGACCTCTTCAACGAGCAGCTGGCCGCCTCCGGGCATCTGGTGCGGACCGCAGGGCTCACTCCCAGCTCCGAGGGCGCCCGGCTGGTGTGGTCCGCCGGGCAACCGGAACCGGCGGTGGTGGACGGTCCGTTCGCCGAGACGAAGGAACTGGTCGCCGGGGTCTGGATCCTGGAGGGAAGCTCGGTCGCGGAGATCGTCGAGCTGATGCGCCGGGCGCCGAACCCGCAGTTGCGGGCAGGCACGGTCGAGATCCGCCCGATGGTCGGCTCGCTCTGAGTCGTCGCCCGCCCGAGGGTTGCCTCGGGCGGGCCCGGCCTGTGTGATGGGCCGGTGAACACGCACAGCGCCGTGGAGGCGGTCTGGCGGATCGAGTCGGCGCGCGTGATCGCCGGACTCGCCAGGTTGGTGCGCGACGTCGGGCTCGCCGAGGAGCTGGCGCAGGACGCGCTGGTCGCCGCGCTCGAACAGTGGCCGGAGACCGGCGTGCCACGCAATCCGGGTGCCTGGCTGACGACCACCGCGAAACGGCGGGCCGTCGACCTGTTCCGGCGCAACGAGACGCTGGGCCGCAAGCTCGGCGAGCTGGGACGGGAACAGGCGCAGCTCGGCGAAGGCGTGCTGCCGGATTTCGACGCGGTGCTCGACGACGAGCACATCGAGGACGATCTGCTGCGGCTCGTGTTCACCGCCTGTCATCCCGTGCTGCCGATGCAAGGGCGGGTGGCGCTGACCTTGCGGATGCTCGGCGGCCTCGCCACCGACGAGATCGCGCGCGCGTTCCTGGTCAAGGAATCCACTGTGGCCCAACGGATCGTGCGGGCCAAGAAGGCGCTCGCCGACGCGCAGGTACCGTTCGAAGTCCCGGTGGGCGAGGAGCGGATGGCGCGGCTGCCCGCCGTGCTGGAAGTGATCTACCTGATCTTCAACGAGGGCTATTCCGCCACTCGCGGCGACGACTGGATGCGCCCCGCGCTCTGTGAGGACGCGCTGCGGCTGGGCCGGGTGCTGGCCGGGCTGATGCCCACCGAACCGGAAGTGCACGGACTCGTCGCGTTGCTGGAGATCCAGGCTTCCCGCGCGGCCGCGCGCACCGGGCCGAACGGCGAACCGGTGCTGCTGCTCGACCAGGACCGCGGCAAGTGGGACCGGCTGCTGATCCGGCGCGGTCTCGACGCGCTGGCTCGCGCCGAACAGCTCGCCGGCGGTGCGTACGGCCCGTACTCCGCACAGGCCGCGATCGCCGCCTGCCACGCCCGCGCGGTCACACCGGAAGACACCGACTGGACCCGGATCTCCTTGCTGTACGAGGGACTCGCATGACTGACGCCGTCGCCGGTGATCGACCTGAACCGGGCGGTCGCGGTCTGCATGGCTTCCGGGCCGGAAGCGGGACTGGCGCTGGTGGACGAACTCGTGGACAACCCGGCTTTGAAGAACTACCACCTGCTGCCGAGCGTGCGCGGCGATTTCCTGGACAAGCTGGGCCGCCGTGCGGAGGCACGCGCGGAGTTCGAACGCGCCGCGGAGATGACCGAAAACGCCAGGGAACGGACGTTGTTGCTGGGCCGCGCGTCTTCGTGTGCGCAGCAGGAGGCTGGGCCGAGGTAGCGGCCCGGAGCCGGTCGCGGTTCCGCCGACCGAGGCGGCGCGATCGACGCTATCGGTGCGGGCGGCGCGATTGGTGTAGGTGGCGCGGTCGATGTGGGCGGCGCAATCGGTGCGATAAGTGCGCCCGGTGCGGGTGACGCGATCGGTGCGCGTGACGTGATCGGTGTGAATGGTGCGTGCTGTGGTCGGCATGGCGTCAAGAGTCGCCGACCGCACCGACAAAAACGCGCGGAAACGGTCGCCGCAAGCGGGTTGTCCACAACGCCGATCGAGTGGGGACAACCGATGCGAACCCCCAATCGACCGGCGACGGCGTAGCCGGACGTTGGCCCGAACGAGTGCAGCCGAATCTTCCCCCACCCGACCCGAGCCGACCCGACCCGGCCCGCCACTCGAGCCGACCCGGCCCGCCACTCGACCCGACCTGGCCCGACCCGACCTGCCACCCGGTCCTGATCCAGGTCCCACGTCAGCCCCGTCGCCGCCGGCGCGACAGGTCAACGACTCCGCACGTATCCCAGCCGTCGCGACAGCGCGGCCGCGGTGCCGGCGACTGTCGGGCCGAGTTCGTCAGCGCGGCGCAGGACCCGGGGAGCCGGGCCGGCGACGCTGATCGCCGCGATCGGTCGTCCGGAGTGATCGCGCACGGCCGCCGCGACGCAGCCGACGTCGGGCTCGTTCTCGACATCGTCGACCGCCCAGCCGCGCCGGCTGGCACGGGCGAGGTCGTCGAGCAGCCGCACCGGATCGTTGATGGTCTTGAGCGTGAGACTGTCGAGCTTCATCCGCCGTACGCGCTCCGCGCGGTCCACCTCCGGCAGCGCGGCGAGCCATGCCTTCCCCAACGACGTCGCGTGCTGCGGCCGGCGCGTACCCAGCCGGCAGGCGAGCGTCACGGCGGTGCCGCTGCGTTCGCTGGCGACGTAAACCATGGTGTCGTTGTCCGGTACGGCGAGATACGTCGTTTCGCCGGAACGCTCAGCCAACGCCGAGAGGTAGCGCGGCGCGCACCGGTGCAGATCGGTGGCCGCCATCGCGCGGGCACCGAGCTCCACGAGACGCGTGCCGAGCCGCACGCGCCCGGTGACGCTGTCCGCCTCCAAGTACTCCAGGCGTTTCAGAGTGCCGACGATGCGGTATGCGGCGCTGCGTGACAGGCCCAGCTGCCGCGCGATCGCGTTGGTGGAGATTTCCTGGTACTGCCCGACGTGCTCCAACACCGCGAGCCCACGCTCCAAGGTGCCACTCTGGTCCAGTCCACGTGCTTCGTCCACGTCAACCTCCGCGTGTTCCCAGTCGCCGGTACGGGGTGCCGTCAAGCGGTGCCGGACGGTAACACCTCGGATGTATAACCGGAACGTCCCCGCCTGATCCGTAATATCTCCGCTCCGGAGGGGCGCCAGTGGGTTCAACCTCCGATCAGTAGGACAGCTAACAAACTACCGCAGAGACCCGTCCCGACGCAGTACGCGCGCTCCCCGGCCTACTCGCCGCAGGATTCAGTCCTTCGTGATGACACCAGGTGTCGTCGTTCTGGTAGAGTGACGGGACCAGAGTCTCATCACCTGCAGGAGAGTTTCATGCGCGTCTTCGTCACCGGTGGTACCGGCGTGGTCGGTTCCGCCGTCGTCGCCGAGTTGCTCGGCAACGGTCACACCGTTCTCGCTCTCGCCCGCTCGGACGCTTCGGCTCAAGCCGCCGAGGCAGCGGGCGCCGAGCCGCTTCGGGGATCCCTCGCCGATCCGGACGTCCTTCGTGTCGGCGCTGCCCAGTCCGACGGCGTCATCCATCTGGCGTTCTCCAACGACTTCAGCAGTACGGAAGCGCTCGCGCAGTCGGTCACCGAGGAAGCTGCCGCCATCGAGACCCTCGGTGAGGCGCTTGTCGGCAGCGGTCGTCCCTTCGTCACCGTCTCGGGCACGCCGCACGCGTCGGGGCGTGCCTCGACCGAGGCCGACGCTTTGCCTGCCGAAGGGCCGGTCGGTGGTCGCAGCCGTGCGGTCACGGCGGCTGTGGAGATGGCCTCGCGTGGGGTCCGTAGCTCGGCGGTGCGCCTGCCGCGCACGGTGCACAACGAGGGCGCGGGCGGATTCGCCGGAATGCTGACCAATATTGCGCGCCAGAGTGGGGTGTCCGGTTACCCGGGTGACGGCACGCAGCGCTGGCCGGCGGTGCACGCACTCGACGCGGCGGTGCTCTTCCGGCTCGCCTTGGAGAAGGCCGAAGCCGGCACCTACTGGCACGCGGTGAACGACGAGGGCGACCCGGTGCGGGACATCGCCGCGGTCATCGGCCGCCGGCTGGGCGTGCCGGTCGAGCCGGTGCCCGAGCAGACCTACGGTCCGCTCGGCGCGATCTTCGCGACCGACCAGCCCTCGTCCAGCGCCCACACCCGGAAGGTGCTCGGCTGGGAGCCCACGCACCCGCGTCTGCTGGCGGACCTGGAGAAGATCCAGCCCTGACGGGCGGTCGGCGTTCCCGGTCGAGAAAGGTTTTCCGCCATGGTGGCAGTGGTTTTCGGCGCTCGCGGCAACGTGGGCCGGCACGTCACCGACGGCCTGCTGGCCGCCGGTGAGCAGGTCAGAGCAGTCAGCAGGGATCCGTCCGCGGACCTGCCTGCCGGTGCGAAGGCAGTCGTCGCCGACCTGGAGCGGCCGGAAACCCTGCCGACCGTGTTCGATGGCGCCGACAAGGCCTTCTTCTACGGGATCGTCGACTTCCAGAAGCCTTACGACATCGGGAAAGTCGTCGCGGCGGCCGTGGACGCGGGGGTGCGGCGGGTAGCTCTGCTTTCCTCGGTCTCGGTTCTCGACCCGGATGACGACGGCCCGGTGCCCCGCGCGAATCGCAGGATCGAGGAGGCCATCCAGCGGTCCGGTGTGGACTGGACGTTCGTCAGGCCGGGGACGTTCGCGACCAACACCCGCCTCTGGTGGGCAGAACCGATCCGCACCGCCGGCGTCGTCGGCCTTCCCTATCCGCTGGCGGAATCGGCGCCAGTGCACGAGAAGGACATCGCGGCGCTGGCGGTGACCGCCCTGACCGAACCGGGCCACTCGCACCAGGCCTACACCCTTCACGGGGCCGAATCGCTGACGTTGCGGCGGCAGGTCGAGCACCTCGGGGAGGCGATCGGGCGCCGGATCGAGGTGGAGCACGTGACCGCGGAGCAGGCTCGCGCGGAGATGAGTCGGACGACGCCCCCGTTCGTCGCCGAAGCGATCGTGAACCAATGGGCGGCCGGCGACGGGATTCCGGCCTTGACCTCCGCGATCGTCGGCAAGATCACCGGCGCGCCGGCGCACACGTACGCGCAGTGGGCTGCCGATCACGCCGACGATTTCCGCTGAGCAGGTGTAGGGTGGGTGCTTGAATGGTCACATCGTTTTCTTGAACGGCGCGTCCAGCTCGGGGAAGGTGAGCATCGCCCGCGAGCTGCTGGACACGCTCCCGACGCCGTACTTCTCTTTCGCGCGCGATGCGGTCAACAGCATGCGCTCACGCACGCGCACGGCGGAGCTGCCCGAATCGGAGTTCCCCGCGGTGCTGGACCGCACCGTTCGCGGCTACCATCGGATGCTGGCCGGTCTCGCGGCGGCGGGCAACGATGTCATCGCAGACCACGTCCTCCGTCCACAGTGGCTTCTCGACTGCCTCGCGGTGCTTCGGCCGTACGAGGTCACCTTCGTGGGAGTTCGCTGCCCGCTACCGGAACTGCGTCGTCGTGAAGAACGGCGCGGCGACCGCGATCCCGGGCTGGCCGAACGGCAGTTCCCGGTCGTTGACCAGCACGGCGACTACGACTTCGAATGTGACACGTCCGAGCGGACGCCCCGGGAATGTGCGGAGGCGATCACGGCTTTCGTGTCCACATCGGACCGGAGCGGCGCCTTCGCTCGGTTGCGTGGCTAGCTTTTCGAGATCCCCGCGATCGCGCGAACCACTGCGGTGCAGCGGTCTTCCACGTACTCCAGTCCGGCTTCCACGGCGATGCGACGGGCTTCCGCGGACACGATTCCTTGTTGCAGCCACAGTGCTTTCGCACCGATCGCGACCGCCGACCTGGCGACCGCGGGGGTTTCGCCGGACGGGCGGAAGACGTCGACCAGATCCACCGGCTCGGGAATGTCCTCGAGCTTCCGGTACACCTTCTCGCCAAGGAGCTCCGTCGCCGACGGGTGCACCGGGATGATGCGGAAACCGTGTGCCTGCAACGCGGCCGGGACGCTGTGTGCTGCCTTCGCCGGGTCACGGCTGAGGCCCACCACCGCGATGGTGCGGGCGCCGGCGAGGACTTCTTCGGGCTTCATACCTCTGGAACGCTCGCGTCGCGCCGGGGATTCCGCACCGTCACAGCCGCCACAGACGAAGCCCTCGGACGCGGTAGACCGGCCACACCACCTGCCACCACGATCGGCGAAGGAAGGCATCGCTGCAGGTCAGAATGTTGCGAGCGGACGTTGTGGCTACCTCGTGCCGGTCCGGCCAGGCCGCGCCGCGAACGCCGACCGACAGGCGGAAAACCGTGAGCAACCCGCGTCCCTGCAGGTCGTAGCGGGCTCCGGTGTCGCCGGCGTCCGGGGTGAGGCGGGCGATCTCGGCGCGGAACGCGCGCGGCGCTTCGGAACCGGCCCCGGCCGGCACGTCGGCCACGCTGCCGGCGATCACCGCGCCGTGCAGCCGCCGCGCGAACCTGCCCAGCAGCCGGCGTTCCCACCACGGCAACACGCGGCGGTGCATGAGCAGCGCCGCGCATTCACCGTGTCCGAGGGAGAACACCTCGGCGAGATCGTCGTACCGGCTCATTTCGGCCGGCTCTTCGAGATGCAACCGGACCTCGAAACGCACGCGCGCGACGAGTTCGTCGAGCACCTCACGCCGGTCGAGCCGTGCCTTCGCCCGCGATGCCGCCCAGTCGCCCATGGCTCTCCCTCTGGTCGGGGGTCTCCCCGCGCACGGTAGCCGCCTGCGGGCTCAGCCGATTTTCGAGCCGTACATCTCGCCGAGATCGTCGGAGATCAGCTCGATACGGGCACCGTCCGGATCGGTGAAGTAGATCGACGTGCCACTTTCCAGCTGGTACTGCACGCCGGCGCGGTCGAGCCGTTCGCGGGCGCCCGCCCACTGGTCCGGGGTGAGGGACAGGGCGAGGTGGTGCAGCCCGCCGAGCACCTCCGCGTACGGGCCGAGGTCGAGACCCGGCAGGTCGAAGAAGGCGACGGCATTGCCGTTGCCCACGTCGAAGAAGAAGTGGCTGGAGCCGGGGTAGTCGCGGTTCTCGATCAGTTCGGTGAGCGGGAAACCGAGCACGTCCTGGTAGAAGGCGATCGTCCGCTCGACGTCACCGGACAGCAGCGCGGTGTGGTGGATGCCGCGGCCCACGGTCGCCGGCCGGTTCGCCGCCGGGCGCAGGTGCGCGTCCCGCAGCCGGTCGCGGGCCTCGGCGAGCTGGGCGACTTCGGTCTCGGTGGGTGCCATCGTCGGTCACGTCCTCTCTGGAAACCGGTACGACGAAACCGTACGCGGTAAATATCTTGCGCGCAAGAATTCCTCGGATGAGGTAACTTGGCGTACCGCTCAGCGGAACGGCCGGGTTGGCGTGGAGCGGATTAGGGCGGCAGAGTCCGTGGTGTGCCCATGGACGCCACCGAGCTGCAGGACGCCGTCGCGCGGTTGACCCGTGCGTACCAGCGTCGCGAGCCCATCGACCCACTCGTGAAGACGTTCCCCGACGCGACTCCGGAAGACGCCTACCGCGTGCAGCAGGATCAGGTGCGTGCGTGGGTCGAGGCCGGCGACGCGGTGCGCGGCCACAAGGTCGGTCTCGCCTCCGCCGCGATGCAGCGGCAGATGGGCGTCGACCAGCCGGACTACGGACATCTGACCGGTTCGATGTTCCACCTCGAACACCAGCCGATCCCGACCACGCGGTTCCTGCAGCCGCGGATCGAGCCGGAGATCGCGTTCGTGCTCGGTTCGGCGTTGCGCGGGCCGGGGGTGACCGTGGCCGACGCGGTGCGCGCGGTGGATTTCGTGTTGCCCTCGCTGGAAATCGTGGACTCCCGCATCCGCGACTGGCGCATCACGTTGTTCGACACGATCTCGGACAACGCCTCGTCCGGCGGAGTGGTGCTCGGCAGCAGCCCGACCGCGCTGGGTGCGGTCGATCTGCGGTTGGCCGGCGCCACCCTGCACGTCAACGGTGAACTCGTGGCCACCGGCGCGGGTGGCGCGGTGCTGGGTTCGCCGATCAACGCACTCGTGTGGCTGGCCAACACGGTCGGCCCACTCGGGGTGACGCTGGAACCCGGGCACGTCGTGCTGCCCGGTTCGATGACCGCCGCGCAGCCGGTACGTCCCGGCGACACCGTGGTGGCGACCATGGCCGGGCTCGGCAGCGTGACCGCGGTCTTCGCCCCGCAGGAGGAGAAGTGACCACCGGAATCCGTGCCGCGGCACAGGAATTGCTCGACGCGAAGCAGGAACGCGCGCAGCTCACCGAATCGTGGTCCGAGCTCGATCTCGCCACGGCCTACGCGATCCAGGACGAGGCGCTGCGGTTGCGAAAGGAGCGCGGCGAGACGCTCGTCGGCGTGAAACTCGGTCTGACGTCGCGGGCCAAGCAGCAGCGGATGGGTGTCGACGCACCGCTTCTGGCCTGGCTCACCGACGGGATGGTGCTTCCGGCCGGAGCGCCGATGCCGAAGCTGATCCATCCGCGTGCCGAACCGGAAATCGTGTTCGTGATGGGCGAACGGCTCACCGGGCCCGGGGTCACCGCGGCCACCGCGCTCGCCGCGGTGTCCCAGGTGTACGGCGGGATCGAAATCATCGACAGCCGCTACCGCGACTACCGCTTCACGCTGCCCGACGTCGTCGCGGACAACGGTTCGGCCGCGCGGTTCGGCGTCGGCCCGGTCGGCCTTCCGCCGTCCTCTTTGGACCTTTCACTGGAAGCCGCGCTGCTCGAGGTGGACGGGCAGATCGTGGACACCGCCACCGGTGCCGCGGTGCAGGGACATCCGGCCGAGGCGCTGGCGCTCGCCGCGAACACGCTGTCCGAACGGGGCCTCGCCCTGGAACCGGGCTGGGTCGTGCTCACCGGTGGGATGACCGACGCCGTCGAACTCCGTCCGGGGGCACGCGTGGCAGCGCATTTCTCGCACCTGGGTTCGGTGACGGTCAGCGGCTGAGGCCCGCGACCCGGCGGATCCCGGCGATCACCCGCGGCCACACCTCCGGCGGGAGGTCGTGGCCCATCCCGGGGACCACGTCGAGGTCGGCTCGCAGTGCCCTGGCCGTCGCCCGCCCGCCGGAGACGTGCACCAGCCGGTCGCGCGCACCGTGGATCACCAGTGAAGGCACCGAAATCCGGCGCAACCCAGCGGTGCGGTCGGGTGCGGAAAGGATTGCGCCGAGCTGCCGCAGCACCCCGCCGGGGTTCACCCCGCGGTCGTAGGTGCGCTCCGCGCGCTGCCGCAGGCGACCCTCGTCGAACGGATAGCCGGGCGACCCGATCAGCCGGAACGTGCCGAGCGACTGTGTCACGTACTCCTCACGGTTTCGCGGTCCGCGCGCGAGCATCGAGACCGCTGCGCGGAAACTCGGCAGGCCCACGAACCGCGAGCCGGTGGTCGACATGATCGAGGTGAGCGAACGCACCCGTCGCGGGTACCGGATCGCCAGCTCCTGCGCGATCATCCCGCCCATCGACGCGCCGACCACGTGTGCCCGCTCGATGCCCAGCCCGGTGAGCAGCGCGGCGGCGTCCTCGGCCAGGTCGCCGATCGAGTAGGGCGCGGACCGCAGCAGGTACGCCCGCGCCAGGCCGGACCGGCCGGACAGCCACGAGGACCGCCCGACGTCGCGGTTGTCGAACCGCACCACCCGGAATCCGGCGGCAGCCAGCTCGGTACAGAACTCGTCGTCCCACCAGATCATCGGCGCGGCCAGGCCCATCACCAGCAGTAGTGGTGGATCCCCGGGATCGCCGAACGTCTCATGGCACAGGGTGACGCCGTTCGCCTCGATCTTCTGCTCGGTCACGGTTCCGGAGTCTTTCAGCACCTCGTGTAGCGCGCACGCAGGAAGGGGCGGAACTCCAGGTCGTCACCGAGCCGGAGGTCGATCTCGTGGGTCAGCACGGCACCGTCGGTGGCCAGCCGGTGCTGCGCGACGCCGCGGTCAGTGTGCTTCTCCAGGTGCAGCGCGCCTTCGCGCCAGCCGCCGCGAGCGGGCGCGACCGGTGGAAACCCGTAGCTGTCGAAGCCGTACCAGAGCGTGTTCCCGGTGGCCGGATCGACGGTGAAGACGTTGTGGCCGTGGAACTGCGTGCCGTCTTCACGGGTCTGCTCGTAGTCCTGCACGACCGCGAAACCCGCCAGAGCGCAGCGATAGATGCAGGTGGCAGTGGCCCTCGACGCGGGTGCCCACGGTGTCTCGGCCAGCTCCTCGGTGCCGGACCACTCGCCGGCGAAGGCGGTGAGCGCTTCGTGCGCCCGGCCGCGGGTGGGCAGATCCATCGGGCTCCCTCGCATTTCGACAGGCGCCTGTCGAAATGCGAGACTAGCACGCATGGCCGATCGGACGCCCCGCGCGCACCAGTTCACCGAGCTGGTCAACGAGCTTTTCGTGGCCAATGGCGCGCTCCTGGTCGCCGGTGACGCGCTGGCTGGACCGGTCGGGCTGACCGCAGCGCAATGGCAGGTCGTGGGCTTCCTGAAGAACGGTCCGGCCACGGTCGCGGAGCTGGCCCGCCGTCGGGGACTTCGTCGTCAGAGCGTGCAGGAGACGGTGAATCGACTGCTGTGTAACGGAATGCTCAGTCGAGTGGCCAACCCGGACGACGGTCGTGCTCCGCTGCTGCACCTCACCGACCAGGCTCGCGCCGCTGTGCGCACGCTGAGCGCGCGGCAGGTCGAGTGGGCTGAGGCGGTGGCCGGAGGCTTGCCGCCCCAGGACGTCGCCACGACTCTCCGCACGCTACGGGCGATGCGGGCCATGCTCGACTGAAATCACAAATAATCGACGTGACGTCAAAAATACTTGACGTGTGATAAAACCGGGCCATGGGCGAAGAACGACGAGGGAGCCGGCGCCGGGCGCCGACCAAGGGAGACCTGCGTGAGCGCGCGATTCTCGATGCCGCCGAGCAGCAGCTGGACTCCGAAGGCTCGGAGGGCATGACCGTGGCGACCATCGCACAGGCCGCCGGGATCACCCGGGCCGCGCTCTACTTCTACTTCGGGTCCAAGAACGAGGTCGTCGCCGCACTGGTCGAGCGGACGGTGACGACGTTGCGCGCGGAGATCGGCGCGGCGGACGTGGCCGGAGCTGCCGCTGCCGGCGATGCTGTGCGGCAGGGACTCGCACAGACTGCCCGGCTGTGGCGCGAGCACGGCACCGTGATGCGCACCGCCGTGGAGCTGTCCCCGACGGTTCCGGCGATCGACGCGGCCTGGCGCTCGGCCGTTCTCGCGCTCGTCGACACTTTCCGCGCAGTCGCCGAGCGCGCCGGTGTTCCCGCCGGAACCGGACCTCGTGACGCCGCGGCGGTCGTGGCCGCTCTGGTGTGGATGACCGAACGGAGCTTCTACCAAGCCATCGTCACCGGCGGCGAGCTGGACGAGGCGGCGGCGACCTTGTCTCACGTATGGCTGGCGGCGCTCGGGATCACCGCGGACTGACCGAGGCGCATCTCTCGCGGACGGTGCCACGTCTTGCCCGGGCCGGATGCTGCGCGGTACCGTCGCTAGAGCGATCTATCAAATCGGCAAGGGGGCCTGTGATGGACCTGCTTCGCGAGAAAGGGTTCACGCCGCTGCGCGTGATCCTGGCGTTTTCGGTACTCAGCACCGCTTTCCACTACTGGCACATGGTCGTGCGACCGCGGGACTACCCGCCGATCAACGGTGTACCCGAGGTCGCCGGGCAGATCGCGATCGGCGCGGGCTGGGTGGTCTTCACCGTCGTCGCCATCCTCGGCTATCGCGCTTACCTGCGGGAACGCTATCGGCGGGCGCTCACGCTGCTGCTGGTGCACTCGCTGTCCGGGGTGGCCACGGCGGGGCACTTCCTCGTCGGTATCCCGTGGTTGCCGCAGGTCTGGCTGATCCCGCTCGTCGGGGACGTCGTGGCCGCGGTGCTGGTGTGGTCGTTCGTGGTGTGGGCGTGGTCGGTGCTCAACCGGGTGAGTGCGCGCGACCAAATCTCTACACAACATTGACGCTCGTCTCGCTCATGTAGACAATCGGTGGAGTGACCACCACCACACCTGTCACGTTCGAGCGGCATCCGGACAGCTACCGGCACTGGCGGCTGGCGGTGGAGGGCGAGGTCGCCTGGCTCGAGATGGACGTCGACGCCGACGGCGGGCTCGTACCCGGGTACGAGCTGAAGCTCAACTCCTACGACCTCGGCGTCGACATCGAGTTCTACGACGCGACGCAGCGGTTGCGCTTCGAACACCCCCAGGTGCGCGCGGTCATCGTGACCAGTGCGAAGGACAAGGTCTTCTGCGCCGGGGCGAACATCCGGATGCTGGCGGGCTCGCCGCACGAGTGGAAGGTCAACTTCTGCAAGTTCACCAACGAGACCCGCAACGGGATGGAGGACGCCACCGAGTTCTCCGGCCAGCGGTATCTCGCCGCGGTGAACGGCAGCTGCGCCGGCGGTGGTTACGAGATCGCGCTGGCCTGCGAGAAGATCCTGCTGGTGGACGACAACTCGTCCACCGTCGCGTTGCCCGAGGTGCCGCTGCTCGGCGTGCTGCCCGGCACCGGCGGGCTGACCCGGCTGGTGGACAAGCGCCGCGTCCGTCGCGACCTCGCCGACGTGTTCGCCACCCGGCCGGACGGGATCAAGGGCCGCACGGCGGTCGACTGGCGGCTGGTGGACGAGCTGGTGCCCCGCGTCGGGTTTCGCGAGAAGGTGCTGGCGCGAGCCCGGGAACTCGCCACCGAATCCGGCAGGTTGCCCGCGGAGCGGGGCGTGCCGCTGCCTCCGCTGCATCCTGACGTGAGCGAGGAGGGGATCGTCTACCGGCACGTCCGCGTCGCTTACGACCGTCCGAACGCGCTGGCCACGATCACCGTACTGGGGCCCGAAGGTGAGCCGGGCGATCTGCACGACGAAGGCGCGGACGGCTGGCTGCTCCGGCTCACGCGTGAGCTGGACGACGTGATCCTGCGGCTGCGCACGAACGAACCCGGGCTCGGGACCTGGGTGCTGCACACGGTGGGTGATCCGGCGAAGGTGCTGGCCCACGAGCAGGCTGTGCTCGGCGCGAAGGACTGGCTGGCCAACGAAATCCTGCACTACTACAAGCGCACGCTGAAGCGGCTCGACGTCACCAGTCGTACGTTGATCGCGCTCGTCGAGCCGGGCAGCTGCTTCGCCGGCGCGCTGCTGGAACTCGCACTGGCGGCCGACCGTCAGTACATTTTGGACGGACCACCGATCGACGACGAGGATTCGCCGGAGCGGGCGTCGATCGTGGTGTCCGAAGCGAACTTCGGCGTGTTTCCGATGGGCAACGGGCTGTCCCGGCTGCAGTCGCGCTTCTACGGCGACGACGACCACCTGGCGGCGCTGGCGCGGGAGAGCGGTCACGAGCTGTCCGCGGCGAAGGCCGTCGAGCTGGGCCTGGTCACCGACGCACCGGACGACCTCGACTGGGAGGACGAGATCCGGATCGCGTTGGAGGGGCGCGCTTCGCTGTCACCGGACGCGTTGACCGGAATGGAGGCGAACCACCGGTTCGTCGGGCCGGAAACCGTCGAGACGAAGATCTTCGGCCGGCTGACCGCGTGGCAGAACTGGATCTTCACCCGGCCGAACGCCTCCGGACCGGACGGCGCGCTGCGGCGGTACGGCACCGGGCAGAAAGCGGTCTTCGACAGGAAGCGGGTCTGAACCCATGCCGGAAAAGATCGATTACGACGCCAAGATCCCGAACAACGTGCACCTCGCCGACGACCGGCGGCTGCAGCGTGCACTGGAGGGCTGGCAGCCGAAGTTCATGAACTGGTGGGGCGAGATGGGTCCGACGCTGGAGACCGAGGGCGTGTACCTGCGCACCGCGGTCAGCGTCGGCAGGGACGGCTGGGCGCACTTCGACCACGTGAACGTGCCGGACTACCGGTGGGGCATCTTTCTCGCCGAACGGGAGGCGGACCGGCGGATCGGCTTCGGTGAGCACCAGGGCGAGCCGGTGTGGCAGCAGGTGCCCGGCGAGTACCGGGCGGATCTGCAGCGGCTGATCGTGATCCAGGGCGACACCGAACCGGCGTCGGTGGAACAGCAGCGGCTGCTCGGGGTGACCGCGCCCAGCCTGTACGACCTGCGCAATCTCTTCCAGGTCAACGTGGAGGAGGGCCGGCACCTGTGGGCGATGGTGTACCTGCTGCACGCCTACTTCGGCCGGGAGGGCCGCGACGAGGCCGAAGGTCTGCTGCTGCGCAACTCCGGCAGTCCGGACGCACCGCGCATCCTGGGTGCGTTCAACGAGGAGACCGCCGACTGGCTGGCGTTCTACATGTTCACCTACTTCACCGACCGGGACGGGAAGTACCAGCTCGGCACGTTGAAGGAAAGCTCGTTCGACCCGCTGTCGCGCACCTGCGAGTTCATGCTGAAGGAGGAGGCGCACCACATGATGGTGGGCACCACCGGCGTGGACCGGGTGGTGCTGCGCAGTGCCGAGCTGATCCGCGAGCACGACACCTACGAGATCGCCGCGCACGGCGGTATCCCGCTGGAGGTGATCCAGCGTTACCTGAACTTCCACTACACGGTGTCGCTGGACCTGTTCGGCAGTGAGACCTCCACGAACGCGGCCAACTACTACACCGCCGGGCTCAAGGGCCGCTGGCAGGAGACTCGCCGCAAGGACGACCACAAACTCACCGACGACGCCCGCACGCTGGACCGGCCGTGCGACGACGGCACCTGGACCTCCGACGAACTGCAGGCGATCCTGCTGCTGAACCTCGACCTGCGTGCCGAGTACACCGCGGACTGCCAGACCGGGGTCAACCGCTGGAACAAGATCCTCTCCGACGCCGGCATCGACTTCTGGTTCCGGTTGCCGCACCCTGGTTTCAACCGCGAGGTCGGCATAAACTCCGGCCACCACGTGACCCCGGACGGCACGGTCGTGGACGAGGCCACGTGGGAGGCTGCCCGGCACCACTGGCTGCCGACGGCCGAGGACCTGGCGTTCGTCCGTTCGCTCATGCACCCGGTGTACGAGCGGGGGAAGATCGCCGGATGGGTCGCACCACCGCGCCACGGCATCAACGGCAAGCCGTTCGACTACGAGTACGTGTACCTCACGTGAGGGGCGGCCATGACGGTTCCGGAGAGCTTCAACGCCGCGGAGTTCCTGCTCTCGCAGGGCCGGCCGGAAGCGCCCGCGGTGGTGTCGCCGCGGCGGACGCTGAGCTACGCCGAGCTCGCCATCGAGGCGCACCGGGTCGCCGCGGGCCTGCTGGAGCTGGGTGTCCGCCGCGAGGAACGCGTGATGTTCTGCATGGTCGACGACGTCGAGCTGCTGAGCGGGATTCTCGGTGCGATGCTCGCCGGTGCCGTCGCGGTGCCGGTGTCCACGATGGTCACCGGGCTCGAGCTGGGGCAGGTGCTCGCCGACTCGCGGGCCCGGGTGCTGTGCGTCTCCGGCGAGTTCACCGCGCAGGCGGTGGACGCGCTCACGGCCGCGCCCGAGGTTGCCGACGTGGTGCTGGACCGCGCGGACCCGGCGCAGTTCTCCTCGCGGGCGCGTGTGCACCAGTGGCCGGAGCTGACCACAGTGGACGATATGGATTTCGAACCGGTGGGTACCTGGGAGGATTCACCGGCCTTGTGGCTCTACACCTCTGGCACCACCGGCAAGCCCAAGGCAGCGATGCATCGCCACGCGTCCATCCGCGCGGTGTGTGAAACGTACGCACGAGAAGTCCTGCGAACCGTTCCCCAGGACCGTTTCCTGTCCGTGCCGAAGCTGTTCTTCGCCTACGGGCTGGGGAACTCGGCGTTCTTCCCGCTGGCCGCCGGTGCCACCACGCTGCTGGAGCCGGCCCGTCCGACACCCGGGTCGTTCGCCGCGCGGGCACGGGCGGACCGGCCGACGTTGTTCTTCGGGGTGCCCACGTTCTTCGCGGCGCTGCTGGCCAGTGACGTACCGGACGACTCGTTTTCCTCGGTGCGGTACGCGGTTTCCGCCGGCGAACCGTTGCCGGCGTCGCTGTTCACGCGGTTCCGTTCGCGGTTCGGGGTGGAGATCCTGGACGGGATCGGGTCGACCGAGGCCTTGCACATCTTCCTCTCGAACCGTCCGGGCGCGATCCGGCCGGGCAGCACCGGGGTGGCGGTGCCTGGCTACCGCGTGCAGATCCGGGACGAGCGGGGAACCGTCGTCGAGGAGCCGGGGACGCCGGGTGAGCTGTACGTGTCCGGCCCGTCGACCGCTGTCGGGTACTGGGCCCGGTACGAGACCACGAAACAGGTGTTCCAGGGAGAGTGGCTGCGCACGGGGGACAGCTACCTGCGCAACGAGGACGGCAGCTACACTTGCCTCGGCAGGTTCGGAGACATGCTGAAGGCGGGCGGGATCTGGGTCTCACCGTCCGAAGTGGAGGAACGATTGCGGCAGCATCCCGGGGTGGCCGAGGTCGCGGTGGTGGCCGCGCCGGATGCGGACGGGCTGGACAAACCCGTCGCGTGTGTGGTCGCCGCACCGTCGGCCACTGTGGACGCCGACGAACTGATCGAGTTCTGTCGTTCCGGCCTGGCCTCGTTCAAGCGGCCGCGCGGAGTGGTCGAGCTGGCGGAGCTGCCGAAGACCGCCACCGGGAAGATCCGTCGCAACGTGCTCCGCGAGCTGGTGCGGGAATCGTTGCTCGTACCGCTGCCGCAGTCATGATCGACGGTCAGTTCGTGGTCGATGCCCACGTGCACACGCCGCGGTTGCCGACGCTCAAGCAGGCGTGGCTGGACTGGGCGCGTGACTTCGCGCGGGACTACCCGTGGCGCACGGTGTACGACGAGGCCGGTGCGGTGGTTCCGTCCGCGATGGACGACTTGATGGAGCGCGAAGGTGTCGACCGGGTGCTGTTGTTCTGCGAGTACAGCCCGCGCGCGACCGGTATCCAGTCCATTGAGGACAACCTGCCGCTGGTCGAGTACAACCCGGAGCGGTTTCGGTTGGTGGCCAACGTGAATCCGCACCTGCACCATCCGCTGCGCGAGGAGGTGCAACGGCAGTTGTCGCTGGGTGCGGTGGCGTTGAAGCTCCATCCGGTGCACGGCGCGTTCTCCCCGGCGGACAAGGAGCTGTACCCGGTCTACGAGCTTTGTGCCGAGCGTGGCGTCCCGGTGGTCCTCCATTCCGGACTGTCGGTTTTTCCCGGCTCTCGCGCCAGTTTCGGGGATCCGCAGCTGCTCTCCGATGTGGTCGAGGACTTCCCGACGGTGAACTTCGTCTTCGCGCACGGCGGTCGCGGCTGGTGGTACGACGTGGCGGCGTTCATGGCGCAGTCGAGGCCCAACGTGTGGCTGGACCTGGCGGGACTGCCGCCGAAGAAGCTGCCGGAGTACTACGCCCGGTTCGACCTCGTGCGGCTGGCGCGGAAGTGGATTTTCGGCACGGACTGGCCGGGTGTCCCCGGTACCGCGGTGAACGTGCGCGCGGTGGCGGATCTGGGCCTGCCGGAGGAAGTCCTGCGCGGTGTCCTGTCCGGCAACGCGCTGCGGTTGATGCCCGGTCTGGCCTGAGCCGCGATGTCTTCGCTGGATACCGGCTGCCGAAGATGATCACCTGATCCGGCGTTGTGCCTGGTCCGGTGGATCCGGCGCGGGTCCCGGAGTCGTCAGTGTTTCCAACTGCTGACGAAGGGACGCCGGGATGGTGCGGGACGACGAGGTGCGCCGGATATCCCCGAGGGTCGTCCGGACCGTGGCTGCCGACCCGGGACTCCGCGGTGACGCGGAGGACGCCTGCCAGGCCGCGTGGCTGTCCTTCCTGACCCGTCCGGGCGCTGTGCGTGAACGAGACCGCCTGGGTTCTTGGCTGACCACCGTCGCCCGCCGGCACGCGATCCGGGCGGTCGGGCGTCGGGCCCGAGCCTTCCGGCTGGCCGAACCGGAAGCACCGGTCGACTCACCCGAAACGGCTCTACTGGCCGACGAACGGGCCGCCGCCCTGTGGCGCGCGATCGCCGAACTTCCGGAACGTCACCGCAGGTTGCTGCTGCTGATGGCCCACCACCCGCAGTTGCGGCACCACGAACTGGCCGTCGAGCTGGGAATTTCGCCGAAAAGCGTGGACACGACCCGCCGGCGCTGCCTGGACGCGCTCCGCCGGAAGCTGGAGTCCCAGGGATTCGGCTATCCGTGACCGGGGCTTTCAGCCGTTGGCCGACCGCAGGGTGCGCATGGCGTTGGCCAGGATTTCCGCCTCGTCGCCCAGCGGGGTCAGGACGATGCGGCGCAGGATGTCCGCACAGGCTGCCCGTGCCTTGGTGGCCACGTCCAGGCCGTGCGGGGTCAGCGCGGCGAAGGTGACGCGGCGATCGTCCGGGCTCGGGACCCGGTGCAGGAGATCCGCGGCCACCAGGCGGTCGGCCACCTTGGTGAAACCGCCGCTGGAAAGGGCCGCTTCGGTGGCCAGCCGGGTCATCGGCATGCGGTGTTCCGGTGAGCGGACCAGGCGCATCAGGATGTCGAAGGATGCGGGCGCCAGGTCGAAGCGGCCGGCGATCTCGCCCATCAGCTTGTCCTGGGTGGCCAGGTAGCCCTCGATCACCAGGCCCCACCAGGTCACGATCTCGTCGTCGGTGTGGGAGTCGAGGGTCATCGGGAGAGCCTACCGTACAACTCTCTCCGGAATACATCTTGCGAGAGAGAAGATGGGATCCCGTTGCGGGGAAAGGCTCGCTAGGGTCGGGGGATGACTTCCGGGGACCTGACGCGCGCGACGAACCTGCTCGACTCCGTCATACTGGCCGACGGCCACAACGACCTGCCATGGGAGCTGCGTGAGCAGGCCGGGCCGAACCCGGTCGACGCCGCGGCCGGACTCGACCTGACCGTGCGGCAGCCGGGCCTGCACACCGACTTTCCCAAGCTGGCGGAGGGAAAGCTCGGCCTCCAGTTCTGGTCGGTCTACGTGCCGTGCCAGTTCGAGGGCGACAGCGCGGTGACCGCGGTACTGGAGCAGGTCGAGGTGGTGCACCAGCTCGCGCAGCGCTATCCGGACCGGCTGCGGCTGGTGGACACCGCCGACGAGGCCGAAGCTGCCTTCGCCGACGGACGGATCGCGTCGCTGCTCGGGGCCGAGGGCGGGCACTGCATTGCCGAATCACTGGGTGTGCTGCGGATCCTGCGGCGGCTCGGCGTGCGTTACCTGACGCTGACGCACAACCTCAACACCACGTGGGCCGATTCGGGTACCGACGAGCCTGCGCACGGCGGGCTCACCGACTTCGGCCGCGAGGTCGTGCGCGAGATGAACCGGATCGGCATGCTCGTCGACCTTTCGCACGTCGCGGCCAGCACCATGCGTGCCGCGCTGGAGGTCACCAGCGCGCCGGTGATCTTCAGCCACTCCTCGTGCCGCGCGGTGAACGACCACCCGCGCAACATCCCCGACGATGTGCTCGCGCAGCTGCCCGGCAACGGCGGCGTCGCGATGGTGACCTTCGTGCCCGCGTTCATCTCCGCGGCGGTCACCGCATGGGACGACCGGCTGCGGAACGCGATGGCCGAAGCCGGGCAGGACTTCCGCGACCTCGGCCAGCGGACGCGGTTCACCGAGACCTGGGACGCGCCGCCCAAGCCGAAGGCCACCGTCGAGGACGTCGTGGCGCACGTCGAGCACGCGCGGGAGGTCGCCGGTATCGACCACATCGGTCTCGGCGGCGACTACGACGGTGTCGGGACGCTGCCGGAGGGCTTGGAGGACGTGTCGAAGTACCCGGTGCTGTTCGCCGCGTTGCTGGAGCGCGGCTGGAGCGACGAGGACTGCGCGAAGCTGGCGGGCCGGAACACGCTTCGCGTGCTGCGCGACACCGACCTCACCCGATAGGGGGGCGCCGGACGGGCGAAACGCCCTGCGCAGGCGGACAATGAGGGGATGGCCCATGCGCGAGGCGACGACCCCACCGAAGTCGCGAAATCCGAGATTCCCGAGGCGCCGGGCGCCGAGGTGCCCGGCGCGCTCGATCCGGGCGGGTCCCGGCACGCCGGCGTGGCGCCGGACGAGCCCGGCGGCGTGCCCCCGTCCGCCGGCCCCCGTCCCACCGGCGGGAAACCGGCCAAGATCAACCGCACCCGGGTGAGCGGCACCTGGATCGCGGTGATCGTGGCGATCATCGTGCTGGTGCTGCTGCTGATCTTCATCCTGCAGAACCTGGACACGGCGACCGTGCACTTCCTCGGCGCCTCCGGCAGCATGCCGCTCGCGGTGGCGATGCTCTTCGCCGCCATCGCGGGTGCGGCACTGGTCGCACTGGTCGGCGGGGCCCGGATCCTGCAACTGCGCAAACAGGCCCGCCGCCCGCGCCGCTGACCACCGCCGGGTGACCGGCCGGCGGGACCGGTGGGCCGGTAGGTCGACGAGACGGCGGGTTTGGCGGCGGAACTCGACCTTGTTGCGGCAGTGTCGTTGAACCGCAATGTCGACTTGTCTACATCACCTGTCGACGTTCGGTCCGCGGTGTCCGGTGGCGGACCGCAGGTTCGCAGGTTCCGCAAGTCCGCGACGAGGTCTGGCGTGAGCCTGCGTCAGGGCGTCAGGGCGTCAGGGCTTGGTGGCTTGGTGGTTGTGCAGGGTGCGGATCGCGGCGCAGGCGTCCGCGTCGCCGGTGAGGTGGGGGTGGTCGCCAGTGCCGGTGCAGAAGCGCCAGAACGTGTCCGCGTCCGTGGTCATCGTGGCCAGCGGGGAGCGGGACGTCGGCGCGGCGGGGGTGATCGTCCAGCCTTCGCCGGTCGAACGGGCGGTCCAGCGGCTGGCGCCGGTGACGGTGCAGGCCACCTGGCGGCCGATTCGTGCGGGGATCGTGCGCAGCGCGTGCGGCAGCGCTCGCAGGAACGTGTCCACCACCGGGGTGCGCAGCTCCGGTTCGTCCAGCGGCGGTGCGTCCACCGCCTCACGGATCTGCTGCTGACGCACCCAGAACCACGCGTAATCGCGGGCCAGCACCAGCCAGCCGGGCACCTCGTCGAGCGGTTCGTCCAGGTCGCGGTGTTTCCACAGGTCCGTGAGCTGCGTGGTGCTGTCCACGAGCATCGCGAACAGGACCTCCGGCGACAGCTGTCGTGCCGCGGGCAGCCACACCGCGCCGAAGCCGGCCGGACCGGCGGTGGGGTGCTCGTCGCGGTCGCGCGAGAGCCGGGCGAGCTTCTCGCCCAGGACGTGCGCGACCAGTTCGTGCACGGTCGATCCGGCGGCGGCCGGGGTCGCCCAGTCGTCCCGGCCGAGGCCGGACAGCAGCGCGACCAGCGCCTGTTCCTCCCGGGCGAGCAGCGGCAGCACGTCGATCGGCGGTCCCCATGGCGGCGCGGTCATGCCGGCCATCCAACACCGCGGCCATTCCGGCGCGGTTCGGACTACCCGCAGGTAGCATCAGCGCGGACAGCGAGGGGAGCACGCCCGTGGACTACCAGCGAGCGAACGGCCGGGCCACCGCCGACGACGTGGCCAACCTGGCGCGCCGGGCCGGACAGCTGGCCGGCTGGGCGACGCGCACCGGCCTCGGGCTGACGAAGAAACTTCCCGGCATCGACACCGCCGAGCGCGGCCTGCGCCAGGTCGAGCGCGGGCTGCTGAGCGAGCTGCGGCGGCGCCTCGACGAGGTCGACGACCCGTACCACGCGGCGCTCACCGCAGCCTCGTCGATGAACCGGCCCGGCCCGAACGGCCGCGACGTACCGGCCGCCGTGATGCTGGTGCCCGCGCGGGACCGCGTGGAACCGCTGCGCGCGGCGATGGCCGAGCTGCTCAACCACTCCATCGGCTTCGGCCGCGACCGGGCCCGCGAGTATCTCTACGCGATCATCCTCCGCCAGCTCACCCCGGACGAGGCACGCATCCTCGCCGCCCTGTCCGACGGGTCGCCGTTCCCCGCGATCGACGTCGCCGAGCGCACCGCCGTCGGCGGCGCCGGCCGGATCGTGCTGCGCAACGCCTCCACCGTCGGCAAGGCGGCCGGCGTGTCCCTGCCCGACCAGGTGCCCGGCTACGTGACCCGGCTGATCGGGCTCGGTCTCGTCGAACTCGACGAGGAAGTGCCCGCGCTGGAGACCCAGTACGAGATCCTGCTGACCGACGAGACCGTGCGGGCGGCCGAGGACAGCCTCAAGCGCACCAAGGTGATCCGGCGGACCATCCACGTCTCGCGGCTCGGTGCGCAGTTCTGGCGGGCCTGCGACCCGAGCCTGGACTGAGGCCGATGGGCGGCTTCGGCGCGTTCCTGCACGGTGTGCTCGACGACTTCGCCCGGCACTGGCCGCTCTACGTTTCGATCCCGGTGGTCGCCGCGCTGATCGGCTACGGCACGAAGCTGGTCGCCATCCGGATGATGTTCGCGCCGGTCGAGTTCATCGGGATCAAACCGTTCCTCGGCTGGCAGGGCATCGTGCCCAAACGGGCCGCGCGGATGGCCAGCATCGCCTGCGACACGATGACCGAGCAGCTGATCAAACCGGCCGAGGTGATCGACCGCCTCGACGCGGGACGGATCGCCAAGGAAATCGAGAAGCCGATGCTCGCCGCGGTCGAGGACATCGTGCGGGAGGTCGCCGGGCACTACCAGGCCGGATGGTGGGAATCGCTGCCGGAACCGGTGCAGCGGCTGGTGATCCAGCGCGTGCAGTCCGAGGCACCGCGCATGATCAAGGCCGTACTGGAACTGATTCAGTCCGATGTGGACAGTGTGTTCGACCTCAAGGGCATGGTCGTCACCAGTCTGGTCAAGGACAAGCGCCTGCTCAACCGGATCTTCCAGGAGGCGGGCGACCAGGAGTTCACCTTCATCGCGCGCTCCGGGCTGGTGTTCGGCGGGCTGATCGGCGTGATCCAGATGGTGGCCTGGGTGCTGTTCAAGTTCCCGCCGATCATGCCGGTGTTCGGCCTGTTCACCGGCTGGTTCACCGACTGGCTGGCGCTGCGGATGATCTTCTATCCGCTGGAGGAGAAGAAGTACTTCGGCGTGCGGTGGCAGGGCCTGTTCCTCAAACGCCGTGCGGAGGTCGCCGAGGCCTACGGCGAGCTGATCGCCAGGGAGATCATCACCCCGCACAACGTGATCGAGGCGGTGCTGCGCGGTCCGCTGTCCGACCGGGTGCTGGCGCTGATCCAGCGGCAGCTGGACATCGAGCTGGGCCGGGCGGCGAACGTGGCCAAGCCGCTGCTGGTGTTCGCCATCGGCAGCCGCCGCTACCAGGACGTGAAGCTGGCCATCTCCGAGCAGATCATGGCAAGGTTGCCGGAGACCATGCGCTACCTCGAGGACTACGCCACCGACGCGATGGACATCCGGAACGTGCTGGTGAGCAAGATGAAGCAGCTTTCGCCGCAGGAGTTCGAACAGCTGCTGCGCCCGGCGTTCCAGCAGGACGAGTGGATCCTCATCGCGACCGGTGCGGTGCTCGGCTTCGCGGTCGGCGAGGCACAGGTACTGCTGCTGGAGCACCTCGCCGCCTGAAACTCTTGTGGGCGGGCTGCTGGAGCACCTCGCCGCCTGAAACTCTTGTGGGCGGGCTGCTGGGGCCGGGAGACTGACCCCCATGGGTGAGTCGGGGGAGCCGTGGCCGCAGGAGATCCGGATCGCGATGACCATGGTCGGGGGCGCCAGCCTCGCCGTGTGGATGGGGGGAATCGCCACCGAAACCTCGGCGTTGCTGACCGCGTCCCGCACCAAGGGCGATCGCAGCGGTTACCGGAAGGTGCTCGATCTGCTGCACGCCACCGTGCGCCTCGACGTGCTCACCGGCACGAGCGCGGGCGGGATCAACGCGGCGTGTCTCGGGCTGGCCGAGGCGTACCGCTCCTCTCCCGCCGTGCTGCGGGACACCTGGCTGAGTGTCGGCTCGCTGGAGAACCTGATCCGCGACCCCGGCGAGGCGCAGCCGCGTTCGCTGTTCGACGGCGACCGCGTGTTGCTCGGCGAACTGGAGCGCTCGCTGCACGACATCACCGGCGCGGGCGTCGTGCCGGACGAACCGCCGGACGTCACGGTGCTGCTGACCGGGACCATGATCGACGGCGAGACCACCCGGTACGACGACTCGCTCGGCAATCTGGTGCGGGACACCGAACATCGGATGCTGTACCGGTTCGACGGTCCACTGTGGAACAACCAGGTGCACGGCCCGCTCGCGCTCGCCGCGCGGTCCAGCGCCTCGTTCCCCGGCGCGTTCGAGCTGTCGCGCACGCCGATCGGCGCCGAGGCGGCCGACCGGATGCACCCGGACATGACCGGCTACACCGATCTGATGCGTTCGCACTGGATCACCGACGGCGGGGTGCTGGTCAACAAACCGCTCGGGCCGGCGCTGGAGGAGATCTTCGAACGGCCCTCGTCCGCGGACGTCCGGCGGTTGCTGCTCTACGTGGTGCCGACGGTCGACGGCGACGCGGTCCCGGTGGCCTGTGATCCGGCGAATCCGCCGCTGCTCGGTTCGGCGCTGGCGAAGGTGGTCTCCACCGTGCTCAGCCAGACCATCAGCACCGAACTCGACGAGTTGACCAGGCACAACGAATCCGTGGTCCGGGCGCGCGACACCCGGGTGGCGCTGGCGTCGTTCGGCGTGCGCAGCGGGCAGCTGGTGGACGAGCGGGTGCTGCGTGCCTACCGCGACCGCCGGGTGGCCAGGGACGCGGCCGACCTGGTCCGGGCCGCGGGCCGCCGCTATTCACTGTCGGAAAAGGACGGTGGGTGGGCGTCCGGCCGGTCCGCGCGGCTGTTCGACGTCGCCGCCGACGGGTTGCGCCACGACCTGCCCGACACGATGCCCGGGGACGCCAGCCCGGTCACGGAGATGGCGCGCTACCGCACCATGGCGCTGGACGATTCGGTGGCCACCGGCCTGCAGCTGGTCAACGCCGGGTTCCGGCTGTTCCCGGACGTCGGGCAGGCCGAGCAGCTCAACGCCGCCCGGGCGCAGCTGCACGCGGCGCGCAAGGCAGCCGCCCGCGGCGTGCGGTTGCCGGCCTGGGTCGCCCGCCACGAGCCGCCCGCGCCGGGCACCAGCCTGCCGGACTGGATCGGGCAGCTCGCGCGGGAATGGGCCGGGCTCGGCGTTTCCGACGACGTCCGCGCCGCCTGGCCGAAGCTCGTCGCCGCGTTGCGATCCGCCGCGCCGGTGCTGCGTGCGCTCGCCGCGAAAGAGGATCGGCCCGAGGATCCCGCGGACACCGTGACCACGCTGCTGGACTGGTTCGAACTCGACGACCACACCCCCGGCGACGAGGTACTGCAGTCGCGGCTGCTCCTGCTGCACGTGGCAACCCGCGGGCTGGTCACCGAAACGCCGTCGGTGGACCAGCGGGTCGATCTGGTCCAGGTCAGTGCGAACACGCGTACGCTGCTCGACCTGTCGCGGGCGCGGTGCGAGGACAAGCTCACCGGTGTCCAGGCGAGCAACTTCGGCGCGTTCTACAAGTCGTCGTGGCGGGCCAGTGACTGGATGTGGGGCCGGGTCGACGGCGCGGGCTGGCTGATGCAGTGCCTGCTGGATCCCGGCAGGCTGCGGATGCTGCGGGACGTCGTGGGTCGCGAGGAGTTCCGCGAGCAGGTCCGTGCCACGTTCACCGAGATCGGCTGGCAGCCGCCGGGCCCCGGCGACAACCCCGCTGCGGGCGATCTGCCCGGCCTGCGCACGCAGTTGGACGAGGAGCTGGCCTTCCTGGGCCTGGACGGCGAGCTGGCTCCGGTGGACTTCGGTGCCGAGCTGCCCTCGAGCCTTCCGGTGACCGCGATGGTGCTCGCCCGCACCCGGCAGGCGCAGATCGCCTGCGAGGAACTGCCGACGGTGGCTGAGCAGGCCGGCGAGGACGCGAAAGAAGGAAACGGAAAAGCGTCCGAGGGTTTCCGGAAATTGATTGCCGCACGGCCGCTGGAAAAGGACGCCGAAACGTCCGGAGAAAACGCCCAGCGTGCTTTTCAGGCATGCCGGGTGTCGGCGGAACGATTCGAGGACGAACTGGGCTCGGTCCTGCTCACCAAGACGCTGGTGAAAGCCGGGGCGGCCGGGCTGACCGCGGCCGCCACCGCGACCCGGGTGCCGAAGTCACTGCAGCCGGCGGCGAAGTTCGCGCAGGCGTGCGGGCGCAGCGCCTGGTGGGTGACCCAGGGCGCGACCAGGCTCGGCCGGCCGTGGAACCTGCTGGTCGCCGTGATCACCGTGGTCGCCGGCCTGGTGCTCAGCGGGGAGGGCGGCGCGGTCCTGCAGTGGGTCGGGCTGCCGGTCGCCGCGGGGGCGCTCGTGTTCCTCGTGGTGAGCCTGCTGACGCTGCGACGCAGGTGGCGGATGCTGCTCACGGTGCTGGCGGTACTGGTGGTGGCCGCGTTGCTGTTCGCGGCCTTCCTGCCGCCGCTGGCGCAGCCGCTGTTCGGGTGGCTGGGCTCGGTGGTCGAGGGCTGGCGCCGGGGCCAGGCCCCGCTGTGGTGGCTGGTCGTGGTGCTGCTGCTGGTGCTGCCCGCGGCGTGGACCCCGCTGGCCGCGCTCGGACGACGCATCCGCCCTGGTCGTCGCCGGTGAAGTTGCGCCGGGGCCGGAGAGGTCGCATGGTCGGGAGGGAGACGGCCGCACGCCCCGGGTGAGCGGCCCAGGCGCACGTCGTGCCCCGGGTACCGGTGGCTGAAACATGTTTGTGGTACTCCTCACCG
This sequence comes from Amycolatopsis jiangsuensis, assembly GCF_014204865.1. Lineage (NCBI taxonomy): Bacteria > Bacillati > Actinomycetota > Actinomycetes > Pseudonocardiales > Pseudonocardiaceae > Amycolatopsis > Amycolatopsis jiangsuensis. Next base: position 5,874,362 of record NZ_JACHMG010000001.1, read on the forward strand.
GGGTAACCGCGTCCGCGCAGGTGAGGGCGGTGGACGTGGCGTGGATCGCTGGCGGCGGGAAAATTCTCTGTTACGTTTCCTTGGTATGTCCGGAAAGCACTTGATCGAATCCCCGACCAAGGCCGATGGTGCCGATCTCTGGCGAATCGCGCGCGATTCACAGAAGCTCGATCTCAACTCTCCGTACGCGTACCTGTTGTGGTGCCGGGATTTCGCGGAGACTTCGGTCGTCGCCCGGGTGGACGGGGCAGCGGTGGGATTCGTGATCGCTTACCGGAGGCCGTCCGAGCCCGCTGCCGCGCTCGTCTGGCAGGTCGCGGTCGACGCTTCCCAGCGTGGGAAAGGCCTGGCCGGGAAGTTGCTGGACGGCCTGTACACCCGGCTGGTCGAGAACGGGGTGCGGTACCTGGAAACCACCATCACCCCGGACAACGAGGCGTCCATCCGGCTGTTCACGTCTTTCGCGAAACGCTGGAACACGACACTGGAGTCGAGCCGGCTGCTGGAGTCCGCGGATTTCCCGGACGACGGCGAGGGCGGGCACGAGCCCGAGGATCTGTACCGTATCGGACCGTTGCTGAACAATGGATCCGTCAATTTCGCCGAGTAGGAGCGAAAGAACAACGTCATGAGCATCTTCGAAGAGCTCGAATCGGAAGTCCGCAGCTACAGCCGGGGGTGGCCGGTCGTGTTCGACCGCGCCCAGGGCAGCTGGCTCCACCGCGAGGACGGCAAGCCCTACCTCGACTTCTTCGCCGGCGCCGGCGCGCTCAACTACGGGCACAACAACCCGGTGCTCAAGCAGGCGCTGATCGACTACCTGCAGCGTGACGGCGTGATGCACTCGCTGGACATGTTCACCGTCGCGAAGCGGGACTTCCTGGAGGCTTTCCAGGAGCGCATTCTCCGTCCGCGCGAGCTGGACTACAAGATCGTGTTCCCCGGTCCCGGCGGCGCCAACGCGGTCGAGGCCGCGCTGAAGCTGGCCCGCAAGGTGACCGGCAAGGAATCGGTCATCAACTTCACCAACGCCTTCCACGGGATGACGCTGGGCGCGTTGTCGGTCACCGGCAACTCGATGAAGCGCGGCGGCGCCGGTATCCCGCTGGTGCACGCCACGCCGATGCCCTACGACAAGTACTTCGACGGCGCGTTCCCGGACTTCCTCTACTTCGAGAAGCTGCTCGAGGACTCCGGCAGCGGGCTCAACGAACCGGCCGCGGTGATCGTCGAGGGCGTCCAGGGCGAGGGCGGCATCAACGCCGCGCGCCTGGAGTGGCTGAAGGGCCTCGACGACCTGTGCAAGCGGCACGGCATCCTGCTCATCCTCGACGACGTGCAGATGGGCTGCGGCCGCACCGGCCCGTTCTTCAGCTTCGAGGACGCGGGCATCAAACCGGACATGATCTGCCTGTCCAAGTCCATCAGCGGATACGGCATCCCGATGGCGCTCACGCTCATCAAGCCGGAGCTGGACGTGTGGGAGCCGGGTGAGCACAACGGCACTTTCCGCGGCATCAGCCCGGCGTTCGTGACCGCCGCCGCGGCGCTGCGCGAGTTCTGGAGCGACGACGAGCTGGAGAAGTCCACGAAAGCCAAGGGCGAGCGCATCGGCGACGCCTTCAAGCAGCTCGTCGAGCGCTACCCCGACGCCAACCTCGTTGCCAAGGGCCGTGGTCTCGCCCGCGGCGTCGAGTTCGCCGACGGCAAGCTCGCCGGCGCGGTGTGCAAGGAAGCCTTCGACCGGGGTCTGCTGATGGAGACCTCAGGTCCCGACGGCGAGGTGATGAAGCTGCTGCCGCCGCTCACCCTCACCGACGACGAACTCGGCAAGGGCCTGTCGATCATCGACGAGTCCGTCGCCGCTGTCCTCTAGTAACAACCCGAAAAGGAGCCGATTTTGCTGGTCCGCACGCTGGATGAAGTCACCGACACCGACGCTGACATCAAGACCCCGAACTGGCGCAGCAAGCGCGTCATCCTCGCCAAGGAGGGCATCGGGTTCTCGGTGCACGAGACCACGCTGTACGCGGGCACGGTGAACGACTTCTGGTACGCCAACCACATCGAGGCCGTCTTCGTCACCTCCGGGGAAGGCGAGGTCGAGAACAAGGCGACCGGCGAGGTGTTCCCGCTCAAGCCGGGCACCATCTACGTGCTCAACGACCACGACAAGCACCAGGTCCGGCCGAAGACCGAGATCAAGTGCGTGTGCGTGTTCAACCCGCCGGTCACCGGCCGGGAGGTGCACGACGAGAACGGCGTGTACCCGCTGATCACCGAATAAACCCCGAGTTCTCCCGAACTCCTCCCACCAGCCGCGAGAAAGAGACGAAACACCAGAAGAGCAGGAGGCGAACAGCTGTGACGCTGATGGACACCCGGGTCGACGACGGCTATCCGACCCGGATCACCGGTACGCCGGAGCGGCTTCCGCGCGTGCACCCCACGGTGTGGGGTTCCGAGGCAGACGGCCCCATCGACGCCGCCACCCTGGCGAACCACGACGCCAAGGGTTACACGGTCACCGAAGGCCTGCTGTCCCCCGGTGAGGTCCAAACGTACTGGCAGGAGCTGGTCCGGCTGTCGTCCGGCGACGGCGTTGCCGACGACGAGCGGGTGATCACCGAGGCTCGCACCGGTGAGGTCCGGTCGATCTTCGATGTGCACGAGACGTCCGAGCTGATCGCCGAACTGGTCCGGGATCCGCGGGTGCTCGACCGGGCCCGGCAGATCCTCGGCTCCGAGGTCTACATCCACCAGAGCCGGGTCAACTACATGCCCGGGTTCAAGGGCTCCGGCTTCTACTGGCATTCGGACTTCGAGACGTGGCACGCCGAGGACGGCATGCCCATACCGCGTGCGGTCAGCTGCTCCATCGCGCTCACCGACAACTACGTGTTCAACGGCGGGCTCATGGTCATGCCGGGTTCGCAGCGCACGTTCGTGCAGTGCGCGGGCGAGACGCCGGAGGACAACTACAAGAGCTCGCTGAAGGACCAGCGGGTGGGCGTACCGCGGGAGGACGACATCACCGCGATGGCGGCCGAGCACGGGATCGACCAGTTCACCGGCGCCGCTGGCTCGGCGCTGTGGTTCGACTCGAACATCATGCACGGCTCGTCGAACAACATCACCCCGTACCCGCGGTCGAACATCTTCCTGGTCTTCAACAGCGTGGAGAACGCGCTGCAGGAGCCGTTCGCGGCCGGTGCGCCGCGGCCGTCGTTCATCGCCGGACGGGACAGCACACCGGTCACCCGGTGACCAGCGCCACGGTGACCCCCCGGTGGGTCGCCGGTAGCGGGGAATGCGCAGCCTGTTACGTTGTCGCCACTCCGCACGGGGCCTGCCGGTCCCACCGTGGAGCGACGTTGTCCACTGCGGTCCGGGTTCTTCGCTCGGGGTGAGCCCACCCGTACCGCCAGGGGACAGCCGGAAATCGGGTGGACCGCGCCCCCTGGCGGCCCGGCCGATGTTCACCGAGCCCGGCCCCGCGCCATCAGATCGGGACTGATGACGCGGAGCCGGGCTCGTCTCGTCCCGCGGGCCGGGATCACCCCCCCGGGGAGCGGTTTCTGCCGGTGCTTCTCCGGCGGTAAGTTGACCACTCTGGCTGGGGATGAGCCCGGGAGGTGCGCGCGAGCATGGCCGACGCCGGCGCGCGGGTCGAACTGCTCGGCCCGGTGCGGCTGCTCGACGGCGCCCGGACGGTCCCGATCGGCGGCCCCGCGGTCAAGGGACTGCTGGCCCTGCTCGCCCTGCGGGTGGGCAAGATCGTGCCGCTCGAGGAGATCATCGACGCGCTGTGGGGCCACGATCCGCCCGCCACGGCGCGGACCATCGTGCACGGCAACGTCTCGCACCTGCGCCGGATCCTGCGGCAGCTGCGGACCGGCCCGGTCGCGGAGATCCACACCAGCCCGCCCGGCTACCAGCTCGCCGTGGCACCCGAGCGGATCGACGTGCACCGTGCGCGGGCGTTGTTCGACCGCGCCACGCTCGAACCACCCGAGGGCGCGTCCCGGTTGCTGGCCGAGGCACTCGCGCTGTGGCAGGGCCCCGCCCTGTCCGGAGTGCCCGATTCGGTCCGTGCGCCGGAATTGGCGGATCTGCGGCTGGCGATCCACGGCGCGCGGATCGACGCGGATCTGCGGCTGGGCAGGCACAACGAGCTGATCGTGGAGCTGAGCCCGATCGTGCGGGCCGATCCGCTGGCCGAACGCACCGCCGCCCAGCTGATGCGGGCGCTCTACCACGCGGGCCGTCGCGGGGAGGCGCTCGAGCTGTATCGCACGGTTTTCCGCGCCACCCTGCGCACGCTCGGCGTGGAACCCGGCGTGGACCTGCGCTGGCTGCACGAGCGGGTGCTCAACGACGACCTCGTGGCGCAGGAGGACGCGGCGCCGGTTTCCGTGGTCGCCGCCGCGACGCCCGCGCAGCTGCCTCCCGCGTTGCCCGCGCTCGCCGGGCGCGAGGCCGACCTGGCCTGGCTCGACGGGCTGCCCGGCGGTGTCGCCGTGGTGTCCGGGACGGCCGGGGTCGGCAAGAGCGCGCTGGTGGTGTGGTGGGCGCATCGCGCGGCCCGGCATTTCCCGGACGGGGTGCTGTTCGCGTCGTTGCACGGGTTCGATCCGCACCACGCACCGCGGGAGCCGGGGGATCTGCTCGCCCAGTTCCTGCTCGGGCTCGGGGTGCCGGCCGACGAGGTGCCGGAGCCACTGCCCGAACGGGTCGCGCTGTACCGGTCGCTGATCGCCGGGCGCCGGATGCTCGTGCTGCTCGACGACGCGCGTTCGGCCGAACAGGTGCGTCCGCTGCTGCCGCCGGGCCCGGGGTCGAGGACGGTGGTCACCAGCCGGTCGCGGCTGGAAGCGCTGGCGGTGTCCGACGCGGCGAAGCTGCGGGTGCTGGGCACCCTCGCGGCCGACGACGCGGTGCGGGTGATCGAGGAGCTCGCCGGTCCCGCCGACTTCGACCTCAACCACGCGCTCGCCCGGCTGTGCGGGTACCTGCCGCTGGCGCTGCGGATCGCCGGTGCCCGGCTCGCCGCGAGTCCACAGTGGACCACCGAGGATCTGGTGGCGGAGCTGGGCAACGAACGGACCCGGCTGGCCGCGCTGGACGTGACCGGTGCCGACGACGGCGTGCGCGCGGCGTTCGACGTCTCGTTCCGCGGACTGCCCGGCGAGCTCGCGCACACGTTGCTGCGACTCGGCGCGGTGCCCGGCAGGCAGATCGGCCCGCACCTGGCCGCGGCGGTCGCGGAGATCCCGGTGGCACAGGCCCGGCGCGAACTGCGCACGCTCGCCGCGCAGAGTCTGCTCACCGAAACCGCGCGTGATGTCTTCGCGCCTCATGACCTCGTCCGGCTGTACTTGCGCGACCTGGCGGAAACGGAGCTGACCCCGCAGGAGCGTGCGGCTGTCCTGGACCGCGCGGTGCGCTACTACCAGGCGGCGTCCGACACCGCGCGCCGGAAGATGCTGCGTATCGTCGACCCGCTCGACCTGACCGGTCTCGTCGCCCCCGAATCGCTTCCGCCGCTGCGCACGTTCGACGAGGCGCAGGACTGGTTCGCCGCGGAATGGCCCACTTTGCTGGCGGTGCTGGACGCCGCGTACGCGCGGCAGCGGTACGCCGACGTCTGGCGGCTGGCGCGCGTGGGGCACACCTATCGGGTGGTCTGCCCGCTGTACGAGGACTGGAGCCGCCTCGTCGACATCGGGCTGGGCGCTGCCGAGGCCGCGGACGAACCGCTCGGGGTCTGCTGGATGCTGATCTCCCGATGCGCGATCGCGCTGACTTTCGAGCTGTCGCGAGGAAGTCTCGAGGACGCCGAACGCGCGGTCGCGCTGGCGGGCGAGCTGGGCGACGAACGGTCGCTGGCCGTGGCGAGGATCCACCTCGGCAGCGTGCTGACGCTGCTCGGCCGTTACGACGAGGCGATCGCGTGCCTGCTGGAAACCGCCGCTGAGGCGGAGCGGGCCGGCGACCTGGAGCTGCGCGGGCAGGCGCTCAACAACTGCGCGGAGACCGAGAAACGTGCCGGCCGTACGGTCGAGGCGATCGGACACGAACTGGCGTCGCTGGAAATCGACCGCGAACTCGGCGACGACAGTTACGCGGTGGTATCCCTGAACAACCTCGCCGAACTCCACCTGGACATCGGCGAGCTGGACACCGCGGAACGCTATGCGACCGAAGCGGTTTCGCTTGCCGTGACGCGACAGTTCGAGCTGCAGGAAGGAATTCTGCGGGTCACGCTGGCCCGGATCCTGCGTGCGAAGCCGGCGGTCGGCCAGGCCCGCGCGGAATACGGGCGGGCGCTCGACCTGTACGAGCGAATGAATCCTCGGCACATTCAGGCACTGCGGCAGGAAGCCGCGGAGCTGAATTAGGTTGCGGCTCCCGTTAGGCTGACGCTCATGGGGTCGGTGAAGCAGTTTCAGGTCACTTTCGATTGTGCGGAACCCGAGCGGGTCGCCCGCTTCTGGTGCGACGTGCTGGGGTACGTGGTGCCGCCACCCCCGGAGGGGTTCGCCACCTGGACGGACTTCGATCGCTCACTTCCGCCGGAGCACCAGGGTTCGGCGTTCGCCTGCGTCGATCCCACCGGGGTCGGCCCGCGGCTGTTCTTCCAGCGCGTCCCCGAAGGCAAGGTCGTCAAGAACCGGGTGCACCTCGACGTGCGGGCCGGCACCGGGCTCGTCGGGGACGAACGCCTCGCCACCCTCGAGGCCGAATGCACGCGGCTGGTCGCGCTCGGCGCGGTCCGCGTGCAGCTGCTGGCCGCCGACGGTGTGGAAGAGTCCTGCATCGTGATGCAGGACGTCGAGGGCAACGAGTTCTGCCTCGACTGAGGATCTTGTTCACCCACATTTTCCCAGGTCAGGACGGTTCTGGTCGGGCATCCTTAGTGAATTCTTAGCCGCCCGGCGACCGGCGCGCGTAGGGTCGGCCGCGTCGCCGGTGGAGCCCTAGGGGAGGGGCAGGCTGGGAAACCGGCACCGGACCCGTCGCCACGCGATGGGGACGGGTCCGCGGAATCGCCAGGAGCGGTTCGGTGGCGGTTGGCCGGCCGAGATGGGGGTTAGGCCGGCCGGCCGCCAGGCCCGATGGGGCCCGCTCCGGCGATGGACGTGAACACGCCGGCCGCCAGGTCCGGTGATGCGCCGGTGGATGCGCGTACGTCAGGCCGGATGGCGTCCCGGCGGATCAGCGGCGCACCCGGGATCAGTCGACGTTGGCCGTGCACAGGGCGATGGTCGTGCCGTCGTTTTCGGCGACGGTCTGGCCGTCGACGACGATGGCGCAGCTGATCTGGTTGGTCACGCCGCCGTTGGCGGTGTCGGCGGTGACCGAGAGGATGGGGGCCCCGCCGTCGTAGGAGGCGTGGCCGTGCCACTGGTCGGTGCTCGCCGGGGCCGAGTCGGTGCGCTGGTCGTCCAGCGTGCCGTAGCGGACGGTCGCTCCACCGGCGGAAGTCACCACGAAATCGACCGTATGCGAATCACCCGATACCGGCGGAATGTGCAGTTCGCTGGAGCGTGGCGTGCCGAACATCGACGGGTACAGCAGTGTCGCGCCGTACAGCAGGGCCGCCAGCACCGACAGCACCACGCCGGTCGACGCGACGGCGAGCCCGCGCATCCGGCCCCGCGCGGCCAGCACCGCACCGATCACCCCGGCCAGCAGCCCGACCCCGGCGACCAGCCACGCGACGTACCCGTGCTTCGGCAGGAACGCCACCCCGGCCGCGGCCAGCCCGCACGCGACGGCCACGCCTCCCGGCACGTTCGCCCGCCTCGGCGGCCTCGGTGCGTGCTGCGGATCGGCGGGGACGGTCGGCCGGCCGTGCCGCGGTGGCGCGGCAGGACGCGGCGGATGGGGGGTCATGCGGACGCCTTCCGGGTCGGAGTGCGACGACGCTAACCCAGAAGCCGCCGTTCCGGCCGAAATCGTTACCGACTGATAATGTCATTCCTTGACCGCGTACCGGACCATATCGTCATTTCCCGTCCGGTGCGGTGCAATTCAATGATCGAAAAGACTGACCTCGGGCGTGATCTCCAGCAGCTCGTGCACCGGGCGGCCGCGGCGCCCGTCGATCGTCGTCGTGCGCACGACGCGCAACCGCGCGGTCACCGGACGGTCGAGGTTTTCCTTGATCTGGTCGAGCAGATCCGGTGCCACCGCGCCCTGGATCGTGCCGCCCGTTTCGCGCTCCAGGTAGAAGATCCGCCGCCGGGTGCGTACGCCGTCGAGCCGTCCGGTCACGGTTTCGTACCCCACCGCCTCGCGTGATTCGCGCAGGCTGCCCTGCAGTACCCGGGCCTGTTCGGTGGTCACGCTGCGGGTGACCTGCTCGCCCGCGGTCGGGGTGAGTGCCATGCCGATGCCGGCGTGTTTGCTCACCGCGTTCACGATGTCGCTCACCGCGTTGCGCACGGTGTCGCGCTGCAACAGGATCGCGTCCAGTGCGCCGTCGTCGGAACCGTTGGCCGGCAGGATTTCGCAGAGTTCCTTCACCGCGCGCTCGGACAGCGTTTCGATGCCGTCGTGGATCAGCGCGTCCTCGGGCGCGGGTTCCGGGAAGCCGAAGAAGATCGCGTTGCCCGCCTGTCCTTTTTGGATCAACGGCGCCTTGTCCCGGTCCGCGGGCTGGACGAAAGTGACCTCATTGGACGGATTGCGGATGATGTGCCCGACCTTCGCCGTGGCGTCCTGCAGTGCCCGGCTGATGTCGGAAAAGGTGTACGCGTCGAGATGTGTTTCGCCGATCATCGACACGTGCAGCAGCGGTGCGCGCGAGGTGCGTTCGAACTTCGCGTTCGCCGCCATCGCCGAGGCCCGCGCCAGATCGTCCAGCCAGGTGCCGCCGGGGATCTCGTCGGCGATCCGCCGGAACTCGTTCCTCACCACACCATCTCCGGAATACCGCGGCCGCCCTCGGCCCACACCGATTCCCACACGTCCTCGTCGCCAGGACGGCACAGGAAGCCGTCGAGGATCCCGCCGACCGGCTGGATCTGATCGAGGTACATCGCGGGTTGCCCGACGATCACGCCACGCAGCGTGAGCAGGCCGTACAACGCGGTACGCCCGCTGTCGTCGAGCCTTTTGAGCGCACCCCAGTCGTCCGGGAGCAGCACCACGTCGACGCCGGGCGGCGGGTACGAGGTCCGGGTCACGAAGGCGCCGCCGAGCCAGGCGCGCCCGGAAGTGATCACCCGTCGGGCGACCCCGAGGTAGCTGTTGAGGGCGCTGAACAGGATTTCGCGCTCGTTCTGGTGCGGTGCGTCGTACACCAGCCGCTCGTAGACGTCGGCCAGGTCGGCGTCGTGCCGGCCGGGAGGCAGCAGGTGGTGCGGGGTCCAGTGCGGGAGCGCCATCGGACCTCCTGACCTCGTCCGGGCCTCCTCGGCGCCCGCTCACCGTGCGTAGCCGAATCTACCAGGTGGGTGTCAGCCACTGCGTCCAGGTCGGCGTTGCGCGGGTTCGTCCTCGTGGGGCCAGTCGTCCGCGTACTCCTCGTCCGCGGGCCAGTCAAGCTCTCCGGACAGCCGCGGCTCGGGTTCGGGGTAGCCGACGGCGTCCCGCGGCGGGTACGGCTCGTCCGGGTCGATCTCCGGGTAGTCGTTGTAGACGCGGCCGGGGTCCTCCTCGTGGTAGCCGGAATCGTGGTAGCCGAAGTCGTCGTGCGGGCTTTCCTCGACCGGCGGGAGGTAGTGCGTTTGCTCGGCGTCGGTCGGGGCGGGGGGTTCCGCGGGGGGACGCGACGGTTCCGGCCGGGCGGCCTCGGTCGCGCCGGCACCCTCGGCCCGGGGCCGGGCCATCCGGGTGAGCAGCCACATCACCGCCGCCCCGAGCAGGAACGAGACGAGCAGCCACAGCCAGATCTGCCCGAAGAGCCACAGCATCCGCCATCACCTCTGTTCGACTGTGATCTCGACGCGCCGGTCGTCGTCCGAGCCGGAGCCCTCCGGCGTGGTGCTGGTGCCGAGCGCGAGCAGCCGGTCGGCCGGCACGTCCTCGCGGATCAGCAGCCGCACCACCGTCAGCGCACGGTTGCGGGAAAGCTTGCGCGCGGCACTGCGGCCACCCGGACCGTCCGCGACGTGCCCGGTGATGCGGTAGCGCAGGCTGTTCGGGGCATCGCGGAACAGCGGCGCGAGCTCTCGGGCGGCCTTCTCGCCTTCGTCGGTGAGCCGCGCGCTGTCCGGTTCGAAGGTGATCGGCGTGTCCGCGAGCTTCCGGTCCAGTTCGGCCTGGATGCCGGCCCGATCGGTCGGCGGCGTGGACGGCGGGGCGGGCGAACTCGGCGGTGGGCTGCTCGGCGCCGCGCTGGTGCTGGGCATCGGCGGCGACGTGGCCGGCCCGGCACCGCCGGACGCCTGCGCCGATTCGACCCCCTCGACGCCCTGCACGATGCCGAGCGCGCGGCCGCTCTGTTCGGCGGGGACACCTTCGAGGGTGGCCTGCCTGCCGGAGAACCGGACCTCGCCACCTCGAATGCCCGCCGAATCCAGCGCCGAGCGAGCGCGGCCGGCGAGGTCGGCCTCGATGCCGTCCGCCCGCAACCAGGTGGCCAGACCCGCGAGCAGCGCCGTGACCAGCACCGCGACGGGGATCAGGCGAAACCACCCACGTGCACCGGACATAAAGGGACCATAGGCCCGCCCCGCCCGGTTGGCGACCTGGTGACGGCCGCCGTTCGGGTGGCGATGGCCTGGCCCACGCGGTCGCGCGCGAGCCCGGCCACCCTCAACTGCCGCGGCGCGGCGCGGCGGTCAGGACGCGGTGGCGTTGTTCCGCATCTCGAGGTCCAGCGGGACGCTCTCGGCGGGCAGCAGGGGCGCGAGCTGGGGGCGTTTCGGGGAGAGGCCGTCGCCCATCGACTCGCCTCGGAGCTGGCGGCGGATCCAGGGCAGCAGGTGCACCTTGGTCCAGGTGAGGTCCGAGCGGCGGGAGTTGATCCAGGTGGCCGGCTCGGTGCTCACCGGGTACGGGTCACGCCAGTCCTCGGTGACCGGGACGCCCAGTACCTCCGCCGTGAGCAGGGCGATCCGGCGGTGCGCGTCCGGTGTGAAGTGCAGCCGGTCGTCGCTCCAGGCACGGCGGTCGTGCAGCGGGGCCATGGTCCACAGGTCGACCATTTTCGCGCCGTGCCGGGCCGCGATCGCCCACAGGTGGGTGTTGTAGATGGCGACCTTGCCGCGGAGCACGCTCATCACCGACAGCGCCTTGGTGTCCGGGCCGTTGAAGATCACCACCGGGATGCCCGCCTCGCGCAGCGCGGCCACCCCGGCCTCGAACCGCGCGGCGATGGCGTCCACGTCCGCGCCGGGCACGATCACGTCGTTGCCGCCAGCACACAGGGTGACCAGATCGGGTTTGAGTTCGAGTGCGATCGGGAGCTGCTCCGCCATGATCTCGTCGAGCATCTTCCCGCGCAGCGCCAGGTTCGCGTACTGGAACCCGGGCTCCCCACCAGCCAGCATCTGGGCCAGCCGGTCGGCCCAGCCGCCGAAAGTGCCGTCGTCCCGCTCGTCGTTGAGGCCTTCGGTGAAGCTGTCGCCGACCGCCACGTAACTGTCGATCCCGAACACGCTGGGTTCCCCTTTCCCGTCGTCCCGCCTGTCCCCGGTAGTTGTTGTACACCACAACTAACAGTCGGACGTCCCCATATCCTTCCTCCCGGCCACCCTCGGTTCAGCCGGATTTCAGAGCTTTTTACCTTGTCGGCCCGCACCGCCTGGGCATTACGGCACTTTCGGGCGGCCGGAACCGCCCGAAGGCCGGACAACGCGGGACAGGTCTGTGGCGAAGGTCTCGGCATCTGGGGCCGGCACCAGCACATACGGCAGGCTGGGAACGTGACGGACGAAACCGGCGCCACCCCCGCGGACACCGAGCAGACCGGCGCGGTGAACCAAGCCAGTGCGGCCGGGCAGGCCGGCACCGGAAGGCAGGCGGACGCCGAGCCGGCCGACACGGACGCCGGCATCGACCGGACCGCTGCCGCGTCCGGCAGTACCGACCCGACCGACTCGACCGACTCGACGTCCGACGGTGTCGACCGAATCACCACCGCCAAGCCCGAACGTGAGTCGCTCACCCAGATCCTCGGTGGGCGGCGCGGGGCGATCGACGCCAGTATTCCGCCGTTCGCGTTCGTCGTCGGGTGGCTGGCCACCGGGCGGTCGATCTCGTGGGGGGCGATCGTCGCGATCGGGGTCGCGGTGGTGCTCGGCGGCTACCGGCTGCTGCGCGGGGACAAGGCGCGCGCGGTGGTGGTGAGCCTCGCCGCGGTGGTGATCGCCGCGTTGATCGCCTTGCACACCGGGCGTGCGGAGGACTTCTTCCTGCTGCAGCTGCTGTCGAACGCGGCGAGTGCGCTGCTGTTCGCGGCGAGCGTGGTGGTGCGCTGGCCGTTGCTCGGCGTGATCGTGGGATTGCTGCTGGGGCAGAAAACCCGTTGGCGGCGCGATCCCGCGCTGCTGCGCGCCTATTCGTGGGCGAGCTGGGTGTGGGTGCTGCAGTACCTGCTGCGCGTGGTGGTCTACGGGCTGCTGTGGTGGGCCGGACAGGTGGTGGCTCTCGGGGTGGCGCGCACCGTGCTCTCCTGGCCGCTGGTCGCCGCGACCGTGGCGGTGAGCGGCTGGGTGCTGTACAAGGCCCTGCCCGACGACCACCCCGGTCTGCGGCCGGCCCGCGCCGAACCACCGGGCACATGAGGACACCCAGGACATGAGGCGGCCCCCGGCGAGGGGGGAGGGTCCGGGGGCCGGTTCCTACGGTACCTGGCCCCGAGGGGTTGAGTCGACGTTTTCGCCCCAACCGGTCGGCTTTTGGTGGAAGTCAGTCCCGGCGGGGCCGGGGTACGCCCTCGCCCCAGGCGTCCACAGCGGCCAGCCATGCCGCGCCGAGAACACCATCGGAGCTGGTCAGGACGTCGAATCCGGCGAGCTGGGCACGCACCTGCGTGCCGACCGGGCTGTCCCCGGCGAGCACGCTGCCGACGAGCACGATCGGGGTTTTTTCTTCCGGCTCGCGCGTGGCGCGCGCCGTTTTCACCAACTGTGCAGCGGCCTGGGTCACGATTTCCGTAGCCACCGGGTCTCCGGCGTGCGCCGCGGCACTCACCAGCGGGGCGAACCGGGCCAGCCGCACCGGGGGTTCGGCGTTGGCCCGGGTGATCAGCGCCCGCGCGAGGGCGAGCCGGGCCGGACCGTCCGAAGTGGTGCCGTCCACTGCGGACGGTCCGAACGCCTCGGCCAGCACCGCGGCGGGGAGCCCGGCGAGGTCGAAGCCGCGTTCCAGCGCGGTCAGCGTGGCCCGTACCGCCTCGCGGCCGAGCCAGAACGCCGAACCCTCGTCCCCGAGCAGCCATCCGTGCCCGCCGGCGGTCGCGGTCATCCGGCGACCGCGGATGCGGCCGGCGATGGAACCGGTCCCGGCGACGAGCACGGTGCCGTCCGGCGCGGACGTCGCCGAGGCGTAGGCGACCTCGGCGTCGGCGATCGTGCGGACGACGTCGCCGAGCCCGATCCTTTTCCATGCCGCGATGAAATCCGCGGCGACCGCCGGATCGCCCAGTTTGCTCACCCCGGCCATCCCGATCACGGCGGCGGCCACGTCGTGGCGGCCCGCCAGCGCCGAGGAGATCGCGCCGGCGATCCGCGCGGCGGCCGCGGCCGGCGCGTGCGCGTTGGGGTTCGCACCGCCGTCCGAGGCCGAGCCGAGTACGGCGCCGGTGGCGTCGACCACGATCGCGCGGGTCGACGTACCACCGGCGTCCACGCCGACGACCACACTCACCGGGTTTTCGTCACTTTCAGCAGTCCGCGCGGGCTGTCCGGGTCACCGCCGCGGGCGAGGGAGAGCCCGAGCGCGATCCGCTGGATCGGCAGCACCTCCAGTACCGGCGCCAGCTCCTCGGCACTCGGCGCGACCGGGATACCCAGTGCTGCGGGCATGTCCGCAGCCGCGGAACCGACCGCGAGCACGTCCGCACCGCGTTCGCCGACGGCTTCCAGCACCTCGCGCATCGCCTCGCCGCCGCGACCAGCGCTGGTGGCGGCGAGTACCGCGGTTTCCCCGTCGACGGCCGCCACCGGACCGTGCAACAGGTCCGCACCGCTGTACGCGCGGGCCGCCAGGTAACTCGTCTCGGCCAGCTTGAGCGAGCCTTCGAGCGCGGTCGCGTAGGAGTAGCCGCGGCCGGTGGTGAGCACCCGGTCCACGAAGCGGTACCGGTCCACCGCCCGCTGCACCCCTTCGGCCGAACCGTCGAGCGTCCGCTGGGCCAGCTCGCCGATCCGCTCGGCGTCCTCGCCCTTGCCGCCGCGGACCGCGTCGATGAAGAGATACAGCGCGAGCAGCGTCGCCGAGTACGTCTTGGTCGCGGCCACCGCCTTCTCCACCCCGGCGCCGATGTCCACGCCCAGCTCGGCCGCCGCGCGCAGCGGTGAATCCGGGGTGTTCGTGACCGATACCGTCAGTGCGCCCTGACGCCGGGCAGCCTCGGTGACCTCGATCAGGTCTGGGGAACCGCCGCTCTGGCTGACGGTGACGAACAGCACGTCGCGCAGGTCCGGACGGGCGCCGTACAGGGTCGCGGTGGACGGGGAGACCAATCCGGCGGGAAGGCCGAGAAGTACCTCGATCAGGTATTTCGCGTACAACGCCGCGTGGTCGCTGGAACCGCGGGCGGCGAGCAGTGCGAAACGCGGCGGCTTTTGTGAAATCTTTTCAGCTACATCCGCGATTCCGGCCCGCCGCTCGACGAGCCCGGCCAGTACGGCAGGCTGCTCGGAGATTTCCGCGGCCATGTGCTCGCCGGGATGTTGTCGGGTCATCACTTTCCTCTCCGCCGGGACGGGGATGCCCCGGATGGTCTGCGCGGCGTGCAATCAGGTCTAGACCAATGTTAGCCGGGCGCGGCACACCGGGAGAAGAGTACGTTTCTTGACGGGGACGTGGCGCGTTGGTGAGGCGAGACTGAGGGAGTGGGTCATGCTGGAGACATCCCCCGCGGGCGAGGCGGGGACCACGGCGGGTGTGCGCGGACAGCGCGAACCCAAGTACTGGGCGTTGAAGCAGCATCTGCTGGACCTGCTGGACGCGCTGCCACCGGGCTCTCCGATCCCGACGGAACGGGCGCTGGCCGGTGAGTTCACCGTGTCGCGCACCACCGTGCGCCAGGCGCTGGCGGACCTGACCGCCGAAGGCAGGCTGCACCGGGTGCAGGGCAAGGGCACGTTCGCCGCCGAGCCGAAACTCGCGCAGCGGCTGCAGCTGTCCTCCTACACCGAGGACATGCGCAAGCAGGGCCTGAAACCGTCGTCGAAACTGCTCGAGCTCGAAGAGCTGCCGGTCGAGGGCGAACTCGCGAAACTGCTCGGGATCCGCAACGGGGCGAAGATCCTGCGCCTGCGCCGACTGCGGCTGGCCGATTCCCAGCCGATGGCGCTGGAGACCACGCATCTGCCGCTGGGCCGTTTCCGCGGGCTGCGCAAGCACATCACCGCGGGCGGTTCGCTGTACGCGGTGCTGCGGGAGCACTACGGAGTGGAGCTGGAACGTGCCGAGGAGACCATCGAAACCTCGCTCGCCGGTCCGCAGGAAGCGGAGATGCTCGGCTCGGACGTCGGCATGCCGGTCATGATGCTCACCCGGCATTCCTTCGCCACGGACGGAAAACCGGTCGAGTTCGCGCGCGCGGTCTATCGAGGGGACCGCTACAAGTTCGTCACGACGCTCCAGCCGTGACGACCTGCCGGTGACCTGGCCCGGGCACCCCGGCATCCGCTGGGGCACAGGGGCCGCGCGCGGGGTGCTGTGGACGACCATCCTCGGTTCCGGGATGGCCATGCTCGACGGCACGATCGTGAACGTCGCGCTCCCGCGGATCGGCGAGGAGCTGCAGGCCTCGGTGGCCGGGCTGCAGTGGATCCTGGACGGCTACCTGCTCGCGCTCGCCGCGCTGATCCTGGTCGCCGGCACGCTCGGTGATCGTTACGGTCGCCGGCGCGTGTACCTGGCCGGCGTGGTGTGGTTCGGGCTCGCCTCCGGTCTGTGCGCGGCCGCCCCGTCCACCGAACTGCTGGTGGTCTTCCGGATTCTGCAGGGCATCGGCGGGGCACTGCTCACGCCCGGGTCGCTGGCCATCCTGCAGGCGTCGTTCTCCCGTGCGGACCGGGCCAGGGCGATCGGGGCGTGGTCCGGGCTGGGCGGGATCGCCTCCGCGGCCGGCCCGCTGCTGGGCGGGCTGCTCGTACAGGCGTGGTCGTGGCGGCTGGCGTTCCTGATCAACCTGCCGCTGGCCGTCGTGGTGGTGCTGATGGCGCGCCGGTTCGTGCCCGAGTCCCGCGATCCCTCGGCCACCGGGCATCCGGACTACCGGGCCGCCGCGATCGGCGCTCTCGGCCTCGCCGGGGTGACCGGCGCGCTGGTCGAGGCGCCGGTACGCGGAATCGGCGACCCGGTCGTGCTGGTCGCGCTCGTGGCCGGGGTGCTCGGCCTCGGGTTGTTCGTCCGGCTCCAGCGCCGCGCGGCCGAGCCGCTGGTACCGCCCGCGCTGTTCCGCGACCGCACGTTCACGCTGTCCAACGCGCTGACCTTCGTGGTCTACGCGGCGCTCGGCGGCGTGATGATGCTGCTGGTGCTCCAGTTGCAGGTGTCGCTCGGTTATCCGCCGACCCTGGCCGGGCTCGCCGGGCTGCCGATCACGATCATCATGCTCCTGCTGTCCGGTCGTTCCGGCGCGCTGGCGCAGCGGATCGGCCCGCGGACCCAGCTCGTGCTCGGGCCGATCGTGGTCGGTGCCGGGATGCTGCTGCTGACCCGCGTCGGGCCCGGTTCGTCCTACCTCGGTTCGGTGCTGCCCGCGGTGGTGGTCTTCGGACTGGGGCTGGCCACCGTGGTGGCCCCGGTGACGGCGACGGTGCTCGCCGCGGCCCCGGACCGCTACGCCGGCGCCGCCTCCGGAGTCAACAACGCGATCGCCCGATCGGGTGGACTTCTGGCCGTGGCGGTGCTGCCCGCGGCGGCCGGACTGACCGGAGCCGCCTACCGCGATCCAGTGGCGCTGACCGCGGGCTGGCGGACGGCGCTGATGATCTGCGCGGTACTGGCGGTCGCCGGCGGCCTGATCGCACTGGGCATCCACAACGGCGTGCTCGGCGGTGCGGGGCCGGATGACTCGTCGCGGCAAGGAGACGCCCCGCGGCGGGAGGATTCCGCGCGGCCGGACGATGGCCAGCGACCACGCGACGATGCGCGACGGGACGGTCAGGGGCCACACGACGACTCGCGACGCCGCGATGGTGCGCGACGCGGCGGTGGCGTGCATTCGGGTGAGTTCTCGCGGCGGGACGAGTCGCCGCATCCGGGTGAGTGCTTGCACTGCGGGGTGGAAGGGCCGCCGACGCACGTCCATCCGGGCGGTCACGGGCCGTCCTGAGCCGTCTGGTGCGGGCAGCACACCCCGGCTTCGCGGAGCTGGGGTGTGCTGCCCGGATCCGTGGGTAGCCGGGGCGTTATGCGAGCAGTTCGGTCAGCAGTGCCGGGTCCAGGTTGCCGCCCGAGACGATGGCGACGGTGCGGCCGCCGGGCAGTTCGGAGGTGTGGTGCAGGTACGCCGCCGGTGCGGTGGCGCCGCTCGGTTCCACGACCAGCCGGGAGCGCAGGGCCAGCGTCCGCACGGTCCGGCGAATCTCGTCCTCGCTCACCGTGATGATGCCGTCGAGCACCTTCTGCAGGTGGGCGAACGTGAGGTCGGACGGCTGGGCGCGCTGGCCGTCCGCGATGGTGCGGGCCCGGTCAGCCATCGGCCATTCGACCCGGCGCCCCTCGCGGAGGCTCTCCTCGGCGTCGGCGGCCAGCTCCGGTTCCACGCCGTAGACCTTCGCCGCCGGGCACCGCTGCTTGACCGCGATGCCGACGCCGGAGGCGAACCCACCGCCGCTGACCGGAACCAGCACGGTGTCCACTTCCGGCAGGTCAGCGGCGATTTCCAGGCCCGCGGTGCCCTGTCCGGCGATCACGTCCGGATGGTCGAACGGCGGGACCAGGGTCAGGCCGCGCTCGCGGGCGAGCTGGGCGGCGACCGGCGCCTGGTCGGCGAAGGGCACCTCGACCACCTCGGCGCCCCATTCGCGGGTCGCGTTCACCTTGAGGCGAGGCGCCGAATCCGGCACCACGATCACCGCCGGCACGCCGAACGCCTTGGCGGAGTAGGCGACTGCCTGTGCGTGGTTGCCGCTGGAGTACGCGACGACGCCGCGCGTCCGCTCGTTCTCGCCCAGCGCCGCGATCGCGTTGTAGGCGCCGCGGATCTTGAACGCCCCGATCGGCTGCAGGCTCTCGGGCTTCAGCCACAGCTGCCCCGGTGCCCAGTGCTGGCGCAGCAGAGGCGTGTGCACCGCGGTTCCCCGCACGCGCTCGGCCGCGGCCTCGATGTCGGAGATCGTCACGAATCGCATGTGGCGAGTATGTCAGGAAACGGTGAGCCATAGACCATCCATTGTGGACGGTCAACGTGGGCTCGCTCACGCCCACGCAACGCGGGGAGTTCCTCGCGCGACTTATTCGTTGGAACACGCGAGGGACAACGGGCGGGAATCGAAGCAGATCGGAATCATGAGCGAGGAGCAGAAGAACACTTCCGCGCAAGCGGAGAAGAAGGGCTTGCGGCCGGCCTCGGTGGCCGCCGCGGCGCTCGCCGCGGTCACCGCGGCCTTGCTGGGGTCGACGCTGGGGGTGGCGGGCACGGTCCTGGGCGCCGGGCTCGCGAGCGTCATCACCACCGTCGGCGGTGAGATGTACCTGCGTTCGCTGCACCGCACCCGCGACGCGGCGAAGAAGGCGCGCGACAAGCTCGCCACGGCCAGCCGTACGCGGGTCGGCCTCCATCCGGTCAGCGACCCGGGGGACGCGCCGACCATGCACCTGTCCACCGACCCGTCGGAAATGCCGACGGTGCGGATTTCGAAACTCGAGCCGACCGAACCGGAAGCCGACGAGAGCTTCGGCGACAAGCTCCGCAGGCTGCGTTGGCCATTGATCATCGTGACCAGCCTGGTGGCGTTCGTCGTGGCGCTGGGTATCGCAATCGGTGTCGACTTGGGCACCCAGGGCGGCGTGCCAAGTGGGTTGATCCCGCGGCATGACACCAGTCAGCAGGACACGCCGAAGGAAAGCACGCCGACCGAGTCGCAGGACGCGCCCGCGCCCTCGGACACCCCGACGGACACGCCGACCACGGCACCGTCCACGTCCACGTCCACGACCTCGCCGACCACCGAGACGTCGCCGACCTCGGACAGCGAGGCGCCGACGTCGACGACCGGTTCGTCCGCCCCGGAGAACACGCAGACGCAGACCGAGGAGGCACCGCCGTCGAACGCGACGCCGTGAGGCTCAGCCGAGCCGGGCGCGCAGGGACTCGGCGGCGGCCTTCGGGTCGTCGGCCTCGGTGAGCGCGCGGACCACGACGATCCGGGACGCCCCGGCGTCGAGCACGTCGGGCAGCCGCTGTCCGTCGATGCCGCCGATCGCGAACCACGGCCGGGTGGTGCCGCTCGTCGCGGTCGTGCGCACCAGGTCCAGGCCGGGTGCCGCGCGGCCCGGTTTGGTCGGTGTCGGCCAGCAGGGGCCGGTGCAGAAGTAGTCCACGCCGTCCTCGGCGGCGGCCGCGGCAGCCTGTTCGGCCGAATGGGTGGACCGGCCGATCACCACGTCGTCGCCGAGCACGCGGCGCGCCAGCGGCACCGGGATGTCGTCCTGGCCGAGGTGCAGTACGTCGGCGCCGACCGCGAGCGCCACGTCCGCGCGGTCGTTCACCGACAGCAGCGCCCCGTGCCGCGCGCACGCCTCGGCCAGCACCTCCAGCGCGGCGATCTCCTGCTTCGCCTCCAGCGGGGAGCCGCCTGTCTTGTCCCGCAGCTGCACGATGTCGACGCCGCCGGCGAGTACCGCGTCGGCGAATTCGGCGAGGTCACCACGGGTGGCGCGGGCATCGGTGCACAGGTACAGCCGGGCTTCGGCGAGCCGGGCGCGGATCTGGTCTCCGGTCAGGGCGGGCATGGCGGTGACGGTACCCGCGCGCTACGGTGGAGTGGTCCGCACGGGAGCCCGAGGCACGGGCTGAGAGGGAGCTGCCGCTCCGACCGTGGAACCTGATCCGGGTCATGCCGGCGCAGGGAGCGTGAGTGCGAAAGTGATTCCCGGCAAAGAAGATGTGACCGTCGTGGGTGGCGGGGTGATCGGGCTGTCCGTGGCCTGGCGGGCGGCCGTCCTCGGCAGGCGGGTCACCGTGGTCGACCCGGAACCGGTGCGTGGCGGTGCCTCGTGGCTGGCCGGCGGCATGCTCGCGCCGGTCACCGAAGCGTGGCCGGGCGAGGAGGACGTGCTCCGGCTGGGCGAGGCATCGTTGCGGCAGTGGCCGAAGTTCGCCCGGGACCTCACCGCCGACGGCGCCGATCCCGGCCTGGCCGAGCACGGCACCCTCGTGCTCGCCTTCGATTCCGCCGACGCCGGCTACCTCGACGTTCTCGCCGGGCACCTGCGCGCCCTCGGTCGCGACGCGCGGACGCTGACCGGCCGCGAGGCCCGGCGGCTCGCTCCAGGAGTCAGTGCAGTGCGCAGTGGGCTGCACGTGCAGGGTGACTTGGCCGTGGACAACCGGAAACTGCTCACCGCGCTGGCCGAAGCGGGCGCGCGGCGTGGTGTCGAGTTCCGCCGTGCGCGCCTGGAGAGCCTGGACGGCGTGCCTGGGCCGGTCGTGCTCGCCGCGGGTGCCTGGACCGGCCGGCTGCATCCACGGCTGGCGAACGCCGTGCGGCCGTTGAAGGGAGAGATCCTGCGGTTGCGGCCGCGGCGCGGCTGTCTGCCGCCTCCGCCGTACACAGTGCGCGCGATAGTCGAAGGCAAGCCGATCTACCTCGTGCCGCGCGCGGACGGTGAAGTGGTGCTGGGCGCGACGCAGTACGAAGCGGGCTACGACGAGGCCGTGACCGCGCGCGGCGTACGTGAGCTGTTGGAGGGCGCGGAGCGGATTCTGCCGGGCATCACCGAGTACGAGCTGGTGGAGACCGCCGCCGGGTTGCGGGCGGGAAGCCGGGACGCGTTGCCGTATATCGGCGAAGTCGGCGAAGGCGTGTACGCGGCCACGGGTCACCATCGCAACGGGCTGCTGATGGCGCCGGTGACCGCGGAGGCAGTGGTGGCGTGGCTGTCCGGCGAAGCGCCTCCGGATGAGGTCACTGCGGCGTCGCCCGCCCGTCTGGTGGAGAAGGAGCGAGTCTGATGGAGATCAAGGTCAACGGCCAGTGGCGGGAATTCCCGGACGGCAGCACCTTGTCCGAGGTTCTCGACGCGGTGGGCGCCCTCCGCCAGGGCGTGGCGGTCGCGGTGAACGGCGAGGTCGTGCGCCGCGGCGACTGGACCGCGTCCGTCGTGCCGAAGGGCGCGAACATCGACGTCCTCACCGCAGTGCAGGGAGGCTGAGTATGGACGACCTGATCATCGGCAGCCAGAAGTTCTCGTCGCGGCTGATCATCGGCACCGGTGGTGCCGCGAACCTCGATGTGCTGGAGCGCGCGCTGGTCGCATCCGGTACCGAGCTCACCACGGTGGCCATGCGCCGGGCGGATGCCGAGGGTGGCTCCGGCGTGCTGGAATTGCTGCGGCGCCTGGGCATCCAGCTCCTGCCGAACACCGCGGGCTGCCGGACCGCGGCCGAGGCCGTGCTCACCGCGCAGCTCGCGCGCGAGGCGCTGGACACGGACCTGGTGAAGCTGGAGGTGCACGCGGACGACCGCACGCTGCTGCCCGACCCGGTCGAAACGCTCGAAGCGGCGGAGCGGCTGGTTGGCGACGGGTTCACCGTGTTCGCCTACACCAACGACGATCCGGTGCTCGCCCTGCGGCTGGAGGAAGCCGGCTGCGCCGCGGTGATGCCGCTGGGCGCGCCGATCGGCACCGGGCTCGGTATCCGCAATCCGCACAACATCGAGCTGATCGTGGCGCGCGCGTCGGTACCGGTGGTGCTCGACGCGGGCATCGGCACCGCGTCGGACGCCACCCTGGCCATGGAGCTCGGCTGTTCCGCGGTACTGCTGTCGACCGCGGTGACCCGCGCGACGGACCCGGAACGCATGGCGTCGGCGATGCGCTCCGCGGTGGAGGCGGGCTACCTCGCCCGCGGAGCCGGCCGGGTACCGCAACGGTTCTGGGCACAGGCTTCGAGCCCGCCGCGCTGAAGCTCCCGCGGCTAGATCTCGACCACGATCTTGCCGCGTACCCCGCCGTTTTCCAGTGCGCGGTGCGCGTCGGCGATCCGCGAGAGCGGGAACACCCGGTCGACCTGGGGCCGGAGCGCGCCGGTCCGCACCAGACGGCCCAGTTCGGCCAGCAGCGGGCTGCGTGGGTTTCCACTGAAGAAGCGGATCGGCCGGGTGCGGCGCAGGGAGTTCGCGAGCAGGTAGCCGACCGAGGAGGCCAGGTGGTCGGCGTCGAACGAGATCGCGACCATCCGCCCGCCGGGGGTGAGCAGCCGGTGCACCGCGGCCAGGTCCGTGCCGGCCGTGTCCAGGATGACGTCGAACCGGCCGAGCTCACCCGGCGCGCGGAAGTCGACGGTCCGGTAGTCGATGGCCCGGTCCGCTCCGAGTTCCTTCACCAGGTCCAGGTTCGCCGCACCGGCCAGCCCGGTCACGTGCGCGCCCATCTCCTTGCCGAGCTGCACCGCGACGTAGCCGACGCCGCCGCTCGCGCCGCGGACCAGCAGCCGTTCACCGGGGGCCAGCGCGGCCTTGTCCCGGAACCCGGTGAGTGCGGTGGTGCCGGCGAGCAGTGCCACCGCCTGCGCCGGGTCGAGCCCGGCGGGCAGGTGGTCGAGATGGTCGGCGGCGACCGCGACGTACTCCGCGGCCGTGCCCATCCGCCGGCCGATCATCCCCCACACCGCGTCGCCCGCGGAGAACCGGCTCGAACCGGGCTCGACGACCTCACCCGCCAGGTCGACGCCGGTCCGCTTGGGGAACCGGTTGCCGGAGAACGGCCGCAGCTTCCCGGCCCGCATCATCACCTCCCCGCCGTTGACCGAGGACGCGCGCACTCGGACCAGCACCTCGCCGGGACGCACGGCGGGCAGCGGACCGGTGGTCTCGTACAGCACGTCGGCCGGGCCGTACCGATCGTAGGCGGCGAACCGCATTGAAGTGGAGGTCATGCCTCCATGAGTAGCGCGGAAACCGGACGGGGGCATCCGGTACGGCCGAAGTGAGAAACACCCACCGCGCGGAGCCTCGCTTCACGGCCGGTCGGTGCGTGGTCCGGGTCTCGGTCCGGTCCCGGTTCGGCCGCGCGAAAACCTCACTTCGGCGATTTCGCCCGCGCTTGACGCGGACCCAGCACCGGTAGGCCGTATGGTTGACCGCACCTTTCCGGCGCACCCTTGCGGCGGGCACCAGCGTCAGGAGGAGCCGACCGTGACTCTTTCCTCGGTCCAGGACGTATCCGGCAGGCTGTACCTGGCGGTCGGGCGGCTTTCGCGGTCGCTGCGGCAGGTCGGGGTGCCGGGGCCAGGGCACGGCGCGATCTCCGCGCTCGCCACCCTCGTGCACTTCGGTGAGCTGCGGCTCGGCGACCTCGCCGCGAAGGAGGGCGTCGCGGCGGCCACCATGTCCCGCATCGTGGCCACGCTCGTCGAGGCCGGTTACGTCACGCGCGAATCCGATCCGGTCGACCGCAGGGCCTGGCTCGCGCGCGTCACGGAGGAGGGCGAGCGACTCGTGTCCGGCGTGCGATCCTCTCGCGTCGTCGAGCTGAACCGCCGTCTCGACCGGCTCAGCCCGGACGCACGGGAGGCACTCACCGCCGCGTTGCCCGCGCTGGAAGCCCTCATCTCCGACGAGAGCTGAACGGCTACCGTTCTTCCGGCGCCAGCCGCCAGAACGCGGACACCGGCCCGACCTTCGCGCCCATCGGGTACGAGTGCTCGACCGCCTGCGAGACGAACCACTTGCCGTAGCGCGCGGCTTCGACCATCGACATGCCCTTGGCCAGCCCTGCGGTGAGCGCGGAGGCCATCGTGTCGCCGGCCCCGTGCGTGTGCGGGGTCCGGTAGCGCGGACCGGGCAGCTCCACGAAGGTCGAACCGTCGAACAGCAGGTCAACGCATTCCGGGTCGGACACGAGATGACCGCTTTTGACCAGCACGTACTGCGGGCCCAGCCGGTGCAGCACCGCAGCCGCGGTACGCATGCCCTCGCGGTCGGTCACGGTCATCCCGGTGAGCAGGCGGACCTCGTCGAGGTTCGGGGTCACCAAGGTGGCACGCGGCAGCAGCTCGTCCCGGAGCGCGGCGAGCCCGGCGTCGTCGAACAGCGGGTGACCGGTCATCGAGGCGGCCACCGGGTCGACCACGAACGGGACCGCCGCGCCGCGGCCGATGCCCGCCTTGTCGCAGGCACCCGCCACGGCGTGGATGATCTCCGCGGACGCAAGCATGCCGGTTTTCGCCGCGTGCACGCCCATATCCGAGGCGACCGCCTCGATCTGCCCGGCCACGATGTGCGGCGCCACGTCCGCGCGGTCGTGCACGCCCAGCGTGTTCTGCACGGTCACCGCGGTGACCGCGACCAGGCCGTGTACGCCGCAGGTCAGGAACGTGCGCAGATCGGCCTGCAGTCCGGCCGCGCCGCCGGAGTCCGATCCGGCGATGGTGAGGGCCGAACGCGGGCTGGGTTCTTCGGGCATGGTGGCTTCCGGCTTCTGATCTGGTCCATCTGGTCAGCTGTGCTTCCCGCACAGTCCATCACGGTGGCACAGCGTGGTGGACCGTGCCCAGGGGAACAAGCACCGTGCGACCGTGAGTCCACATCAGACAGTAAGGACGAGCTTGCCCGTCACACGGCCCGCTTCTCCGGCTTCATGGGCCTTTCCGGCGTCCTCGAGCGGAAACGTCCGGTCCACGTGCACCTTCAGCGCGCCGCGTTCGATCAGCTCGACGAGACCTCGCAGGCCGACCTGGTCCGGCTCGACCAGGAGTGACGACGTGCGTACGCCGTGTTTCGCCGCTTCCGTCGCGACGCTGCCGGCCACCCCGCTGGGCACGCTGACCACCAGTCCGCCTTCCTTGACCCCGGCCAGCCAGCGCAGGTCGCTGCTTTCGCCGACCAGGCCGAACACGAGGTCGAGGTCGTCGGCGGTGGCGTTCTCGTCGCGGTAGTCGATCGGCTCGTCCACGCCGAGCTCCCGCAGGAACCCGTGTTTCGCCGCGCTGGCCGTGCCGAGGACGTGGGCGCCGCGAGCCTTGGCGATCTGCACCGCGAGGTGGCCCACGCCGCCTGCTGCCGCGTCCACGAGCACGCGCTGTCCACTGCGGACGTTCGCGACGTCCACCAGGCCCTGCCACGCGGTCAGCCCAGCCAGTGGCAGTCCGGCAGCCTCCACATGGGACAGCCCGGCGGGCTTGCGCACGAACTGCCGCGACGGCGCCGTCACGTATTCCGCGTACGCGCCCGCCTCGCGGGGAAACCACGGCATGCCCAGCACCTCGTCACCCTCACGCAGGCCGGTGGCACCGAATCCGGCCTGCTCGACGACCCCGGAGACGTCCCAGCCGAGTGTGTAGGGCGGCTTGCCCATGAACACCTCCTGCGCCCGAGACTTCCAGTCGACCGGGTTGATGCCGGCAGCGTGCACCCGCACCAGCACCTCGGTCGGACCCGGCTCCGGACGGTCCACCTCGACCAGTCGCAGCACCTCGGGCCCGCCGAACTCCCGCTGGGTCACCATCCGCATGTCGGTCCTTCTCCTCTTCGATCGTTTCCGGTGGTGTTCCCGATCGTCGGTGAGATAGTCACTGTTCGCCGGCAAGTGGACAGCGCTCGTGCCGGGTGCGCTGGAGCAGCGGCCGTACCGCTTTCGGCGAACCGCGCCGGGTCGCCGGGCTTCAGGCGTCGCCGAGACGCCAGAACGGTGACACCGGGCCGACTCCGGCGCCGAGTGGATACGCTTCGGCAACGCATCGCTCGATGAACCGCTTCGCCTCGGTCACCGCGGTGGGCACGTCCGCGCCCTTGGCGAGCGACGACGTGATCGCCGACGCCATCGTGTCGCCGCCGCCGTGGGTGTTGTTCGTCGCGATGCGCGGGCCGGACAGCTCGATCGGCTGGGTGCCGTCGGTGAGCAGATCCACGCAGTCCTCGCCGTCGCGCAGGTGCCCGCCCTTCACCAGCACCCACTGCGCGCCGAACTCCAGCAACGCCTCCGCCGCGGCACGCCGGCTCGCCGCGTCGACGACCTCGATCCCGGTGAGCAGGCGTACCTCGTCGAGGTTCGGCGTGATCACCGTGGCCCTCGGGAACAACTCGGTGCGGATCGCCTCCAGCGCCTCCTCGCGCAACAGGGCGTGCCCGGTCATCGACGCGGCCACCGGATCCACGACGAACGGGGTGTCCGTGCCACGTCCGATGTGGACCTCGTCGAGTGTCTTCGCCACCGCCTGGATGATTTCCGCGGTGGCCAGCATGCCGGTCTTCGCCGCGTGCACGCCCATGTCCCCGGCGACCGCCTTGACCTGCGCGGTGACCACGTCGGCCGGGATCTCGGTGAAACCCTGTACGCCCAGCGAGTTCTGCACGGTGACCGCAGTCAGCGCGACGAGCCCGTGCACGCCGTTCGCGAAGAACGTGCGCAGGTCCGCCTGGATGCCTGCACCACCGCCGGAATCGGATCCGGCGATGGTGAGGGCGGTGCGGGGAGTGGCGGTCACTGTCCGACCACGGGCAGGTAGACCTTGCCGCCCTGGTCGGAGAACTCCGCGGACTTCTCGGCCATCCCGGCCTCGATGGCCTCCACAGTGGACAGACCGTGTTCCTCGGCGTACTTGCGCACGTCCTGGGTGATCCGCATGGAGCAGAACTTCGGCCCGCACATGGAGCAGAAGTGTGCCGTCTTGGCCGGTTCCGCGGGCAGCGTCTCGTCGTGGAACGACCGGGCGGTGTCCGGGTCGAGCGACAGGTTGAACTGGTCGTTCCAGCGGAATTCGAAGCGGGCCTTGGACAGCTCGTCGTCCCACTCCTGCGCGTGCGGATGGCCCTTGGCCAGATCCGCGGAGTGCGCGGCGATCTTGTAGGTGATCACGCCGGTCTTCACGTCGTCGCGGTTGGGCAGGCCCAGGTGCTCCTTCGGCGTGACGTAGCACAGCATCGCGGTGCCGTACCAGCCGATCTGCGCCGCGCCGATCGCGGAGGTGATGTGGTCGTAAGCAGGGGCGATGTCCGTGGCGAGGGGGCCGAGCGTGTAGAACGGCGCCTCACCGGTGAGCTTTTCCTCCAGCTCCACGTTTTCCTTGATCTTGTGCATCGGCACGTGACCCGGGCCTTCGATCATCACTTGCACGTCGTGCTCGCGGGCGATGTGCGTGAGCTCGCCGAGCGTCTCCAGTTCGGCGAACTGCGCGCGGTCGTTCGCGTCCGCGATCGAGCCGGGCCGCAGTCCGTCGCCGAGGGAAAACGTGACGTCGTACTCGCGCAGGATCTCGCACAGCTCGGAGAAATGCGTGTACAGGAAGGATTCCTGGTGGTGCGCCAGGCACCACGCTGCCATGATCGACCCGCCGCGGCTGACGATGCCGGTGACCCGCTTCGCGGTGAGCGGCACGTAGCGCAGCAGCACGCCGGCGTGCACGGTCATGTAGTCCACACCCTGCTCGCACTGCTCGAGCACGGTGTCGCGGTAAACCTCCCAGGAAAGCTTTTCCGGGTCCCCGTCGACCTTTTCCAGCGCCTGGTACATCGGCACGGTGCCGACCGGGACCGGGGAGTTGCGCAGCAGCCATTCCCTGGTCTCGTGGATCCGCTTGCCGGTGGACAGGTCCATGATCGTGTCCGCACCCCAGCGGGTGGCCCAGACCATCTTGTCGACCTCTTCCTCCACCGAGGACCAGACGGCCGAGTTGCCCATGTTGGCGTTGACCTTCACCAGGAAGTTCTTGCCGATCACCATCGGCTCGCTCTCCGGATGCCGGTGGTTGGCCGGGATGACCGCGCGCCCGCGGGCCACCTCGTCGCGCACGAACTCCGGCGAGCACCGTTCCCGTGCCGCGACGAACTCCATCTCCCTGGTGATCACCCCGGCTTTCGCCCAGCCGAGCTGGGTGTCCGGCGTTCTCCCGTCGGCCCAGCCGGTCCGCAGCGGATGAAGTCCACTGTGGACGTCGATGGTCGCGTCCGGGTCGGTGTAGGGCCCGGACGTGTCGTACACGTCGAAGTGCTCCCCGTTCGACAGGTCGATCCGCCGCACGGGCACCCGCAGGCCGGACTCGGTCTGGTGGTGGACCTTGCGGGAACCGGTGATCGGGCCGGTGGTCACCGACGGGGCGATGTCAGCCTGGCCATCGTGCTTGTTTTCCAGCGTCGTCAACGACGTTCACTCCCTACGCCGGCATTACCCGGTCAGGTTCATGCGGTCGGCGGCACCGGGTGTCCACGAGACAGACACCAGCCGCCCTCTCAGCCCGCCAAGGCGCGAGCTCCCGCGGTTGTGGAGTTGAGCTTGCGCTTCGACCATGCCACGCCGGATCGGGTCGGCACAACCCTGCCGCCGCGCGGGTCGCCCGTCCGCCGCGGCTATATACGAGGTGTATAAACCCGAGGTATACACCTGGTGTAGTCTCGCCGTATGTCCATCGCCAACACCCTGCTCGGGCTGCTGGAGGGCGGGCCGAAGTACGGCTACGACCTCAAGCGGCTCCACGACGAGCGGTTCCAGCAAGATCGCCCACTGCACTACGGGCAGGTCTATTCGACGCTTTCGCGATTGCTGCGCAACGGGCTCGTCGAGGAGAAGGGAATCGAGCCGGGCAGTGGTCCGGACCGGAAGCGGTACGCGATCACCGACGCCGGCGTGACGAACGTCGACGAATGGCTCAGCACTCCGGAAAATCCGTCGCTGTACCTGCAGAACACCTTGTACACCAAGGTGGTTCTCGCCCTTCTCTCCGAGCGCGACGCCGCCGACGTACTCGACGCGCAGCGCGGCGCGCACCTGCGCGAGATGCGGAAATTGACCACCCGCAAGGGTGATGGCGACCTGGCCGACCAGCTCATCTGCGATCACGCGCTCTTCCATCTCGAGGCGGACCTGCGCTGGCTCGAACTCACCGCGGCCCGGCTGGACGACCTGGCGGGGCAGCTGAAGCCATGAACGGCACGACGAACGAGGAAAGTCCCGTGGCGGCCAGCGAGGTGACGCCACTGCTCAGCGGTACCGGTCTGCGTAAAACGTTCGGGCAGACCCAGGCGCTCGACGGTGCCGCGATGGAGCTGTATTCCGGCGAGGTCGTCGCGGTGATGGGGCCTTCGGGCTCGGGAAAATCGACGCTGCTGCACTGTCTGGCCGGGATCGTCCAGCCCGAGGCCGGTGAGGTGCGTTACGCCGGGCGGATGCTCTCGGCGATGCCGGACCGCGAACGAAGTGCGTTGCGGCGCACCGACTTCGGCTTCGTCTTCCAGTTCGGCCAGCTCGTCCCGGAGCTGACCTGCCTGGAGAACGTCGCGCTGCCGTTGCGGCTGGACGGTGTCCGCCGCCGTCCGGCCGAGAAGCTCGCCCGCGAATGGCTGGACCGGCTGGAGGTCGGTGACACCGCGGACAAGCGCCCTGGCGAGGTGTCCGGCGGGCAGGGGCAGCGGGCAGCCATCGCGCGGGCGCTGGTCACCGAACCGCGAGTGCTGTTCGCGGATGAGCCGACCGGCGCACTCGATTCGCTCAACGGCGAACGCGTCATGCGATTGTTCGTCGGCGCCGCCAAGGAAAGCGGTGCGGCCGTGCTGCTGGTCACCCACGAGCCACGGGTGGCCGCCTACTCCGATCGCGAAATCGTGGTACGGGACGGGAAATCGCGGCAGGTCGGGTTCGCGCCCGTGCTCCGGCGATGAGCGCGCCGATCCGTCGTCGCGGGTGGTTCGCCGCCTGGACCGGCGATCTGGCATTCGGGGTCCGGCTGGCCGTCGGGGGCGGCCGGGCCTCGCCGACCTCGATCGTCCGGCTCCTGCTCGGCACGGTCGGCGTCGGCGTCGCGGTGACCGTGCTGTTGTTCGCCGCGTCGGCCGGTCACGCGATTTCCGAACGCGGCAACCGGCAGCTCGCCCTTGCCGTCGACGAAATGCCGGTTGCCGGAGCGCAGCCGTTGACCATGCGCGACACCCCGACTTCCTTCCGGGGTGAGACTATTTCGGTCCGGTACGTGCACGCGGACGCTCCGTCCGCGCCGGTCCCGCCGGGTCTCGACCGCGTTCCCGCCCCCGGGGAGACGGTGCTGTCTCCGGCGCTGGCCGAGCTGCTCCGGTCCGACAGCGGAACGCTGCTGCGTCCCCGGTTCTCCGAACCGATCTCCGGGACCATCGGCCAGCCGGGCCTGGTCAACCCGGACGATCTGCGTGCCTACGTCGGCGCCGACAGTTTCCTGCAGGGCAAGCAAGTCTACGCCTTTGGCGGCACCGCCGAGCCGGACGGCCTCGATCCCGGGTTGCTCACCTTGTTGCTGATCGGCATCGTGTCCCTGCTGTCCCCGGTGTTCGTCTTCGTGGCCACGTCGGCGCGGATTGCCGGCGCCGAGCGGGACCGGCGCCTCGCCGCGCTCCGGCTGGTCGGCTCGGACCTGCCACAGGTGCGCCGGATCGCCGCCGCGGAGTCGCTGGTCACCGTGGTGACCGGGCTGGTGCTCGGTGCCGCGGCGTTTCTCTCCCTGCGGCAACTGGCGCCGTCTGTCCGAGTGCGCCAGGGCGGGTTGTTCGTCAGCGACGTCACGCCGCCCTGGCCGTTGGTGGTTCTGATCGTGGTGGCGGTCCCCGTGCTGTCCGTGCTGAGTTCCCTGCTTGCCTTGCGCGGTACGACGATCGAGCCGCTCGGCGTGGTCCGCCACGCGAGGCCGGTCCGGCGGCGGCTGTGGTGGCGGCTGGTCCCGGTGCTCGCCGGTGTACTCGCGCTGTGCACGCTTTCGCTGCGGGACGACAACTCCAGCCTGACCACGATCGTCATCGTGATCGCCGTGAGCTGCTTGCTGATCGGTGTTCCGGTGCTGCTGCCGTGGCTGCTGGAGCGTGCGGTCGGGCGGCTGTCCGGTGGGCGTCCGGCGTTCCAGCTCGCGGTCCGGCGGCTGCAGCTCGACAGCGGCACCCCGGCGCGGGTGGTCGCCGGGCTCGCGGTGGTGCTGGCCGGCGCGATCGCGGTGCAGTCGCTGCTGGCCGGTCAGTCCGGCCTCGATCCCGGCCCGCTGCGGCAACCCGGCGCCCAGCAGCTGAGCGTGGACACCGATTCCGTCGCGGCCGGCGAGGTGGCGGCCGCACTCGATGAGGTGCCGGGGGTCAGTGCCGTGCACCTGACGCGCTCGGTGCAGCTGCAGGGCCCGGATCCGTCCCGGTCGTTCGGCATCACGGTGGCCAGCTGCCCGACCTGGCAGGCGCTGGGCCTGCTCCGGGACTGCCGGGACGGTGCCGTGTACGCGGATCACAGCGCGACCACGCTCGTCCACTCCGGACAGTCCTATCCGGTCAGTTACTACAACGAGGAGCAGGCGCCACTGGGCACCTGGACGGTGCCGGACCTCGTTCCGGTGACCCTGTCGCCCGATGCCCGGTACTCCGGCGTCCTGGCCACCCCCGGCGCGCTGGCCGGGCTGGACCTGAGCCCGGTCCCGCTGACCGGCGAGGTCCGGGTCACCTCGGACGACCCGGATTTCGGCGAGATCGCACGCAACGCGATCGCCCCGTTCACCTGGCACGCCTCGCTGTACCTCCCGGACCCGGTCCGGCTGACCGAAAGCCAGCGGTCCTACCTGGCGATCCGCGCCGGGCTGCTCGCCGGCTCGGTGTTCACCCTGCTGCTGGCCGGGGTCAGCCTGCTGGTGCTCGGCCTGGAGCAGCTGCGGGAACGCCGCCGCACGATCGCGATGCTGGCCGCGACCGGCGTTCCGGTGTGGGTACTGGCCCGGTCGGTGGTGTGGCAGAACGCGATCCCGCTGCTGCTGGGAATCGCGACCGCGGTGGCCACCGGAGTCGGCCTCTCGGCACTCGGCGCCCGCCTCACCCACGCCGATTTCACCGTCGACTGGCTCGCGGTCGGGGTCCTGAGCGCCGCCGCGGCCGCCCTGGTGCTTCTGGTGACCACCGTGACGCTCCCCTCACTACGCGGCGCGGCCCGGCTGGCCTCGATGCGCACCGAATGACGCGCGCGACCTTGCCCACCCGCCT
This sequence comes from Amycolatopsis jiangsuensis, assembly GCF_014204865.1. Classification (NCBI taxonomy): domain Bacteria; kingdom Bacillati; phylum Actinomycetota; class Actinomycetes; order Pseudonocardiales; family Pseudonocardiaceae; genus Amycolatopsis; species Amycolatopsis jiangsuensis. The sequence continues at coordinate 5,906,632 of NZ_JACHMG010000001.1, forward strand.
TGCCTTGCCCGCCGGAGCAAGTCGGTGAAGGCCTCCTTCAGGGAGTCTAGGTCCCTGAAGGAGGCCTTCACGGACCTCCGCGGAGCAAGTGCCGGGCGAGCGGGGAGCGCGGCGGCGCGCGGAGGTAGGTGCCGGGCGAGCGTGGAACAGGGAGTGCGGGCGTCGGCGGGGGCGGAGGTCAGGCGTCGGCGGGGGCTTTCGGCGGGAGCCAGCTCAGGCCGGGGACACCCCACTTGTTGTGTTTGAGCATCTTCTTCGCGGCCCTGGCGTGCCGGCCGATCAGCCGGTCGAGGTAGAGGAAGCCGTCCAGGTGGTCGGTCTCGTGCTGCAGGCAGCGGGCGAAGTAGCCGGTGCCCTCGACCTCGATCGGGGCGCCCGTCACGTCGAAGCCGGTCACCTTGGCCCAGCTCGCCCGGCCGGTCGGGTACGACTCGCCGGGGGCGGACAGACAGCCTTCCCAGTCGTCGTCCGGGTCCGGCATCGTCTCCGGAACCTGCGAGGTCTCCAGTTTGGGGTTGACCACCACGCCGCGGTGTTCCACGCCCTCGTCGTCCGGGCAGTCGTACACGAACAGGCGCAGGTCGAGACCGATCTGGTTGGCCGCGAGGCCCACGCCCTCGGCCGCGTACATGGTCTCGAACATGTCCTCGGTGAGCGTACGCAGCTTCTCGTCGAACTCGGTGATCTCCCGGGTCGGCTGGTGCAGCACGGGATCGCCGGCGATGCGGATGGGGTGGACGGTCACGCCGCCGAGTTTAGTCGGACCCTTCTGCTACACCTGGAACCGACCGTGACGCGCCGTGCCGGATACCCATGTCGGGCGGGGGTTGCGTGGTTGAATGACGCCCGCGGAAGCGAGCACCGACAGCGATTGCGAGGACCGCATGGACGCCGCGGAGCCGATGGCTGAGGATCAGCCGTCGCGGCCGGACACCGTGGCCGGCCTGACCGAGCGTGAGCTGGACATCCTCGCGTTCGAGCGGCAGTGGTGGCGGCATGCCGGCGCCAAGGAGAACGCCGTGCGGGAGCGCTTCGGGCTGTCCTCGACCCGCTACTACCAGCTGCTGAACGCGCTGCTGGCGAAGCCCGAGGCGGTGGCCGCGGACCCGATGCTGGTCAAGCGGCTGCGCAAGTCCCGGGCGGCGCGCCAGCGCAAACGCGGCGCCCGCCGCCTGGGGATCGAGCTGTCATGAACTTCTTCTCGGGCCTGTCCCGTCCGCTGCGCGCCGCGGGTGTCGCGCTGATCGGGCTCGCCGTGGTCGCCGCGGTGATCGGCGGCGTGACCGTGCTCAACACCTCCGGTTCGGACAGCGAGAACAACGCCGGCCCGACCACTTCGGGCCCGCCGCCCAGCTCCGGGGGGCCGGCGTCCAGCTCGGCGCCTGGTTCCTCGTCCGCACCGCCCTCGTCGTCCTCGGCTCCGGCGTCGTCCACCGCGCCCAGCGACCAGCCGGGGCAGCCGGGTCAGTCCGGGGGCCAGCCGGGTGACCAGCAGGGGCAGCCGGGCGGCCGGCCGGGTCAGTCGGGTACCGACCAGCAGGCCTCGAACAAGTGGGTCACCCTGCGGGTCTACAACAACTCGCTGGTCAAGCACCTCGCCGAACAGGCCGCGGACGACTTCCGCAACCAGGGCTGGAACGTCGCCGAGGTCAGCAACTACTCCGAGGGCGTGATCCCGAGGACCACCGCGTACTTCCGCCCGGGCACCGACGAGGAGGCCGCCGCCAAGCAGCTGGCCGCCGAGTTCGGCTTCGACGCGCAGCCGCGGTTCGAAGGCATCAAGAAGGCCAGCCCCGGCGTCGTCGTGATCGTCACCAAGGACTACCAGAACCACACCAAAGGCGGCTGACCTCGTGAGTGGCGAGAGAACCTGACTCGCCACTCACGAGGGTGCGTCAGCGTTGCTGCTGGGCCTGCGCGTACGCGGCCAGCTCGGCCAGCTGCTGCGGGTCCAGTGACGGGCGCACGACCGAGCGGGCCTTTTCCAGGTGCGCGGCGGTGACCTCGCGGGCGTCCAGTGACTCGCGCATCGCGGTGAGCGCCGCCTCCCGGATCAGCGCCGCGCAGTCCGCCGCCGAATAGCCCTCCAGCGCATCGGCGATCGCGGCCAGGTCCACATCGGACGCCAACGGGGTGTTCTTCGCGGTCGCGGACAGGATGGCCGCACGGGACTCCGCGTCCGGCGGCGGCACGTAGATCCGCCGCTCCAGCCGGCCGGGACGCAACAGCGCCGGGTCGACCAGCTCGGGCCGGTTCGTCGCGCCCAGCACGACGACCTCGCGCATCGGCTCGACTCCGTCCAGTTCGGTCAGCAGGGCCGCGACCACCCGGTCGGCGACGCCGGAGTCCGACGACTGGCCCCGGCGCGGGGCCAGCGCGTCGATCTCGTCGAGGAAGATCAGCGACGGCGCCGCTTCGGCGGCGCGGCGGAACAGGTCCCGCACCGCGCGTTCAGATTCGCCGACCCACTTGTCGAGCACCTCGGCGCCCTTGATCGCGAACACGTTCAGCGCGCCGGTTCCCGCGAGCGCCCGGACCAGGAACGTCTTGCCGCCGCCGGGCGGGCCGTAGAGCAGCACGCCGCGCGGCGGCTCGACCCCCAGCCGGGCGAACGAGTCCGGATAGCGCAGCGGCCACAGCACCGTCTCGGTCAGCGCTTCCTTCACCGCGGTCATGTTGCCGACGTCGTCGAGGGTCAGGCCGCCGGTGGCCAGGTTGTCCGAAGTGGACAGCGAGATCGGCCGGACCGTGGCGAGGGCGTCCAGCAGGTCCTGCTGGGAGATCTGTGGTTCGTCGGCCTCACGTTGGCGCAACGCGGCCCGCAGCGCCGCGTCCCGGCGCAGCGCGAGCAGGTCGGCGGCCACGAACCCGGGCGTCCGCTCGGCGAGCACGCCCAGGTCGGCACCGGATTCCACCGGGACGTCACGCAACAGGATGCGCAGCAGCTCGACCCGGGTCTTCGCTTCCGGCAGCGGCAGGCTCAGCTCGCGGTCGAGCAGGTCGACCGCACGCAGCCGCGGATCGACCGACTCGGCGCGCGCGGTCGTGGCCACCACCGCCAGCCCGTCGCGGCGCAGCGCACCACGCAGCTCCTCCAGCACCACCGTGGCCACCGGCGGTGGCTGGGTCGCGGGCAGCAACGCGTCGATGTCGTTGATCAGCAGCACGCCGGGGCCGTCCCCCTCGGCGGCGCGCTCGATGGCTTCCCGCAGCCGGCTGTGCGCGGCACCGGGCTCCAGCACGGCGATGTTCGGCGCGGTCAGCGCGACCACCCGCACGCTTTCCGCCTTCGCGACCGAGCGCACCAGCGTCGCCTTGCCGACGCCTTCCGGCCCGGACAGCAGCACGCCCAGCTGCGCCGACGTGCCCAGCCGCGCCAGCAGATCGGGACGGTGGAAGGCCAGGTCGAACCACTCGGCGAGCTTGCGTGCCGTGCTCTCCGCGCCCACCAGGTCCGAGACCGGGGGCACGGGCTGCTCCTCTTCGCGCCCCTCGGTGATGACGTCTTCGACGATCTCCGCTTCGAGGTAGTCCTCGTCCGCGGTCACCGCCGTGCTGCGCACCAGCGCGGTCGCGTTCTGCGTGGGCGGCTGGGAGACGCCGGCCGGTTCGCCGGTGCGTGCTCCGTCCCGCCAGCTGACCACTGTGGACGGCCCGACCACGACCACCCCGGCAGGCTCGGTGGCGGTGACGGTGAGCAGTTCGTTGGTCCAGGTCGCGCCGATCACCCGGGACAGCTGCCCGCGCACGGCGGCCACGTCCGACCCCGGTGCGGGCGAAAGGTCTTGTGGCAGCAAGGAAACCGCGTCGCCGCGGGTGAGCACCTTGCCGGTGAGCGCGAGCCGCAGCGTCTGCGGGGACACCGACGCGGACGCGAGCCGCGATCCGGAGACGGTGACCGTGCGCGCCGCCGAGACCTCGACAGGCGCGACCACGACCTCGCCGCCCTCGGTGATCCCGAGGTTCGACATGGTCACGTCGTCGGTCAGCACCACCCCGGGCGTGCTTTCCTCGCCGGACGGCGCGGCGAGCGCGGCACTGCGGCGCGCGCCGGTCAGGTGCACCGCGTCCCAGGCCCGCAGGCCGAGCGCGTCGAGCACTTCCGGGTGCAACCGCACGACCCCCCGCCGGGAGTCGAGCGCGGACGGCGTGTGCCGGACGGTCAGCGTGATCTGCGGGTCGCTCACGGGGCCAAACTACCGCGTGGCGTGGCCGGTCGTCAGAACGCCGGACGCCGTCCGCGCACCGGGCTCACCGTCTCCAGCCGTTCGGCCACGTCGAGCAGGTCCCGGTCGGTCCACCAGCGGCCGGCCAGCTGGACGCCGATCGGCAGGCCGCTCGTGGTCGCGCCGAAGGGCAGCGCGACGGCGGGCATCCCGGTCAGGTTGAACGGCACGGTCGCGCGCGCGACGGCAGTGGAGGGGACTTCGACGCCGTCGACCAGGTGCGCCGGCTGCGCGTGCGGCTGAGCCGGGAACGGCACCACGGGACAGAGCAGCACGTCGTAGTCCTCGAGCCAGCCGGCGAACGAGGACCGCAGCCGTTCCGCGCCCTGCTCGGCCGCGACGTAGTCCTCCAGCGTGGTTGCCGGCAGCGCCAGGGAGATCGCGGTCGACGGATGCAGTTCCGCCTCCCGTCCGGCAGCGAGCGCGCACGTAGGACTGGGTTTCGGCAAGCAGCAACGGAGTTGCCAGCTCGGTGCAGTCCTGTTCGGCCAGCCACGGCAGCTCGACCTGTTCGACGTCGTAGCCGAGGTCGGCCAGCGCGGTCGCGGCGGCCGCGACGGTGGCCGCGACCTCCGGATCGATCGGGCCGAACGCGTCGGTGACCCAGCCGATCCTCGGCCGGGCCACCGGCCGGGCGGCGGGGAGCGCGACCGCGTACGGATCGGCGCCGTCCGGGCCCTCCAACAGGGACAGTGCCAGGCGCAGGTCGCGCACGCTGCGGGCCAGCGGGCCGACGTGCCACAGGCGCAGCAGCACTTCGGAGAAGTGCCCGGTGCACGGCACCCGTCCGTGCGTCGGCTTGAGCGCGGCGATCCCGGTGTTCTGCGCCGGTCCGCGCAGCGAGACCACGAGGTCGCTGCCCAGGCCCAACGGGGACATGCCGGAGGCGATCGCGGCGGACTCGCCCCCGCTGGATCCGCCCGGCGTGCGCTCCGGGTCGTACGGGTTGAGCGTCCGGCCGGTGACCAGGTTGTCCGTCTCGGTCCACACCGCCAGCTCCGGCAGGTTCGTCTTGCCCAGCGGGATCCCGCCCGCCGCACGCAGCCGGGCCACCGCCACCGCGTCGCGGTCCGGCACGTAGCTGGTGAACAACGCGGACCCGCGCGTGGTCCGCACTCCCTCGGTGTCGAACGCGTCCTTGATCGTGAACGGCACGCCACTCAGCGGCCCCGGCCGCGGATCCCGCGCGGCGGCGAGCGCCTGCTCGCCCAGCACCGTGACAAAGGCGTTGGTCCGCTCGCCGACTGCCTCGATGCGGTCGAGGTGCGCCTGCACGACCTCGGTCGCGGTGACCTCGCCCGCGGCGATCAACCGGGCCAGTTCGGTCGCGTCGATCCAGGCAAGATCAAGAGAGTCCATGCCGCGGACGCTAGCACCCACGACGTGAGTTCCAGTGGTGGTCAGGGAGACGCTTTCCCGCGAGCAGATGCTCGGCGCGGCACGGTAGTACGCCTGCACTCACGGGATTTCCGCACTGTCATGCGCAAGCTCGACCCAACCGCCCGGACGGCCACTCGCCGGCTACCGGCGCCGGATCCCGATCCGCCGCCAGCTGCGCCGCCGCTGCCCGGGGCTGGACGTGCCGACCGGGGTGCTTCCGTGGTCCCGTTCGCGCAGGGTGCGCGTGCGCACGACGTCGGTGCCGGAGCGCGGCAGCCGGACCGCGCGCATCGCGGCCCCGGCCACCCGGCGTGAGGCCGGCCGGAGCCGCAGCCGGCGGTGGCTGCGGGCCCGCCGGATCGCCCGGCGTTCGCGCGGCGGCACCGTCCACGCCTCGGGGTGCGCGGCGAGCCAGCGGTTGCGGTACACCGAATACGGGATGTGCAGCAGGTACAGCACCAGCGCGGCGGCCAGCGCCACCAGCGGGAACTGGATGATCGCCGCGGCCAGCAGGCCCACCCCGACCAGCAGCGGGGCGATCGCCTTCGCCGGCACCTTGATGGTCTTCAACGACAGCGTCGGAATGCGGCTGATCAGCAGGACGGCGACCGCGATCGTCCAGATCAGCACCACGTACTGCTGCGACCACCAGCCCGTACCCCACTGCATCGTGAGGATCAACGGCAGCATCGCGACCAGTCCACCGGCCGGTGCGGGCACGCCGACGAAGAACTCCGAGGCGTACGGCGGCTGGTCGGTGTCGTCGAGCAGGGTGTTGAACCGGGCGAGCCGCAGGATCATGCACACCGCGAAGATCAGCGACGCGACCCAGCCGATCCGGTCGCCGTGCGACTGCCACACGTAGAGCACCAGCGCCGGGGCCACCCCGAAGGAGATCGCGTCGGACAGCGAGTCGAGCTCGGCGCCCATTTTGGACGTGGCGTCGAGCAGCCGGGCGATGCGGCCGTCGAGGCTGTCGAGCACCGCGGCGATGCCGATCGAGCCGATCGCCATCGCGTAGTTGCCGGTGAGCGCGAACTGCACCGAGGACAGGCCGGCGCACAGCGCGAGCACAGTGATGGCGTTCGGCAGCAGCCGGATGCCCGGGGTGGTCACGCGGACCATGGTCAGCCTTCTCCCAGCGGGGGCAGTTCGGCGAGCACGGTCTCCCCGCCGACCGTCCGCTGACCCTTCGCCACCAGCACGCGGCTGCCCGGCGGCAGGTACAGGTCGACCCGCGAGCCGAACCGGATGATGCCGTAGGTCTGCCCGGCCGGCACCTTCTCGCCCTCGGCGACGTCACACCGGATCCGGCGTGCGACGAGGCCGGCGATCTGCACGACGACGAGCTCGTGACCGTCGACGGTGCGCAGCAGCACGGAGTTGCGTTCGTTGTCCTCGCTCGCCTTGTCCAGATCGGCGGAGAGGAACTTGCCCGGCCGGTAAGCCACCTTCTCCACGACCCCGGCCGCCGGAGTGCGCTGGACGTGCACGTCGAACACCGACAGGAACACGCTCACCCGCATCCGCGGTTGCGCGGGCAGGCCCAGCTCAGGTGGTGGCACGGCCTCCTCGATCAGCGACACGAGCCCGTCCGCCGAAGCGATCGCCACGTTCTCGCGCGGCGGCGGTACGCGTTTCGGCTCGCGGAAGAACGCCGCGGTGGCGGCCGTGGTGAGCGCGCCCGCCACGCCGAGCGGCTTCCACAGCCGGCGCAACAGCAGCGTCGCGGCCAGACCGCCGAAGACGAACGGGCGTCCCGCGGGGTGCATCGGCGGCACGGTCTCGCGGGCGAGCTCGATGGCGTGCGCGAGGGGGTTGCCAGTGGACTGGCCGCTCATGGGTCGGTTCCCCGCTGTTCGTTTCGTCCGGGTGGAAAGGAAGTCGTACTCCTGCGATTCAGGCGTCCCACGCTACCGCCCGCCGGTGGGCGAACCCGTCCGCCCCTGGCCCGGCGGCCTGCGGGTACCCGGTGCCGGGGGCGACCGCGGCGGTGTCCACGGCCACAACCCGCTAACGCCGCGTCGAACAGTCCGATGACACCCGGTAGTCAACGCCGCTCGGGACCGGTGCCCGGGCCGAGAGGGCGAGGAAACCATGGCGGTACCCGATTCGCTGACCCGGCTGCTGTGCGCCTGGCGCCGGGACATCGCTTCGGTACCCGTGCCGATGCTGGTGGACGCGGAACACGGCGCGCGGCTGATCCGGGAAGCCGCCCGGGTGCATGCGTCCCCCGACGATGCACGCACCCGGGCGCGGAACTGGCCAGTCTAGCCTGTGTGCGCCCGTTATGACAGATCGTCGGGAGATGATCACCGGCGGTCACGGTCGCGGTGCCCGCCTGCCACCGCGCTGACCAGCCGCAACACCAGCAGCAGCACGATCGCGCCGAGGATCGCGACGCCGAAGCTGGGGAAGTCGAAGTCGAACTGCCGCTGTTCGCCGGTGGCCAGCCGGTAGACGAACCCGCCGAGCGCCGCGCCGAGCACCCCGACGAGCACGCTGACCAGGCAGCCCTGCCGGCGCCGTTCCCGCCCGCCGACCACGAGGTTCGCGAGCCAGCCGACCAGCGCGCCGAAGACGATCCACAGGATGATGCCCATGCCCCGAGCCTAGAGCAGCAGGACGTCGACCTCGTCGCCCTCGGCGGCCTCGCTGACGTCCTCCGGCAGCACGATCAGGCAGTTGGCCTGGGTGAACGCGGCGAGCAGGTGGGAACCGGGCCCGCCACGGGGGCCGACGACACCGGTCACCTCGCCTTCGGCCTGGAGGTAGAAACCGCGGCGGTACTGCCGACGGCCCGGCGGCGAGGACAGGTCCTCGGTCAGCCGCGCGCGGACGTGGCGGCGACCGGGTCCGGAGTGCCCCATCGCCGTGCGCAGCGCCGGGCGCAGGAACGCCTCGAACGACACCAGCACGCTCACCGGGTTCCCCGGCAGCGTCACCACGGGCACGCCGTTCCACCGGCCGTTGCCCTGCGGTCCGCCCGGCTGCATGGCGATCTTGCGGAACTCGACCCCGCGTGCGGTCAGCGCGTCCTTGACCACCTCGTACGCGCCGGCGGAGACCCCGCCCGAGGTGACCAGCAGATCGGCCCCGGCGAGCTTCGGCTCGACGATCCCGCGGAACTCCTCGACGTCGTCGACCACACTGCGCACGACCTCCACCCGGCATCCGAGCTCCCGCAGCGCGGCGGCCAGCATCACGCTGTTGGACTCGTAGATCTGCCCGTGCCGCAACGGATCCGGCGCGGTCACCAGCTCGGTCCCGGTGGACACGACGAGGACCGAAAGCGGCTGGTACACCGGCAGCTCGGCGAGCCCGATCGCCGCGGCGAGCCCCAGCTGTGCATGCCCGAGCACGGTGCCCGCGTGCAGCGCGAGGCTGCCCTTCTCCACGTCCTCGCCGGTACGGCGCACGTGGTCGTTCGCCGTCGCGGCACGGTCGATCCGGACGTCGGCCGTGCCACCGTCGGTGTGTTCCACCATCACCACCGCGTCCGCGCCGGGTGGCATCGGCGCCCCGGTCATGATCCGGTGCACGGTGCCCGGCGCCAGCGGCTTGATGTCCACGCGCCCGGCTGGGATGTCGTCGGCGACCGGCAGGGTCACCGGCGCTCCGGCGAGGTCGGCGGCGCGGACCGCGTAACCGTCCATCGCCGAGTTGTCGAACGGTGGCAGCGCCACCCCGGCGAAGACGTCGCGGGCCAGCACGAGCCCGGCGGCCTCGGCGAGCGGAACAGTCGTGACGGGGGCGTGACCGAGCAGGTCGGTCACGATCTCCCGGTAGGCGTCGACGGAGATCACCTGGACCATCCTGCCTCCCTCACCCGCTCGTGCAACACTCTCCCGGCACAGTCGGGGAGTACTGGGAGTTCGCATGCAGGTCCAGGTTCGGCAGCAGCCGTCGCCCGCCATTGCCGGCAGCGTGCGGCGGCAGGCGCGCGAGGTCGCGAAGGGCGCGGCCCAGTCCGCCGGGGCCGGGGAGGGACTCGTGTCCGACTCCACCGGGCCGGGCACGGTGCACCCCCGGACGCGCAATCCGTCCCCGCTGGCGAGCCGGCTCGTCACGGCGCTCCCCGCACGCTGACATGCGGGTGCACACCAGACACACTCCCGGGTTCGGCGTGGCCAGGGTCATGCTGGCGCCGGGAGAGGCCGTGCAGTCGGCCACCGAGACGATGCTGGCGAGCAGCTTCGGCGTGGTCGAGTCCGCGCCGGCCCGCGGCGGACGCAAGACCGGCCGGACGGTGTTCACCGCGCCGTCCGGCGGCGGCTGGGTGGACCTCGCCCCGAGCGGTCCCGGCGACGTCTACCCGCTCGAACTGACCGGCGGCACCGGGTGGTCGGTGCACCGCGAAGCGGTCCTCGCGCGGCCCGGCTCGGTGCGCCACGACCCGGCATGGGCGCCGCTGCAGCAGCTCTTCGGCTCGGACTCCGGGTTCCTCGAGCACTACAGCGGCACCGGGCCGCTCGTGCTGACCACACCCGGTCCGGTGGATTCGTTCACGCTTTCGCCGCGCGAGGTGGTGACCGTGCGGCCGGAGTACGTGCTGGCGTATCCGGACACCCTGCAGGTCCGGCTGCGCGCGGTCGACCCGAGCGGTCCGCAGTCCCTGCGCACCGGCGAAGGACTGGTCCTCGACTTCGCCGGTCCGGGCACCGTTCTGGTCCAGGCACGCAGCAGGCGGGTCCCGAAGGGGTAGGGGGAATCTGCCGGATTGCCCATTGCCGAGTGCGCTGATTCCGGTAGCGTGAGCTGCACTTCCGCACCGCTGGAAGATCAGCGGATCGTTGTTTCGAGGGAGGGCGCCGTGGCTGTCGGCACCGTCAAGTGGTTCAACTCGGAAAAGGGCTACGGATTCATCGAATCCCCCGAAGGGCCGGACGTGTTCGTGCATTATTCGGCCATCCAGGCCGAGGGTTTCCGCACGCTCGACGAAGGCGACCGGGTGGAGTTCGAGGTCCAGTCCGGCCGCGACGGCCGCAGCCAGGCCGCGGACGTCCGCAAGGTGTCCTGAGGCAACCCTGCTGACCGGTTGGGCGAACCGCCAGTGGCAGCGGATACCGGCGCGTTAAGCTGCGCTGCGTGACAGGCGATGTGTCGGGGGACCTCACCGGTCGGCGGCTGGGCAATTACCGCATCGACTCGGTGCTCGGCAAGGGCGGCATGAGCGTGACCTACCAGGCCACCGACGTGCGGCTCGGCCGCAAGGTGGCGCTGAAGGTCATCGGGGACCACCTCGGCACGGACGCCGAGTTCCGCGAACGCTTCGTCGACGAGGCCCGCAACACCTCCGCGATCGACCACGCCAACGTCGTGCCTTTGTACGACTTCGGCGAGCTCGACGGGATGCTCTACATCGCCATGCGGATGGTCGACGGCGGCGACCTCGCCGGCCTGGTCTCCGGCGGTCCGATCGCGCCGTCGCGTGCGCTGACGCTGCTCGACCAGGTGGCCGACGCACTGGACACCCTGCACAACCACGGACTGGTGCACCTCGACGTGAAACCGGCCAACGTGCTGGTCACCAGCCGCGAGACCTCCCGCGAGCACGTGTACGTCGCCGACTTCGGCCTGACCCGCCGTGGCGCGACCGGCCACCGCACCCGCGGCGGTGACTTCCTGGGCTCGCCCACCTACGCCGCCCCCGAGCACCTGCGCGGCGAGCCGCTCGACGGGCGCACCGACCAGTACGCGCTCACCTGCGTGCTTTTCGCCTGCCTGACCGGAAACCCGCCGTTCCGCGGCGACGTGCCGACGGTCATCAAGGGCCATCTCGGCGGAGAACCCCCGTCGGTGTCCCGCGCCGTGGCCCTGCCGCCCGCCGTGGACGAGGTCATCCGCAAGGGCATGGCCAAGAACCCGACCGACCGCTACCCGAACTGCGTGGCGATGATCGCGGCGGCCCGCGTCGCCCTCGGCCCGCTCGCCGGCTCGGACACCCCGCCCGGCCCCGCCGGGCAGCACCCACCGGTCGAGCCCGCGGGCGGCCCGCCGGTCGCCGCCGGTTTCGCCGCGCCAGGTGGTTCGGGCCAGCCGGGTGGGCCGGGGCAGCCGGGTGGGCCCGTTCAGTCCGCTGGTTCCGTTCAGTCCGGTGGCCCGGCCCAGCCGGGCGGACCGACTCAGCAAGGCGGCCCGGTCCAGCAAGGCGGACCGGTCCAGCAGAGTGGTCCGGTCCCGCCAGGTGGTCCGAACAACGCCGCCCCTTCGGGGTACCAAGGCGCTCCCGGTCTGCCCGGCACTTCCACGCACCCCGGCATGCCCATGCAGCCTGGCGGCTACCCCGCGCCCGGCAGTCCCGGCCAGCCCGTGGCTCCCGGCCTCGGCGGATACGGCGCCCCGCCCGCGCCCGGCTACCCGGCGCGGCAGAACCCGTCCGGTTACCCCGGCCAGCCGCAGCCCGGCTACGGCTACCCGGGCCAGCCGGTTCCACCGCCCGGCTACGGCTACCCGAACCAGAACCCGGCCTACGGCGATCCGATGCGGCTGCGTCCGCCGTCACCGGTCACCGGGGCCGCAGCGTTCCAGCCCGCGGCCAAGAGCGGCAAGCTCACCTGGCTGTGGATCGTGCTCGGTGTCGTCGTGGTGGCCGGGCTCGTCGTCGGCGGGATCCTGCTGTTCGGCGGGAACGACGGGGACAGTGGCAGCGACACCCCCACTTCGACCGCGCCGAACATCCCGGTCGGTCCCGGCGGTTCACAGACGCCAGGGCCGTCGTCCTCGCGGCAGCCACCGCCCTCGTCGATTCCGATCCAGCCGAGCCGCTGACCTGCGCTTCTTGCACTCGCCCCCGGGGAGTGCTAAACACGGTATTGGCACTCGACGCCGTCGAGTGCCAGGCAGGCGGTCACCGATCGCCCGCCTGAAGGTCGGGACGGTGAGGCTGATCCACCCGGTCAGTCGTCCGTCGCGGGCACCGAGCCTGGCCGAGGAAGAGTCCTGCTGCCGCCGCTGCTGAGATACTCGAAGCACAGCGCGGCGGTGGCGCCCAATACCGGAGGACCACACCGCAATGGCCAAACTGATCGCGTTCGACGAGGACGCCCGCCGCGGTCTTGAGCGCGGCTTGAACACCCTCGCCGAAGCCGTCAAGGTGACCCTCGGCCCGCGGGGCCGGAACGTCGTGCTCGAAAAGAAGTGGGGCGCGCCGACGATCACCAACGACGGTGTCTCCATCGCCAAGGAGATCGAGCTCGAGGACCCCTGGGAGAAGATCGGGGCCGAGCTCGTCAAGGAAGTTGCCAAGAAGACCGACGACGTCGCGGGTGACGGCACCACCACCGCCACCGTGCTCGCCCAGGCGCTCGTGCGCGAGGGCCTGCGCAACGTCGCCGCGGGTGCCGACCCGATCGGCCTCAAGCGCGGCATCGAGTCCGCCGTCGAGGCCATCACCGAGCAGCTGCACAAGGCCGCCGTGCAGATCGAGACCAAGGAGCAGATCGCTGCCACCGCCTCGATCTCGGCCGCGGACCGCACCATCGGTGAGCTGATCGCCGAGGCGCTGGACAAGGTCGGCAAGGAAGGCGTCGTCACCGTCGAGGAGTCGAACACCTTCGGGCTCGAGCTCGAGCTGACCGAGGGTATGCGCTTCGACAAGGGCTACATCTCCGGCTACTTCGTCACCGACCCGGAGCGTCAGGAGTCCGAGCTGGAGGACCCGTACGTCCTGCTGTTCGGTTCCAAGATCTCCAACGTCAAGGACGTGCTGCCGCTGCTGGAGAAGGTCATCCAGTCCGGCAAGCCGCTGCTGATCATCGCCGAGGACGTCGAGGGCGAGGCCCTGGCCACCCTGGTCGTCAACAAGATCCGCGGCACCTTCAAGTCCGTGGCCGTCAAGGCCCCTGGCTTCGGTGACCGCCGCAAGGCCATCCTGCAGGACATCGCGATCCTGACCGGTGGCCAGGTCATCTCGGAAGAGGTCGGCCTCAGCCTGGACAAGGCCGACCTGTCGTGGCTGGGCCGGGCCCGCAAGGCCGTCATCACCAAGGACGAGACCACCATCGTCGAGGGTGCCGGCGACGCGGACCAGATCCAGGGCCGGGTCAACCAGATCCGCGCGGAGATCGAGAACTCGGACTCCGACTACGACCGGGAGAAGCTGCAGGAGCGGCTCGCGAAGCTGGCCGGCGGCGTGGCCGTCATCAAGGCCGGCGCCGCGACCGAGGTCGAGCTGAAGGAGCGCAAGCACCGCATCGAGGACGCGGTGCGCAACGCCAAGGCCGCTGTGGAAGAGGGCATCGTCGCCGGCGGTGGCGTGGCCCTGATCCAGGCTGCCGAGGCCGCGTTCGCGGGCCTGAAGCTGACCGGTGACGAGGCCACCGGCGCCAACATCGTCAAGGTTGCCGTCGAGGCCCCGCTCAAGCAGATCGCGGTCAACGCCGGCCTCGAGGGCGGCGTCGTGGCGGAGAAGGTCAAGGGCCTGCCGCAGGGCCACGGCCTGAACGCCGCCACCGGCGAGTACGAGGACCTGCTCGCGGCCGGCGTGCCGGACCCGACCAAGGTCACCCGTTCCGCGCTGCAGAACGCCGCGTCCATCGCGGCGCTGTTCCTGACCACCGAGGCGGTCGTCGCCGACAAGCCGGAGAAGGCCTCGGCCGCTCCGGCCGGCGACCCGACCGGCGGCATGGGTGGCATGGACTTCTGAGTTCGGCTGCACTACCCGGCGAAGCCCGGTCCACCCTCCGGTGGGCCGGGCTTCGCCCTTTCTCGGGCTCGCGTATTGCCGGGCCGCCCGTTCTTGGGCTGGGTGTTGCTGCGCGTCGCCCTTTCTCGGGCTCGCGTATTGCCGGGCCGCCCGTTCTTGGGCTGGGTGTTGCTGCGCGTCGCCCTTTCTTGGGCTTGCGTGTTGCCGCGCCGCCCTTTCCCGGGCTGCGTGGGGCAACAGCCGTCCGTTCTTGGTCGCCTGTTGCCACGCCGTCCGTTTCTGGGCTCCCCGTTCTACCCCGCCCGTTCTTGGTCGCCTGGTCCCGCACTGTCGGTTTCCGGGCTCCCCTTTCCGGCCCGCCCGGCCTCGCCGGTCGCTCGACCGCCCGTTCTCGCGCCGCCCGTTCCCCTGGCTGGGTTTCGCCCGTTCACGAAGTCAGAGCCCGCCGCTGCGAGAGCAGCATCGTCGTCAGCACCCCCGCCGCGAGCAGTCCGAGCCCCCTGCGCCAGGCCACCGCGGGCTGCCGTGTGCGGCAGACGACCACGATCGCGGCCATTGCCGTCGGCAGGACCACCGCGATCGGGATCGTCACCGCCAGCACGGCACCGACGCAACCGCTCGAATCCCCGTCGTCCGAGCATGTCGCGCTGACGCCCAGGAAAAGCAGCGACGCCCAGCCGGCCGCGAGGATCAGCAGCCCGCCGAGCAGACAGACCCCGATCCTCGCGAACGCGACCGAGGCCGTTGCCGGCAATCGAGGACTCATGTCCGGGAAGACGTATTCCACCGCCCCGGGTTCCCGCGCCTCGGCTCACTGCTGCCCCGAATTTCCCTCCCGCCCCGGCTCACAGTGCCGCCGGTTCCACGTCGTTCCGGCTCCCGCCGCCCCGGTTCCGTGCGCTCGGCTCACTGTTGCCCTGGGTTTCCCTGCTGTCCCGGCTCACTGCCGCTCCGGGTCTCCCCGCGTCCCGGCTCACTGTGCCTCCGGTTCCCCGTCGCTCCGGTTCCCTGCCGCCCCCGGTTCCCCGGCCGGGCCCGGTCGCCCCCTCCGCGTCCGGGGCCGGCCGGGGCTCAGGCCCCGGCCTCGGGGGTCAGGAAGACGGCGGCGAGGTACACCGGGATCATCACCCCGGCGGAAAGCACGGTGGCGGCGACCGTGGCGATGCGGACCATCGCCGGGTCCACGCCGAGGTAGTCGGCCCATCCGCCGCAGACCCCGGTGATCATCCGGTCGGTCCGGCTGCGGTGGAGCTTCTTGGTCTGCGGCTGGTAGGTGGTGTCCGTCGGGTTCGTCATGCCGGTAATCCTGCGCCCCGGACCACCCCGGCCACATCCGGGAACGGCCCGGAGAAGGCCCTGGTCCGGCAACCCTGAAAGACCCCGGGAAAGCCCTTGGACGCGGGGCGCTTGCCGGGGAAGATGACCGGATGAAGATCGTCGCGCTCGTGGTCGTGCTGCTGGCCGTGTTCGGTGTCGCGGCGGCGTCCGCGACCGGGCGCGGCGAACCCGGCCGGCCCGCCGCCGTGCTCGCCCGCGGCGAACTGCGCGTGTGCAGTACCGGGGATTACCGGCCGTTCACCTACCGCGATCCGGCCGGACGGTGGAGCGGTATCGACGTCGACCTGGCCGGCGACCTCGCGCACCGGCTCGGAGTCCGGCCCACCCTGGTCCAGACCACCTGGGCGCAGCTCGCCCACGACGTCGGAAGCCGCTGTGACCTCGCGATGGGCGGGATCTCGGTCACGGCGGAGCGGGCGCGGCTGGCCACCTACAGCACGTCCTACCAACGCGACGGCAAGACGCCGATCACGCGCTGCGCGGACGTGGCACGATTCGGGACGCCGGAGCAGATCGATCGCCCGGAGGTTCGCGTCGTGGTCAATCCTGGTGGTACCAACGAAAAGTACGTGCGCACGCAGCTGCGGCGAGCCACTGTCGTGCCGTATCCGGACAACAACACGATCTTCGGTGAGCTGCTCGCCGGTCGGGCCGACCTGATGATCACCGACGCGTCCGAGACGCGCTGGCAGGCCCGGCAGCATCCGCAGCTGTGCGCAGTGCACCCGGACCATCCGTTCACCGACGACGAGAAGGCCTACCTGCTGCCGCGAAATCCCGGGCCACTGCTGGACTACGTGAACGGATGGCTGCGCGCGATCCGGGAGGACGGGACATACGCCGCGGTCACCCAGCGCTGGTTCGGCTGAGGTCGCGGAACCCGTCAGGGGCGGTCTGCTGCTCTGGCCTGCCCGGTGGTCACCGCGGCGCTCGGCGGAACTCGGCTCGTACCCGCGCCAGCCGGTCCTGCCAAGCCTGCCGCACCTCGGGAGACGCGGCGAACGGGGCGTACGCGTCCGGCTCCGGCGCCTGGGTCAGCACCGGGAGGTAACCGTCCACAGGAGACAGCGTGGTCGTGCTGACATCCCCCTGCAGCAACGACATTGTGCCGAGACCGCAGGCGAAATCGAGCCGCGGCAAGGCGCCCGCGAGGGCCAGCCCGGCCGCCAGCCCCACACTGGTCTCCACCGCCGAAGACACCACGCACGGCAGCCCGCACGCTTCGGCGACCTCGAGGGCGCGGCGCACCCCGCCCAGCGGCGCGACCTTGAGCACGGCGACGTCGGCCGCTCCGGCGACGGCCACTTTCAGCGGGTCTTCGGCCCGCCGGATCGACTCGTCGGCCGCGATGCGCACGGAAACCCGGCGGCGGACGGCGGCGAGGTCGTCGATCGTGGGGCAGGGCTGCTCGGCGTATTCCAGGCCGCCGGCCGCCCGGTCCAGTTCGCCGAGGGCGTGCACGGCGGTGTCCACGTCCCAGGCCGCGTTCGCGTCCACCCGGATCGCGCCGGACGGGCCGAGCGCTTCGCGGACCGCCGCCAGGCGGGCGCAGTCCTCGGCGAGCGTGGCGCGCTTGTCCGCGACTTTGACCTTCGCCGTGCGGCAGCCGGAGGCGAGCACCAGCTCGTGGGCACGTTCGGGCGCCACGATCGGGACTGTCGTGTTCACCTCGATCCGGTCCCGGACCGGGGCCGGCCAACCCCGGTCGCTCGCTTCGACGGCGGCGGCGAGCCAGGGCACGCTCTCGGTGTCCGAGTAGTCCGCGAACGGGCAGAATTCTCCCCATCCGGCGGGCCCGTGGAGCAGCACGCCCTCACGCACGGTGATGTCCCGGAATCGGTTGCGCAGCGGCAGCGCGTAGACCTGCATGACTGCCGATCATGCCATCGCGGCGGGGAACCCGGGTGCCGTCCGGGTCGTCGGACATTCACAATGGAACCAATGGACTTCCGGGTGCTCGGCCCGGCCGAGGTGCTGGCCGGCGACCAGGTGGTGCCGCTGGGCGGCAGCCGCCCGCTGATCGTGCTCACCGGGCTCCTGCTGCGGGCCAACCGGCTCGTCTCGGTCGACCTGCTGAGCCACTGGCTGTGGACCGACGACCAGCGTCGTTCGAAGGGCGCTTTGCAGACGTACGTGCTGCGGTTGCGCCGCGCGCTCGGTGAGGGCGTCTCGATCCGCACCGAGCGTGGCGGATACCTGCTCGAAGTCGACGAAAACGCGGTGGACCTGCTGCGTTTCCGGCAGTTCACCGGACGGGGCCGCGCGGCCGCCGAGCGTGGTGAACACCGGCGGGCGGCCGAGTTGTTCGAGGACGCGCTGGCCGAATGGCGCGGGCCGGCACTGCAGAACGTCGAATCGGACGCCTTGCACCGGGAGGAAGCGGGCCAGCTCGCCGAGGAGCGCGCGCGGGTGCGCGAACAGTGGGCCGAAGCGCTGCTGTCGGTCGGCGAGTACGACGCGATCGTGCCGGAGCTGAGCCGGCTGACCAGGGAACATCCGTTGCGCGAACGCCCGCACGAGCAGTTGATGCTCGCCCTGTTCCGCGCCGGGCGGCAGGCCGAGGCGCTGGACACCTACCAGCGGATCAGCGCCGTGCTGGCCGAGGAGCTGGGCCTCGATCCCGGCGCCGGACTGCAGCGTGCTCACCGGCTCGTACTGGGCGGGGACGATGCCACGCGCTACCGGCCGGCGGTCGAACCGCAGGTGCCCCACCAGCTGCCGGCGGACCTTCGTGCGTTCGCCGGGCGGACCGCGGCGTTGAAGACGTTGCGCGCGTTGGTGCCCGAGGCGCTCGACGAAGGTACGTCCACTCCGATTGCCTCGGTGGAAGGCCTTGGCGGGCAGGGGAAGACGACGCTGTCCGTGCACTTCGCACACCAGATCGCGGACCGGTTCTCCGGCGGTCAGGTGTTTCTGGATCTGCGTGGTTTCGGTGCCGGTGATCCGCTGGATCCGCTCGCGGCCCTGGAGGCGATGCTCACCGCGCTCGGGGTGCCCGCCGACCGGATTCCGTGCGGTCTCGACGAGCGGGCGGCGACCTGGCGCACGCACACCGCGGGCCGGCGGCTGATCGTGGTGCTGGACAACGCGAACAGCTCGGAGCAGGTGCGTCCGCTGGTGCCAGGACCGGGCTGCCTTGTCGTGGCCACCAGCCGGCTGCAGCTGCGCGGTCTCGCCGCCACGCACGGTGTCCGGCGCATCGCACTGTCCGAATTGGACGACGAAGAAGCGGTGGAGCTGCTCGCGTCGGCAGTCGGTGTCGAGCGGGTGAGAGCGGATCCGGCCGCGGCGGAGCGGTTCGTGCGGTACTGCGGCGGGTTGCCGCTGGCGATCCGGATCCTCGCCGTGCGGCTGGCGCAGTTCCCGGACCTTCCGCTGGATGAGTTCGTCGCTGCCCTGCCGGCGGAACACGGCCGCCTCGGCACGTTCGACCTGGGGGACGGGGACGAGACGAACATCCGTGTGGTGTTCTCCTGTTCGTACCGGGCTTTGCCGGCACCCGCAGCCAGACTGTTGCGGCTGCTGGGGTTGCCGGTGGTTCCGGTGTTCGATGTGGACACTGCCGTCGTGCTCGCGGGCCGGACGGGCAAGGAGACCCGGGAGGCGCTGGGCGCGCTCGTCTCCGCGCATCTGCTCGCCCAGCCGAAGCCGGGGCAGTACCGGTTCCACGACTTGATCCGGGAGTACGCGTTCGAACTGTCGTACCAAGTGGACAGTGCCGAGGAGCGCGCCGCCGCGTGCGGACGGCTGCTCGACTGGTACCTGGTGACCGCGCGGAACGCGGCCTGGGCGATGCGGCCGGACCGGTTCCAGGACAGCCTGGGGATCGAGGATCTGCGTGGTGGTCTGGAATTCGCTGACTATCACGAGGGTCTTGCCTGGTTCTCCGCGGAGCACGAGAACCTGGTTTCGGTGGTGAACTGGTCGTTCCGGATCCAGCAGTACGCGCATTGCTGGAAGGTGGCGTGGCTGCTCTTCACCTATTTCGCCGGCCGCGGCCGGGTCGACGAGTGGCGTGCGGTGCACGAGGTGGCCCTGCGTGCGACCCGCGACTCCGGCGATCGCGCTGGGGAAGCGGCGATCCTCAATGGACTGGGCGTGATCGACGCGGTCGTCCGCGACTACCCGTCGGCGCGGCGTCATCTGGAAGAAGCCCTTGCCGTGCAACAGGAACTCGGGTCCCTGCGAGGCGAGGCACGGGCTCGTTACAACCTCTCGCAAAGCGCACACGACCTGGAGGACTTCCCCGCCGCGTATCGGCATGGCATGCGCGCCCTGGAGATCGCCCGCGAACTGCGCCTGGACGGCTTCGAGACGAACGTATTGCGCGCCCTGGGCGACCTGTGCGCGACGATGGGTGACCATCCGCAAGCTCTGTCGCTGGCGGAGGAAGCGCTGTCGCTCGTTCCGCCGGAAAACCCGCGCATCGGCCGCTTCGCGCTCACCACGCGCGCCAGGGCGCTGCTGGGGCTGGGCCGGCACACGGAGGGTATCGAGTGCATGTCCGAGGCAGTGGACATGTTCTTCGCGATGGACGAGGAGTACGAGGCCGCGGACGTCCTGTCGGACCTCGGAAGCGCCCACCTGAGCCAAGGCCGCCCCGCCGCCGCCCGCGATTGCTGGCTGCGCTCGGTCCGCCTGCTGACCACCCTGTCCCACCCGGACGCGGACACCGTACGAGCGAAACTGGCCACCTTGGTGGGCGGCTGAGGCCGATCTCTCCGGCGCGGGTTCCTTGGCTGGGCTGAGTACGCGGGGTGAGCCGGTTGCCTGAGGGTGGGGTCGGGTGCGCCCGAATGGTCGGGTGGTGCCGGTGCCGGTGCCGGTGGGCGGTGCTGGTGGCGTGTGTGTGGGTGCGCCGGGTGGTGTGGGCACGCCAGGTGGCGGACGCAGGGTGTGGCTGAAAGACCGAATGCCGGATGGCGTGCGACTGACGCCGGACTCCGGCTGGCGGTGTCGAGTGGGTTTGGGGACACCGGGTGGCAAGCATCGGGTAGCGGCCTGGAGGCGCCGGGTGTCAGGCACCGGATAGCGGGGTAGGCGCCGGGTGTCAGGCACCTGATAGCGGGTTGTGGGCATCGGGAGGCACCGACCTCCGACCTCCGACCTCCGGAGTCCGGCGTCCGACCTCCGGAGTCCGGCGTCCGACCTCCGGAGTCCGGCGTCCGACCTCCGGAGTCTGGAGGTCGGCGTCCGACCTCGGATTCCGGGGTGCGGTTCGGTGCCCGTGATCCGGGCGGCGGGCGTCGCGAGCCCGGATGGTCGGGCGGCGTCGGCGGGTGCTGGGAACGGCCTCGCCCCACCGGCCACCCCAGCATGGACGGGCCACGCGTGCGGCTGGTGGGAGGGTGCGTCTCCCGCCGCGGGGTGCGGGTGGCGTTCGCAGTCGGGTGGTGGTCTCGGGGTGGGTCCGGTGCGGTGATCTGCCTGCCGACCCCCAGCGACGACAGGCAGACCACCTGCACCGCTACCCCTAGCCAACCGGATGCCGCTCACTGTGCGCTCACTGTGTGCGGGGTTCACCTCTTTCGGGGACCGCGAGATCGAGCAGACGGGTGAGTGTGTGTGCGTTGTGCGGTGCTTCGGCTTTGATGTCGTTGTCGAAGTACACGTGGACGGCGCGGTGACCTCGGTCGTGCC
This sequence comes from Amycolatopsis jiangsuensis, assembly GCF_014204865.1. Taxonomy (NCBI): domain Bacteria; kingdom Bacillati; phylum Actinomycetota; class Actinomycetes; order Pseudonocardiales; family Pseudonocardiaceae; genus Amycolatopsis; species Amycolatopsis jiangsuensis. The sequence continues at coordinate 5,927,863 of NZ_JACHMG010000001.1, forward strand.
ACTCGGTGATTTTCGCTGCCCAGTCGCGTAGTTCGGACTCCGGGTACCCGCTTGCGTACAGTTCGGTGGCGCCGTGCAGGCGGACGTAGCTGAAGTCGGTGGTCTGGTCCTCTCGGTAGGGCCACCGGCCGGCGGTGTCCGCGGTGACGAGTGCGACCCGGTGTTCGCGCAGGAGTGCGAGGGCTTCGCCGGTGACGAAACTCGGGTGCCGCACCTCGAGAGCGTGCCGGAGCGGGCGTTCCGTGCCGGGGTCCAGGAAGGGCGCGTGTTTCAGCTTGTCGTCGTGGCCCGCACCGAGGGCGGCCGCTTCCGTGGTGGTGCGGGGCAGGCCGGCGAGAAACGTGGCGACCCGGTCCGGGTCGAACGCGAGCCGCGCGGGCAGTTGCCACAGGAACGGCCCGAGCTTGTCCCCGAGCGCGAGCACCCCGGAGGCGTAGAAGTTCGCGAGCGCGGTTTCGACGTCACGCAGCTGCTTGAGGTGCGTGATGAACCGCCCGCCCTTGACCGCGAACAGAAACCCGGAGGGAGTTTCGTCGTGCCACGCGCGGTAACTCCCCGGTGCTTGGAGTGAATAGAACGAGCCGTTGATCTCCACGGAGTTCAGCCGCCGCGACAGGTATTCCAGCTCGCGTCGCTGCGCCAGGCCCTCGGGGTAGAACTGCTTGCGCCACGGTGGGTAACGCCATCCGGATGTGCCGACCCGTATGTCCGCGATCGCGACCACCGCCTTCCCCCGGCGGGTTTTCCCGCGCGGACGGTTGCGGTAAACGCGACCGCGCGGCCGGGTTCCGGACAGTCGAACCAGAGCTTGGGACGGCTGTCCCAGCCGCGCGGACGTCCGTCTCATGACTTCGGCTCACCGGCCCGCGTGCTCACGCCCACGAGAACCGCCAGCGCCGGGTGTGGACCAGAGTGCTCGCGTACTCCCGCAGGTTGCCGGGCTGGGCGAGGTAGGTCGGCAAACTGAACGCGCGGTGCTCGGCTGCGACGGTGAGCGCGCGGGCCTGCGTGCGCGGCGGGGCGGAGACGGACAGCTCGAGTGCATCGAAACCGAGCGTGACGAGCGTGGCACCGAAGCGGTCCTCCCAGCTGCGGAGCACGGCGGACAGTTCGGCGACCCGGTCGGTGGACTTGATCATGCCTGTCCAGCCGATCAGCGCGGGGAGGTCGGCCGGCCGCTCGGCCTGGACCAGACCGAGCCGATGTGGCGAGCGCCCGGCGAGCACGGTGCCGGTGTTGCCGGCCTCGGCGAGCGGATCGCATCGGCGGTGCGAACGCCGGGCGAGGCCGGGGAACTGGGCGCCGAACGGGCGCAGGCAGGCACCGTCGCAACAAGATGCGTCCCACCATCGCGCGAGGACGGCCTCGGGATCCACGGAACCGACGCGGTGCCCGGCGGGCGCGAGCCGGCCCCGGTCGTCGAGCCAGTCCTCACCCCGCGCGGCGAACCGCTGGTCGAACGGGACCAGCACCGGCCACAACCCGGACCGGCCGAATTCCGCGACGCACTCGAGGTATCGCTGGGGCCGCGCGAGTGGCTCGTCGGAGACCCAGATCCGGCCGTGCCACCGCCCGGGCGGCAACGTCTGGACCGGCGGGACCGCGACGCCGGTGGGGTGGAACGGTGCGATCGTCATGAGCTTCCCCTCGAACTGGTGTTCGGCCTTCCTGCTTGTCGAACAGTAGTTCGAGGGTACGACAATTTCCAGAGGGTTGGTCGCTCATCCGTTCGAGTGAAGTGTTGAAAGTGCAGGTGGCGAGGTGCTTGTGGGACGGCTGTGGCGAAAGTGAGGTGTGAGGCAGCCGTTGGGCCGAAAGTGTGGTGGCGCACGGTTGGCCCGACGTGGACCGGCGGGCCGTCGCGAATCGGTGGGCCGCCGGGACCGGCGCGGGCCGCCGGGGACGGGTGCGGACCGGGGAAGCGGACCGCCGCGGGCAGATGCGGACCGACGCGGCCAGATGCGGACCGGCGAGCCGCCGTGGGCCACCGCAGGCAGGTGTGGACCGGCGGACCGCCGCGTACGGGTTCGAATCGGGGGCCGCCGCAGACGCGGGTGCGGGGCAGGCGCGAACCGATGCGAACCGACGGGCCGCCGCGAACCGCCGCGGGCCACCACAGGTAGGCGCGAACCGATGCGAACCGACGGGCCGCCGCGAACCGACGCGAACCGGCGCGGACCGGCGCGGTTCAGAGTGGTCGGCGGAGGTCCTCTGCGTCCACGATGTGGTAGGCGTAGCCCTGCTCGGCCAGGAAACGCTGGCGGTGGGCGGCGTATTCGGTGTCCACGGTGTCGCGGGAGACGATCGAGTAGAAGTGGGCCTGTCGGCCGTCTCCCTTCGGGCGCAGCAGGCGGCCGAGGCGTTGTGCTTCCTCCTGGCGGGAGCCGAACGTGCCCGACACCTGGATCGCCACCGAGGCTTCCGGCAGGTCGATCGAGAAGTTCGCCACCTTGGACACCACCAGGGTGCGCAGTTCGCCGCGGCGGAAGCGGTCGAACAGTTCCTCGCGCTCCTTGTTCCGGGTCGCGCCCTGGATCACCGGGGCCTCCAGTTCCGCGCCCAGCATCTCCAGCTGGTCCAGGTACGCGCCGATGACCAGGGTCGGCTCGCCGGGATGCCGGTCCACAATGGACTTGATCACCGGGATCTTGGTCATCGCGGTGGCGGCCAGCTTGTAGCGCTCGTCCGAGTCCGCGGTCGCGTACGACAGGCGCTCGGCCTCGGTGAGGGTCACCCGGACCTCGGTGCATTCCGCGGGGGCGATCCAGCCCTGTGCCTCGATGTCGCGCCACGGCACGTCGTAACGCTTCGGCCCGATCAGGGAGAACACGTCGCCCTCGCGTCCGTCCTCGCGCACCAGCGTCGCGGTGAGCCCCAGGCGGCGGCGGGACTGCAGGTCGGCCGTCATCCGGAACACCGGAGCCGGCAGCAGGTGCACCTCGTCGTACACGACCAGGCCCCAGTCGCGGGTGTCGAACAGCTCCAGGTGCTTGTACTCACCCTTCTGCCTGCGCGTGATGACCTGGTAGGTCGCGATCGTGACCGGCCGGATCTCCTTCTTCTCCCCGGAGTACTCGCCGATCTCCTCCTCGGTCAGCGACGTGCGCGCGATCAGCTCGCGCTTCCACTGGCGCCCGGCGACGGTGTTGGTCACCAGGATCAGCGTGGTCGCCTGGGCCTGCGCCATCGCGGCCGCGCCCACCAGCGTCTTGCCCGCGCCGCAGGGCAGCACGACGACACCGGAGCCGCCGGCCCAGAACGCCTCGGCCGCCCCGCGCTGGTAGTCCCGCAGCTGCCAGTCGCTCTCCTCCAGCGCGATCGGATGCGCCTCGCCGTCCACGTAGCCGGCGAGGTCCTCGGCCGGCCAGCCGACCTTCAGCAGCGCCTGCTTGAGCCGGCCGCGTTCGGACGGGTGCACGACCACGGTGTCCGGATCGATCCGCGCGCCCAGCATCGGGCTGATCTTCTTGTTCCGCGACACCTCTTCCAGCACTGCGCGGTCGGTGGTGGACAGGACCAGGCCGTGTGCCGGGTGGTGGGCGATCTGCAGCCGGCCGAACCGGCCCATCACGTCGACCACGTCGATCAGCAGCGGCTGCGGCACCGGGAACCGCGAATACGTCGTGAGCGCGTCCACGACCTGCTCGGCGTCGTGCCCGGCTGCCCGTGCGTTCCACAGCGCCAGCGGCGTGATCCGGTAGGTGTGCACGTGCTCGGGCGCCCGTTCGAGCTCGGCGAACGGGGCGATCGCGATCCGCGCGTCGCCTGCCTTCGGGTGGTCGACTTCGAGCAGCACGGTCTTGTCGGACTGCACGATCAAGGGGCCATCGGTCACCTCTCCTTTATACGTTCCCTCCCGCGCCGGGTCGCGGGGATGCCAAGATGACCCGGAGGCCTGTGCAGGAGGGACCCCGTGACCACACCACCGTTCGGCGCGCCGCCGGCTCCGAACCCGTTCCAGCCGCCGGGGCACTTCTCGTCGCCGGGGCCGCGGCGAAGGCTCTCGGGCAAGGTGAAGGGGCTCATCGCGGGCGCCATCGTGCTGGCGCTCGGGCTCGGCGTGCTGGCTGCGTTCGGTGTCGGTGCCATCGCGCGCTCGGCCGGTCCGCCGTCCGCCGGCAGTTGCCTCTACCTCAGCCAGGCGGGCCTCGACACGCAGAGCTACCACGACGCCGCCTGCTCGGACAGCCGTGCCACGTACCGGGTCGACGACGTGATACGCGGCCGCTCCTCCTGTCACGGCGAGGACTACGTGCGCTTCGAGATCTACGGCACCTCGCGTACGTCGCGTACGCCGCAGCGGACGTTGTGTCTGGCCCTGAACGTGTCGAACGGCGAGTGCCTGCGTGACGTCGACGACGAGTCGTCCATCAGCAAGGTGGCGTGCAGCGATCCGTCCGCGGAAGCCCGCGCCGTGGTCCACAACGGCAAACGGTCGAGCAGAAGCTGCGGCGAAGAGGACGCAGTGCTCGTGTACGCGGGGCCGCCCGTCCGTACGGTGTGCCTTCAGCCGACAGGCGAGAACATCTAGTTACGGCTGGTTTTCCACGGGCAACATGGCCTGTACGTCGAGCCGGTTCGGGATCTGCCCGGAGCTGTGCATCAGGTCGGCCACGCGTTGCAGCCGCGTCGCCGACAGCGTGGTCGGGTAGCTGCCGAGAGAGATCAATGCCGCAGTGGTCGCGTCGATGTCGGAGAACGACGGCAGTGCGTCGCGGACCGTGGCCGGGTCCGCCGCGGCGAGCTGGGCCTGGGTGAGCACGCGGCGGAAAGCGGCGAGCGTACGCGGGTTCGCCGCCGCGAAGGCGCCGGTCGCCGCGTAGCCGGAGGCCGGGAAATCGAGCGTCGCCCCGCTCGATCCGTCGGCAAGGATCTGCGCGCCCAGCTCCTTCTCCGCCTGGGTGATGAAGGGTTCCACCATCACCGCCGCGTCCGCTCCGCCGGACTGCAGGACCTCCGGCATCTGCGAGAACGGGCTCGCCTGCAGGCGGACCTTGGCCGGGTCGACGCCCGCGGTGGCGAGCACCGAGCGGGCGGTCAGCGCGCCGACGTCGTCCGTGCGGTCGACCGCGATCTTCGGGGACTTCTTCGAGGTGGGCTCGCGGTAGTCCGAGCCGGGGAGCGTGACGAGGGCGATCGTGTTGTCGCCCGAGGTGTAGGCCTCGCCCTGCAGCTGGAGTGCGGTGCCCGCCGCGGCAGCGCGGAACAGTGAGACGTCGCTGGCGAACGTGACGTCGACCCTGCCCGAGGTCAGCTTGGCCACGCCGTCGTCGGTGCCGAGGTCGACCAGTTCGACGTTCAGGCCGGCCTCCCGGAACTTCCCGGAGGCGGCTGCGATCCGTAACGGCGCGGTGTCTATCGGAGTGGCTACCCCGACGCGCAAGGTAGTCCGTTCGGGCGGAGGTGGTTGCGGACTGTCAGCAGACTGGAACAGCCCGCAGCCCGTGCTCGCGAAGAGCAGCGCGACCAGCGCGAACGCCGGACCGATCACCTTCATGTGCTCTCACCTACCGGGAGAATCTTCGCCTTGTGCTGGATCGTATGGGCCGCTACCCATACGATCCAGGGCAGGGCCGTACCCTCGCCAGGGTGGTTTTCCGTTCCACTCATCTGGCCTACTCGTCAGTAGGGTCGCGGTCGGACACCCTCGATGACGTCCGTGGGTAGGGGTCTCACGGTGAAAAGGAAGCACAGGTGATCCGTCGCGACGAGCGTCCCCGATCGGGCGACGCGACGGAGCCCGCTGTGCGGCGGGTCGGCGGCCGGTGGCGGCTGCGCAACTGGCACCTGCGCACCAAGCTCTTCGCCGTCCTGCTGATCCCCGCGCTCGCCGTGGTCGTGCTGGTCGGCCTGCGGATCACCAGCGATCTGGGGGACGCGCAGCAGCTCGCCGAGTTCGCCTCGCGCAGCCGGGTCGACGCGACGGTGGCCGAAATGGTGCACCAGCTGCAGCGGGAACGCGACGTCACGGTGCGGTTCGTGGCCGGCGGCCGGAAGGGCCCGACGACCGGTCTCAAAGCCCAGCGCACCCGGGTGGACCAGGCGATCGGCACGTTCCAGAAGACCTTCTCCGACAGTGCGCCCCGGCTCGACACCACCGCCGCGGGCAGTCTGCAGCAGAGCGACGACCGGCTCGGCGTGCTCGGCGGCCTGCGTTACTCCGCCGAGCATTCCGCCTTCCCGGCCGACGCCGTGCTCCGCTCCTACAGCGAGCTGATCTCCGGTCTGCTCGACATCAGTGACACTGCGGCGGCGGACGTCTCGAACGGGGGGCTGGCGCGGCTGCGCCTGGCCGGCAACGCGCTGGCCCGGATCAAGGACCAGATGTCGGTCAAGCGGGCGGTCATGTCCGAGGCACTGGCCCAGGGCACGCTCAGCCGGGACCGCACCCGTTCGCTGCTCGGCGCCGAGGCGGAGCTGGCCGCCGCCCGCAACGACTACCGCACCTTCGCCACCCCCGACCAGCAGCGGATGTACGACGACACGGTGATCGGGCTCGTCGTGGACATCGGCAACGACATGGTCGAATCGGCGCTGGTCCAGGCGGAGAACGACGAGTCGCTGTCCGGGCTCGACCCGGACCGCTGGGACACCGCGTCGACCTACACGGTCAACCTGGCCCACCAGGTGCAGCAGGCGCTGCTCGTCCAGCTGCAGCAGGAGACCGACACGCTCGCCGCCCGCGCCCGCACGTCGACGATCTGGGACGGCGGCGTCGTGCTGGCCGTGCTGCTGGTCGCCGGGGTGCTGTCGGTGATCATCGCGCGTTCGCTGCTGCGGCCGCTGCGCGTGCTGCGGCGCACCGCGCTCGACGTGGCCGACCATCGGCTGCCGGAAGCCGTGCAGCGGCTGCTCACCGAGCCCGACCCCGGACCGGAGAACCTGCGCCACCGTGCCGCGGTCGCGCCGGTGCCGGTCTTCACGCGCGAAGAAGTCGGCCAGGTCGCGCGCGCGTTCGACGCGGTGCACGGTGAGGCGGTGCGGCTGGCCGCGGAACAGGCGATGCTGCGCGAGAACGTCAACGCGATGTTCGTGAACCTCTCGCAGCGCAGCCAGGATCTCGTCGAACGGCAGCTGTCGGTGCTCGACCGGATGGAAGCCGGTGAGCAGGATCCGGACACGCTCGCCGGCCTGTTCGAGCTGGACCACCTTGCCACCCGGATGCGGCGCAACAGCGAGAACCTGCTCGTGCTTTCCGGTACCGACCTCGTGCGTGAGGACTCCGGACCGGTCGTCGCGGACGAGATCATCGGCGCGGCACTGTCCGAAGTGGAGGATTACCAGCGGATCGAACTGGGCCCGGCGCCCGCGCTGGCGGTACGTGGCGAGGTGGTCAACGACCTCGTGCACGTGGTGTCCGAACTGCTGGAGAACGCCACCCGTTACTCCGGCGAGGCGACCCCGGTCACCGTCGAGAGCGAGTGGACCGCCGAGCGCGCGTGGCGGATCGAGATCACCGACCGTGGTGCGGGCATGCCGCAGGCGGAGATCGACCGCACCAACCAGCGGCTGGGCGATCCGCCGGAGGTCGACGTCGAGGTGTCCCGGCGGATGGGCCTGTACGTGGTGGCGACTCTGGCGCTCCGGCACGACATCCGGGTTTCGCTGCGCCCGGGTGGGGGTGCCGGGCTGACCGCGGCCGTGCTCGTGCCTGCCGCGCTGATCGTCGAAGCACCCCCACTGCCGCAGCCGGCCGAACCGGAACCCGCGCCGGAGCCGGAGCTGCTCGCCCCGCTCATCCCGGTCGAGCCGGAAGAGCCCGGCGCCCTGCTCACCCCGGTGCTGGAGCAAGGCCCGCCGCGGCGGGCACCGGTCGTCGAGAACGTCCCGCAGTGGCCACCGGCGCAGGAGGAGCGGTCTCACCTGGACCTCGACGCGCCGACCGACCGGATGCCCGCCTACCGCGACGTGCTGTCGCGCTGGTTCGACTCCGCCGCGCCGGAGGGGGAGCCGCCCGCGCCGCCGGAACCGCGCGTGGTGGCGCCGGAACTGCTGGCCGAACAGCAGGAGCCGAAGTCGTTGCCGGAGCCGCAGTGGGTACCCGCGGTGGCGGTGCCGCCGGAGTTGCCGCCGGAGCCTGCGGCGGAGTTGCCGCCGGAAATGGTGCCGCAGGAGCCGCTGCCGCCGGGACCGTTGCCGCCGGAGCCCGAGTCCGTGCCGGAACCGCTGCGTGAGTCGGGGCCGCCGTCAGAAACGTTGTCAGAGCCGGTGTTCGAGGCGTTCCGCGATCCGGGGGTGGTGCCGGAGAACGAACCGCCGCCGTGGCCGCCGGTGGCGCCCGAACCGGCTGACGTGGCGTTCCCCACTGTGGATCCGGACGGGCCGGCCGACGGGCCGGCGCCGGCGTCGCTGCCGCTGTGGCCGACGCCGGATGAGCTGGAGCAGGAGGACGGCGCCGAGGACACCTGGCCGTTCCTGCGCGTCGCCGAGGTGGTGGACCCCGGGCAGGTGCCCGAGCAGCGGCCGATACTCTCGCTTTCCCCCGAAGCGGTGCGCGAGCGGATGACGAGCCTGCAAGGCGGGTTCCGGCGCGGCCGGCACTCCCGGGGGGACGACACCCCGCACTCGGATTGAACGGAAGACCGATGAGCTCGACGACCGCCCTGCTGGAAGTGATCGCGCTGAGCGCCGAGGACGCGGAGCGCGCGCAGGAGGGCGGCGCGGACCGGCTCGAACTGGTCGCGGACATGGCTTCCGACGGCCTCACCCCGTCCGTGGAGACGGTGCGCGCTGTGCTCGCGGCCACCGACCTGCCGGTCCGCGTGATGCTCCGCGCGGAGAACTCGTTCGCTGCCGGGGACATCGACGCGCTGCGGGCCATCGTGGCCGGGCTGCTCGACGCCGGCGCCCGTGAGTTCGTGTTCGGCTTCCTGACCGAGGATTCCGAGGTCGACGTGGACGCCTGTCGCGTGCTGCTGAAGGAGATCGACGGGCAGCCGTGGACGTTCCATCGCGCCATCGACCGAGCCCTGGACCCACTCGCCGCGTGCGGCGTGCTGGCCGAACTGGGCTGCGACACGGTGCTCGCCGCGGGGCATCCGAACGGCGTCGGCAGCGGTCTGCCGGTGTTGCAGCAGCTCGCCAGGCGCGCAGCCGGACCGGAGCTGCTGGTCGGTGGCGGGCTGCGTGCGCAACAGGTCCACTTGCTGCGCGCCGGTGGGGTGCGCGGGTTCCACGTGGGGGGCGCGGTGCGTCCGGACGGCTGGGAAGCGCCGGTCGACGCGGCCGCGGTGCGGGAGTGGGCCGAGCTGGTCAAGGGCTGAAACCCCGCGTCACCCCGAATTCCCGGGATCCGGGAACGGGTTTTTCTCCCGGAGGACCGGATTGTCCGCATATTTCCGTTCCGGCCCACCGGGGTAGCCGGGCGAATCGGGACGACCTCGCCTAAAACGGCCGGAAATTGCCGTGGTGAAACAAAAACCAACCACTCCGAAGGTCAGCCAAAAGTAGGTTCCTCCGGTCCGGACGGTTTCTTATGCTCGGCGAAACAGGGTCGAGCTCCGGGTCCGCCGGGAGTGTTTCGACCCGGTCCCCCATGGAAGGAATCGCCATGCGCATGCGCAAGCTCGTCGCCGCGGCCGTCCCGCTGCCGGCGTTGCTGTGCCTTTCGCTGACCGGTGTGGCCAACGCCGATCCGCTGATTTCCTTGTCCGGCAATGACGCGCCGCTCGTCGCCAGTGCACGCAGTGGCGATGTCGACGGTGCCAGGCAGATCACCGCCGCGTTGTCGTTGAAGCTGCACAACCAGCAAGCGCTGCGGCAGTTCCTCGCGGACGTGCAGAATCCGGCCTCGCCGAACTACCACCACTTCCTCACCCCGCAGCAGTTCACTACTGCATTCGGCCCAACCCAGGCCGAGGCGGATCAGGCGGTCGAATTCCTGAAAGACAATGGCGCCACCGGGATCACGGTTTCCGGTAACCGTCAGGCGGTCACCTTCTCCGGTACCGCGGCCCAGCTGGAATCCGCGTTCCACACCGGGATCGGGAATTACCTCGACACGGTCACCGGCCGCACCTTCTTCGCCAACGACTCCGCTCCGGCGCTGCCGAAGTCGGTGGCGTCGGTGGTCGACTCCGTGGTCGGGCTCGACAACCACGCGGTCCAGCAGCACTCCACAACCGAACAGGCCCCGCACGCGGCCAAAGCGGTGACCCCGGACATCCTCAAGAAGGCGTACGGCACCGGCGATCTCTCGGCCACCGGTGCCGGGGTGAGCGTGGGTTTCGTCGAGTTCGACGGGTACGACAAGTCGGACATCACGGCCTACGACTCGAAGTACGGCCTCAAGGGCGGCTCGGTGACCACCGTACCGGTCAACGGCACGAGCTACGACGACAGCCCGGGTCAGGGGGAGACCGAGGTCGACCTGGACGTCGAGGTCGTGCACGCGGTGGCCGCCGCGGCGGACTCCTACGTGTACGAGGCGGAGAACTCCAGCGCCGGCGAGCTGGCGATGTACCAGCAGATCGCGTCGGACAAGAAGGTCTCGGTGGTCTCCATCTCGTGGGGTGCTTGCGAAGCGGCGGAGGGTGCTTCGGCGGCCAACAGCGTGGACAAGGCGATCGCCACCGGCACCGCGGAGGGCATCAGCTACTTCGCCGCCGCGGGCGACGACGGCACCACCGACTGCGCTCGCCAGAACGGCTCGAAGGACAAGGCGGTCGACTTCCCCGCGTCCAGCCCGAATGTCTCGGGCGTCGGCGGCACGCAGCTGTCGGTGGACTCGTCGAACGGCTACGACGGTGAGGTCGCGTGGAACGACGGCGCCTCCGGTGGCGCCGGCGGTGGTGGCACGTCCACGATCTTCGACGCGCCGTCCTGGCAGGGCAAGCAGAGCACGACCAAGCGCGAGGTTCCGGACGTTTCGGCGGACGCCGCGCAGGGCTCGGCCTACACCATCGTTTCCGGTGGCCAGACCGGCAACGTGTGGGGCACCTCGGGTGCGGCTCCGCTGTGGGCGGGCTTCACCGTGCTGCAGAACGAGGTCAGCGGGGGCCCGCTGGGCAACCTGAACCCGAAGTTCTACGACATCGGCAACGGCGCGCAGTACGGCAGCGGCTTCAACGACGTGACCGAGGGCAACAACGACTTCAACGGCACGACCGGCTTCAGCGCCGGAACCGGCTACGACCAGGTCACCGGCTGGGGTTCGTTCAAGGGCGCCGGGCTCTCCGGTCTGCTCGGCAGCTGACCCGCTCGCTCCCGCGTGCGTGCCTGCCCAGCGCGGACACGCACGCGGGAGTCATCCGAGCCGGTCCCGGGCCGCTTCCAACGCGGCTGCGACATCCGTGCGATCCGCCGGTGCGAGGGTGGCTTCGGCTCCGGACCCGGTCAGGAGCCAACGTCCCTCCGGGGTGTCGCAGACGCGCAGCGGTGCGCTGCACAGGTGGTGGCCGTCCGGCGCGCGGGACTCGACGTACAGTTCGGCCACCATGACCGGCGGAGCGTCGAAGAGGCCGGGCCTGAACGGTCGCGGCTCGCCGATCGCTTCGGCGCCGGCTGGCAGGACGTCGGCCAGCACTCGCGCGAGATTGGTCTCGCGGAAGGTGCGGACGAAGATCTCGTCCTCGTCGCGTACGGCGATGACGCGGAACCACCGGTTGCCGGAGACGAGCACGCCCAGCCGCACGTCGCGGACCGTGTCCGCGAACCAGCCGAACCGGGCTTCCGGCGGCCGGGTCAGCAGCGCGGTCAGGTCGGCCAGCTCGGGTTCGTCGGCGTCGAACGGAGGTATGCCGTGCCGGAGCACCAGCTCCCGGACCGCCAGCTCGGCGTGCCGGGACTCCTGCGAGTCCCGCCAGACCGGCTGCGGAGCCAGCACCGGATGCAGTTCGCCGCCGGTGAGGGTGGTGACCAGATCGGCCAGCTCGGTGTCCCGGAAGACCGCGGGCCGGGCGAACCACACCATCACTCGCCGATGACGGGTGGCACCGGTTTCACCCCGCTCTCGGACGACACCTCCTTCGCCCCGAACGGATCCTCGCCCCGTACGGGATAGCGACGCCGGTGCTCGTTCTCCTCGGACCTGCCTCGTGACGGCGGCGGAGTGCCGGCCAGCGCGGAGGACTTGTCCGTGGCTGCCGGACGGGTCGCCGGCCCGGACTGGCCGGCGGCTCGCGTACCCCCGCCGCCGCGCGGTTCGCCGCCGGGCGGGGTGGTGTGGCGGGGCGTGTTGCCGGGTGGTTCGGGCGGCGCGGTGCGGAAAGCGTTGCCGGATGGTGGGTTTCGGGAGGTGCTGCCGGGTGGCGGGGTACGGGAGGCGTTGCCGGGTGGCGGGTTTCGGGAGGTACTGCCGGGTGGCGGGGTACGGGAGGCGTTGCCCGGCGGTGCGAACGGGGCTGTGGCCGGCGGTGCGGGCCCGGGGTGCGTCAAGACCCATGTCGATCCCGGGGCCCCGACGCGGGCTGTCCGGGCCCGGCGGAGCGAGACGGTCGGGTGTGCGGACCTCGCCCTCGGGTGTGCTTGCCGTCTCGGTGACCTGCGCGGGATCTGGGATCAGGCTGGTCCCCGCCGTTCGCGAGGTGGTCTCGTCTCGGCCGTGGGTGGCCGGGGCCGCGTTGTCCGGCGACCGGGTGCCGCCACGGTGATCGATCGGTGAGACGTCGTCGTGGGCCGGGGCGGGCCGTGGTGTTGCCGGATGGCGCGCGCCTTGCCGCGGCAGGGCCGGTTTCTGCTGGACGGACGTCTCACCGGTCGTGGTGGTGCCGTAGCCGTCCGGCATGGCGGCGGCGCCGCGCGTGGCCTGCTCCGTCCAGGTCCGCATCGCCGCGACGTTGTTCGCCGCGGTCTCCTGTGCCTTGACGACCCGGTCGAGGTAGCTCACGCCGGAGACGGGACCGCCGAGCACCGCGTCGGCGAATCCTGGCAGCTCGGGAACGGGCTGGACCTGGTTGCGGGCCCGGTGGAAGTTCTCGGCGTGCTCGTGCAGCAGCTGTTCCATCCGCTGCAGCCCGTCCATCGCCTGCAGGTACGCGGGCGGCAGCGGGCCGGCCCCGCGCTGCGCGGCGTCGGCGCCGCCGCCTTGCCAGGACTCGTCCAGCCGAGCCGCGGCCGCGCGCAGGTCCCCGGCGAGCTGCTGGTACTGCCCGCGCACCCGCCCGAGCAGATCGGCGACCGCGACGAGCGCGGCGGTCCCGTTCGCCTCGGCGAAGTTCTGGTAGATCTCCTGACCGGTCATCGCCACGGTTCAGCCTCCCTGCTCGATCCGGTCGAGGACGGCCCCCGCGAGGTTCCGCACCGCGGTGCACGAGTCGTCACCGGGCCGGCCGATGACGGTGAGCACGAGGTACCACTGGGCGTTCACCCCCACGCCGAGCGTGCAGGCGCCGTCTGGACGACCGTCGTCCCGGCTGTGGAAGACGGCGGGATAATCGGCGACCTCGGTCGGGGAGAAATAGCCTTCAAGGTATTCACCCACCAGCTGGAGCCGGTAGAGCAGCCGAAGTCCGTCGTCGGCGTGTGCCACGATGACTCCGCCGACGACGTGTGGGCCGCCGAAATCCCAGCTGCACGCCGGATCGCCGGTGAACGATCGGGCCGGTCTGCCCGGTGCTCGTCCGTTGAACTTCCTGAGGTGCGCCGCGTCCATCGCACTGCAGGGGGCGGCGGCGTAGCGGGTGACGTCGAGTGGATGAGGCACGGCGATCTGCGGGGCGTTGTTCGAGTTCGCGGATTTCGCCACCCCGTCGATTGCCTGATTTCCGCACGCGGCGGTGCCGAAAACAGTCAGCGCACTCCAGAACGCCACTGCTGCGGATCTCCGGAACCTCATTTCTCGAAGAGCTTTCCGGTCGCTTCCTCGGTGTTCTGGTATTCACCGGCCGCACGCCGGAGTGAGTCGGTGAGTGAACCGAGGTATGCGATCGCGGCCAATGACGCTTGGGACGCCCTGCCCAGCGATCGGGCGGCCGAAAGCGCGTGGGTCGCCGCGGGTTCGTCAGCCGAGGTGCGGGTGTTATTCTCGTATGCACTCGTCAGCAGGTAATGTGCGTCTTTGGCCCGATCGAGCAGAGCTTCGAGCGACGTGATGTGTCGCTTCAGTTCGTCCGGTTCGACGAGGTAACCGGCAGCCGGTCGGGCGTGCGCCGGATCGAACAGCTCCGCAGCCGACGAGTACGACGAGTGGATTGCGCGGGAGTTCTTCGGGTCCGGTTGCACGCGCCCTCCCCTGGCGGTTCGAATTCCCGGACTCCTGAACGTAACATGCAGAGCTGTTGTGCACATGGAAAATTGCAGAAATTCCTCCATTTGCCGAATGCGCAGATGCGCATGCACGTGCATTTACCGCGACGCGCGGGGTGAACGTCACCGTTCGTGTCGGCAAGTGAGGACGCCAGACTCCCGAGCGGGTGAACGTGGACCACCGGGCGGGGCATAGCATCGGACGGTGGCCGCCGCCGAGGGTGGTGTGCTCAAGTCGGATGCGGGGTGACCGCACGTACCGAGGAAAGGGGGTGGGGAGCCGGCCCGTCGGGCTCCCTGACTGCCAATGGGTACTCGCACTGTCCGGGACGCCACTCGCGAGCTGTTGCGGAACCTCGGTCTCACCACGGTGTTCGGTAACCCGGGCACCACCGAGATCGCGTTCCTCACCGAGTGGCCCGACGATTTCCACTACGTGCTCGGGCTGCAGGAGTCGGCCGTCGTCGCGATGGCCGACGGCTACGCGCAGGCGACCCGCCGGCCGGTGCTGGTGAACCTGCACTCCGCGGGTGGGGTCGGGCATTCGCTCGGGCACGTGTTCACCGCCTACCGCAACCGGACCCCGCTCATCGTGCTGGCCGGTCAGCAGACCCGGTCCCTGTTGCCCGACGAGCCCTTCCTCGGCGCGGTGGAAGCGGCGAACTTCCCCAAGCCGTACGTGAAGTGGAGCGTCGAACCGGCAAGGGCGCAGGACGTGCCCGCCGCCATCGCGCACGCCCACCACGTGGCCACGCAGGCGCCGCAGGGCCCGGTGTTCGTCTCGGTGCCGGTCGACGACTGGGACGCCGAGGCGACGATGCCGCTGCCGGCCGGGCACCGGGTGCCCGGTTTCGCGCCCGACCCGGACGCGCTGGCCGAACTGGTGACCGCGCTGGACGAGGCGCGGCGGCCCGCGCTGGTGGTCGGCGCGAGCGTCGACCAGGACGGCGCGGTGCCCGATGTCGTTGCCCTGGCGGAGAAACTCGGCGCCGGAGTGTGGGCGGCGCCGATGTCCGCGCGGTGCTCGTTCCCGGAGGACCACGAGCTGTTCCTCGGTTTCCTGCAGCCGGAACGGATCGCCGTCGCGGAAGCACTGCGGGACCACGACCTCGTGGTGGTGCTCGGCGCGCCGGCGTTCACCTACCACGTCTACCGAGGTGAGCCGGACCGCGCGCTCCCGCCGCTGTACCTGGTGAGCGACGACGAGCAGGTGCTGGCGCGGGCGGGCGAGGGCACCGGGATCCGGTCGACGCCGGGGCACGCCGTCCGGGCGCTGACCGAGCGGGTCGCGGTCGGCGAGCGGACCGCGACCGGCAGGCCCGCGCCAGCGGATGCACCCGCCGAAACCACGCCGATCTCCCCGGCGTTCGCCTACTCTGTGGTCGCGGAACTGTTGCCGGAGAACGGGATCGTGGTCGAGGAGACGCCGAGTCACCGGAACGTGCTGCACGAGCAGCTGCCGATCACCGCCACCGACACCGGCTTCCTCACTGTCGCCAGCGGAACCCTCGGTTACGGCCTGCCCGCGGCGGTCGGCGCGGCGCTCGGCCGGCCCGACCGCAAGGTGGTCGCCGTGCTCGGCGATGGTTCCAGCATGTACTGCGTGCAGGCGCTCTGGACGGCCGCGCAGCAGCACGTGCCGGTGACCTTCGTGGTGCTGGACAACGAGCAGTACGCCGCGGTCCGCATCCTCGGCGAGACAGCCGGCGGCCGGAAGGTTCCGGGCACCGCCCTCGGCGGGATCGACTTCACGACGCTGGCGCAGAGCATGGGCTGCTCGGCGAGGACGGTCAAGGAGGCCGCGGAACTGCGTCCGGCGCTGGCCGCCGCGCTGGCCGAGGAGGGCCCGAGCCTGGTGCACGTGAAGGTGGATCCGAACCCGCAGACCTTGTACTGAGCATCTGGCGAACGGGTGATTCCGGCGGTGAAACGTGATCACCGCCGCCTTCCCGGACTACGGTGACCGCTTCGACCACGGTGTCCGGGGAGGGACCAATGGCGAAGCAGGAAATCCGTACGAGACCGGACGGCACGCGTTATCCGATCACGCCCAAGAAGGGCGGCGGGGCAAAGCTCTTCGTAGGCGCGGTCGCCTTGGTGACCGTCGTCGGCAGCGGCACGGCGGTCGGATCCGGCGTGGCCGGGCTGGGCGGGGCGGGGATGGAAGCCGGGTCCGCGGCGGAAGCGTTGCCCGGCAACCTCTCCGGCGAAGTCGCGGATTCGCTGCCAGGGCGAAGCCTGAAAACCCGCACTTCCGAAGGCCGCAAGTCGGCGCAGCGCGGGCGGAAGAGCGAAACGTTCGGACGGTTCAAGCTCAAGCAGCTCGACCAAGCCGTGAAACACGAGGCGCAATGCCTTGCGGCCTCGACCGACCGGGTACGGGAGTACCTCGCCCGGCACCGGTGCACCTCGCTGGACCGAGGCCTCTACGCAGTGGGCGACGGCCACGGCGACGCCGCGGCGATTTCACTGGTGCGAGTGCGATTCCCCAAGAAGAGCGACGCCACCGGCTGCGAGAAGGTCGAAAAGATCCAGGGCAGCGGCGACGTCAAGCCGTTGGGTTCAGCCGCACTCGGTCTGGCCGGACTGTCGTTCTCCGGGCACCACTACCGCTCCCGCATCGACCGCCGGACCCTGGTGATCGCCGAGGTCGAGACGATCACCGGGCACCTCGACGCCGGTACGCTCGATGCGCTCGCCGACGTGTCGGTGTGGTTTCCCGGGGCCTGATCAGCGTTTCGCGTTCTCCACAGTGGACGAAGCGGCCTTCTCCGCGGCTTCCCATTCGGCCGCGTCCGCCGCCGCGGTCACGGCGGGCCCGTGCAGCAGCCGCGCCACCTCGCCGCGCAGGGACACGAACTGCGGGGACTCGCGGGTGGTGATCTGGTCACGCTGGGCGGGCAGGTCCACCGGCAGGTCCGCGACGATGTGCGCCGGCGACTTCGACAGCACCAGCACCCGGTCGCCCAGGTAGACGCTCTCGTCGATGTCGTGCGTGACGAGCAGCACCGTGGTGCCCTGTTCGGTCTGCACGCGGCGGAGCAGGTCCTCCAGATCGAACCGGGTCTGGGCGTCCACCGAGGCGAACGGTTCGTCCATCAGCAGGAGCGCGGGACGACTCGCCAGTGCGCGGGCGATGGACACCCGCTGCTGCATACCGCCGGAGAGCTGCCACGGGAACTTCCCCTCGACGCCGGCCAGCCCGACCGCCGACAGCGCTTCGCGGGCCCTGTCGCGCCGGGTCGCCTTGTCGAGTTTGCTCCAGCGCAACGGGAACTCGACGTTCTTGCCCACAGTCAGCCACGGGAACAGCGAACGGCTGTAGTCCTGGAACACCACCGCGAGGTCGTCCGGCACGCCGGTCACCCGGTCACCGTGCAGGCTCACCGTGCCCGCGGTCGGTGGGAGCAGCCCGGCGATCGCGCGCAGCAGCGTCGATTTGCCGCAGCCGGACGGCCCGACGATGCAGGCGAGTTGCCCGGCTTCCACGGTGAACGACAGCTCGTCCACCGCCACGTGCGCGGTGTCGCCGGTGCCGTAGCGGTGGCCAACCCCGGAGACCTCGAGCATGGTCGACATCAGAAAACCTTCCGAAGAGGTGCTAGTTCCGGCCGGGCTGCCACCCGAGCACTCGCCGCTCGACGGCGAGGAGGGCGGCGTTGAACCCGTATCCGAGGATGCCCAGCAGCACGACCCACGCCCACATCTGGTCGTAGTCGAAGGCCCGCTGGGCGGCTGACAGTGCGTAGCCGATGCCGTTGAGCGCACCGACCAGCTCGGAGATCGCCATCAGGATCAGCGCGATGGACAGCGACAACCGCAGCCCGGCGAAGATCTTCGGCAGTGCCGCGGGCAGCACCACCATCCCGATCCAGTAGCGACGCGGAGTGCGGAACGCACGCGCGGTCTCCACCTTCACCTTGTCCACCGAGCGCACACCGTCCACTGTGTTCAGCAGCACCGGCCACAGTGAACCGAAGATGATCGTGGCGATCTGCATGCCCGGTCCGATGTGGAACAACACGATGAACACCGGTACCAGCGCGGGCGGTGGAATGGCGCGGAAGAACGCGAACAGCGGGCCCACGTAGTCCATCCCGGTACGCGAGCGGCCGAGTGCAGTGCCGAGCGCGATACCCACCACCACCGAGAGCAGCCACCCGCCGAGCACCCTGGCGAGGCTGGGCAGGACGTGCTCGAACACCGCGTCACCGAGGAACAGCTGCGAACCGGGGCCGGAGAACCACAGCTTCACCGCGGCCGTCGCGATCTTGCTCGGCGGCGGGAAGAACACGCTCTCACTCAGCCGGGTCGCGAGCTCCCACAGCAGCACGAGCACCACGAACAACAGCCATTTGCGGGCGAACCCGCTGATCCCGCGGCTCACCCGGCCGCGCAAGCGTGCCGGGACGGGCCTTTCCAGCACACTCACGCGGTGGCTCCTTCGTCGGCCTCGTTCCAGCGGAACAGCCTGCGGCCCAGCCGTTCCAGCCCCTCGTTGACGATGAAGCCCAGCAGTCCCGCGACGACGGTGCCCGCCAGTACCAGGTCCATCCGTCCGCTGACGGAGCTGGCCTCCAGCACGAACTGCCCGATGCCGAGTTTCGCGCCTGCCAGGAACTCGGTGCTGATCACCAGGATCAACGAGATCGCCGCGGCCATCCGGATGCCGGTGAACACGAACGGCGCCGAGTGCGGCAGAACCACCGAACTGAGGATCCGCGATCGCGGGGTGCCGTAGCTGCGGGCGGTCTCGACGAGCAGCGGGTCGACCTCGGCCATCGCGTAGATGGTGTTGAACAGGATCGGCCACACCGAGGCGTACACCGCGAGGAAGATCTTCGCCTCGGGGCCGCCGCCGATCACGATCAGGACGAGCGGGATCAGCGCCACCGAAGGAATCGGCCGCAGGAACTCGACGATCGCCTTGGTCGCCTCGCGCAGCCAGCGCACGCTGCCCAGCAGCAGCCCGGCCGGTACCGCGATGGCGATCGAGATCGCCATCGCGATCAACCAGGCCAGCGCCGAGGCCACCACGTCGCGGACGAACTCGACGTCACCGAGCAGCTGGCCGATCCGCGCGAACACCACGGTCGGCGGCGGCAGATCGGTCTGATCGACCCAGCCGGCCCGCACGATCGCCTCCCAGATGAGCAGGAAACCGAGCAGGCCGGTCAGATTGCGGACAACACGCACGTCAGGATGCGTTCGCCTGCGGGACGATCATCGTGGCCACGTCGATCTTGGCCGGGATCGAGCCGAACTGCTGCATCAGGTCCGGAACCCGCTGGATCCGCCGGGCGTCCAAAGTGGACTGGAAGGTGAGCAGCTTGGTCAGTGAGGCGATGTCCTGGTCGACCTTCGAGAACTTGACCAGCAGCGGCTCGATCTTCGAGCGGTCAGCGGCGTCCTTGGTGGCCTTCGCCATCGCACGCTGGAACGCGGCGACGGTCTTCGGGCTGCCGGAGGTGAACTTGCCGAGCGACCCGTAGCCCGCGGTCGGGAAGTCCTTCGTGCCGCCGGTCGCGGTGTCGATGATCTCCACCGTGCCGTCGTCCTTGGCCGACTGCGTGATGAACGGCTCGGTGAGGAAGCCCGCGTCCACGTCGCCACGCTTCACCGCGGCGCCGATCTGCGGGAAGCCGATGGGCACCCACTTCACGCCGGTGAAGTCCACGCCGTTGTCGCGCATCACGGACTTGGTCAGGGTGTCGCAGATGGTGTCGGTCGCGGTGATCGCGATCTTCTTGCCCGCCAGGTCGTGCACGTTCTTCACCGTGCTGTTCGGCATCGCCACGATCTCGGTGCTCTTCGGCCCGGCCGAAGAGGCGTCGGCGACGAACTTGATGTCGGCGTTGCTCTTGCTCTTGGCGACGAAGAACGGCGTGTAGCTGCCGTAGGCGATGTCGACCTCACCGGAGAGCAACTTCTGAAGCGAGGCCGCGCCGCTGGCCGCGTTGACCGCCTCGACGTCGAGGCCTTCCTGCTGGAAGTAGCCGTTCTGCACCGCGAGGTGGAACGGGGCCACGTCGATCGTCGGCATGATGGAGACCTTGATCTTCGCCTTCTCCAGGCCGGATCCGCCGCTCGTGCTGCCCGAGTCATCCGAACCGCCGAGCAGGCCGCAGCCGCTCGCGGTCAGCGCGACGCCGCTCGCCATGGCGAGGGACAGGAAACCGCGCCTGCCGTATCTACGCTGGTTGCTCGCGGCTGCTTCAAACAAGGTCGCTCCTATGCGGATGAGGTCACGCCTGGGGTACCAGATGTGTGGGTGGAGGTATGTGGCTCATCGTCCGGAGTCACGCGGCTACTGTAGAGAACCACCCTCGTTACTCACAATGGGTGGTCAGTAACGGTTCAGAGGTGGTTCGCGTCACTCGATCAGGTGAGCGATTGTGCTGCTGTGGCGCGTCGTGCGGACAAGCCGTGGATGCCTGAATGCCTTGATCCGCTGCCCGGGTACACCTGGGCCGACATCTGGAGGGTTACAAATGCGCCAAGCGTTCGCTACCCTCTGCTCCTGCAAGTGAGGTGTGGACCACCGATGTAGTGAGCGGCAGCCTTGTGAAGAGGTACTCCGCGCACGCCGGCGCGAAGCCGGTCAAGGGTGGCCTCGGCCGAATGGACCAGCGACCGACCACGTGCGGGGACCGAACGTCATGCCAGAGCTGAACCGATTCCGCACCCGGGGTGACGGGAAACCGCACCTGAAAGTCGATCTTTTCACCCGTAAGGGTGTAATGACCTGGTCAGTGGCCTGGACCATGGCGGGTCCGGGCCTGCTGCCGGAGGCGTGCGGGGAGTGACCGCGGGCACGGCAGGTTTCGAAGCACAGGGTCCCTCGGGCCCGGACGACGATGGTGGTGCGGCGGTGCCGAACGAAGACGCCGCGGGGGCGGGAGGGGCCCCTGCGCGAGAGAGCGGATCGAGCGGACGACGCTCCTTCTTCGCGCTGGGCAACTGGCGGCTCCGGTCGAAGCTCGCCCTCATCCTGATCATCCCGACGCTCACCGCGCTGGTGCTCGGTGTGCTGCGCGTGGTCGACGACGTACGGGAGGCCGCGCAGCTGGGACGGACCGCCGACCAGGTCGCGTTCGCGCAGAAGGTGACCGGCGTGGTGCACGACCTGGAAGGGGAGCGGGCGCTGGCGGTGGCCCGGATCGCCTCCGGTGACCCACTGCGCCAGGCCGGCCTCGACGCGCAGGTGGCCAAGGTCGACCGCGGGGTGGACGACCTGCGGGACGCGGCGGTCAACCTGCACACCGACGACCAGGCCACCAGCGACCGCTACGCCCGCGGCCTGCAGCGGCTGGACGCGCTGCGCCCGCTGCGCGCGGCGATCGGCTCCTCCTCTTATTCCGACCTCGCCGCGCTGGACACCTATTCGTCCATTCTCGACTCGCTGGTGCAGCTGGGCCGCGAGGTGACCACCGCGACCAGTGACCGTGACCTGCTCCGGCTCGGCACGAGCACGCAGTCGATCAGCGAGGCCAAGGAATTCATCCTGCGCGGGGACAGCGCACTGCAGATCTCCGCGTTCCGCAACAGCTTCCCCGGCAGCCTGCTCGACGAGACCCGCGCCGCGGAGGCGAGCGGGGACGCCTCGATCTCGGTGTTCCTCGCCAACGCCACCGACGACCAGGTCCAGCTGTACAACGACACCTACTCCGGTCCGGAGGTCGACGACCGGCGCCGGATCGAGACGTCCGCGTTCTCGGTCGCCCAGCAGACCCAGAACCAGGCGCTCAACATCGACCCCACGCGGTTGAGCCAGGACTCCACGATCGCCTCGGACAAGCTCCGCGCGGTCGAGAGCAACCTGCTGACCCAGCTGCGCGCGCAGGCGGACAGCCTCGCCGGCACGGCGGTGCGCTCCGCCTGGATCGGGGGCGTGGTCGTGCTCGCCGCCCTGATCGCGGCCCTGATCCTGATGCTCGCGATCGCCCGGTTGATGCTGCGCCCGCTGCGGGTGCTGCGGCGCACCGCGCTCGACGTGGCCTACACCCGGCTGCCCGAGACCGTGCAGTCGATCCTGGACGATCCGGATCCGGTCAACGCCTCGAAGAAGGCGGTGGACCCGGTGCCGGTCGCCTCCCGCGACGAGATCGGCGAGGTGGCGCGCTCGTTCGACGTGGTGCACGAACAGGCCGTGAAGATGGCCGCGGAACAGGCACTGCTGCGCGAGAACGTCAACGGCATCTTCGTGAACCTCTCCCGGCGTTCGCAGCGGCTGGTGGAACGCCAGCTCGGCGTGATCGACCGGCTCGAGGCCGACGAGCAGGACCCGGACCACCTGGCGAGCCTGTTCGAACTGGACCACCTGGCCACCCGGCTGCGGCGCAACGGTGAATCGCTGCTGGTGCTGTCCGGC
This sequence comes from Amycolatopsis jiangsuensis, assembly GCF_014204865.1. Lineage (NCBI taxonomy): Bacteria > Bacillati > Actinomycetota > Actinomycetes > Pseudonocardiales > Pseudonocardiaceae > Amycolatopsis > Amycolatopsis jiangsuensis. The sequence continues at coordinate 5,950,418 of NZ_JACHMG010000001.1, forward strand.
GCCGGACTCGCGAAGTCGGTGCCGAAGCCGGTGCCCGCCGCCGACGTGATCGGTGCCGCGGTGTCCGAAATCGAGCAGTACGCCCGGATCGAGGTCGGCGCCGTCCCCGAGGTCGCGGTGCAGGGCCTGGCGATCCACGACCTGGTGCACGTGCTGGCTGAGCTGCTGGACAACGCGACCTACTTCTCCGAGCCGGAGACGAAGATCACCGTACGGGCCGTGGTGACCCGCAAGAAGGCGCTCGCCGTCCAGGTCACCGACCACGGTGTCGGCATGAGCGAGGACCGGCTCGCCGAGATCAACTCCCGGCTGGCCGATCCGCCGGACCTGGACGTGTCGGTGACCCGGCGGATGGGTCTGTACGTGGTCGCCCGGCTGGCCCAGCGGCACGGTATCGAGGTGCGGCTGCGGGAGAACGAGGACATCGAGGGCGGCGTGATCGCCCGCGTGGTGGTCCCCGCCGAACTGCTCACCGAACTCCGGATCGCCGCCCCGGTGCCGTCGGCGCCGCGGCACACCCCGCCGCCGCCGAACCGCAACGAGGTGTCGCACCCGAGCTTCCCGCCGGTCAACCGGGAACCGGAACCGGCGCCGGAGCCCCCCGCGGTGCCTGCCCAGTCGGTCGGCGGCCTGGTGCCGCTCGACCAGCCGATCAGCCTCGACGACCTGGTCGCGGGCAACCGGGCGGCCGGACCGTTCCTGAGCCCGGAGACCCCGGCCGCGGAGGCGCCGGCGTGGCCGACGGCCGAGGACCTGGCCCCGCTCACCCGGGACTCCAACGGCGACGGGGCGAGCATGGCCGAAACCCAGTTCGCGCCGCTGGTTCTGCCGAAGCGCGAACCGAAGTACGTGGCACCGGAGGAGCCGAAGGCCCCCGAACCGGCCGCCGACGACGGCGCGTCCGCGCTCGAGGACGAAGTGCCGACCCGGCGGCTCCCGATCTACCAGTCGGTACTCTCCCGCTGGTTCAGTGAGGGCAGTGAAGCCGGGGAAGGCGGGGACGAGGGCGAACCCGGTCCTGTTCCCACCACCGGCGACGAGACGGCGGCAGCGGCGGAACCCGCCGGACCGGCCGCCCCGCGCGAACCGGTCGCGCCGGCCGAACCGGCCGGCGCGCGCGAGGAGGAGCCGATCGAAGCGACGCCGCTCTACCCCGGTCCGGAGGGCCCGGGCGACGAAGGCTGGCACAGTGCCTCGGACGAGGGCTGGCAGGCTGCCCAGTCGCTGCTCGAGTCGAAGAACGAGGAAGTGACGTCGGCCGGGCTGCCCAAGCGCATCCCGAACGCGTACCTGGTCCCCGGGTCGATCACCCCTTCCCAGGCGCAGGCCGAACCGCAGAACTCGTTCACCGACGAGACCGCCGGACTGCCCGGAACGGGTGCTATCACCCGCTCGGCGACAGCGGCACGCAGCCGGATGGCAAGCTTCCAGCGTGGGTACACCTCCGGACGGCACGCATTGAAGGAACGGCCGGCGGAGGCCCGGCTCGAGGACGAGGTGCGAGTCACCGGGGCCGGGTACGTGAGCGACAGCAGTGAGGAGCGACAGTGACACGGGCGGGTGCAGTGCAGCCGGGAGGCGGCTCGACGCAGCCGAACGGCAGGGCGGCCGGCGGCGCGGCGGGTAGCTTCGCGTGGCTGATCACGGATTTCGTGCACCGGGTTCCCGGTGCGGCGCACGCAGTGGTCGTCTCGGCCGACGGTCTGCTTCTCGCGGCTTCGCGCGGGTTGCCGAAGGACCGCGCGGACCAGCTCGCGGCGGTGGCCTCCGGGCTCACCAGCCTCGCGCGGGGTGCGGCGAAGGTGTTCGAAGGCGGCCCGGTCGCGCAGACCGTGGTCGAGATGGCCAACGGCTTCCTCTTTCTCATGTCGGTGTCCGACGGTTCGTGCCTGGCTGTGCTGGGTTCGCCGGAAAGTGACATCGGCCTGGTGGTGTACGAGATGACGTTGCTCGTCGAACGGGTCGGGCAGCAGCTGACCCCGGAGATGCGCGCGCAACTGCAGGGCGCTGCGGTCCGCCGCTAGGCGGGCCGGGAACCAGGGAGTGAGCCGTGGACGACGGGCGCTTGCGGGGCGATGGCCGGCTCGGGGACGACTCCACCGGTGGGTGGGGTGAGCGGGACCGGGAACGGGAGGACTGGAAGTCCTTCCGCGACCGGGTCGACCGCGAGTGGCGGGCCCGGCACGCCCGCGCCGAATCCGATGCCGAACCGGAGCCGGAGCGCGAGCCGCCGAATTGGGTGACCGATTCCAACGCCGGGCAGCAGCCGGGGATCACCGCCGTGCCCGGGTACCGCGACCGGTTGCTCGGCGGACCCGGTTCGGAGTTGTTCGGCGGTGCCAGCGGGCCGCTCTACGATTCGGCCGAGTTCGCCGCGTTCAGCGCGGCCCACGACGGTTCGCCCGGCCCCTCGTCGAACGACCTCGCCGCGGCACTGCCCGCGCAGGCCGCGAGCGAGCCGCCGGTGACCGAGGTGGAGACCTCCGGGCTCGTGCGGCCCTACTTCCGCACGCGCGGCCGGACCAAGCCGACCTACGACCTCGCGATCGAAGCACTGGTCTCGACCAGTGACCAGGGTCGGGTGCTGGACCGGGTCCGGGTACCCGAGCACCGGTCGATCTGCGATCTGTGCCTGGACACCCGGTCGGTGGCCGAGGTCGCGGCGCTGTTGCGGCTGCCGCTCGGCGTGGTGCGGGTGCTGATTGGTGACGTGGCGGGACTCGGCCTGGTGCTGGTGCACACCTCCAGCAGCACGACCGCGGGCGACCGCCCCAGTATCGAGTTCATGGAAAGGGTGCTCAGTGGGCTTCGGAGAATTTGACTCCGACGCGAACACACCGCACACAGGTCCGACCTCGTCGGCCAAGATCGTCGTCGCGGGTGGGTTCGGTTCGGGTAAGACGACTATGGTCGGGGCGATCTCCGAGATCGATCCACTGACCACCGAGGCCATGATGACCGAGGCGAGTGTCGGGCACGACGACGTCACGGCCACGCCCGACAAGACGACCACCACGGTCGCCATGGACTTCGGCCGGATCTCGCTCGACTCGGACCTGGTGCTGTACGTGTTCGGCACGCCGGGCCAGCACCGGTTCTGGTTCATGTGGGACGACCTCGCGGTCGGGGCGATCGGCGCGGTGGTGCTGGTGGACACCCGGCGGCTGGCCGACGCCTTCCCGTCCATCGACTTCTTCGAGAACCGGAAGCTGCCCTACGTGGTGGCGATCAACTGTTTCGACCGCCTGCTGCACCACCAGATCGAGGATGTGCGGCACGCGCTGACGATCTCCCCGTCGGTGCCGATCATGGCCTGCGACGCGCGGGAACGGGACTCGGCCAAGCAGGTGCTGATCTCCGTCGTCCAGCACGCGATCGCGCACGACACGGCACTGCGGGCAGGCTGAACCCGGGTACCCGGAGCCGGATGCGGCCGTTGGAGTGAACTCCGCGGTCTTCACCCGCTTCGGGGAGTGGTGCCTCCGGCCGGAGCCGGGAGACTGTCTCCCGCTCGCCCCGGCCGGAGCCGGCAGGACCTCGATCGGGCTGCCGGAACGCTGGTGACCTGCGTGGACACCCCTCCGCGCGGGCCCTCCGGCGGCACGACCGAGTGACCCGCGATGGCGTGGTCGCGCCTGCGTCCCCACGACGTAGGCGCGGAAGTACGCGTACCCTGCCCGGGCGCACGCTCGACATGGCCGGGCAGGTGAATACGCTGGGACGGCGTCCGCACGCCGGCCGGGCGGACAGGACCGCCCGGGTGACGGGCGGGTGCGCGGCAGCGTTCGACAGCTTGGAGGGCCAGTGACCTATCCCGGGACCGATTCCGGCCGGCCGGCGGAACAGGGCACGTTCGGCTGGCTCGTCTCGGACTTCGTGCGCCGGGTCCCGGGTGCCGCGCACGCAGTGCTGGTGTCCGCCGACGGGCTGCTGCTGGCCCCGTCCGACGGCCTGCCGCAGGACCGCGCCGAGCAGCTCTCCGCGGTCGCGTCCGGGCTGGTGAGCCTCACCCAGGGCGCCGCCCGCTGCTTCGAGGCGGGCGGGGTCAACCAGACCGTGGTGGAGATGGAGGGCGGGTACCTCTTCCTGATGGCGGTGTCCGACGGGTCGTCGCTGGCCGTGCTGGCCGCGCCCTCGTGCGACATCGGGGCCGTGGCCTACGAGATGACGCTGCTCGTGGAGCGGGTCGGCCAGCAGATCACGCCCGAGCTGCGGGCCCAGCTGCAAGGTGGGGTGCGTGGGTGAGGATCTCGGGTTTCGGCGAGCAGGAGACGGGTGCCTGGGACGCACTGCACCGGGGCACCGACCGTGAGTCGTTCGACTCACCCAGCCACTACGAGCTGAGCACGCTGAAGACGATGCTGCCGCATCGCCGCCCGCATCCGCCCCGTCCCACCCCGCCACCACCCCCGCCTCCGGACTACGACGACGGCTGGGACACCGGGGAATCCGGCCACAGCGAGGAACCCGCGGAGTCCCGCGGTCACCACGCGGCCCCCGAACCACCGCCGGCAAGGCGGCGGCGCCGGGCCGTTCCACCGCTGACCGAGGAGCCGGCGCCCGCCCCGCCGGTGCCCGCTCCACCAGCGCCCGCCCCGCCGCTGGCAGAGGAGCCGGTGCCCGCTCCGCCGGCAGCCGACCCCTACTCGTTCGACGAGTACGCCGACAGCTCCGGGTCGCCGGGTGCGGACGATCGGATGGTCCCGGAGGAGTCCGCGTACCGCCGCCACCGCGCGGAGGAGCCGCCGCCGTCCGGCCTCAGCCGGCACGCGCTCGCGGAGGAGCCGGAGGACCGGGCGGCGTCCGATCTGGACCAGTTCTGGTCCGCTGCCGTGGAGAGCGGGGGCGGGCCGGAGCCGGATGACCCGGCGCCGGCCAAACCGAGGTCGCGCGTCCGCCCGTACGCCCGCACGCGGGGCCGGACCCGCTCGGACCACAACCTGGCCCTCGAAGCACTCGTCTCGACCAGCGACAGTGGCCGCCGCTACCGCGGGGTGCGCTCCATCGAGCACCGGCGCATCTGCGACCTGTGCCTGGACACCCGGTCGGTCGCCGAGATCGCCGCCCACCTGCACCTGCCGCTCGGCGTGGTGAAGGTACTCGTGGGCGACATGGCGGACATCGGCCTGGTCCTGCTGCACCAGACCGAACTCATCCTGGGAGACCGATCCTCGCGCGATTTCATGGAACGGGTCCTGCTGGGTCTGCGCGGTCTCTGACCGCCGTCGGCGTTTCAGGCGGAGAAGGCCGACCAGCAGATGCTGTCGCGGCGGGCCTGGTCTTCGAGGACCAGGGTGCGGATCGGGTCGGGTAGTTGGTCGCGCTGCCAGTCGCGTTCGGCCCGGCCTGTCTCGGGGGCGTCCGGGTGCGCGCTGCGCACGGCCTTGATCGCGTACGCCGCGGCGCCGAGGTCGTGTTCCGCGACGTGGCCGACGCAGGCGGCCTGCCCGGCCGAGTAGGCGGCGAAGCGGGCTGCCCCGGCGAGGGGCCGAGCGGCCCCCATCGCGTGCCCGCCCAGCGCGCGCGCCCGCATCATCGGCAGGTCGCCGCTCGCCCAGGCCCGGGCGGCCGCGATCGCTTCCCGTGGTCGTGCATCGCCGGGCTGCTCGCGTTCGAACCAGTCCAGGACGTGCTCAGCGCACATCGCCGCCCACAGCGCGAGCAACTGGTGATCCGAGTCGGTCAGCGAGCCACCTCGGCGGATGGTCACCATGCGGGGATCACGCACTGCCGGCAGGATCATCTTCCCTCCAGGACTCGCGAAGGCCGAACTCCCTCAGCCGGCCCGAACTGCGCCGGTCAGTCTTCCACCAGCGCCGCGGAAGTGATGCGGTGCAACGGATATCGCTCCTGGTTCGCACCTTCCAGCACGCCGCCGCCGACGCGCAGCGGGCGCACCACGCGCTGACTGGCCGTGCCGCGGGAGTCGACGAAACCGATCCACACCTCACGCTGTTCCAGGGTCGCCCGGGACAGCAGGTCGAGGGTCGCCGTGGTGTCCTTGCCGCCACCTCCGGGCGCCCGTACCGCGGAACCGCGCCGGCGGGCCGCCGCCTGGTCACCGGCACGGAGGTTGGACACGATGCGGGTGGCCTGTTCTTCGGACAGCACCGCGGGTTCGCCGGGGCGCGCGCGGGCGGTGCGGGCGCGGCCCGGCAGCCGGCGCCCGCTCGGACGCAGGTCGACCACGCGGCCGTCCGGTCCTTCGGCGGCCGGGGCGAAACCCGCCCCCCGCAACGCTTCCAACACGTCGGCCAGCGGGGCCGAGCTGATCAGCACGGTCGGCGCGATCATTCGCAGGTCGTACTCTCCGGCGACCGGATGGGCCAGGACTTCGGCCAGCAGCGCTTCGTCGTCGCAGCGCAGGAACGATCCGGCCGCCCCGCCGCGCAACCGGCCGTGGCGGCGGGCCACGTCGTCGATCAGGTAGGTGAGTCCCTGCGGTACCGGGGTGGCCGATTTGTCGCGGAACATCGCGTGCAGCTCGTCCGCGGTGCGCCCGGTGTCGAGTGCCCGGCGCACGGACGTTTCGGTGACCCGGTAGACCGTGGCGTGCCCGGCCGATTCGACGTCGGCGACCGCGGCCATGGCGGCGGCAAGGTCGGTCTCGAGCGGGCCCGGCGCGACCACCGTCAGGTCGGCCTGCACGAGTACGTGGTCCACCGGCGTGGGCAACGCGTCGTGCAGGGCTTCCACGGCGCCCGCGCGGTCGTCGTCCAGGAGCAGCCGGGTGCCCGTGGTCAGTCCGCCGAGGCCGACGAGCCCGAGTGCGGTCGCCTCCGCCATCGTCCACCGCACGGTCTCGTCCCGCAGCCGGCCGCCACGCCGCGGCGCCCGCCAAGCCAGCACCTGGACCAGCTCGTCGACGCTCTTCACTCCCGCGCCTTCGGGCAGTTCGGCCAGCGCGGCGAGCACCCGCCGCCGCCCGGCCGGGGCCAACGGCCGCCGCAGCTCTTCCGACAACGGCGCGATCGGCTTGTCCTTGGCGTCCCGCCCGCCGGCGAGGCCCGGTAGCCGCGGCAGTTCGAGCCACGCCTGCGCGAGCGTCATCCAGCGCTGCACCGCCGGTGAAGCGAGCCAGCTGTCGGTGAGCGTGGTCGGCACCCATTCCGGCGTGGTGTTCTCGCTGTCGGCCACGAGCCCGGCGCCCACGACCAGCTCGGCCAGCAGCGTCGCGCGTGGTTCGTCCACATCGAGGTCCTTGGCCAGCTTCTTCAGCTCGCGCACGCCGAGCCCGCCTGCCTTCAGCACCGGCGGCGGGAGCTGCGACCAGGACCGGAGCAGGGATTCCACCTGCCGCAGCAGTTCCATCGCCTCGCCGGCCGCGGTCTCGTCCACCGTGTCCGTCCGATGTGGATGGACCGGCAGCTCCGGTTCGGTCAGCGTGGCCGGTTCGAACGCGACCCCGCCGCGCAGCAGCAGTCCCAGCTCCCTGGGCAGCTCCACGGTCTGGTCGTCGCGGCGCAGCAGCAGGCCGCGGGCGAGCAGCTTCTGCACCGGCGTGGCCGCGTCCGAAAGCGACACATCGAAGCTCGCGTCCCGGGTGCGGCCGATCGGCGGGCCGGCGGCGAGCGCGGTGAGCACGGCCCGTTCGTCCTCCCCGGCCTCGGCCAGCCGGGCCTCGACGTCGGTGGCCGCCAGCGCGGGCGACGGCGCACCGAGCCCGGCCGGGAACGGCCCCAGCGCGTCGCGGGCCGCGGGCGGCACCCGGAGCGCGTCGTCCGCGCCCCACACGAGTACCCGGGCACGGAGCTTCGCGAGCGAGCCCGCGACGTCGCGGCCGACGAGCGCGCGTACCTCGGACACCGGCACGGTCGCCGCGTCGGCGCCCGCGACCAGCAGCGCGTCGAGGACCGCGAGGGTGGCGGTGTCGAGGTCTTCGCAGGCTCGGGCGACCGATCCGGGGGTCCCGGCGCGGGTGGCGAGCACGGTGGTGTCGGACGGTGGGGGCGTGGACAGATCGCGACGCGTGCGCAGCAGCTCGGCGAGTGCCTCGTCGGGCTCCGCACGCAGCCAGTCCGCCAGAGAGGTCGCGGGCATAGAACTCCAGGATACCGGGCGGGTGCGCGGGCGCGGGCGGCGTTCGGGCAGACTGTGGGTGAGCAGTCGGAAGAGGGTCTCGGGAGGACACAGTGGCCAACGGCGAGAAGCGCACGAACAAGGGCATCGACCCGACCTGGCCGGCCGAACCGGGCGAGCACCCGGTCACCGAGCTGTCGTCCGACCGGCAGGGCGCGCTGTCCCCCTTCGGCGACCTGACCTTCCCCCTGGAGCAGGTGCCCTACGTGCACCCGGAAACCGAGATCAACCGCTGACCCACCTCGTCAGTGGCAGAGCCGGTGCTCACCGGACCCGGCACTCACGAGCGCGAAGTTACCGGCGAGTCACCCGGTTGGCGTCGGGTGGCCGTGGTCACGGGACTAAATTCGGCACCGTCCTACCTTTCCAGGCTCAGCGGGGAGAAGTGCCATGCCGGTTCCCGGTCCCGGGTATTCCATCACTGTCCGGGTCGAGGCCCCGGCTTCGTCCAGCGCCGCCGGTGATCTCACCACCGCCGTCGGGCGCGTCGGTGGGGTGCTGACGGCGTTCGACGTCGTCGAATCGCACGCCGACACCATCGTGATCGACATCAGCGCCAACGCGCTGTCGGAGAACCACGCGCAGGACATCACCCAGGCGCTCGACTCGCTGCCGGGTGTGCGCGTGCGGAAGGTCTCCGACCGGACGTTCCTGATCCACCTCGGCGGCAAGATCGAGGTCAGCCCGAAGGTCGCGCTCCGCAACCGTGACGACCTCTCCCGTGCCTACACGCCGGGTGTCGCGCGGGTGTGCCAGGCGATCGCGGCGAACCCGGAGGACGCGCGCCGGCTGACCATCAAGCGCAACACCGTGGCCGTGCTCACCGACGGGTCCGCGGTGCTCGGCCTCGGCAACATCGGCCCGGCCGCGGCGCTGCCGGTGATGGAGGGCAAGGCGGCGCTGTTCAAGAAGTTCGCCGACGTGGACGCCTGGCCGGTGTGCCTGGACACCCAGGACACCGAGGAGATCATCACGATCGCCAAGGCACTGGCCCCGGTGTACGCCGGGATCAACCTCGAGGACATCGCCGCGCCGCGGTGCTTCGAGATCGAGAAGCGGCTGCGCGAGCAGCTCGACATCCCGGTGTTCCACGACGATCAGCACGGCACCGCGATCGTGGTGGTGGCCGCGCTGCGCAATGCGCTGCGGGTGGTCGGCAAGCGGCTCGAGGACTGCAAGATCGTGGTCAGCGGGGTCGGCGCGGCCGGCTCCGCGATCATCCGGCTGCTGCTGAGCCGGAACCCGGGCGACATCGTCGCCGCGGACATCGACGGCATCGTCCACCCGGACCGCGGCAACCTGGACGACAACCTCGCCTGGATCGCCGAGCACACCAACACCGGCAAGCAGACCGGCACGCTGCACGACGCGCTCGTCGGCGCGGACGTGTTCATCGGCGTTTCCGCCCCGAACCTGTTCGGCGCCGAGCAGGTGGCCACGATGAACTCCGACGCGGTGGTCTTCGCGCTGGCCAACCCGGACCCGGAGGTCGACCCGCTGGAGGCGCAGAAGCACGCCGCCGTGGTGGCCACCGGCCGCAGCGACTTCCCGAACCAGATCAACAACGTGCTGGCCTTCCCCGGCGTGTTCCGCGGTCTGCTCGACGCCGCCGCGCACAACATCGACGACACCATGCTGCTGGCCGCCGCGGACGCGATCGCCGACGTGGTGGACAACGGCAAGCTCAACGCGTCGTTCATCGTGCCGAGTGTGTTCGACAACGCGGTCGCGCCCGCGGTCGCCGAGGCGGTGCGCAACGCCGTGCGCGCGGAGCAGGCCGTCCCGCGCTGACCCCGGCGCAGTAGCCTCGGCGGCGTGAGTGAACTCAGCCACGTCGACGAAACCGGCGCTGCCCGGATGGTCGACGTTTCGGGCAAGACGGCGACCGCCCGCACGGCGCTGGCCGGTGGCACGGTGCACACCACCACCGAGGTGGTGGGCCTGCTGGCCGAGGGCGGCCTGCCGAAGGGCGACGCGCTGGCCACGGCGCGGATCGCCGGGATCATGGCGGCCAAACGCGTGCCGGAGCTGATCCCGCTGTGCCACCAGATCGCGTTGTCCGGGGTGAAGGTCGAGTTCGAGCTGGCCGGGTCCGCGGTGCACATCACGGCCACGGCCAAGACCACCGACGTCACCGGGGTCGAGATGGAGGCTCTCACCGCGGTCGCGGTCGCCGGCCTCACCGTGCACGACATGATCAAGGCGGTGGACCCGGCCGCGAGTCTCGACGCGGTCCGCCTGCTCCGCAAGGACGGCGGCAAAACCGGCACCTGGGAGCGGCAGTCATGACCATCGGCGACGAACCTTCTTCCGGAGCGACGGGCGGCGGGGTGGTGCCTGGGACGTCGGCGGAGAGCGGTGGCGGAACGGTGCCGAGCAGCGGCGACGCACCGTCTCCCGCCGTGGGTACCTCGGCCGCGGAAGGGGTGGCGTCGGCCGCGCCTCGGCGTGCCCGGGTGATCGTGGCGTCCAACCGCGCCGCGCGGGGTGTCTACGAGGACAAGACCGGTCCGGTGATCGTCGCGTGGCTGCGTGAGCGCGGCTACGACGTGCCCGCGCCGGTGGTGGTCGAGGACGGCGATCCGGTGGGCGTGGCGTTGCGGGCCGCGGTGGCCGAGCCCGTCGCCGTCGTGCTGACCACCGGCGGCACCGGCATTTCGCCGACCGACCGGACCCCGGACGTCACCCGCGGCGTACTGGACCACGAGCTGCCCGGCGTCGCGGACGCCATCCGGGCTGCCGGTCTGCCCAAGGTCCCCACCGCGGTCCTCTCCCGTGGAGTGGCCGGGGTCGCGGGCCGCACGCTCGTGGTGAACCTGCCGGGGTCGAGCGGCGGCGTGAAGGACGGACTGCGCGTGCTCGAGGACATTCTCGGCCACGCCGTCGACCAGCTCGCCGGCGGCGACCACCCGCGGCCCGGTCCTGCTGCCGGCGCGACCGGGCACGGGGTGCGGATCCTGCGTGCCGACGTGAGCGACCAGCCGTTGTCGGTGGACGAGCACGCCCGGCTCGTGTCGGACGACGCGGCCGGCGCCGTGGTCACGTTCGCCGGCGTGGTCCGCGACCACGACGGCGGCAAGGGCGTGCGGGACCTGACCTATGAAGGACACCCCACGGCACGCGATGTGCTCACCGAAGTGGTCGCCGAGCTGGCTGCCCGGTGGACCGGCGTCCGGGCGGTCGCCGTGAGCCACCGCGTCGGCGCGCTGACCATCGGCGACATCGCGCTGGCCTGCGCCGTCGCCGCCGACCACCGCCGGGCGGCGTTCACCGCCTGCGCGGACCTCGTCGACGAGGTCAAGGCCCGGCTGCCGGTGTGGAAACACCAGCACTTCACCGACGGCACCGACGAATGGGTCAACTCGCCCTGAGCCGGCCTTGACGCCGAAAAGGGCCCCACCGCCAGGGGATTGACGCGGTGGGGCCCTTTCGTTCGGACTACAGCGGAAGCTGCACCGGTGCCGGCCTCCCGAGGAGGCCGAGGATCACTTGGTGGCGAGCTTCTGGCCGACCGCGATCATGTCGGCGTTCGGCACGTACTTCTCGTTCAGGTCCTGCAGCTTCTGGTAGCCGCCCTGGACGTTGAACTTCTGCGCGATCTTGGTCAGCGTGTCGCCGGCCACGACGGTGTAGTCACCGTTCGGGTTCGAGCTGCCGAGCGCGGCGACCGGCTTGGTCACCTTCTTCGGCGTGGTGCTCTTCGTGGACTTGGACGACGACTTGGTGCTGTGCTTGGTCGTGTGGTGCGAGGAGGACGACGAAGTGCTGCCACCCTTCTTGCTGCACACCGGCCACGCGCCTGGGCCCTGGGCATCCATGACACGCTCGGCCACGGCGATCTGCTGCTCACGCGAAGCGTTCTCCGCGCTGCCGCTGCCGCCATAGGCCTTCCAGGTGCTCTGCGAGAACTGGAGACCACCGTGGTAGCCGTTGCCGGTGTTGGTGCTCCAGTTGCCGCTGCTCTCACACTGCGCGATGGCGTCCCAGTCGGTCGCCGACGCGGGGGTCGTGGCGATGGCGAGGGGCGCGCCGACCGCGATACCCGCGACAGCGACGCGGGCGATCGTGCGGGTGGCAGCGGACATCTTGCGGTGCTTGCCTCGGTACGACATTTGAAAACATCTCGCTTCCTGCGCCTACGAGCCTGCTGCTGTGGGTCGGGTTGGGAGCCCGTCCGCCCGTTGCCGGGCGGCAGACGCGGACGGCACACGGCGTGTCGTCCTCGTCCCCTCGTCCCTGTCCGGAAATGCTTTCGCTCGGGGTATGGGTCCGGGATCCGTCGGACAGGGCTGGGCGCTACGGAATCCCGGTGTTGCTTGGTCGGTTCGGGGCCAACCGAAAAGCGACGGTACGTAACGATGGCCGTGATCGGAAATCATATGGACCGTGACCTACATCACAGTAACACGCGCAACCTTCCTTCGATCCGCATGTTCTCCCAGGTCAGAGCGCCGTTATCAGGCCGTTTTCTGGCCGAGATATTTCACGGATCGTGAGGCTTGGGTCACGTCCATAAGACGTCAAGGGGCCATTCGTACCGCTAAAGCGCGGGTACCTTAACCATTGCCGTAGTGCCTCGCCAGTGCAGTCGGAGTGGTTCTGGGGAAACTGCTTGAATACGCCGTGAGCGAACTGCTTCGGAGAGTAGGTTTAAACGCGAATGCCGCTCAGCGTGGCTGCGACGCGCTCTGCGGTGGTCCGGACCAACCGGCCGGATCGCGGCACTTCGCCGTTCTGTGCGGCACTCAGCCGGGTGAGTGGCGGGATGCGGGAATCTCAGCCGCCGGCGAACGGCGGGAGGACGTCGAGCCGGCAACCGTCACCGAGGGTGCGAGATCGGTCACGTACCGCGACCTCGTTCACGAGGAAGCTGGCGGCTTCGAGGACCCGGGCGAGTTGCCCGGGGTGCAACGCGCGCACCGCGTCGATCGCGCCGGTCACCGTGGTGCCCGCCGGCAGCTCCACCTTCTCCTCGTCCAGGCCGGCCGCGGCCCGTGCGGACGCGAAGTAGCGGACGACGACCGTCACCGCCTGCTGAGCTGGCATGGTCATCCGCCGATCGCACTCATCGGCCGGATCGGCTGCGCGAAGCCGGCCTCGTTGATTTCGTGGCCCGCGAGCTTGCGCCACATGGTCGCCCGCCACGCGTCCGCCACCTCCTCATCGCGCGCGCCCGCGCGCACGAGGGAACGCAGATCCGTTTCGTCGTTCGAGAACAGGCAGGAGCGGACCGCGCCGTCCGCGGTCAGCCGGGTGCGCTCGCAGGCGGAGCAGAACGGCCTGGTCACCGACGCGATCACGCCCACGTCACCGGGTCCGCCGTCGACCAGCCAGCGTTCCGCCGGGGCGCCACCGCGGGCCGCCGGGAACGGCGACAGCTCGAACTGCTCGCCGAGCTTGGCCAGGATCTCCTCGGCGGTGATCATGTCCGCGCGGTCCCAGCCGTGCTGGGCGTCCAGCGGCATCTGCTCGATGAACCGCAGGTGGTAGCCCTCGTCCAGGCAGAATCGCAGCAGCGGCGCGGCCTCGTCCTCGTTCAGCCCGCGCATCAGTACCGAGTTGATCTTCACCGGCGTGAGGCCCGCGTCGCGCGCGGCGGCGAGCCCGGCCAGCACGTGCGGGAGCCGGTCGCGGCGGGTCAGCTCCGCGAACCGTGCGCGATCGATCGTGTCGAGCGAGACGTTGATCCGGTCCAGCCCCGCCGCGGCGAGCCCGCTCGCGCGCTTGGCCAGTCCGATCCCGTTGGTGGTCATCGAGACCCGCGGGCGCGGGCGCAGTGCGGTGACCCGTCCGACGATGTCCTCCAGGCCCGGGCGCAGGAGCGGTTCGCCGCCGGTGAGCCGGATGTCGGTGATGCCCAGCTGCTCGACCGCGATGCGCATCAGCCGCACCAGCTCGTCGTCGGTCAGCACCTGGTCGCCGGGCAGCCAGTCGAGCCCCTCGGCCGGCATGCAGTAGGTACAGCGCAGATTGCACCGGTCGGTGAGGGAGACTCGCAGGTCGGTCGCCACGCGACCGAAGGAGTCGACGAGACCGGGATGCTCGGGACGGGGCGCGCTGGCGGGACCTCGTGTACCGGGGACGCGAGGAAACCCGAGATGTACTGCGGTCATTGTGCCCAGGATAGCTCGGCCGGAGCGGAAAAGCAGAGGTGCATCGTGTCCGAAGTCACCGGTTTTCTCCGTGCCAGGTTTCCACGTGGTGGGACCGGTGCGGAATCCCTTGTCCAGCGCCGGATCGGGCCGGTCGCGGCGGGCACGGGAAAGCCTGCCGTCGGGGCCGCGCTGAATGATCGAAGCGTTACCCGGAAAATCGGCGACCGCATGGCTTTTCCGCATCTGCGGCGATAATGTTCCGGCCATGCCGCAATTTCGGTTGTCCGAGGCCGCCCGGCTGCTCGGCGTCAGTGACGACACGGTTCGCCGGTGGGTCCGGGCCGGCCAGCTGACCGCGTCCGAGGACGCGGCCGGCCGCAAGGTGGTCGACGGGGCCCAGCTCGCCGGGTTCGCCCGAGCGCAGGCGGCCGGTCCCGAGGATCCGTCGGCGGTCGGGCGCTCCGCACGCAACCGCTTCGTCGGGCTGGTCACCGAGGTCGTCGCCGACAAGGTGATGGCCCAGGTCGAGCTCCAGTGCGGGGCGCACCGAGTGGTGTCACTGATGAGCACCGAAGCCGTTCGCGAGCTCGGGCTGCGCCCGGGCGTGCTCGCGGTGGCCGTGGTGAAGGCGACCACCGTCGTGGTGGAAACCCCGGAAGGAAGCAGATGAAGAAGCTCGCCCTAGTCGCTGCCGGCACCACGGCGGTCGCCCTGCTCGCGGGTGCGTGCAGTTCGGGCGACGAGCCCAGCAGCAGTGCCGGTCCGGGATCGAGCGCGGCGCCCGCGCCGAGCAGCGGCACGCTGACCGTGTTCGCCGCGGCCTCGCTGACCGAATCGTTCACCGCGCTGGGCAAGCAGTTCGAGGCCGCGCACCCGGGGGTCAAGGTCTCCTTCGACTTCGAGGGCTCCTCGTCCCTGGTCCAGAAGCTGGACAACGGGGCCAAGGCGGACGTGTTCGCCTCGGCCGACGAGAAGAACATGACCAAGGCGGTCGACGGTGGCGTGATCGACGGGCAGCCCACCGTGTTCGCCACCAACAAGCTGGCCATCGCGGTGGCCAAGGGCAACCCGAAGGGCATCAAGTCCTTCGCCGACCTGGCCGGGGACGGGCTCACCGTCGTGGTCTGCGCGCCGCAGGTGCCGTGTGGTTCGGCCACCGAGAAGGTGGAGAAGAGCACCGGAACCACGCTCAAGCCGGCGAGCGAGGAAAAAGACGTGAAGCAGGTCCTGACGAAGGTCCAGTCCGGGGACGCGGACGCCGGGCTGGTGTACGTGACCGACGCCACGTCCGCGTCGGGCAAGGTGGACAAGGTCGACTTCCCGGAGTCGGCGGGCGCGGTCAACAACTATCCGATCGCCTCGGTGAAGGACGCGCCGCAGGCGGCGCTGGCCAAGCAGTTCACCGACTTCGTGCTCGGTGCGCAGGGCAAGGCGGAGCTGACCAAGGTCGGGTTTGGCACGGCCCGGTAGGGGCGGTTCGGGTGCGGCGGCCGGTTCCCGGCCGCCGCATTCGCGTCTTCCCCTCGTGCTCTGGTTCCCCGCCGTCCTCGCGCTGGCGCTGGTGGTGCTGCCGGTCGTCGGCCTGCTGGTGCGCACGAATCTGACCAGGTTCCCCTCGCTGCTGGTGACTCCGTCGTCACTGCACGCGCTGCAGCTGTCGGTGACGACCGCCGCACTGTCCACTGTGGCGTGTGTCGTGCTCGGGGTGCCGCTGGCGGTGGTATTGGCCCGCTCCCGCGTACCCGGCGTACGGCTGCTGCGCTCGGTCGTGCTGCTGCCGCTCGTGCTGCCGCCGGTGGTCGGCGGGCTGGCGCTGCTGTATCTGCTGGGCCGCAAGGGTTTTCTCGGTCAGCTGGTGAACTGGCTGATCGGCGAGCAGGTGCCGTTCACCACAGGCGCGGTGGTGATCGCGCAGACGTTCGTGGCGATGCCGTTCCTGGTGGTCAGCCTGGAAGGTGCGTTGCGTGGTTCGGGGGACCGCTACGAACAGGTCGCGGCCACGCTCGGCGCGCGCCCGTGGACGGTGTTCCGCCGGGTCACGCTGCCGCTGCTGCTGCCCGCGCTCGGTTCCGGCATGGTGCTGAGTTTCGCGCGTGCGCTCGGCGAATTCGGGGCGACCATCACCTTCGCCGGAAGCCTGGAAGGCGTCACCCGTACCTTGCCGCTCGAGGTGTACAACCAGGCCGAGGTGGACATCGACAGCGCGGTGGCGCTCGCGTTGCTGCTCATCGTGGTCGCCATCGTGGTGATCGCGGTGGCCCGGCCGCGTTCGTGGGAAGGCGGTCTGCGGTGACGCTCTCGGCGCGCCTCGCGCTTTCCCGGGGCACCTTCGCCCTCGACGTCGAGTTCACCGTGCCTGCCGGTTCCGTGCTCGCCTTGCTGGGCCCCAACGGTTCCGGAAAGTCCACCGTGCTGGGCAGCCTCGCCGGGCTGCTGCCGGTGCACGGCGCCGACGTGACGCTGGCCGGACGGCAGCTGGTGGGCCCCGGCGTCGACCTGCCACCACACGAGCGCCGGATCGGGCTGCTTTCCCAGGACGCGCTTCTGTTTCCACACCTGTCCGCCGTGGACAACGTCGCGTTCGCCCCGCGTTCGGCAGGGCAGAGCCGTGCGCGGGCGCGCGAGGCCGCGCTCCGGTGGCTGACCGAAGTGGACGCGGCGGAGTTCGCGAAACGCCGGCCGGGGCAGCTCTCGGGCGGGCAGCAGCAGCGGGTGGCGATCGCCCGTGCACTGGCCTCGTCGCCGGAGCTGCTGCTGCTGGACGAACCGTTCGCGGCCCTCGACGTCGACTCGGCACCGGCGATCCGAGGGCTGCTGCGCCGGGTGCTGCGCGAGGGGCCGACGACCGTGCTGGTCACCCACGATCCGCTCGACGCACTGGCGCTGGCCGACCACGTCGCCGTGCTGGCCGGCGGCCGGATCGTCGAACGCGGTCCGACCCGGGAGGTACTGGGTGCGCCACGCACCGCGTTCACCGCCCGGATCGCCGGGCTGAACCTGGTCGCCGGGGTCGCCACCGAGGACGGGCTGCGCACCGCGTCCGGCGAGGTCATCACCGGACTGCCGGCCCCGGACGTCGTGGTGGGCCAGGCGGCCGTCGCGGTGTTCGAGCCCAGCGCGGTGTCGGTGTACCCGCACGACGGGGAGCACCACGGCAGCCCGCGCAACACCGTCGAGGTCACCGTCGCCGGGCTGGAACCACACGGACCGGTGATCCGGTTGCGCGTCGCCGGCGGCCCGCCGTGGGCGGCGGGGCTGTCGGCAGACCTCACGCCGGCTGCGGTCGCGGACCTGGAACTGGAGCCGGGATCGCCGGTCACGCTGTCGGTCAAGGCCGCGACGGTGGCTGTACACCCGGCCGCCGACTGATACGGTTCAGAAGCTGGGCTGGCGTGATCGAGAAACGAGGGCACGAGAAGGTGACCGAACGCCGCTGGACGTACCTGAGCGACATGGACGGTGTCCTGGTGCGCGAGGAGCAGCTCGTGCCACGGGCCGAGGAGTTCCTCGCCGAACTGCGTCGCAACGAGATCGACTTCCTGGTGCTCACCAACAACTCGATCTACACCCCGCGCGATCTGCGTGCGCGGCTGCTGCGCACCGGCCTGGACATCCCCGAGGAGTCGATCTGGACCTCGGCGCTGGCCACCGCGCGGTTCCTGGACTCGCAGCGGCCGAACGGCACCGCGTTCGTGATCGGCGAGGCCGGGCTGACCACGGCGCTGCACGAGGTCGGTTACGTGCTCACTGAACGCGATCCGGACTACGTGGTGCTGGGTGAGACCCGCACGTACAGCTTCAGCGCGATCACCAACGCGATCCGGCTGATCGAACGCGGCGCGAAGTTCATCGCGACGAACCCGGACGCCACCGGTCCCAGCGTGGAGGGCTCGATGCCGGCCACCGGGTCGGTCGCCGCGCTGATCGAGAAGGCCACCGGACGCTCGCCGTACTACGTGGGCAAACCGAACCCACTGATGATGCGGTCCGCGTTGCGCAGGCTCGGCGCGCATTCGGAGTCGACCCTGATGATCGGCGACCGGATGGACACCGACGTGCATTCGGGCATCGAGGCCGGGCTGCAGACGATCCTCGTGCTCACCGGCATCTCCACCGAGGAGTCGGTGGACCGCTACCCGTACCGTCCGACCATGGTGCTCGACTCGGTCGCCGACCTGATCGGGCGAACCGAGGACCCGTTCGGCCAAGGCTGACCGCCACCCGGACGAGAACAGGGCCTATCGTCGAACGATGAGCTTGTACGTGGTGGGGGACGTCCACGGACACCGGGACGCACTCGTCGACGCACTGCGCGCCGAGGGACTGGTCGACGGCGACGGCACGTGGACCGGCGAGCAGGACCGGCTGTGTTTCCTCGGCGACTTCACCGACCGCGGCCCGGACGGCGTCGGGGTCATCGACCTGGTCCGGGATCTGCAGGAGCAGGCGGCCGACGCCGGCGGGTCGGTGCAGATGTTGCTGGGCAACCACGAGATCCTGCTGCTGGGGATGTACCACTTCGGCGATCGCGCGGTGCCGTCCGACTTCGGCCCGCGCAGCTTCGCCCGCAGCTGGGAGATCAACGGCGGCCTGCTGTCGGATCAGGACCGGTTGACTCCCGAGCACATCGAATGGCTCACCGAACGGCCGCTGATGGCACTGGCCGACGACCACCTGCTGATGCACTCCGACACCCTGGAGTACCTCGACTGGGGCGACGACCTGGAGTCGATCAACGCCTCCGTGCACGAGATCCTGACCGGCAACGACCTGGCCGCGTGGTGGGACGTGTGGCGGCGGATGACGACCCGCTACGCCTTCCGCGGCCCGGACGGCGAGGACAACGCCCAGCACCTGCTGGACGCACTGGGCGGCACGCGGATCGTGCACGGCCACAGCGTGATCGCCGACCAGCTGGGCATCCACCCGACCCAGATCGAGGCCCCGTACCTGTACGCGGGCGGCAAGGCCCTCGGCATCGACGGCGGCCTGTTCGTCGGCGGCCCGTGCCTGGTGGTGCGACTGCCGTTCGTCCCGGTGGACTAGGGTGCGTCTGACAATGCTCTGGTCCAGGTGATCACCGCATGCAGGACTACCGCTGATCGGTAGACGATGGCGAGACAGTCGTAGCGAGTGGCCAGACCACGCCATTGCTTGAGCAGGTTGAATCGTCACTCGACCACGTTCCGGTGATCCCGCGGTCGCGCAGATGCCCACGGATCGTCCGCGAGGAGTAAGCCTTGTCGCCGCCCCCTGGTGAGTCGGGTGATGTTGGTGGCGTGCTGATGCGCCCGCGCGATCGTCGAATCCACCGACACCGACCAATCCACCAGACCCGCCGCGTCTGCTTCGGCGAGCAGGCGCGGCAGCACGAGGTCCCAGATACCGTCGCCGGTCATCCGGCGATGCCAGGTCCAGATCGTCTGTCACGGACCGAACACCGCCGGCACATCCCGGCACGCCAACCCGCATCGATACCGGTAGATGATCCCCTCGACCATCGCCCGAGCATCAGAGAACGGACGACCACGCCGACCGGTGCGAACCGGCAGCAGATCCTCGACCAACGCCCACTGCGCATCCGAGAGCAACTGAGACCACCACACGGCCAGCGGCAACCGACGGAAACATCTGTCAGACACGCAACTAGGGCAGGTCCACGATCTCCTTGCCCAGCGGCATCAGGGAAACCGGGATCAGCTTGAAGTTCGCCAGGCCGAGCGGGATGCCGATGATCGTGATGCACAGCGCGATCCCGCTCAGGATGTGCCCGATGGTGAGCCACAGCCCGGCGAAGACGAACCAGACGACGTTGCCCAGCAGCGAGCCGGCGCCCGCGTCCCGGCGGTCCACCACCGTCCGTCCGAACGGCCACAGCGCGTAGGCGGCGATCCGGAACGACGCGATGCCGAACGGGATGGTGACGATCAGGATGCAGCAGACGACGCCGGCCACCAGGTAGCCCAGCGCCATCCACAGGCCGGAGAAGACGAGCCAGATGAGGTTCAGGACCAGACGCATCAGACGTGCAACTCCCCACTCACGACGGTGACCGCCTGTCCGCGCAACCGCACCCGGTCGCCGTCGACGGTGGTCGCGACGACGCCACCCCGTGCCGATACCTGCGCGCCGACCAGCGCGGTCCTGCCCAGTTTCCGGCTCCAGTAGGGCGCGAGGCAGCAGTGCGCGGACCCGGTGACCGGGTCCTCGTCCACGCCGACCCCGGGCCCGAAGAACCGGCTGACGAAATCGGTGCCGGAACCCTTGGCCGTGACGACCAGGCGCCCGGTCCAGGTGTCCCGGAGCGCGTCGAGGTCCGGCTCGGCCCTGCGGACCTCTTCGGCGGTGCCCAGCTCGACGAACAGGTTCTCCCTGGCGCGCCCCACGTAGCTCGGCGTGTACCCGGGAAGAATCCGGCTGACGTCGTCCTGGGTCGCGCGCGGTTCGTCGGCGGGGAAGTCGAGCTCGATCCAGCCGTCGGCATGTTTGGTGCAGCGCAGCAGACCGGAACGGGTGTCGTAGGTCTGCTCCCCGCCGAGCACCTGCGTGGCGGCCACGGTGGCGTGCCCACAGAGATCGACCTCGGTGGCCGGCGTGAACCAGCGCAGCCCGGTGGTGTCTCCGGAGGGCAGCACGAACGCGGTCTCCGAATGCTTCATCTCGGCCGCCACCCGCTGCATCCAGCCAGGATCAGCGGGCCCGTCGAGCACCACGACCCCAGCCGGATTCCCGGCGAACGCATCACCGGTGAAGGCGTCCACCACGTAGAACCGCATACCGTGCACGCTACCGGCGAGCAACCGACGAAACCTCAGGGGTTTCCCCGGGTTTTGCCGGTCTGTCTTGCGTGCGGGAGGTACTCCATCTACTTCAAATACCGCTCGTCGCGGGGATCGGCTGCATTCACTCGGCACTGGCGGGGCCTTTGCACCTCGCGGGCGAAAACCGCACGCCGGACCTCACGAGAGCGCTACCGGCGGGTCTTCGCGGTGGACAGGCCGTAGAACCCGGCTCGGCGGCCGGCGGGACGGGCTCGCCATCCCGCCGGCCCGGCTGGGGGTCAGCCGCCGATGACCGGCGGGGTGATCTTCTCGCCGTCGGGGCCGCGTTCCGGGCGGATCTCGAAGACCTCGTCGGGGTCGATCTGGGTGGGGACCTTGTTCTTGTGTTCCTTGTCCTCTTCCTTCTTCTTGCCGTTTCCGGCTGCTCCGCCGGCGACGCCGTTCTTGCCGGCCTTGGCTGCTTCGGAGGCCGCCGTGGCGCCGCGCTCCAGGCCGGCGGCCTTGCCGCTGCCGCTGCGGTTTCCGCCGCCTTCTTCCGGGACGCCACCCGGTCCCTTGCTGCCGCCGGCGACGCGGTTGCCGGCGTAGCCGCCGCCCGAGCGTCCGGTGCCGATGCCGGGCCGGCTGCGTGGGGTGTCCTGCCCCGCGTTGCCCAGGTTCCCGCCGCCGGCTCCGAGGCCGAGGGCTTCGGGGACGAGCCGTCCGCCGATCCCGCCAGGCGCCGTCGGGCCGCGGAAGCCGCCGGGGCCCGTGCCGGTGGGGTTGAACGCGCCGGAGCCGGTGCTGGCACCGGGGCCCGGGGCGACGCCGTTGCCGCCGCCGACAGTGCTGCCGGGCGGGGTGAAGCCGCTGCCGCCGGGACCGACCGGCTGGCCCGTGGCCGAGAAGTTCCCGCCGCCGCCGGGGCCGCTGTAGGCGCTTCCGCCGGTCGCGGTCACCGGTGACGCGCTGCTGATGTGCGTGCTGTTGTCCGTCCCGCCGAGCTGCGGAGGCGGAGTGTAGGCCGGTTGGCTGGTCGACGTCTCGTGGTACGTGCTGTCGAGTCCGTGCATGACCTGCGTCGCCTGCTGGTGCGCGGCGTCCGCCTGCTGCTGCTTGGCCTGCATCTGGCTGGCCATGGCCGCGCCTTTGAGCGGGTCGCCGCCGGAGAACGCCTGCATGACGTTCTTCATCTCGGCGTCCTGGTTGAACCCCGTCGGCTCGGGCATGTTCTTCTGCGCGTAGTCGGCGGCCGCGGACTGCTGTGAATAGCGGTTCGAACTCAACTGCGCGGCATTGGCGGTCTGCGTGGTGTACTTCGCGGTTTGCTGAAAGAACCCGTGAGCCGCTTCCGCGCCGCTGCCCTGCCATTCGATGCCGGCCGCGCTGGAGGCGTTGCTGAGCGAACTGGAAATGTCGGCGAGCCAGTTGCCGAGCTTGTTGGCGACCCGCCCTTTCGCGTCGATATCGCCCGCGTCCATGTCGGTGTGGACCATGTCGTACAGCTCTTGGTGATCGTGCGACGCGTAATTGGCGTCGGGTGCCGGCCCGTCACCCCGCAGCGTCTGCCCCTCGACGAGATGCTGCCCCTGGGTGACGGAGTAGTTCGCGGCCGCCTGCTGCGTCCGCGCGTCGACCCCGTCCCGGACGTTCTGCTGGTCCTCCGCGCCGAAACGGCCGGGAGCCGCCTGCTGCGACAGCTGGGAGTGCGTGTGACTGTAGTAGTCCGCCTCGTATTCGCGGTGCTGTGCCCGTGGCTCGTTCATGACCCCTCTCCCAAGCCCTTCGCGAAGACCTGCTGATGCGCGTCCTCGGTTTCCCTGTAGTTCTTGCGGGCGATCTTCAGGGCTTCCAGGATTTTCTCGAAACCCTCTTTGAGAAGGTTCATATTCGGAATGAGCGCTTGGTCTACGGGTTCCCCATCGGCGATCTGTGTGTTGAAGTTCGCAACCTGGACCGAGTAGTCGCTGCTTCCCATTTTTGCCGGCTTCCTGAGGAAGGCAAGCTCCAAGTTCATTCCGCTGTACCCATCAAGGAACTCGTGACAGATCTTCTCGTAGGCGCGAAAACCCGCTTCGTTGATCGAGAACCCGCCGCTTTGCGCCAGCGCCTTGAATTGCTTGGCCCCCTCGTTGAGTCGCTGTGCTCCTGCCGCGTCAGTCGGAATGGCCAGCAGACTGCCCGGGTCGGCCGGATTGACCGCACCGGTGTCGACGGGCGGACCGTCGAAGTTCGATTCGCTTGCCATGTTCCCACCCTCCTGAGTGCGTGCGCCACGGACTTGTTTTCATTCTAGTACTCCAGCCGTAGATCGTGATGTTCATGGTTCTCGGGTGGCTTGTCGCTGGTAGTGGGCCTGCCGTGCTCGGTATTGGTGTTGTCTGCGCCAGATCGAGCAGCGTAGTCGGTGCGCGATGTCGGTGATCGGTGTGATGGCGAGTGTGGCGAATAGGTGCTGGACTTCGTTGCAGGTCAAGGAAATCCAGTCGGTCGAGGTCGCTTGCCGGGTGCGCTCGGTGGCGGCAACGATGGTGAGGAAGGCGTGGGCGAGCATCGCCAGGATGGTCCAGCGGTGCCAGGAGGTCCAGCGGCGGACTTGGTGCTGGTCAAGTCCGGTGAGTCCTTTGCTGGTTTGGAAGGATTCCTCGACGCGCCATCGGGTTCCGGCCACCCGCACCAGAACGGGCAGCGCGGTGGCAGTGGCTGCGAAGCAGCGGTAGAACGCGAGTTCTTTCGTGCGGCGGTTGCGCCGGATCAGCAGCCACCGGTGTCCCGCCGGTGTGGTGTCAGGGTCGATGTCGATCAGGGCCCAGTCGTAGTAGCGGTGTCCTTTCGCGCCCGCACCGGCGGAGAAGCGTTGCCACACGTGTTTCGGCAGCCGTCCCGCGAGGTCGTCGGGGCGGAAGGTGCCGACTCCGGTCGCGACGCGGCGGTCGCGTCCGATGGCCAGCACGTAGCCGGCACCACGGTGTTCCAGTTCCGTGCGCAGGTGCGGGTCGGCGCCATACACTTCGTCGCCGGTCACCCAGGACGCCGTGATTCCGGCGTCGAGGGTGCGGGCGATCATCTCGGTGGCCAGCGCCGGTTTGGTCGCGAACGCGATGTTCTCGTCGATTCCGGCCGCGTGGCAGCGTTCGGGGTCGCTGGTCCAGGACTTCGGCAGATACAGGGCCCGGTCCACGAAGGCGTGTCCCGCGGTGGTGGCGTAGGTCAGATAGACCGCGACCTGGGAGTTCTCGATCCGCCCAGCAGTGCCCGTGTACTGGCGCTGCGTCCCGACCGTGTGGCTGCCTTTCTTCACATCCCCGGTCTCGTCCACGATCAGGACCGCGTCAGTCTCACCGAGGTGCTCGACCACGTAGTCACGCAGGTCGTCGCG
Organism: Amycolatopsis jiangsuensis; assembly: GCF_014204865.1. Classification (NCBI taxonomy): domain Bacteria; kingdom Bacillati; phylum Actinomycetota; class Actinomycetes; order Pseudonocardiales; family Pseudonocardiaceae; genus Amycolatopsis; species Amycolatopsis jiangsuensis. The sequence continues at coordinate 5,974,732 of NZ_JACHMG010000001.1, forward strand.
TACCGCGTCGGCGTCCCACACCGCCCGCGCCAGCACATGCTGCAACCTGTCCGGGCTCGGGTCCCCGACATACTCGGCGATGGTCCAGCAATTCTTCCGCGGCAACTCAGACATCAACCCCAGCAACAACTTCTCCGCCCCACGACGCGGTTCGACCCGCCCGAACCGGCCCGCGATCCGCCCCATGAGCTCATCGAACATCGCCCGCCACCGGACAGGGTCTATGCTCACACCTGCGGCCGTCAGGCGATCTTGGGAAGTCCACACAACCAACCATGATCAACTGTCGGCCGCACCCATCTCCAGGCACCCCCCCCCCCCACCAGCCCCGATCACGAAGTCCGGCTGGAGTACTAGGGCTTCGTTCCGCGGCATCGGATCCTGTTCCGAGTGGTTCTACTTGGGCAACAAGGGTTCTGCTGCTTCGGCGAGCTGACGGACTGATGTGCAGGACTGGTCGGTCGAGCCGCTGGAGAGAGACATTCCGACTACTGCACGTGATTTCGGCTTGACTTCCAGATCGACCACGCAGTCACCAACGGAGTCCACGGGCTTACGTTCGAGGATCGCAGCCCGATGATTGACGTCGCCGGTGCTTGTCGTGCTCGGATCGGAGATGTTGTCTTTGTAGCTGCGGCCGTCCTGGAGCAGCAAGCCGGCGCTACCGAAAGTCGGTTTGGTCGCGATACAGCCTTGCTTCGGGTAGGCCGCCGACGGCTCCGAGGGCGGGAAGCCTTGCCCCGCCAGCGCCTTGTCCAGGGTCTGGCAAGGGTCCAAGCCGGCCAGAGGCGTGCTCGACCGGGCGGGCGAGCTCGACGGTGCCGGCTTGGCGCTGCCGTCGGTGGAGCTGTCGCAGGCGGCCAGCGTGCAGCCGAGTGCGGCGAGGCAGGCGAGGATCACGAAGCGGCGAGTCACACAGTGCACACTACGGGTGAAGCGGGCGCGGTGGGGGTGAAACGTGGGGATCGGCGCAGGCGCCGCCCGAGGTGCCTCGGCGCATGGTCCCGCGTTACCGAACCCCGTCGCTGATGGTTTCGAACAGCCACTTCCGCAGGTGGGAGCCGTTGGACGGGGTGAACTGGCGGCGGAATCCGCCGTCTCGAAGAGGTTCGGAGAAGATCAGGTACCGGCCGCCGTCGGTGTCCACGACGGTGACGGTCGGGAGCGCGTTCAGGGTGCTGTTGCGGGGACGCAGCGCGAGGTCGACGGTGCAGAAGCGGTGGAGCGGCCACCGTGAGTACTCGGCGAGCGTGGCCTTGTCACGGCGCGACACGGTCGGTGCGTCGGAGGTGAAGTCCAGGTCGGAGTGGTCCGACGCTGTCTGCGCGCGGCTCGGTGCGGCTTGCGCGATCGCGATCGGCGGGACCGGGAGCGGCAGGTAGTCCGGGAACATGCTCAGCACCGTCTCCACGAGCCGTTCCGGCCGGATCTGCCGGAAATGCACCCCGCCGTCCACTTCTTCCGAGAAGACGCCCAGGCCGTCGCCGATACACGCCCGGTAGCGGACCGAGTTCTCCGGTACCTCGAGTGCACGCACCATGATCAGCACCTCGGGACGGGTCCACGCGCGCAGCGTGTCCGCGACGTCCGGGTCGAGCTTTTCGGCGTCCGCCAGGCCCCGTGAGCGCAGGGACTGCCACGCCTGCTCGGCCAGCCGGCGATGCTCGGTCATCGTCCGGCCCGCGCTGCGGATCTCGAACGGATGCCAGGCCGCGGGCAGGCCGCTGCGCTGCACCGCCACGTCGATCTCGGTCCAGCCCAGGGAGAATTCCTCCGGCAACGTCCCCGTCCCCTCCCGCGCGAACAATGCGAAACAACCCGCACCGAGCGTAGCGGAACCGGCACCGGACCCCGCCGGTCGTCGGCCGGGCCGGTGGTGCGGAGCTAGACTCGGCCGCGTCGACGACGACCGTCCGGGAGGACTTCATGCCCGCCACCCCCGCCCTGCCGAGCTACGCCTCCGGAACCTCCGACGTCCCCCTGCTCGGGGACACGATCGGCGACAACTTCGACCGCACGGTGGCCGCGTTCGGCGACCGGGACGCGCTGGTCGACCGGGATCCGGGGAAACGCTGGACCTACCGCGAGCTGGCCGCCGACGTCGACACCCTGGCCCACGGGCTGGTTTCGACCGGCATCGGCAAGGGCGACCGGGTGGGCATCTGGTCGCCGAACCGGGCGGAGTGGACCATCCTGCAGTACGCCACGGCCAAGATCGGCGCCATCCTGGTCAACATCAACCCCTCCTACCGGTCGCACGAACTCGAGTACGTGCTGAACCAGGCGGGCGTGCGGATGCTGGTGGCCGCGGAGAGCTTCAAGACCTCCGACTACGCGGGCATGATCGAGCAGGTCCGCCCGAAGTGTCCTGGCCTGGAGTACGTCGTCCTGCTGGGCACGCACTCGTGGGCGGAGCTGATGGACGCCGGCCGCGGCGGTGATCCGGCGCTGCTGGCGAAGCTGCAGGCGGGCCTGTCCGCGGACGATCCGATCAACATCCAGTACACCTCCGGCACCACGGGTTTTCCCAAGGGCGCCACGCTCAGCCACCACAACATCCTGAACAACGGCTACTTCGTCGGCGAGCTGTGCAACTACACCGAAGCGGACCGGGTGTGCATCCCGGTGCCCTTCTACCACTGTTTCGGCATGGTGATGGGCAACCTCGCGTGCACGAGCCACGGTTGCTGCATGGTGATCCCGGCCCCCGGGTTCGACCCGAAGGCGACGCTCGCCGCGGTCGCGGCCGAACGGTGCACCTCGCTCTACGGCGTGCCGACCATGTTCATCGCCGAACTCAACGATCCGGACTTCGCCACGCACGACCTGTCGTCGCTGCGAACCGGGATCATGGCAGGCTCGCCGTGCCCGGTCGAGGTGATGAAGCAGGTGATCGACCGGATGGGCATGGCGGAAGTGTCCATTTGCTACGGCATGACCGAGACCTCCCCGGTGTCCACCCAGACCCGCGCGGACGATTCGGTGGAGCGCCGGGTGTCCACGGTGGGCCGGGTCGGTCCGCATCTGGAGTCCAAAGTGGTCGACCCGGAGAGCGGGCTCACCGTGCCGCGCGGAACGCCGGGCGAGCTGTGCACCCGCGGCTATTCGGTGATGCTCGGCTACTGGGAGGAGCCGGACAAGACCGCGGAGGCGATCGACGCCGCGCGCTGGATGCACACCGGTGACCTCGCGGTGATGGACGACGACGGTTACGTCAACATCACCGGCCGGATCAAGGACATGGTCATCCGCGGCGGCGAGAACGTCTACCCCCGCGAGATCGAGGAATTCCTCTACACTCACCCGGATGTGCTGGACGCACAGGTGATCGGCGTACCGGACGCGAAGTACGGCGAGGAGCTGATGGCCTGGGTCCGGCTGCGCGAAGGCGCCGAGCCGCTGACCACCGAAGCGGTGCGCGAGTTCTGCCAGGGCAAGCTGGCGCACTACAAGATCCCGCGTTACGTGCACGTGGTCGAGGAGTTCCCGATGACCGTCACCGGGAAGGTGCGCAAGGTCGAGATGCGCCAGCAGTCCGTGACCCTGCTCGGGCTGGAGCAGGTCGCGGCGCAGCGACACGCCTGACCGGACGGCGGCCGTCCGAAGTGGACGTCCGGAGTGGACGTACCGAGTGGACGGCCGCCGCGTGGTCAGGCTTTCGCGGCGGCGGCCGCCTCGGCCAGCGCCTTCTCGTCCTCCTCGCCGAAGGTGTCCTCCAGCTGTTCGGGCGAGTAGTCCAGATCGATCTGCTCGACCGGTGTTCCGCGCGCCGATTCGATGGCGCCGAGCCGGCGCTGGGCGCGATCGGCGGCGTACCGGACGAGCTCCTCCGGATCGTTGTCGAACGGGACTTCCTCGAACTGGTCCTGCACCCACTGGATCATGTTCAACGCGTGCGGCAGCAGCTCACCCATCCGCTCCTGCACCGCGTCCCACAGCGCGTCGTCCGCGGCGACGTGCCGGCGGCAGGTGAAGGTGCCCCAGGCCATGTGCCGCCGTTCGTCGTCGCCGATGCGCCGCACGAGTTCCTGCATCCCGGGCAGGATCTGGTTCTGCGTGCAGATCAGCTGCCACGAGTAGTAACCGGTGAGCGCGAGACTGCCCTCGATCACGTGGTTGTAGGTGACGCTCGCGCGGATCTGGTTGAGCGGGCTGGGATCGTCTTCCAGCGCACGGAGCGACCGCGGCAGCTCCTCGTAGAAGAGCTTGCGGTAGTGCGGGTTCTCCGCGACGTAGGGGTGCAGGTCGTCGGTCAGCCCGACCGCGTCCATCCAGCGCCGGAACACCTCGACGTGTTTGGCCTCCTCGAAGCAGAACTGGGTGAGGTACATCTCGTCGCCGAAGCGCCCGGTGGCCGACATCGCCCGCAGGAACGGCTGGATGTCCTCGGTGACCGCCTCCTCGCCGGCGATGAACTGCGCGACCAGGTAAATGGTGGAACGCTGTTGTTCCGCGGTGAGCGTTTCCCATCCTTCGCGCTCACGGCTGAAGTCGAGGTCCGCCGGGTTCCAGAACTTCTTGTTGCCCTTGACGAACAGGCGCAACGGGAACGAATCCCAGTTGAGCCCGCCCCTGCGCAGCGACGAGAACCCGCTGCGCAGTTCGGGAAGCGTCTCGGTCATGGCTGGCCCTTCCGTTGCACTCCATTGTGGACGAACTGGTCGATGGCGGGGGTGAGCACCGCGACCACGGCGTCCGCCGCGTCGGTCGCGGAGTGTGTGGGCAGCACGAGGTGGCTGAGTGACAGCCGCGCCGCGGTTTCCGCGAGCAGCGCGGCGGCTTCGGCGGACAGCCGCGGTTCGTGTTCGAGGTACTGCCTGGCCGCCAGATCGGCGGCCGCGGCGAGGATCGGCTCGCCCCGCGTGGTGAGCAGCGGCAGCAGGTCCTCGCCGGCCTCGGTGCCGAGTGCCGCGGCGACGAGACGGTTTTCCCGGGCGTGTTCGATCGTGTAGACGACCGCGCTGTGCATCCCCGCGGTGAGGCTTCCGGCGGCCTCGAATCGGCAGCGGATGCCGTCGAGGAACTCTGCCGCGGTGCGCAGCGCGACCGCCTGGGTGAGTGCAGCTTTGTTGCCGAACTCGTTGTAGACGGTCTGCCTGCTGACACCGGCACGGGCCGCGACGTCGGCCATCCGCAGCGCGCGGTGGCCGTGGTCGGGCAGGAGTTCCGCGGCCGCGTCGAGGAGGGCTTCGCGCAGCGAAGCCTTGGTGCGCTCGGTGAAGCTCGTCACACGAACAGCTTGACACGCTTCAGGACGGTGTCAAGAACCTTTACCTGTCCGACGGCTGTGTACAGCGGTTCCGGAATTGTCGGTGGGGCCGGTTACCGTGGCGGGTGTGGGACTGACCGTGGGCTTCGACCTCGACATGACACTGATCGATCCGCGACCGGGGATGGCCGCGGCGATGAACGCGCTCGGCGTGGAGGCAGGCCTGCCGCTCGACGGGGAGCGGTTCGCCGCGAATCTGGGCCCACCGCTGGACGACGCCCTGCGGGGTTTCGAGGCGCCGGAGGAGCGGATTCCGTGGCTGATCGACCGGTTCCGTGCGCTGTACCCGGACGTGGTCGTGCCGGTCACGGTCGCACTGCCCGGCGCGGCCGAGGCGCTGCGCGCGGTGCGTGCGGCAGGCGGGCACACGATCGTCGTCACCGGGAAGTACGGCCCCAACGCGCAGCTGCACGTCGACGCACTGGGCTTCGAAGTCGACGAGGTGATCGGCGAACTGTGGTCCACCCGCAAGGCGGAAGCCCTGCTGGACCACGAGGCACAGGTCTACGTCGGCGACCACCTGGGCGACATCCGCGGAGCCCGCGCCGCCGGCGCGACCGCGGTGGCGGTCGCCACCGGACCGTGCACGCGCGAGGAACTGTCGGCCGAGGGTGCGGACGTGGTGTTCGACTCGCTGACGGAGTTCCCGGAGTGGTTCGCCGCCCGGTTCGCCGGACAGGCAGCTTGAGGAGGGGGAGTTCGCCTGAGCGGCTGGGTGTGGTGACCGGGCGGTAGTCCGGGCTGGTCCCAGGGGGATCGGCCGGACGGTGAGTCGGTCGTGGTTTCGCTGCGGGGAAGGCGTTGCACCGGGGTGTAGTCGCGCCGGGCTGCGTTCCGGAAGTGGTCTGGCAGGTGGCCGCACCCTCGCCGGGCGGGGCTTGTGGCGGGGCTGGAGGTGGCCGTGGTGCCGTGGTGCCGTGGCTCGCCGGGTCAGTGGCCGGGGCCCAGGTTGTCGTCGGGCTGGGCTGGTAGTCGGACTGGAAGTGGCGGGCTGGTTCGGCGGCAGGGCTGGAGGTGGCCGTCGCCGAGTTGGCCGTGTGGAAGTGGCGGGCTGGTTCGGCGGCGGTGCTGGCTGTGTGGGCTGGCTGTGTGGCCGTGGCCGGCTGGATCAGTGGTCGTGGCCGAGGTGTCAGCCGGGCTGGGTCGACGGCCGTGACCGCGGCGGCGGGCGAAGGCCGTTGCCGCAGCGGCGGTCGACGGCGTGGTCGCGCCGGGCTGGGTCGACGGCCGTGGCCGCAGCGGCAGGCGAAGGCCGTGGTCGCGGCGGCGGGTCCCGGCGAGGCGGAGGTCAGCCGGTTTTGGCCGAGCGGGCCTCGCGGACCAGGGCGATCAGGCCGAGCAGCAGGCCGAGTGGCGTGATGAGCCCGGCAGCCGCGCTCAGCCACACCGGCAGGTTCTCCAGACCTGCGGCGAACATCACGAACACCGCCAGCACCGCGACCATGCCGACGCCGAACAGGCCGATGCCGATCCGCATCAGGAACGGCTTGCCGGTCTGTTTCGCTGCGTTGTCCATGGGGCGAGGGTAACCGCCGTATCCGCTTCTCCCCAGTGGCTGTGGCGAGATAAGCTTGACCGAACGCGCGCCTCGGGTACGCCCGGGGCGCGTTCGTCGTGAGCAGCACAGCAGAAGGACTGGTGAGGGAAGTGCCGACCGGCAGGGTCAAGTGGTACGACGCGGGGAAGGGGTTCGGGTTCGTCACGCAGGACGGTGGCGCGGACGTCTACATCCCCAAGGGTGCGCTGCCGCAGGGGGTCGAGGGGCTCAAGGCCGGCCAGCGGCTCGAGTTCGGGGTGGCCGACGGCCGCCGCGGGCCGCAGGCGCTTTCCGTCCGGTTGCTCGATCCGCCGCCGTCGGTGGCCGAGGCGCGCCGCCGTCCGGCCGAGGAGCTGCACGGCCTCATCGAGGACATGATCAAGCTGCTCGAGCTGAAGGTGCAGCCCGACCTGCGCCGCAACCGCTACCCGGACCGCAAGCACACCAAGCAGATCGCCGAGATCATGCGTGCGGTCGCCCGCGACCTCGACCCGTGATCGGTGCCGGCTCAGTCCGGCCGCACCTGCAGTGACCACAGCGCGGTGGTGATCGCCTCGGCGTCGTTCGGGTCGCCGGTGCGGCTGATCACCGAGGCCTGGGCGATCTCCACCACCACGATCCGGTCATCCTTCGACGGCGGTGCCGCGGTGTAGGCGTAGCGGTCGCCGGAGGTGATGATCTCCTCCTTGAGCGGCTGCGGCCTGCCTTCGCCGTCCACGTACTGCACGGTGACCTTCCACGGCGTCTCGGCGACCTCCTTGGGCACCGAGATCTGCACCGAACGGCCCGGGCGCACCGTGAGCGTGCCCGCCGCACCCGGATTGGCCCCGCAGACGCCGGTCCGCACATCGCAGTTGCCGATCGGGCCGACGCGGATCGTGTGCCCGTCGCCGTAGAACGTCACCTCGGCCGGTCCGGGCGCGGAGCAGCCGGCCACCGCGAAACCACCGGCCGCGAGCACGGCCACCACACGGGAACGTCGCATGCCCGGAAGATTACCGGCGGCCCTGCACGGGGAAGCTGCCGGTGGGCTCGGGCCGCAGCGGGCGGTTGCCGCCGAGTCCGGGCAGCAGCGAACCACCGCGGCGCACCAGGTAGGTCTGCGTGAGCCCGACCGCCAGCAGCAGCGTGACCACCAGGAAGCCGATCCAGTACGTGGGCGGCAGCAGCAGCCCGACCGCCCCGCCGAAGCACCAGGCCAGCTGCAGCACCGTTTCCGAACGGCCGAACGCCGACGCCCGGGACTGCTCCGGCAGGTCCCCCTGGATCACCGCGTCGAGGCTGACCTTCGCGAGCGCGCTGGCCGTCGAGCCGACGAGGCCGACGACCGCCGCCGTGGCGAGCCCCGGCAGCAGCGTCGCGACGAGCGTGCTGAGCGTGGCGGCCGCCACGCAGCCCACCACGACCTGATCCGGTGAGCCGAACTGCAGCCGGGAGCCCAGCGCGTTGCCGATGAACCCGCCGGCCCCGGCCGCGGCACCGATCACCCCGAGCAGGAGCAGCTGCATGAACGGGCTGTGCCCGCTGCCTTCGGTCTGCGCCTTGACCGCGAAGGCCGCGAACATCATCAGGAAACCGGTGAGCACGCGCACCGAACCGTTGCCCCACAAGGCGACCACGATGTGGCGACCCATCGGCTGGCGCTGCTTGCGCTGCTTCGGCTCCGGATGCGCGGACAGCGACGTGGGCACCTCGCCCTCGGTCACCTCGACCCAGGACGGGATCCGCATCGACTGCACCGCGGCGGCCACGCAGATCGCGGCGGTGAACCAGAGCGCCCCCGCCGAACCGGAGAAACTGTTGACCCCACTGGCCAGCGCACCGAACACGCCGCCGGCCATCAGACCGAAGACGGTCACCCGCGCATTGGTCTTGGACAGCGTGATCTCCGGCGGAACGACGCGTGGCGTGACAGCCGCTTTCAGCACAGTGAACGACTTCGACAGCACCATCATGCCGAGCGCGGCGGGGTAGAGCAGCCAGTCGTCGAAGTGCAGGGCCATCACCACGGCCATCAGGCCCTGGCCGACCGAGGCAACGCACATGGCGAGCCGCCGCCCGCGCTGGATGCGGTCCAGCGCGGGGCCGATCACCGGCGCGACGAGCGCGAACGGAGCAATCGTGATCAGCAGGTACAGCGCCACCTTGCCCTTGCTTTCGCCGCTGGTGGCGGCGAAGAACAGGGTGTTCGCCAGCGCGATCGCCATGGCCGCGTCGCTGGCGTAGTTCAGCATCACCGCGTACATCAGGGAGGTGAGCCCGGATTTGTCCGCGCCGTCGGCCTTGGTGGCCCGCTGGAACACGCCGATGGCCTGCCCGCTCAGCTGACGGCCGCGCAACGCGGCCACCCGCGTGACGGTGAGCTTCTTCGGCAGCTTCGGCACCGATCCGGCGCCCGGGACCGCCGTGGTGCGCGACGCTTCCTCCGCATCCTGCCCGACCCGCGGCTCACCGGCGTAACCACCGGTGTCGTAGTGCTCGTACTCGCCGCTGCCGGGCCGATCGTCGTCCGGCCGCGGGCGGACCGGCTCGGTGCGGTGGTCGCGAGGAGGATACGGCCGCGCCCCGCGCGAGGGCGGTGGCCGGCGACCCACCGGAACTTCGCCGGTGGGCGCCTCGTCGGCGGTGGCCCGAGGCGGGCGATCGTCGTAGAACGGACTGCGCGTCTCCGGACGCAGGTGCTCGGTCCGGCCCCGCGGATCATGCGGAGCGCGGTTACCGGCACCGACGTGCGGCTCCGCGGCGGAGCTTCCGGGCCGGGCCCGCGGCGGATCCGGGGGGATGCGCTCCGGACGCGCGCGGGGTGGTTCGGCCGCAAAGGCGTCGGGACGAGGGCGCGACAAGTCTTCGGGGCGTGCGCGCGGTGGTTCGGCTGCGTAGGTCTCGGGACGTGCGCGGGGCGGCTCGGCTGCGGAGCCGTCGGGACGTGCGCGGGGCGGCTCGGGCGCAAAGGCGTCGCGACCCGCGCGGGGCTGCTCGCCTTCCGGCCGGGCCCGCTGGCCTTCCGGCTGGAACCGCTGCTGGTCGCGGACGGGCTGAGCGCGTGGCTGGTCGTAGCCGGACTGGGCAGGTGGCGGTTCATACCCGGGCTGCGGGTGGTCGGGCGGGAGCGGTGGGTCATAGTCCGGCGGCACCTGCCGCGTGCGCGGGTCGACGGCCTGGTCCACCCTGGTCGGCCGCGGCGCTTCTCGCCAGGAGCGGGCCTGGGTGGCGTTGGGCTCCGGGGTCCAGCGGCGCTTGCTCTTGCGGCCACGGCCTTTGCCCGGCCGCCCACCGAGGGGGCTGCCGGAGCCGGAGCGCGAGCCGAAGAGTGCCACGGTTCAATCCTGCCTCATCCGGGGGTCGTTCCGCCCGCTCACGTGCCGGTTCGCCGATTTTCCCCGACGAACTTCACGCGGAACGTCGACGGCCACAGTTTCCCGGTGAGCAGGAACTCGTCCGTACCGGGTACCGCGGCGATGCCGTTCAGCACGTCCTCGCCGGGACGGACCGGTGTACGCAGGCCGCTCGCGTCGATCCGGCCGGTGATCCGCCCGGTCCTGGCGTCGATGCGGAGGATGGTGCCGGTTTTCCAGACGTTCGCGTACACCGTGTCACCAACGCATTCCAGCTCGTTGAGCTGATCCTCGCCGACGTCGACGGAACCGGTGGCAGCAAACGTTTGCGGGTCACGGAAAGTCAGCTCCGATGACCCGTTGCTCATCACCAGCCGTCCGCTGGGCTGGTGGCACAGGCCCCAGCCCTCGCCCTCGTACGGCACGCGGCGCAGCTCGGCGAGCGTGCTCGAATCGCGTTCGATGGCGACGCCGTCCTGCCAGGTGAGCTGCCACAGCTTCGGCCCGAGCACGGTGACGCCCTCGGCGAACAGCGGTGGCGGCAGGGCCACCTCGTTGGCAGGTCGCTCGCCGGCCGGCCCCGCCGTCAGCGCGGACTGACCGGTGAGCCCGCGGCTTTCGTACAGCGTGCTGCCGGAGAATTCGAGGCCCTCGGTGAACGCCGAGGTGTCGTGCGGCAGCGTCGCGAGCACCTGCACGGCGAGCTGTTCGGCCGGGGCGGGCGTGGCTTGGGTACCGGCACAGCCGCCGAGCACAGCGATGGCCAGCAGGGGCAGGACGTTCCTGGTTCGCACGAGGAACAGCCTGGCACGGGCGTCGCGGATGCGTGCGGCACAATTGACGGTATGACGCTGCTGTTGACCCTGGACGACGGCTCTCTCCACCGGAAGCTCGCCGACGCCGACGACGTCGCGCGGGCCGCCGTGCTGGCGGACGCTCCGCCCGACCAGGTCGGCGACCACGTCGGGGTGGAGCGGGAGGACGCCGTTTCGCTGAGTCACCTGTTCGAGGCCTCGGTGCCCGGGTATCGAGGCTGGCGCTGGTCGGTCACCGTCGCGGTGGCCGGACCGGACGAGCCGGTCACGGTGAGTGAGCTGTCGCTTCGTCCCGGTCCGGAGGCGCTGGTGGCGCCCACGTGGGTGCCGTGGGACCAGCGGGTGCGCGCGGGCGACCTGGGGGTGGGCGACCTCTTCCCCACGGACAAGGACGACCCGCGGATCGTGCCCGCGTACCTCCAGTCGGACGATCCGGCGGTCGAGGAGGCGGCGCTGGAGGCCGGTCTCGGCCGGGTGCACGTGCTCTCGCGCCACGGCCGGCTGGACGCGGCGGCCCGCTGGCACGGCGGCGAGTTCGGCCCGCGCTCGGACATGGCCCGCAGCGCCCCGGCGACCTGCGGTACCTGCGGGTTCTTCGTTCCGCTCGCGGGTTCGCTGCGCGCCGGGTTCGGTGCCTGCGCGAACGACATCGCCCCGGCCGACGGCCACGTCGTGGACGTCCAGTACGGCTGCGGCGCGCATTCGGAGGTGCAGGTCGAGGTCACCTCCTCGGTCCCGGTGGCCGAGCTCGTGTACGACGACTCGCTGATCGAGTTCAGCCCGGACACGGCGCCGGCCCCCGAGAACGGCAGGGCGTCGGAAGCCGGCGCCGAGGAGCCGAAGCCCGGCGGCACGGCGGAAGAACCGACGGAGCAGGCGAGCGAGACGACCGCGGAACCGGGCTCGGGAACGAGCGCCGAAAAGCCCGCGGAAGCGGAGGCGGCTGCCCAGCCGGAGGCTGGTGAGGTGCCAGCGGCTGGCGAGGCGGGGGCCGGTGCGTCTGCCTCGTCTGCGGAGGCCGAGCCGAAGGTTGGCGAGGCGCCGGGTATCGGTGTGTCTGCGCCGTTGGAGGTCGAGGCGGAGCCCGGTGCGCCTGTCTCGTCGGAGGCCGGCGTGGTGGCCGACACCGGTGTGTCTGCTCAGCCGGAGACTGTCGACGCGCCGGAAGCCGAGACGAAGGCGTCCGCGGGTGTCGATGGCGAAGCCGGTGACACAGCCAGTGCCGAAGTTCGCCGTGAAGACCCTGCGGGCGAAGCACCTGCGGGCGAAAACCCCGCGGGCGAAAACCCCGCGGGCGAAAACCCCGCGGGCGAAAACCCCGCGGGTGAAGGTGCTGCCGGGGGCGACGCCCTCCGGTGAGTGAGGTCGGGCTGGGCGCCGGGGCGCCGGATCCGTTCGGGACGGGGCGGTTGCGTTCTGCGGTGCTGGCGGCTTGGCGGGATTCGCCGACGCGGTTCACCGAGGACGCCAACTCCGAGCGGGACCTGCGGGTCGGCGCCTATCGGGACCGGCTGTTCGTCGAGCTCGCGCAGAACGCGGCCGACGCGGCGCAGGCGGCGGGGGTGCCCGGGCGAATCCGGGCGTCCGTTGTGGACGGTGAGCTGCGGTTCGCGAACACCGGTGCGCCGCTGGACGCGCGCGGGGTCGAATCGCTGGCTTCGTTGCGGGCGTCCGGCAAGGAGCGGCTTGCCGCGGTCGGACGGTTCGGAATCGGGTTCGCCGCCGTGCTCACCGTCACCGACGAACCGCGCGTGGTGTCCACGACCGGGGCGGTCGGCTTTTCGGCCCGGCGCACCCGGGAGGAATCCGGCCGTCCGGGCGAGGTTCCGGTGCTGCGGCTGCCGTTCCCGGTTGCCGGGGAACCACCTGCCGGATACGACACCGAAGTCCGGCTGCCGCTGCGGGAGCCGGGACGGCCACTGCTCGACGAGCTCGCCGCCGAGGTCGGGGACCTGCTGCTCGCCCTGCCCTGGCTCGGCGAGGCCGATGTGGACGGTCGCGTGTGGACCAGAACGGGCGACGCGGTCGTGGAGATCCGTGGCCCGCGTGGCGTTGACCGCTGGCTGATGCACGGTTCGTGGGCGGTCCCGGTGGACGAGGAAGGAGCGCCCCGTCCACTCGAGGAGGACGTGCTGCACGCGCCGACTCCCACCGACGAAGGACTGTCCCTCCCGGCCCGGTTGATCGCGGCAGTGCCGCTGGAGCCGTCGCGGCGACGAGTCCAGCCCGGTGACGAGCTCACGAACGCGTTGCACACCGCGGCCGCGGAGTACGCCGGTTTGCTGCGGGCGCTGCCACCTGAATACCGATTCGCGCTCGTGCCGAAGGCCGGATTCCCCAAATCCACTGTGGATTCCCAGCTCCGCGATCTACTCTTCGGCGTACTGACCTCGGAGCCGTGGTTATCCACTGTGGACGGTGATCTGGTGTCCGGCCGGAAGGCGCGGGTGCTCGACGTCGATCTGCCGGGGTTGGCCGGGTTGCTCGCCGACGTGGTGCCGGGGCTGGTGGTCACTCCACCGTCGGCAGCGCCGCTGTTGAAGCCGGTTTCCGTGCAACAGTGGGGAATCGACGACGTCCTGGAACTGCTGACCGGGCTGGACCGGGAGCCGGACTGGTGGCGTCGGCTCTACGCGATGCTGGCCGAAGCCGTCGAGGGTCACGCGCTCGCTCCGGCGCAGCTCGAAGGGCTGCCGGTGCCGATGTCCGACGGTCGTACCCTGCCCGGCGCCCGGGGCGCGCTGCTTCTCGAAGGCAGCGGGGAACTGCTCGAGCTTCTGTCCGATGTGGATGTTCCGGGGCTGCGGCTTGTTCATCCCGCGGCAGCGCATCCGTTACTGGAACGCTTGGGCGCCAAGGACGCTGACGCGCGGCAGCTGCTGGAATCAGAGCAGCTGCAGTACGCCGTGGAACGCAGTGTGCAGGACGTTCGGTCTGGTTCGGACGGAATGGTGCTCGCCGGTGCGGTCCTCCGGCTTGTCGCCGACTGTGGTGACCAGGCGCCCGGCTGGGCGAGTGCGCTCGCGCTGCCCACAGTGGACGGATGGCGCCGGGCCGCCGAACTCGTGCTGCCCACTTCGCCGCTGCTGGAGATTTTCGACCCCGAGGTCTTCGAACCCGATGGTGCGCTCGCGGTGCTCGACGAGGAATTCGCCGAGGACTGGCCGGCCGCGACGCTCGTGGCCACGGGAGTGCTCGATTCGTTCGCCGTGGTCCGCGACGAGGAACCACACGAGCCCGACCACGACCTGCCGGACGAGGACCTGTGGTGGGAGGCATACGAGCCGGCGACCGTCGTCGCGGTACGGGATCTCGACCTCGTCGCGGACGACGCCTGGCCCGCCGCTTTGCGGCTGCTGGCCGCACGTCCGGAGACCTGGCAGGCGCTGCACACGCCGGACGGGCACGCCGCCTGGTGGCTCGGCCAGTACGCTCTGCTGGCCGGGGAACCGCCGGGCGCATGGCGGATGCCGTCGGCCACCGGGCTCGCCGGCTTGTACGACGTGGTCCCGGATCTCGGTCTCAGCACCGATCTGCTGCAGGTCGCCGGCGTGCGGACCGCACTGGACCTCACCACTGCCGAGGACGTCAGCGACCTGCTCGACCGGCTCGGCGATCCGGCGCGTACTCCGGCGCCCGGTCTGGTCGCCCGCGCGCACGCCGCCCTGGTGTCCGCGCCGGTCGAAGTGGCCGACCTCGACGCGCCGGCCCGCGTCCGGACGGCGGACGGCACGGTGACCGGGGACGCCGTGGTGCTCGACGCTCCGTGGTTCGCCGCGGTACTGGCGCCCGGCCGGATGGTGGTCGCGCCGGAAGATCCGCAACGGCTTGCCGAACTGCTCGACCTGCCCACGGCGAGTGGCCTGCCCGCCGAGGTGACCAGCGCCGGCGAATACGCGGCCTGGGCGGATCTGCCCGCCCTCGTGCTCGTCGCAGACCAGCTCGGGCTGGCTCTGCCGTCCGGCGGGGTGCTGCTGCACGACTCGCTGAGCGTGACCGTCGACGGCCGGGCGCACGACGCTGCGTGGTGGTCGGAGGACCGGCTGCACGCCGCCGACACCTCAGAGGGCCTGGCGAGGGCGTTCGCCTGGGCGAGCGACCAGTGGGCCGAGCGCTACCGGATCACCGCGCTGCTGGAGGACCCGGCACCTCGCACGCTGCTGAACTGACCTCGTGAGTGGCTAGAGGCGCTGGGCGGACCTCGAACCGCGGCGGGCGGCCGCGCGCTGCCAGAAGATGATGCCGAAGCCGATCAGGCCGAGCACGACCCCGGCGAGCGCGGTCTGCACCCAGACCCCGTGGGTGAAGAAGAACAGCACCACCAGCGCGACGAGCCAGAGCGTGGTACCTACGATCACCACCGGCGTCAGGTCGGTCAGCCGCTTGGGCAGCTCCGGCGTGTGCCGCAACGAGCCCGTAACGTCCGGGGCATCGGTCGGTTCATCCACGGGGTGCAGCCTACCCGGGCGATCAGCGAGACAGGCAGGGAAATGGCGGAACAGCGCGAGCGGCGGGCCGGGTCCACTCTGGACCGCTTCTTCAGGATCAGCGAACGCGGGTCGAACACCGGGCGGGAGATCCGCGGCGGCGTGGTCACGTTCGTGACGATGGCCTACATCGTGGTGCTCAACCCGCTGATCATCGGCAGTTTCGCCGCGAACACCCCGTCCGCGCACCCGGACGTGCTCGGCAACATCCTGCCGGTACCGCAGGTCGCCGCGGTCACCGCGCTGGTCGCCGGGGTGCTCACCATCCTGATGGGCCTGGTCGCGAACTACCCGTTCGGCATCGCCGCCGGGCTGGGCATCAACAGCCTGCTCGCGGTCACCATCGCCCCGCAGATGAGCTGGCCGGAGGCGATGGGGCTGGTGGTCATCGAGGGCGTGATCATCGTGCTGCTCGTGCTCACCGGCTTCCGCACCGCGGTGTTCCGCGCGGTGCCCCCGCAGCTGAAATCGGCCATCGCGGTGGGTATCGGATTGTTCATCTGCTTCATCGGGCTGGTCGACGCCGGATTCGTGCGCCGGCTGCCGGACGCCGCGAACACCACCGTGCCGGTCGGTCTCGGGATCGACGGTTCGATCGCGTCCTGGCCGACCGCGGTGTTCGTCGTCGGCCTGCTGCTCACCGCGATCCTCGTCGCCAAGCGGGTCAAGGGCGCGATCCTGATCGGGGTGCTCGGCTCGACCGTGCTCGCGATCGTGGTGGAGGCGATCGTCAAGGCAGGCCCGTCGAACGGCTCCGATCCGAAGGGGTGGAACCTCGGCTACCCGGCGCTGCCGGACAACGTCGTCGGGCTGCCCGATCTGTCGCTCGTCGGCGACGTGTCCTTCGGGGCCTGGACGCGGCTGCCGATCATCACCGTGGTGCTGCTGGTGTTCACGCTCGTGCTCGCCGACTTCTTCGACGCCATGGGCACCATGACCGGTCTGGGCAAGGAGGCCGGGCTGGTCGGCAAGGACGGGCAGCTGCCGAACGTCGGTCGCGCACTGTTCGTGGAAGGGCTCGCCGGTGCGGCCGGCGGCTTCGGCTCGGCCAGCTCGAACACGGTGTTCGTGGAATCCGCGTCGGGGATCGCCGAGGGCGCGCGCACCGGGCTGGCGAACGTCGTGACCGGCGTGCTGTTCCTCGCGGCCATGTTCCTCACCCCGCTCTACCAGGTGATCCCGGTCGAGGCCGCGGCGCCGGCGCTGGTCGTGGTGGGCGCGCTGATGATGGCGCAGGTCCGCGACATCGACTTCACCGACTTCTCCGTGGCGCTGCCGGCCTTCCTGACGATCGTGGTCATGCCGTTCACCTACTCGATCGCGAACGGCATCGGCGCGGGCTTCGTGAGCTACGTGGTGATCCGCGCGGTGACCGGGCGGGCCCGGCAGGTGCACCCGTTGCTGTGGGTGATCGCGGTGGCCTTCGTCGCCTACTTCGCGGTCGGCCCGATCCAGGCCGCGCTGTCCTGACCGGCGCGAGTTCGCTCACTCGTGGGAACGGCCGGACGGGGTCGTGAGGTATGCTAACTAATATGTCCGGCGATCCGCACGAGCGCTCCCTGGCGAGCCGCCTGCGTCTCGCAGTGGTCCGGCTCAACCGCCGGCTCCGGGCACAGCGGGTGGGCGACGACGTCTCGCTGACGCAGATCGCCGCGCTGTCCACCCTGCACAAGTGCGGTCCGCTGACCCCAGGTCGGCTGGCCGCGAAGGAAGGCGTCCAGCCGCCCTCGATGACGAGGGTGATCGCCGCGCTCGAGGAGAAGGGTTTCGTCGAGCGCCGCCCGCATCCGACCGACGGCCGGCAGGCCATCGTCGAACTCTCCGACGACGGGCTGGCGTACGTGCGCAAGGCCATCTCGGTACGGGAGGCGTGGCTGGACCGGCAACTGGCCGAACTCGGCGAGGAAGAGCGCGAGGTGCTCTCCCGGGCCGCGGAGATCATCGACAGGATGGCGGGGAACTAGCACAGGTGAGGGCCACGGGTAGCGAAACAGGACGTCCGACCGAAACCATTGCTACCCGGGAGACGGCACCACCGTCCGCCCCGCCAGGCCCCGCCGCCCCCACGGACCGCCCGGACGCCGAGGCGGACTCCGCACCGGATCCGGCGGAGGGAACAGACCGCGCGTCGCGGCCGGACGCCGGGATGAAGGCGGCGCCGGCGGGTGGGGCAGGCCGCGCACAGCGGCCGGAAGCGGGACCCACAGGTGAACCAGACCGCGCGTCGCGGCGAGAAGCGGATGCGGCGGAGGGACCGAGCCGCGTGTCGCGGCCGGACGCAACGCCGGCGGGGGAGCCGGGACCGGAGTCCGAGCCGAAGGCGCAGCCGGCCGGGGAGGCCGATCCGGAGCCCGGGGCGAAGACGAACCGGCGCGGCATGTTCTCCTCGCTGCGGGTGCGCAACTACCGGCTGTTCTTCACCGGCCAGGTCATCTCGAACATCGGTACCTGGATGCAGCGCATCGCCCAGGACTGGCTGGTGTTCACCCTCTCCGGCAACAACCCGGTGGCGCTCGGCGTCGCGGTCGCGTGTCAGTTCACGCCGACGCTGCTGCTGTCGCTGTGGGCCGGTGTGCTGGCCGACCGGGTCGACAAGCGCCGGCTGCTGATGATCATCCAGGCGGCCAACTGCGTGCAGGCCGTCCTGCTCGGCGTGCTCGACCTGGCCGGCGTGGCCCAGCTGTGGCACGTGTACCTGCTGTGCGTGCTGCTCGGCGTCACCTCCGCGATGGAGGTGCCCACGCGGCAGTCGTTCGTGGCCGAGATGGTCGGCCGCGACCAGGTGGCCAACGCGGTGGCGCTGAACTCGTCGATCTTCAACATGGCGCGCATCGTCGGGCCGGCGATCGCCGGGTTCGCCATCACTTGGGTGGGCACCGGCTGGCTGTTCATCGCCAACGCGGTCAGCACGATCGCGGTGATCACCGGCGTCGCGCTGATGAATCCGGCGAAGCTGTTCCGTGGCCCTGCCGTTCCGCGGGCGAAGGGACAGCTGGTGGAGGGCCTGCGCTACGTGCGACGGCGGCCCGACCTGATCACGGTGATGGTGCTGGTGTTCTTCGTCAGCACGTTCGGCATCACCTACTTCACGTCGCTGCCGATCGTGGCCGCCAACGTCTTCCACACCGAGGCCGACGGCTACGGCCTGCTGTCCACGCTCGTCGCGGCCGGAACGTTCACCGGGGCACTGGCGTCCGCGCGGCGGGGTATCCGGGGACGTCCGCGGGTGCGGCTGCTGGTGATCTCCGGTGCGGCACTCGGCCTGTTCGAGTTCATCACCGCGTTCCTGCCGACCTACCTCGCCTTCGGCATCGGCCTGATCCCGCTCGGCTTCGCGACGATCACCTTCCTGAACACCGCGAACACGCTGGTGCAGACGTCCGTGTCCCCGGAGATGCGCGGCCGCGTGATGGGTCTCTACGTGCTGGTGCTGATCGGCGGCAACCCGATCGGCGGCCCGATGACCGGCTGGATGGCCGACACCTTCGGCGGGCGCTCGCCGTTCTACATCGGCGGCGCGCTCTCGCTGATCGCGGCCGTGGTGTGCGCGCTGGTGCTGATCCGCCGCGGCGGCGTGGCACTGCCGGTCCGCCGCTTCCGCACCGGCCCGCGAATCCTCCAGCGCTGACCCACCCGCTTGCCGGCCGTGGAGCCTCCTTCGGGAACTGAAGGAGGCCTCCACGGCTTTTCGGCATGCCAAGGTCTCACTCGGACGAGTGAGACCCGGGTCTCCGGAGAGACGGTCTTGCGGAGGCTGGTGAGGTTAGGCTAACCTCATACATGTCCGCTTCGTGGTGGGAGCGGCAGTCAGTTCGGGAACGGACGGAGCCCCGCACCTGGGAACCCCGGGTGCGGGGCTCCGTTCATGTGGGGCCTGCGTTCAGGTACGGCTCCGTTCAGGTGCAACTCCGGTCGGATGCGGCTCCGTGCGTCCGCGGCCGATCAGGCCGGCCGGCTCGCGAAGCTCCGCCTCAGGTCGGGTTCATGGTCGGGTTCTGCGCCGGGGTCGTCAAGGGATGGTCGCCGGGTGGTACGGGCAGGCGGGTCAGCCGGAGGCCGAAGTAGACGCGGTAGGCCAGCCGGACCGCGGCCTCCGTGGGCAGTTCCACCTCGTTGCGCACGCCGTCGACCGTCTCGATCAGCCGGTCGCCGGACAGCGTCACCCGGCCCTGCGCGGTCGGGCGGGAGCAGGTCAGGCTCTGCGTGAAGTGCGAGTCCGGAGACGTCGACTGCCACCAGGCCATCGGCGCGAAGTCGGACAGCCGGCGCGGGCGGCGCTCCACGCGGTACTGGCGTACGCCGTCCTGGAGCACGTCCACGTCACCGTGGGGTGCGTCCAACAGCAGGTACTCGCCTTCGGAGTCCGGCTGCGGGTCCACTGCGGACAAGCGCAGCGGCTGCCTGCTGAAGCGGCCGAAGCCGACGTCGACGAGCCATTGCTCGCCCTCGATGCGGACGAGCACGCAGGCGTGGTCCAGCGGCGGACCGGGCACGCCGTCGTCGTCGAAGACCTGCGCCGCGTGCAGGGTGGCCACGAAGCCGAGCTCGCGCAGCAGCGCGGCGAACAGGCCGTTCAGCTCGTAGCAGAATCCGCCGCGGTGGTGGCGCACGATCTTGTCGAACAGTGCTTCCTCGGTCAGCTCGATCGTCTCGCCGAGGTGCACGCTCAGGTTCTCGAACGGGACCCGGGCGAGATGGCGCTCCTGCAGCACACGCAGGGCGGCCAGATCGGCCGCGGCGGGCACCGGCAGGTCCAGGCGGGCGAGGTAGGCGTCGACGTCCATGCACCCACTCTCACACCTCGAGTGCACTCGAGGTCAAGCGAAATACGAACGGGGCCCCTCCGGATGGAGGAGCCCCGTTCGGCTGAAAGCGTGACGCGCTCAGCTCAGCAGCAGACCGTTGCCGCCGGCGACCGCGTTGTCGAAGCGCTTGCTGATCTCCGCCCAGTTGAAGACGTTCCACAGGGCCTTGACGTAGTCCGGCTTCACGTTCTTGTAGTCCAGGTAGAACGCGTGCTCCCACACGTCGACCAGCAGGATCGGCACGGTCGGCAGGATCAGGTTGTTGTGGTGGTCGCGCAGCTGCTGGGTGATCAGCGTCTTGCCGATCGGGTCCCAGGAGAGCGCGCCCCAGCCGTTGCCCTGGATCGTGGTGGACACCGCGGTGAACTGGGCCTTGAACTTGTCGAACGAGCCGAACGCCTCGTCGATTGCGGCGGCCAGCTCACCGGTCGGCTTGTCGCCGCCTTCCGGGGAGAGGATCTTCCACCAGACGACGTGGTTGGCGTGCCCCGCGAGGTTGAACGCCAGCGTGGTCTCGAGGCCGACGATCGAACCGAAGTCGTTCGCTTCGCGAGCCGCCTCCAGCTTGTCCAGCGTGTCGTTCGCGCCCTTGACGTAGGTCGCGTGGTGCTTGCTGTGGTGCAGCTCGTTGATCTCGCCCGAGATGTGCGGCGCGAGGGCGCCGTAGTCGTAGTCGAGTTCGGGCAGCTCGTAGCGGGCCATTGGCCCTCCTAACTGTCTTCGACGCAAGTTCGTACTGTCGAACCTAGTAGCACACCGGGGTTCCCGGCGAGCGGGGGCAGTGTCGTCCCACGGACCGACACGGCGTACCCGCACGCGGGCGATGTGAAACCGAGCCTCGTACCTCCAGCTAGCTGGAGGTCAACGTGGTGTGACCGGGTTCATCCCTCCGCGGCCGCACCCAGCTCCAGTTCGGTGGCCAGCTCGTCGAAGATCGCGATGTTGTGTTCGAACGCGACGGTGCATTCGCCGATCACCCGGTCGCGTTCCGCGTCGGTCCATGGTGCCACGTCGAGCTTCGCCCGGTACCGGTCCCGAAACGCGGGCGCGCTGCCGATCGCGTCGAAGTGGTAGAAACGCGCGCCGTCGGCGGTCAGCCCGAACTTCTTCTCCAGCAGCCGCCGGATGGCCTGGCCGCCGGCGATGTCGCCGAGGTAGCGGGTGTAGTGGTGGGCGACGTAGCCGCCGGCCCAGCCGGACGCCTCGGCGATCCGCGCGGTGTAGGCCTCGGTGGCCGGCAGTGGCCGGATCTCGGTGCGCCAGCCGGGACCGAGCAGATGTGCCAAATCGCTCTCCAGCGCGGGCAGCCGGCGCAGCTCGTCGAACACGAACTCGCGACCCACCGCGTCCGCGGTCATCGCGTCGCTGGCGCGCTCGATGGCCCGGTAGATGAAGTAGTACTGGACAGCCAGCCGGGTGTAGCCCGCCAGCGGCAGTTCCCCGCCGAACAACGCGCCCATGTATCGCGAGTGGTTGGCCTTCTGGTGCACCGTCCAGGTGGAGGCGCGCAGGCGCTTGGAGAACGGGGGTGCGTCGAGGTCCGCGGTCATCGACATGGTGGCCCTCCGGCGTCGATCTGACAAGCTGTCAGAAAGAGCGTAGGCCCCAACTCCGGCTTAGGCCAGCCTAATCCGGCGCGGGGCCGGAAATCTCCACCGAACCGACTGCCTGCAGCACGAACCGCACGGCCGTCTCCATCACCTCGGGCAGCTGCTCCGGGGGCACGTCGATCACCTGCCGGCTGCCCAGCGCCGCGGTGATCATGGCGACCACCACGTCCACAT
Source organism: Amycolatopsis jiangsuensis (assembly GCF_014204865.1). Taxonomy (NCBI): domain Bacteria; kingdom Bacillati; phylum Actinomycetota; class Actinomycetes; order Pseudonocardiales; family Pseudonocardiaceae; genus Amycolatopsis; species Amycolatopsis jiangsuensis. The sequence continues at coordinate 5,996,764 of NZ_JACHMG010000001.1, forward strand.
CCTGGGCGGGCCAGCTGCCCGCGTCGACGCCGGCCAGCAGCACCGCCCGCAGCTGTCCGGTGATCGGGTCGGCGTGCGCGCTGATCCGCTGGTACGCCGTGGGCGCGAGCGCCGACTCCAGCGCGGTGCCCGGCGGGAGGTGGTGTTCGGCGAGCACGCGCAGCTGCAGCCGGACGAACGTGGCCAGCTGCGCGACCGGGTCCGGTTCCGCCTCCACGGCGTCCCGCAGCCGGTCGACGTAGCGCGCCGCCTCCTCCTCGACGAAAGCGACGAGCAGGCTTTCCTTGTCCGGGAAGTGGTTGTACAGCGCGGTGCGGCCGACCCCGGCCGCCGCGGCGACGCCGGCCAGCGTGACCGCGTCGAACCCGCGTTCGTAGAGCTGCTCGCGCAGCACCGCGAACACCCGCGTGCGCACCTCGCGGCGATGGGCTTCGAGTGAGCCACCGAGCACCTTCGGCATGCACCCACCCCCTTCCGGTGAAAAACACTGTAGGGGAAAAGGTGCCGTACTCAGTCGGTGAGCGGCCAGGTGTGCACCGGTTCACCGCCGGCCGAGAGCTCCAGGTACCGGCCGAGCATCCGGTTCAGCGCCGTCTCCCGGTCGGCACCCTGGTCCTCCGCGCGGCGCACGTAGTCCCGCTGCCAGGCCGCGCCGCTGCGCCGGGCGAGGCACCGGCGTTCGATGATCCCCAGGTAACGCACGCGGGCCTCGTCGGAAACGCCGGAGCGCCGCAGGCCGTCGTGCGCCAGCGGCAGCAGGACGCGCAGGGCCAGCTCGTCCGGCGGGATCCAGCCGATGCCCGGCCAGTACAGCTGCGCGTCGAACCCCTTGCGTGCGCCGGCGTACAGGTTCTCCTCCGCGGCCTGGAACGACATCTGGGTCCAGACCGGACGCTCCTGCTCGGCCAGTGCGCGCTGGGCACCGTAGAAGAAGGCGGCGTTCGCGACGATGTCGGCCACCGTCGGTCCGGCCGGCAGCACGCGGTTCTCCACCCGCAGATGCGGCAGGCCGTCGACCACGTCGTAGACCGGCCGGTTCCACCGCCAGATCGTGCCGTTGTGCATGCGGAGTTCGGAAAGCCGTGGTGCCTGCCCGGATTCCAGCGCTTCGAGCGGATCCTCCTCGTCGGTTTCCGGCAGCAGACCGGGGAAGTAGCGGACGTTCTCCTCGAACAGGTCGAAGATCGAGGTGATCCAGCGCTCGCCGAACCACACCCGCGGCCGGACTCCCTGGTTCTTCAGCTCCTCCGGACGGGTGTCGGTGGCCTGCTGGAACAACGGGATCCGGGTTTCGTGCCACAACGCCTTGCCCAGCAGGAAAGGCGAATTGGCGGCGAGTGCGATCTGCGGGCCGGCCAGGCACTGCGCCGCGTTCCAGTGCGCGGCGAACTCTTCCGGGGCCACCTGCAGGTGCAGTTGCACCGAGGTGCAGGCCGCCTCCGGGAGAATGGATTCGGCGAAGCTGCGCAGCCGTTCCGGTTGCGCGCCGGGCAGAGCGGCACCGTCCATGGTGAGCGCGAGCCGTTCCCCGCGGGCGGCGAAGATCTCGTCGTTGAGTGACGAGTAACGCGTCTTGTTGGTGAGCCATTTCTGGTCGAAGTGTTCCTGGGCCAGGGTGGGCAGGATGCCGATCATGGCGAGGGTGGACCCGGTGTCGGTCGCCGTGCCCGCCGCCTTGCCGAGGTAGGCGTTCAGATCGTTTTCCAGTTGCAGCGCGGAATCTCCGGCCAGCGGCCGCGGCGGCACGTTCAGCTCCAAATTGTGCTGACCGAGTTCGGTGGTGAACGACGGATCGTCCAGTGCTTCCAGCACCGCCGAGTTGGTCATCGACGGACGCAGCCGTCCGTCCACCAGGTTCAGTTCCACCTCGAGCCCGATGTTCTTGCGGGGAAAGGAAAAGCTCCCATCGGTGAGCATCCGGGCGAGAGTGTCGAGACATCGCTGCACTTTGCGGCGGTACCGTCCGCGGTCGAGAAGGCGTGGAGTGGCCGATAGATCCGTACCCATGTCTTGACGCGCTCCTAGGCTGCTGTCCGCGGATGTCCGGGGCGGGGACTGCCAGGCCGACCACCGTCGCACAGCCGGTGCGCCGCGGCTAGCGGCCAAACTGGTGCTGTCGGTCACGGGGGGTGGACCGCCGGAGCGGAATCCGCCGTTCGTACCACGGGGCGCCGGTCGTTCGGACCAGCAGGCGCCGCTGGGCGCGGATGCGAGACTGTCCGATGTGGCTGAACTGATCTTCACCGAGGACGGCGCCCATCCGGGGCTCGACGACTTTCGCGACCTGTCCACAGCGGACCGCCGTCCGGACCGCCCGGGCGGGCGGGGACTGGTGATCGCGGAAGGCACGGTGGTGGTCGGCAGGCTGCTCGCGTCGCGGTACCCGGTGCGTGCGCTGCTCGGTGTACATCGTCGGGTCCGCGAGCTGGAGGGCGCGCTCACGGATCTGGACGTACCCGCCTACGTGACGTCCGCGGAGACGATGGCCGGGGTCGTGGGTTTCCATCTCAACCGCGGCGTGCTGGCGGTGGCGGACCGTCCGGTTCCGCCCACGGTGGGCGAGATCGTCGACCGCGCGAAGGTGCTCGCGGTGCTGGAAGGCGTGGGAGATCACGAAAACCTGGGCGCGCTGTTCCGCAACGCGGCCGCACTCGGCGTGGACGGCGTGCTGCTCGGGCCCGGCTGTTCGGATCCGCTGTACCGGCGCAGTGTGCGGGTGTCGATGGGGCACGTGCTCCGGGTGCCGTTCGCGTCCTTCGACGCGTGGCCCGACGGGCTGGATGTCCTGCGCGACCGTGGTTTCCGGGTGGCGGCGCTCACCCCGCGGCCGGATTCGATACCGCTGCGCGGGCTGCGGGACCAGCTGCCCGGCCCGATCGCGCTGATGCTGGGTGCCGAGGGCCCGGGGCTGAGCGAGGAGGCGATCGCGGCGGCCGACGTCGCGGTGCGGGTCGAGATGGTGGCCGGCGTGGATTCGCTGAACGTGGCCACCGCGGCGGCCATCGCCTTCCACGAGGTCGCCGCGGGTTGAGCGATTCCGGCAGGGGCATCCCCCACTAAGGTGGCATTCGCCGGACGTTCCCGGCGCGGAAGGACACCATGGAGCTGCGGATCCGGGGCGAGCACGCGGTGCTCGCCGGGCCCGGCGGCGAGCAGGGGCGGGAGGTCGACCCCCGGCGGCTCGCGATCGGTGCGGACCTCGCCGAGGCGTTGCACGAATGGGCGCGCGTCGCGTCCGCCGTGACGCGAGCCGAAGCGGGTACCGACGCCGCGCGTGCGGTGGTGGCCCAGCGCGGCCGTCAGCTCGCCGTCCGCCTGGCGGCGGTGATGGGCACGCAGGTCCGGTTCGTCGATCCGGTGACCGGAGCCGAGACGGTGATCGAGCCGCCGGCCCGCGAACGGGGGCCACGCCGGGCGGGCCGGTCGAGCGCGGCTCCCGAGCCGACGCCGTGGTTCACCGGTCTGACGGTGTCGTTGTTCTCCGCCATCGTGGTCGTCGTCGCCATGCTTGCCCTCGCCGGCACCCTCGCCCGCGAGACGAGCGGCTGGCTCGCCGTGGTCGCCGCTCTCGTGGTGACCGGCGGCATCGTGCCCTCGCTGTGGCTGGGCCGCCGCGTGCCGATCCTGCGCTGGGCCGTGTACGGCGTGGGTGGCGGACTGGTCGTGGCCTGGGCCGGTGTGCTGGCGACGGTGTGGTGAGCGGCCGATACTGGGCCGATGGCACCGCTGGAGGAACTGCGAGCCCTGTGCACGGCCCTGCCCGAGGTCACCGAGCGGCTGAGCCACGGTGAGCCGACCTGGTTCGTCCGGGGGCGCACGACGTTCGTGATGTACGCCGCCCGCCACCACGACGACCGGCTCGCGTTCTGGTGCGCCGCGCCGCCCGATGTGCAGGAGGAGCTGGTGAGCACCGAGCCGGACCGCTTCTTCCGCCCGCCCTACGTCGGGCACCGCGGCTGGCTCGGCGTACGCCTCGACGTGGAGGTCGACTGGGCCGAGGTGGACCACATCGTGCGCGAGGCCTACCGGCAGGTGGCGCCGCCGTCGCTGGCCGCCCTGCTGGACGGCTGAGGGTCAGCCCCGCTGGGTGCGGACCCCGAGCAGCACGTCCTCCCAGGACGGCACGATCGGGTGGTTCTTCTTGGGCTTCGTGCGCGGCTGCTCGGCGCCGTCCTCGTCACCGGGCACGCGGGGGATCTCGCGGGTGTCGTCGTCCTCGTCCCGTTCCCCTGGACCCTCGATCTCCGGCACTTCGTCGGTCGAGTCGAGCGTGGGCTGCACCACGGCATCGCGCGCGGGCTCGAGCGCGCGCACGGTGCGGGGCGCCCGGTAGGCGTTCGGGTTGAGCAGGACTTCGGCGTTCTCGTCGAGCGCGTGCACCGTGCCGCCGTGTGCACCGGGGGAGAACGACCAGTGCGCGCGGTTGTCCGAGCGCCCGGCCTTCCAGCGCAGCACCACGACCCACTTGCCGTCTTCGCCGCGCCAGGCGTCCCACTGGGCCTGGCCGTAGTCGTGCCCGCGCACCCCGAAGGCGTACGCGATGACCTCGCCGAGGGTCTGCACGTCCGGCCCGTCCTCGCGGACCGGGTGCGCGCTCTGCGCCAGCTCCGCCGTGCGGGAGCGCTCCAGAAGCACCGGGTAGGCGAACCGCTCCACGCGCTGTGCCGAGACACCCGCGCTGCTCGCGACCTGGTCGACGGACTCGCCGGCGCGGATTCGCGCCTGGATCTCGCGTGGCCGCATCTGGCTCTCCAACTCGATCTCGATCTGGCCCAGCCGGGCGATGTCCCCCCTCGCCGCTGCTCGCAGCCTCTCATCCGCCGGGAGCAGGAAGCGGGTACGGCTCGCCGGGTCCTCGAGCACGAGGGACTTTCCGTCCTCGTGCAACCCGACCACCCGCAACGCCCGCATTTCTCGCCTCCCCGGTCTTCACCTTTGTGGGTGTCCACGTTAGAACGGCGCGTCGGCTTGACCGGTGAGGCGCGCCGAGGCGCCCGGCGTCCGCCGCCGCAGGTGATCATCTTCTCAGCCGCGCCGGTGAGGCGAGTGCCGTGACACGCCGGACACGTTCCGTCACGAACGAGTGGATTACCCGTGCGGCGGCAGCCGGACCGAGACGACCAGCCCGCCCCGCGTGCCTGGCCGGGCGTGTGCCTCACCGTCGTGCGCACGCGCCACCGACGCGACGATGGACAGGCCGAGCCCCGCGTTGCGTGCATCCCCGGTGCGCTCCGCGTCCAGCCGCCGGAACGGCTCGAACAGCCCGGCTGCGGCCTCGGCGGGCACCACCGGCCCGGAGTTGCGGACGGTGAGCGCCGGATCGCCGCCGACCTCGACGTGCACCCAGCCCCCGCGGGTGTTGTAGGTGATGGCGTTGACCACGAGATTGGTCACGAGCCGTTCGAGCAGTACCGGATCGCCCGCGACGGTCCGTGCCGGCAACCGGGTCTCGACGGTCACGCCTGCCTCCGCGGCCTGCCCGGCGGTCGCTTCGACCACGCTGGTGACCACCTGGTCGAGCCGTACCGGAGACCGGCTGGCCAGCCCGCGGTCACTGCGCGCGAGCACCAGCAGGCCCTCGATCATCCGTTCGCTGCGTTCGTTGGTGAGCAGCAGGTGCTCGCCGAGCTTGCGCAGCTCCGGACCGGCCTGCGGATCGGCCAGCGAAACCTCGATCAGCGTGCGCTGCACGGCGAGTGGAGTGCGCAGCTCGTGGGAAGCGTTGGCGACGAACCGTTTCTGGCTGTCGAAGGCCTCGCCGAGCCGGTCGAGCATGCCGTCGAAGGTGTCCGCGAGCTCCTTGAGCTCGTCACCCGGGCCGTCGAGGTTGATCCGCCGGTCGAGCCGTCCCGCTTCGAGCTTCCGTGCGGTGGAGGTGATCGTGTGCAGCGGCCGCAGCGTGCGGCTCGCCATGATCCAGCCGAAGAACACCGCCAGCGCGGCCGCGACGAGCAACGCGATCGCGGACCCGACGAGCAGCGTGGACAGCGTGGTGGAGCGGTAGTCCGAAACCACCGACACCGCTGTGATGGTGTCGGACGGCGCCGGTCGCGCGGGCAGCGCCGGGCTGATCTGGACGGCGGAGCCGGCCGACTGCGTGAGATCCACGACGGGGCGGGTGGCGACGAACCCCGCCGCCTCCGGCAGCGAACTGTTCACCAGCAGATAGTTGATCACCAGCAGGGCCAGCCCGGCGAGCAGGAACAGCCCGCCGTACAGGGCGGTGAGCCGGGTACGGATGGACAGCCGCATGCGCTTCACACGCCGAACCGGTAGCCCGCGCCGGGCACGGTCTCGATCACCTGCGGTTCTCCCAGTTTGCGGCGCAGGGTCATCATGGCGACCCGCACCGCGTTGGTGAACGGGTCGGCGTGCTCGTCCCAGGCCTTCTCCAGCAGCTCCTCGGCGCTGACCACGGCACCCTCGGCTCGCATCAGTACCTCCAGCACGGCGAACTCCTTGGGCGAGAGCGAGAGGAACCGGCCGGCCCGGGACGCCTGGTGCCGGGGCAGGTCGAGCACCACGTCGCCGCGTTCCAGCACCGGCGGCAGCGCGGGCCGCGCGCGGCGGCCGAGCGCCTGCACCCGGGCCACCAGCTCGGCGAACACGAACGGCTTGGTCAGGTAGTCGTCGGCACCGAGGCCGAGCCCGGCGACGCGGTCCATCACGTCCGCGGCCGCGGTCAGCATCAGCACCCGCGCCTGCCCGCCCTGCTCCAGCAGCGCCCCGCACACCTGGTCGCCGTGCACCAGCGGCAGATCCCGGTCCAGCACGACCACGTCGTAACCGTGCACCCCCACCCGCTCCATCGCCTGCCGCCCGTCGTAGCACACGTCGACGGCCATGGACAGCCGGCGCAGGCCCTCGGCGACCGAATCGGCGAGCAGCCGCTCGTCCTCCACCACCAGTACCCGCACCGGCTCATTTCTACCGGGTGGCGGATAAGCGCGGCATAAGCGGTTTCGCTTACCGCGCCGGAATCGCCGGTTCCGTAGAACTTCGCCCACCGGGTCGGACGACCCGGGGTGACGAAGGAGGAGCAATGCGGAAGTCAGCGGTGGCCGCTCTGGCCGGAATGGCGGCGCTGGTGCTGTCGGCGTGCGGCAGCGGCGGCGACGAGGGGGACAAGGTCGCGTCGATCTCGTCGCCCCCGAGCTCGTCGGCCGCCGGCGACACGGGCGGCAGCGGCGGCACCGACGCCGACCGTGAACAGGCCATGCTGAAGTACGCGAAATGCATGCGGGACAACGGCATCGACATGCCCGATCCGAAGGGGGACGGCCAGGGCGTCACGATCGCCCTGCCGGGTGGTGGCGGCGACGGCAAGCTGGAGAAGGCCAGTGAGACCTGCAAGCACTTCCTGCCCAACGGCGGCGAGCCGAAGAAGCTCAGCCCGCAGGAGCTGGACGAGGCCCGTGAGCAGGCCAAGTGCATGCGTGAGCACGGTGTCGACATGCCGGACCCGAATCCGGACGGCGGTGCCCGGATGATGCCCGGGATCAAGGCCGGGGAGCAGGACAAGTTCAGCGAGGCGGCCAAGGCCTGCGGTATGGGTGACGCCGCGCCGGCCGCGGCGGGGGGCTCGAAGTGACCGGAAAGTCCCGGCGGGCCCGCTGGCTCGTCGCGGTCGCGGCGGCGGTCGTCGTACTGGGCACGACGACTGTCGTGGTGCTCACGCGGGTGGCCGAGGGCGCGTCCGCCCCGGCCGCCGGACCGAAGCCGGTCGAGACCACCGAGGTGGTCAAGGCCGACCTCAGCGACGAGGAAGAGGCCGAAGGCACCCTCGGCTACGGCTCGGAAACCGCGGTGAACGGACGGAAATCCGGCACGCTGACCTGGTTGCCGGCACCCGGGTCGAAGCTTTCCCGCGGCGACACCGTGTACGGAGTGGACGCGAAGCCGGTGCCGTTGTTCTACGGCAGCCTGCCGTTCTACCGCGACCTTTCGGTGGGCGTGGACAAGGGCGAGGACGTCAAGGAACTGGAAGAAAACCTGCGGGCACTGGGTTTCGGCGGATTCGGCACGCCGGACACCTCGTTCACCTCGGCGACCGCCGCGGCGGTGAAGCGGTGGCAGAAGTCGCTCGGCGCCGAGCGGACCGGCACCTTCGGCCAGGGCGACGTCGTACTCGCCGCCGGTGAACTGCGGGTGTCCGAGGCCTCCGGGCAGCTCGGCGGTCCGGCGCAGGGGTCGGTACTGAAGACGACCGGTACGGCGCGCTCGGTGGAGGTGAAGATCGACGCGGAGAAACAGCAGCTCGCGCAGGTGGACGCGAAGGTCGCGGTGACCGTGAACGGGACCGGGACCACCGGCACGGTCACCGACGTCGGCCACGTCGCCGAACCGGGCAAGGACGCCGCGGGCCAGCCCAACGGGAAGCTCACCATCACCGTCACCGTGCGGCTGGACGACCCGAAGGCGGCAGGTTCGCTCGATTCGGCACCGGTGACCGTACGGTTCACCAAGGACGTCCACAAGGGAGTGCTGGCCGTTCCGGTCGGGGCGCTGCTGGCGCTCGCCGAGGGCGGATACGCGGTGCAGGTCGAGCAGAACGGGCAGCAGCGGCTGATCGGGGTCGAGACCGGGCTGTTCAGCGGTGGCAAGGTGGAGGTCTCCGGGACCGGGCTGGCCGAGGGCATGCGGGTGGTGACGACCTCGTGACGCCGGTGCTCGCCGTGCGCGGGGCCGCACGCACCTATCCGGGCGGGGTGGCCGCGCTGCGGGACGTCTCGCTGTCGCTCGCGGAGGGCGAGCTCGCCGCGATCGTGGGCCCGTCCGGTTCGGGCAAGTCGACGTTGCTGCAGCTGATGGGCACCCTCGACCGGCCGACCGCGGGGCGGATCGAGGTACGCGGGCACGACGTCGCCACGCTGTCGGACCGCAGGCTGGCCGCGCTGCGGTCACGCTGGATCGGGTTCGTCTTCCAGCAGTTCTTCCTCGACGAGGGGCTCGGCGCGGTGGACAACGTCTGCACCGGGCTGCTGTACGCGGGTGTCGCGCGTCGCGAACGGCGACGGCGGGCGATGGCCGCGCTGGAGCGGGTCGGGCTGTCGCACCGGGCCGAACACCGGCCCGGCGAACTGTCCGGCGGCGAACGGCAGCGGGTGGCGATCGCCCGCGCGGTGGTCAGCGAACCGGCCATCCTCCTCGCCGACGAGCCGACCGGGAACCTCGACACCGGCACCGGCGCCGCGGTGCTCGCACTGCTGGGCGAGCTGAGCGCGGACGGCACCACGATCGTCGTGATCACCCATGACCGGGAGATCGCGGCCGGGCTGCCCCGCCAGATCGAACTGCTCGACGGCACCCTGCAACGCGACACCGGGCACCCCGGAACCGGCCACCCCGGCACCCGAGGAACCCCGAGGCAGCCGCGGCACCGGACGCCGGTCGTCACGCCGGTCGTCACGCCGGTCGTCTCGGTCCCGGTCCGCGAGGTGCGGGACGCGGCAGGCCATCCGGTCACGCGGCCGATCGCCGGTGGTGCCGGTGGTGACGCGCCGGCCGAGGGGCGGCTCGTGCATGGGGACGGCGGGTCGACCGCTGGTCCGATTGCCGGTGGCGACAGTGCTTCACTGGCCGGTCCGGTCGTCCGCGGGGAAGGCGGGCCGCGATGACCACGGTCGCACCACCACCACCGCCACCACCATCCGCGCCCGCCTCGCCGCCGGAACCGCCACCGGTGCCGTCGCCCGCGCGGCTCGGGGTGCGGGACGTGCTCGCGCTCGGGGCGCACGGGATGCGGACCCGCCCGGTGCGGGCCGTGCTGTCGGCGCTCGGGATCGCCATCGGCGTGGCCGCGATGGTCGCGGTGCTGGCGATCCCGGCGTCGAGCGCGAAAGCGATCCACGACCGGCTCGCCGCGCTCGGTACCAACCTGCTGACCGCCGCGCCGGGGCAGACCCTGTTCGGGGAGGACGCGACGCTGCCCGACGGCGCGGTCGACCGGGCACTGCGGATCGGCCCGGTGCAGGCCGCCGCGGAACTCGGGCTGACCAGCCAGAGTGTGCGCCGCAACGACCACATACCGGCCGAGGAGACGTCCGGGCTGTCGGTGTACGCGGCGCATCCGGAGCTGCTCGGCGTACTGGGCGGAGAGATCGTGTCCGGGGCGTTCCTCGGGCCGGCGAACGAGAAGTTCCCGGTCGTCGTACTCGGCCGGGAGGCTGCCGCGCGGCTGGGTGTCGACCACGTCGACCCGGCCCGGCCACCGCAGGTCTGGCTGGCCGGACGCTGGTTCACCGTCGCCGGGGTGCTCGGCCCGATGCCGCTCGCGCCCGAGGTGGAACGGTCGGTGCTGGTGGGCTGGGGCACCGCACAGGCGCTGCTCGGCTTCGACGGGCATCCGACCACCGTGTACGTCCGTGCCGACGAATCGCAGGTGCCCGCGGTGCGTGAGGTGCTCGGCGCGACGCTGAACCCGGCGTCACCGGAGGAGGTGGACGTCCGCCGTCCCTCCGACGCGCTCGAAGCGCAGCAGCTGACCGAAAACAGCTACAGCGCGTTGTTCCTCGGCCTGGGTGGGGTGGCGCTGCTGGTCGGCGGCGTCGGCGTGGCCAACACGATGGTGATCTCGGTGCTGGAACGACGCCGGGAAATCGGCCTGCGCCGGGCGCTCGGCGCGACCCGCCGGCAGGTCCGCGGGCAGTTCCTCGCGGAATCGGTGCTGCTGTCCGGGCTCGGCGGGATCGTCGGGGTGCTCATCGGCGTGCTGGCGACCGCCGGGTACGCACTGAGCCAGGGCTGGCCCGCGGTACTGCCGCCGCTCGCGCTGATCGGCGGGATCGCGGTGTCCGCCGTGGTCGGCGCCGTCGCCGGGGCCTACCCCGCGGCCCGCGCCGCACGGCTGCCACCCAGCCGCGCCCTCGCCTGAACCCTCGTGAGTGGTGAGACCGGTTCTCACCACTCACGAGGGGGTGGGTCAGGACTGGCGTTCGACGACGTACTCGATGCAGCGGGTGAGCTGGGTGATGTCGTCCGGGTCGATCGCCGGGAACAGGCCGATGCGCAGCTGGTTGCGGCCCAGCTTCCGGTACGGCTCGGTGTCGACGATGCCGTTCGCGCGCAACACCTTCGCCACCGCGGCGGCGTCGACCTCGTCGGCGAAGTCCACCGTGCCCACGACCTGCGAACGCAGCGCCGGATCGGTCACGAACGGCGTGGTGTAGGACGTCTTCTCCGCCCATTCGTAGAGCCGGCCCGAGGATTCCTTGGTCCGCGCCGTGGTCCAGTCGAGCCCGCCCTGGCCGTTCATCCACTCGATCTGCTCGGCGAGCAGGAAGAGCGTGGCCACCGCGGGGGTGTTGTAGGTCTGGTCCTTGCGCGAGTTGTCCAGCGCCGTGGTCAGCGACAGGAACTCGGGGATCCAGCGGTCGCCGCCGCCGAGCTCGCCGATCCGCTCGACCGCGGCGGGCGAGGCGAGGGCGATCCACAGCCCGCCGTCGGAGGCGAACGACTTCTGCGGCGCGAAGTAGTACACGTCGAAGTCCTCGGCCTTGACCGGCAGGCCGCCGGCACCCGAGGTGGCGTCGATCGCGACCAGCGCGCCCGCACTGCCCGCCGGACGGCGCACCGGCACCGCCACCCCGGTGGAGGTCTCGTTGTGCGCCCAGCCGACGAGGTCGGCGCCCGCCTGGTAGGCGATCTCCGGCGCGCTGCCGGGCTCGCCCTTGACCACGACGGAGTCCTTGAGGAACGGCGCCTTGTTCGTCACGGTCGCGAACTTCGAGGAGAACTCACCGTAGGTGAAGTGCTGCGCCTGCTCCCGCACGAGCCCGAACGCGGCGGCGTCCCAGAACGCGGTGGTGCCGCCGTTGCCGAGGATCACCTCGTAGCCCTCGGGCAGCGAGAACAGTTCGGACAGGCCGGCCCGAACCCGCCCGACGAGGGACTTCACCGGCTTCTGCCGGTGGGAGGTGCCCAGGTAGGTGGACCCGGAGCGGGCGAGGCTGACGAGCTGCTCTTCGCGGACCTTCGAGGGTCCGCAGCCGAAGCGGCCGTCGGCCGGCTTGAGGTCTGCGGGGATGCTCAACTCGGCGTCGGTCATGTGGCCAGTCTCTCAGGTCGGGACGACGCTGCTGACGGCGGTGGCCCGCTGTCCGCGATGTGGGAGCAGAACCGGATCACCGGGTGGCCGGGGTACGTCCGCGGGCTCAGCGCCAGCCGGCTTCGTCCACCCCGCCCGGGATCGGGGCGGCCGGATCGTAGGGGGTGCGGCTGAAGATGAACGTGGCCAGGTTCAGATGGTCGGCCGTTCCGTCCGGTCCGCGGCCGACGGTCAGCGTTTCGCCCGCGTAGTAGCCGTCCAGGCCCAGCCACTGGTCCGGGCCGGTCGGGTGGAAGCGGGAGGCGCGGCCGCCGCCGGTGGCCGGATCGAGCGACAGCAGCCCGTCGCTCTGCACGCGCAGCAGGTACGGGGTCGGGCCCCAGTGCCACAGTCCGGTGAGCGCGAGCAGCTTCGGATCCACAGTGGACGGTTGCCATTCCGCGGGCAGCGCGGGTTCCCGTTCCTCGGTGATGCCGATGAGGTCGAGGCACAGCGTCGTGATGCCCACGCCGGAGGTGGAGTTGGCCAGGCACAGCGCGCCGGTGCCGGTGGCCGCGTCGATCAGGGTCGCGGCGAGGAAACCGGGCATCGAGCCGGTGTGCCCGGCCAGGTGCCTGCCCTGGTGGCGCGCCACCATCAGGCCGAGCCCGAAACCGGTCGTCCACACCTCGGTGTCGTCGACGGTGTTCATCGTCCGCATCTCGGCCAGGGTGCCCCCGGACAGCACCCCGCCGGTGTGCCCGCCGAGGAACGACGTCCAGCGGCCGAGGTCGGTGATCGTGGACCACAGCTGACCCGCCGGGGCCATCGCGCCGGCGTCCGGCGACGGTTCGGGCAGCAGCACGTCGGCGAACGGGTGCACGGCGAAGCCCTCCGCGTGCGCGCCTTCGGGGTGCGGGGTCGTGCGGTGCATGCCCAGCGGGGTCAGGATTTCCTCGCGCACGACGTCGTACCAGGAGCGGCCGCGGTGGCGTGCCACCAGTTCGCCGAGCACGCCGAAGCCGACGTTCGAGTAGTGGAACTTGAAGCCCGGCCGCAGTTTCGTCGCGTCCTTCTCCAGGCTCGACGCGAGCGCCGCCCAGTCCGCGCCCGGTGAGCGTTCCCACCACTGGCCTGGCGATTCCGACGTGAGCCCGGAGGTGTGGGAAAGCAGCTGCGCGATGGTCGCGGACCCGAAGGCGGTACCCGACAGGTGCCGCTCCAGCGGATCGGTCAGCTCGAGCTTGCCCTCGTCGCGCAGGCGCAGCACGGCGGTCGCGATCATGGTCTTGGTGATCGAGCCGAGCCGGTACTGCGTGTCGTCGGTCGGACGGTCCGCGCCCACCCGACCGCGGGCGCCGGACCAGGCGATCTCGCCGTCCCGGACCACGGCCGCGACCAGTGATGGAGCGCGGCCGACCGCCTGTTCACGCGCGAGCCGGCGGTACAGGGCAAGTTCGGTCGAGTCCAGCATGCGGGCCATTCTGCCCGGACGGGTCAGCCGAGCAGAGCCCGGTCCAGCGCAGTCGTCACCGCCGCCGTGCGGTCGGACACCTCGAGTTTGGCGAACACCCGCAGCAGATGGGTTTTCACGGTCGCTTCACCGATGTGGAGAGCGCGGCCGATCTCGGCGTTGGTCAGTCCTTTCGCCACCAGCCGGAGCACTTCGACCTCCCGCGGGGACAGCGGGGACACCGGTTCCGGATTCCGCATCCGGTGCACCAGCCTGCCCGCGACCGACGGCGCCAGCACGGTTTCGCCACGCGCCGCCGCGCGGATCGCCCCGGCCAGCTCGGTGCGCGAAGCGTCCTTCAGCAGGTAGCCGGCCGCACCAGCTTCCACAGCGCGCAGGATGTCGGCGTCGGTTTCGTAAGTGGTCAGCACGACGATTCGTCGCGCGGGTGTCTCGGCGAGGATCGCGCGGATGGCCCCGACCCCGTCCAGGCCGGGCATTCGCAGGTCCATCAGCACCACGTCCGGCTGCTTCACGCGGTCCAGCGCCACTGCTTCGTCACCGGAACCGGCTTCGCCGACGACAGTGAGGTCCGCCTCGGCTTCGAGCATCCCGCGCAGGCCTTCGCGGACCACGGGATGGTCGTCCACGAGCATGATCGTGATCATGCGGGCACCTCCAGTTCCAGCCCGGTGCCGCCGCTCTCGCCCGCCCGCACGGTCAGCCGACCGCCCACCGTTTCGGCCCGAGAGCGCATCCCGCGTAACCCGAAGCCGGAAGTGGGTGCCTGCGAGGAGAAACCGCAGCCGTCATCGTCCACACGCAACCGTACTGTTCCGTCCACGGCGGACAGGCGCACGTGCACCCGGGACGCTCTGGCGTGCTTGCGGACGTTGGCCAGCGCCTCCTGCGCCGCCCGCAGCAACACGACCTCGGTCGCGGTGCGCAGTGGCGGCAGCACACTGTCCACTTCGCACTCGACGGCGATACCGGTCTCCTCGGCCAGCCGGTTCACCTGACGCCGTACGGCATCCGGCAGCGAGCCGGTGGCCAATTCGGACGGTGTCAACGCGGCGACCATCGTGCGTGCTTCGGCCAGGTTCTCCCGCGCGGTCGCCCCGGCCAGCGCCAGATGCTTGCGCACCGCGGCCGGGTCGGTGTCCAGTTCGGACTCGATCGCCTGGGTCAACGCGACGATGCTGGTGAAGCCCTGTGCCAGCGTGTCGTGGATCTCGCGAGCCAGCCGCTCCCGTTCGGCCGCGGTGCCCGCCTCGTGCGAGAGCCGCTCGACCTCCGCCTGGCTCTCCTCGAGTTCGCGGATCAGCCGGGCCCGCTCGCTGCTCTCCCGCAGCACGTCGCTGGTGAACTTGCCGGCCAGCACGCTGAAAACCAGGAGGATGGCGGTCATCGGCAGCAGGATGACCAGGTTCGGGGAGTCCCAGCCACCGGCGAGGACCGCCGAGGCCGGTTCACACAGGATCAGCAGCGTCGTCGCCACCACTGCCGGGCGCAGCTCCAGCAGCATGAACAGCAGCGGAGCGGTGAAGAACAGCACGAAGCTGGCGGTGGTGGCCGCGAAGATCGCGGTGGCGGTGAGCAGGAGCAGCGCGGTCGAGGCGAGGACCCGGGCCGTGCCGTTGTCCTCTCCCTGCACGATGTGCCGCCCGGTCACCAGGTAGCCGAGCGCCATTGCCGCGATCGCGCCGTCGGCGACCGCCTTGGCCGCCGGCGCCGGATCGTCGAAGAGCACCAGGAGCGCGGTCGCCACGCAGGCGACCGCGAACAGCACCTCCCAGGCCCAGTACGAACGCCGCCAGGCGTCGTCCGTGCGGTTCACCGTACTTCGTTCGTCCACCGGAACGTCACCCTCGCGAGCAGGAGCCCGGCCACGCACCACACGCCGAGAACGAGTGCGACCATCGGCAGTTCCCATGTCCCCGCCATCTCCTGGGTTGCGGCCTCCGGCGGCAGGAACACCGACCGGAAGCCCTGGCAGATCCATTTCAGCGGGAAGAAGGACGCGATGTCGACCATGATCTTCGGCAGGGTGGTGATCGGGGTGATGAAAACCCCGGAGATGAACTGCAGCACCAGGTACACCAGCTGCACCACGGCCACCGTGCCGTTGGCGGTACGGGTCAGCGAGCTGATCGCGATCCCGAGCAGCGTCGAGGACACGATGCCGAGCACCAGTACCCACAGCAGCGTCAGCCACTTCTCCGGGTCCGTTGGCAGCTCCAGGCCGAACAGCAGCATGGCCACCGCGGCCATCAGCACGGTCTGCGCCACGCTGGTCACCGCGACCATGACCACCTTGCCGATGAAGTATGCCGCCGGGGGCATCGGCGTGCCACGCAGCCGTTTCAGCGCACCCGTCTCCCGATCCGCGGCGATGCCGATGCCGACGCTGGTGAACGAGGTGGACACGATGCCGGCGCCGATCATGCCGGCCGCGAGCAGCTGCCCCGAGGACAGCCCGGCCTGTGTGGTCGGGCCGTCGAGGATGGAGCCGAGCAGCACCATCAGCACCGCGGGCAGGGTGAAGGTGAACACCACCTGCTCGCGATTTCGGAAGAACTGCCGCAGCTCGAACGAGCCGCGGGCGAGGCCGAGGCTCAGCGGGCCGGGAACGGGTGCGGTCGTGGTCACGGTTTCTCCCCGATCAGGTCCAGGTAGACGTCCTCCAGGCTGGGCCGCGTCACGGTGAGGCCGGCGAGCTCCCTGCCGTCGCCGGAAAGCTGCGTGACGAGCTTCGCGGGGAACGCGGTGCGCTCCTCGTGGTTTCCGCGCTCGTCGGTCCACCGCACGATGGCATCGGCCCGTTCGCGCCCGCCCAGCGTTGCCGGGGTCCCCTCCGCGACGAGCCCGCCGCCGGCGAGCACCGCGAGCCGGTCGGCCAGCGCCTCGACCTCGTCGAGGTAGTGGGTGGTGAGCACGATGGTGGTGCCGTCGTCGGCGAGTCCGTCGATCAGCGTCCAGAACTGCCGCCGGGCCTCCGGGTCGAAGCCGGTGGTCGGCTCGTCGAGGAAGAGCAGCTCCGGACGGCCCACGATGCCGAGTGCCACGTCCACCCGCCGGCGTTGCCCGCCGGACAGCGACCTGACCCGCGCCCCCGCCTTCGCGCTCAGCCCGACCTGCTCGATCACCTCCTCCGGGTTACGGAAGTTCGGGTAGTACCTCGCGAAGTGGCGCACGGTCTCCCGCACGGTCAGCTCGGCCGCGTCGGTGGCCGTCTGCAGCACGATGCCGAGGCGCGCCCGCCACGCCCGGCCCGCGCTGCCGGGGTCCTCGCCCAGCACGCGCGCCTCGCCACCGGTACGTCGCCGGTGTCCTTCCAGAATTTCCACGGTCGTCGTCTTGCCCGCCCCGTTCGGGCCGAGGAGGGCGAACACCTCGCCGTGGCGGATGTCCAGATCGATTCCGGCCACCGCGAGGTGGTCCGGGTACTCCTTGCGCAGTCCGCGCACTCGCACCGCTGTGCTCATGGCTTCATCCTGGGGCCGCCGACGTGGTCCCGGGACGTCCGGCCAGTGGAATCCGGCTGTCCACCGAACGGTGGACAGCGACGCCGTGGTTTCCCGTGGAACCAGCGAAAACACTGTCATGAGCGGGTTTTCCGGACGGCGAAACGAACTCGGCGGGAAGGGCAACCGCCGTCGAGGTGAACGTGGTCGGTCCGGCGCCACTGTTGACTAGTTGTCTAACATGACGGCATGTCTCACAAGCAGGTGATCGCCAGTGACGGTGTCCGCCTCTCGGTCCGGGTGCGCGGGGTGCCGGACGGGCCGACTGTCGTGCTCGTGCACGGCTACCCGGACAACAGCTCGCTGTGGGACGGCGTGGTCGCGGACCTGGGGCGACGACACCGCGTGGTGACTTACGACGTGCGCGGGGCCGGTGAGTCGGACAAGCCGCGGCTGCGCCGTGCGTACCTGCTCGACCAGCTCGTGGACGACCTGGCCGCGGTGGTGGACGAGGTCCAGCCCCGGGGCCGGGTGCACCTGCTCGCGCACGACTGGGGCTCGATCCAGGCCTGGCACGCGGTCACCGGTGACCGGCTGCGCGGGCGGATCGCCTCCTACACCTCGATTTCCGGGCCGAGCCTCGACCACGCCGGCGCCTGGTTCCGCGACCAGCTCAGCAGCCCGTCACCGAAGCGGCTGGTGAACGCGCTGCGGCAGTTCCTGCACTCGTACTACATCCTGCTCTTCCAGCTTCCGGTGCTCCCGGAACTGATGTGGCGCACCGGGGCGATGCGGGCGCTGATCGGCCGGCTGGAACCGGACGAGAAGGCGCCCTCGGTCGCGGACGGCGTGCACGGCTTGAAGCTCTACCGCGCCAACATGGGTTCGCGGATGGCCCGGCCGGACCCGCGTCCCGCGGAAATCCCGGTGCAGGTGCTCGCGCCGACCGGCGACGCCTACGTGACCACCCCGCTGCAGACCGAGGTCCAGCGCTGGGTGCCGGACCTGTGGATCCGGCGGGTCGTCGGCTCGCACTGGGTCGCGCGTGGCAAGCCGGAAGTGATCGCCGCCGCGGCGGCCGAACTGGTTGCCTACGTGGAAACCGGCGAGGAAAGCCGGGCGCTGAAACGGGCGCGGACGGGGAACCCGATGCGTGGTCGTTTTGCGCATCAGCTCGTCGTGGTCACCGGTGCGGGCAGCGGCATCGGCCGGGAGACAGCGCTGGCCTTCGCTGCCGAAGGGGCCGATGTCGTGGTGACCGACCTCAATGCGGACACCGCCGAAGAGACCGCGAAACTGGTGCAGGAAAAGGGATCCGCCGCGGGTTCGTACACAGTGGACTCTTCTGACGGAGAAGCGGTGGCGCGGTTCGCCGGGCAGGTGGCCGCCGATTTCGGCGTCCCCGACATCGTGGTGAACAACGCGGGAATCGGCATGTCCGGCTCCTTCACCGACACGACTGTCGAGGACTGGGAAAAGGTCGTGGACGTGAACCTGTGGGGAGTGATCCACGGCTGCCGCGCCTTCGCCCCGATGATGAAGGAACGTGCCGAGGGCGGGCAGATCGTGAACCTCGCGTCTGCCGCGGCCTACCTGCCGTCGAAGATTCTGACCGCCTATGGCACCACGAAAGCGGCGGTGCTGGCGCTGAGCAACGGCTTGCGTGCGGAGCTGGCGGCCGAGGGCATCGGGGTCACGGCGGTGTGCCCCGGCATCGTGAACACCAACATCACCGGCACGACCCGGTTCGTCGGCGTGGACGCCGAGGAACAGCGGCGGCGGCAGAAGGCGTCCTCGAAGCTGTACGCACGGCGTAACTTCGGCCCGGAAAAGGTCGCTCGGGACATTCTGCGCGCAGTGGAAAAGAACATCGCGGTGCAACCGTCCACTCCGGAAGCGAAGGTGGCGTATGTCCTTTCGCGACTGACGCCCGGACTGCTGCGTGCGGCGGCGAAGCTGGACGTCACGCCGTGAGCCGGCCGCGCCGGATGACCCCGCAGGCCCGGCGCGCCGACCTGATCGCCTCGGCGCTGGACTTGTTCGGCAGCCGGGCTCCGGAACTGGTCACAGTGGACGACATCATCGCGCACGCCGGGGTGTCGCGGCCGCTGTTCTACCGCTACTTCCGAAGCCTGCGCGAACTGCAGGTGCAGGCGCTGCGCACGGTGACCGACGGGCTCGTCGACGGGCTGGCGACGCTGGAGGAAGGTCCGCCGGAAGTGCGGGTGCGCGCAGCCGTGCGTGGTCTCATCGACGTCGTCGCGCACTACCGGGCGGGCTATGTCGCCCTGTTGCGCAGTGGTTCCGTCATCGCGACGTCGGAAACCGACGCGGCGATCGACGAGGTGCGCAACCGTGCGGTGACGCTGATCCTCGAGTCGCTGGGAATCGCCGAGCCTTCGGCTCTCGTGCTGCTCACGTTGCGCTGCTGGACCGCCGTGGTGGAAGGCGCACTGCTGTCGTGGCTGCAGGAAGGCACTGTGCCGCGCGAAGAACTGGACGGCTGGCTGGTGGACCAGCTGACCGCCATGCTCGCCACGACCAAGGCCCGCGAACGCTGAAACGCCGTGAAGGCCTCCTCCGGGGAATCCCTGGAAAAGGCCTTCACGGCGGTGAACGGGGTCAGTGCTTGGTGACGCTGTCCCAGCCTTCGACGTCGCCCGGCTTGCGCGGGGCCGGTCCGACGTACTTCGCCGACGGACGGACGAGCCGGCCGGTCTTCTTCTGCTCCAGGATGTGCGCGGCCCAGCCCGCGGTACGGGCGGAGGAGAACATCGAGGGCATCATCTGCGGCGGGACCTGCGCGAAGTCCAGGATCACCGCGGCCCAGAACTCCACGTTCGTTTCGATCGGGTGATCCGGGCGGCGTTCCCGCAGCTCGGTCAGCGCCGCCTGCTCCAGCGCGGCGGCGACCTCGAAGCGTTCCGCGCCCAGTTCCTTGCAGGTGCGGCGCAGCACGCGGGCCCGCGGGTCCTCCGCGCGGTAGACGCGGTGACCGAAGCCCATCAACCGCTCCTTGCGGTCGAGGATGCCCTTGACCAGGCCGGTCGCGTCGCCGGTGCGTTCGACCTCCTCGATCATCGGCAGCACCCGGGCAGGCGCCCCGCCGTGCAG
The DNA here is from genome assembly GCF_014204865.1 of Amycolatopsis jiangsuensis. Classification (NCBI taxonomy): domain Bacteria; kingdom Bacillati; phylum Actinomycetota; class Actinomycetes; order Pseudonocardiales; family Pseudonocardiaceae; genus Amycolatopsis; species Amycolatopsis jiangsuensis. The sequence continues at coordinate 6,016,820 of NZ_JACHMG010000001.1, forward strand.
CGGCCCGGACATCGCGCCGATCGCGCCGGAGAGCGAGGCGGCCACGTCGGCGCCGGTGGAGGCGATGACGCGGGCGGTGAAGGTGGACGCGTTGAGCCCGTGCTCGGCAGCCGAGACCCAGTAGGCGTCGAGCGCCTTGACGTGGTCCGGATTCGGCTCGCCGCGCCAGCGGACGAGGAACCGCTCGGTGATCGAGGACGCCTCGTCCACCCGTGCCTGCGGCACCGCGGGCTCGTTCAGCCCGCGCGCGGACTGGGCGATGTAGGACAGCGCCATCACCGAGGCACGGGCCAGCTGGTCGCGGGCCTGGTCGTCGGTGATGTCGAGCAGCGGCTGGAAGCCCCAGATCGGCGCGAGCATGGCGAGCGCCGACTGGACGTCGACCCGGACGTCCCCGGTGTGCACCGGGAGCGGGAACGGCTCGGCGGGCGGAAGGCCCTGTCCGAACCGGCCGTCGACGAGCAGGCCCCATACGTCCCCGAAGGTCACCTTGCCCGCGAGGTCCTCGATGTCCACGCCGCGGTAACGCAGCGCACCGCCGTCCCGATCGGGCTCGGCGATCTCGGTGTGGAACGCGACGACGCCTTCGAGCCCCGGCCGGAAGCCGTCGTCGGCCTGTTCGGTCTTGCTGGTCGTGGAGGTAGTCACTCTCGAGAAACCCTTTCGATGCGCATTTCCCCGGCTGTGTACTCACGCGCGCGGACGGGATACACGCTGGCTCCTGGCGCGCCTCATCGCACGGTGGACAAACCATGCTCCTCCGACCCACCCCGGGGCAACGGAAGAAGTGGTGGTTTCGGTCACGATTCCGAGAACGATTCAGCCCAGCCGTCGCCCGGACGGCAAGTTCTCCGGCGAGCGGAGGTGAACGGCGGGTTGCCCGGGGTGGGCGCGCCGTGTCGTGCGGACCAACCGCGGCGGTGGTCCGCACTGCGGCTGCACGTTCCGATTGGCCGGTCGTCCAGATCGTGCGCGGCCGGGAAATCGGCGCCGTGGGTCCGCTGAGTCCACTGTGGACCACAAATGCGATCGGGGCCGTCTTCGCCACCCGGCGGTCTCGGCTGCCCGGGACCTCGTTGTTCCTTCGAAAGCGACTACTGCTAGAAATTCGTGCCCTGGCAGGCGTGCGTGCGCACTTCTGGTCATGGATATTTTCATTGGTGGGAAGGGGACCTGTGGCCCGTACGTACGGTGGCGTCCCACCCGAGCGCAGGCGAGCCGAGCGGCGGGAGCGGCTGCTGACCGCGGCACTCGAACTCTTCACCGACCACGGTTTCCGGCGGACGCGGATCACCCAGCTGTGCAGCCGGGCCGCGGTGTCCACGCGGAACTTCTACGAGGAGTTCGCCGGCCTCGAAGAAGTACTGCGCACCCTGCACGACCGGATCAACTCGCTCGCGCTGCGGCACGTCTCCGCCGCGCTGGACGAGGTCGCCGACGCCGACGCGATGACCCGGATCGCCCGGCTGCTGGACGTGTTCGTGGCCACCGTGACCGTCGACCCCCGGATGCCGCGGCTCAACTACGTGGAAGCGGTCGGGGTGAGCCCGGAGCTGGAAGCACAGCACCAGGTCTGGGTCGACCGCTGGGCCGCTTTCATCGAGACCGAGGTCCGCCGGGGCGCGGCCGCCGGCCTCGTGCCCGACCGTGACTACCGGCTGACCGCGATCGCTCTCGTCGGCGCCGCGACCGGGCTGCTGCGCGAATGGCAGGCGCACGAGCCGCCGCTGCCGGTCGAAGAGGTGAGCGCGGAGCTGCGGGCGCTGATGCTCGCCGCGATCACCCGTCGGTGACCTGGATCGATCCGGCCCGCGGCGTGTCAGGAGTCACCGTTCGGTGGGTTTCGCCGCGCACGGTGAGCCAATACCGTCGGCGGATACCCGTGAGCCGAGACCCCTGCCAGGGACGATGAGAGGGTGGGCCGGATGACACCGGAGATCGACGAGGCGGCCGACGTGACGGACGCGGTCGTGCGCCTGCCCGGCATGCGGGTGGCCTACGACGGCGCGCCGTTCGACGAGTCGGCGCTGGCCTCGACGTGGACCGAGCAGCTGCAGAGCTGGCTGAGCCAGGCGGTCTCCGAGGGACTCGCCGAGCCCAACGCGATGGTGCTGGCCACCGCCGACGCCGAGGGCAGGCCCTCCTCCCGCACCGTGCTGTGCAAGGGACTCGACGAGCGCGGCGTGGTGTTCTACACCAACTACACCTCGGCCAAGAGCCACGACCTCACCGCGACGCGCTACGCCTCGGTGACTTTCCCCTGGTACCCGCTGCACCGCCAGGTCACCGTGCGTGGCGAGGTGGAGAAGGTCGGCGCCGAGGAGACGGCCGCCTACTGGGCCCAGCGCCCGCGCGGGTCGCAGCTCGGGGCCTGGGCCTCGCCGCAGTCGCGGGTGGTCGACGGCCGCCGGGCGCTGGACAACGCGCTGCGCACGGTCGAACGCCGGTTCGGCGAGGTCGACCGGATTCCGGCGCCGCCGCACTGGGGTGGCTGGCGGGTCCGCCCCGACTTCGTGGAGTTCTGGCAGGGCCGCGAGGACCGGATGCACGACCGTCTCCGCTTCCACCGCACACACGACGGCTGGCACGTGGAGCGCCTCGCCCCCTGATCACCCGTGCCCCTGTGAGTGGCGATGCCGGTCTCGCCACTCGGGAGGGCGAAATCACCTGGCTCGCCGTTGATTAGCATGGCTAAAGTCTGGGGTCGTGAGTTCTGAACGGGGGTCGTCGCCGCCCCGCAGCGGAGCCCGGAAGCTTCTCGGCCGGATTATCGTCGACACGCGTCCGCTCAAGATCCCGGCCTTCCGGCGGCTCTGGATGTCGACCGCGGTCACCGCGGTCGGTTCGCAGCTGACCGCGGTCGCGGTACCCAAACAACTCTTCGACCTGACCGGCTCGTCCGGCTATGTCGGCCTCAGCGGCGCGGTGGCGCTCGTGCCGCTGCTCGTGTTCGGCCTCTGGGGTGGCGCGATCGCGGACGCGGTCGACCGGCGCAAGCTGCTGCTGATCACCAACGTCGGCGTCACGATCACCTCGGCGCTGCTGTGGCTGCAGGCCTTCACCGGGGTCCACTCGGTGTGGCTGGTGCTCGGGCTGCTGGCCGCCAACCAGGCGTTCTTCGCGATCAACATGCCCACCCGCGGCGCGGTCGTCGCACGGCTCGTGCCGGCTGCGCTGCTGCCCTCGGCGAACGCGCTGAACACCACGATGTCCACCTTCGGCGCGGTGTTCGGCCCGCTGTTCGGCGGCGCGCTGATCCCGGTGATCGGCCTGTCCACGCTGTACCTGGTGGATGTCTGTGCCCTGCTGATCACGCTGCTCGCGGTGTGGCGGCTGCCCGCCATCCCGCCGCTCGGCGACACGTCGCGGGGTGCCGGGCTGCGCTCGGTGATCGACGGTTTCCGTTACCTGGCCACGAGAAAGGTCCTGCTCGCGTCGTTCGTGGCGGACATCATCGCGATGGTCGCCGGGATGCCGCGGGCACTGGTCCCGGAAATGGCCGAACGCACCTTCGGCGACCCGCCCGGCGGCGGCCCGGCGCTCGGACTGCTCTACGCGGCGCTGCCGGCCGGCGCCATGCTGATCGGGCTGTTCTCCGGCTGGCTGCACCGGGTGTACCGGCACGGCGTCGCGGTGGTCGTGTCGATCTGCTTGTGGGGTGCCGCGGTCGCGGCCTTCGGGCTCGCCCATTCGCTGTGGCTCGCGGTGGTGTTCATGGCGCTCGCCGGTGCGGCCGACATGGTCAGCGCGGTGTACCGCCAGGCGATCCTGCAGACGGCGACCACCGACGAGATGCGCGGGCGGCTTCAGGGCGTGTTCACCGTGGTGGTCGCGGGTGGCCCGCGTATCGCCGACCTCACGCACGGCTGGGCGGCGGCCGCCTGGGGCACCGCCGTCACGGCCACCGGCGGCGGACTGCTGGTGATCGTCCTGGTCCTGGCGGCGATGCTGGTGCTCCCGGCGTTCTGGCGCTACCGGGCCCCCGCCGAGGAGGACGACGTCGCCGCCACCGCGTGAGGCCGGCCGTCGCGCGGGCCGCCGGGGCGTGAGGCTCGCCGCCACGGCGTGAGGCCGGCCGTCGCGGTCGGGTGGGCTGCCACCGTGACCGCCGCGTGGGTCGGCCGTCGCGGGGCCGAGCGGCCGCTGCGTGAGGTGCATGCGATCGCCGTGCTCCCGTACTGGTGGCGGGTGCTGTCGCGGACCGGGCCCGCCGGCGTTGCTCCGAACGGCCTAGTATGCGCGGCATGCGTGCCTTACCGATCGCGTTGCTGGTCGCCGCCGCCGCTCTCGCCGCCTGTTCCTCGGGTGATCAGCAGGCCGCCGCTCCCCAGCCGTCGTCGTCCGCCCCGGCGTCCTCGTCGTCCGCTCCGGCCGGAAAGCCGGGGAAGACCGGGGACACCTGCTCGCTGCTGTCCGCGAACGAGGTGGGCAAGGCGATCAACATTCCCGGCGTGACCGCGAAGACCGGGCCGACCGAGGCCAACGCGAACAACGGCGGCAAGGCCACCAGCTGTGAGTACCTGGTCGGCGACAAGCAGGCCGGCGCGCTCGCGGTGACCCGGTACGAGGGGCGCCAGGCCAAGCCCGCGGACATGATCGCCGCGATCAAGAAGGCCAAGGCCGGTGCGGTGGACGTGCCTGGCTTCCCGGACGGCGCGGTGTACTACCTGGACGGCCGGAAGACCGCCACGCTCGCCGCCGCGAAGGTCGCGAACGGCGTCCCGGTGCTCGTCAACTACACCGGCCCGGCCAAGATGACGCAGCAGATGATGGTCCCGTTGGTGCACACCGCCGTCACCGGAGCCTGATCGACTTTCCGCACCCGGCCCGGCGAGGCAGACTGACCGCCCATGACGGACGTGAGCGTGGGGGCACCGCGGGCGGAGGAACCGCGGCTGCGGCGGGTCATGGGGCCGAAGCTGCTGTTGTTCTTCGTGGTCGGCGACATCATCGGTACCGGGGTGTACGCGCTGACCGGGCAGGTCGCCGGCCGGGTCGGCGGGGCGCTGTGGCTGCCGTTCCTGCTGGCGTTCGTGGTCGCGTTCATGACCGCGTTCAGCTACCTCGAACTGGTCGGCAAGTACCCGCGGGCGGCCGGCGCGGCGCTGTATGCGAACAAGGCGTTCGGGGTGCCGTTCCTGACGTTCATGGTCGCGTTCGCGGTGATGTGCTCCGGCATCACGTCGGCGTCCTCGGCCGCGGTCGCCTTCGGGGCGACCTACCTCGCCGCGTTCGTGAAGCTGCCGACGGTGCTGGTCGCGATCGCCTTCGTGGTCCTGCTGGCGTTGATCAACTTCCGCGGCGTGGGCGAATCGGTCAAGGCCAACGTGGTGCTCACCTGCATCGAGCTGGCCGGGCTGCTGATCATCATCGGCGTCGGCGTGTGGGCGGTGCTCAACGGCGACGGTGAACCGGCCCGGCTGGTCGAGATCGACACCGCGGACAAGACGTGGCTGGTGGCCATCACCTCGGCGACGTCGCTGGCGTTCTTCGCGATGGTGGGGTTCGAGGACTCGGTCAACATGGCCGAGGAATGCCACGATCCGGTCCGCATCTTCCCCCGCGCGATGCTCTGGGGGATGGTCATCGCCGCGACGATTTACGTGCTGGTGTCGGTGACGTCGTCCCTGCTCGTCCCGGCAGGCGACCTGGCCGCGGCCGAGAGCGACGCCCTGCTGAAGGTCCTCGACGTGGGCGCACCGGGGTTCCCGCGCGAGGTCTTCTCCGCGATCGGCCTGTTCGCGGTGATCAACTCGGCGTTGATCAACATGCTGATGGCCAGCAGGCTGCTCTACGGCCTGGCGAACGAACGGGTGCTGCCGCCGGTCTTCGGCCGGGTGCACCCGGTCCGCCGCACGCCGTGGGTGTCGATCGTGTTCACCAGCCTGATCGCGATCGTCCTGGTGTCCTTCGCGGACATCAGCGCACTCGGCGGTACCACGGCGCTGCTGCTGCTCGTCGTGTTCGCCGTCGTCAACATCGCCGTGCTGATCCTGCGCCGCGACAAGATGTCCCACCGGCACTTCCGCGCCCCGACCGTGGTCCCGGTGCTGGCCGCGGTGTGCTGCCTGTACCTGGTGAGCCCGTTCTCGGGCCGCCCGGCGCAGGACTACCGGGTCGCGGGCATCCTGCTGGCCGTAGGGGTCCTGCTGTGGCTGGTGAACTGGCTGGTGAAACGGGCACTGGACCGGCGTGCCGCGTGAGCCCGCGAGGCGACTGTCGACTTGTCGCCAGTGGGCGTGCCGGCGAGCAGCGGAACCAGGCCACCGGAGTGGGCCAGAGCCCGGATCCTTCAACGCCAGCCAAGGAAGCGTGGTGATCGGACTTTCCGTCCGCGCGTAATGCGTCAGTACGGAGCCTGCCCGACGTTGCCGCCGTGGCTGACCGTGGACGGAGCCGTGTCGCGGAGGTGCATGCACCGTCGACCAGTTCCTGGCCCGGCTGGACGTCGGCGGCGGTGGCGACCTGTCGGACGTGGTGCTCGCCCGGCTCAGTGCCGGGTCATCGCCGCCCGGTGCCACCAGGCGCTGAAGCCGGCGATTTTCGCGTCCACCACCAGCGGACGGGTGAGCCCGGCCGCGACCCGGTCGGCCACCTCCGTCAGGTCGGCTCGCGTGTGGACGGTCACCGCGTCGCAGCCGTAGCCGCGGGCGATCGCCGCCAGGTCGGTGTCGGGGAACGTGACCGTGTCCGCGGGATGGCCGTCGGGCTCGAAGAAGTACACCTCGGCGCCGTAGGCGTGATCGTTGTAGACCACGATCAGCATCGGCAGCTCGAGCCGCACGGCGGTCTCGAGTTCTGCGATGCCCATGAGGAATCCGCCGTCCCCGCACGCGGCGACCGGGAAACGGGCCGGCTGGGCCAGCGCCGCGCCGATCGTGGTCGCCAGGCCCAGCCCGATCGACTGGAACGCCTGGGTGAAGCAGAACCCGTTCTCGTCCGGCACGTCGAGGTACATGGTGGGAAAGCCCATGAAATTCCCCGAATCCACGCCGATCACCCGGTTGTCCGGAATGAACTCGTCCAGCGCGATCGACAGCGTGCGCGGGTCGATCACGTGCTCGGTGCCGGCGTCCTCGTACGGCTGGTCGCGCCAGTGCAGGCCGGTCACGGGCTGTGCGCGATAGCCCTTGCTGTGGTGGGCTTCGTCCACCAGTCGCCGTGTCACGGCCTGCGCGGTTTCGCCGACGTCGCCAAGGATGCCAAGGGACACCGGGCGGTGCCGCCCGATCGCGGCCGGCTCCAGATCGACCTGGACGAGTGTCGCCTCGCTGCCGAGCAGCTGTCCGTGCGCGGTCGTCCAGTCGTTCAGCGCCGAACCCCAGCCGACCACGAGATCGGCGCCGCGGATGAGTTCCGCCGCCGGCGGCGAGGAGAAGCCGCCGGACACTCCGATCGCCCACTGCTGACCGGCGAACAGTCCTTTCGCGACCGCTCCTTCGGCGAGCAACGCACCGCTGAGATCGGCCAGCTCCAGCAACGATTCCCGGGCTGACCGGGCGCCACGGCCACACAGGAAGACCGGCCGCTTCGCCTGCCGCAACGCCGAAGCAAGCGCGTCGACGTCCACCTCGGACGCGACCGGATACGGCAGCGGTTCGATCGGAGCCAGCCCGTCGAGGAGCTGCTCGTCGAACTGTTCCGCCTGAACGTCCAAGGGAAGTCGCAAGAGGACAGTGCGTCGTTCCCGGCGCGCCTGGGTGTAGGCGCGCCGCACGTCGGCGAGTGCGGTCCCCGCGGAGCGGACCAGCACACTGCTGGCGCCGACGGACCGGGCGAGGCCGTCCTGGTCGATGTGGAAGTTGGACAGTGGATCGGTGGCCTCGCCGGTCACCACCAGCAGCGGGGTACGGCTCTTGGCCGCCTCGCCGAGCCCGGTGGTCGCGTTGCCGAGCCCGCACCCCTGGTGCACCGACACGACCGCCACCTCACCACTGCACCGGGCGTAGGCGTCGGCCATCGTGGTGGCGCCGCCCTCGTGCCGGGCCGCGACGAACTCGACGCCGCCGCGGACGAGCCCGTTCGTGAAGTGGAAGTTCCCGCTCCCGACCACGCCGAAGGCCCGCCGCACGCCGAAGGCGCCCAGCGCCATCCCGACCGCCTGTGCCACGTCCACGGTCAGCTCTCCACAGTGGACGGTACGACGGCGAGGACCCGGGCCGGACTGCCGGTTCCGCCGACGATCGGCAGCGGGCAGACCACGACGAGCGCGCCCGTGGGTGGCAGCAGGGCGAGGTTCTGCAAGGAGGTGACGCCGTACTTGTCCGCGCCCAGCAGATGGTGGTGCGCGGGCATCGGCGGGTCGAGCGCGAACCCGTTGCCCGCGTCGATGCCGACGGTTTCCACGCCGTAGCCGGCGATCGGCGACTCCTCGGCGAGCCAGCGCGCTGCCTCGGCCGAAATGCCCGGGGTGTGACTCACCCCGTCGGTCGTGTTGAGGAAGGCCTCGCGGTCGTGGCCGTAGCGGTCCCAGCCGGAGCGCACCAGCAGCCAGCCGCCGGGACGCAGCGGGCCGTGCTCGCCCTCCCACGCGCGGATGTCCTCGACCTGCAGCAGGAAATCCGGGTCCTCGGTGACGCGCGCGGACACGTCGAGCACGTGTGCCGGGCCGATCAGCCGGGCGACCGGCACCGCCGCGGTGTCCGCGCCGTCGCGGTTGGAGATCCAGTGCCGCGGCGCGTCCAGGTGGGTACCGATGTGCTCACCGGTGTGAATGTTGTGGTGACGCCACAGTGGACCGGCGTCGTCGAACGCGCTGACCTCCTCGAGACTGAAATCGACGAGGTTCGCATACGGCTCGGGCAGCCGCAGGGTCGGCGTGTCGGCGCTGAGCCTGGTGGTGAGATCGACGATCCGCAGCCTGCCCTCGGCGAGCTGGGTCAGAAGCTGGTCGACCGCGGTTCCGGCGGCGGTGCTCATGGCTGCGTCCTCTCCATCGCGGGTTCATGACGGGCGTTGACAGAGCGATAGTCACTCTCTACAGTACCGTGTTCAGCCGTACTGATGGAAGACGCACGAGGACGGTTCGGCAATGACCATGGCGGAGGGTGAGGTCGGCGGTCTCGGCGACCGTATCCGCGCTTTGCGCATGGCGAAAGCGTTGTCGATCCGGGAGCTGGCGGCGCGGGCCGGGGTCTCCACCGGCCTGATCAGTCAGGTTGAACGCGGGCTCACCGATCCCAGTCTGCAGACCGCCAGGGTGCTCGCCAAAGCGCTGGAGACCCCGTTGTTCGACCTGTTCGCCGAACCGGAGAAGGCCGCGGTGGCCGTGGTGCGCAAAGACCGCAGGCTGAAGCAGCAGTCGCCGCACGGGGAGATCTCCTACGAGCGCGTGTCTCCCGGTTCCGGACGGCTCGAACTGCTCGAAGGGACCTTGCGCCCGGGTGGCGTGTCGTCCGGACGGTCGTGGACGCACCCGTCCGAGGAATGCGTCGTGGTGACCCGTGGAGTGCTCGTGGTCGAGGTCGACGGGGCCGAACACCGTCTGGCCGAGGGCGATTCGTGCTACTTCGACTCCCGGCTCCCGCACCGTTACCGCAACGACGGATCCGGCCCGGCCACCTTTCTCGTGGCCGTCACCCCGCCCAGCTACTGAACGGAGGATCGTGACCGACCATCCCAGCCCGGCCGAATTCCGGGGGCACTTCCCGGCTTTCGCCGACACGGTGCACCTGGCCAGCTGCAGTCAGGGCGCCCTTTCCGACGCGCTGACCGCCGAGCTTTCCGAGTTCCAGCACACCATCCGGGAGTACGGAGCGCCCTGGGACCGGTGGATGGCGAAGGTCGCCGAGGCACGCGAGGCGTTTGCCCGGCTGATCGGCGCGGGCCCGGACGACATCGCTGTGGTGCCGTCCGCGTCGGAAGGTGCTTACCAGGTCGCGTCCACCCAGTCCTGGAGCCGGCAGCCCGGACTGGTCACCACGGACCTGGAATTCCCTTCCATCGCCCATGTCTGGCTCGCGCAGCAGGACCGTGGCGCCGACGTCCGCTTCGCCGCGCACCACAATGGACTGGTCGACGTCGAGGACTACGCTGCCCTGATCGGCGAGGACACCCGGCTGGTGTCCGTCCCGTTGATCAGTTATGCCAACGGGTTGCGGTTCCCGGTGTCGGAGATCGCCGAGCTGGCACGCGAACGCGGCGCGCGGACGTTCGTCGACGCCTATCAGGGCCTCGGCGTCGAACCGGTCGACGTCACCCGGCTCGGCTGTGACTACCTGGTCAGCGGCAGCCTCAAGTACCTGCTGGGCATCTCCGGTATCGCGTTCCTGTACGTGCGGCCCGGACTGCGCGACGCGGTGCCGCCGCCGCTGACCGGCTGGTTCGGCCGGACGAACCCGTTCGAGTTCGACCCACGGCATCTCGACCACCCCGAACACGCTCGCCGGTTCGAGACCGGTACGCCCTCGATTCCTTCGGCGTACGGCGCGGTCGCGGGGCTCTCGTTGATCCACCAGCTCGACGCGGTGCGAGTCCGCGACCGCCTCCGCGCGCTGACCGGGCAGCTGCAGGAACGACTGCTCGAGGCCGGGGAACGGCTTCGGTCCCCGGTGGACGAAGCCCGGCGTGGCCCACTCGTCGCACTGGCCGACGACGACCCCGACGCGCTGGCGGCCTTCCTCGCCGAGCGGAGGATCGTGTGCAGCGCACGCGGTGACGTCCTGCGCATGTCGCTGCACTACTACAACGACGAGTCCGACCTGGATACCGTGGTCCGCGCGATCGCCGAGCACCGGTCGAGCCGGTAGGAGCAGCCATGCCCGAGTCCCCGTCCCCGCACCGGCTGCAGCGCAGGCTGCGCAGCAGGCAGCTGACCATGATCGGGATCGGCGGAGCCATCGGCACCGGCCTGTTCCTCGGTTCCAGCCTGGCCATCTCGCACGCCGGGCCCTCGGTGGTGCTCGCTTATGTCCTGTGTGGACTCGTCGCGCTGGTCATCTCGTGGGCGCTCGCGGAGATGGTGGTGGTGCACCCGGTCCCGGGCGCGTTCGGCGCGATCGCGCAGAAGTACCTCGGCGCGGGCAGCGGATTCGTCGTGCGCTGGGCCTACTGGGCGATGCAGGTGATCGCGATCGGCGGCGAGACCATCGCGGCCGGGGTCTACGTGCAGTACTGGTGGCCGCAGATCCCGTTGTGGCTGCCGGTCGCGGTGTTCTCGCTGCTGGTCGTCGTGGTCAACGCGGCCGCGGTGCACGTGTTCGGCGAGTTCGAATACTGGTTCTCGATGATCAAGGTGTGCGCGATCGCGGTGTTCGTAGTGCTCGGCCTGATTCTCGTGTTCTTCGGCCTGCCGCACGCGCCGGCGCCGGGGGTCGCGAATCTCACCGTGGGTGGCGGCTTCCTGCCCCACGGGGTGTCCGGTCTGCTGCTGGCGATGGTCTTCGTGCTGTTCAGCTACATCGGCACCGAACTGGTGTCGGTCACCGCAGCCGAATCGGAGGACCCGGCGCGGGACATTCCGCGCGCGTCGCGGGCGATGGTGCTGCGGCTGGCCGTGTTCTACGTCGCGGCGATGCTGGTGGTCGTGCTCGTGGTGCCGTGGACGGTGACCGGTGCGGGCGGCTCGATCAACGCGAGCCCGTTCGTGCGGGTCTTCGCCGCGGCCGGTGTGCCCGCCGCGGCGACGGTGATGAACTTCGTCGTGCTCACCGCGGCGCTCTCCAGCGCGAACGCGAACCTCTACCTGACCACGCGCATGCTGCATTCCCTTGCCGAGCACCGGCTCGCGCCGGCCTGGACGGGCAAGCTGACCCGCTCCGGGGTACCACGCAACGCGCTCGTCCTTTCCACCGCGGGGCTGATCATCGCGACGGTGCTGTCGAAGAACTCCGATTCCGACGCCTATCTGGTGATGTTCGGTATCTCGATCTTCGGCGCGATGGTGGTGTGGGGACTGCTCCTGATCACGCACCTGGCGTTCCGCATGCGGCGCCGCCGGGCCGGCCTGCCACCCTCGCCCGCCCGGCTGTGGGGCGCGCCGGTGGTCAACTACGTTGTTCTCGTTTTCCTCGCGGCGGTACTGGTTTCCACGTTCTGGGTCGAAGGACTCGATCCCGCGTGGAAGTTCGGTATCCCGTTCTTCGTCGTGCTGGTGGCCGCCTACGGGATACTGCGCCTGACCGGACGGAGCCGGCACGCGCGCGAAGCCGAACTGGAAGACTCCACTGTGGACGAGTCAGCGACGTAGTGCCTGCAGCTCCACCGGGCTGTGTGCGCTGAACACGGTCACCTCGTCGGTGTGGTCGCGGGCCACGGCGCGCAGCCGGGCGAGGTTCGCACGGCGGGCGCGGCCGTCCATCTGGTTGACGTTCGCGAACGCTCGCATTCCGGGCGGGCAGTGCGGTTGCACCGGGGCCACCTCGCCGTGGAAGAAGTACGCGTCGCCGGCGTGCAGGAGCCAGGCGTCTCCGGTGTCGATCGCCACACCGGCGTGGCCGTCGGTGTGCCCGCTCAGCGGGATCAGCAGGATCTCGGGTGGCAGCCCGCGCAACGGCCGGACCGCGTCGAAGCCGAACCAGTTCTCGCCGGTCTCCTCGTACGTGCTCCACAGTGGACTGTGCGCGAACTGGCCGGCTCGGTACCGGGTCTTCTCCGGGAAACTCTTGGGGTTCCCGGCGGCCCGGCGCTCCTCGGCACGGACGTGCACGGTCGCGTCCGGGAAATCGACGAGCCCGCCCGCATGGTCGACGTCCAGGTGCGTCATCACGATGTGCCGCACGTCGGCCGGATCGTGGCCCAGCGCGCGGATCTGCGCCACCGCGGATTCCTCGGCCGAAGGGCGCGCGCCCACCATCGCCACGAACGGCGCGCCGAGCCAGCCGCGCGGATCGGTGGCGCCGCGACTGCCGAATCCGGTGTCCACCAGCACGAGCGAATCGGCGGTTTCGACCAGCAGGCAGTGCGCCACGAGCGTACTGCGCCGGAGGTACCCGGGTTGGCCGTCGAGAAGCCGCCCGCCCGGCGGCCGCATCGTGCCGCAGTTCAGGTGGTGCACCTTCATGCCTTGCTCCTCTCGCTGAGCCGCGTGAATCCGGTCGGATCGTGGGAGGCGAACATGCTCACCTCGTCCGGATGGTCCCGGTGCAGTTCCCGCAGCCGCCGCTGGTTCTCCCGGCGCGGTCCGGGCAACGTCTGCATTCGCCGCTCGAACATAGCCAATACCGGCGGGCAGTGCGGTTCGGCGTCCATCTGCTCGTGGAAGAAGTAGGCGTCGCCGGCGTTGAGCAGCCAGCCGTTCCCGGTGTCGACGGCCACCCCGGCGTGCCCCGCGGTGTGCCCGGCGAGTGGGACCAGCGCGACGCCCGGCAGGCCGTCCAGCTCACGCACCGCGGAGAAGCCGAACCAGTCGTCCCCGGCGTCCGGATAGGACACCCACTGTGGACCGTGCCGGAACTGCACGTCGCGGTAACGCGGATTGCCCGTGCGGAAAGCGGCCAGCTCCGCGCCGTAGACGTGTACCCGGGCCTGCGGGAAATCCACCAGCCCGCCGGCGTGGTCGAGGTCGAGGTGGGTGACCGCGATGTCGCGGACGTCGGCAGGGTCGAAACCCAGCGTGCGGATCTGGGCCACCGCGGTTTCGGCGGCGTCCGTGGCCGGGTTGATCAGGCGGGCGAACCGCGTGCCCAGCCAGCCGGCCGGGTCGGCGACGGCGGGCGAGCCCATGCCCGTCTCGACGAGCGCGAGCCCGGTGCCGGTTTCCAGCAGCAGGCAGTGGCACACGAGGGTGGCGCGCCGGAACAGGCCCGGCCGGCCGTCCACCAGCCTGCCGCCGAGCGGATGCAGGGTGCCGCAGTTCAGATGGTGCACGCGCATCAGGAGAACTCCCGTTCGACGGTGGCACGCAGGTGCTCGGCTACGGCTCGCAGCGGCGCGACGTCGCGGCGGGTGCGGGCGAGCAGCAGAGCGCCTTCGATGGCGGAAATGACCACAGTCGCCAGTGACTGCGCACGGTCCTCGGACAGGCCGTGTCCGGCGAAATAGCCGGACAGGCCGTCGATCCAGCCGGAATAGCCTTCGTCGCAGGCTGTGCGGATCGGCTCGCTCTCGCCCGCTTCCAGCGCGACTGTCGCGATCGGACAGCCACCGCGGAAGCCGGACCCGGCCAGCGCCGCGGCGAGGACGTCGATGATCCGGTCGAGGCCGGTCGCCGGATCGGGCGCGGTGCCGGTGAGTTCGCGGAACTGTTCACCCAGCCGCTCCCCGGACAGCCGCACGGCCTCGGCGGCCAGCTGCTCCTTGCCGCCGGGGAAGTGGAAGTACAGCGAACCCTTCGGTGCCCTGCCCGCGGCGACGAGCTGGGTGAGTCCGGTGGCGTGGTAGCCCTGCGTGCAGAACAGTTCCGCGGCCGAATCGAGCATCCGGCGCCGGGTGTCGGTGCGGTGGACCATGCCCGCACCGTAGCCCAACTATGACGACCGGTCTAGTTAGTTCGACTGAGCGCGGCAAGGGGAGTCCGGCCGGTAATCTCTGGCCCATGGCGAACCCCACCGGAGAGCAGTTCGAGATCACCCGCGGCACCGCACGCGCCGTCGTCACCGAGATCGGTGCCGGACTGCGTGCCTTCGAGGTCGGCGGGGTGCCCTACGTCGAAACGTTCGCCGAGGACGAGAAGCCGCCGAAGGGACTCGGCCAGGTGTTGTTGCCGTGGCCGAACCGCACCAAGGGCGGCCAGTGGGAGTTCGAGGGTGAGACCCAGCAGCTGGAGATCACCGAGGAGGCGCGCGGCAACGCCATCCACGGGCTCACCCGGCACCTCGAATGGGAGCTGCTGGAGCACGCCGAAACCTCGATCACCCTCGCGGTCGACGTCGAGGTGCAGCCCGGCTGGCCGGTTCCGCTGCGCGCCACGATCACCTACGACCTGCAGCCGCGTGAGCTGGTGGTCACCCACGAGATCCGCAACGAGGGCGAGCAGTCGATCGGCGTCGGCGTGGGCACGCACCCGTACTTCCGGATCGGCGACGTGCCCACCGACGAGCTGACGCTGACCCTGCCGGCGTCGCGGGTGCGGCCGTACGAGGGCGAGGAGCAGATGCCCTACGCCGAGGAACAGGACGTGGCCGGTACCGAGTACGACTTCCGCCAGGGCAAGCCGCTCGTGCAAGCCGATCTGGACACCGCGTTCGGCGCGCTGGAACTCGACGCGGACGGCACGCACCACCACGTGCTCTCGCGTGGCGACCAGCAGCTGGTGGTCTGGACCGGGCCGGACTTCCGGTGGGTGCAGGTGTTCACGCCGGACGATCTGACCGGCCGTGGCCGCGCGGTCGCCATCGAGCCGATGACCTGCCCGGCGGACGCGCTGAACACCGGCACCGACCTGATCGAGCTGGAACCGGCGGCTTCCTGGTCGGGCAGCTGGGGAATCCGCGTCCGGTGACGCCCGAACAGCTGCCGGAAACCGCGGCGGGCGAGCTGCTCACCCTGCAGCGGGCCGCGTTCCTGGCCGAGGCGCGGGCGCACCACGACCTCGATCTGCCGCCGTTGCTGGAAACGCTGGAGCAGGTGCGTGCGGTGTTCGCCGATCCGGCGGTCACGGTGTGGGGCCTGCGGGACGGTTCGCGGATCGTGGCCGCCGTGCGGCTGCGGGTGCACGGCGACGCCGCGCAGATCGGCCGGCTCGCGGTGGCTCCGGACCGCCAGTGCGAGGGGCTGGGTACCGCGCTGCTGCTCGCGGCCGAGGCCGCCGCCCCGGCCGCGGTGCGCACATTCCGGCTCACCACCGGGGAGTTCTCGGCCGGCCCGCTGCGGTTGTACGCCCGGAACGGGTACCGCGAGACGCATCGGACGCCGGAGGGGGTGCACGAGCTCGTGCACTTGGAAAAGGTCCGGGTGCGCGCGCGGAGCTGAGTTCGTTAGCGTGTCGAACTATGGCTTACAAGGCGATTGTGGGGGGCTACGTCGTCCCCATCGGCTCGGCACCGATCGAGGGTGGCACCGTGCTGCTCGAGGACGGCCGGATTTCCCAGGTCGGCGCGGAGGCCGACGTCGAGGTGCCGGAGGACGCGGAACTGATCGACGCGTCCGGCAGCTGGGTGCTGCCCGGTTTCGTCGACGCGCACGCGCACCTCGGGGTGCACGAGGACGGCGAGGGCTGGTCGGGCAACGACACCAACGAGATGACCGACCCGAACGGCGCCCGGTTCCGCGCCGTCGACGGCATCGACCCGTACGAGTCCGGTTTCGACGACGCGCTGTCCGGCGGCGTGACGAGCGTGGTGATCAAGCCGGGCTCGGGCAACCCGATCGGCGGCCAGACCATCGGCGTGAAGACCTGGGGCCGCAGCATCCTGGACATGGTCTTCGCCGAACAGGTGAGCGTGAAGAGCGCGCTCGGCGAGAACCCGAAAAGGGTCTACGGCGAAAAGAAGACCACGCCCTCGACCAGGCTGGGGGTGGCCGCGATCCTGCGGGAGGCGTTCACCAAGGCCCGCAACTACCAGGCCAAGCGCGAGCACACCCTGGGCGAGGGCAAGCCGTTCGAGGTCGATCTGACCAACGAGACGCTGGTCAAGGTGCTCGACGGCGAGCTGTACTGGGACCAGCACGTGCACCGTGCGGACGACATGATCACCGCCATCCGGCTGGCCGAGGAGTTCGGCTACCGACTGGTGATCAACCACGGCACCGAAGGTCACCTGATCGCCGACCTGCTGGCCGAACGCGACGTCCCGGTGATCCTCGGACCGCTGTTCACCACGAAGTCGAAGGTGGAGCTGCGCCACCGCAGCCTGCGTTCGGCGGGCATCCTGGCCAGGGCCGGGGTGAAGATCGCGATCACCACCGACCATCCGGTGGTCCCGATCAACTTCCTGGTCTACCAGGCGGCGCTCGCGGTCAAGGACGGGCTGGACCCGGAGACCGCGCTGAAGGCACTGACCGTGCACCCGGCGCAGATGCTCGGCCTGGACGACCGGATCGGCTCGCTGGCCCCGGGCCTGGACGCCGACGTGGTGGTGTGGTCGGGCGACCCGCTGGACGTGATGAACCGCGCGATGCGCGTCTTCGTCCGCGGCCGTGAGGTGTACCGGTTCGACGAGGCGACCGGCGAGGGCGTGGCGGCCGACCGGCGCTACCGCGAGGCACGCTGAGCCCGCGCAGTCAGTCGAGGAGCGCGGGGAGGTCGATCTCGCACCGGAACGGCTCGGCGGTCGCGAAGGTCCCGGTGACCGCCGGGGCGTCCCGGTAACCGAGTTCCCCCGCCTGGTGGCAGGCGACCAGGGAGATCGGCTCGTCGAGGTCGAGGATCCAGTAGAACGGGATCCCGGCGTCGGCGTACTCACGGTGTTTCGCGACGTGGTCGGTCCGTTTCGAACCGGCGGAGACGACCTCGATCACGAGCGGGACCTCGTCCGCGCGCAGGACCGGTGCTTCGCCGTCCACGCTCCGCGCCGGTGATCTCGTGGTGACAAGGAGATCCGGCCGCCGGCAGAACCCCGGCGCGCCGTCCGGGGCGAGGCGCAGGTCGAGGTCGAGGCCGAGCAGCACTGCATGGCCTGCTGGTAGCTGCCCCTTCAGCTGGAGGGCAAGCTGAACAGCCGCGTGGTTGTGCCACGCGCCGGGCGTGGGCGAGAAGACCAGGCGGCCTTCCACGAGCTCCGTGTAGCCGGGCTCGACCTCCCCGAGCGCGAGGTACTCCGTGATCGAGAGCAAGCGGTGCGGAAGTGTGCTGACATCCATGGTGGCCACGCTAAGCGATGGGTACGACACTTTCCGCAGCCAGAGAGGTCAAGCCTCCTTCAGTGCCCGGGCGATGACCATCCGCTGGATCTGGTTCGTGCCCTCGAAGATCTGCGGCACCTTCGCCTCCCGGAAGTACCGTTCGACCGGGAAGTCCCTCGTGTAGCCGGCTCCGCCGAGGATCTGGACCGCGTCCGTGGTCACCTTCATCGCGCCGTCGGTGGCCACGAGTTTCGCGATCGACGACTGGCGCTGGAAGTCGCGGCCGCGGTCGCGGCGGCGGGCGGCGTCGAGGTAGGTCGCGCGGGCCGATTCGACCGTGGCGGCCATGTCCGCGAGCAGGAATTCCATGCCCTGGAAGTCGATGATCGGACGGCCGAACTGGCTGCGGCCCTTCGCGTACTCCACCGCCTCGTCCAGCGCCGCCTGTGCCAGCCCGACCGCGCACGCGGCGATCCCGAGCCGGCCGGAGCTCAGCGACGACAGTGCGATCCTCAGCCCCGCGCCCTCGTCGCCGATCAGCCGTTCCACCGGCACCCGCGCGTCCTCGAACAGCAGCTGCGCGGTCGGTGAGCCGGTGAGCCCCATCTTCCGTTCGCGGGGCGCGGCCGAGAGGCCGGGAGTCGACGAATCGGCGAGGAGACACGAAATGCCGTGACCGCCGTCGTCGCTGGTACGCACCATCGTGGTGTAGAAGTCCGCGACGCCCGCGTGCGTGATCCACGCCTTAGTGCCGTTGACGACGTAGCTGTCCCCGTCGCGCCGCGCGCGGGTGGACAGCGCGGCCGCGTCGGAGCCCGCCTGGCTTTCCGACAGTGCGTACGCGCCCAGAAGCTCACCGCCCAGCATGTCGGGCAGCCAGCGGTCGCGCTGTTCGCGCGTGCCGTACTCGGCCAGCGCGTAGCACGACATCGTGTGCACGGACAGCCCCACGCCGACGCTCATCCACGCGGCCGCGATCTCCTCCAGCGCCTGCAGGTAGACCTCGTACGGCTGACCGCCGCCGTCCCAGCGCTCCGGATACGGCAGGCCCAGCAGCCCGGACTTGCCCATCAGGGTGAACAGGTCCCGCGGGAAGCGCTCGGCCTCCTCGTCCGCCGACGCGCGCGGCTTCAGCTCCTCGTGGGCGATTTCCGTGACGAGCTTGAGCAGGTCTTCCGCCTCCGACGTGGGCAGCAGCCGTTCCACCGGCATGGGATCCTCCAGCTGGAGTACTCAAAACAGTACTGAGGGCTGTTCTACAGTACCGCACCGGGAGCGGCGGCGTCCTCGAGATATAGGAGATAGTGACCAGATGTCCGCACCTGAAGTCCGCCGCCGGCCCACCGCGCGGCAGCGGGCGCTGCTGGCCGAGCTCGAGACCCTGTTCCTGGCAGAGGGGTTCGCGGCCTTCACCCTGGACGACCTCGCTGCCCGCCTCCGCTGCTCCAAGTCGACCCTGTACGCCCTCGCGCCGAGCAAGGAGCAGCTGGCGGTGAAGGTCGTCGCGCACTACTTCCGCGGGGCCGCGGAGCGCATCGAGGGACGGATCGCGGGGATCTCCGACGCTCGCGAGCTGATCGGCCAGTACCTCGCCGGCGTGGCCGAGCACCTGAACCGGGCTTCCGCGGTGTTCATGACCGACATCGCCGAGTTCGCGCCCGCTCGCGACACCTATCAGCTCAACAGTCGGGTCGCCGCGCGCCGGATCCGGGCGTTCATCGACAAGGGCGTGGCCGACGGGGTGTTCCGGGACGTGCACGCCCGGCTCGTCGCGGAGATGACCGGGCTGATCGTGGAGGGCATCCAGACCGGCGTACTCGCGCGGCGCATCGACGTGTCCGACGCCGAGGCCTTCACCGCGCTGGGCGAACTGCTGCTGGGCGGACTGACCAAGCAGGACTGACGTTCGGCCACCGCGTCTTCGTGGACAGGCTTTGTCATCCGTACGTCCTCTACACTCGCGCCGTGATCGTGGTGGGTGGAGAGGCGCTGGTCGACCTCGTACCGGGTGAACCGTTGGATTCCACTGTGGACGGTGGGTTGCGCGCACTGCTGCCCCGGCTCGGTGGCGGACCGTACAACGTCGCTTTGGCGACCGCGCGGCTCGGCGTGCCCGCGTCGTTCCTGTCGCGGGTGTCCACCGACCGGTTCGGCGGTGCGCTCGTGGACCGGCTCGCCGCGTCCGGCGTGGGCACTTCGCTGCTGCAGCGTGGTGAGGAGCCGACCACGCTCGCCGTGGTGGCGCTCGACGAACGTGGTGGCGCGCACTACACATTCTACGTCGAGGGCACCGCCGACCGGCTGTTCGCCGACCCGGGCCCGCTGCCGGCGGAGACCACCGCGCTCTCGCTCGGCACGCTCGGCATGGTGCTGGAACCGGGCGCGAGTGCGTACGAGGCGATGCTGCGCAGGGAGTCGGCACGCGGCACGCTGACCGCGCTCGATCCGAACATCCGGGAAGCACTCATCTCGGATCCGGCTGCCTACCGGGCACGGTTCGCGTCGTGGCTGCCCGATGTCCGGTTGCTGAAGATCTCCGACGACGACGCTGCGTGGCTGGCCGAGGGTGCTGATCCGGTGGTGGCCGCGCATGGCTGGGTGGAGTCCGGTGTGGACGCCGTGGTGCTGACCCGTGGCGCCGAGGGGCTGTCCGTGATCACCGCCGCGGGTGAGCTGGCCCACGTTCCGTCCCGTGCGGTGGCCGTAGTGGACACGATCGGCGCGGGCGACACCGTGCAGGGTGCCCTGCTCGCCTGGTTGCACCACCACGAGGTCACCGAGCCGGCCGCGCTCGGCGCCGAGCAGTGGCGGGAAGCGCTCGCCTACGCGGCGAAAGCGGCGTCGATCACCGTCTCGCGCAGCGGTGCGGAGCCGCCGACCGCGGCGGACATGGCGGCCAGTGTGTGAACCACTGGGTGAGCCTGTGCGTGAACCCGTGTGTGAACCTGGTCCCAAAGGGGCCGTCGGGGGCAACGCATCGAGTGCGCACCGGCCCACCTTTCGACTAGCGTAGTGGTGAATTCATTCCCAGCGGGGCGGTGTGCAGCGAGGCGCGTGTTTCCTCGCGTGAACACGTGGCTACCTGCGGAACCCGCAGGCGCCGCCGGCCCGTGCCCAACGTGAGAGGGACCTGCATGTCCGACGCGACGAATGCGGGGCAGTCCGGCGGCGAAACCGCGACGCTGCGCCTGCCGAACGGCGAGCACGAATTCAAGGTCGTCCATCCGGTGGAAGGTGCGCCGGGGATCGAACTGGGCAAGCTGCTGGCCTCGACCGGGTACATCACCTACGACCCCGGGTTCGTCAACACGGGTGCCGCGTCCTCGGCCATCACCTACATCGACGGCGACGCGGGCATCCTGCGCTACCGCGGCTACCCGATC
Source organism: Amycolatopsis jiangsuensis (assembly GCF_014204865.1). Lineage (NCBI taxonomy): Bacteria > Bacillati > Actinomycetota > Actinomycetes > Pseudonocardiales > Pseudonocardiaceae > Amycolatopsis > Amycolatopsis jiangsuensis. The sequence goes on from NZ_JACHMG010000001.1 coordinate 6,037,864, forward strand.
GAGCAGCTGGCCGAGAAGTCCACCTTCATCGAGGTGTCCTACCTGCTGATCTACGGTGAGCTGCCGACCGAGACCCAGCTCGCCGACTTCAGCGAGCGGATCCAGCGCCACACGCTGCTGCACGAGGACCTGAAGGCGTTCTTCTCCGGGTTCCCGCGCGACGCGCATCCGATGCCGGTGCTCTCCAGCGCCGTCTCCGCGCTGTCGACCTTCTACCAGGACTCGCTGAACCCGTTCGACGAACCGAACGTGGAGCTGTCCACCATCCGGCTGCTGGCGAAGGTGCCGACGCTGGCCGCGTACGCCTACAAGAAGTCCGTGGGCCAGCCGCTGCTGTACCCGGACAACTCGCTCGGCCTGGTGGAGAACTTCCTGCGGATGACCTTCGGGTTCCCTGCCGAGCCCTACGAGGTCGACCCGGAGGTCGCCAAGGCGCTGGACCTGCTGTTCATCCTGCACGCCGACCACGAGCAGAACTGCTCCACCTCGACCGTGCGGCTGGTCGGCTCGTCCGAGGCGAACCTGTTCTCGAGCGTGTCCGCCGGGATCAACGCGCTGTTCGGCCCGCTGCACGGCGGGGCCAACGCGGCGGTGCTGGACATGCTCGAGGGCATCCGCGACGAGGGCGGCGACGTGGCGTCGTTCGTCAACCGCGTGAAGAACAAGGAAAAAGGTGTCAAGCTCATGGGCTTCGGGCACCGGGTCTACAAGAACTACGACCCGCGCGCGAAGATCATCAAGAACACCGCGGACGAGATCCTCGGCAAGATCGCCGGTGGCGACCAGCTGCTCGACATCGCCAAGAAGCTCGAGGAGACCGCGCTGTCCGACGACTACTTCGTCGAGCGCAAGCTGTACCCGAACGTGGACTTCTACACCGGCCTGATCTACCGGGCGCTCGGGTTCCCGACGAAGTTCTTCACCGTGCTGTTCGCGCTCGGCCGGCTGCCCGGCTGGATCGCGCACTGGCGGGAGATGATCAACGACCCGCAGACCAAGATCGGCCGTCCGCGCCAGATCTACACCGGGCACGCCTCGCGCGACTACCAGCCGATTTCGCAGCGCTGAGCGAGCTTTTCCCGATCGCCCCGTCGTGCTCGTGCACGGCGGGGCGATTATCGTTGCCGGGCATGACGATGGAAGCGCCCGCGGTGCTGTGGTTCCGCCGCGATCTGCGGCTGGCCGACCACGCCGCCCTGCTGACCGCGGCCGGGCACAGCAAGCACCTGCTGGCGTTGTACGTCCTGGACGAGCGGCTGCTGCAGCCCGCGGGGACGCCGCGGACGGCTTTCCTGCTGGACTCGTTGCGTGCGCTGGACGCCGCGCTCGGGGGCAGGCTGCTGGTGCGCCGTGGTGATCCGGTTCGCGAGGTCGTGGCGGCGGCAAGGGAAATCGGCGCGTCCGCGGTGCACGTCACCGCCGATCTCGGCCCGTATGGCCGCCGTCGCGATGAGGCAGTGGCGAAAGCCTTGGCGGAGCACCGTATCGAGTGGGTGGCGACCGGGTCGCCGTACGCCGTCACGCCGGGCCGGGTCACGAAACCCGACGGCAGCCCCTACCGCGTGTTCACTCCGTTCCGCCGGGCTTGGGACCGGCACGGCTGGCCGCGACCGGCGGACACGTCCGCGTCCACAGTGGACTGGGTGCCGCCGCGGAAGTCGGGGGGAATACCGGAATCGCCCGCGCTGGGCGGAATGCGGCAGCCCGCGGCCGGGGAGGCGGCCGCGCTGGAGGTGTGGCAGGAGTTCCTCGACGACGGAATCGCGCACTATGCCGAGGAACGGGACCGTCCCGATCACGAGGGCACCACCCGGATGTCGGCCTACCTGCGGTGGGGGAACATTCACCCGCGCACGATGCTGGCCGATCTGGCCGGCGATTCGTCCGAGGGTGCGCAGGCGCTGCGCGGGGAGCTGTGCTGGCGTGAGTTCCACGCCGATGTGCTCTGGCATCGCCCGGAAACCGCGAGGGAGAACTACGATCGCCGCTTCGACCGGATGCGCCACGACACCGGAGCACCGGCGCGGGAGGCGTTCGAACTGTGGTGTGCCGGGCGCACCGGGTTCCCGATCGTCGACGCCGGTATGCGGCAGCTGCTGGCCGAGGGCTGGATGCACAACCGGGTCCGGATGGTCGTGGCGAGTTTCCTGGTGAAGGACCTGCATTTGCCGTGGTGGTGGGGTGCCCGGCACTTCATGCGCCACCTGGTGGACGGCGACCTGGCGTCGAACCAGCTGAACTGGCAGTGGGTCGCCGGCAGCGGGACGGACGCCGCGCCGTACTTCCGGATCTTCAATCCCACCACCCAGGGGCAGAAGTTCGATCCGCAGGGAGACTACGTGCGACGCTACGTACCGGAGCTGCGTGGTGTCGCGGGAAAAGCAGTGCATGTGCTGAAAGAGCGACCGGAGGGTTACCCCGTTCCGATGGTCGAGCACGCCGAGGAGCGTCAGGTGGCGTTGCAGCGGTACGGATCGATCACCGGCAACAGTCCACAGTAGATCAGGACAGCAGCGCCCTGCCGTACCAGTCATCGGGCCCGGTGATGCCGGGGAGCATGGCGAACAGCGCGCTCCCGGTGGTGCGGGTGAAGGCGTTCAGCGCGTCGTGCTGGGCGAGTCGGTGCTGGACGGGGACGAAACTCGTGGTCGGATCCTTGACGTAGGCCAGGAAGAGCAGGCCCTCGTCGCTCGTGCCGTCGGGTAGGATGCCGGCCCGATAGGAGAAACCGCGCCGGTGCATCTCCTCGCCCGGGTTCGGGTGCGACAGCCGGACGTGGCTGTCGGCGGGGATCACCGGGGAACCGTCGGGACGGCGCGCGTCGAGGTCGACCGGATCGGTTTCGAGCTTCGAGCCGAGCGGGGCGCCGCTGTGCTTGTGCCTGCCGATGACCTTCTCCTGGTGGTCGAGCGGGGTCTTCTCCCAGTCGTCGAGCAGCATCCGGATGCGGCGGACCACGAGGTAGCTGCCGCCGGTCAGCCAGCCGGGGTCGGTGGCGTCGACCCAGACCGGGCCGCTGCGGGCCCGTTCGCTGGTGCTCACGTTGTTCGTGCCGTCGACCTGGCCCATGAGGTTGCGGGTGGTGCGGCCGTCGCGGCGGGCCGCCGCGCCCTGGAAGCCCGCCTGCTGCCAGCGCGGTCGCACCGTGGCCCCGGCGGCCTTGCGCAGTGCCCGGTCCGCGCCCGCGAGTACCAGCGGATCGTCGGCGCACAGCTGGACGACGAGGTCGCCTCCGCTGAACCGCTCTTCGAGCTCGTCACCGGCGAAGGCGGGCAGCTCGGCCAGCGGTCCCGGCCGGGCGATGCCGAGCCGGTCGAGCAGCGCGCCGCCGATCCCCACGGTGACCGTGAGCGCGGCCGGATCGCCGTCGACGCTGATGGTGGGGTCCTGCTCGACGAGCTTGCCCGCGGTCAGCGAACGTGCGGTGGTGGTCCAGGCCTTGAGGGTCGCGGTGAGCTGTGCCCGGGTGACGGTGCCCGGGACGTCGTAGGCGTTCAGGAGCAGATGTCCCTGCGTGGGTGTCGCGATACCGGCCTGGTGGATGCCGTGGAACGGCACCGGGCCGGGCAGGGTGGGCGAGTCGGCAACCGGCGCCGGGGAGGCGGCGCCGGCCGGGCTGAGGACCGCGGCCGCGCCGCCGGCACCGACGGCGCCGATGGCGACCGCGGAGCCGGTCCAGGCGAACAACCGGCGCCGGCTCACCGTGGTGGGGGCGTTCGTCGCGCGGGGTTGCTTGGTGGAGGCGTTCACGACGCGTGGTTTCCTTCCTTGGTGACCGCCCACCAGAGGCCGCCGTTCTGGTCCTTCTCGTGGCCGCCGGCCTCGCCGGGGTTGTCCGAGCTGTAGCGATAGAGCGGAAGTCCCTGGTAGGTGACGACCTGCGCGCCGTTCTCCGCTTCGGTGTGCCCGACGAGCTTCGCGTCGACGCCGTCGCCGAGTTCGGGGGTTTCCTGGCCGGCGGGCAGCGTCAGCGGCGGCCACTTCGTGGCGCATCCGCCGGTGCAGGTGACCACGCCGGGTTCGTCGGTTTCGAAGTAGTAGAGCGCCCGGCCGGCCTGGTCGACCAGGACGGGGCCGACGGCGTCGATCTGCTGGACGGCCAGCGCCGCGGTTCCGTTGTCGACGGGTGGTCCGTCCGCGCTCGTCACGGCGACCGTGATGCCCACGGCGGCGGCCACCACCACTGCCGCGCCGGCGATGAGCGTGACGCGCTTGCGGCTGCCGCGTCGGGTGTTCTCGGTGCTGTTCATGTCTTTCTCCATGGGTTGAAAGGCTTGCGGGGGTGGATGCTGCGGGTTACGCGACCGGGGATTCCGGCGAATCGGCGACCAGCACGACCTTGCCCACGACGGTGTGGGACTCGGCGAGCGTCAGGGCCGCGGCGGCCTCGCTCAACGGGAATCGCGCGGCGATCTGCGGGGTGAGCACCTTGTCGGCCAGGAGCTGGAACACCTGGGTGAGATCTTCGCGAAGCCGCGCCCGGAAAGCGGCAGGGCGGCGGCTCTTGCCTGCCCAGAAGTTGTAGAAGCTCGCGCTCCTGCCGTTGGGCAGCGTGTTCCACAAAGCCAGCCGCGCGAACGACTTCAGTACCGGCAGCTGGTTGTTGCCTTCTTCGTTCTTGGTCGCCGCGGCGCCGTAGCAGACCAGTGTTCCGCCGCGGCGCAGCAGCCGCCACGACTGCACGAGTGACGGGCCGCCCATGTGGTCGAAGACGGCGTCGACGCCGTTCGGTGCCAGCTCACGAATGCGTTGGTACAGCTGCGGATCACGGTAGTCGAGGGGAGTCGCGCCGAGTTCGCGTACTGCTTCCTGGTTGCGTGCCGAGGCGGTGCCGATCACGGTGAGGCCCGCGTGCCGGGCGAGCTGCACGAGCGTGGAGCCGACGCCGCCGTTGGCGCCCAGCACCACGATCGTGGCCCCCGGTGCCAGCTGTGCGGAGCGGTGCAGCATCTGCCAGGCGGTGATCCCGTTAACGACCACGGTTTCCGCCGCCGCGGAATCCAGGTCGTCCGGGACGGCGACCAGGTCCGCCACGTCGACCGGCAGGTGGCCGGACCAGGCGCCGACCTTGGTGACCGCGGCGAACCTGCGTCCGATCAGGGCTTCGTCGACTCCCGGACCGATCGCGGTCACGGTGCCGACCAGGTCGTAACCGGGCACGAACGGGAACTGAGGCTGGCCGTAGTACTTGCCGCGGCGCATCTGCTGCTCGGCGAACGAAACGCCGGTCGCGTCCATGCGCAGCAGGACCTGGCCCGCGGTGGGCGTGGGCAGTGGCCGGCGCTGGAGGTGGAGTCCGTCCGGCTCGACCTTGCCGGGCAGCACGATCTCGGTGGTGGTGGCGACGGTGGCGTTCATGGTGGGGTCCGTTTCGGTCTGTGTGCTTACGACTGTAAACGTACGCACGTTGCCCCCGGTTGCGCAAGAGCTAACAGCCGTGAGTTTTCTGGTGTAAGATCACGGTATGGCCGACAAGACGAGCGCCCCCGTGTCACCCGCCCGCGCCCGCAACCGTCGCGGGGAGGGCGCCCGGCTGCGGGCCGACATCGTGGCCGCGGCGGCGGAGCTACTGGACGAGACCGGTGACGAGAGCGCGGTCACGCTGCGGTCGGTGGCTCGCCGGGTCGGGATCGCCGCGCCCTCGATCTACCGCCACTTTCCCGACCAGCCGAGCATCATGCTGGCCGTGGTACGCGAAACGTTCGCCGGTCTGGAAGCCGGCTTGCGGACGGAGCTGGCCTCCGCCGGCGCCGATCCGCGGCGGCAGCTGTTCGCGGTGTGCACTGCCTACCTGGATTTCGCGCAGCGCCACCCCGGGCGCTATCGCACGATGTTCGGCGGGCTCTGGATGCCCGACCTGGGCGAGGGATCACTGTCCGAGAGCGACGTTTCCTCCCTCGGGGACGCTTGCCTGCAGGTGCTCGCCGGTGCCCTCGAAGCCTGCGTCAGCGCCGGCTACTCGACCACCGACGACCTGGATGCCGACGTCGTGGCGTTGTGGTTGGGCCTGCACGGGCTCGCCCACCAGCGGTCGGTCACCGTTTCCTTCCCGTGGCCGGCGGACATCGCCGAGCGTCTCATCACCGCGCTGGCGCACCTGGAGGACGATCGGTGACGGACGAGGCGCGGGTGCGGACACCGCCGCCACGCCTGCGCGAGCGCCGAACCCGAACGCGAACCTGCCTGCGCGACGGGATCGTGGCCGCGGCGGGTGAGCTGCTGGACGAGACCGGGGACGAAAGTGCGGTCACCCTGCGGTCGGTCGCCCGCCGGGCCGGCATCACCGCACCGTCGATCTACCGCTACTTCCCCGATCCACCCACCATCCTGCTGGCGGTGGCGCGGGAAGCCTTCGTCGAACTGGCGGAAGAGACGCATGCCGCGCTGGACGCCGCCGGGGACGACCAGCGGCAACGGCTGTTCGCCTGTTGCCATGCCTATCTCCGGTACGCCGACGACCATCCGGGCCGGTACCGCGCCATGTTCGGTGGTCGCTGCGCACCCGCCGAGGTGTGCACCCAGCTGCTCACCGAGGTGTTGAGCGACGACAGGGCCGCAGACACCGGCCCGCACGCCGACGCTGTCGCGTTGTGGCTGGGCCTGCACGGGCTGGCCTGTCAACGGGCACTGGCTCCCGCCTACCCGTGGCCCGTCGGCATCGCCGACCGCCTGATCGTCGCGCTGGCGCGTCCGCTCGGGGCGTAGCCCACGCCTCACTGCAGCCCGGCCAGCGCCTTTTCCACCAGGTCCGCGACCCGGTCCCGTGCGGCAGCCGCTTCGTCCGGGACGAGCGACAGCCGGGTGCGGCGTTCGAGCACGTCCTCCACCGTCGCAGCACCCTCGTGACGGACCGCCCACACGACCTCGGCCGCAGTGATCTCGGTGCTTCCCGACAGCGGCTCGGCGAACTCCGGTTCCAGCTCGCCGAGCGCGGCGACGCGCGGGGCCTCCGTGCCGTACTTCGCGACCAGCCTCACCGGTGCGTCCACCAGAGACAGCCGTTCCCGCGGGGCGGCGCCGAGCAACGGCAGTTTCGCGGTCCGCGAAGGCCCGGCGTGCAGGCCCGCGTGGGCGAGCGCCGCGGTGACGGCGTCCTCGGCCATCCGGCGGTAGGTGGTCAGCTTGCCGCCCACCACGGTCAGCACCCCACTGGAATCGGTCACCACAGTGTGTTTTCGCGACAGGTCCGCGCTGCGTCCCGCGGACCCGGCGACCAGTGGACGCAGCCCGGCGAACGAACCGGCCAGGTCCGCCCGGGTCAGCGGCCGGGCCAGCGCCGTCGAGGCGACCGAGAGCAGGAAGTCCACATCGGACTCCGGGACTTCGGGCACGTCCGGTACCGCGCCGTCGGCGGGCTCGTCGGTCAGTCCCAGGTAGACCCGGCCGTCCGGCTGCGGCAGCAGGAAGACGAACCGGTTGCTTTCGCCCGGCACCGGCACGTTCACCGACGTGGCACCGATTCCGGCGGTGTCCGCGCGCAGCACCAGGTGGGAACCGCGGGACGGGCGCAGCCGGACCGCGTCGGTCAGCGTGTCCGCCCACACCCCGGTCGCGTTGATCACCTGGCGGGCCCGCAGGTCGTACTCCCGCGCGCCGTCTTGTACGCGGACTTCCGTGCCGGACAAGGAAAGCGCCGTCAATCTCGGCAGAATCCGGGCACCGAGCAGTGCAGCGGTCCTGGCCAGCGCGACCACCAGCCGGGCGTCGTCGACCAGCGCCCCGTCGTAGGCCAGCAGCGCACCCCGCAATCCGGTTCGCGCCAGGCCGGGGGACAGGGCGAGTGCTTCGGCCACCGGAATCCGGCGCGGCCCCGGCAGCACCGACGACGGCGTGCGTGCCGCCCGCCGCAGCGCGTCGCCGGAGCGCAGACCGGCGGCGATGAACGCCTGCTGCGCCCGGGAGGTGCCCGGGTGGAGGGGAAAGAGCTGGGGCATCGCCCTGGTGAGATGCGGCGCGGTGCGGGTCATCAGGATGCCGCGCTCCACCGCGCTTTCGTGCGCCAGCCCCAGCTCGCCCTTCGCGAGGTAGCGCAGTCCGCCGTGCACGAGCTTGCTCGACCAGCGGGACGTGCCGAACGCGAGGTCGTGTGCCTCCACGAGCGCCACCGACAGCCCGCGGGACGCGGCGTCGAGTGCGATGCCGGCGCCGGTGACCCCGCCGCCGACCACCAGCACGTCGACCTGTTCGCCGCCGGTCAGCCACGCCAGTTCGCGTTCGCGGCGCCGGACGTTGAGCGAGCCGGTGCTCATGGTCGCAGCGCCGCGTCGACGAGATGGCGGAACTCGGCCAGCAGGGCGGTCTCGTCGAGGTCGGCGGTGGCCGGCCGCAGGGAGAACGCGAACGACTGGACCACCAGCAGCACCGACCGGACCTGGACGGCGACCTGCGCCATGCGCACCGAACCGTCGCGGTGACCCGCCTCGACCAGCTTCGCCAGCACCTGTTCGGAGAACTTCTGCGTGGCGCCGAGCCGCTCGACGATGTAGGGCAGCACCAGCTCCGGATCGAGGTCGAGCAGCGTCCGGAACAGCGGGTCGCCGGACAGCGCGCTGACGCTGGCCGACGCGATGCGCACGATCCTGGCCCGGGTGTGCGGCGCGTCGTCGCCGGCCTGCCCTGCCCGCTGCAGGAGGCCGCTGAACTCGCGGGTCATCAGCGCGGCGAGCACACTGCGCACGTCGGGGAACCGGCGGTACACGGTCATCCGGCTGACCTGCGCGGTACGCGCGATCTCGGCGAGTGTGGTGCGTCGCACTCCGACTGCCAGCACGCACTGGCGGGCGGCGTCGAGCAGCACGTCGTCGGCCACTCGGGCCGAGGTCTGGCGGCTGCGGGTGTCCGCGAGCGCCGAGGCGGTCTCTTCCGAGGAGGAGTGACGTTTAACGTCCATATGTCACACTGTAGTCATGAATGATCTCGTCAACCACCGGCTCCGGCACTCCTGGAGCGCCGACGGCGGTGCCGCCTCGCTGCCCGATCGGGCGGTCCGGTGGCTGGGCCAGCGTATCGGGCCGGTCGGAGTGGATCGAGGGTCTCGGGTCGATTCGCGACGGAACGTTCCCGGGTCCGCGGTGCCCGAAGCCGCCCGTGCGGAACTCGCGGCACTGCTCGGCGACGAGTACGTCCTGCTCGACGGGTCGCAGCGGCTGGACCGGGCGAGTGGGCTGTCCTACTTGGACCTGGTGCGGGCCAGGGCCGGTGCCGAAGAGGTGCCGGTGCCCGACGCGGTGCTGCTGCCCGCGGATCCGGAGCAGGTGCAGGCGGTGCTCGACGTGTGCGTGCGGCACGACGTCGGAGTGGTGCCCTTCGGCGGTGGCACCTCGGTGGTCGGCGGGGTCGCGGCACTGCGCGGGGACAAGGCGGCCGTGGTCGCGCTCGACCTGGTCCGGCTGGACGAACTGGTGTCGGTCGACCCGGTCTCACGGATCGCGGTGCTGCAGGCCGGAGTGCGGGGCCCGGAGGCGGAACGGTTGCTCGCCGCGCACGGCTTCACCCTCGGCCACGTGCCGCAGTCGTTCGAGCGGGCCACCATCGGCGGGTTCGCCGCGACCCGTTCGGCCGGACAAGCCTCGTCGGGGTACGGCCGGTTCGAGGACATGGTCGCGGGACTCCGGCTGGCCACGCCGAAGGGCGAGTGGCGCCTCGGCGTGGCACCGGCTTCCGCGGCCGGGCCCGACCTGCGGCACCTCGCGGTCGGCAGCGAAGGCACGCTCGGGGTGATCACCGAGGTCGCGCTGCGCGTGCGGCCGCTGCCGGACCAGCGGTACTACGAGGGCTGGGTCGTCGACGGCTGGCAGGCCGGCGCCGCGGCCGTGCGCAAGCTCGCGCAGGACCACGGGCTGGCGGACGTGACCCGGCTGTCCGATGTGGACGAGACGAAGGTGTCGTTCGCGCTGAACGCGGGCTGGAAGACCACCGCGCTCCGGGCGTACCTCGCCGCTCGCGGCATCCGGAACCCGTGCCTGCTGATCGTCGGATGGGAGGGCGACGTCGGCCGCCGCCGCGCGCGGACGAGGGCGATGCTGCGCTGTGCGGATGCCCACCGCATCGGTCCCGCGCTCGGGCAGTCGTGGCTGCGCGGCCGGTTCTCCGGCCCGCGGCAGCGCGATACGTTACTGGACCACGGCGTCTGCGTGGAGACCCTGGAAACCGCGACGTATTGGTCCACAGTGGACGAGCTGCACGACGCGGTACGGGACGCGCTGACCACCTCGCTCGGCCGCGCGATCGTGATGTGCCACGTCTCGCACGCCTACGAAACCGGCGCCTCGCTGTACTTCACCGTGCTGGCCTCCCGTGACGACGCCGATCCGGCCGGGCAGTGGCAACGGGCGAAAGCCGCCGCGTCGGAAGTGATCACCGGACTCGGCACGATCAGCCACCACCACGCGGTCGGCGTGGACCACGCGCCGTACCTGGCCGCGGAAATCGGCACCCTCGGAGTCGAGGTCCTGCGCGCGGCCAAGGCGGCCGTGGACCCGACCGGGATCCTGAACCCCGGAAAACTGCTCGGCTGACCGGTCCGCGCGGGCCAGACTGGGCGGATGACCGATGCAGTGGGCTCCTTTCCGCAGTACGACGTGTTCGCCGACGAGTTCCTCGACCACGCCCGCGACGGCTTGTACAACGCGCACTACGACCGCCCGGCGTGCCTCGCGCTGCTCGGTGAGGTGGCCGGACAGCACGTGCTCGACGCCGCGTGCGGCCCCGGCCTGTACGCCGAGGAGCTGACCAGACGGGGCGCGCGGGTGACCGGGTTCGATCTCAGCCCGCGCATGGTCGAACTCGCCGGGCAGCGGGTGCCGGACGCCACGTTCCGCGTGCAGGATCTCGCGCGGCCGCTGGACTGGCTTCCGGACGATTCGGTCGACCAGGTGCTGTTCGCGCTGGCGCTGGAATACGTCGACGACCGGGTGGCCGCGTTCCGGGAGTTCCGCCGGGTGCTGCGGCCGGACGGCGCGCTGGTGCTCTCGCGGATGCACCCGTTCGGCGACTGGCTCCGACAGGGCGGCAGCTACTTCGACGTGCGCGTGATCGAAGAGGTCTGGAGTCAGGGTTGGCAGGTGCGCTACTGGCTGGCTCCGCTGGAAAGCACCTGTGAGGAACTGCGCACGGCCGGTTTCCTGATCGAATGCCTGCGGGAACCGCGGCCCGTGCCGGAAAGCGCCGAGCTGGACCCCGAGCGCTACGCCCGGCTGCGCGACGAACCGATCGGTTTCCTGGCACTGCGGGCGATTCCGGACCCGCGCCTCGGCTGAACCCCGGGGAACTGACCGGCCGACCGACCGGACCCACGGCACCGCGGACCACTCCCGTGGCCGCCCGATGCCAAGGTGCTCTAGCTTCTGTAACTACTAGTATGTACAGTACAACTCGTGAGCACACGCGATGATTTGGTCGAGGCGACCCGGGAGCTGCTGTGGGAGCGCGGGTACGGAGCGACGAGCCCGCGGGCGATTTTGGACGTCGCCGGCGCCGGGCAGGGCAGCATGTACCACCACTTCCGCGGCAAGGAGGCCTTGGCGCAGGAGGCGATCGAGCGCAACGCCGAGGAGATGCGGGAGCAGATCACCACTGATCTGGCGTCCGGCAGCAGCGCGGTCGAGCACCTGCGGGCGTACCTGGTCCGGCAGCGCGAGGTCCTCAAGGGCTGCCAGTTCGGCCGGCTGGCGCAGGACGCGGATGTCGTCGGCTCGCCGGCGCTGCGGGGTGCGGTCGAGGAGATGTTCGGCTGGATTCGCGCGCAGCTGGCCGCGGTCATCGCGGCCGGGGTCGAAAGCGGCGAATTCCGTGCCGGACTGGATGCGGCGAAGACGGCGGCGACGGTCGCGGCGACCCTGCAGGGCGCCTACGTGCTCGCGCGGTCCGCGCAGGACGTCGCCGTGTTCGACGACGCGGTCGAAGGCGTGCTGGCCTTGCTGACGGCGGCACGCGCGTGACCGACCTCGGGACGCCGGTCCGGACGGCGTGGTCGGCGCGCGGGTGGGCGGTCTACCTCGGCTGGGTCGTCATCACCCTCGACGGCAGCGCGCTCAACCTCGCGCTTCCCACGATCGCGAAGCAGTTGCAGGCGCAGGACGGCGGGATCTCCTGGGTAGTCGATGCGTACACGCTGCCGTTGGCCTCGCTGTTGCTGCTGGGCGGCAGCCTTGGCGACCGGCTCGGGGTGGAAAGGCTGTTCCGCGTCGGCGCGGTCGGCTTCGCCGCGGCATCCGTCGCGTGCGCACTCAGTCCCGCGATCGGTGTCCTGATCGTGTGCCGGGCCGCGCAAGGCGTGTTCGCAGCTCTGCTGGTGCCGATGCTCCTTGCACTGGTCGGCAAGAGCTTCACGGACCCGCGGCACCGCTCGAGCGCGGTGAACCTGATGACCGTCTTCGGTGGGGTGGGAATGGCCGCGGGACCGTTCCTCGGCGGGCTGCTGACCGACACCGTCGGGTGGCGGGCGGTGTTCTGGCTGACCGCCCCGATCGCCATCGCCGCCGCGTCCCTTGTCGGTCCGGCCGACCAGGAATACGCGGCACACCAACGGTTTCGGTTCGACACGGCCGGGCAGATCACCGGCACGGCCGGTCTGGTCGCGCTCGCTGCCGGGCTCATCGAAGCGGGCAACGACACGCCCGGGGGTCTCGTCTGGGCGCTGCTGGCCGCGGGGGTCGTCCTGCTCGGGGCGTTCGTGGTGATCGAGCACCGCTCGATCACGCCGATGATGCCCTTGAAGGTGTTTCGCAGCGCGGGATTCACCGGCGCGGTCATCGGCGGGTTCGCCTTCCAGTTCGGTGCCTACGGGCTCCAGTTCTTTCTCGCGGTCCACCTCCAAGCCGCCTGGGGCGTCTCCGCGTTGACCGGAGGACTGCTGCTGGTTTCCTTCGCCGTCGGGGTCGTGCTGGCCAGCGCGATCGTGAATCCGTACCTGCTGCCCCGTGGCACGCGCCCGATGATCCTCATCGGCTCCGCCGCTGCCGCGTTCGGGACACTCGCGCTGCTGGGTGCGACCGGCGCCGAGCGGTGGTGGCTGCTCGTGGCGGCGGAGTTCATGATCGGGGCAGGCACCGGCATTTACTCCACGGGACTGAACAAAACCGCCAGCACCTCGCTTGGCGCGCAGAACGCGGGGCTGGCCTCCGGTATCTACAACACTGCTCGCCAGGTCGGCCAGAGTGTCGGCATCGCGGTCCTCGGTGCGTTCGCCGTCGCGCACGACGGCCGCGCCGGGTACCTCGCCGCGATCGCGCTGGTGGCCTGCTGCGCCGCCGCGATTGCCGCCACCGAGCTACGCGTCCGTCGAGCCGCGTTCGCCTGACGCGCTCGAACCGTCCTCAGCTGAACGTCTGCGCCGGGGCCAGCACCGTACCGGCCAGCCCGTGGTCAGGCGCCGGGTCGCCGGTCAGCCGGGCTGCCTCGGCTTGCGGTAGGTCGGCGACCCGCACCGGGTGGCCTTCGACGAGCAGCGGGCACCGGACCGACGACGCCGCGACGTAGGCGAGCACGCCCTCGACCCGGGTGCCGTCCTCGGTGCGGATGTCCGCGCTGTCCAGACGGGCCAGGTCGTAGCGGTTGCCCCGGCCCTCGCACACGTCCAGTACGGCGCGCTGCTCCTCGGTCGCGAACCACACGAAGTGGTCCTCCACCACGTCCGGCGCCGCGGTGAGGGTGGCCGGGCGCTGGCCGTCTCGGGCGCGGACGCCGGCCGCCCACACCGCGGCCAGGCCGGTGCAGCGCACGCGCACCGCCACCACCGGACCGGTGAGCCCGAGCTCCGAACGCAGCCAGCTGATCTTCGACGGGCAGGCGTTGGAACCGTAGGCCAGCACCGGGGTCCGCGAACGCCACCCCGGCGGCGCCGTGTCCAGCGAGTGGCCGGCGCCGTCGAGGTGCACGAACGAGCGGTCCGGCCGCGCCCCGGGGTACGGGTCGGCCGGATAGTCCGCGTCGGAGAAGAGGGTCAGAACTCCACCACGCTGCGCAGCACCTCGCCGTGGTGCATCCGCCCGAACGCCTGCTCCACGCCGTCCACGCCGATCCGCTCGGTGACGAACTTGTCCAGCGGCAGCCGGCCCTGCAGGTACAGCTCGACCAGCATCGGGAAGTCCCGCGACGGCAGGCAGTCCCCGTACCAGGACGACTTCAGCGAACCGCCACGGGAGAAGAAGTCGATCAACGGCAGGTCGTTCAGCTTCATCTCCGGCGTCGGCACGCCGACCAGCACCACGGTGCCCGCGAGGTCGCGGCCGTAGAACGCCTGGCGCCAGGTTTCGGGACGGCCGACCGCGTCGATCACCACGTCCGGACCGAATGAATGCGTGGCGTCCTGCATCGCGGCGACCACGTCCGCCTCGCTCAGCCCCCGGCTGTTGAGCGTGTGCGTGGCGCCGAAGTCCTTGGCCCACTCCAGCTTCTTGTCGTCGGTGTCGATCGCGACGATGGTGGTGGCGCCGGCCAGCCGGGCACCGGCGACGGCGGCGTCGCCCACTCCGCCGCAGCCGATCACCGCGACCGAGTCACCGCGGCCGACCGCGCCGGTGTTGATCGCCGCGCCCAGCCCGGCCATCACCCCGCAGCCGAGCAGCCCGGCGACCGCGGGCTCGGCGGCCTCGTTCACCTTCGTGCACTGTCCACTGTGGACCAGCGTTTTCTCCAGGAACGCGCCGACCCCGAGCGCGGGCGAGAGCTTCGTGCCGTCGGACAGCGTCATCGGCTGCTCGGCGTTGAAGGTCGAGAAGCAGTACCAGGGCTTGCCGCGCTTGCACGCCCGGCAGGTGCCGCACACCGCACGCCAGTTGAGGATCACGTAGTCGCCAGGGGCCAGGTCGCGCACGCCGGCGCCGACCTGCTCCACCCGGCCGGCCGCCTCGTGTCCGAGCAGGAACGGGAACTCGTCGTTGATGCCGCCCTCGCGGTAGTGCAGGTCGGTGTGGCAGACGCCGCAGGCCTGCACCGAGACGACCGCCTCGCCCGGTCCCGGGTCCGGCACCAGCACTGTCTCCAGCGCGACCGGCTCGCCCTTGGCCCGTGACACGACTCCCTGGACCTCGTACGGCATGCGCACACCCTTTCGGCACCGTTGGCGTTTCGAGGGCAGCTAACCACGGCTCATGCGCATACCGCCATACCCGGCTCAGGGGGTGATCAGGTAGACGATGCCGCCCGGGCCGCTCGCGACCGAGCCGGTGTCGGTGTAGCGCTTCGTACGCTGCCAGATCTTCTCGAACTGGGCGCGCGGGTAGACGTTGCGCACGCGGTCGTCGGAGCTGGACGCCGGGTCGTTCGCGATCACATCGCCCGCCTGGGTGAAGCCGACGACCACCATGATGTGCCCCGCCGTGCCGTAGCCCGCGCCGTCCAGCTCGCTGGACAGGAACGACTGCGACGTGATCACCGGGATGCCGCGGGCGATGTAGTCCTCGAGCTCGTTCAGGTCGTGCAGCCGGGTGATGTGCCCGCGCAGTCCGAGCGAGGCGGCGTACGCGGTGTTGAACGGCCAGTTGCCGGTGCCGTCGTAGGCGTAGTCGTAGGTGGTGCGCGCGGCGTGGACCACCGCCGGGTCCTGATAGTCCGCGGGGATCCAGTCCATCTGCTCTGCGCCCGGCCCGTGGCCCCAGTACCCGGCGACCATCGCGGTCGAGGTCGGGCTGCACCAGGCCTCGCCGCCCCCGCCGTACTGCGGGAACTGTCCTTTGTGGATGTTCTGGGCGTAGGCCGGCACCTTCAGCTCGACGCCGCGCGCCCGGCCGGGCTTCGTCGCGGGCACGTCGAAGCGGTCCGGCACGTTCGAGGTCATCGCGCCGAGCGTGGACACCGTCGGCGTCGCCGTGCTGCCCGCCTCGCGGTAGAGGGTGACCTTCAGCTGATACGACCGCAGGGTGACGCCGGTCTTCGTGGCCAGCGTGTCCACGTCGACCGAGGCGTTGTCGTCGCTCTGCCCGCCGACGCTGGTGCGCTGGATGTCCGCGTCGCCGCTGGCCCAGCGGCCCATCACGTACCAGCCGGTCTCGCCTCCCGCCGAGGTGCGGCCACGCGCCTGCACCTCGAGCCAGGTCTTCGCCGGTGTGCGCGCGTTCCACGACGCGATCAGCTGGGTCGCGTCGAAACCCTGCCGGTACCGCGGC
This sequence comes from Amycolatopsis jiangsuensis, assembly GCF_014204865.1. NCBI lineage: Bacteria > Bacillati > Actinomycetota > Actinomycetes > Pseudonocardiales > Pseudonocardiaceae > Amycolatopsis > Amycolatopsis jiangsuensis. The sequence goes on from NZ_JACHMG010000001.1 coordinate 6,053,970, forward strand.
GAGGTCCACGAGCCGTACTCGTAGGTGCGCGTGGTGCCCAGCCCTGGTTCGGCGTGCTCGACCTGTCCGGCGGGCCGGGCGATGCGCAGTCCGCCGGGACCGAAGCCGAGCCCGTCGAGCCGGCCGGTCAGCAGCCCGCCGCCGGACCACTCGTGGTAGCTGATCGCCTCGTCGTTCCCCGGCCGCCCGGGAACCGCCGCGGCGGCCGGCGCCGCGCCGATCGTCACCATGGCGATGGACAGTAACGTGACCAACCCGCGTGCGCGCATTCCGGCTCCATCTCCGCGAACCCCAGTGATAGCCGAAGATTTTCACCCTCGCGAGCGGGTAAGTAAACACCTCTCCTCAGAGTACGGCCTGGGTCTGGGTCACCTTCGCGACGAGTTTCCCTGCGTCGTCGTGGATTTCGGTCTCCACCACGACCACCCGCCGCCCGGTGTGCAGTGGTCTGGACGACGCAGTGGCGTAGCCCGAACGGACGCCGCGCAGGAAGTTCGTCTTCGACTCCAGCGTGGTGGTGCCCTGTGCTCCCTCGGGCAGGTTCAGGAAAGCGCAGACCGCGCCGGTGGAGTCGGCGAGCGCCATCAGGACCCCGCCGTGCAGTACGCCACCCAGCGTGCACAGCGAATCCGCCCAGGCGAGCCGGCTGCGGACGAGGTCCGGTCCGTGTTCCAGGACCTCGATGCCGAGCCGTTCGCTGAACGGCATGGTGCGGTGGAACAGCTCGGTGCCCTCGACGTCGGTCATACCGGACAGTCAACCGTGCGTGCGGCCTGGCGTCGATGACCCCGCGGGTAATCAACCGAGCGGATTCGTCAGCAGCAGCTCGGTGTTGTGGTCGCCTTCGCCGCCGACGCGGTCGAGGTCCACGTGGATGTCGTTGTAGGAGAACTCGCGGTACAGCGACGCGAGCCCTTCCGGGGTGCTCGTCGCATAGTCGGCGGCATACGGAGCGTCGGCCTCGATCAGCGTGGTGAACAGCGACAGCGTGCCGTCGTGGTTGTCGGCGAGTTCGATCACCCTGGCGTGCTGCGGGAAGTCGACGTGGCTGGCGGTGTTGATCTCCCAGAAGCTCTGCGCCGGTGTCCTGCCCACGTGCGGGGTGATCTTGTTCAGGTGGGTGTGCCCGTTGACCCACGCCACCACGTTCGGGAACCGGCCGAGCAGCGTGACGAACGCGTCGCCGTTCAGCCGCGGCTCCAGCGGGTGCCTGCCGTCCGGCAGCGGATTGCCCATGGTGTCGCTGGTGTGGTGGCTGAACAGGACGAACAGCTCGTCGGTGACCTGCTGGGTGCGTTGGGCGCCGAAGAAGTCGTAGTAGGTGGAGCTGCCGCGCTTGAGCGTGTTTTCCAGCCAGGTGTACTGGCCGAGGCCGATCGACCCGTCGGCGAATCCGCCCTGGGTGGTGGTGTCGAGGCTGATACCGGTCACGCCGGGAGCGATCCGGAACGTGTAGTAGACGTCGCGGCCGTCGGCGTTGGCTTCGGTGAACCCGTGCCCGTGCGGGCCGGGGCCGGCGTTCGCGGGGTCGAGGTGCGCCCGCACGAACTGCGCGGTGCTGAACGGGTGCCGGCGCGCGTCCGGGGTGACCTCGCGAATGGTGCCGCTGCCGCCGAACAGCTCGCCGAGCGGCACGCTCCGGCCGCGATTGATCGCCTTGCCGAGCTTCGCCTTGGTGCTCTCGTCCTTGCCGATCACCTTGTACCTGCCGGTGTACCAGGCTTCGATCCCAGGGATCCCCTCCGGCAGAGTGCCCACCACGCTGTCGTCGTGGTTGCCGAACGTGCAGTACCACGGCACGTCCAGTCCAGGCGCGGTGAACGGCGCGATGGCGGCCTCGAGCAGGCCGGGAACCTGCGGAAATCCCTTCTCCGTGTACGCGTCGGCGAGTTTCGCCGCCGGGTTCCAGAACTCGGCGTTGCCGGAGGACTGCACGCCCTCGTACCGCGCCGGGTCGCCGGAGTTCGGGGTGAGCGCACCACCGTTGAGGGTGGTCAGGAACCAGTCCAGCTCGATCAGCTCGTGGTTGTCCGAGTTGTCGCCGGTGGTCACCACGAAGTCGAACGGACGGCCGGTGAACGGGCCCGCGCGCAGGCTGTTCACCCGCCGGACCAGTGCGCTGGTCGCCACCGCGCCGAGCGCCTCCTGCGGCCGGTGCGCGGAGCCGATGAACGGGTGCAGGTACTCGAACCGTGCCGGGGACTCGGTGTCGGTGATGTGCAGGTCGGTGAACTGCACGAACGACCCGAGCGCCGTCCGCCGGTCGTCTCGGCCGGACGGCGCGGCGACCAGGTCCGAGCGCACGACCAGCGGCCAGCCAGGGCCGCCGGTGAGCCGGGAGTAGGCCGTGGTGCCGGGCGAGACCGCCGTGGCGACCTGCTCCAGCGTGGTGCCCGCGGTAGCCACGGCCCGGCTCGCCGTCCGCCGCAACGCCCGGTCCAGCGCGTTCGCCGTCGGCGTGCACAGCAGCAGCCCGGCGCCGGCGGCGCCCGCCGTGGTGAACCTCCGCCTGGTCAGCCCGGCCATCTTCGCTCCCCTGCCGCCTGCTCGCGAAACGCGAAGCTGTCTCATGTTTTCGTGACAACGGGGGTGACTGTGTCACAACGGCCGGGGCTCGGTTACCGCCGAAAGTGGGTCAGCAGTAGAACGCGCAGGACGTGCCCGCCGCCGCCAGCGAGACGATGAACAGCACGAGGAAGATCACCGCGGGGATGGCCGCGAGGATGCCACAGACCAGGCCCGCGATGCCCATGCCCTGTCCGGTCCAGCCGGGTTTGCCCGCCTGCACCATGCCGCCCCAGGACAGGCCGATCGCGGCCACCGCGGCGACGATGTCGAAGAACGGGATCCAGAACCCGAGCAACGCGACGATCCCGACGACCATGCCGGCGATCGCGAGCCCGCTGGTGCGCGGTGGCGGGGCGTAGGGCATCCCGTACGGGGAGGGCGGGCCGTACTGCCCGTAGGGCACCGGCTGCTGCTGCGGGCCGGGATAGGACGGCGGCTGGTACGGGTTGCTCATGACGTGCTCCTGATCTGGGTCGACGCTGGGATACTCGCACGTCGGGAAGGTCCTGTTACGCGGTTCGCGTATTTCGGCCCGGATTCGGTGACCGCGCCGGGCTCAGCCCTTCAGGCCCGATTCCGTCACGCCGCGCACCAGGTAACGCTGCAGGAAGGCGAACAGCGCCACGATCGGCAGGATCGACAGCGCGGCGGCCAGGAAGAGCAGGTCCAGCTGCGGGTTCTGCGCGGTCAGCAGACCGGACAGTGCGACCTGCACGGTCCAGGAGTCCGGATCCTGCGCGATGATCAGCGGCCACAGGAACGCGTTCCAGCTGCCGATCACGGTGATCACCGCGATGGCGGCGAAGAAGCCCCGCGAGTTGGGCACCACGATCCGGCGGAACACGCCCCAGCGGGTCAGGCCGTCCACCTGCCCGGCGTCCTCCAGCTCCTTCGGGAAGTCCAGGAAGTACTGCCGGAACAGGAACACGCTGAACGCGCTGAACAGCCCAGGGATCACCAGGCCGCGGAAATCCGAGAGCCAGCCGAGCGTCGAGACCACCACGAAACTCGGCACAAAGGTCACCGAAGCCGGGATCATCAGCGTCCCGAGCACCGCGTAGAAGACCGGTTTCGAATAACGGTAGGGAATGCGGGCGAGCCCGTAGCCGGCCAGCGAGGAGATCAGCAGCAGCCCCACCGTCTGCAGCACCGCGACGATCGCCGAGTTCAGCAGGCTGCGGGCGAACGGCACGTCCTGCTGGTCGAAGAGCCGGCCGAAGTTCTCCCAGTGCACCCGCTCCGGCCAGAACGTCCAGCCGGGTGCGGTGATCTCCGCTCGCGACGAAAGACCGTTGCGCAGCAACAGGTAGAACGGCACCAGGAACAGTACGGCGGCCACCACCAGCGCGCCCCAGCGCAGGATCGCACGGATCACGTCGCACTCCGATCGAAGCGGAAGAGCCTGCCCTGCAGCAAGGTGACCAGCGCGATCAGCACGGCCAGGATCATCGCGCCCGCACTGCCCCGGCCGAGGTCCTGGCCGCCGGAGCCGAGCGAGGTGTAGTAGAGGTAGACCAGCGGTGGCCGGGCGAACGGCGGATAGCCACGCGAATCGCCGAGGATGTTGTAGAACTCGTCGAACGCCTGGTAGGCATTGATCAGGTTGAGCAGCAGCACCGCCACCGACGTCGCGCGCAGCTGCGGCAGCGTGATGTGCCGGAAGACCTGCCAGCCCGGTTTCGCCCCGTCCAGCCAGGCCGCCTCGTAGAGCTGACGCGGAATCCGTTGCAGGGCGGCGAGGAAGAGGATCAGGTAGAAGCCCAGTTGCAGCCACAGCCGCGCGGTCACCAGCACCACCCAGTACAGCGGGGGATGCACGGTGCCGGTCCACGCCACCGGGTCCACGCCGAAGAGTCCGAGCACCGTGTTCGCGAGTCCGTACCGGACTCCGGAGAACAGGGACGTCTTCCAGATCAGCGAGGCCACCACGTACGAGCACGCGAAGGGCAGGAAGAACACCGACCGGAAGAACGTCTGCGCGAACTTCAGCTGGTGCACACCGAGCGCCAGCGCGAGGGACAGTACGAACGTGAGCGGCACGATGAACACCGCGAACGCGCTGAAGGTGCCGAGGCTGGCCAGGAACGGGCCGTCGCTCAGCATGTGCACGTAGTTGTCGAGGCCCACGAACACGCTCGGGGTCACGGTGTTGCGCGCGTCGAAGAACGACAGGTACAGGCTCCACCCGATCGGCAGGTAGCCGAACACCGCGAGCCCGATCAGGAACGGGCCGACGAAGCCCCAGAACGCCAAGGTGTTGCGGGCCTGCCGGGAAAGCGGACGGGCTCGCAGCGTCATCCGAAGAGACGCTTCAGCTCGTTCTGCGCGACGGTGACCGCGGCCTTCGTCTGCGCTGCCGGATCGGCGCCTTCCTTGGCGATCTTCGCCACCGCGTCGGACAACGCGGTGTTCGCCGCCTGTGTCCACACTGGACCGCCGACGAGGTGGCTGTGGTCTTTCAGGAGACCGACGACGTCGGCGGCCGGGCCGGAGCGCAGGGTGTCCGCCTTGTCGATCAGGCTCTGCCGTGCGGGCACATGGAATCCGTAGCGGGTGGCGAACTCGAGCTGGTCTTTCGTCTGGTCGATCCAGAGCCACTTCACGAACGCCTTGGCTTCCTTCACGTGCGCGCTCTTCGCGTTGACCATCGCGCCGTAGGCGCCGACCGGCACCGAGGGCGCGCCACTGTCGTCCAGCTTGGGGAAGGGGAGTACGGCGAAGTCGTCGTTCAGTGCGTCGCGGACCTTGGGGACGTTCCACAGCCCGGTCCACTGCATGGCGCAGAGCCCGTCGATGAACGCACTGGGATCCGACCAGTCCGCGGGCGCTCCGAGCAGCAGCGAACCGTTGCTGTTGAGCGTGTGCAGCTTGCCGAACGCGGTGGCCGCTCGGGGATCGTCGAAGCCGACCTCCCGGTTGTCGTTCTTGAGGTAGTCCAGTCCGGCCGACCACATCAGCGGACCGGTCAGTGTGCCCACTCCGCCGTCGTTGCCCGCGAACAGGCCCTTGACGCCGTCCTTGGTCAGCTTGCCCGCGGCGTCGATCAGCTCGTCCACGGTCTGCGGCGGCCGTACTCCCGCGGCCTGCAGGAGGCTCTTGCGGTAGAAGAGCACCTGCGTATCGGTCGCTTGCGGGATGCCGTAGACCTTGCCCTCGACGGTCTGCGCGGCGAGCACTGCCGGGCTGAAGTCGTTCTTCACCGGCGCGACGAGATCGTCGAGCGCGACCACCTGGCCCTGGCGTACCCAGTCGATCTTCACCTGCGCCTCGAACACGTCGGGCACGGCGCTGTTCTGCAGTGCGGTGACGATCTTCGAGTCGTAGTCCCCGGGGTTCCACTGGACCTTGACCTCGGCGCCAGGATACGAGGCGGCGTAGTTCTTGACCGCCTCCTGCACGCCCTCCTCGCCGTAGGCGTGGTACCACTGCTGCAGGTCGACCCGGGCAGCGGCCGTCGAGGGCGCCGCACCCGCGGACTTCGCGGTGGACGGCGGCGGATCACCCGGCCGGCCGGTGTTCGACCCGCACGCCGCCACCGCGCCGACCGCGGCCGTCCCGGCCAGCGAGAGGAAGGCTCTCCTGTTGCGCTGCTGCATCCCCGTTCTCCTCCGACTCGGCCGTGCAGGGACCTTGCGGACCATAGATTCCCCCAAGGTGCCCGGCACGGCACGACCAACTCGCCGGAAAAGGGCGGAGCCGGTGGGGTGAGAAGGGCCTCAGCGGGCATCCACGGTACTCAGCGGGCCTCCGCGATCCTCAGCCGGGAAATCCCCCGCTGGTCCGCCGCCCGTGCCGCAGTCAGCCCGCCGCATGCGCGGGACTGCCCGGCACCCGGCCCGCCGAGATCCGGCCCTTCCGGCATCCAGCCCTGCAGCTTCCGGCCGTCGGCCCTGCATGCAGCTTCCGGCCCTCGGCCCTGCATGCAGCTTCCGGCCGCCCGAGATTCGGCCCTCGGGACCGGGCTATGCAGCATCCGGCCCTCCGAGACCCGGCCCTGCAGTATCCGGCCCGCCGGCATCCAGCGCTGCAGCATCCGGCCCTCCGAGATCCGACCACTCCGGCATCCGGCCCTCCGGCATTCGGCCCTGCGGCACTCGAGCCATCGGCGACCGGGCCCTCCGGCGACCGGGCCCTCCGGCGACCGGGCCCCGGCGTGCCGGGCTCTCCGGCGTGCCGGCCGGGTCGCCGGAAGGCCGGCACGCCGGAGGAGCGGGGCATGCTCCGGGCCCCGAGACCGTCAGAAGTGGGAGATGTCCAGTTCTCCTTCCGAGTAGGACGCGCGGATGCGTTTCTTGTCGAACTTGCCGACGCTGGTTTTCGGGACTTCCGGGACGAAGGTCCAGTTCTCCGGGAGCTGCCACTTCGCGACCTTGCCGGTCAGGTAGTCACGCAGCTGTTCGGCGGTGACCGTCTCGCCTTCCTTGACCACGACCGCCACCAACGGGCGTTCGTCCCACTTCTCGTCCGGGATGCCGACCACCGCGGCTTCCGCGACCGCCGGGTGGCCCATCACCTGGTTCTCCAGATCGACCGACGAGATCCACTCGCCACCGGACTTGATCACGTCCTTGGCCCGGTCGGTGAGGGTCAGGAAGCCGTCCGGGCTGATCTTGCCGACGTCGCCGGTGCGGAGCCAGCCCTCGTGGAACTTCTCCGGATCCGGCGTGGGAGCACCGTCGCTGCCTCCGTAGTAACTCCCGGCGATCCACGGCCCGGAGACCTCCAGTTCGCCCACGGCCTCTTCGTCCCAGTGCAGTTCCGCACCGTTGTCGCCGATCAGCCGGGCGGCGACCGAGGCCGGGAAACGGCCCTGGGTGTAGCGGTAGGCCCACCGGTCGTCGCCGGTCGAGTCCGCGGGCGGACGAGCCACGCTGCCCAGCGGTGACGTCTCGGTCATGCCCCACGCGTGCAGGATCGGCACGCCGTAGCGCTCCTCGAAGGCGTGCATCAACGACGGCGGCGCTGCCGAACCGCCGACCACGACCTCACGCAGGTGGCTGATGTCCTGCGGGTTCGCGTCGAGGTGGGACAGCAGGCCCTGCCAGATGGTCGGCACGGCCGCGGCGAACGTCGGCTTCTCCGCCGCCAGCAGCGCGGCGATCGGCGCCGGTTGCAGGAACCGGTCCGGCATCAACAGCGACGCACCCACCATCAGCGCCGCGTACGGCAGGCCCCACGACATCGCGTGGAACATCGGCACGATCGCCAGCGCGGTGTCCTCCTGGGCCAGCCGCATGCTGTCGCTCATGCACACCTGCATCGAGTGCAGCCAGATCGACCGGTGCGAGTACACCACGCCCTTCGGGTCACCCGTGGTGCCCGACGTGTAACACATCGCGGCCGCGGCGTGCTCGTCGATCTCCGGCCAGGCGAACTCGTCGGACTGGCCGGCCAGCAGCTCGTCGTAGGCGTGCACGGTGACGCCCTCGGGCGCGGCCAGGGCGGAGGCGTCGCCGTTGGCCACGATCACGTGCTTGACCGTCTTCATCCAGGCCAGGTTCTTCGCCAGCAGCGGGACCAGCGTGCCGTCGACGATCACGACGTGGTCCTCGGCGTGGTTCGCGACGAAGGTGAGCTGCTCGGGGAACAACCGGATGTTGAGGGTGTGCAGCACCGCCCCCATCGCCGGAACCGCCAGGTAGGCGGCAAGGTGCTCGGCGTTGTTCCACATGAACGTGCCGACCCGCTGGTCCCCGGTCACGCCGAGGCCGCGCAGCGCGTTGGCCAGCCGCGCGGCATGCCTGCCGAGGTCGGCATACGTCTCGCGGCGGGCCTCTGAACCGGTCCAGGTGATGACCTCGCTCGCTGCGTGCACCTTCGTTCCGTGCCGCAGCAGCTTCGCCAGCGACAGCTGCCCGTCCTGCATCGTGCTCAACATGGGTGACTCCCGTGGTGCTCGTTCGCCGGTGAACTGGGGTGCCGCCGACTCTAATCCGGATCGGTCGCGGCGGGCACGGTCAACTTCTGGCCACAGCCCGGCCGCCGGCTCACCCACACCGGGTGGTCCCCGTCGGCGCCCTTGATCAACTCCGACCGTGATTCTCGTTGCGGGACAAGAAAATACCTTGTGGTAACTGTACGGAAATAGCTTCCCGTTCGGGTGAGGCAATAGCGGAGCGAATTGGCCGTTCGCACCGTTTGCACAGGTCGTGAGGGGTCCCTTCACTCCGTCGCCGACCGGTGGACGGCGGGTGATAAGTGCGTGTCGGTTGCGCATCCCGCGGGCACGTGGCGTTTACTGGGGCCGTGGTAAGTGACGGCTGGCCAGCGCTTGCGCTTGCAAGCACGCGGTGGAAGCCGTCGGCCGCGGAAGCGGAGACGTGAGAAGAAAGGACACTACGTTGGCTCTGCCCACGTTGACTCCGGAGCAGCGCGCCGAGGCCCTTGCCAAGGCGGCAGAGGCTCGTAAGGCGCGTTCGGAGCTGCTCGCTTCGATCAAGGCCGGCAAGGAGACCATCGAATCGGTGCTCAAGCAGGCCAAGGAGAACAAGACCATCGGCAAGACGAAGGTCACCCAGCTCCTCAAGGCCGTGCCGGGGCTCGGTGCGGTCAAGGTCACCGCCCTGCTCGAGCAGGCCGGGATCGACCCCGACCGGCGGGCCGCCGGCCTGGGCGAGCGGCAGCGCGAAGCGCTGATCGCCGCGCTCAAGTAACGCTCGGTCCGCGTCCGGTCATCCGGACGGCCGCGGGGAAGGTGTGCCGGAGGTGTTCTTCCGGCAACACTTTCCCCGCGGGCTCCCGGATCCTGGGACGCTGGGAGGGTGCCGACCAGTACCGCACCGGCGACCCCGGTCGAAACCACCCTCCGCTACCAGCGGGGCGACTTCCTGTTGGCGACGGCCCGGCGGGCGCTGCTCGCGCAGGGCGTGCTCGCGTCCGTGACCGACCGCGACCCGCGCCGGCTGGCCCGGCGGGTGGCTGCCGAGCTCGAGCGCACCGGCGTGCCGCTGGCGGTCGGGGCGCTGCCGTTCGACACCGGCCCGGACACCACCGTGTCCGGGCATCTCGTCCTGCCCCGCACGCTGCACCGCGCCCAGGCCGAAGCCGAAACTCCGGCCGCGCCGCCCGCTGCACAGCTGCCCGCTCCGGTGACCACGCGGCGGCTGCCCTCGGCTGAGGGACACCGCGCCAACGTCCGTGCCGCGGTCGCCGCGCTCGAGGAGCGGGGCCTGCGCAAGGCCGTGCTGGCCCGCGCGCTGGAGCTCGAGTTCGAGGCGCCGATCCCGGTCGAGGGAATCGTGCGCAACCTGGCCCGCGGGAACCCCCGCCACCACACCTACGCCGCCGAGCTGCCCGACGGCCGCACCCTGGTCGGTGCCACTCCGGAGCTGCTGCTCTCCCGCGCCGGTGACTCGGTGTTCACCACGCCGCACGCCGGTTCCATGCCGCGGTCCGCCGATCCGGCCGCCGACCGGGCGAACGGCGAGGCGCTCCTGGCCTCGGCCAAGGACCAGGAAGAGCACGCCGTGGTCATCGAGTACGTGGTCGAGGCGCTGCGGCCGTTCTGCCGCAGGCTGGACGTGCCGGACGGCCCGGAGCTGGTGTCCACCCCGGCGATCTGGCATCTGCGCACGGCGATCACCGGTGAGCTGGTGGACCGTTCGGTGACCGCACTGGACCTCGCCGCGGCCCTGCATCCGACGCCGGCCATCTGCGGTACCCCCACGGCCGGCGCGCGTGCGCTGGAACAGGAGCTGGAGCCGTTCGACCGCGGCTACTACGCCGGGACCGTCGGCTGGGTCGACGCGGCCGGGGACGGCGAATGGGCCGTGGTGGTCCGCTGCGCCCAGGTCGCCGAGCGGACGATGCGCCTGTACGCGGGCGGCGGCATCGTGCCCGCCTCCGATCCGGACGCGGAGTACCGGGAGACCGTGGCGAAGTTCGGCACGCTGCTCGCCGCGATGGGCCTCGACGACGGCTCCTAGCGAGTGGCCGCGGCGTGACCACCGCCACCCGCCAGGAGGTCAGGGCAGCCAGTGCTCCTCGGTCACGTCCAGTGGCTCGGTGGTCAGCGCGGCGACGGCGGCTCGGTGGCCCTCGGCGGCCTTGAGGTCGGCCAGCCGGGTACGGGCCGGGTCCAGCGCCGGGTCGCCGGAGGCGACCAGCTCCGCCGGCCCGTCGTAGCGCGAGAACGTGATGCTCTGCAGGGGGATCTTCAACCCCTTGCCGGTCGCCTTCATCACGGCTTCCTTGCGGGTCCAGTACACGAAGAACGCCGCGGAACGCTCGTCGTCGGACAGCCCCGCGACGGCCTGGCGCTCGGCCGGGCTCAGCGCGTACTCGACCAGCGACGCGTCCGCCTTGCGGTTCGACGTCTCCACGTCGAGGCCCAGCGGTACGCCGTCGGTGGCCGCGAGACCGATCAGCTCGCCCGAATGGGAGATCGACAGCACCAGTTCCGACCCCGGTACCCGGGGGCGGCCGTGGGGTTTACCGCAGTCCGCACAGGTCGAATCGAAGCGCACGTCCTCCGGTGCGCCGCCGAGCCGTTGCGCGGTGAGTGTCTTCGCGAGCACCCGCCCGGTCAGGAACCGGCGCCGGTCGATCTCCTGCCGGTAGGCCTCGAACCGGCCGCGTTCGATGTCGTCGAGCACCCGCAGGTGGCGTTCGGCCACCGGCAGCGGTTGCGACCAGCGGACCACGATCTCTGTCACGTGTCACCCTCCTCGTCCGTCCCCGATCTTCCCGGTACGCGCGGGCGTTGTCACGGGAACGGCGCGGAAACCGGGGCCGGTGAAACGCGGCGGAGGCCCTCCCGGAATCGGGAGGGCCTCCGCGGCGAAGGTACGGGTGTTACCTGGTGTTGTTGCGAAGCGCGATCGGGACTCCGGCGAGATCTTCCTCGTTGCAGAGCACCTTCAGATCGTAGTAGGGCGAACCCTGACGTTCGTCGTAGTCCAAGTGGATCGCGAGCACGTCGAGCGGTTCACCGAGCCACTCCTGCGCCTGACGCAGCCACACGGAACAACGCTCCAGTGCGGCAGGCAGATCGTCGTCGCGGAACTCGACCGGTCGATACGGCACGTCCTGGACCTGATCGAGGGGGTGAGAGGGAGCAGGCAGGCCAGGTGCGAGACCCGAGTCGTCCAGTTCGAGTTGGATCGTTTCCTCGTTCACCCTTCGAGCGTCCCCCAGGTTAGCCGCCGGGGCAAGGCGTGCGCCGCTAATTGCCGGGCTGAACAGGCACATCCCACACCTGGGCGACCACTTCGAGGCAGTGGCGGGCCTCGTCCGCGCGCACCGTGCCGGCGGGGCCACCGAGGGCGCGCAACGTCAGTTCCGCGTAGTGCGTGGACAGCTCTTCCAGCCGCAGCGGTCCGTGCGGTGAGTACCAGCGGGCCACGCCACTGCACATTTCCAGCAATGCCAGCCTGGTCACCGCGGGACGGTCGGTGTGGAAGACGCCGTGGGCGACACCGTCTTCGATGATCCGCGCCCACAGTCCTTCGTATTCGTCCCGCAGCGCGACCACGCGGGCACGCGCGGAAGCCGACAGCGCGTCGACTTCGTTGTCCACCACGCGGGTTTCACCGGGCTGCACGGCGTGCGCGAGCACGTGCAAGGTGACCAGCGTGCGCAGCCGCGCCACCGGGTCGGCGGTTCCCGCGGTGGCTTTCCCCGCGGCGTCGAGCAACCGGCGCAGCGCGGTCGTCATGATCTCGACGAGCAGATCTTCCTTGGTGCCCATGTAGTGATAGAGCGTGGCCGACGAAAGCTCGGCCTCCTGTGCGAGATCGCGGATGCCGGTGCCGTGAAAACCTTTGGCGGCGAACAGTTTCACTGCAGCCGCACGCACCCGTTCGGCACTGGTCACAGCCACTGTCCGGTGCTCCTGTCCCACGCGCCGGTGCGCAGATCCGCGACCTTGCGCAGCTCACCCTTGGCCACGCGTTCGGACGGTGTCAGCGGGAGATCGTCGGCGAACGCCCAGAACCGTGGCACCTTGAAGTAGGCCAGCTGCCCGGCGCAGAACTCAGCCAGCTCCTCCGGTGACGGACGTTCGCCGGCGCACACCACGTACGCTTTCACCTCTTCGCCGCGCAGCTCGTCGGGAACCGCCAGCACGGCCGCGAGGCGGATCGCCGGATGTTGCAGCAGCGCGCGTTCCACCTCGTCGGCAGACACGTTCTCCCCGCTGCGCCGGATCATGTCCTTCGTACGGCCGACGTAGTAGACACGCCCCTCGTCGTCCATCCGCGCGAGGTCACCGGTGTGGAACCAGCCGCCGGCGAAGGCGCGTGCGGTGGCCTCGGGATCTTCGTGATAGCCCTGCATCAGGCCGATGCCGCGGATCAGCAGCTCGCCGGTTTCCCCACGGGGCAACGGGTTCCCGTCCTCACCGGCGATCAGCACCTCGCGGTCACGGGTCGGCCGCCCGATGCAGCCGGTGCCCACCACGGCGTCGTGGTCCGCCTCGGAGACCCGGATGTCCCCGCCCGTCTCGGTCATCCCGAACGCCTCGAACCACGGCACGCCCCACCGCTGTTCGAGCTCGGCGTGCAGATCCGGCGGGATCGCCGAAGCGCAGACCGCGCGTACCCGGTGGTCGCGGTCGGCCGGGTGCGGCGGCTGGCGCAGCAGCAGCGTGGGCATCATGCCGAGACAGTAGAACCAGGTGACCCCGTGCTCGCGCACCTTGGCCCAGAAGGACGACGGGTGGAACCGGTCCAGCACCACGAGTTCCGCCCCGGCGGCGAGGCCGAGTGCGACGTTCCACTGTGGATCGATGTAGTGGAACGGCTGCGCGGTGAGCAGCACGTCCTGCTCGCCGACCGCGGGGAAGTCGGCGACGAGACCGTTCGCGAGGGTGGTCCAGTAGCGGTGTGGCAGCACGCAGCCCTTCGGCGCGCCGGTGGTGCCCGAGGTGTACTGGATGTTCATCGGCTGCTCGGCCGCGACTGTGTCGGCTTCCCGGTAGCTGTCCGACTGCAGTGCGCCGGACGTGAGGACCCGCTCGATAGACGTGCCCGGTGCGATGTTCTCCAGCAGCTCGACGAATTCCTCCGCAGCCACGGCGAAGCGGGCGCCCGAGTGGCGCAGTACGTGCGCGCCGTCGAACTCGCGGTAGTTGATGTTCACCGGTACCAGCACCGCGCCGAGCTTCGCGAGCGCGAGCCACAGCAACGGGAATTCGGGTTGGTTGCGCAGCATCACGGCGACCCGGTCGCCGGCCCGCACGCCCAGCTCGTGCAACGCCGCGGCGAACCGGCCACTGCGCTCGTCGACGTCGGCGAAGGTGAACCGCGCGCCGGTCTCGTCGAAGAGCCACGCGGTGCGTTCCGGCCAGAGCCGCGCGGCGCGGCTGACCAGCTCGACGAGCGTGTCCGCCTTCACGATCGGCTCCGGAACGCGTCGGTGGACTCCCGGACCGCGGCCGAGTGCTCGGTGATCAGCGCATGACTGACCTCCAGCTCCAGTGCCGATTCGAGGGCGTGGTCGATACCGGAGTCGAGCGCGCGCTTGGCCATCGTGGCGGCCTCCGGCGGATGCTGCGCGATCTTCTCCGCCCAGCCCAGCGCGAGCGGCATCAGCTCTGCCGTGGGCACGGCCGCGTTGACCAGGCCGAACTCGTGTGCGCGGCGGCCGTCGAACCGCTCGCCGAGCAACAGCAGCTCCTTCGCCCGCAGCGGCCCGACGAGCAGCGGCAGCAATCGCGAGGCGGCGCCGGTCACGCTCAGGCCGAGCGACACCTCCGGGAATCCGAACACCGCGTCCTCGGCGGCCAGGATCAGGTCGCAGCCGAGCGCGAACTCCGCGCCCGCGCCGATCGCGTAGCCGTGCACCGCGGCGATCACCGGCTGCGGCAGAGCCCGCAGCCGCCGGGTGACGTCCTGGAGCCGATCCAGCCGTGCGCGGGAATCGCCCTCGGGCGTGGGTTCCTTGAGGTCGTGCCCCGCGCAGAACGCCCGTCCGTTGCCGGTCAGCAGCACCGCGCGGGCGGAGCTGCGGGCGGCGGCGTCGAGTGCGGTGAGGAAGTCGTCCACCAGTACGGGCGCGACCGCGTTCAGCCGCTCGGGCCGGTTCAGCCGGATCTGCGCGATGCCGCCATCGACGGCCAGGTCCACGGTGCTCATGAACGCGAGCCTAGACGTTCGATCGATCGATCGATAGGGTCAGTTCCATGCAGGTCGACGTGGTGTACGAGAACGCCCGGCTGGTCACCGGGGAAAGTGCGCTGGCCGTGCTGCACGGCCGGATCGTGGCCTTGGGGGAGGACGCGGAGGCGCTGTCCGCGCGGCGGCGGGTGGACCTCGGCGGCGCGTTCGTGGCGCCCGGCTTCCACGACGCGCACAACCACATGGCCTGGTTCGGCATGGGACTGGACGACGTGCCGCTCAGTGACTGCCGCAGTGTCGAGGAGGTCTACGACGCGATCGCCCGGCGGGCCGCCGGGCTGCCGGTCGGAAGCTGGGTCGTGGGCAGTGGCTACGACCAGAACAAGCTGACCGGCGGGCAGCATCCGGACGCCCGCGGGCTGGACCGGGCGGCCCCGGGCATGCTCGTGCGGCTCATGCACACCTCGGGCCACATGACGGTGGTCAACTCCGCCGTGCTCGACCAGTTGGACCTGGCGAACGTGCCGGTCGGCGGCGACGCGGTGCTCGACGCGTCGGGCGCGCCCACCGGGTTGCTGCGTGAGCAGGCTCAGCTGCTGCTGCGGCCGTTGACCTACCCGGTGCCGATCGAATCCGTGGTCCGTGGCCTGGACCGGGCGAGCGAGCGTTACCTGTCCGAGGGCATCACGAGCGTGCAGGAGGCGGGGATCGGCGGCGGGCTGGTCGGGCAGACGCCCGCCGAGCTGGCCGCCTACCAGCTGGCGCGTGAGCGGGGCGTGCTGCGGGTGCGGAGCACGGTGATGGTGTCCGCGAGTGTGCTGCACGACCTGCCGGACGGCGCCGGTTTCGGCCTCGACCTCGGCCTGCGCACCGGGCTGGGCGACGAGTGGCTGCGGGTCGGGCCGATGAAGCTGTTCGCGGACGGTTCGCTGGTGGGCCGGACGTGCGCGATGCACGAGCCGTTCGCGGGGGAGCCGGACAACCGCGGGTACTTCCAGGTGCCGGAAGAGGAGCTGGCGCGGACCATCCGGCTCGCGCACGACGCCGGCTGGCAGATCGCGACGCACGCGATCGGCGACCGGGCGATCACGGTGGTGCTGGACGCCTACGAAGCCGCGCTGGCCGCGACGCCGCGCGCGGACCACCGGCACCGGATCGAACACTGCGGGGTCCTGCCGCCCGCCGAACTGGCGCGGCTGGCCCGGCTGCGACTGATCCCGTCGCCGCAGGCCAGGTTCGTCAACGAGCTGGGCGACGGCATGCGTGCCGCGCTCGGGCAGACCCGGGTGCCCTGGTGCTACCGGCTGCGCAGCCTGCTGGACGCCGGATGCGTGCTCCCGGCCAGCTCCGACCGCCCGGTGGTCGAGGGCGCCCCGCTGCTGGGCCTGGCGGACATGGTGGCGCGCCGGACATCGACCGGCGCGCCGTTCGCCACGGACGAGGCGCTGACCCCCGCGCAAGCCTTGCGGGCCTACACCTACGGCTCGGCGTACGCCACCTTCGCGGAGTCCTACCTCGGCACTTTGGAGCCAGGGAAGGTGTCGGACTTCGTCGCGCTGTCGGAGAACCCGCTGTCCACAATGGAGCAGCCGCGGGTGCTGGCGACAGCGGTGGCCGGCGAACTGCGTTACGAGGCGGGATGAGCCGCGCGAGGCGATCCGGGGCGCGACCGCCCGGCCCCGGCCCGGCCGTCGTACCGGCGGGGTGGTGGCGCGGCCATCTTCTCCGGTGGGGTGGCGGCGCGGCTCACTTCCTCCGGCGGGGTGGTGGCGCGCGGCTCACCTCTCCGACGGGCGGGGTGGCGGCCCGGCCGTCGTACTGGCAGGGTGGCGGCGCGGCTTACCTCTTCCGGTGGGGTGGCGGCGCGGCTTACCTCTTCCGGTGGGGTGGCGGCGCGGCTTACCTCTTCCGGTGGGGTGGCGGCGCGGCTTACCTCTTCCGGTGGGGTGGCGGCGCGGCTTACCTCTTCCGGTGGGGTGGCGGCGCGGCTTACCTCTTCCGGTGGGGTGGCGGCGCGGCTCACTTCCTCCGGCGGGGTGGTGGCCGTGGCTCACCTCCTTCGGCGGGCAGGTTTCGGCGGACCCGCTGCGCCGACGAAATCCATCGCCTCCCTTGCCAGGCCGGTCCACACCAGCGGCGACGCCGGATCCACCGCGAGCCACTCCTTCATCGGCGTCCCCTTGTTCGCGTCGAAGCGGGCCCCGTGGCCCCCGGTGACCAGGGTGTCCACCCGCGGCTTCGGCAGCTTCACCACCAGTCGGCCACGGACGAACATCGCGAAGATCCGGCCGCGCACCCGCAGCGCATGCGAGCCGAAGCCGCGGCTCGCACCCGGTGGGGTGACGTCCGGCAGGTACTGGAACTGGTCGACGAGATCCTCGAACCGTTCGTCCTCGGTCATGCGGGCGACGGTACCCACCACCACCGACAGAAACCGAACGGAAAGGGGCGCCCGATGCCCGTACGCGACGCCGTCTTCGAGGACGTCGAGGAAATCTGCACGCTGATCGAGGAACACGCGGTCTACGAGGACAAACACGACCTCGAGCTCGACCGTGCCGAGATGAGCGGGCACCTGTTCGGGCCGGACCCGAAGGCCTGGGTGCTGCTGTCCACCCCGCCCGGCCGTCCGGACGTGGTGGCCGGGTTCGCGTTCTGCAGCTGGAACTTCTCCACCTGGGAGGGTCGTCCCGGGATCTGGCTGGACGACCTGTTCGTCCGCCCGGAGCATCGCAGGCACGGGCTCGGCCAGGAACTGCTCGACACCCTGCGCGACCGCACCACCGGCCGCGTCGAATGGGACATGCAGGCGGGCAACGCGAAGGGCGAGGCGTTCTACGCGCAGCTCGGCGCGGAACCGGTGCCGGGCTGGATCCGCTACCGCTGGCGGCCCTGACCGGACCGCACCTGGACGGCCGCCGCGGCACCGGCCCGTATCGTATGCGGTATGGGAGATGGTTCCGCCCGGAGGTCGACGTCGGTCGAGGACTACGTGCGGGTGATCTACGGGCTCGTCGAACGGGGCGAGCCGGTCACCAACGCGTCGCTGGCCGGACGGCTCGAGGTCAGCCCGTCCTCGGCCTCGGGCATGGTCACCAAGCTCGCGCAGCTCGGGCTGGTCGAGCACGTGCCCTACCACGGTATCGAGCTGACCGCCGAGGGCAGGCTGCTCGCCCGCTCGGTGCTGCGCCGGCACCGGCTGGTCGAGACGTACCTGGTCTCCGAGCTGGGCTACACCTGGGACGAGGTGCACGCGGAGGCGGACGCGCTCGAGCACGCGATGTCCGACGTACTGGTGGAGCGCATCGCGGCGAAGCTCGGCAACCCGGCGCGTGATCCGCACGGCGATCCCATCCCGGCCGCGGACGGCAGCGTCGAGGAGCTGCCGATGCGCATCCTGGACGAGCTGCCCCCCGGCGCGGTCGGCGAGATCGTGCGGGTCTGGGACACCGATCCGGACCTGTTGCGCTATCTCACCGAGCACGCCATCGCGCTGGGCGAGCGGATCGAGGTGGTGGAGCGCCAGCCGTTCGGTGGCCCGATGGTGGTCAAGGTCGGTCAGCCCCCGGACGCCGCGATGCACGCGATCGGCAAGGAGATCGCGCAGGCCCTGTCGGTCGCGCTGCGCTGATCCCGCGACCGGAATCTCACCCGAGCGGCCTTCGCGACCCAGCCACTGTTCCACTGTGGACACTCCGCGGCCGCCGGATGTTGCCGCACCCGAGTGAGTGCCCTTCCGATCAAGCCGGGTGCGGGCCTACCCTCCGAGTTTTCCGCACATGTGGTTCGGAGTGGGCGATGACGCCTCGTCGAGCGGTCGGGCAACCGGAGCGGACGGACCCCGGTCTCGAGCGGCTGCTCGAGACCGGTCCGTTCGCCGAGGCGCTGCGGGCGGCGATCCGGGCGCGCGGGCTCGGGCTGGAACGGATCCGGTACCGGCTGCGGGACCGGGGCACGTCACTGAGCCTCGCGACCTTGAGTCACTGGCAGTCCGGCCGGTGCCGTCCGGAACGCCGGGACTCTTTGCTGGCGTTGAGAAATCTCGAAGACATCCTCGGCGTGCCGGACGGTGCGCTGCGCCGGCTGGTGGGACCGCCGCGCTCCCGTGGCCGTCACCGGCATTAAACGGCACTGAAGCGGCACTGAATCGGCACTTACCATCGGGCGCATGCGTGCGGTGGTGATCGAGGAGTTCGGGGTCGTGCCCCGGGTACTGGACGTGCCGGATCCCGCGGTCCCCGGCGGTGGCGTCGTCATCGCGGTCGAGGCGACCGGGGTCTGCCGCAGTGACTGGCACACCTGGCAGGGCCACGACGAGGCGGTGCGGCTGCCGCACGTCGCCGGGCACGAGCTGGCCGGGCGGATCGCCGCGGTCGGTGCGGGGGTACGGGGCTGGCCGGTCGGCACGCGGGTGACCGTCCCGTTCGTCTGCGCCTGCGGTGTCTGCGTCCAGTGCGCCCGCGGTGACCAGCAGATCTGTGACGACGAATTCCAGCCCGGCGCGACGCACTGGGGTTCGTTCGCCGAGCTGGTGGCCATCGACCACGCTCAGGCGAACTTGGTCGCGTTGCCGGACGCGATGACGTCTCCCGAAGCAGCCGCGCTCGGCTGTCGCTTCGGCACGGCCTTTCGCGCAGTGTTCCGTCAGGGCGGCGTACGCGCGGGGCAGTGGGTGTCCGTGTACGGCTGTGGTGGTGTCGGTATCTCCGCAGTGCTGCTCGCCGCGGCTGCGGGCGCGAAGGTGGTGGCAGTAGACGTTTCGCCGCACGCGCGTGCGTTGGCCGAACGTTCGGGGGCCGTCCTCAGCGTCGACGCCGGTGCGTTCGACAGTCCCGAGACGCTGGCCGCGCACGTCCGAGCGCTCACCGACGGCGGCACGCACGTTTCGCTGGACTGTCTCGGCTCGCCGTCGACCTGCGCGGCTTCCGTCGGCAGCCTTCGCAAGCGCGGACGTCACGTACAGGCCGGTTTGATGCCGCCTGCTCAGGGTGCCGCACCGATCCCGATGCACCGGGTCATCGGCAACGAGCTGGAGATCGTCGGTGTCCACGGTCTGCCGGCCCACGAGTACCCGGAGCTGCTCGGCCTGGTCGAACGGTCCGGGATCGACCTGGCCGGGCTGGTCGGGCAGCGGATCGGGCTGGACGGGGTACCGGCGGCGCTCGCCGCGATGACCGATCCGGTGCCGGCCCGCGCCGGGGTCACCGTGGTCGACCTCGTTTCCGAGTTGTAGCTGGTCAGGACTGGTGCGCGGGCCATCGGTGTGGAATTCTGCGGACGTGGCGGCACGTGGCGAGGGGAACCCGCCGCAGGAGCGCCCGCCCGGGTGGCTCCTGCGGCCGTCCGCCCGGCACGACGGCCCGGCGCGATCGGCCCCGCACTGTCGGCCCGGCTCAACCGACCCCGCACCGTCGGCCCAGCACAGTCGGCCGGCTCGACCCGCTCGGTACAGTCGGCTCGGTGGAGCTGCTGCCGCGACCCCGTAGGGAGATCACACCGGGGGCGGTGCACGTCCCGGACTGGCTCGGTCCCGAGGAGCAGCGCGCGCTGGTCGAAGCCTGCCGCGGCTGGCGTGGGTACCGCGCGACCCGGCTGCCCGGCGGCGGCGTGATGTCCGTGCGCACGGTCTGCCTTGGCTGGCAGTGGCTGCCCTACCGGTACTCGCGCATGCGTGAGGACGGTTCTCCGGTGCAGCCGTTCCCCGGCTGGCTCGCCGACCTCGGCCGCCGCGCGTTCGCGGACGCCTACGGCAGTCCCGCGCAGAGCTACCGTCCCGACGTCGCGCTCGTGAACTACTACGACGCCACGGCGAAGATGGGCATGCACCAAGACAAGGACGAGCTCTCCGCGGAGCCGGTGGTGTCGCTGAGCCTCGGCGACACCTGCGTGTTCCGCTTCGGCAATACCGAGCACCGCAACCGCCCGTACACCGATGTCGAACTGCGGTCCGGCGATCTGTTCGTGTTCGGCGGGCCGGCCCGGTGGGCCTTCCACGGGGTGCCGAAGACCTTGCCCGGTACGGCGGAGCCCGATCTCGGCCTGACCGGACGGCTCAACCTCACCCTGCGCGTGTCCGGTCTCGAAGGGTGAACCGCACCCGCTGGCCGGGGCGCAGCTGCGCGGCGACGTCCAGGTCCGCTTCGGCGACCACGGCGGCCACCGGGTAGCCGCCGGTCACCGGGTGATCGGCCAGGAACAGGATCGGCACCCCGGACGGCGGCACCTGCAGCGCGCCCGGTCTCGCGGCTTCCGGCGGTAGTTCGCCGGTGCGGGCACGGGTCAGTGCCGGACCGGTGAAGCGCACCCCGACGCGGTCGAGTTCGCTGGTCACGGTGTAGCCGCCACCGGTCAATGTGGACAGTGCGGAGCCGGTGAACCACTCCAGCCGGGGCCCGGGACGCAGGCGCAGCACCGGTTCCGCGAACGCTTGGCGCTGGGGCGCGAGGTCGGTCGCCGGCCAGCCGGCCACGCGCCGGCCGACCGGCAGGGTCATCCCGGCGACGAGTGGCGGCGGACCCAGCCTGCCCAGCGTGTCGGTGGCCCGCGCGCCGAGTACCGGCTCCACGTCGAAACCGCCGCGCACGGCGACGTAGCTGCGCAGGCCCTGTTGCGCCATTCCCAGCTCGAGTTCGTCGCCGGGGCGCAGCACGATCGGCGCGTGCGTCGCCATCGCCCGGCCGCCGGCGCGGACCGGGACCGCGGCACCGGTGATCGCGACGGTCGCGTGTTCCGACGTCCGCATCCGCAGCCCGCCGAGCGTCACTTCGAGCGCGGCATGCGTCTCCGGGTTCCCGACGAGCCGGTTCGCGAGTTTCAGCGCGCCACGGTCGGCCGCGCCGGACCGGCCGACGCCGACCGCCGCGTACCCACTGCGCCCGAGATCCTGCACGGTCGCGAACGGCCCGGGGGCGAGGACTTCCACCTTGCCCGTCATCCGAGCACCTCGAACCGGACCCGGGTGCCCGGGGCGAGCAGGTTCGGCCGCGGCCGGTCGACGTCCCACACCGGGGCGTCGGTGTGCCCGAGCAGGTGCCAGCCGCCCGGCGACGGGTGCGGGTAGACCGCCGTGTACTCCCCGGCGACTGCCACCGCCCCGGCCGGCACGCGCGTGCGCGGCGTGCTCCGGCGAGGCAGGTGCAGAGCCGGATCGAGGCCGGTCAGATACGCGAACCCCGGCGCGAAGCCGCAGAACGCCGCGACGTAGGTGGTCGAGGAGTGCCGACGTACGACCTCGTCCACGTCCAGGCCGCTGGCTTCCGCGACCTCGGCCAGGTCGGCGCCGTCGTAGCGCACCGGCAAGGTGACCTCGTCCGCTTCGCCGACCGGCCGTTCCACTATGGACAGATCAGTCAGCGCGCGGCTGATGGTGGCCACGTCGGTGCGCGCAGGATCGAACTGCACCAGCAGCGTGCGCGCGGCCGGGACGAGCTCCACCAAACCGGCAGGGGGATCGGCTTCACACGCTGCTTGCAGGCCGAGCACGTCGTCGACCTCCACCAGCACTGCCGAGTCGCCGTACCGCAGAACCGTGGTCACACGAATGCCCTCAGCGAAACTCCGGCTTCGGTGAGCGAAGCACGGATCTGCTGCGCCAGCTCGACAGCACCCGGCGTATCCCCGTGTACGCACAGGGAATCCGCGCGAAGCGTGAGCTGGCCGCCTTCGGCGTCCGTGATGTCACCGCTGGTCGCCATGGTGAGCGCGCGCGCCGCCACCTCCGACGCGTCGTGCAGCACCGCGCCCGGCTTCTTTCGCGACACCAGCCGTCCTTCGGGCGTGTACGCACGGTCAGCGAACGCTTCAGCGTACGTCGGCACGCCGGCTGCCTTTGCTGCGTGGAGCATCGCGGAATCTGGCGGGCACAGCAGGCCCAACTCGTCGTGGTAGCGACGTACGCCTTCGACAAGCGCCGCAGCCAGCTCCTCCTCGACCGCTGCGGTGTTGTACAGCGCACCGTGCGCCTTCACGTAGCGCACGCGGCTGCCTGCTGCACGCGCGAAGCCGTCGAGCGCGCCGATTTGGTACAGCACTTCGTCGGCGAGGTCTTCGGGGGCGATGTCGAGCGCGCGCCTGCCGAAGCCGGCGAGATCGCGGTAGCCGACGTGCGCGCCGATCGCGACTCCGCGCTCCGCCGCGCGGTCGCACACCCGGCGCATCACGCGCGCTTCTCCGGCGTGAAAGCCGCAGGCGACGTTCGCGCTGGTCACGATGTCGAGCATCGCGTCGTCGTCGCCCATCTTCCAGGCCCCGAAGCCCTCGCCGAGGTCGCTGTTGAGATCCATGTCAGTCCACCCGGTAATCGCGGTCCTGCTTGTCGGTCAAGAACATGTACCCCGGGGCGTGCGTGACGGCGAACGGGGGCCGCGACGCCATCAGCGCGGCCTGCGGGGTGACGCCGCACGCCCAGAACACCGGCACGTCACCCGGTTCGGCCGCCACCGGATCGCCGAAGTCCGGGCTGGCCAGGTCGGCGATACCCAGCTCCGCGGGATCGCCGACGTGCACCGGCGCACCGTGCACCTCGGGCATCGCGGCGCTGATCCGCACGGCGTCGGCGACCCGGTCGGCCGGGACGTAGCGCATCGACACCACCATCGGCCCGTACAGCCGACCGGCCGGTTCGCACTGGATGTCCGTCACGTACATGGAAACGTTGCGGCCCTGCAGTACGTGCCGCAGCGGGATGCCGGCGGCCCGCAGCCCGGTCTCGAAGGTGAAGCTGCAGCCGATCGAGAACGCCACCATGTCGCTGCGCCACACCCCGGTCGCGTCGGTGACCTCGCCGGTCAACGCGCCGTTGTGCCACACGCGGTAACGCGGCAGATCGGTGCGCAGGTCCGCGCCGGGCGCGAGCCGGGTGGCCGGGTCACCGGGCGCACTCACGTCGAGCACCGGGCAGGGCTGCGGGTTGAGCCGGCAGAACTCGCGTACGTCCTCGGCCCAGTCCTGCGGGACGGCGATCAGGTTGGTCTGCGTGTAACCGTCCGCCCAGCCGGTGGTCGGCGACTCGGTCCCCGCCCGGAACAGCGCCCGCGCCTGCGCCGGCCGGAACTCCGCAGGATTCCTCGTGAGTGGCGGCTCCGGTCCCGGCCAACGCTGCCACTCACGAGCGGACCTGGTCACGACGCCACTCCCGTCAGTTCCCGGCCGCGGGTCTCGGGCAGGCCGAGCAACGCCAGCGCGGCGATCGCGTATCCGACCGCGCCGAGCGCGATCGCGCCGCCCGCGCCGAGGAAGCCGACCACCGCGGGGAACGCGGCGCCGACCGCGCGGCCGAAGTTGTAGGTGAAACCCTGCCCGGTGGTGCGCAACTCGGTCGGGTACAGCTCGGCGAGGTAGGCGCCGAAGCCACTGAAGATCGCCGAAGTGCAGAAGCCGATCGGGAAGCTGATCACCAGCATGAGCCCGTTCGCGCCGTAGGGCAGCTGCACGAACAGCACGATCAGGATCGCCGAAAGCACCGAGAAGAGCAGGAACGTTTTCTTGCGGCCGAGCAGGTCGGCGAGATAGCCGCCGCAGACGTAGCCGATGAAGGCGCCCGGGATCAGCAGCGCGAAATAGCCGCCGGTGTTGACCACGGACAGGCCACGGCTGACCTTCAGGTAGTTCGGCATCCAGGTGAACAGCGTGTAGTAGCCGCCCTGTACGCCGGTCGCGAGCAGCGCCGCGAACACCGTGGTGCGCAAAAGTTCCGGCCGGAAGATGCCGGCGAGGGAACCACGGCTCTTCGTCTTCGCGCGCCGCGCCGTCACTTCCGGCGCGTCCTCGACGCTGCGCCGTACCCACAGCACGAGCAACGCGGGGACCACGCCCACCCAGAACAGCACTCGCCACGCGACGTCGGCATCGAGCACGCTGAACAGCACGGTGTACACGATCACCAGCAGGCCCCAGCCCACCGCCCACGCGCTCTGCACGAAGGCGACGGTGCGACCGCGGTAGCGGGCCGCGCAGTACTCGGCCACCAGCGCCGCGCCGACCGCCCACTCGCCGCCGAAGCCGAGCCCCTGCAGCCCGCGGAAGACGAGCAGCGTCTCGAAGTTCGGCGCGAATCCGCAGAGCACGGTGAAGACGGTGTACATCGCGATGGTCAGCTGCAGCGTGCGGACCCGGCCGATGCGGTCGGCCAGCACGCCGGCGCCGATTCCGCCGATCGCCGACACCACCAGCGTCGTGGTGCTCAGCAGCCCGGCCTCACCCGAGCTGATGCCGAAGTACGCGGTGATCGCGGCCAGGCCGAACGGCAGGGTCTGGTAGTCGAAGGAATCGAGGCCGTAGCCGCCGAACGCGCCGAAGAAGGCACGCCGGCCCTTGGCGCCGAGGGAGCGGTACCAGGCGAACGGGCGGGCCTCGTTCGCGGTGCCGTCGGTGACGGGGACGTTCATGGGGGCACCTCACAGGGGGACAGCTCATGGTGGCACGAGTCACATGGCGCCTACCGTACGGATCGTTGAACGATCCCACAAGAGTCTCATTGGATCGTCCCTCATTCGTCGGTTAGGCTCCCGTCGTGGTCACCGAGGACAGCCCGCCGGGCCTGGAAGCCGACCGTGGCCTGCTCAGCCGCACGAGCACCGCGGAGCGGGTCGCCGGGGTGCTCCGCACCCGCATCGCCGAGGGCTTCTTCCTGCCCGGCGGACGGCTCTCCGAGCAGGACATCGGCAGCGCGCTCGGGGTCTCCCGCAACACGCTGCGTGAGGCTTTCCGGCTGCTGACCCACGAACGGCTGCTCGTGCACGAGCTGAACCGCGGGGTCTTCGTGCGGATGCCGAGTGTCGAGGACCTTCGTGACATCTACCGGGTGCGCAGGATCGTGGAATGCGCGGCGGTTCGCGAAGTCACCGCGAAACCGGCCGCGTACGGGCGGATCGCGGCCACGGTGGCGGACGGCGACCGGGCGGTGCGGCAGGCTCGCTGGCAGGACCTGGGTACCGCGAACATCCGGTTCCACACCGAGCTGGTGGCGCTCGCCGGCAGCGAACGCGTGGCGGAGCTGATGAAGGGACTCACCGCCGAGCTCCGGCTGGTCTTCCACGTGATGGCCGATCCCCGCCGCTTTCATGAGCGGTATCTGCCGCGTAATCACGAAATCTTGACCGCGCTCGGTTCGGGCGACGGTATCCGTACCGCGGACCTGCTCAGCACGTATCTCGACGATGCCGAAGCCCAGCTGGTCGAGGCGTATACGGAGCGCGTGCCGCGAAACTGACCGGTAGGCAAGGAGTCCGGCGCGGACGGGCAGCGGGACGTGGCCGTTGGGGCGGACTCGCCGCCGGGTCCCTGACGTGCGAGGCAGGCCGCGGCTACGGTCGGTTTCAGCCGCGCGGGAGCGTCGCCTGGCCCCGGGACCCCCAGCCGGGGCGTGCGACGGGGAGCCGGACCGGGAAGGGCCGCCCCCTGAACCGGTCCGGCGGCGCGCGGTGTGGGAGATGGTGAAGAGGGTGGAAAGCGGCGGGCCGTGGTCCCCGGGGGGAGATGACGGCCCGCCGTTCCTTTTCGATCAGCTTGCGCCGCGCCGGATTCCGCTCACGGCGTGGGCGTTTCCGCCGGACGGCGCGGCCTGTGCGCCGCTCCAGGTGAACGTCGCCGAGGTGTGCCCGGGCAGCTGGTAGGTGAACGACTGCCCGCCCCAATCGACCCGCACGTTCTGGGCACTGGTGCTGGAGTTGTAGGCGACGAGCGCCTTGCTCGCGTCCGGGTTCTTCCACGCGACGTTGCGCACGGTCGGGTTGTCGTCGGACGCGATCCGCACCGCACCGGGTTTCACGAACTTCGTCAGGTGACCCATGGTGTAGTACTCGACGGTGTAGTCGACCTGCCCGCTGCGCGAGTCTCCGTTGTGGACGGTGATGAGCCCGGTGCAGGTGCCGCAGCCGCCGTTGTGCGGTCCCATGTTCTGGTCCACCGCGAGGCTCCACTTGGTGACCGAACGGCTCCAGTTGCGGGTGTAGTCGATGAGGTTGTTCATGTCCTCGGCCTGCTGGTCGCCGATCCAGGTGCCGCCGGAGTGCTCGGTCGAGTACGCGTTGACGTCCGGATACCGCTCGTGCACGGTGCTCTGCTCACCGACGTCGCCGCCGTACCCGTGCCACGCCATCCCGCCGAAGTTCGGGTCGGTGCGGATGGCCGCGTCGTCCATGCTGGGTGCGGCGTACGAGTCGTACTGGTCCCAGTTCCAGTCCAGCGCGAGGACCTTGGTGGACAGTCCGGCGTCGTGGAGCGCGGGCAGCAGGTCGTTCTTGGTGAAGTACGCCAGCCCGGAGCCGTTCCAGTTGGTCGAGGGGTAGCCGTCGCAGCAGGTGGGTTCGTTCTGCACCGAGACGTAGTCGATCGGCACGCCCGCGTCCCGGTAACCCTGGAGGTACTTGACGAAGTACTGGGCGTAGGCGCCGTAGTACTGCGATTCGACCCAGCCCAGGTTGTAACTGTCGTTGTCCTTCATCCACGGCGGCGCGCTCCACGGCGACGCCATCACTTTCAGCTGTGGGTTGAGTTCCTTGGCCTGCTTGGTCAACGGGAGGACGTCGGCCTCGTCGTGGGCGAGCGAGAAGTGCTCGAGGTCCGGATCGGTCTGCCCGGCGGGCAGGTCGTCGAAGGTGTAGCTCTCGCGGGCGAGATCGGACGCGCCGATCGGATTGCGCAGCCAGCTCAACCCGATCCCGTCGTCGGGGTCGAACAGCTTGCGCAGCACCGAATTCCGGGTGTCCGCGGTGAGCGCGCCGGAAGAGTTCATCAGCCAAGCGGCGGTGTCGGTGAAGGACGCGCCGCCACCCTCGAACTGTTGGTAGGTGGTGTTTTCGTCGACGGTGATGGTCTGGTCACCGTCGCCGGTTCCGGCGGAGAACGAGACGGGCGCCTGCTGCTCCAGGCCGCGGGTCACGGTGCGGCCGCCCGAATCGCCGGTGGTGGTGAGCCAGACGTTGACCGTCTCGCCCGCGGCTTGCGCGGCGGGTACGGCGATGGCCGAAACCGTGAGCACGGCCGCGCCCAGTAGCGGGAAGAACCGTCGTTTCCTCATGCGTGCACCGTCCGATTCTGGCGGGAGGGCTCGATCGGGACGCTTTGTTGTGCGGCGCAACAAAGTAAGGAGCAGTATGCATCGCCGCTCCGCGTGCGGCAATGCTCTGCGGTGATGAATTTTTCTGACTTGAATTAAGGCTGGTAGTCACCCACGGGTCAGCCGACCCCGGCCCCCGACGCGAGCGCGTCGCCCTTCACCGGAGGTCGTGGATCCGCGCCCTGCTCCAGCAACGCGGCGACCGGCAGCGTCGCCGCGCCGGTGGCGACGGCGTCGAGGCCCAGCCGGGCCAGCTCGATGGAGGTCCGGCCGAACGGGTGGCGCAGCGCGTGCGCACCGGCGGTCTCGCGGATCAGCGGCAGCAGCCGTTCGCCGAGCGCCAGCCCGGCCCAGCCGCCGACCACGATCCGCTCCGGGTTGAACAGGTTGATCAGGTTCGCGATCCCGGCACCCAGATAGCCGGCCGTCTCCTCCAGCACGCGCTGTGCCGTCTTCGACTTCTCGGCCGCCGACAGCAGCGCGGCGAACTGCTCTTGCTCCGAATCCCCTGGCGCCGCCTTTCCGCGCGCGCGGCGGTAACGGGCCAGCACGGCCTCCGCGCCGAGGTAGGCCTCCAGACAGCCGCGCGAACCGCACCGGCAGGCCGCCCCGCCGTAGACGATGGTGGTGTGCCCCCATTCGCCGGCGCTGCTGGTGGAACCGCGGTAGGTGACGCCGTCGGCGATCACCGCGGCCCCGACCCCCGAGCCGACCAGCACGATCACCGCGTGCCGCGCGCCGCGCCCTGCGCCGAACCACATCTCGGCCTGGCCCTGGGTTTTCGCGCCGTTGTCCACGAACAGCGGCAGCGTCACCCCGGCCGCCCGCAGCTCCGCGGTGAGCGCCACCGACTCCCATCCGATGGTCGGCGCGTGCACCAGCACCTGCTCGCCGTGCTCGACCGCGCCCGGTACTCCGACGCCCACGCCCAGCACGGTGTCCGCGCCGGCGCAGGCCAGCACCTCGTTCAGCCCGGACACCACCGCTTCGACGACCGCGCGCGGTTCGGTGCGGGCCGGCGACAGCTCGTGTTCGACCGTGGCCAGCGGACGCATCGCGAGGTCGAACAGTTCGACACGCACGCCGGTTTCACCGATGTCGACCCCGGCCACCTGCCCGTACCCCGGATCCACCCGCAGCAGCACCCGCGGCCGCCCCCCGTCGGACTCGACCAGCCCGGCCTCGGTGATGAGCCGCTCCTGCGCGAGTTCCCCGGTGACGTTGCTGACCGTGGCGGCGGACAGGCCGGTGAGCCCGCTGAGCTCGTGCCGCGACAGCGGTCCGTCGAAGTACAGTTTCGACAGCAGCAGGGACCGGTTGTGCCGCCGCAGATCGCGGACGGTGGTGCGCTTGCTCGCCATGTGCCACCCATCCGGCCCGGAACTTCCCGCACCAGAATGCCTGATCGCGTAAGTTCCGGCCATATATCAACTGGTGAACTAAGGCTACGTCGCACCGGTCGAGGCGGTGGGCACCGGGCTTCCCGGCGAACGCCCATCACAGTCCATAGTAGACGGTCGGGTGGAGAGCTCCGTCAGATGCGCCCGGAGTGGGTGAGCAGCTTGAACGCCGGTTGTTCGATCCAGCGGGTGAGCGCCCAGCCCAGCAGTACGGCGCTCGCGAAGAACGCGGGCACCCACAGCCACCAGGGCAGCCCGAGGTCGGCGAGCCGGCGAGCGACGATCGTGCCGACCGTGTAGTGCATGAGGTAGATGCCGTAGGAGATTCCGGCGAGCCACTGGATCGGCTTCGCCAGCCGGTTCAGGATCGGTACGTTCCACGCCGGCCGGTACGCCGCGACGCACACCAGGACCAGCGCGAGGGTGAACATCTGGACCGAATCCCCGCCAGGCGGGTGCACTGTGTGCGCCCACAGCACGAAGCACAGCAGCAGGAACAGGTGGGGGAAGCCGATCCGGCCCCGGCTCCAGCGGAAGATCGACACCCCGGCGAGCACCAGATGTGCCCGGTTCAGGCCGGTGCCGTCCATGATCGCGGACAGCCACGCCGGCGCCGGCACGTCGGGGCTCATGAACAGCACCCGCACCGCCAGCGGCACCAGCAGGACCACCCACACCACCGCGGACGCCATCCGGCCGCGGATCCGGCCCTTCCAGGCCAGCAACGCGATCATGGCGAACGCCGCGACCTGCACCGGCACCGTCCAGTGCGCGAGGTCGATGTAGTCGACGCCGGGGAGCAGCAGGTGCAACAGCAGCAGGTTGCCCAGCAGGTCGCCGAAGTCCGGCCGGGGGAAGTCGGCGGGCGCGCACAGCCGCGAGACCGTGAAGATCACCAGCACCGCGGCCCAGAACGCGGGCAGCATCCGGGCGAGGCGGCGCAGCCACCAGCGCAGCGGGGTGCCCCGGCCGATCGTGGTCGCGGCGAAGAAGCCGGAGATGACGATCAGCGTGGCCGAGCCGAACGGGAAGTCCACCTGCAGCGAATGCGGCAGCGGCGGCAGTCCGGGCAGGGTCAGGGGAGCCAGGCACGTGATGTGGTAGGCGAGCACCGCGAAGATCGAGAGCACCCGCACCGCGTCCCAGCTGACCTGCCGCGGTGATCGGGGGGCCGGTGCCTCGACCGGCCCGGCCGTCGTGGCCTGCTCGGCCGTTACGGGCACTGAGGGCACGACATCAGCCTCCCCGGTGGACGGAAAAGGACTCGCTGCCACCCATACGAGTGGCAGTGGACCACGACAGGCTAACTTCCGTACTCCCTGTGACCCCCGCTGGGCTGCCCGACTGTCTCCCCTTGGCGATCGACGGGCACCGTGGAAACGCCACTTTCACCCGCTCGGCGGCCCCGTCTGAGGCGGCGAGGTCGCTTACGTCGAATGGCCGCGTGGATACGGCTGTTCGGCCGCACCTGTTCGACGACCGCGCGAAAGGTCTGGACCTTTCGGCTGTCCGCTGCTACTTACTGACGAGGTCCGCACCTCCGGAAGCAACCGAGCCCGGCACTGTCAGCCGAGGGCTCGGCGTTCACCCTGCCATGGGCGCGAGCGTGGCCACGGTGCGCTCCGAAATCCCTTGCCACGATGGAAGATTCGCCGAATCCGCAGTGGGACGCGGGTACCTGGCCGGTGTTCCTTCAGAACTTAAACTTAGACGCAAAAAAGTTACCGCCGTGTTATTGACGTGACTCGCGTCACCCCGGTTGACTCCTCCTGTCGCGCGGCCAGGGTAGGTCGGCGCACCCGACGCCAGCCGGCACCGGAGCCGGAACCCCAGCCACAACCCCAGCGGGGACCCGGCCGGGATCGAGTCGGGACCGAGCCGGGATCCAGCCGGAATCTAGGAGGACTCATGCGAGTCAGGCGCTCCATCGTCGCAGCGCTCGCCGCCGTGGTGGCCATGGCCGGGCTCGCCGCCTGTGGTGGCGGGGCCGCGGGCGCCGGGGGGAACGCCGCCGGTGTGCTCAACGTCGGGATGCCGAACGGGCCGCAGGCGGAGAACAACAACCCGTTCCTGGAAACCTCCGCGGCCGCCTCGCTCGGGTACCGGTTCGTGCTCTACGAGCCGCTGGTGATGTTCAATCGGGTCAAGCCGAAGGAGGAGGGCAAGCCCTGGCTCGCGACGAAGTGGGACTGGTCGGACAACTATCGCAAGCTCGTGGTCACCGTGCGCGACGGAGTCACGTTCTCCGACGGCACGCCGATGACCGCGCAGGACGTTGCCTACACTTTCCAGCTGCTGCGGGACAACAAGGCGCTGAACATCGATTCCGTGCCCTACGGTGACATCACCGCGAGCGGCAACCAGGTCACCCTGTCGTTCGACGCGTCGCAGTACGTCAACCAGGTCAAGATCCTGCAGACGATCGTGGTGCCGAAGCACCTCTGGACGCAGATCAAGGACCCGGCCACCGACCCGGTGAAGAAGCCCGTCGGCACCGGCCCGTTCACGCTGAAGTCCTTCACCCCGCAGACCGTCACGGTCAGCCAGCGCAGTGGTTACTGGCAGGAAGCGCCGAAGGTCAAGGAGATCCGCTACACCTCCTACAACGACAACAACGCTCAGGTCGCCGCCCTCACCAGCGGTGCGGCCGAGTGGAGCTTCGTGTTCATCCCGAACTACAAGACCGTCTACGTCAACCGCGACCCGGAGCACTACAAGCTGTGGTTCCCCGCCCAGCTCGCCGTGCACGGCCTGTGGTTCAACACCGAAAAGGCGCCGTGGGACAACGCGAAGCTGCGCCAGGCGGTCAACAAGGTGATCAACCGGGACGACATCTTCAACCAGGGTGAGGCCGGCTACTTCTACCCGAAGGCCGACCAGGTCACCGGCATCCCGTCGCCGGCGGGGGACTCCTGGATCGCTCCGCAGTACCGGGGCCGGACGGTGAAGACCGACGTGCCGGGCGCGAAGGCGCTGCTGGCAGGCGCGGGGTTCAAGCTCGACGGCAACCGGCTCACGGACCCGTCGGGCAAGCCGGTCACGCTGAAGCTGAGCGTGCCATCGGGCTGGTCGGACTACATCACCGACCTGGAGATCATCAAGGACAACCTGGCACAGATCGGGATCACCGCCACGGTCGAGAAGATGAACCAGGACGCCTGGACCAAGGCCGTGGACACCGGCGACTACCAGGGCGTGCTGCACTGGACCAACGACGGCGCTTCGCCGTACGACATGTACCGGGACGTGATGGACGGCAGCCGCTACAAGCCGACCGGCACCGGTGGCATCAACGGCAACTACGGCCGCTATCGCAACGACGAGGCGACGCAGGCGTTGCAGACCTACGCCAACGCCGCCGACGACGCGAGCCGCACCGCCGCGATGACCAAGCTGCAGCAGATCATGATCGACCAGCAGCCGATGATCCCGTTGATGGCGGCCAACTCCGGCGGCGAGTACAGCACGCGGCACTGGACCGGCTGGCCGGACGAGACGAACCAGTACGGGCCCGTGCAGCCGACCCTGCGCAACGCCGTCGACCTCGTCCTGCATCTCAAGCCCGCGGCCTGACATGGCCGAGCAGCACAACGAGGTGGCCATCCGGGAACCGGTCGCCGAGGAATCCACTGCGGACGCGGTGGTGCTCGAGGCGGCCGGGCTGACCAAGCACTTCCCGGTCCGCAAACGGGGCAGGCAGCTGCTCACCCAGGGCAGGCGCAGCGTGCGGGCGGTCGACGACGTGGACCTCACGTTGCGCCGCGGCCGGGTCACCGCGCTGGTCGGGGAATCCGGTTCCGGCAAGTCGACGGTCGCGCGGCTGCTGGCCCAGCTGTACCCGCGTACCGCCGGGGAGATCCTGCTGCACGGGGAACCGGTCACCGTCAAGGGCGGCAGCGCCTTCCGGGCCTACTGCCGCCGGGTCCAGATGATCTTCCAGGATCCGTTCGCCTCGCTGAATCCGGTGCACACCGTCCGCTACCACCTCACGCGTGCGCTGAAGATCCACGGCCGCGCCGGACGTGGCGCCGAGGAGCTGGAGCGGGCGCTGCACGAGCTGCTCACGCGCGTGCAGCTCACCCCGCCGGAGCGATTCGTCGACAAGTTCCCGCACGAGCTGTCCGGCGGCCAACGCCAGCGGGTCGCCATCGCCCGCGCGCTGGGTGCCGATCCGGAGGCGCTGCTCGCCGACGAGCCGGTGTCCATGTTGGACGTCTCCATCCGGCTCGGTGTGCTGAACCTGTTGCGGGACCTCAAACAGCGGCTGCACCTGGCAATCCTCTACATCACGCACGACATCGCGTCCGCGCGCTACTTCGCCGACGACACGCTGGTGATGTACGCCGGGCGGATGGTCGAGGGCGGTGACTCGGAAACCGTGACGCAGCAGCCCGCGCACCCCTACACCCGGCTGCTCATCGACTCGGCGCCCGACCCGGATCGGCTGGAGCCGGACGGAAACGCCGAGCCGGCACCGGAAACCGGTTCCGGCGAACCGCCGAGCCTGATCGCCCCGCCGTCGGGCTGCCGGTTCCACCCGCGCTGCCCGGTGGCCATGGAGCGTTGCCGCACCGAACTGCCGCCGCGGTTCGAGGTGGCAGGCCCGGCCGGGCACTGGGCCGCGTGCTGGCTGTACGAGGCGGCCCGATGAGGTACCTGCTGCAGCGTCTCGGGTTCTACGTGTTCACCGCGTGGGCCGCGGTCACCATCAACTTCTTCATCCCGCGGCTCATCCCCGGCGACCCGGTGCAGAGCCTGATCACCAAGGCCCACGGCACGCTCAGCGCGGACGCCATCAAGTCGCTCTACGTCCTGTTCGGACTCGACAAGAACGAGAGCCTGCTGAGCCAGTACTTCCACTACTGGGGACAGCTGCTGCGCGGTGATCTCGGGCTGTCGTTCACCTTCTTCCCGTCGCCGGTGTCCGAGGTAATCGGCGACAGCCTGCCGTGGACGATCATCCTGGTCGGGCTCACCACGATCATCGGCTTCCTGATCGGCACCTCGCTCGGCGTGGTGGCGGGCTGGCGCCGCGGGTCCTGGGTGGACGGCCTGCTGCCGGTGACCACATTCCTGTCCTCGGTGCCCTACTTCTGGCTCGGCCTGATCGCGATCACCCTGCTGGCCGGGCCCGGCAGTTTCTTCCCTGCCTCCGGTGGCTACGAGCCGGGCCTGGTGCCGGGCTGGGACGGCACGTTCATCGGCAGCGCGGTCCAGCACAGCCTGCTGCCCGCGATCACCATCCTGATCAGCTCGATGGGCAGCTGGATCCTCGGTATGCGGAACATGATGGTCACCGTCGCCGCGGAGGACTACATCACCGTCGCGCACGCCAAGGGGCTCAAGGAACGCCGGGTGATGCTCAGCTACGCCGCACGCAACGCGCTGCTGCCGAGCGTGTCCGGGTTCGCGCTGGCGCTGGGGTTCATCGTCGGCGGAACGCTGCTGGTGGAGATCGTGTTCTCGTATCCGGGGGTGGGCTACGAGCTGTTCCAGGCCGTCGGTTCCCAGGACTATCCCTTGATGCAGGGGATCTTCCTGATCATCACGCTGTCGGTGCTGGTGGCCAACCTGCTCGCCGACGTCGCGTACCTGCTGCTGGACCCGCGTACCCGGAAGGAGGGCTGAGCCGTGGCCGTACCCGCCGCCGACCTCAAGGCCGCCGCCCCGGAACCGCTGCCCCCGGACTCGATCACCGGGCCCGCCGCCCGCCGGCGCCGGTTCCGCTTCCTGTCCGGCGGAAAGGCCCTCACCGGGCTGATCGTGCTCGCGTTCTTCGTGGTGCTGGCCGTGATCGGGCCCTGGATCGCGCCGTACGACCCGTCCGCGCGCAGTGACGACCTGATCGAAGCCCCGTCCGGCAGGCACTGGTTCGGCACCACGCACCTGGGCCAGGACGTGTTCAGCCAGGTGCTGGCCGGTACCCGCAGCGTGATGCTGGTGGGCGTCACCGCCGGGGTGGTGGCGACCATCCTGGCAGTGCTCGTGGGCGTCACCTCGGGCTACCTCGGTGGCACACCGGGCGAAGGACTCTCCGCACTGTCCAATGTGTTCCTGGTGATCCCGGCGCTGCCGCTGATCATCATCATCGGCACCGCGTTGCCCAGCGGCGGGGACACCCTGGTGGCGGTGGTGATCGGGCTGACCTCGTGGGCCTGGGGCGCGCGGGTGCTGCGTGCGCAGACGCTTTCCCTGCGCCGCCGCGACTACGTGGAGGCCGCCAGGGCCAGCGGCGAGCCGACGTGGCGGATCATCTTCTTCGAAATCCTGCCGAACCTGACCGCGGTGATCGCGTCGAGTTTCGTGGGCACCGTCGTGTTCGCGGTGATGTCGGAGATCACGCTGGCCTTCGTCGGAGTGTCCGCGTTCTCCGACTGGAACTGGGGCACCATCCTGTTCTGGGCGCAGAGCCAGCAGGCGCTGGCCCAGGGCGCGTGGTGGTGGTTCGTGCCGGCCGGGCTGGCCATCGCGGTCCTCGGCACCGCGCTGTCCCTGCTGAACTTCGGCATCGACGAGTTCGTCAGCCCGCGGCTGCGGTCGGCGGGCACAACCAGGGTGAAAAACGCCGAGGGCAAGACCGTGCGCCTGCGTGCCGGGTTCACGCCGGTGCTGGGCCGGGAGAAACGATGAACGAACCGGTACTCGAAATCCAGGGTCTCGACGTCGACTACGGCCTCGGTGCCGAGGCCGTGCACGCGGTCCAGGACGTGCATCTCACCTTGCACCGCGGGGAAGTGCTGGGCCTGGCCGGGGAAAGCGGCAGCGGCAAGTCCACTTTGGCCTACGGGCTGACCCGGCTGCTCCCGCCGCCGGGGATGATCCGCGGTGGGCGGGTGCTGTACCACCCCGAGGGCGGCGAGCCCTACGACGTGCTGCGGCTGACGCCCCGTCAGCTGCGCGACTTCCGGTGGGCCGAGACGTCGATCGTGTTCCAGGGCGCGATGAACTCGCTGAACCCGGTGCACAAGGTGTCCACCCAGCTGGTCGACGTGCTCAAGGCACACGACCCCCAAAGCACCAGGGCTTCCCGGCTCTCCCGTGCGCGCGAGCTGTTGCGGCTGGTGGGGATCTCGGCCGACCGGCTCGACGCCTATCCGCACCAGCTCTCCGGTGGGATGCGCCAGCGCGTGATGATCGCGATGGCGCTCGCGCTGGAACCCCGCGTGGTGATCATGGACGAGCCGACCACCGCGCTGGACGTGGTGATGCAGCGACAGATCCTCGCGCAGCTGGTCGAACTGCGTGAGCGGCTGGGCTTTTCGGTGCTGTTCATCACCCACGACCTGTCGTTGCTGGTGGAGTTCTCCGACCGGATCGCGATCATGTACGGCGGTCGCATCGTGGAGCAGGCCCGTGGCGTGGAGCTCTACCGGGATTCCCTGCACCCCTACAGCGACGGGCTGCTGCACTCGTTCCCGGCGTTGCGCGGGCCGCGCCGTGAGCTGACCGGGATTCCCGGTTCGCCACCGGATCAGCGCGCGCTGCCGCCGGGCTGTGCCTTCGCGCCCCGCTGCCCGCACGCGTTCGACCGGTGCCACAGCGAGGTGCCGGTGCTGGACGTGCCCGCGGACCGCGACGGCAGCGACCGGAGCGTCGCCTGCTGGCTGCATCCGTCGACCGGTCCCACCGCCGCTGTCCCGTCGTAGAGAAGGAGATCCGTTGACCGAGACCACCGACGCGGCGACCCGCGAGCAGCAGGCGCTGATCGACACGTTGCCCGCCGATTTCCGCTGGGGTGTGGCGACCGCCTCGTACCAGATCGAGGGCGCGGTGGCCGAGGACGGACGCACTCCGTCCATTTGGGACACTTTCTGCCGGCTGCCGGGGACGATCGACAACAACGACACCGGCGACGTGGCGTGCGACCACTACCACCGGATGCCCGAGGACATCGCGCTGGTCCCGCAGCTGGGTGCGGACACCTACCGGTTCTCCGTGGCCTGGCCCCGGATCCAGCCACGCGGTCGGGGTGCGATCAACGAGGCCGGCATCGGCTTCTACGACCGTCTGGTGGACGAGGCGCTGGCCCGAGACGTGGCCCCGTGGCTCACCCTGTACCACTGGGATCTGCCGCAGGAGCTGGAGGACGCGGGTGGCTGGCCCGCCCGGGACACCGCGTACCGCTTCGCCGACTACGCGATGCTGGTGTTCGACCGGCTGAAGGACCGGGTGCGGCACTGGACCACGCTCAACGAGCCGTGGTGCTCGGCGATGCACGGTTACGTGAACGGCGTGATGGCACCCGGACGGCGCGACTTCCCGGCGGGCATCAGGGCGATCCACCACCTTCTGCTCGGCCACGGCCTGGCCACGCAGCGGATGCGCGAGGCGGCGCCGGCGGACACGCAGTTCGGGATCACGCTCAACATGAGCACCGCGGATCCGGCCACCGACAGCGAACTCGACCGGGAAGCCGCCCGCAACGCCGACGGGATGGGAATCCGCGTCTACCTGGACCCGCTGGTGCGCGGTCGTTATCCGGAGGACGTCGTGGCCGATCTCGCGGCGCGCGGTGCGGAACTGCCGGTCGAGGACGGTGATCCGGAGCTGATCTCGGCGCCGCTGGACTTCCTCGGCGTGAACTACTACTTCGGCGTGCAGCTGTCCGGCACCGACGAGCACGGCCGCGCGACCGACGAGAACGGGCTGCCGGTGCAGCGGGACGTCCCGTTCGGCGAGCCGACCACGTCGATGGGCTGGGAGATCCTGCCCGGCAAGCTCACCGAACTGCTCACCCGCGTCGGCCGGGACTGTCCGGGCGTGCCGATCTACGTGACGGAGAACGGGTCGGCGTTCGAGGACGAGCCGGACGACGCGGGCTACGTGGCCGACGACGGCCGGACCGCCTACCTCGCCGCACATCTCGCGGCGGTCGCCGCGGCCCGGCAGCAGGGCGCCGACATCCGCGGCTACTTCGCCTGGTCACTGCTGGACAATTTCGAATGGGCCTACGGTTACGCCAAACGTTTCGGCCTGGTCCGCGTCGACTACGAAACGCAACGTCGCACGATCAAGCAGAGCGGCCACTTCTTCCGGGACACCGTCCGCCGCGTCCGGGGATCCTGAGCCGCACACCGCGTCAGGGGGCGGGTCACCTGGCCGAGGGTAAGGCTGTCCCCACCCCGGTGACGGCAGTCCGCACCATGGTTGCCCGCCCCTGTCCACCCCTACGTTCGGAAGGGTCGCACCGGACGAACGAGGGAGAGTGGCGACATGACGGCGGGGACGGAACTTCGACCGCAGGTGCAGACGCCGGTGCCGCCCACGGCCCCGGCGAAGCCGCGGCGGGCCTGGTGGCGGCGGCCGTGGGTGGGGCCGTTGGCGCTGCTGGTGATCGCCTTCCTGTCGTTTTCACTGCCGCCGTACCTGGCGTTGGATCCGGCGCGGTCGCGGGTGCCGGCGCCGGAGGGTTTCCCGGCGTACTACTGGTTCCTCGTGGGCCACGTCGTGTTCGGCTCGATCGCGATGATCACCGCGACCGTGCAGATCTGGCCCTGGGTACGCCGGAAGTTCCCGGTGCTGCACCGCTGGTCCGGGCGGGCGTACGTGTTCGGCGGGGTACTGCCCTCCGGTGCGCTGGCGCTGACTGTCGGTTCGATCAGCCCGTTCGGCCCGACCGCCAGGGCCAGCGACGTGCTGCTGTCGGTGCTGTGGATCGGCGCGACGTTCGCCGGTTACCGCGCCGCCAGGGAACGCCGATTCGGCGACCACCGGCGCTGGATGATCCGCAGCTTCGCGCTGACCTTCTCGATCATCTTGAACCGGGTGATCTCACCGATCGCGGCCATGATCCTGGAACCGCAGGTGGCCACCACGTTCGGGGGCAGCGAGCTGGCGCTGACGCAGTCGATCGGTTCGATCTCGTCGTGGGTCAGCTGGACGGTGGCGCTGGTCGCGGCGCAGCTGTGGCTGGACCGCAAGCCACGCCGCGCGGTCGCTGCCTGACCGGGATCCGGCGGTGGCGTTCGGTGGCTGGGGGACACCGGACGCCATCGCCGGCTTTCAGGACCGCCGGGCGACGGTGCGCTCCAGGATGCCGAGCGTGGCCTTCAGCGCCGACTCGGGAACGACCGGGAAGATGTTGCGCGCCTTCCACGACTCCTCGATCTCCGACCAGTCGTAGTAGGACGTGACGAGCGTGCCGCCCTCGGCGGGCTCCAGGCGGTAGCCGTAGAGGTGGCGGATGTAGGGCCGCTGTCCGCCCTCGATCGTCCAGGCGATTTCCTTGTTCGGCTCGAGGGTCGTGATGACCACGTCGACGTCGTACTTGCCCAGCGGGAAGTCACCGAGTGCTTCGCGGTTCATGTGCACCACGAACCGGTCGCCGGCCTGTTCGACCGGTTTCCCTTCGGCGTCCATGAGCATGCCGGACGCGTCGATGTCCACGTGGCCCTGCGGATCGGCCAGCACGGCGAACACCGCCTCGGCCGGTGCCGGGATCAGCCGGGAGACCTCGATGCGTTCCGGACCGGGGGTCTCCGCCGTGCCGACCAGGGTGGCGCGGCCGAGGGTGTGCGTGAACATGGTGAAGTCCAGCACCGCCGGGCTGCTGTCGGCCGGGAGCCCGAGATCTTCGACGTCGAGGGCGTGCACGGTGATGAAGTACCGGTGCGGCCCGTGCCCGGCGGGCGGCGCGGCGCCGGCGAACCGGGGCTGCCCGAGATCGTTCGGCAGCTGGACCGCCGGTTCGGGCGGCTCGGCGCCTTCGGGGAGCGAGGTGACCGAGGCCGGGAGGTTGACCACGGCCCAGTGCCAGAAGCCGGACATGGTCGGCGCGTCCGGGTCGTACACCGTGATGGCGTAGCTCCGGGTGCCCAGCGGGGCGCCGCTCCAGGACAGCTGCGGGCTGACGTCGGAGCCGGACAGCTGCGCCTCTGCCAGCGGCTGCCCGTCCCGCACGCTGGTGCTGGTCAGGGTGAAACTGGCTGCCTCGGACAGGCGTGCGAACGGATCGGTGGTCGGCATCGGGACCTCCTTGTCGGGGTGATCAGTCGCGGCGATCATCGACCACCTTACAGATAATCGATTATTTTGCTAGTCTGCCCGGTATGACCAAGACGGACGGCGCTCCCTCGGTCCGCGCGTACGGATCGCTGCGACGCGCGATCCTGCACGGCGACTTCCACCCCGGGCAGTCGCTGAAACCGAATGAGCTGGCCGTCACTCACGGGGTGAGTCTCGCGGTCGTGCGCGAGGCCCTGCTCCGGCTGGTCGGCGAAGGACTGGCGGAGCGGTTGCCGAACCGGGGTTTCGTGGTGCCGGAGGCGGACGGCGCACGGTGGCAGGTGCTGGCCGAGGCACGGGCGACGGTGGAGCCGGCGATGCTGCGGATGGCGATCCACCGCGGCGACCTCGAATGGGAGGCCCACGTGCGGGCCACCCACCACCGGCTGGCCGGCACGCCGCCGTTCGACGCTGCGGGCGCTCGTTTCCACTCCGACGAGTGGGCCGCGGTGCACCACGGATTCCACCGCGCCCTGCTGGAGGCGTGCGGCAACGACATCCTGCTGGACACGTTCGAACGGCTGTGGACGGCGAGCGAGCTGTACCGCCGCTGGTCGGGGGAGAGCGCGCCGGATCGCGACCACCTGGCCGAGCACGCGGAACTCGAAGGCCTGGCGTTGCGGCGGGAAGGCGAGCGAGCGGCCGAGGTGCTGGTCCGGCACCTCAGCCGCACGGCCGCCGACCTTCACCAGGGCACGGTCTGACCGAAGCGGTCCAGGTATGCGAGCCCGGTCTCGTCCAGCCGCGACAGCAGGACGTCCACGATCGGCGGGACGCTCTCCTCGAGGGTGTACGGCGCGTCCGGCCCGCCGAGCCCGGTGCGGATCCAGCCCGGCGCGATGAGCGCGAAAGCACGTTCGCTGCCGGCCTGCCGGGCCGCGAGACTGCGCATGAACATGTTCAACGCCGCCTTGCTGCTGCGGTACAGCTCGCGTCCTCCCTTGGTGTTGTTGGTGATGCTGCCCTGTCCCGACGACATCGCGCCGATCAGCCCGGCCGGGGACACGAGGTCGTCGAGCGTCTCGATGACCCGCATCGGACTGAACGCGTTGGTCACCATCACCTCGACGAAGTTCTCGAGGGGCACCGCGCCGGCGGGCGTGTCCTGGTGGCTCGTGGTCCCCGCGTTGACGAAGAGCACGTCGAGTTCCCGCTCGCCGAGGCGTTCACGCAGGGCGGCGGGCTGGGTGGGTTCGTTGATGTCGAGCTGCTCCACGCGGACGCGGCCGCCGGAGCGCTCGGCCAGCTCGTGCAGTGGGGTTCGCGCGGAAGTGTCCCGGACTGTGCCGATGACGTGCCAGCCCCGCTCGAAGAACTCGGCCGCGATCGCGTGGCCGAGGCCGCGGGACGCGCCGACGATGAGGGCCGTCCGCGGGTGGTCGATGTTCGTTGATGCCATGCCGTCGAGTCTTCGCGCCGGTTCGGCTTCACGGCACGTGGAGAGGGCGGTTTTGTAGAATCATCTCCCGGAGAGGAGCACGAATGGCTGATTCCGGCAGTTTGGTACCCGAGGATGTGCGGATCATTCGTGCCCTGCAGATCGCCCCCCGTGCGTCGTTCGCCTCCATCGCGAACGTTCTCGGTGTTGCCGAAGGGGCGGTCAGCCGTCGTTACCGGCGGCTGCGTGCTGACGGTGTCATGCGCGTCGCCGGTATCCCCGACTCCGGGGCGCTGGGGCAGAGCCGGTGGATGGTACGGCTGCGCTGCCGCCCGGGCAGCGTCGCGGCGATCGCCGATGCGCTCGCCAAGCGCGACGACGTCAGCTGGGTGGCTCTCGGCGCCGCGGGCTCGGAGATCACCTGCGCGGTGCGCTCCTGGACCGAGGAGCAACGCGAGGACCTGCTGGGCCACCGGCTTCCGCGCACGGCCGCGGTCCTCGACATCAACGCGTCCGCGATGCTTCGTCAGTTCCTCGGCGGCCGTGGTCACTACTGGGCCGCGCTGCGCGGAACGCTGACCACAGAACAGGAAGCGCGTCTCGGGACCGAGGGCAATCCGTTCTCCGAGGCCCCGGTCGTCGCCAGGGAACCAGCGGACCTCACGGCTGCCGACAAGAAGCTGCTCGACGTGCTCGCCGCGGACGGCCGGGCCGGTCTCGTCGAGCTCGCCGCGGCAGCGGACCTGACGCCAGGGCGGGCGTCGCGCCGGTTGCACACCCTGCTGGAGCGCAGGGTCGTGCACATCGACGTCGAGATCTCCGCCGCGGCACTGGGCTATCACGCTCGGGCGATCCTGTGGCTGCGGGTGCACCCGTCGGCGGTCAAAAGCGTCGGGCGAGCCCTCGCCGAGGAGCCCGAGATCGCGTTCGTCGCCGCGGTTTCCGGGCCGTACAACATCCACGCCGTGGCGCACTGCCACGACCTCGACGAGCTGTTCGAGTTCACCTCGGACCGGATCGGCTCGTTGTCCGGACTGCAGAGCATGGAAGTGTCGCCGATCCTCAAGCACGTCAAGCAGGCGGGCACACTGCTGTCCGGCGCCCGCCTCGTCGCGCCGCTCTAAGCGCGCAGCGAGCGGGCGATGATGGTGCGCTGAATCTCCGACGCGCCCTCATAAATCCGGGGCGCGCGAACTTCGCGGTAGAGGTGTTCGAGGAGATGCCCGCGGCGGAGGGCGCGGGCACCGTGCAGCTGGACCGCCGAGTCGACCACGTACTGCGCGGCTTCCGTGGCGAACAGCTTGGCCATCGCGGCCCGGCCGCCGAGGTTCTGCTCGCCCGCGTCGTAGGCCGAAGCCGCCGCGTACACGAGCAGCCGCGCGGCTTCCGTGCGCGTCGCCATCTCCGCGAGCGTGTGCGCCACGGTCTGCTGCTTCACCAGCGGCCCGCCGAACGCTTCCCGCTCGGCGGTGTACTCGACGGCCGCGTCCAGCGCCGCCTGCGCCATCCCCACCGCGAAGGCTCCGACACTCGGCCGGAACAGGTCCAACGTCCGCATGGCGACGGCGAAACCGCGGTTCTCCTCGCCCAGCAGCTCCTCCCGGTGCACGCGGACGCCGTCGAACACGCACGTGCCGATCGGATGCGGGCTCACCAGGTCGAGGTGCCCTCCGCCGAGCCCGGCCCGGTCGCCGGGCACCACGAACGCGCTCACGCCGCGCGAACCCGCGTCCGGATCGGTGCGCGCGAACACCGTGTAGAAGTCGGCTTCCGGCGCGTTGGAGATCCACATCTTCTCGCCGGTCAGCCGCCAGCCGTCCCCGTCGCGTTCGGCGGCCAGCCGCAACGCCGCCGCGTCCGAACCGGCATCGGGTTCGGTGAGCGCGAAGGCGGCCACCGCGTCACCGGAAGCCACCGCGGGCAGCCAACGAGCGACCTGGTCGTCCATTCCGGACTGAAGGATCGGGTAAGCACCCAGCCCCTGCAACGCAAGTGCGGTCTCGGCTTCGGTGCTCCGGCGGGCCAGCGCTTCCCTCAGCAGGCAAAGCTCCATTGCCGCGGCCTGCCGGGTACTCTGTCCACTGTCGACTCCGGGGAACAACCGGGCCAGCAGCCCGTGCGAGCCCATCGCCTTGAGCAACGGCCGGTTCACCGCACCCTCGGTGCCCGCCTCGGCCAGCGGGCGAAGCTCCTCGGTGGCGATCCTCCCGACCGATTCGGTCAGCTCGCGTTGTTCGGCGGTCAGTGCGAAAGCGTTCATCGGGCACTCCCGGGTCGCCAGCGGGCGTGTGCGGTCTGCCGTCCTCCGGTGCGGACCAGGTCCAGCCGTGGCTGTGGCCCGTCGGTCCGCCCGGTCTGCGGCCGCCGGTTGCCGGCCGCCCACGGTTTCGGCCACGCGACCGGGAACTCCTGCTCGGCCGCGGCATGCAGCGTCCACTGTGGATTGTAGAGGTGGGTGCGCCCGATCGCGCACAGATCCGCGCGGCCGGCCAGGATCAGCGAGTTCACGTCGTCGTAGGAGGAAATCGCGCCGACCGCGATCACCGCCGTGCCGTGGCGCCTGCCGACCTCGTTGCGGATCCGGTCGGCGTAGGGCGTCTGGTAGCTGCGCCCGAACTTCGGCCGCTCCTCGCTGACGACCTGACCGGTGGACACGTCGATCGCCGCGGCACCGTGTTCGGCGAACGCCTGCGCGATCGCCACTGCCTCGTCGGCGTCGTTCCCGCCCTCGAACCAGTCG
Source organism: Amycolatopsis jiangsuensis (assembly GCF_014204865.1). Lineage (NCBI taxonomy): Bacteria > Bacillati > Actinomycetota > Actinomycetes > Pseudonocardiales > Pseudonocardiaceae > Amycolatopsis > Amycolatopsis jiangsuensis. The sequence continues at coordinate 6,098,173 of NZ_JACHMG010000001.1, forward strand.
GTGGCCGAGATCCGCACCGTCATCGGCCGGTCCTGCGGCCACACCGCACGCATCGCGTCGAACACTTCCAGCGGGAACCGCAGCCGGTTTTCCGGAGATCCGCCGTAGCTGTCGGTGCGGTGGTTGGTGAGCGGCGAGAGGAACGACGACAGCAGATAGCCGTGCGCGCAATGCAGCTCCAGCAGATCGAAACCGGCGCGGGCGGCCGCACGGGTGGCCGCGACGAACCGCTCCCGGATTTCCGCCAGGTCCGCCACCGACAGCTCCCGCGGTGTCTGGCTGTTCGCCGAATACGGCAGGGGTGAGGGTCCGCTGACCTCCCAGTTGCCCTCGGGCAGCGGCTCGTCCATCCCTTCCCACATCAGCTTCGTGGAGCCCTTCCGGCCGGAATGCCCCAGCTGCAGGCCGATCTTCGCGGGCGTCTCCCTATGCACGAAGCCGACGATCCGCTGCCACGCCCGCTCCTGGTCCGCGGTGTAGAGCCCGGGGCAGCCCGGCGTGATCCGGCCCTCGGCGGACACGCAGATCATCTCCGTCATCACCAGTCCGGCGCCGCCCAGTGCCTTGCCGCCCAGGTGCACGAGGTGGAATTCCCCCGGTACCCCGTCCACCGCGGAGTACATGTCCATCGGGGACACCACCACGCGGTTGGGTAGCTCGAGCGGGCCGATCCGTGCCGGCTGGAACATCGGCGGCGCCACGGAAGTACCCAGCTGACCGGCGAACCACTCGTCCAGCTCGGCGGCGAACTCGCGGTCGCGCAGCCGCAGGTTGTCGTAGGTGACCCGGCGGCTGCGGGTCAGCAGGTTGAACGTGAACTGCTCGGGTTCCTGATGCGTGTACTGCGCGAGGTTTTCGAACCACTCCAGGCTCGCCTGTGCGGCCCGCTGCGTGGAGGCGACCACCGGACGACGCTCTTGTTCGTACGCGGCAAGGGCATCCGGCACGTCCGGCTGCTCGTGCAGGCACGCCGCGAGCGCCAGCGCGTCCTCCATGGCGAGCTTCGTGCCGGAGCCGATCGAGAAGTGCGCGGTGTGCGCGGCGTCGCCGAGCAGCACGACGTTCTCGTGCACCCAGCGTTCGCAGCGCACCGTGCCGAACGTCGCCCACTTGGAGTTGTTGGCCAGCACGCTGTGTCCTTCGAGCACGTCCGCGCACAGCTCACGGATCAGCTCGATCGACTTCTCGTCGCTCTCGCCCGGCGCCAGCCCGCTCGCCGCGATCGGGCCGAACGCCCGCTGCCACACGTCCTCGTGCAGCTCCAAGATGAACGTGCTGCCCTGCTCGGAGTAGGGATAGCCGTGGATCTGCATGATCCCGTACGGGGTGTCGAGAATGTGGAACTTGAAGGCGTCGAAGACGAGATCGGTGCCGAGCCAGATGTAGCGGCACTGCCGGGTTTCCACGGTCGGGCCGAACGCGTCGGCGAAGCTCGTCCGCGCGCCGGAGTTCACGCCGTCCGCGGCGACCACGAGGTCGTACTCCGCGGCCAGCTCGGCGGCGTCCGGGGCCGGTGTCCGGAAGCGGACGTCCACACCGAGCTCACGGCACCGCTGCTGGAGGATCGCCAGCAGCCGTTTGCGGCTCATCGCGGCGAACCCGTGCCCACCCGAGGTGGTGACGGTGTCGCGGTAGTACACGTCGATGTCGTCCCAGCGGGCGAACTCGCGGCTCATCGCCTCGTGCACCGCGGCGTCGGCGTGCTCGATGCCGCCGAGTGTCTCGTCGGAGAACACCACGCCGAAGCCGAACGTGTCGTCCGGGGCGTTGCGCTCCCAGACGGTGAGCTCGTGTTCCGGGCCGAGCTGCTTCGCGAGCACGGCGAAGTACAGCCCCGCCGGGCCACCGCCTAGAACCGAAATTCGCACCCCCCCAGGTTATGTCGTAATGGGCACGGTCGTCAACGATCCGATAGATGGGTTAGGGTGCCGGCATGGAACGGATCAATCCGCCCGAGCTGGGCCGTCCGTCGGGCTTCTCGCACGCGGTGACCGCCGAGGGCCGGTTCGTGTTCCTCGCCGGGCAGACCGCGCTGGACGCGGACAACCGGATCGTCGGAGACGGTGTGGTGGCGCAGTTCGAACGCGCGCTCGGCAATCTGCTCACCGCGCTGCGTGCGGCCGGGGGCGAGCCCGCTGACCTGTGCAGTCTCACGGTGTACGTGGTCGATATGGACGATTACCGTGTCCACGCTCGCGAGATCGGGCGGGTGTGGAAGCAGCTCGTCGGCGCCGACTACCCGGCGATGGCGGGCATCGGGGTGCGCCGGCTGTGGGACGTCGAGGCCCTCGTGGAGGTCCAGGGCCACGCGGTGGTCAGCCGCTGAGCGCCTGGCGCAGGTACTGCTGCGCCGCCGATTCCAGGCGGTCGTGGAGGGTGAAGAACACCTCGGCCGCGCGGATCCCGGACCAGCCGGGTGGAAGCAGCCCGGCAGGCAGGCCGGGGTCCAGGTACGGCATCCGCCGCCACCCCGTGAGCACCTGCAGGTAGTCGGCGAAGGCCTCGCGGCCCGAGGTCGTGCGGCGCCGCTGCCAGCGTCGCAGCGCCGGTTCGTGCTCGTCGAGGAACGCGGTGTACAGCTCGTTGAGCTGGTCGAGATCCCACCACTCGCGCACCTTGTCACGGGCGTCGCCGAAGGCCAGGTGCTCGGCGCGGAACAGGTCGGCGTAGCTGTCCAGTCCGAGCCGGACGAGCGTGGCCGCGGTGACCTCGTGCAGGTGCGCGGGCGCGATCCAGACACCCGACGACGCGGTGCCGAAGCCGAGCCGGGCCAGCTGGGTGCGTAGTACGTGCCGTTTGTTCCGTTCGGTCTCCGGTACCGAGAACACGGCGAGCAGCCAGCCTTCGTCCAGGGTGGCGCGCTCGCGGCGGAAGATGCGGTCGTCACCCTCGCGGAGGATGTCCAGCCCGGTGGCGGACAGCTCGTATCCGGCCGCGCCTTCGTGGCGCACTGCCTGCAGGATGTCGCGGCGCTTGAGCCGGGAGATGGAGGACCGCACGGCCGGTTCGTCGATCCCGGCCACGGCCAGCAGGTCGATCAGCGAGGCGACCGAGAGCCAGCCGCCGCCGGCCCGGTGGTGGAGCCCGTAGATCGACACGATCAGCTGGCGTGGCTGTGCGCCACGCCCGGGTTCGGCTTCGGTTGCCCCGGGTACGGCCGTCATCCGGTCACCATACTGTGCTGGTCGCCGTCGCCCCGGTGGCCGCCACGAGTGGCCCGGCGTCCGGTCGGATCGGGCGCCGCGGCGGCCGGCGGCGAGTAGCATTCCGGCCGCGATGGTCGACATGTCCGCACCACCCCTGTTGAGCCGGCTGACCCGACGCGGCCGGCTGATGGCCAAGCGCAGGTGCGACCGCCGCGCGCACGCGTTCACCCTCGGCCGCTTCCTCTTCCGTACCCCCACTGCCTGGGAGTATGCCGCCGCGGTGGCCGGCGGCAGCGACCCGGCCGCGCAGCGGTGGCTCGGCTGGCTGCCCGGTTCGGTGGTCGCCGAGCCGATGCGCGGTGAGGCCCTGCGGGTGGTACCGGGCACCGGCCCGGAATGGACGACACCGGATCCCCATTCGGTGGACGTGGTCGCGCTCGACCTCGTGGCCGGCCGCTGCGCGGGCCTGGTGAGCGTGCACGCGGGTGAGGACGGCGGCCCGGAAACCGGCGGCTACCTCGCCCCTGCCTACCGCGGACGAGGGCTGGGCCGGGAGCTGTTCGCCGCCGGCCTTGCCCTTGCCCACGAGCACCTGGGCCTGACCAGCGTGCGGGCCGGAGCCGAGATCGGCAATGTGGCCAGTGGCCGTTCGCTGGAGGCGGCCGGCCTGCGCCGGGTGGCGGGCCCACCGCGGTACACGCTGCCGGACGGCCGGACCTGCGAAGCGTGGTGGTACCGGCACGACGTGCCGTGGCCGGACCGCTGTGGCGGACCGCCGGCGAAATGGCTCGGCTGAGGCCCGGGGGAACAGCGGCCGCGCGCTCGTTGTTGACTGCGATCACCAACGAGGAGGACCTGGATGTCGGATTTCGACCAGCAGTTCAACGAAGAGGTGCGCAGGCACGGGGGCGAGGAGGCCGCCCCGGTGGACTTCAACCAGCAGATCATCGACGAGTTCCGCGCGAACGGGGGCAAGGTCGGTGGCCCGTTCGAGGGCGGGAAACTGCTGCTGCTCACGCATACCGGCGCGAAGAGCGGTAAGCAGCGGGTGCTGCCGCTGGCCTACACGACCGACGGTGACCGGCTGGTGATCATCGCGTCCAAGGCGGGCGCCGACACCAACCCGGACTGGTACCACAACCTGCGTGCCCACCCGAGGACGACGGTCGAGGTCGGCGCGGAGAAGTTCGAGGTGACCGCGCGGGTCGTCGAGGACCGCGCGGAGCGCGACCGGCTGTACGCCGCCATGGTCGCGGAAATGCCCGGCTTCGCCGACTACGAGAAGAAGACCAGCCGGGTGATCCCCGTGATCGTCCTGGAACGCTGACCCCGGCGGCCGCTCAGCCGACGGCAGCCTCCATCCGGGGCTCGACCGCCGGCGGGGCGGCTTTTTCCTCGGCACGGGCGCGCCGGCGGGCGATGAGCTGCTTGCCGGTGCGGATGAGTGGTTGCTCCACCCAACGGTGGATCAGGTCGGACACGCCGAGGTCGACCACGAACACGGTGAGCGCGGTGAGCAGGCTGCGCTCGGCCAGCTGCGGCACCGCCTGGATCACCGCGAAGTGCACCGGACCCTGCAGCAGGTAGAGCGAGTACGAGCGTTCCCCGACGAACCGCATCGGCGCCGTCGAGAGCAGCCACCGCGCCGGACCGGGTGACAGCAGCACGACGAGCAAGAGCATGGTCACCCCGGCGTAGCCGACGAGCAGCAGCACGTTCTCGCGGGTTTCGGACCAGAGCGCGTCCAGGTTCGTGTGCAGCAGGAGGAACCCGGCGACGATCGGGATCGCCGCGAGCGGGTGGGTGAGCGGCCGCAGCACCGCGAAACTGCGCCGGTAGTGCAGCAGGATCGCCAGCAGGCAGCCGCTGAGCAGGATGAAGTAGTGCACGGTGGAGCCGTAGATGGCGGTCTTCGATCCGTCGAGGAGCCAGCCGCCGGTGCTCACCGGCAACAGCACCAGGAGCACGGCCATGGCCGCGAGCGCGAGGCCGAACTTCCGTCGCGCCGCCCCGATCCCCACCGCGACCAGCAGGAACGGCCAGACCAGGTAGAACTTCTCCTCGATGCCCAGCGTCCAGGAGCCGGAGAAGAAGTTGTCGCTGCCGTTGCCCTCGGATCCGGGGAAGAACTCGTTGAGGAAGGTCAGGTAGTACTTCAGCGCGTGCGGGAAGTCGCGCGCGAGGAACTCGCCGCGCAGCAGCACGAACGCGACGATCCCGCCGAGGATCACCAGGTACGGCGGCAGGATCCGGAACACCCGGCGCAGGTAGAAGTCGCGTAGCGAGATCCGGCCGGTGCGGTCCTGTTCGCGCAGCAGCAGCGTGGTGATCAGGAAGCCGGACAGCACGAAGAAGACGTACACGCCGACCCAGCCGGACAGCCAGGTGAAGTTCGGCCCGGCGAAGTGGTAGAAGACGACGATCGTGGCGGCGAGCGCGCGCAGCCCGTCGAGCCCGGGGAACCGGCGCGTGCCGAGGTACTCGTCATGGCTCATCGTCTGCAAAAAATCGACCCCTTCGCCCGGTTCGGGGCCGAGTATATGGGTCCCTTCGTCCCTCCCCGGAGGTGGGCTGACCTGGGGTAACCCGGCCTGCGCGGTCAGCTGAGCGGCTGCCCGTACACGAAGCTGCGCAGCCGGCCGGTGGAGCCAGGGGTGAGCGGGTCGAACAGCTTCGCCTGCGCCGCGTGCACGGTGGCCGGATCCGGATCGACCACGGACAGGGCGCGCACTGTGTAACGCGACTCCGGGGTGAAGTCCGGGGCGGTGCTCCGGCGGTAGGCGCCGCCGAGGAGATCGATGATCAGCACGGTCGGCACCGGGGCGTCCGGGCCGGCGTGGTCGAGCACCGTGGTCAGCACGTCGTCGGGCAAGGACGGCAGTACCCGGTTGTCGCCGAGGTAGGCGTGCGGGTGCGGGGGTTCGGCGGCGATCGTGCCGGACTCGGTGAACGGCATGGTGGCCAGGGTGTCGCGCAGCGGGCCGAGGGCACGCAGTGGCGCGACCAGCCGGTCGCCGTCGTCCGCCGAACCGGCGTAGGCCACCCGGACGTGGGCGATGTGCTTACCCCGCAACGGTTCCGGCACCATCGGCAGATCCGGGTACGGGATCATCGCCAGCGACGTGCCGAGCGCGTCCGGCAGGTCGGCGGTCCAGTCGCGCCAGCCGCGCAGCACGTCGGCGAGCCGTTTCGGGCCGAAGTGCAGGCCGCCGCCGTAGATCGTGCGCAGCGGAAAGAGCGAGAACTCCAGCGCGGTGACGATGCCAGCCTCGAGCGGCCCGCGCGTGACGGTGCCGTCGGGGAGGACCACGTCGGCGGAGCGGACGTGGTCGGCGGCGAGTCCGAACTGCCGGCCGAGCAGGCCGAAGCCGCCACCCAGGGTGTAGCCGGTCACGCCGACACCGGGCGCCGAACCGCTGAGTGGCGCGAGCCCGTGCTCGGCGGCCGCCTCGATCACCGCGGCCCAGGTCGTCCCGGCCGCCACCCGGGCGAGACCGCGGCTCGGATCGATCGACACGCCGGTCATCCGCCGGGTCGAGACGAGCACCCCTTCCGCCGGGGTACCCAGGCCGTGACCGGTGGCCTGTACCGAGATCGGCAGGCCACGTCGGGCGGCGAGCCGGACGGCCGCGGCGACGTCGTCCGCGCCGGTCGCCGCCACCACCAGCGGCGGGGTGGACGGCACGCCGGTCTGGAACCCGGCGATCTCCTCGAGGTAACCGTGCTGGTCAGGGGTGAAAGTCTGCATACCGAAAGCGTGGCCGCTCGCTGACGAGAAGTCCAAGAGATAGTACTTCCACGAGCTAGAATTGCTCCTTATGGAATTACATCAGCTGGCCTACGTCGTCGCGGTCGCGGAGGAAGCCAATTTCACGCGGGCGGCGGAGCGGCTGCACGTCGCCCAGCCGGGAGTCAGCGCGCAGGTCCGGCGGCTGGAGCGGGAGCTGGGGCAACCCCTGTTCGACCGTTCCGGGCGCACCGTGCGGCTCACCGGGGTCGGCGCCGCGGTGCTCCCGCACGCCCGGGCCGCGCTCGCCGCGGTGGAGGCGGTGCGCGAGACGGTCTCCGAGCACGACGGGCTCGTCCGCGGCCAGGTGGCGATGGGAATGGTCACCTCGGCCGGTCCGGTCGCGTTGCCGGAGTTCCTCGCCGGCTTCGCCGAGCACTACCCGGGGGTGGAGATCACGCTCGCGGAAGCCAACTCCGACGTGATGGCCGAGGCGCTGCGGGAAGGGCGGCTCGACGTGGCGGTGATCGGCCTCGCCGACGGTGTGCCCGCCGGGCTCGCCACTCAGGTGCTGCTGGACGAGGAGCTCGTCGCGGTCACCGGCCCGGGAGACGACTTCGTCCGCCGAGCCGACGTCACGCTCGCCGACCTCGCCGGCCGCTCGCTGATCTGCCTGCCGAAGGGCACCGGTGTGCGTGGCGTGCTGGATCGCGCGTTCGCCGCGGCGGGGCTGCGCCCGCGGGTGACGATCGAGGCCAGTGACCCGAATGTGCTGGCACAGCTGGCAATGCGGGATCTCGGTGTCGCGCTGGTTCCGGAGTCGCTCGCCCGCTATTACGCTGCGGAGCTGCACCGGTTGCCACTGCGGCCGTCGCTGCGTGGTCAGCTGGCGCTGGCGTGGCGGGCCACCGGCCCCGCCGGTCCGGCGGCGCGTGCGTTGATCCAGTTCGCCCGCACGACGCTCGACGGCGCGTCGTCGTCGGCGGAAGGAGCGCGATGACCGACGTACTCGGAGAGTCCCTGCTCGGTGTCGGGTTGCTCGCCGGGAGTGCCAACGTGGTCATGCAGCTCGCGCGTCCGGAAGTCGGTTACGGAGTGCTGGAAAGCACTGTCGAGTCCGGGAACCTGTTCAAGCATCCGCTGAAACGCGCACGCACCACCTACACCTACCTCGCGGTCGCCGCCCTCGGCACCGACGAGGAGCGCGCGGCGTACCGGCGGGCAGTGAACGTCTCGCACGCGCAAGTCCGCTCCACCGCCGCGAGCCCGGTGCGATACAACGCTTTCGACCCGGAGTTGCAACTGTGGGTGGCCGCCTGCCTGTACCGCGGGCTCGAAGACGTGCACCGGATCGTGCTCGGCCGCCCGGTTCCGGAAGCGCTCTACGGTGAGGCAGCCGCGCTCGGCACGACGTTGCAGGTCCGGCCGGAGCAGTGGCCCGCGGATCGCCTTGCCTTCGAGGAGTACTGGACCGCCGGCCTGTCCAAGGTGGACATCGACGACCGGCTGCGTGAATATCTGACCTCGCTCGTCGATCTCCGGTTCCTGCCCCGGCCGTTCGGTGTCCTCTTCGGACCGGCCCACCGCTTCGTGACCGCGGGATTCCTGCCGGCGCAGTTCCGGGAGCAGCTGCGGCTTCCGTGGTCGGCCACGGACCAGCGACGGTTCGACCGGCTGATGCGCCGGATCGGCCGCGTGGTGCGGCTGCTGCCGCCGTCGGCTCGGCGGTTCCCGTTCGGTCTCTGCCTCGCCGGCCTCAGGCGGCGGCGCCGGAAGGGGGAACCGCTCGGGTAGGCGGTTGACCTGGCAGTACCGGCTCGGCAAGGGTGATGTGGATGAGCACCTCGGACGAGGAACGCCACGGCGTCCGCCTCACGCACCTGGACCAGGAGTTGTTCGCCGGTGCCGGGGCGTGCAAACGCGACCTCGTGGACTACTTCGACGCGGTCGCCGAGCGGCTGCTGCCGGTGCTGTCCGACCGGCCGCTGTCGGTGATGCGCGTCCTGCGCGGACAGGAAGCGTTCATGCAGAAGAACCTGCCGAAGTACACCCCGGACTGGGTACCGCGCACCAGCCTGTGGGCGGAGAGTTCGCATCGCACCGTCACCTACGGCCTGTGCAACGACCGTCGCACCCTGCTGTGGTTCGGCAACCAGCGCGCGGTCGAACTGCACCCGGCGCTGACCCGCGTCGGCCACGAAGGCCCGACCGACCTGATCATGGACCTGGATCCGCCCGAGGGTGCCCCGTTCGGCGTCGCGGTGGCCGCCGCCCGCCTGGTCCGCGAGGCCCTGGCCGACGCTGGCCTCGCCGGAGCCCTCAAGACCAGCGGGTCGAAAGGCGTGCACGTCTTCGTGCCGCTGACGCCCGGTCAGTCCTTTGAGGACGTCGCCGCGGCGACTCGGGCACTGGCCGCGCGAGCGGAACGGCTGGACCCGCGGCTGGCGACCACCGCCTTCATCCGGGAAGACCGCCACGGCAAGGTGTTCCTGGACTCCACCCGCGCCGGCGGCGCCACCGTGGCCGCCGTCTACAGTCCCCGGATCCGCCCGGGCGCGCCGGTGTCGTTCCCCGTCCCCTGGACCGACGCGGACGACGTCGCACCCGCCGACTTCACCGTGAAAACGGCGCCCGCCCTCCTCGGTGACGCTGACCCGTGGGTCGCGGAACTCCCCGCCCCCCAACGACTTCCGGCGGACCTGGTGGCCGAGGGCCACACCATTCCGATCGCCAGGGTGGCGGCCATGCACGAGGGCAAACGCCGAGCGCGCGCCCGCCGGAAGCCGGAGTCGTAAGGCTCAGCCCGTCACCGGTGCGCTCAGCTGCCAGGACACGCCCCACCGGTCGTTGACCCAGCCGAACGGGCCGAAGCCGTAGTCGTCCAGGGGCATCAGGGTGCCGCCGCCGTCGGCGAGGGCCTCGAAGAGCCGCTTCAGGTCGGCCTCGGAATCGAGGGTGACGAACAGTGACATCGACGGCGTGAACTCGAACTGGTGCTTCACGAAGCTGTCGCTGCACCGCACCCGCTGCCCGGCCACGGTGAACTCGGCCAGCACGACGGTGCCTTCCGGGCCGGGGCCCTCGGCGCCGTAGCGCTGGTCGGACAGCACGGAGTCGCCGGGCAGCAGGGACGTGTAGAACTCCATCGCCTCGGCGGCGTCGCGTTTCTGGAACATCAGAAAGGGAACGAGGTCGGCCATGGGTGCGAACCTCGCAGTGACAACTACTTTTGTCAAGGACGGTCGGTGCCCAGCAGCCGGGCGGTCACCCAGGCCAGCGAATCGGCGGTGTGGGCCGGGGTGTCCGACGGCTGCATCACGTGGCTCAGCACCGCGCGGACGACGAGGTCGATCACCACGGTGATCCGGTCACCGGCCAGCGGCGGTGCGTAGCCGCGGACGCGCTCGGCCAGCATCGTCTGCGCCTCGGTCAGCAGGGTGCCGGCGCGGGTGGTCAGCAGCGGCAGGAACTCGGTGTCCGTGCCGTGGGTCGCCGAGGCGATGGCCCGCAGCAGGACGTTGTCCTCGGCCAGTTCGAGGACCGCGCGGGCCGCTTCGCGGATCGCTTCCACGAGGTCGCCGGGGTGCCGGTCGAACGCCGCGCCGACAGCGGTGAGGAACCGGCTCAACTCGTGCGCGATCATCGCTTCGGCCAGCGCGGTCTTCGAACCGATCTCGTTGTACACCGTCTGCCGGCTGACGCCGACCAGTTCGGCCAGCCGGGCCATGGTCACCGACGGCCAGCCCGAGCGCGCGGTCAGCTCGATCGCCGCGGTGATGATCGGCCGCCGGTACTGGCCGCCTTCGGCGGAAGGGACCACGCTCATGGCGGTCATGGTAACCGCGCGGCGAAGGTGTTCTTCAGTGCAGCTTCAACGCCAGCACCGGGCAGGCGTCGACGGCCGCGGTGAGGTCCTTGCGGTGTTCCTCGCCCGGGGCCGGGTCGTGGACCACCACCGTGCCCTCGTCGCTGACCTCGAAGAACTCCGGCGCCATCGTCTCGCACATGCCGAGCCCTTCGCAGCGGGTCAGATCCGCTTCGATCCGCATCATGCACCCATCCTTCCCGGAGCCACGAAATCCATTTTCTCCCGGACCCCGCAGTCGGGGCAGCACCAGGAATCCGGGATCGCCGTCCACCGGGTGCCCGCAGGGAATCCCTCGCGGGGGTCGCCGCGCCGCTCGTCGTAGACGTAACCGCAGCCGGGACACATCCCGCCTTCCGTCGCGTCACCGTGCACATCGGACAGTTCCACGGCCGGCGAGTCCGCACGAGTGCCGTGGCGGGCCAGGATTTTCTCCCGTTTCCCCGGTTGGATGTTCGCCCGTGCGAGGTCCCCGTCGAAGTGTGCGAGCACCCGCGGATCCATCACTCGGCGCCACAGCGGCGGTACCAGCGCGAGCACGATCATCCCGGCGTAACCCGTGGGCAGGACCGGGGATTCGGCGAAGTCACGCAAGGACTGGTAACGCCGCGTGGGGTTGGCGTGGTGGTCGCTGTGCCGCTGCAGGTGATACAGCAGCACGTTCGTCGCGATGTTGTTGGAGTTCCAGCTGTGGCTGGGATCGACCCGCTCGTACCGGCGCCGCTCCGGCGGGCCGACCCGCTGCCGCAGCATGCCGTAGTGCTCCAGGTAGTTCACCACTTCCAGCAGCGAGAACCCGACCACCGCCTGGATCAGCAGATACGGCAGGACGCCGAAACCCAGCCACGCCACCATCGCCACCCACAGCACCGCCGACATCAGCCACGCGTTGAGCACGTCGTTGCCGATCCGGTACGGATGGCGCTCCCGCCGGGCGTAACGCTTGCGCTCCAGCCGCCACGCGGACTTCAGCGAGCCGAAGACGGTCCGCGGCCAGAACCGGTAGAAACTCTCGCCGACCCGGCTGCTGGCCGGATCCTCCGGCGTCGCCACGCGCACATGGTGGCCGCGGTTGTGCTCGATGTAGAAGTGTCCGTAGAAACTCTGCGCCAGCGCGATCTTCGACAGCCACCGCTCGTGACTTTCCTTCTTGTGCCCGAGTTCGTGCGCGGTGTTGATGCCGATCCCGCCGATGCAGCCGATCGAGACGGCCAGCCCGACCTTGTCCACCACGGACAGCCCGCCCGTGGCGATCAGCCAGAACGCGAAGCCGAAGCCGAGGTACTGGATCGGCAGGAACAGGTAGGTGATCCAGCGGTAGTAGCGGTCCCGCTCCAGCCGCTCGAGCACGTCGTCCGGCGGATTGCTGCGGTCGAGCCCGGTGATCAGGTCGATCGCGGGCACGATCACCAGGATCACGATCGGCCCGATCCAGAACCAGACACCCCATCCCGTGGCGGCGTGCAGTCCGATGGCGAGGAAGGCCAGTGCGGGCACGACGAGCCCGATCAGCCACAGGTACCGCTTGCGGTCGGTCCACCGTTCGGTCGAGCCGACGGGCACCGTGCCGGTCATTTCGCTCATCGCGCCCTTTTCCGTTGGCTGGCTTTACAGAAAGGTAGGCGATGTACAGTGGAGTTGACAAGTGCGAGCTGGATGTAAAGACACGATCGGCTCAGCGGGCGTGCCGCAGGACCTCCGCCACCGGGTCCATCGCGGACTGTGCGGTGCGGCGGATCAGGAACGTGGTCAGCGTCGCGGTGAGGTCCTCGATCGGCAGCACCGCGCATTCGGCCGGGTCGAGAGCCAGTACGGTGGTCGACTCCACCGGCGCGAGCGCGAAACTCTTCGTGCTGTGCAGGAAGATCAGCAGGCCGCTGATGTCGGAGAACTGCGCGTCCGGGTCGACCAGCACGCCGTGGCCTGCCAGCTGCTCGGCCCGGCGTGCACCGAGGTCCCAGTGTCGTGGCCCCTGCAGGTACTGGTAACCGCGCAGGTCGGCCAGGGTCAGCGAGGTGCGGTCGGGGAACCGGGAACGGTCCACGACCGCGCCGAGCGGTTCGCGGTAGAGCACGATCGTGGAGAGCCGGTCGTCGCTGGTGCCCAGGTGCGAGATCGCGAGATCGAGCGAATTGCTCAGCAGCGCCGACTCCATCTCCAGCGACGGCATCTGCCGCAGGCTGAATCGGTAGCCCTCCTCCAGTGACCGGATCGATTCGCTGAGCCGGCGCCGGTGGGCCGGGTTCAGCACGTCGGGCACGGCGAGGCGCACGTCGGTCCGCCGGTCCCGGGAGTGGATCCGCCCGGGGATGGCGTCGAACCCGGAGACCACCTTTTCCGCGAGCGGCAGCAGTGCCTCGCCGGCCGCGGACAGCCGCGTGTGGTGTGTGGACCGGTCGAACAGCGGCTCCCCGAGTTCCCGTTCCAGGTCCCGGATGCGCTGGCTGAGCGGGGGTACGGACATGTGCAGCGACCGCGCCGCGCGGGTGAAGTTGAGCTCACGCGCGACCGCGAGGAAGTACCGCAGGTGGTGGATCTCCACTTCAGGCAGTTTAGGGGCCGGCCCGGCCTGGCGGGGTCCGGCTCCGTGCCGGGCGCGGGCGCCGTGGACGGGAACTGCCCCTACCTCACCCCTGAACCACCCAATTCTCCTGTGGTCCGTCAATTACCAACGGTAACGTCGATCGAATGAGAATCGGACTGAACATCGGGTACGGAGGCGTGGGAAACGATTCGGCGAACCTCGAACTCGTGCAGGAAGCCGACCGGATCGGATTTTCCGTGGTGTGGGTGGCCGAGGCCTATGGGGCGGATGCCGCGACCGTACTGGCCTGGCTCGCCGCCCGGACCGAACGCGTGGACCTGGGCAGTGCCATTCTGCAGATCCCGGCGCGCAGCCCGACGATGACGGCGATGACCGCCGCGACCCTGGACACCCTTTCCGGTGGCCGGTTCCGGCTCGGGCTCGGGGTTTCCGGACCGCAGGTTTCCGAAGGCTGGTACGGCGTGCCGTTCGCGAAACCGCTGGAACGTACCCGTGAATATGTGGAAATCGTCGGCAAGACGTTACGCTATGAGCGAGTACGGCACGACGGTCCGCATTTCCGTTTGCCGATTCCTGGCGGCCCTGGAAAGGCTCTGTCGTTGACCGTTCCGCCGGTACGCGAGCGCATTCCGCTGTACCTCGCCTCGCTCGGCCCGAAGAACCTGGAACTCACCGGTGAGATCGCGGACGGCTGGCTCGGTCTGTTCTTCTCCCCGGAACACAGTGGCGATTCGCTGGCGCGGATCCGGGCCGGTCGCGCGAAAATCGGCGCGAGCCTCGACGGTTTCGACGTCGTGACCACCGTTCCGCTCGCCGTCGGTGACGACTGGCGCGCCGCGGCCGAGCACGTGCGGCCCTACGTCGCGGGGTTCGTCGGCGGAGCGGGCAGCCGTGAGCACAACTTCTACCGCGACCTCGTCGCCCGGATGGGCTACGAGGCGGCCGCCGACGAGGTGCGGCAGCGATACCTGACCATGGACTACGACGGCGCCATGGCGGCGATCCCGGCGGAGTTCCTGGACGCGACCTCCCTGGTCGGCCCGAAGGAGCGGATCGCCGACCGGATGCGTGCCCTCGCCGCGGCCGGGGTCACCACACTGGCGGTGTCGCCCGCCCACCCGGACCCGGCAGCGAACAAAGCCGCACTGCACTGCGCGGCGGAAGCACTCGACCTATCCGGCGTCGGCGACTGATCCGACTGGAGTCGGTGGGTGGTCCGGCTGGTGTCGGTGGGTGACCCCGCCGGGGTCGGTGGGTGATCTAGCCGGCATCGCTGACTAAACCCGCCGTCGGGATCGCCGCCTGACCCGGCTGGAGTCGGCAACTGACCCGGCTGGAGTCGGTGACCGGCTTGGCCGACATCGGTGGGTGATCTGGCCCGCATCACTGACGGACCCCGCCGCCGGGATCGCCGGCTGACCCAGCCGGCACAGGGGCCTTCCCACCGCGTACCGGCCGTGCCGCAACCACTCCCGGCGGCCACCTCTCCCCGTCGCGCACCCACTTCCCGTCGCGAATGGCCCCATCGTGACTGCCCACCCGGTCGTGACCGGCCCCGTCGTGACCGCCTACCCGGTTGTGGCCGGCCCCGTCGCGACCGCCGGCCCCCGTCGTGACCGGCCCAATTGCGACCGCTTGCCCGGTCGTGACCGGCCCCGCCGTGACTGCCTACCGGTTGTGGCTGGCCCCGCCGTGACTGCCTACCGGTTGTGACCGGCCCCATCGTGACTGCCCACCCGGTCGTGACCGGCCCCGTCGCGACCGCCGACCCGCGTCGTGACCGGCCCAATTGCGACCGCTTGCCCGGTCGTGACCGGCCCTGCCGTGACTGCCTACCCGGTTGTGACCGGCCCTGCCGTGACTGCCTACCCGGTTGTGACCGGCCCCGTCGTGACCGCCTGCCCGGTTGTGACCGGCCCCGTCGTGACCGCCTGCCCGGTTGTGACCGGCCCCGTCGTGACCGCCTGCCCGGTTGTGACCGGCCCCGTCGTGACCGCCTGCCCGGTTGTGACCGGCCCCGTCGTGACCACCCGCCCCGTCGTGACCGGCCCCGTCACGACCGCCCACCTTCGTCGCGACCGACCCCATCGCGACCACCCGCCGGCTCCGCCGCGACCCTGCCCCACCGCTTACCGGCCCCTCCAACAACCCCCCGGCGGTGTTATCACCGTGGTCACACCGCTCTGAGGAACTCGGTCATTCCCTTGCCCGCCAGGGCTCAATAGCGTCGATGGCGAAGCGTTGATCGACACCGGGAAGGATCACGATGACCTCGTCCGACGGTTCCGCCGGTCCGCTCGCCGGAGTGCGGGTGGTCGACCTCTCCTCCGCGGTGATGGGCCCGTACGCGACCCAGATCCTCGGCGATTTCGGCGCCGAGGTGATCCGGGTGGAGCCGCTGCGGGACGTCGCCCGCGTCTCGCCGGCCGGCGTCGGGCGCAGCGCCGGGATGGCCCCGCTGTACCTGCAGGTCAACCGGAACAAGCGCAGTGTGAGCCTCGATCTGAAGGACGAGGCGGGCCGGGATGACCTGCTGGCCCTGCTCGAGGACGCCGACGTGTTCGTGACGAACATGCGTGCCGCCGCGCTGGACCGGCTCGGGCTCGGCTACGACGACCTGCGTGAACGGTTCCCGCGGCTGGTCTACGCACACGCGCAGGGCTTCGCGGTCGGCTCGTCGCGGGCCGGGCGGCCCGCCTACGACGAGGTGATCCAGGCTGCCTCCGGCCTGGTCAGCCTGCAGGACCGGGCCGGCGGCACCCTGCAGTTCGTTCCCACCTACATCGCGGACAAGACCGCCGCGCTGTACCTGCTCAACGGCGTCCTCGCGGCGTTGTTCGACCAGCAGCGCACCGGATCGGGCCAGCGCGTCGAGCTGGCGATGGCGGACGCGATGATCGCGGTCAACCTGGTCGAGCACCTGGCCGGTGACGTCTTCGTGCCCGCTGCCGGCGACGTGGGCAACCCGCTGTCGCTGAGCGCCACGCACGCGGCCATGCGCACGGCCGACGGCGGCGCGATCTCCGCGGTGCCCTACACCAACGCCGCGGTCCGCACGTTGCTGACCGGCGCCGGGCTCACCGACGACGCCGCCGATCCGGCCTGGGACTCACCGGTGATCGACCGGGAGATCTTCACCGCCGGGGTGGAGAAGGTCCTCGCGAACTCCGAGAACCGCACGACCGCGGAATGGGAGGACTTCCTCACCCAGCACGACGTGCCCTACGCGGTCGTCGTCGACATCGCGGATCTGCCCGCCGACCCTTATGTTCGGGAGGTCGGGTTGATCACCGAGCGGGAGCACCCGACCGAGGGCACCATCCGCGTCGTGGAGAACCCGTTGCACTTCTCGCGGACCCCTGCCGGGTTCCGCGGGCACGCCGAACGGGCCGGGGCGAGCACCGCCGAGGTGCTCGCGCAGGCCGGCCGACCGTCGCCGGAAGGGAACTGACACATGGATCTGGAACTCTCGAAAGAGGACCTCGCGTTCCGCGACGGGCTGCGGGAGGTGTTCCTCGGCGCGGTTCCCGAGGACGTCCGGCGGCGCACCGCGCTGGGGGAGACCACCCGCGAGGACATCGTCACGAGCCAGCGCATCCTCAACGAGCACGGGCTCGCCGTCCCGCACTGGCCGCAGGAGTGGGGTGGCCGCGGCTGGAGCCCGACCCAGTCGCACCTGTACTCCTCGGAGCTGCAGCGGGCGGGCGTACCGCAGCCGCTGGCGTTCAACGTGAGCATGGTCGGCCCGATCATCGCCGAGTTCGGCAGCGAGGAGCAGAAGCGCACGTTCCTCCCCGCCACGGCGAACCTCGACATCTGGTGGTCGCAGGGCTTTTCCGAGCCGGAAGCGGGTTCGGACCTCGCCGGGCTGCGCACCACCGCCCGCCGCGACGGTGACCAGTACGTGCTCAACGGCCAGAAGACCTGGACCACCCTCGGCCAGTACGGCGACTGGATGTTCGTGCTCGCGCGCACCGACCCGGACGCGCCGCGCAAGCAGCAGGGCCTGTCGTTCCTGCTGCTGGACCTGAACACGCCGGGCATCGAGCGGCGGCCGATCAAGCTGATCGACGGCAGCGCCGAGGTCAACGAGTTCTTCTTCGACGAGGTGCGGATCCCGGCGGAGAACCTGGTCGGTGAGGAGAACAAGGGCTGGAGCTACGCGAAGTTCCTGCTCGGCAACGAACGGAACGGAATCGCCCAGGTCGGCACCGGGCAGCGGATCTACGCCGATCTCGCCGCCGCGTCCGGCGCGATCCCGACCGAGGACGGCCTGCTCGGCCACGACCCGCAGTTCCGCACCGCGCTGCACACCGCCAAGACCACCCTGCTCGCGCTCGAGGCCACCCAGCTGCGGGTGACCGCCGCGTCCGAGAACGGCAAGGCCAGCCCGGTGTCGTCGCTGCTGAAGATGGAGGGCACGCAGGCACTGCAGGAGCTGATCAAGCTCCGGATGCGCGCGGCCGGTTCGGACGGCATGCTGACCGGCACCGGGGAACAGGTGCGGGCAGGCGACGCGGCGTCGGTGGCCGCGACGCAGTACCTCAACCAGCGCAAGCTGTCGATCTTCGGCGGCTCCAACGAAATCCAGCGCGGCGTCATCGCCAAGACGATCCTCGGCCTGTAAGGAGCACCGGCAACCATGAACCTCGAACTGAACGAAGATCAGCGGCTGCTCTTCGAGACCGTGGACCAGGCGGTCGGCCGGGGCTACGCGAACGGCGGGCGGGCGGGCGCCACGGGCACCGAACTCGGCTGGTCCGACCAGGTGTGGCAGACCCTCGGCGAACTGGGCCTGACCGGGCTGACCGTGTCCGCCGACCACGACGGTGCCGGCGCCGGACCGGTCGAGGTGTACGCGAGCCTGGAGGCGATGGGCAAGCACGCGGCCGCCGAACCGCTGCTCGACGGCGTTTTCCTGCCGTCATGGCTGATCGCCGGGCTGGGCACGGACGACCAGGTCAAGCAGCTGCTGCCGGTGCTGGCCGCGGGCGGCGCCACGATCGCGGTCGCGCACGCCGAGCCGGGCCGCCCGTGGGGCCTGGCCCCGACGGTGACCGCGGCCGCGGACGGCTCCCTCACCGGGGTGAAATCGCCCGTCCGCGGTGCCGACCAGGCCGACAAGTTCCTGGTGACCGCGGTCGACGACGCTGGTGAAACCGGCGTTTACCTGGTCGAGGCGACCGCGGAGGGCATCACCCGCGCCGACGGCCGGGCCGCCGACTGGGGCCACACCTCGCAGGTCGAGTTCGTCGGCACGCCCGCGACTCGTTTGGGCAGCGCGGAAGCGGACGCGGCCGCCGCACTGCGCAGCGCGTTCGCCCGGGCTCGCGTCGCGGTGACCGGCGAGGCGATCGGCCTGATGGAGACCGGTCTCGCGATGACCGTCGAATACCTCAAGACCCGCAAGCAGTTCGGCGTCCCGCTGGCCACGTTCCAGGTGCTGGTGCACCGCGCGGTCGACGTCTACGCGCGCGTCGAGCTGGCCCGGTCGATGGCGTTGTGGGCCACCGCCGCGGTCGAGGCGCACGACAACGGCGGCGAGGTCGACCTGGCCGCCACGGCCGACGACGCGTTCGTGTTCGTGTGCGACGCGGCCACTGCGGTCGCCGAGGAGATCATCCAGCTGCACGGCGGGATCGGCATGACCTACGAATCCGAGGTCGCGCACCACGCCGCCCGGTTGATCGCCATCACCGAGAGTTTCGGCGGCGTGAGTTCGGCGCGCCGCCGGGCCGTCGCGTCGGAGTCGCTGCTGCGGGCGCCGAGTGCGCTGCTCAACAACGCCGACGCGGTCACTGCGTAAACCAGGGAGGCGGGAGCAATGCCGGTCGTCGCGATCGTCGGCGCGGGAGTCATCGGAGTGTCCTGGGCCCGCCTGTTCGCCGGGGCGGGCTGGCAGGTCCGGGTCAGCGATCCGCGACCGGACCTGCCCGACATCGTCGGGCAGCAGCTGGCCGGGCTGCCGGTGACCGCGGTCGCCGACCTCGCGGCGGCCGCCGGGGGCGCGGACTTCGTGCAGGAGTCGGGTCCCGAGCGGATCGAGCTGAAGCACGAGATATTCGCGACGCTGGCCGCGCACACCCGCGACGACGTCGTGCTGGCGTCGTCCTCGTCGTCGCTGCTGCCCACCGCGATCGCGGAGGGCAACGCGGCGGCGTCCCGCATCGTCATCGGGCACCCGTTCAATCCGCCCGAGCTGATGCCGCTGGTGGAGGTGGTCCCGGGCGAGCGGACCGCGCCGGAAACGGTGTCGCGCGCGGTCGAGGTCTATCGCGCGCTGGGCAAGAAGCCGATCACGTTGAAGAAGGAAGTGCCCGGTTTCGTCGGCAACCGGCTGCAGCGCGTGGTCAACGACCAGGCGATGTATCTGGTGCAGCAGGGCGTGATCGAGGCGGCGGATCTCGACGAGCTGGTCAAGGCGTCCCTCGGGCTGCGGTGGGCGACGATCGGGCCGTTCGAGAGCATGCACCTCGGCGGCGGCCCGGACGGGATGCGCCATCTGGTGAGTCATGTCGGTTCGCAGATGACCTTCGAAACCGGCAGTCCGGACCGGGAAAACCTCGGCGAAGTGCTCGGTGCGGTCGAAGCCGCCTACGGCACCGGAACCGAGGCCTACCAGCAGCGGTCCGGCGAACGCGACCGCAGGACCCGCGCCGTGCTGGACGCGCTGGAGTCGGAATGAACCTGACCGGAAAGCTCGAAGCCGCGCTCGCGAAGCCCGCGGCCACCGACGACTACGACCTGCACGTCCCGCTGGCCGAACTGCTCGGCGCGGTCGGGCTCAGCGAGGCCGACGCCGGTGGTGCGGTCTCGTTCACCGGCGCCGATCCGGTGTTGCCCGGCGCGCTGCGGCTGGCCGGCGGGACGTCGATCGCCCTGGCCGCCAAATCCGTCGCGGTGGCCAAGATCTGGCAGCTGCGCGGGGGACGCGGGCAGGACATCTCGATGGACCTGCGGGTCGCTCCGCACCGGCTGTGCCCGTTCTACGACAAGAAGTGGGAGCTGCTGGACGGCTATCCGCCCGGTGATCCCGCCCGGGTCACCCAGGCGTTCGGCACGGACCGGTTCTACGAGACCTCCGACGGCCGGTGGGTGCACCCGATCAGCCCGTATCCCAAGCTGCGCAACGATGCGGCGGCACTGCTGGGTGTACCGGAACGCGACGACGCGGCGCGGCAGGCCATCGCCCGCTGGAACTCCTTCGAACTCGAGGAGGCCGCCGAGGCCGCGGGCGTGATCATGCCCGTGGTCCGGACCACTGAGGAGCTGATCGCGACCGCGCAGTACCAGCAGGTGCTGTCGGCGATGCCGCCGGTCGTGGTCGAGAAGATCGGGGACAGCGACCCGGAACCCTTGCCCGGCGGCGTGCGCGCGCCGCTGGAGGGCATTCGCGCACTGGGCCGGGCGCACATCATCGCGGGTGCCGGCTGCGGGCGGGCGCTGGCGTTGCACGGCGCGGACGTACTGAACGTGTGGGACCCGAACGAATACGAGCTGCCGCTGCTCTACTCGACGTCCAATGTGGGCGTTCGCTCGACGCGGCTCGACCTCAGTCGCCCCGAGGACCAGCAGACCATGCGGCACCTGCTGTCCGGTGCGGACGTCTTCTACGCCAACCGGCGCCCGGGTTACCTCGCGCGGCGCGGGCTCGACGTCTCGGCCGCGGCCGAGGCCCGGCCCGGGATCGTCCACGCCACGGTGACCTTGAACGGGGACACCGGGCCATGGGCCGGGCGGGTCGGTTTCGACCAGACGGCGGGCTGCCTGGCCGGGGTGATGCTGCTGGAAGGGGAGAACGGCGTTCCGTCGCTGCCGGCGGTTCCGGTGGTCAACGACTACGTCACGTCGTGGTTCCTGGAGCTGGGCATCCTGCGTGCGTTGATGCTGCGGGCCACCGACGGCGGCTCCTACCGGGTCACCGTCTCGCTCACCCGGGTCGCGTTGTGGTTGCTGAGCCTGGGAATTCTCGACCGTGACTACGCCGCGGAGGTGGCCGGGCGGACTCCCGGACACGAGTACCTGGATCCGCAGACCTTCACCGCGGACACCGCGCTCGGCCGCTACCAGGGCGTCACCGAGCAGATCCGGATGTCGGAAACCCCCGGCCACTACACGAATCCACTGATTCCGCGCGGCTCGCACCGTCCGGAGTGGAGGTAATGGTGTTCCGCGAACTGGCAGTGCTGAGCATTCGCGAGGGAAAGATCCTGCGCGTCGACGTGACCGACGGCCACGTCTCGACGATCTACGATCGAGCCGGTCCCACTCCCGACGGTGTGGTACTGGTGGACGACACCCTTTACTGGACGACCATGGGAGCGCCCACTTTCGACCCGGCACGTCCGTCCTCTTCGGACCCGTTGTTCTCCGGTGCCGATGGTGGCCTGCACGCGGTCCGCCTGGACGGCACCGGCGCCCGCGATCTCCTCGACCGCGGCGTCATCACCACCGGAAAACAACTGGCCTACCAAGGGCTCCTGTACTGGGGCGATCGCGAGGGCTGCCGCGTCTCCCGGGCGCGCACGGACGGGTCCGAGCTGACCGATCTCGTCGTGAACGACCCGGACGACACCGGGACGCAGGAATGCGTGGGCGTCGCGGTCGACTCCGAACACCTGTACTGGACCCAGAAAGGCCCCGCGAAGGGTGGCCTGGGCCGGATCCTGCGCGCCGGGCTGGATCTCCTGCCGGGCGAGACCGCCGCGCACCGCGGCGACATCGAAACCCTGTGGGACCGCCTGCCCGAGCCGATCGACCTGGAACTGCACGGCCCGTACCTCTACTGGACCGACCGAGGCGCCGAACCGCGAGGCAACACCCTCAACCGCGCCCCGATACCGCGTCCCGGCGAACAGCCCGCCGAACCGGAAATCCTGGCGGGCGGCTTCACCGAGACGATCGGCCTCGCCGTGGACGACGACGTGGCCTACGTCTCCGACCTCGGCGGCCGCCTCACGGCCGTCCCCCTCCCGGAATCCGCCGGCGGCCCACCCCGGGTGATCGCCGAACTGGGACAACGACTGTCGGGCATCGCGGGGATCGGCTGATTCGGTATTACTTGTTCCAGACCAGCACCTTGCTGGTGACGGTGTTACCGCTCACTCCCAGCACCTCGATGCGGAAAATCCGGCCCTCGGCGGTTTTTCCGCATACGATGTTGCCCTTGACCAGCTCACCGGTACGGGAGTCGCCACGCTCGGCCACCGCCGAGGCGCATTCGTCCTTGCCCGGAAGCGAGTCGGTCTGCCATTCCGCCAGCTTCGCCGCCTCGCCGTACGCCACGAGGTCCAGGTAGAAAGGGGCGATGTACTTCTCCGCCAGATAGATCGGCTTCTTGAAATCGAGGTTGTACCTGCCCCACTCGATGTCCTCGGACGAATAGACTCCGGGATCGGCGTTCACCGGGCTGGTCGAGCTGGGCGTGATGGCGGCCGATGACGGCGCGGCCGCGGTGACAGTGACAGTCGCCGGTGGCGGTGTCACCGTGGCTGGCGTGGCCGGTTGTGCTTGCGGAGCACTCGACCGGCCGATGAAGATTCCGGCTACAGCCGTGATCAGCGCGGCAACGGCGGCGATCCACTTGTGGCCTTCGCCCCACCAGCTTTTTTTCGCTGGTTGTTCCTCGTTCTCGCTCATCTGACGCCCTCCCCTGGGTCAGTCTTGGCGAAAACTGTAGAGCCAGCCGGTCAACCCGTGCCTGGGGGATCAGTTCCGGCCGGCTCGCCGCCCAGCGTCTGTGGGCTCGACCTGGACCTGCAGCCGGTTACCGGCTCCCGTTCTCTGCGGTGTGGTCAGCCCGTTGCGATCAGCGACGCCGGTTGCGGCGACTCCGCCGTGGCCGGCCGGAGGAGAGCACAGCGTCGATCAGGGTGAGCGCGCCCGCGTCGAGCAGCGTCTGGGTCGCGAGAGGACCCAGCTGGAGTGAGGCAGTCATGCGACCTTGAGTGAGCCGCCGTCCACTGTCCAGTTGGAGCCGATCGCGCTGGGCATCGTGGGGGAGGCCAGGAGCAGCACGGCGCGGGCGATCTCGGCCGGGTCGATCAGCGCGCTGGTCAGCATGCCGGCCTCCTTCGGCAGCACCGCCAGCAGTGTCTCGTGGTCGAGTCCCAGATGGGTCGCCAGTTCGGCGCCGAAACCGTCCTCGCCGGTGAGCATCGGGGTGTGGGTTCCGGACGGCGTGACGACGTTGACCCGGACGCCCGATTCCGCGACCTGCTCGGCCAAACCGCGGGAGAACGCGTTGAGTGCGGCCTTGGCGGCCGAGTAGGACAGCGGTGCCCCGCGCGGATCGCGGGCGTTCCGGGAGCTGATGTTGACCACCGCGCCGCGGGACCTGACCAGCGCGGGCAGCGCTGCCCTGGTCGTCTCGACGGCCGCGACGAGGTTCAGCGCCAAGGCACTCGCCCACGTCGCGGCGGTGCCACCGAAGGGATCGGCGAGCATTTCCGCGGACGCGGTACCGCCGCCGGCGTTGTTGACGACGGCGTCCAGGCGTGGGTCCAGTTCGAGCACCTTCTCGACCATCCGTCGCGGGCCGTCGGGTTCGGCGAGGTCGGCGGGGACGAACGTGGCCCCGGTGGCCTCGAGTTCGGGGGTCGTCCTCCGGGACACGGCGATGACCTCGGCGCCCTCGCCCTGGAAGGCCTGGACGATCGCCAGTCCGATTCCTCTGCTCGCCCCGGTGACGAGGACGCGTGTGCCGTCGAGTTCGAGATCCATGACTGCTCTCCTGTTCGCTCACGAGGTGGTTCCTCAACTGATACTCGCATGTATCATTTAAGTCAACAAGTGGTGCACCAATGCTCCAGCGATAGCATGGTCGCCGCCAGTGGGAGGTGGAATGACTGCCGAAGCGAAGCCGCGACGGGTGCGGGCGGACGCGGAACGCAGTGCGGCCCGCATCCTCGAGGCGGCGGAGGAAGTGCTCGCCGCGGACCCGAACGCGAGCCTCGAGCAGATCGCCGACGCCGCCGGGCTCACCCGCGTCACCGTGCACCGTCGGTTCAGCTCCCGGCAGGTGCTGCTGGAGGCCCTGAACGAGCGGTTCAACGAGCGGTACCTGCTGGCGCTGAAGCAGGCGCGGGTGGCGACGGCGCCGCCGCTGGCAGCACTGCACCGGGCGACCGAGATCGTTCTCGACTTCAAGCTCAGCCGGCGCGCCGCGCTCGTGCGGGTGTCCGATCCGCGGACCGGTGGCCCGATCCTCGCTCCTGAGGTGGTCGAAGGGATCGAACTGCTGTTCTCGCGGCTGCACGCGGCCGGCGTGATCACCGCCGCCGACCCGTCCTGGTGCAGTCAGGTGTATGTGGCGCTGCTGTGCGAGGTGGAACGGCGGCCCGTCGAGACGCTGGGTCTGAGCACGACGGACGATCCGATCGAAGAGGTGGGCGCGAGAACGGACCTGCTCACCCGTACCGTGCTCGGCGCCCTCGGCGGAAACGGCGACGCGCTCCTGCGGTGACAGCTCCGGCACCGGACGCGGCGACCCCACGCGGACGAATCATCATCGGACGGCCCGGCAGCGAGTAACCAACCAGATGCGGCTGATTCTCGGGTAGCGACTTACGTAGCTACCCGAGACCCGCTTTGTCCTGATCTGCTCGACAGTGCCCTCACTGGTCCCCGAAGGGAGATGTCATGCAGGTAGACCGTTCACTCATTCGGCGTACGACGTTGGCGCTGAGCGCCGCCGCGGCCGCGGGTGCGCTGGCGCTGGGCGGTGCCCCGGGCGCTTCCGCCGACAGCGGACCGCTGATCGTCGGCGGAACGCCCACCACGATCGAGGACTTCCCGTCCACGGTCATCTTCAACGTGGACGGTGCCCAGCACTGCGCCGGGACCCTGGTCGCGGCGAACAAGGTGCTGACCGCGGCGCACTGCACCGACGGCGTCCAGGTGTCCTCGATGGAGATCATCGCCGGCCAGACCAACTTCAGCGACACTTCCGGCGAGAAGGCGGGGGTGAGCGACGTCTGGCAGAACCCCGACTTCGACGGCAGCGGCATGCAGCACGACAACTCCGTGCTCACGCTGGACAAGGAGCTGTCCGCCAAGCCCGCGACGCTGGTGCAGTCGGCCGATGACCCGGCCTACCAGGCGGATGCCGAGCTGACCGTGGTCGGCTGGGGCGCGACCTCGGAAGGCGGTGACGTCTCCGATCAGCTGCAGAAGGTGACCGTCCCGGTCGTGGACAACGACAGCTGCGCCGAGTCGTACTCCTCGAGCGAGTACAGCTATGACAAGGCCTCGATGTTCTGCGCCGGCGTGCCCGAGGGTGGCAAGGACTCCTGCCAGGGCGACTCCGGTGGCCCGGCCTACGTCGACGGCAAGGTCGCCGGCATCGTGTCCTGGGGCAAGGGCTGCGCCGAAAAGGGCTACCCCGGCGTGTACACGAACGTGGGCAACGACTACTCGGTGCTCAGCCAGCAGATCGGCTGACGCGCACGTGGTTTCCCGTTCCCGGTGCCGCGGATCAGCGGCACCGGGAACGGCTGTCCGATCAGCGGGGCACCGGGCTCACCCCGTGCAGGGCCGCGAGAATGCGAACAACGGCGGCCGGGAGTGAACCGAACAGAAATGGCACGACCCGCTGACTCGCCCCGGATGCACGGTCACGTCATTGACTTCCACCGCCCCGCCCCAGTGGGTGATCGAAGCAGCAGCCGACACCACGACGGCGTAGCAGCCACCAGGTTGAAGAACTCCACTGTGGACAGTGTGCAGCAGACAAGACTAGAAGTCGATGAGCACCTTGAGCTGCGCCCGGTCGGTGAGCGCCGTCGTCAGCGCGGTCACGGCCTCGGCGAACGGAAACCGCGCCGTGACGAGCGCCGCCAGGTCCACCTGTCCGCTCGCGGCCAGCGCGATCGCCGTCGCAAACGCTCCCGGGCCGTACCGGAAGCAGCCACGCACGTCGAGTTCCTGGCGCTGTAGCAGCTGCAGCGGAAACGCCGGCGCGGGCTCACCCGGCACGCCCACCAGCACGAGCGTGCCGCCCGGCACCAGCGCCGCCGCGGCGGTCCGGATGGCCGCGGGCGCACCCGAGCAGTCGAAGGCCACGTCGCACGGCCCCGGTTCCCCGGTCGTGGCGCCCAGCGCGCCGGCGGCGGCGAGCCGCTGCGGCGAAACGTCCGTGACCACCACGTCCGCCGCGCCCTGAGCACGGGCGGCCTGCAGCACGAGCAGCCCGATCGGCCCCGCCCCGGTGACGAGCACCCGCCGTCCCGCGACCGGGCCACCGCGCCGCAACGCCCAGGTCGCCACCGCGAGCGGCTCGATCAACGGCGCCACCTCGTCGGACACCGCAGGGGGCAGCGGGTGCGCGAACTGCGCCGGCACCACCACACTCTCGCGGAGCAGACCGTGCGCAGGCGGCGAACCGAGGCAGGTGTGGTCCGGACAGACGTTGTAGTGGCCGGCCAGGCAGACCGGGCAGCGCAGGCACGGCGCCGCCGGCTCGATCGCCACGCGCTGCCCGGCCCGTTCCCCCTCGGTGATCACGCCGAACCCTTCGTGGCCCAGCACCGTCGGCGCCGTGACGACGGTGGCGCCGTTGCGCCCGTCGGCGAAATAGTGCAGGTCTGAACCGCACAAGCCGACGCCCCGCACCGCCACGCGCACCCGGCCGGGCACGAGGTCCTCCGGGGGTACCGAACCGAACCGGAGATCGCGGGCGCCGTGCAGCAGCACCGCCGCACCAGTCATGCCGCCACTACCCGTGCCTGGTGGGACACCGGAAGCGGCTCCACCTTGCGCAGGCCGAAGCCGTAGACGAGCGCGCCGACCACCGCGACCCCGCCGGAGACCAGCAGCGGCACCACGTACGACCCGCCGGCCAGCGACACCAGCGCGCCGGTGATCAGCGGGCCGCTGACCCCGGCGATGTTCGACGCGAAGTTCTGGATCCCGGCCAGCGAGGACACCTGGTGCGGGGTCGGCGCGACGTCCGCGGGCAGCGACGCGATCGACGCACCGGCGAACGCGAGGCTGGCGTAGCTCACCGACAACAGCGCCAACGCGACGCCGGCGCTGTCCACCAGCACCGCCGCGCCGATCACCGACGACAGCAGCAACCCGCCGACCAGGCACGTCTTGCGTGCGCGGGTCAGCGACCAGCCGCGGCGCAGCAGCGCGTCGGAGGAGTACCCGCCGAGCGCGGAGCCGGCGATCGCCACGAGACCGGGGATGGTGCCGAAGATCCCGAGCTTGAGCAGGTCGAAGCCGCGCTCCGAAACGAGGTAGCTGGGAAACCACGTGATGAAGAAGAACAGCACGTAGTTGAGGCAGAAGAAGCCGATCATCATCGCCCACACCGTGCGGTAGCGGAAGAGCGTTCGCCACCGCACCTTCGGACCGTGACCGGCCTCCGCCTCGGCGAAGCGGGCGCCACCCTCGACAAGCTTCGCGCGCTCCTCGGCGGTGAGTTTGGGGTGCTTGTCCGGGTCGCGGTAGGTGGTGAACCACAGCGCGACCCACAGCAACGCCAGCGCGCCGGTGAACGCGAACGCCCACCGCCAGCTCAGCGCCGCGACCAGCGCCGACACCAAGGGCAGCGCCAGCACGGCGCCGATCCGCGAACCGTTGTCCCACACGCTGTTCGCGAAGCTGCGCTCCGAGCGCGGGAACCAGTTGCTGACCACCTTCGCGCACCCGGGGTAGCCGACCGACTCGCCGAGCCCGAGCACCAACCGGGCACCGATGAGCAGCGTGCCGTTGCGGATGAGGCCGACGCTCATCGTCACCGCGCCCCACACGAACGCGCCGATGCCGAACACCCGCCGTACGCCGTGCTTGTCGATCAGCGCACCGGCGGGCAGCTGCGCCAGCGCGTAGGTGATGAAGAACGCGCTCAGCGCGAAGCCTTGCTCGCCGGGGGTGAGCTCGAGGTCTTCGGACATGAACGGCAGCGCCACGCTCAGCGTGGTGCGGTCGACGTAGTTGACGACGAACGACAGGCTGCACAACCCGGCCATGTACCAGCGCAGGTTGTGGCCCCAGGGGGACCTGGTGGGCATCGGAAACTCCGTTGTTCTCAATGGCTACTGACGAGTGCGGCCAATCGGGTGAGCTCCGCCCAGTCGCCGCGGGCGACGAGCGGCGCCGGGGTGAGCCGGCTGCCGCCGGCACACGGCACAGTGGACAGTGCGAGGTAGTCCGCGAGGTTGGCTGCGGTGATCCCGCCCGTCGGGCAGAACCGCACGTGCGGCAGCGGTCCCGCCAGCGCTCGCAGGAAAGCCGGGCCGCCGCCGGCTTCGGCCGGAAAGAACTTCAATTCGGTGAGCCCGCGCTCCAGCACGGCCAGCACCTCGCTCACCGTGGCGACGCCAGGCAGCACGGGCACGCCCTCGGCGAGCATCGCGTTCAGCAGCGTCGGCGGCGAACCGGGGGAGACGAGGAACCGCGCCCCCGCGGCGACGGCCCGTTCG
Organism: Amycolatopsis jiangsuensis; assembly: GCF_014204865.1. Classification (NCBI taxonomy): domain Bacteria; kingdom Bacillati; phylum Actinomycetota; class Actinomycetes; order Pseudonocardiales; family Pseudonocardiaceae; genus Amycolatopsis; species Amycolatopsis jiangsuensis. The sequence continues at coordinate 6,126,884 of NZ_JACHMG010000001.1, forward strand.
GCCTGCGCCGGTGTCACGATCGTGCCGGCACCGACCACGATGTCCGGGACTTCGGCGGAGATCCGTTCGAGGCCGGCGAACGCCGCGGGCGTGCGCAGCGTCAGCTCGAGCGTGCGGAGTCCACCCGCCAGCAACGCTTTTGCCAGCGGCACGGCCTGTTCGGCGTCCTCGAGCACGACCACCGGGAGCACCGGGCCGAGCTCCATCAGCTCACCCGCGTCCATCGAGTACCTCCTGCAGGACGGCACGGGGGTCTTCCCTCGCGAGCCGGTGGTGGGCCGCGACGACCCGGGCGCGGAAGGCCGGGTCACCGGGGAAGATCACGTCGAGCGGCAACGCAGCCGCCCGCAGTTCCGTGGCCAGCGGATCCACCAGGTGCTCGGTGGTCTCGACGTGCCGCGTCCAGGCCGCGACCACGAACGGCAGCCAACGGGGTTCGCGTCCGGCGGCCCGCAGATCGGTGACGGTCTCGAGCAGCCGCGGACCGACCTTCTGCGAACCGTCGCTCGCGACCTGGGCGGTGGTGTGCCGCAACGCGCGGTTGGCGAACCGGGCGAGTGTGGTCCGGACGTACTCCTCGAAGTCCACTTCGGACGGTGGATCGAGCACTGGCAGCACATCGTCGGCGAGCATGGCCGTACACGCGTCGCGCAGCACCGGATCGTGCACGGCGTCGGCGATCGACTCGTGGCCCACCAGGAGCCCGAAGTAGGCGAGCATCGAGTGGCTGGCGTTCAGCACGCGCAGCTTGAGCCGTTCCCACGGCTCGACGTCCGCGGTCAGGACCGCACCGGCTTCGTCCCAGGCGGGCCGTCCGGTGGCGAAGGAATCCTCGATCACCCACTGGCTGAACGGTTCGGTCACCACCAGCGCGTCGTCGCGATAACCCAGCTCGTGTTCCGCTCCGGCGAGATCGGCGGTGGTGACAGCGGGCGCGATCCGGTCGACCATGGTGCCGGGGAACCGGACGTTGTCCTCGATCCAGCCGGCCAGCTCGGTCGACCCGGCCGCCTCGCAGAACTGCCGGACCAGCGTGCGCAGGAACTTCCCGTTGCCGGGCAGGTTGTCGCAGCAGACGACGGTGATCGGCGGGCCGGCAAGGCGGCGCCGGAGGCCGTGCACGAGCTGCCCGACGACGGTGACCGGCGCCTTGCCGGCCAGGTCGGCCGCGATCCCGGGATCGGCGAGGTCGAGTCGTCCGGTGGCGGGGTCGTGCCGGTATCCCTTCTCGGTCACGGTCAGCGTGACGACCCGGATCGCGGGCCGCGCCAGCAGATCCGGCACCTGCGCACCGGCTGCCACGCCGGCCAGTGCACCGACCACGCGGGGCGGGGCCGCCCCCTCGCCGCGCTCCACCACGGTGTACAGGTAGTTCTGCTTCGCCAGCACCGGGCGCATCCGGCTGCTCACCCCGACGATGCCCCACGTGTGGTCTCCGCTCGCGCGCATCGCGTCCTCGGTGTACACCGCCTGGTGCACGCGGTGGAAAGCACCGAGTCCGAAGTGGACGATGCCCGCGGCTACGGGCCGGAACGGGGCCTGCATCACGACCACGTTCCCGCGGACCTGCCCATGCGGGCCGGGACTTCGTCGCCGAACGGCGGGAGCGTCGAGAACTCCGCCAAGGGCTCACCGAGGAGCACCACGTCGTAGGGACTCACCAGTCGTGCACCGACCCGTCGCGGCGGCGGTTGACCGGAAGGTACTTGGGGTCGTACGGGAAATTCGCCGCGGCCGCCTCGTCGACCTCCACGCCCAGCCCCGGCAGCTCGCCCGGGTGCAGGTAGCCCTGCGACAACGTGTACGACGTGTGGAAGACCTCGCTCGCCGGTTCGGCGTGGCCCATGTACTCCTGGATCCCGAAGTTCGGCACCGAAAGGTCCACGTGCAACGCGGCCGAGAGCGAAACCGGCGACAGGTCACCCGCGCCGTGTGAACCGGTGCGCACGCCGTACAGCTCCGCGAGGGCGAAGATCCGGCGCAGGTGCGTGATGCCGCCCGCGTGCGAGACCGAAGTCCGGATGTAGTCGATCAGCCGCTCGGTGATCAGCTGACGGCAGTCCCAGACGGAGTTGAACACCTCGCCGACGGCCAGCGGCGTCGTGGTGTGCTGGCGTACGAGCCGAAACGCCTCCTGGTCCTCGGCCGGCGTCGGATCCTCGAGCCAGAACAGCCGGTGCGGCTCGAGATCGCGGCCCAGCCGTCCCGCTTCGGCCGGGCTGAGCCGGTGGTGCACGTCGTGCAGCAGGTGGAACCCGAACCCGAACCGCTCGCGCACCGCACCCAGCATCTCCGGCGCGAACCGCAGATAGGGCGCCGTGTCCCAGAGATCCTCGTGCGGGCGCGCGCCCGAGGCCGGCTCGTACACCGTCTGACCCGCACCCGGGATGCCGTAGGTCTTGTCCAGCCCCGGAACGCCGGACTGCGCGCGCACCGCGAGGTAACCCCGGTCGAGGTAGCGCGCGACGTCGTCGAGCAGCTCCGCCACGTCGCCGCCGCTGGCGTGCCCGTAGACCAGCACGCCGTCGCGGGCCGCGCCGCCGAGCAGCTGGTACACCGGCAGCCCGGCGAGCTTGCCCTTGATGTCCCACAGCGCGACGTCCACGGCGGCGATCGCGGTCATCGTCACCGGGCCGCGCCGCCAGTACGCGCCCTTGTACAGGTACTGCCACAGGTCCTCGATACGGTGCGCGTCGCGGCCGATCAGCAGCGGGCAGACGTGCTCACGCAGGTAGGCCGCCACGGCGAGCTCACGCCCGTTGAGGGTCGCGTCGCCCCAGCCGACGACACCTTCGTCGGTGGTCACCTTGAGCGTCACGTAGTTGCGGCCCGGCGCTGTGACGAGCACGTCGGCGGCGATGATCTTGGTCATGCAGGCTGTCCTTCGGTGGTGGTGCGGTCGGCCGGACGAGGCCAGTCGGCGTATCCCGTGCCCCCACGGCGGCGCGGCGCGATCCGGTGTCCGACGTGGCTCCGCCCGATGCCGCCGGCCGGGCGCGCCGCGTAGGTGGGGAACGCGGTGAGGGTGCCCGGCAGCGGACTCACCGAGGGAAAGAAAACCTTGTCGAACACGAGGGCCGAAGCCGTGCCGTAGCCGAAGAGATCGTCATGTCCGGCCACGGTCTCGATCGGCAAGGCGCCGACCCTCCGCGTCGGGGACGGTCGGCTGAGCTCGGTCGGCATCGACCCTCCTCGAACTCGCGGTCCTCACCATGGAAGCACTACCATACAAGTACTGCCATGCGGACGCTGTCAAGTGTTTTCCGACCGGTAAGGTGAGCGAATGGCCAGAGCAGCAGGGAAACCGTCGGCGCGGGTGGTCGTGCACCGTGAGCTGCGGAACCGGATCGTCACCCTGAAGCTGGCGCCCGGTGCCCCGCTGTCGGAGAACGAGCTTGCGGCCGAGCTGTCGGTCAGCCGTACTCCCGTGCGCGAGGCGCTGCTGCTGCTCGCCGAAGAGGAGCTGGTGCAGGTTTTCCCGCAGCTGGGTACGTTCGTCTCCCGCGTCGATCCGCAGCGCGTGGCCGACGCGCAATTCGTCCGGGAAGCCGTCGAGGTCGCCTCACTCGCCGACGCCGCCGAGCGCCTGGACGCCCCGTCACTCGCCGCGCTGCGCCGGCTCCTCGACGCCCAGCGCGCGGCCGAACACGACACCGAAGCATTCTTTCAGCTCGACGAGGAGTTCCATCAGCTTCTGCTCACCGTCGGCGGGCACGCCAACACCTGGCGCACCGTCGTGTCGGCCAAGGCCCACCTCGACCGCGCCCGGCGTCTGGGGTTGCGCATGGTCAGCCCGGTGTCCGCACTGATCGACCAGCACACCGCCATAGTCGACCGCCTCGCCGACGGCGTTCTCGACGCGAGCGTGGCCGCCATGCGCACCCACCTGCAGCTGGTCTTCTCGGACGTCGAACGGATCCGCAGCCATTCCCCCGAACTGTTCGCCACCGACGGCGCCCAGCGCCCCGTCCGCAAGACCATCACCGCCTGGACCTGACGGCATTTTCCACGGCCGGGCAAGGAATCCCCCGCGGCGTTGGTGAGGACGTCGGTCCGGCGCCGCCTGAACGCCCCGACGTTGAACTCCCGGAAGATGAGGGTTCAGCATGGGTCGGGAACAAGCAGAACCCCTGATCTGCTTACGACCAGGGGTTTTGTGCCCCCGGCAGGATTCGAACCTGCGACACCCGCTTTAGGAGAGCGGTGCTCTATCCCCTGAGCTACGAGGGCATGTGTAGCCGATCCGGAGCCTACCGGGTCGTGGGTGGTCGGCAAGTGGCAGGCCATCCGACGGTTGGCTGCGTCCAGGTGGGTGACGGCGCGGTGCCTCGACCAGCGGGTCGGCTGGGTGTGGCGGACCAGTGGGGTCACCTGGTCGTGTCTGGTTTCGAGACCGGGGGCAACAGTAGGTAATGTTCCGTGACGGGTGCGGGGAGCCGCCTCCAACCCAGGGCTGCCGGAGGGCTTCGTTGATCAAGCTGATGTTCGCCGACGACGAGGAACTGGTTCGGTCGGGGCTGCGTGCCATGATGTCGGGGGCTTCGGACATCGAAATCGTGGGCGAGGCCAGCGACGGCAGGTCCGCGGTCGAGGTCGCGCGGCGGTATCACCCCGACGTGGCCCTGCTCGACATCAAGATGCGGGCTCCGGACGACGGGATCCGGGCGTTGCGGGCCATTCTCGCGCTGCCGGATCCGCCCAGCGTCGCGATGCTGACCACCTTCGACATCGACGAGTACGTCAGCCTCGCGTTGCGGCTCGGGGCGAACGGCTTCCTCCTCAAGGACATCGACCCGTCCGCTCTGCTGCGTGCGATCCGTGACCTGGCCAAGGGCGGCGCGGTACTCGACCCCGGCGTGGCGGCGCGGATGGTGCAGAGCCATCGCGACGAGCAGCGTGCCGCGCAGCCGGCGCGCAAGCTGCTCGCCTCGCTCTCCGAGCGGGAGCGCGAGGTCGTGGCCCTGATCGGCCAGGGGCTTTCCAACGCGGAGATCGGCGGACGGCTCCACCTGTCCGAGGCGACCGTGAAGGGGTACGTCTCCGCGGTGCTGTCCAAGATCGGCGCCGCCAACCGGGTGCAGGCCGCGCTGCTGGCCTACCGCGGTGGGCTGCTCGACCAGTAGAACCAGGGCATGGTGCTGATCGCGCTCGAGTTCCTCGGACTGGTGGCGTTCGCGGCGTCCGGCGCGCTCGCCGCGGTGCGCGCTCGGCTGGATGTGTTCGGCGTGATCGTCCTCGGGCTCACCACCGCGCTCGGCGGCGGCATCATCCGCGACGTGCTGCTCGGCATCCATCCGCCGACCTCGCTGCGCAACTGGCCCTACCTGGCCGTCTGCGCGGCCACCGCGCTGATCGTGTTCGCCTTCCACCCCCAGGTCGCCCGGCTCCGGCGGGCGGTACTGCTCGCGGACGCGCTCGGGCTCGGCGTGTTCGCCACGGCGGGGACCACCGTGGCGCTGAGCGCGGGCGCGACCGTGTACGCGGCCTGCCTCATCGGCATGACCAGCGGAATCGGTGGTGGCGCGGTCCGTGATCTGCTGCTGCGCGAGATCCCGCTCGTGCTGCGCAAGGAGATCTACGCCGTGGCCGCGCTCACCGGAGCGGTGTGCGTCGGCGTCGGTCACGTTCTGCGACTGCCCTCGGGTCCGGTGACCGTGGTGGCCGCGGCGATGGTGGTGGCGATCCGGGTCGTGTCCCTCTGGCGGCAGTGGAACGCGCCGGTCGCGAGGCCGCCCGCGGAAGGTCCTTCGTGAGTTTTGTGTGTGTTCTTAGGCGGGTCTCAGCACTCTGCGTAAGACTGGCGCCATGCGCATCCTCGTGGTGGACGACGACCGTGCCGTCCGTGAGTCACTCAGGCGGTCCCTGGAGTTCAACGGCTACACCGTGGAGCTGGCCAGCGACGGTGCGCTGGCACTGGAGGCGATCCTCGCCAACCGGCCCGACGCGATGGTGCTCGACGTGATGATGCCCCGCCTCGACGGGCTCGAGGTGGCGCGCCGGCTGCGCAGCACCGGCGACGACCTGCCCATTCTCGTGCTGACCGCGCGCGACACCGTATCCGACCGGGTCTCCGGCCTCGACGCCGGCGCCGACGACTACCTGCCCAAGCCGTTCGCCCTGGAGGAACTGCTCGCCCGGTTGCGCGCGCTGCTGCGCCGCGCCTCGCCGGAAAACCAGCAGGGCGAGGTGAGCGAGGCGCTGTCGTTCGCCGATCTGACGCTGGACCCCGGCACACGCGAGGTCCGCCGCGGCGGCCGCGAGATCAGTCTCACCCGCACCGAGTTCGCGCTGCTCGAGCTGTTCCTCTCGTACCCCAAGCACGTGCTGACCCGCGGAAGGATCCTGGAGGAAGTATGGGGTTACGACTTCCCGACGTCGGGCAACGCGCTGGAGGTCTACGTCGGCTACTTGCGTCGCAAGACCGAAGCCGACGGGGAGCCGAGGCTGATCCACACGGTGCGCGGAGTGGGGTACGTCCTGCGCGAAACCCCGCCGTGACCGACGAACCCGCAGTGTCGACTGTGGACGTCGGTGATCCCCGTGGCGAGCGTTGGGGCACTCGCCGGTTCTCCCTGCGCGGCCGGGTCACGATGCTGGCCGCGGCCTGTGTTGCCGGCGCCGTGGCGCTCGTTTCGCTGTGCGCTTACCTGATCGTGCAGAGCAACCTCTACCAGCAGCTCGATGACAACCTGCTGGCGCGCGCCGACGCCGCGGTGAACTCGCCCCAGGTGCAGACGCAGCTGCAGCAGGTGCCCGGCGCCTTCCTGGCCAGTGCGGACCTGAAGATCGGCCAGCTCAACGGCTGGACCGGCGCGCTGGCCTATCCGCAGGCCGGTTCGCCGCCGCCGGTCAGCCAGAACGAGCTGGACGTGGCCGCCGGCCGGCGAACCCAGTCCCTGCGTACCGACAAGAACACCGGGACCCGGGTGGTCGCGCTGCCGATGGGGCACGGTGAGGCGATGGTGCTCGCGCAGTCGATGGCGCCCACCAAACAGGCGCTCAACGAACTCGCCGTGGTGCTGTTCCTCGTCGGCGGCGCCGGCATCGTGGTGGCCGCGGGGGCGGGCACGGCGGTGGCGCGGGCCGGGTTGCGACCGGTCGACCGGCTGACCTCGGCCACCGAACGCGTCGCCGCGACCGGCGACCTGCGGCCGATCCCGGTGAGCGGGGACGACGAACTGGCCCGGCTCACGCACAGCTTCAACACCATGCTCGGCACGGTCGCCGATTCCCAGGAACGCCAGCGTCAGCTCGTCGCCGACGCCGGGCACGAGCTGCGCACGCCGCTGACTTCCTTGCGCACCAACCTGGAGCTGCTGCTTTCGGCGAGCAGGCCGGGGGCGCGGTCGCTGCCGGAGGAGGACCGCGCCGAGATCGAGGCCGACATCCGCGGCCAGCTCGACGAGCTCACCCAGCTCATCGGCGACCTCGTGGAGCTGGCCCGCCAGGACGAACCACGCGAGCTGACCGAACGGGTCGAACTGGTCGAGGTGGTGGAGCGCGCGCTGGACCGCGCCCGTCGCCGGGCCGGTGAAATCGAGTTCGACGTGTCCATGCAGCCGTGGGTGCTCACCGGCGACAACAGCGCGCTCGAACGTGCGGTGCTCAACCTGCTCGACAACGCGGTCAAGTTCTCGCCGCCGGGCTCGCGGGTGCGGGTGACACTGCGGCCGCTCGGCGACGGCACGGCCGTGGTCGAGGTCGCCGATTCCGGACCGGGCATCGCGGAAGAGGACCTGCCCAAGGTGTTCGACCGCTTCTACCGTTCCACGGAGGCCCGCACCCTGCCGGGCTCCGGGCTGGGGCTGGCCATCGTGCAGAACGCCGCGGTGCGCCACGGCGGCACGGTCTACGCCAACCGGGCGCCCGAGGGCGGCGCGCTGCTGACCATCCGGCTGCCCGGCGCACCGGGCTGAGCCGCCTCGCCCGGCCGGGGGACGCCGATCGCCACGTCCGCGCACGACATGTTTGATCGTGTAGGATTTTGTGTGGTTGAGGAGTTCGGGCTTGGGGAGTGGACGGTGCTCGCGCGGCAGCGACAGGCAGTGATTCTCGAAGAGGCACGCCGGACCGGAGCGGTCCGGGTCAGTGACCTCGTGACGAGGCTCGGCGTGTCCGACATGACGGTGCGCCGCGATCTCGACGTGCTCGCCGGCCGCGGCCTGGTGGAGAAGGTCTACGGCGGCGCGACCTCGGTGATCGGCAAGAGCACCGACGAGCCGGGGTTCGAAGCCAAGTCCGTGCGCCAGCGTGCGCAGAAGGAGGCCATCGCCGAGCTGGCCGCCACGCTCGTGAAGCCGGGCACCGCGATCGGCCTGTCCGCGGGCACCACCACCTGGACCCTCGCCCGCGCCCTCGACGGCGTCCCGGGGCTCACCATCGTGACCAACTCGATCCAGGTCGCCGACGTGCTGCGGGCCGCGGCCCAGCCGGACCGCACGGTGGTGCTCACCGGCGGGGTACGCACGCCGTCCGACGCGCTCGTCGGCCCGGTGGCCGTGCACAGCCTCCGGTCACTGCACCTGGATCTGGTCTTCCTCGGCGTGCACGGGATGTCCAGCGGGCCGGGATTCACCACCCCGAACCTCACCGAGAGTGAGACCGACCGCGCGCTGGTGGAGGCCGGCCGCCGGCTCGCGGTGCTGGCCGACCACACGAAATGGGGCACGGTCGGCATTTCCACCATCGCGGACCTCGACGAGGCGGACGTGGTGGTGACCGATGACGGCCTGTCCGAACCGGCGCGGGAAATCCTCGCCGAGCGGGCGGGAGAACTCATGATCGCCGAGACGGCGGAGAACCTCGAGGCTGAAGAAGCGTGAAGCGCACCTTGCGACACCTGGCCGACGGCCGGGACATCATCTATTTCGACCACACCGCCGCGCACGAGCGCCTCGCCGAGGACACCCGGGACCTGCCGCCGGTCGCGGCGGCCTCGGAGATCCGCCGCGACCCGCTGACCGGCGAGTGGGTGGCGATGGCCGCGCACCGGCAGACCCGCACCTACAAGCCGCCTGCCGACCTGTGCCCGCTCTGCCCTTCGCGGCCGGGCAAGCCGAGCGAGATCCCCGAGTCCGACTACGACGTGGTCGTGTTCGAGAATCGGTTCCCGTCGTTCTCCCAGAACGTGAGCGGCGAACCATCCACTGTGGACGATCTCGGTCTGGTGCCGTCCGCGCCGGGGCGGGCCCGTTGCGAGGTGGTGTGTTTCACCAGTGACCACAACGGCGCGTTCTCCCGGCTGAGCCCGGAGCAGGTGCGGCTCGTGGTGGACGCCTGGGCGGATCGCACCGCGGCGCTCGCGCGGACGCCGGGTGTGGAACAGGTCTTCCCGTTCGAGAACCGCGGTGAGGAAATCGGCGTCACGCTCTCGCATCCGCACGGCCAGATCTACGGTTACCCGTTCGTCACGCCGAAGACGGAGCGGATGCTCGAAGTCGCGCGGGCGTACGCCGCCGAGCACGGCCGCCCGCTGCTGGGCGACGTGCTGGCCGCCGAACGGAAGTCCGGCGCCCGCGTGATCGCGGAAGGAGAGCACTGGACGGCGTTCGTGCCGCCCGCCGCGCGCTGGCCGGTGCACGTCCAGGTCGTGCCGCACCGGCAGGTGCCCGACATCCCGTCGCTCACCGACGCCGAGCGGGACGACTTCGCCCGCGTGTACCTCGACGTACTGCGCCGCTGCGACGCGCTGTACGACCGCCCGCTGCCCTACATCGCCGGCTGGCACCAGGCGCCCGTGCACCAGGACCGTGACCTGGCATGGTTGCACCTCGAGCTGTTCTCCGTGCTGCGCTCCAAGGACAAGCTGAAGTACCTCGCCGGCTCCGAATCCGGTATGGCGGTGTGGATCAACGACGCCACCCCGGAACAGATCGCGGAGCGGCTTCGCGCGGCGGAGTGAGCGGTACCCACGGCATACTCATCTGCGAAACACAGGTTCGGCTCAGGAACCTCTCAGGCCCGGCCGCTTAGGTGAGGACATGACCGAGAACGACCCCCACGCGCACGGCTCCGCGACGGGTCGCCAGGACCCGGGTGCCCAGCCGGGCACCGACGGACCGGCGGCCTGGAGCCAGTCCCAGCCCGCTTCCGGCGAATCGGCCGCGCAGCCGCCCGCCGGCCAGCCCGGCGCCCCCGGCGGGGCGTACGGGGCCGCCGAGGGATACGGCGCGCCCAGCCCGTGGTCGGCCCAAGGCGCGGGAGCCGCGCCGGGCGCAGGCGACCCGAACGCGGCAGCTGGTTCCGCTGGTTCCACGCCCAACTCACCCGCCGGTTCGACGTATGGCGCGGCTGGCTCCGGCGGCGGGGTGTATGGCTCCGGGCAGGACCCTGCCGGCTCCGGTGCTGCGGTGTACGGCGCGGGAGGCTCCGGCAGCGCGGCGTCCGGTTCCGCGCAGGACCCGACGAGTTCGGGCACGGCGGCGTACGGCGCGGCCGGGCTGGGTGGACCGGCGCAGGGCGCGCCGGCCGGCGCTGCGCAGGGAATTCCCGGCACCGGGGCGTACCCGGCTCCCGGCGTGGGGTCGGCTTCGGCGGGTGCGGCCGCCGGGCAGGGCTACGGCCAGCAGTACCAGTCGTATCCGCCGAGCGGGCAGCAAGCCAATCCCTACGGCGCTCCCGGCACCTCGGTGTACGAGACCCCGGCGAAGCCGTCGAAGAAGGCCGGGGCGGGCAAGCTCCTGGCGAGCGTCGCGGCGATCGCGCTCGTGATCGGCGGGGTCGCGGGCGGGACCGTCGGGTACCTCACCGGTGGTTCGTCCGGTCCGTCGGTGAACGCGCTCGACCAGCCGAAACCCGCGCAGCAGACCGGGAACGCGCCGGCCGGATCGATCGAGTCGGTCTCGCAGAAGCTGTCGCCGAGCGTGGTGGAGCTGCAGGTGTCCGGCCGCGCCGGCGCGGGCGAGGGCTCCGGGTTCGTGCTGAGCAGCGACGGCTACATCCTGACCAACAACCACGTCGTCGAGGTCGCCGCGAACGGCGGCCAGATCCAGGCGGTCTTCCCCGACGGGAAGAAAGCCACCGCGTCCGTCGTGGGGCGTGACCCGACGACCGACATCGCGGTGGTCAAGGTTTCCGGGATTTCCAACCTCACGCCGGTGCAGCTGGGCCGCTCCGACGACCTGCGGGTCGGCCAGCAGGTGGTGGCGATCGGCTCGCCGTTCGAGCTGGCGGGCACGGTCACCTCGGGCATCGTCAGTTCCCTGCACCGTCCGGTCCAGGCCGGCGGCGACCAGACCGACCAGGCGACGGTGATGGACGCCATCCAGACCGACGCGGCGATCAACCCGGGCAACTCGGGTGGTCCGCTGGCGAACATGAGCGGCCAGGTCATCGGCATCAACTCGGCCATCTACAGCCCGAACTCCGGTGGGCAGGGCGGCCAGGGCAGCGGGTCCGAGGGCGGCAACGTCGGCATCGGCTTCGCCATCCCGATCGACCAGGCCCGCCGCACCGCGGACGACATCATCAAGACCGGGCACGCGACCCAGACGTTCATCGGTGCCAAGGTCGGCGACGCGCCGCAGGGCGGGGCGCAGCTCGGCGACATCACCCCGGGCAGCCCGGCGGAGAAGGCCGGACTGAAGTCCGGCGACGTGGTGACCAAGATCGGTGACCGCGTCATCGACAAAGCCGACACGCTCGTCGCCGCGGTCCGCACCCGGGCCCCCGACGAGAAGGTCACGTTCACCCTCTCCGGCGGTCGCACCGTCGATGTGACGCTGGGCGGACAGCCGGTACCGGCGAACTGATCGCTCGGCCGCCCTGGCGCGGCCGAGACCAGCCACGGCTCGACCCCCGGAAGGGGCCGGACCCACCAAAGCCACGCGCGACCGAGCGAAACCGCCGGTCGCGCGTGGCTTTTCGGGGGACCGGGAGCCGGAAACCGGCGCCGCGCACACGAAAGGGCTCTCCGTGCCGCCTCCGACTCGACACGGAGAGCCCCTCCGCGGCGGTGAACTGCCCAGCCGCCTTCGGTCTCAAACACCGCAGTCGCCGAAAAATTCCGCAGCCGCCGAAGAGCCTGGTCAACGCCTCGGCATCGACCGAGGCATCGGTCACATCCGGGCGTTGGGCGGGCATGGGGCCCGGGCGAAGGTGCCTTTCCGCCTTGCTACGAGACCTTGCGGCTCCTTCCGGCGGCTTGCTGCGAGAGCCTTGCGGTTCCTTGAGGCGCCTTGCGAGACCTTGCGGCTCCTTCCGGCGGCTTGCTGCGAGACCTTCCGGCTCTTTGCGGCCGCTTCCGGCGAGACCTTCCGGCTTCTTGCGGCCGCTTCCGGCGAGACCTTCCGGCTTCTTGCGGCCGCTTCCGGCGAGACCTTCCAGCTCCTGGTGGCCCTTGCTGCGCGCCTTACGGCGCCTTGCTGCCCAAGGCTGACCGGGGTCGTCGTTCGGGACTACTCCGAGGATTGCTGTTCGAGGTCGTCCTCGCGCCGCCGGGCCCGGCGCGCTGTCACGGTGCGGGCGGTGCCCGTGAGCAGCACGGCGACCCAGACCGCGGCCACCGTCAGCAGGAGACCCAGCCAGGTGTCACCGTCGTGCAGACCGGGTTGCGGTGCGACGCCGTATGCCCGCCACAGCAACGGAAACGCCAGGAACCCGAGCACCGCGGTGAGCAGTGCGCCCACCTGTACCGGGGTCCGCCAAGGTCGCGGCAGCACTCGCGCCAGCAGCAGGCCCGCGACGCCGGCCAACGGCGCGAACACCGCGTCGTTGACGATGGGCCCGCCGCCGATCCACACCACCGTGGTGAAGCTGTCCGGCCACGCCGGTGCTGCGTACTCCAGGAACAGCACCACGCCGTACGCCAGCGCGGCGAGCCCGGGCAGCACGAGCAGGAAACGCGCGGTCTTCACAGGACCTCCAGCTTTTCGACCCACTTCGTCTGCAGCACGCCCGGACGGCTGGGTGCGATCACGCGGCACGGATAGCCGTGGTCGATGTTCAGCGTTTCCCCGTTCAGCTCCAGTGCCAGCAAGGTGAGCGAATCGGACGTGTGCTCGCCGGGTAGCAGGCTCGTGGCGTACAGACCGGCCTTTTCGAGCGACGAAACCCGCACCTCGGCACCCGGTTCGCTGCCCACCGCGCGTAACAGGTCGGGGAACGAGACCCCCCGCCACGTCGCGATCTGGCTCCAGCCCTCGACACACGCGATCGGCAGCTCCGCCGTGGTTTGCGGTAACGCACGCAAATCGGCGAGCGTGAGCTGCTTCGTGCCGGCCGGGGTGGCCACCTCGAGACGCCAGTTCGGATCGCGTGCGGTCATGGTCACCTGGGCTGCCACGGCCGTGCGGTTCACCGGGAGCTTCTGCGTGCCCTTGTCCGACCGCCAAGACAGTCCGGAGACGTTCCGCAGCGCTGGAACGGCCACCCCGGCGGTGGCCACCACCGCGACCCCGGTCGTGATCCACGTGGTGCGCAGGAAGCCCCTTCGTGAGAGACCCGGCGTCTTCTCCGGCTCGGCCGCCTCCGGCTCCCTGCTCAACGCGCGCCGCACGACCGGCAGCTTCACCGCGACGTGCACGAACACCGACCCGATCGCCACCCACGCCACCGCGTAGTGCACCTCGGGGAAGTAGAAGTTCCACGGGTAGTTCTGCGCGACGTTCAGCAGTCCCGTGCTCAGCTCGAAGAAAGCCGAACCGGAAAGCACCAGGATGGACAGCCGTTCCACCGCGTGCGGCAGCGAGCGCACGAGCGGACGCTCGAACAGCTTCGGGTACACGCTCCAGAGCTTGGCCAGCAGCAGCGGAATGGCCGCGACCCCGGAGATCACGTGCGCGCCCTGGTTGACCCGGTAGAGCCAGGCCGGCCGGCTGGGCCAGAAGAACCATTCGGGCGGGTGCTGGATGAGGTGGCTCAGCAAACCGGTGACGAAGCAGATCAGGAACGCGATGCCGAGCAGGCTGCCGACCCGCGCCGTCGCACGCTCGCCGTGTGCACCGCCCTTGAACTGCTCCTCCTTCGGGATCGGCAACTTCTCGATGCGCTCGTCCACGCGCTCTTTCGCCTGCTGCACCCGGCTTTTCGCCTGTGTCGCGCCGGTTCTTGCCTGTGCGGCCCGCGCACCGAAGCGTGTCTGCGCTTCGGTCACCCAGGCATCGAGCCCGCGCCACGCGCCGACCAGCCTGCCCGACGGGCGCGGCTCCGCATCATCCGTGCGCGAGGGCTCTTCCTCGCCCATCAGGGGTTTCTCCTTCACGCCCGCTCCAGCTTCGCGAACCAGCGGTGGCCATGGCTGGTGGTCCAGTCGACGCGGAAACCGGTCCGCGCGGCGACTTCGGCGATCGCGTCGACGCCGACCCAGGCCCAGGTGAACCACCGGCCGCCGGCCGAGGCCGGGCGCAGGCGCACGTGGTCGCGGTGCAGTCCCTTGCCCGGCGATTCGAGCTCCACGAGCACGTCGCCATCGCCCGAGAGCAGCTCACCCACCCGGCGCAGCAGCGCGTCCGGGTCGCCGCCGATGCCGATGTTGCCGTCGGCCAGCAGCACGTGGTTCCACCGCCCCTCCCCGGGAATGCGGCCGAAAACGTTGCGCTGCAAGGCACTCGCCCCGCGCTGCCGGGTCAGCCGCACGGCGACGGGCGAACTGTCCACGCCGAGCGCCACGACGCCACGACGGGCCAACGCGGCGGTCAACCGGCCCGGACCGCAGCCGATGTCGAGCGTCGGACCCTCGCACGCGTCGAGCAACACAGCGTCTGCCGGTCCGCCGTCGTCGGTCCACCGGTCCACCGGCAGTTCCGCGCGTCCACCGTTCGCGAGTTCCAGCCAACATCGCTGACCGAGCAGTCCTCGGTCGAACTCCCTTCCCTCGGCAAGTTTCACGCGGTCACCTCCACCGCATCGACGGCGGCCGCGAACCTGCTGCCCGGCCGGAGCGCGGCGACCCGCCGGGCGTCCGCGATGGTGTCCACATCGGACAGTACGGGTAGTTCGCCCACGCGCAGGCCGCTGGCGGCCAGCGCTTCGCGAGTCCGGTCCCCGGTGTCCTCCTGCGACATCGGTACCTGGGCGAGCACGTCGGCATGCCGGGGGTCGGCGAGCCCCAGGCCCCACCAGCCGCCGTCCTCCGCCCCGCCCAGCACCGCGGAGTGGGCGCCTTCCAGCACCGGCCGGATGGCGTCGGTGAGTAACGCTGGGGTGACCTGCGGTGTGTCCATGCCGATCTGCAGCACGGGCAATCCGGCGTGCACCGCCGTGATGTCGGCATGCGCGTTGGCAAGCCGGGTACCGAAGTCCCAGCCACGCTGGGCGATCACGGTGGTGCGCCGCAACGCCTGCCCGATCTCGGCCGAGCGCGCCGCGGCGGCCAGGTCACCGGTCATCGCGACCACCGGCAGCGCCCCGGCGGTCGCGGTCACCGCGTCGAGCGTGTCCAGTAGTGCGGCGGCGGCGATCTCCCCGGCCTGTCCGGCAGTGGCCGGCGGGCACAACCGGGTCTTGGCGAAACCCGGTACCGGTGCCTTCGCGATCACCAGCAGGCAGAACTTCCGCGTCATCGGGTCAGCACCCGCCCGAAGTCGCGCACTGCCCGCAGGGTCCCGCGCACCGAGCCGGACACCTTCGACTTGGTGCCCTTCGCCCGTTCCCGGTAGCTGATGTCGAGTTCACTGACCTGCCATCCCGCTCGCTGTGCCTTGACCAGCAGCTCCAACGGGTACCCGAAGGCGCGATCGGCTACGCCGAGCTTCAGCAGGTCCTCGCGGCGCACCGCGCGCAGCGGCGCGATGTCCCGCACTGGCAGCCCCCGTGTCCGCATGAGCAGCGACAGCACGGCGTTACCCAGGCGTGCGTGCCACGGCCACACCGCGCGCCGCACCGGAACCCGCCTGCCGACCGCGAGGTCGGCGCCCGCGTGCAGCGCCGCCACGAGCTTCGGCAGGTCTGCCAGGTCGAGTGACCCGTCCGCGTCGGCGAAGCACACCACGTCGGCGGTCGCGGCCTCGAGTCCGGTGTGCACCGCGGCGCCGTAACCGCGGCGCGGTTCGTCCACCACCTTCGCCCCGAGGCCGGCCGCGACCGTGGGGGATCCGTCACGGGACCCGTTGTCCACCACGATCGCGCGGTACCCGGGCGGCAGTGCGGCCAGCACTCCGGGCAGGGCAGCCGCCTCGTCGAGGCAGGGCAGCACGACGTCTACTGCGAGTTCGTTCACCCGGGGTACCCTAAGTCCGTAAAGGACGGTCCAGAACCCTTGCCGTGCTTACCAAATCCTGACGGGTGAAGGAATCTTACCGAGTTCTCACGGATTCCGCTCCAGTCCGGCGGGAAGCCGCCCGTGCCGTTATCGTTGCCCACGATGAGCGAGTCGACAACGGCTGACCGGCTCGCCGAGCCGGTGCCGCCTGTTCCCCGCCGCACCGGCGTGCGCGGCGACCTCGTGACGGTCGGGATCGCCTTGCTGGTCGTCCTCGCCGCCGCGGGCGTCGGCTGGTACTACAACCGGCCGGATTCCGGCGTGGTGATCTACGCCTTCGCGCCGCCGCTGTTCGGGAACTGGGTGCCCCACGTCGGCCCCGGCTCGGTGTTCGCGGTGCTGGTCGCCGCCGCGGTCGTCCTGTACGGCCCGGCACTCGCCGCCCGGCTGACCTGGCGGCGAGCACTGGTGGCCGGGTACGCCGCCTCGCTCGCGTGGATCTTCTCGCTCGCCATGGTCGACGGGTGGAGCCACGGCTTCGCCGGCCGTCTCGTCACCGATCAGGAGTACTTGCACGAGGTTCCGCACGTCCCCGACATCCCGCGGTTCGTCCAGGGGTTCTCCGCCCGCATCCTCGACTTCCAGCCCGACTCCTTCACCACCCACGTCTCCGGTCACCCGCCGGGCGCGACGCTGGTGTTCGTCTGGCTCGACCGCATCGGCCTGCACGGCGGGGCCTGGGCATCCACCTTCGTCGTACTCGTGGCCGCGCTCGTCGCGGTCGCGGTACCGGCGACCCTCTCGTTGCTCGACCGGCCGGAAGCCGCCAGGGCCGCCCTGCCGTTCGCGGTGCTCACCCCGGGAGCGGTGTGGCTCGGCGTGTCCGGCGACGGCCTCTTCGCCGGCGTGACGGCCACCGGTGTCGCACTCCTCGCCTTGTCCGCGGCCGGGTTCCGCGAACGTCGCCGCTACGCGCTGCCCGTCGCGCTGGCCTCCGGTCTGCTGTTGGGCTTCGGGATTTTCCTTTCCTACGGACTGGTGCTGCTGGGCGTGGTCGCGCTCGCCGTCGCGATCCTCGGCCGGCAGTGGCGGTCCGCCGCACTCGCCATTTTCGGGGCCCTGGTCGTGGTCGGGGTGTTCGCGGCCGCCGGGTTCTGGTGGGTGGACGGCTATCACCTGGTGGTCGAGCGTTACTACCAAGGCGTCGCGCTGGTCCGGCCGTACTCGTACTGGGTGTGGGCCGACCTGGCCGCCGTTGCGATCGCCTGCGGCCCCGCGGTGGTCGCCGCGGCCCGTCGCGGCGTGACCGCGGCCTTCCTTCCGGCCACTCGCCGTGGTCTGCTGCGGGATCCGGTTCTGCTGATCACCCTGGCGGCCGTGCTGACGATCGTGTTCGCCGATTCCTCCGGGCTGTCGAAAGCTGAGGTAGAACGGATCTGGTTGTCGTTCGGCGCATGGCTGATCCCGGCCACCGCGCTGCTGCCCACGGGCCACCGCCGCTGGTGGCTGGCCGGGCAGGCGGTGGTCGCACTGGCGATCAACCACCTGCTGCAGACGCTCTGGTGAGGTGAGCTATGGAGGACCAGGCCGGCCGCGTGCTCGTGGTCGACGACGACGAGACGGTGCGCGATGTCGTCCGCCGCTATCTCGAGGCCGCCGGTTTCGCGGTGGATCTGGCCGGGGACGGCTCCGCCGCGCTGTCCCGGTTCGCCGCGCGCACCCCGGACCTCGTGGTGCTCGACGTGATGATGCCCGGGATGGGCGGGCTCGAGGTGTGCCGGCGGCTGCGTCAGGTCAGTCAGGTGCCGATCGTGATGCTCACCGCGCTCGGTGAGGAGGAGAACCGCATCGCCGGGCTGCAGCTGGGCGCGGACGACTACGTGACCAAGCCGTTCAGCCCGAAGGAGCTGTCGCTGCGGGTCGCTTCGGTGCTGCGCCGGGCACGGATGCCGTTGCCGGACCCGCCCGCGGCGGAACTCGTGGACGGCGATCTGCGGCTGCAGATGACCGCCCGCCAGGCCACCCTCGACGGCGAGGTGCTGCCGTTGACCACGCGTGAGTTCGACCTGCTGGCCTTCCTGCTGTCCCATCCCGGGGTGGCGTTCAGCCGGGCCGACCTGCTGGAGAAGGTGTGGGGCTGGGACTTCGGCGACCAGTCCACCGTCACTGTCCACGTGCGACGGCTGCGCGAGAAGATCGAACGTGACCCGGCCAAGCCGGCCCGCGTCGCGACGGTATGGGGCGTCGGCTACCGCTACGACGGGGTGGCGGGATGATCGGCACCGGCGAAACGACGTGGGAGATGGTCCTCCACGTCCTGCACATCCTGCCGTTCGCGATGCTGTTCGCCCTTCCGGTGGCGGCGCTCGGCGGGCTCACGCTCTACCTGGTCCGGCACCGGTCACTGGCCACCACCATGACCACCCTGGTGCTGACCCCGGTCGCCGCGCTGCTCGTCGGGATCCTCGGCATCAGCGGGTTCATGTTCACCGAGGCGCTCACCACCGAACTGCTGGTGTGCCTGCTGGTGGCGCTGGTGACGGTGCCCGCGGCCATCGTGTTCGGCCGTGGGGTCGCACGGCGCAGTGTGTGGGAACGCGAGGCGCGCGACCGGGAACGCGCCGCCGAATCGTCGCGGCGGGAACTGGTCGCGTGGATCAGCCACGACCTGCGCAGCCCGCTGGCCGGCATCCAGGCGATGGCCGAGGCGCTGGCCGACGGTGTGGTCTGCGAACGGTCCGAGGTCGCCGACTACGCCCAGCGCATCAGCGGGGAGACCACCCGGCTGTCCGGCATGGTCGGCGATCTCTTCGAACTCTCCCGGATCACCGCGGGAACGCTGGAGCTGACCATGTCCGCGGTGCCGTTGCGCGACGTGGTGAGCGACGCGGTCGCCGCGCAGTCCCCGGTGGCCCAGCGCAAACAAGTCCAGGTGCTGGAGAACGCGTCGGCGTGGCCGGTGGTGTCCGGCAGCGATCCGGAGCTGGCGCGGATCGTGCGGAACCTGGTGTCCAACGCCATCCGGCACACCCCACCGGACGGGACGGTCGCGGTCCAGCTGGGCATCGACGGTGACCAGGCGCTGCTCGCCGTCGACGATTCGTGCGGCGGCATTCCGGACGACGAGATCAGCCGGGTCTTCGACGTCGCCTTCCGGGGTACGCAGGCCCGCACCCCCGACCGCACGGGCACCACCAGCGGCGGCGGGCTCGGCCTGGCGATCGCGAAGGGCCTCGTGGAGGCCCACCGCGGGCACATCGGAGTGCAGAACCACGGACCCGGTTGCCGTTTCGAGGTCCGCTTGCCACTGGCGGTGTCCTGACCGGCGGGTCCACTGTGGACCGTCCGGTACGGCGACCGAGTCCGGTGCGGTGGCTCAGGCCGCCGGGAGCGCGGAAACCGGTTCCACGGTGTGGTGTGTGGTGATCCGGAAGAATGGCTCGTCCGGGAAATGCCCCGCGGCGGCGATCGTGTCGGTGCCGGCGAGGTCGTCCAGCCACCGCCGGCGCGTGTGCGCGGCCTGGTCCGCGTCACGGTCGGCGAGGAAGCCGATTCCGGGATCGGCCAGCTGGGCCGGGAGCTGGAACACGCCGCCGAGCAGCACGGCACGGTGCTCCTGATCCACGACTTCCAGCACGTACTGGCCCGGGGTGTGGCCGGGCGCGGGCCGCGCCGTGACTCCGGGAGCGATCTCCTCGATCCCGTTGAGGCCACGCAGCCGCCCCTCCCGGCGAATGGCCTCCAAAGCCACTCTGGCCCATTCGTGGCGGCCGGCCGGTGTGATCAGCGCTTCCCACCCGGATTCGCCGTGCAGTACCTCGGCGTTCGGGAAGAACGGCTTGCCGTGGGGCGCGACCCAGCCGACGTGCCTGGCGTGCAGATCACTGAGCAGCAGCGTGTCGACGTCGCCGGGAGCGCAGCCGGCCGCCTCGAGTGCGGCGGGCAGCCCACCGGTGTCCTCGGCGTGCGGCAGGTCCTGCGGTGAGCCCAGCGGCCGCGGACCGAACCCGGCGTCAACGAGGATTGTCCGGCCGTGGCCACGGATCAGGAACGCACCGGTGGCCACGGAAACGGAGCCGTCCGCAGCGATCACTCCCGGCGAATTTCCCGGCTCCAGGCCGGGGAAGAACGAGGCCGGAAAACGCAACCGGCCGTCCGTCAGCGCCTGGACCTCGATGTCCCCTACCTGAATGGAACGCATGACCACCACCAAGATCCGGCGCCGCCGAATAATTCCGGGAAGTGATCTTCACCTCATCAGGCGACTGACGTGCGCAGCTCCGCGGTCGCGAACGAGGCGATGCCCTCCTCGAACGACGTTTCGGCGGTGAATCCCAGCAGGTCACGGGCGCGCGCCGGGTCGGCGACGACGTGCCGCACGTCGGCCGGTCGCGCACCGCCGACGATCCGCGGCTCCGGACCGCCGCAGGCGCGCGCCAGTTCGCGTGCCAGATCACCGACGCTGTGCGGCTGTCCGGAGCAGACGTTCAGCGGCGTGAGATCCGCGGCCGGCCCCTCGGTGCGGAGCGCGAGCACGTTCGCCCGGGCCACGTCGTCGACGTGCACGAAATCGCGTTGCTGCTGCCCGTCCTCCAGCACGGTCGGTGCTTCACCGCGCTCCAGCGCCGAACGGAACAACGACGCCACTCCGGCGTAGGGCGTGTTCTGCGGCATCCGCGGGCCGTAGACGTTGTGGTACCGCATCGCCCAGACGGTCCCGCCGGTCTGCCTCGCCCAGGCCCCAGCGAGGTGCTCCTGCGCCAGTTTCGTTGCCGCATAGGTGCTTCGGGGCAGAAGGGGAGCGTCCTCGGGTACCAGCTGCCAGCTCAGCCCGTTGCCGCACCGCCGGCAGGTCGGCTCGAACCGTCCCGCGTCCACATCGGACTGACGGCGTGGAGCAGGTGGCACGATCCCGTGCTCGGCACAGGAGTACCGGCCCTCCCCGTAGACGACCATCGAGGAGGCGAGCACCAGCTTGCGCACCTTCGCCGCGTGCATCCCCGCGAGCAGCACCGCGGTCCCGTAGTCGTTGTTCAACGCGTAGGAGGGCGCGTCGGACGGATCGATCCCGTGCCCGACTACTGCGGCCTGGTGGCAGACCGCGTCGACGCCGTCCAGCAATTCCGCGACGAGTTCGGCGTCGGTGACGTCGCCGCGCAGGAACCGGTGCCGGCGCGTGTACTCGGGAGCGACGGCCGAGCCGTGCGCGGTGGGCAGCAGGTTGTCCAGGACGACGACCTCGTCTCCGTCGTCGGCCAGCCGATCGGCGATCCGGGACCCGATGAACCCGGCCCCGCCGGTGATGAGCACTCGCACCCGCCCGACGGTAGGTGGCCCCGCGCGCTCGCGCCTGCCCGGCGCGGGGCACGTCACCGAATCGTCAGAATCGCCGGGCCCGCGGCGGCGGAGCGGGCCCGGAACCGGATACGGTGTCGGCATGGAACGGAGCGCACAGCGGCTGGGCCGGGCACTCGTGGTGATCGTCGACGACCGGGTCGCGCACGGTGAGCACGAGGACACAGCCGGGCCCCTCGTCACCGAGCTGCTCGAAGAGACCGGGTTCATCGTCGACGGCGTCGTGGTGGTCGAGGCCGAGACGGCGGGTATCCGCAACGCGCTCAACACCGCGGTGATCGGCGGCGCCGATCTGGTCATCACCGTCGGCGGCACCGGCGTCTCCCCACGGGACCGCACGCCCGACGCCACCGCCGGTGTGCTCGACCGGCCGATCGCGGGCATCGGCGAGGCACTGCGCGCGTCCGGGCTCGCGGCGGGAGCGGTGGACGCGGGGATCTCCCGCGGGCTGGCCGGCGTTTCCGGGAGCACCCTGGTGGTCAACCTGGCCGGTTCCCGCGCCGCGGTGCGCGACGGCATGGCCACGCTGTCGTCGCTCGTACCGCACGTGATCGACGAGCTGTCCGGGCTCGAGGAGGTCTGAGCCGCCGGCCCGGGCGGTTTCCCGGGTGTCTCTCTGCAGTTGTCAAACAGCTGGTGGGACGATGGGGACATGCCGCACGAGGAACGACGCCCGCAGGTGAGCGAGGCGAAGCAACGGCGGCGGCTGGACGAGGTCTTCGGTGACGTGTTGCCGGAGACCACGTCCGACGAGCGGGGCCGGGACCGGGACACCCCGGATTCCTGGTATCTCGAGAACCGGCCGCCGCACCATGATCGGTGACGATCAGTCGTCCGAACGCGTGGAGCCGGTGGAGCTTTGCGAACCGCCGGCCTGCGCGCGCAGCAGGTCGCGGATCTCGGTGAGCAGTTCGGTGTCGGTGGGCTCCGCCGGCCCGGCTTCCTGACCACGCTTGCGCCGTTCCTGCAGGTGCTTCACCGGAAGCACGATCAGGAAGTAGACCACCGCCGCGACGATCACGAAGTTGACCGCCGCGTTGATCACGCTGCCGAAGTCCATGAAGGTCGACCCGTTGGGGCCGAGGATCCGGAAGCCAAGACCCTGCGCAGCGTCGGAACCACCGATGGCGTTGATCAGCGGCTTGATCAGGCCGTTGGTGAACGCCGTGACGATCGAGGTGAACGCGGCACCGACGACGACCGCGACCGCGAGGTCGACGACGTTGCCGCGCATCAGGAAGTCCTTGAAGCCTTTCAGCACTTGCCACTCCTGGAGGTACTCGGGACGGGCGCGGTCCGGCGGCGGCCGGCGCCCGTCGGAACAGGGACGGGTTAGCGGAGAGTAACCGTAACCGGTTGTTCCAGCGAAGAGGCGGCGACCTTGGTGGCGGCCTGTGTCGGCAGCGCGAGCAGCACGAGCGGGCCCTCGGTCGAAGACCCGAACGAGCGGCTGTCCGTCCCGCCGGGACGGTGCACGGTGACCACGGTGGCGGCGGTGGCCAGCACCGCCGCGGGACTGCCGGCAGTCCCGCGCGCGACGACATCCACGTGCTGCCCGGGACGCAGCAACTCCGCCACGGCCGCGTCGGCCAGCCGTACGGGCACCGTGACCGAGCCGGGCTCACTCGTTGCGGGAGAACTTCCTCCGAGAAGCCGGACGTCGGTGATCGGCTCCCCGGCCCGCGCCGGTCCGGACAGCAACCGGCCGACGGCGGCCTCCGGGGTGGTGAGCGCGCCGGCCGGCCGGACGTCGTCGGGCACGGCGACGAGCCGGACGTCGGCAGAACGCAGGACGGAACCCGCCGGAAGGTCTCGGGCCGAGACCACGGTGCCGGTCGCCGGTGCGCCGCGGGCGGCGGGTGGCAGGAGCAGGAGGAGCAGACCGGCCAGCAGGAGTGCCGCGGCCAGGCACTGGCGGATCAGCCGGGCTCGGGGGCCGCGCAACCTGCGCAGATCGGGCAGCGCCGGAAGGCGGCTGAGCAACGTGTCCACGGTCGTCCCCTCGTCGGTTCCCGTGCGGCGGGGTGCCGCACGGAACCGACGTTAGGCACCGCGCCGTCCCTCGGAAAGGGCCGGATCACGCACCTGTGGACAACTGCCCCCTTGTGGACAACTGGCCGTTCAGGACGCCGCGGAGGCAGTGCTGCTCGTGCTCGAGGAGGACGATGAGGAAGAGGAAGAAGACGACGACGAGGACGTCGACGAAGACGACGAACTGTCCGAAGAAGAGGAGGTGCTCGACGATGCGGACTCGGACTTGCCGCTTTCCCCCTTGGCCTGGCTCGTGGTGGTGTTCGAGCTGCCCGAGTCGCGCGAGTCCGTGCGGTAGAAGCCACTGCCCTTGAAGACCACGCCGACCGAGCTGAAGACCTTGCGCAGCGGGCCGGAGCACTGGGGGCACACCGTCAGGCTGGAGTCGGAGAAGGACTGCACGGCCTCGAAGCGGTGGTCGCATTCCTTGCAGGCGTACTGGTACGTGGGCACTGAAGCTCCTTCATGCACTGGCACTCGACCGACAAGAGTGCTAACCCAATTGTGCTGGATGACATTCCTCCGGCGCAATTGCCCCTTGCTCACATCACGGGGTGGGCAGCCGGACCAGGCCGCCGGGGGTGAGTGCTGCGTTCATCGGCACGTCGTGGGGTTGCCCGGGCAGGTGGTCCACCAGCTCCTCGGTCCGCACGACGGCCAGGAGGTCCGCGGTCGCGGAGGCGAGCGAGCGATCGTAGTGACCCGCTCCGCGTCCGAGCCGCACTCCGCGGCGGTCGACGGCGAGCGCCGGTACGAGGATCACGTCCGCCGCTTCGATCGCGTCAACCCCCAGTCGTGGCCCGGAAGGTTCGAGAACACCGCGCAGCCGGCCCGGTACCAGCTCGTCCGGCCCTGTGTAGGCAGCCCACTCGAGCGGGCCGGGCGCGCACTGGACCACCGGCAGCAGGACCCGGGCTCCGGTCGCCGCCAGCGCCTCGACCAGGGAAATCCGGCCGGGTTCCGTGCCGAAGGGCAGGTACGCGCACACCGTTTCGGCTCCCAACGAAGCGGCCGCGGCTGCGATCTCGGCGGCCTCCCGCGCGTGCTGTTCGGGGGACACCGAGGCGCGGGTGGTCAGGACCCGGGTGCGCCACTCCGCCTTGCTCAGGTGCTCATTGCCCGGCTCGCGCATGGGACCAGGTTAGGCTTTGCGCCCATGACGGGCGCCGAATCCACTCAGACGTTCAGAACCGCCATCGTGCCGGCCGCCGGCCTCGGTACGCGCTTTCTGCCGACCACGAAGGCGGTGCCGAAGGAGCTGCTGCCCGTGGTCGACACCCCCGGCATCGAGATCGTCGCCACCGAGGCGGCGGGCGCGGGGGCGAAGCGCCTGGTCATCGTGACCTCGCCCGGCAAGGAAGCGGTGGTCCGGTACTTCGAGTCGCAGCCCGAACTGGAGAAGACACTCGAGGACAAGGGCAAGAACGACCTGCTGGCGAAGGTGCGCCGGGGGCCGGGCCTGCTCGACGTGGAGACCGCTGTCCAGGAACAGGCGCTGGGGCTGGGCCACGCCGTCGCGCAAGCCGAGCCGAACCTCACCGACGAGGACACCGCGGTCGCCGTGCTGCTGCCGGACGACCTGGTGCTGCCCGCCGGTGTCCTCGAACGGATGTCGGCGGTCCGGGCCCAGTACGGCGGCAGCGTGCTGTGCGCGTTCGACATCCCCAAGGAGCAGATCTCGCCGTACGGCGTCTTCGACGTCACCGACACCGGCGATCCGGACGTCAAGCAGGTCCACGGGATGGTCGAGAAGCCCAAGCCGGAGGACGCCCCCTCGACCTTCGCCGCGGCCGGGCGCTACCTGCTCGACCGGGCGATCTTCGACGCGCTGCGCCGGATCGAACCGGGCGCCGGTGGTGAACTGCAGCTCACCGACGCCGTCGCGTTGCTGATCCGCGAGGGTCACCCGGTGCACGTCGTCGTGCACCACGGGGGCAGGCACGACCTGGGCAACCCCGGCGGTTTCCTGCGGGCCGCCGTCGATTTCGCGCTCGAGGACCCGACCTACGGGCCGTCGCTGCGAACCTGGCTGACCGAACGGATCGGGAACGATCGCCCATGACCGAATCGCCCGACGCCACCCCGGCCGACGAGGCCGGTGAGCCGGCCGCGGAGTTCCGCTCCGTCGAAGCGCAGATCGCGCTGACCCTGGACGCCGCGGTGCGGCCCCGTCCGGTCCGCGTGGCGATCTCCGAGGCGCAAGGCCTGCTGTGCGCGGAGGAAGTGGTCGCCGAGCACGCACTGCCCGGGTTCGACCAGGCCGCGGTGGACGGGTACGCGGTCCGGAGCGTCGACGTGCGCACGGCCGGCGAGGAACCCGTCCAGCTGCCGGTGGTCGGTGAGATCCCGGCGGGCTCGCGGCAGCCGAGGCGATTGCAGCCGGGGCAGGCGGTGCGGGTGGACACCGGAGCGCCGCTGCCCACGCTCGCCGACGCGGTCGTTCCCACGTCCTACACCGACGGGCACCAGGCCAAGGTCACCGTGCACCGCTCGGTGCCCTCGGCAGGCTACGTGCGCCGAACCGGTGAGGACGTGCAGATCGGCGACGTAGCGGTGCGCAAGGGCGACACGATCGGGTCCGCGCAGGTGGGTCTGCTCGCCGCGGTCGGCCGCGCGAAGGTGCTGGTCTACCCGCGGCCGCGGGTGTCGATCGTCTCGGTCGGTGACGAGCTGGTGGACGTCGACCGCACGCCGTCGGTCGGCCAGGTCTACGACGTCAACTCCTACGCGCTGGCCGCGGCCGCGCGCGACGCCGGCGCCGAGGTGAGCCGGGTCGGCATCGTGCCGGGAGATCCGAAGCGGCTGCGCGAGGTCGTCGAGGGCCGGTTGCTCATGTCGGAGATCGTGGTGGTCGCCGGTGGTGCCGGAGGCACGTCCGGGGACGAGGTGCACGCGGCGCTGTCCGACCTCGGGCACATCGATCTCACGCGGATCGCCATGCACCCCGGTTCCGTGCAGGGTTTCGGCCGCCTCGGCCCGGACTCGGTGCCGACGTTCCTGATCCCGGGCAACCCGATGAGCGCACTCGTGGTGTTCGAGGTGCTCGTGCGACCGCTGATCCGGGCCGCACGGGGTACGCGCAATCCGCACCGGCGGACCGTGGGGGCGCGGTTGCTCTCACCGATCACGTCCACCAAGGGCCGGCGCGGCTACCTGCGGGGGCAGCTGCTGCGTGACGAGGCCAACGGCGAGTACCTGGTGCAGCCGCTCGGCACGTCGGGCGCGCACCTGCTCGCTTCGCTGGCCGAGGCGAACTGCCTGGTCACGGTGGAGGAGGACCTCACCGAGGTCGCGGCCGGCGAGCAGGTCAAGGTCACTTTCCTCGCGCAGCGGGCGTAGCGGGCCGGGATCGTGGCCGCCCTCGCGTACCCGGTCGAAAGCCGTCACCCGGGCTGGCCCGCACGGCTCGGTCCGCTGCGCGTTCCGGCCGGGGTCGTCGCCGTGCGGCCGGTCCGGCTGCGCGACGCGGGTGAGTGGAGCCGCATCCGGTTGCGCGATCAGAACCACCTCGAACAGTGGGAGCCGACCGGTGTGGGGCCGTGGCCGGACCGCAACGCGTTGTGGTCCTGGCCTTCGCAGTGGGCCGCGTTGCGCGGCCTGGCGCGGCGCGGGCAGTGTCTTCCGTTCACGATCACGGTTGACGGAAAGTTCGCCGGGCAGATCACGGTGGGTAACGTGATCCGGGCGGCACTGCGTTCGGCCTGGATCGGCTACTGGGTGTCCTCGGAGCTCGTGCGCGGCGGAGTGGCCACCGCCGCCGTGGCGCTCGTGACGGATCACGCCTTCGACTCGGCCGGGCTGCATCGGCTGGAGGCGACCGTGCGTCCGGAGAACAACGCCAGCCTGAAGGTGCTCACGAAGGCCGGCTATCGGCAGGAGGGCCTGTTCGAGCGGTACCTCGACGTGGCGGGCGCCTGGCGGGATCACCTGTGCTTCGCGGTGACGAAAGAGGAGACCGGCGACGGGCTGGTCGCGCGGCTCCTCGGGTCCGGGCGCGCCGACCTGGCCTGATGGTGACTCCGCGTCCGCTACCGGATACGCGTTACCACATCTTGTGAGATTCACCTAATGCGGTGATGCATTTTCGTGATCGAACCCGGCGAGTCTGCGTCTCCTGTGTGACTGTTGTGGCTAGCGTGACTACAGCAGAGGATCGGGGGAGGTGACGGGAGATGCCCAGTTCGGTGATCATCGTCGCGCTGGCCGCGGCATGGCTCGTCGTTCTCGTGCCCATGGTGGCCCGCAAGCGCCAGCAGGTCGCGCGGACGCCCACCTCCGCGCTGGCCGCACGGGTGGTGCGCAGCGGGGGTGCTCGCAACGAGGGACAGGAGGAGTACGCCGTGTCCGACAATGCGCAGCCGTCGGTCGAGGACGACCTCGCCGAACTCGAGTCGGAACTCGACGCCGACCTCGAGGAGGAGCCGGAACCGGAGCCCGAACCGTTGCCGCAGCCCGCGCGCGCGGGACGTGCCGAAACCGCGCGTGAACGGCGTGGCTACCGGCCGGGCCGGGGCGGCTTCGACCCGGAGGCGGCCGAGATCGCCGCCCGCGCCAAGTACGCGTTCCGTCAGCGAGTGGTCGTGATCCTGCTGATCGCCGCAGTCGCGACCGCCGCGTTCGCCGGATTCGTGCTTTCGCTGGCTTGGTGGGTCCACGGCGCGGTCGACCTGGCACTCGTCGGCTACCTCGGCTACCTGCGCCGCCAGGTCCGCATCGAAGACGAGATCCGCCAGCGCCGGATGGCCCGCTACTCGACCACCCGCACCCCCCGGCGCGCCGAGCCGGCCGAACCGCCGTCCTCCGTCCGCACCGAGACCGCGGAGCTGGAGGAGGACGACCACGACCTGGAGGTCGTCGCCTCGCCGCCGCGGAACATCGTGGAACGCAAGCCCTCGCCGATGTCCCGCATCCGCCGCCAGGCCGTCGTGGTCGATCTGGACGACGAGGACCCGGCGTTCGAGGAACTCGACGAACCCGGCATGGGCGGCCCGTACCGCCGCGCGGTCGGGGAGTGACCCCGATGTTCAGTGCTCGCCGACGCGCTGATACGCTCTACGAGCACTGAACAAGGAGCCTCGCGCTCCGAGGGGCTGTAGCGCAGTTGGTAGCGCGTCTCGTTCGCATCGAGAAGGTCAGGGGTTCGATTCCCCTCAGCTCCACCGGAAGTTCGATTTTCCCGCTTTCACCTGCGGATTTGTACGTAAGAAACCCTCTCGC
Source organism: Amycolatopsis jiangsuensis (assembly GCF_014204865.1). Taxonomy (NCBI): domain Bacteria; kingdom Bacillati; phylum Actinomycetota; class Actinomycetes; order Pseudonocardiales; family Pseudonocardiaceae; genus Amycolatopsis; species Amycolatopsis jiangsuensis. The sequence continues at coordinate 6,155,625 of NZ_JACHMG010000001.1, forward strand.
TCGTAGCATGAGCGAGAGGGTTTTTGCTGTTCAGGGCCTGTTTTGTGTTCTATCCCCGTAAGGTGTCGTGCTTGTTGTGGCTGGTGTTGTTTAGGTCAGGGTGGCGCTGACTGTGGCTCGTGGCATCCGGGCGAGCTTGCTGCTCGACACTCGCTGTGCGGGGTACCGGGCGGGGGGTGAGGTTGCCGATGGCGAAGAGTTCAAAACCGAGTTCGACCGAAGGCGCGCGCTCGGGGGCCACCATGATGGTGCGGATGTCGCGGCCATTAGCGCGGCCGATGTTGTTGAGGTAGCCGATCGGCTGGGGTGTGTCGAACGCTTTGCTCTTGCTGGGTCAAGGCGAGCAGGGCCTGCAGCAGCGTGGTGGCGTGGCGGAGGTGGAGACGGAGTTCGAGTTCGGTTGGGGCGCGCCGGGATTGAGGACGGCGAAGCCGCCCTCGGCCGCGCAGCGCTGCTGACGGGTGGTCCTGAGGTTCCTTCGGCGGCATCGACACCACGGGGCGTCGATCTCGGCCGGTATGTCAGGGCGCCATCAACGCACATCCCGGCATGACTGGAGCAAAGGAGGTGAGGGCGCGCAACCGCGAGCGCTGCGGCGCGTTGCAAGAAGGGCCGGGCGCCCACCTGGTGACTGGTTTTCCATCGCCTCGCTGACCGGCCGTCGGCTGCGGCGGACGCTCGTCAGCGGCCTCGTTGCCGATCGCGCAGGCCACCACCGATCGGGTGTGAACATCCAACCCGATACACGTGCGCTCGACAGACACCGGCGCTCCGTGATCGCGCCGCGGGCCCTCCCTACGGTCTAGCGGGCAGGTGCGCCCGCCGCGCGGAGTGGTGCGCTCACCTCGTGCAAGTGCTGCAGGACGTAGTGGTAGGTCTTCAACAGCCCGCACTGGGCGTAGTCGATCCCGTGCTCGGCGCAGAACGCGCGCACCAGGGGCTGCGCGCGGCGCAGGTTGGCCCGCGGCATGCTCGGGAACAGGTGGTGCTCGATCTGGTGGTTCAGTCCCCCGAGCGTGAAGTCCACCCACCGGCGGCCTTGGACGTTGCGGCTGCTCAGCACCTGCTTGCGCAGGAAGTCGAGCTCGGTCTTGTCCGTGTAGGTGGGCATGCCCTTGTGACCCGGTGCGAACGAACAGCCCATGTACACGCCCCACAGTCCTTGGTGCACGGCGATGAACGCCAAGGCGACCGGCGGGGACAACACCACGAACACCGCCCCCAGGTAGACCACGACGTGCGCGGACAGCAGCGCCGCTTCGAGCCACCGGGTCTTGACCTGCCCGCGCCACACCGCCTGGATGCCCGCCCAGTGCAGGCTCAGGCCTTCCAGCAGCAGCAACGGGAAGAACAACGCCGCCTGGTGCTTCGACGTCCAGCGCACGAACCCGCTCTTGTGCACCGTCTGCCCGCGGGTGAAGGCCAGCAAGGGGATGTCGATGTCGGGATCGTCGCCCTCGTGGTTGGGGTTGGCGTGGTGGCGGGTGTGCTTGCCCATCCACCAGCCGTAGCTCATGCCGACGATCCCGCCGAACGCGTAACCGGCGCGGTCGTTGGCCCGCCCGGTGCGGAAGACCTGGTTGTGCCCGGCGTCGTGACCGAGGAACGCCACCTGCGCGAACATCACCGCGAAAAACACCGCCGTGACCAGCTGCCACCACGAATCGCCCAGCAGGACGAACGCCGCACAGCCGCCGGCGAACGCCAGCAGGGTCAGGCTGATCTTCACCGCGTAGTAGCCGTAGCGCCGGTCAAGCAGGCCTTCACGCCGCATGATGCGGCCAAGAGCGCTGAAGTCGTTGCGTGACGCCGCCCGGAGGCCGGCGCCCTCGCTCACCGAAGATACGTCCATGGGAGTCCTTCCCCGAGTCCTGCGGGCGCCGGGGACTGGGGCGGCCACTCGATACCGGATCCGGATTCCCGGCCGCGCCGTTGATCAAACCAGGCCGGACCGGCGTCTCGGTCCACGTCGCCGACCTGACGGCGCGCGTCTGAGGTTCGTTGGCAGTCTCCTGGCGGCGGCTGGTCCGGCGACAGGAAAGAGTCGTTCATGTCGTCGGTCGAGGTGAACGAATCTTTGATTACATCGCCGCGGCCGGACGTTCGCACTGACCGGGCCGGTTTCGGGGAGCGAGCCCGAGTCCAGTGACCCCGGACGTCAAACAACTTGGGACGCGCGACACTAGACGGCTGATTCCGTGAAGTTAGTGTTAGTGGTCGTAGGCGATGAGTGATCGTTTGCTGGTCAGGCCGGTGTTCCAGTTGTGCCAGATGCCGGCGGCCATGGCCAGCAGGCGTTGGGCGACGCGGGTGAACACTCCGGCGGGGGTGCGTCCGCCGTGGGCTTCGAGGTCGAGCTGGCCCTTGAGGGTCTGGTTGACCGACTCGATCCGTTGACGGACACCGCCGAGGTTGCCGTTGCGGTAGGTCTCGTCCTTGCGGTCCGGGCGCAGCAACTCCAGCCCCATCGCCGCGGTCAGCTTCTTGAATTCCTTGCCGGCGAAACCCTTGTCCGCCAACAGGGTCTGGCCGTCACGAACGAGGTGGTGGTTGTGCTCGAGCAGGGCGGCCAAGACCTCGCGTTCGCCGAGTTTCGGGTTGGCCAGGCACCACATGATCGGCATGCCGTCGCCGGCGCAGACGAGGTAAAGCTTGAGCCCCCAATACCACCGAGAGTGTGACGCACAGTAGCCGTAACTGGCGTGGCCGGCCAGGTCGGAGCGCTTCACGGTTTCCCGGGACATCCCGCACGGCACCGGGGTGGCATCGGTGATCCACATGTCGTCAAACCAGGACGGACAGCACAGGGAAAGGGCCAGGATGGTCTTGCGCAGCAACGGTTCTGATGCCTTTAACCGCTTGTGGTAGCCGGACTGCCCAGGAAGATGAGCAAACCATTCACGCCACCGGGAGTCGGCATGAAGATGGCGAATCCATCGGCGCTCGGAGTCATACCGCAGCAACACTTGGGCAGTGGCCAGCGTGATCAACTCACTGTCCGTGAGTAGTGGGCGCCGTCCCCGGCCGGTCCGGGGCAGCACCACATGGTCATCGACGAGCACGTACAGTGCCGTCAGGAGGGTGTTCAGGTCGTTCTTCACAAAATGATCATGAGCACCCTCCACTCATGCCCACACTCGGGGCCACTTCACACGACCTTCACGGAATCACTCATCTAGGCTGACCAGACCGCCCCGGACTCCGGCGTGCCTGTGGTTCCACGTAACCCGTGGAACCGCTCCCACGGCCGAGGAGCAGACGATGACCGCCGGGCATCCGGACCCCAGCGCGACGGTGGGCCACGGCTTCCCCTTCCCACCTCGGCGGCAGATCGCGTTCAGCATCGGGAACTGGCGCGTCACCTACACCGGGACGGATCCACACTCGCCGCGGACCGGTGACCTCGCCGGGCCGCCCGAGGTCGACCCCGGGGGAGCCCGTGTCCCCGTCATCGCCGTGACCGCACCGCCGGCCGGGGAACCACCGGCTCCGCGATGCCCTCCGACAGGTGAGAGCCGACATCCGTGACACGGACCGGCGCCCACCGCGGCCGGTTCCGGTGGCCAGGACTGGTGCCGCGGGTGCCGGTGGGCCGAGACGGCCGCCGACGCCGGCCTGACCGCGCCGTCGGCGACCGTGACGCTGTCGGCGCCGTCACCACCGTTGACCGTTCCGGTGCTGCCCGAAGCGGGGCCGCCCGCGCCCCCGGCCCCGCCGGCGGTGCTCAGCACGACCGTCGGCTGCTCCGGTGCGAAACGGCGACTGTCCTCCTCAAGCCGGGCCGGCGGCCGGGCCGAGGATGCCGCTGGTGGTCAGGATCAGCACGGCGGAGCCGCTCGCGTCCGGCGCGGCGGCCGCTGCCAGCGCTCGCTCCGCCGCGGGGGCATCGGCGTCGGGTGGCACCACCAGCAGGGTCAGCCGGCGGATGCGCGGTCCGATGACGATGATCGTGTACCGGTCCAGGCCGAAGAACCCGCCAGCTCCACGAAACCGGGTTCGAGCGCGAGCTTCCCGGGGGCAGATCCCACATCGCCGGGTTGAAGCCGATCCGGTCCACCGGGCCCGAATCCACGGCGAGCGCAGTGACCAGGGCGCTGAATTCCGCCACCGGCTCTCGCGAGCGTGGCCACCAGGCGCCGTCGAAGCAGCCCTTGACCGCACCCGGCGGTTTCAGCCGCAGCCGCCGGTCGAGGGTCGGAGAACCGACCACGGGACCCGCGGTGTCGTCCGGCGCAAACGTCATGCCCGGTGCTCCTTCCGCGACGACGGCCGGAGGACCCGGCCTGCGGGTCCCCCGAAGGCGTTCATGACGAGCCCTTCACTTCGGGACCCGCGTCGCCGTGGTCACCGCGGCGTCCGACGCACCAGCGCACACGCATCCGCGGTGGAACCCGCCCGCCTGCGTTGCCGTGCAGAACCGGCGCGCGATCACATCATGCGATTCCGGGGAATGGGGGCACACCGCGCAGGCGGCCGCGGCCGGATCGCCGATTTCCGCGGCGGCGACGCCGGTTTCGAGATCGAGGGACGACATGCCGGATCTCCTTTTGCCGGTGCTGATCATCCGGGCGCGGGACCGATGAGCAGCGGGGAGAGCCGGGACTCGCTCGAACTTCCGGCTTCGGGCCCCGGCTCCAGCGGACACGCCGAGGTCCGCGGCGATACCGCCACCTTACGCCCGTGCCGCCGGCTCCCGGCCCACCGAGACGTCGCCGCGACCGCAACGGCTCGCACCGTGCCGGTACCCCGCCCTCGCGGTGCCTTCCAGGATGGATGGCGGCAGCGAAGAACGGAAGGTCTTCCACCCGGGTGCCGCGGTGACCGTCGCGGCGGGATTCACCGTTCCTTGTGCTCGGCCGGAACAAGTCGGCGATCGCCTGGGGCGCCCTGACCACCCGGCCGGAGAACCACTCGCCCGGGCGAAGCACTCCCGGCGCTTCCCCGCCTGAGCTGGATGACCGCGCCCCGGACCCCGGCGATCGATGACGTGCACCCCGAGTGCACCGTGAGCGAAGGCGGCACCGGTGGACGACGAACAGACCGATCGGCCGCCGGCCGGGCACGCGTACCGGGACTGGCCCACCCGCCACGGCGGTGGCTACCCACCCGGCTGACTCGTCCGCTACCGCAGCCGCGTGCGCCGGACCGGGTCGCCGTGCGCGGCCCCGGTGTGGTGCGAGCACTTCGGGACCGTCACCGGGCACAGCCTGCGCGACGAACACCAGCACGACCTGGGTGCCCGTCCGCCCGCAGGGGGCCGCCGCCGATGCACCGGCCGGCCTGGTTCGAGCCACCGACATCCTCGACGCCCACCCATCGGGCTCCGGCGCACGAGACCGGAACCGGACCGTCGCCGGCGAGGGGCGAAGCCCCGTGGCGTGGCCGATCGAAGGAGCCGAATGACCGCAACGGCAACGGTTTCCCGGGCTGCGCGGCCGGGCCGGTGACCCGGTTGCGAAGATCCCCGGCGATCCTGGTGGTTCCGTTCACCCTGCCCCGGGAAGAGCGGCACCGGGCCGCTCGTGTGGTCGCGTCGACGTCGCACGACGCCGCGGACTGCGAGCTGCTGCTTGCCATGCTCGGCCTCACGCCCGCCGATGGCTTCACGGCGGAGGACGACCCGCCCGGCCGCACTGATCCGCCGCCGGAACACCTCGGCCGGCGGCGCGGTGCCGCACAGCCGAGGAGAGGCTGACCGGCTCTCCCCGGGATCAGCCGGTGTCCGCCGCCCGCCGTCGCGGCGCCGCGACGGTCGCCGCGCGCGAGGCGTGCACGGGCAGCCGTTCGTGCGTCCCGGTGAGCTGCAGCGGGCGCCACGTCGCGCGCGTCGTCGCCACCAGCCTCAAGTCGGTACCCGGCCCGGCGACGCGCTGGGCGTCGATCAGCACCTCCAGCCCGGCGGCGTTCAGGAACCGGACGAGCGACAGATCCACGACGATCCGCCACGGTGCCCGGTTCGAGGTCGCTTCGAGGACGTCGCGGAGCATGGGCACGGTGCAGAGGTCGACTTCGCCGTCCACGGCGACGACCGCAACGCCGCCCAGCCGTTCCACGGTGATCGTCAGGTCCTGGTGCCGGCGGACCGACGGCTCCTCGGGCGAGCCGGGTACGGGCAACGGCGGAACGGGTCTCAGGAGCGGGCGCGCGGGAGCTTCATGGCCGGGTCGCGTCGGGTCGCGGCGTACCGAGCCCGCTGAGGGCAGTCATGAGCCGGCGTGCCCGTCCTGGTGCCGGATGCAGTCCCCGCCCTTGCGGTGATCCGTCCGGCCGTACATGCTCTCGAGTTTGTGCACGGCACCCCGGCACGCCTCGGCGACCGAGCCCGCGTGATGGCTGACGGCCACCGTCCGCCGCCCGGCCGGCCGGGCTTCGAGCACGCAGCACCGGTCCTTCCCGTCGTCGGCGGCTTCCTCGCTGAAGCGGGCTTCCAGCCGCGTGATGTGGTCGCTGAACCGCGCCAGCCTGGCGGCGAGCTCCGCCTCGAAGTGCCGGATCAGCCCTTCATCGCCGTGCACGGCCTGGTCCGTGCCGATCTGGATCAGCATGCGTGGTTGTCCCCTTCGACGGCCGGCCCGGATGAGCGCGAAGCGGCGTTCCGGTAGCCACCACCCTGCTCGTCCGGGCCACGGCTGCCCAGGGTCACACGTCATCTGCCGGGGGGCCGAAGGAACTTTTCGCCGGCTCAGCCCGGCTCCCGCGCGCGGGAGCGGCGATCGCGGCCGCGCACGAGGTGTGGATGACCAAGGTTTCGTGGAGCCGGCCGATCTGCAGCGGCCGCCACGTCGCCCGGGTCGTCGCCACGATGCGCAGATCGGTCCGCGGGCCGGCCCGCCGGTGGCCGGCAACGAGCACCTCGAGGCCCGCCGAATCCAGGAAGCAGACGTGGGAAAGGTCCACCACGAGCCGCCGGGGGCCCCGAAGCAGGATCGTGTCGATGGCCCGGTCCACCCCGGGTGTGGTGAACAGGTCGAACTCGCCGTGCAGGGCCAGGATGGCGACGCGGCCGACCAGTTCCTCGGAAAGCTTCAGCCCCGGCGGGGCGACGGTGGCCCGCGCTTGCCGAACAGGAGCGGCACCACCGGTTCCGGTGCGAGGTTGTGCCGACGTCGGCCGGCCGGTGCCCTGAGTTTCATGAGTTCGCTCCAGACGTCGCCGTCCGGATCTGACCACATCGGACACTGCGCAGCCCCGGTGCGGACGTCCGGTCATCGGCTGTCGGTCGTCGCAAGGGCGGGGACTGGGCACTTCGGCGCTGTCAGGGTGAGCATACCGCGCCGCGGCGCCGGTGACCCGGTTCGTCCCGGCGAACTTCGGATCCGGCCGCAGACCGACCCATCCGGTCACGCCGCGGGTGAGCACTCACTGGCCCTGGAGCCGAGCGCTGGCGTTTGTCCCGCCCCCGGTCGCGGTGTCCGGAGCGGACCGGACGACGGCGAAGTCGAGGAGACCTTGCCGGATTTCGACCGGGCGGACGGCTCTTTCCGCTGCGTTGGTCGGTGAACGACACCGGGCCTGGCGAGCACTGCTGCTGATCGGCCACCACCTCATCGCCCGGTCCCCGAAGGGAGGCTCGGCGGACGGGCATCGACCCGGCTGCGCAAGGGCGGGGACTCCGTCCGGCACCAGGCCGAGCCGCCGGCTCCCGACTGTCCTCAACAGACCACAGGTCCGGCGGCGTGCACGTCATCGGTCGCCGGGGTCCGGGGCGCGGTCTTCCGGATCGGCAGGAGGAGCGGCTCCCGCAGGCGAGTTGTTCTCCGGCCGGGTGGTCAGGCTGCGCACGCCCGAGCTGATGACGGCGAGCAGCGGGACGGCGAGCAGGGCGCCGACGATCCCGGCGGTGACGAGCCCGATGGCGAGGGTGAGGACGACGGCCAGGGGGTGCAGCCGGACGGCCCGCCCGAGCAGCAGTGGTTGCAGGACGTGGCTTTCCACCTGCATGACGCCGACGACGACGGCGAGCACGATGACGGCCGCCCAGACGCCGTTGGCCACCAGGGCCACGAGGACGGCGATCCCGCCGGCGATCACCGAGCCGATGACGGGGATGAACGCGCCGAGGAAGACGAGCGTGCTCAGCGGAGCCGCCAAGGGTACCCCGAGGATCACCAGGCCGAGGCCGATGCCGGCGGCGTCGACGAACGCGACGGCGGCTGTCCCGCGGACGTAGTGGGCCGGGGTGGTGAACCCGCTGCGCCCGGCGATGTCGACGCGGTCGCGCAGCCGGGTGGGTACGCCCCGGATGAGGAACGCCCAGATCGGGTTTCCCTGGGCGAGGAAGAAGATCAGGCAGAACACCGCGAGCAGGGCCTCGGCGAGCAGTTCCCCCACGGTGACCGCGGTGGTGAGGGCGCCCGAGGCGATCACGGACTTGTTCCGGCCGAGCATGGCGGTCAGGTTGCCGAGCAGCTGGTCGAGCTGGCCCTGGCTCAGGTGCAGGGGGCCGGTGCGCAGCCAGGTGTGCAGGTCGGTCAGGCTCACGGTGACCTGGTCGATCAGCGCGGGCATGCCCACGGTGACGGTGATGACGACGAAAGTCACGACCCCGCCGGCCAGCGCGATGCCCACGATCAGCACGATCGCGGTGGCCAGTGCACGCGGGACCTTCCTGGCCGCGAGCCAGGTGACGGCGGGCGAGAACAGCCCGGCGAGCAGCAGCGCCACCGCGACCGGGACGACCACCGAGGCCAGCCGGGTGGCCACGAAGCCGAGGACGGTCAGGGCCGCCGCCACGACCAGCAGGCGCCACGAGACCGCGGCGGCGACGCGGAGCCCGTACGGCACCGGAGAAGCCCCTGGCCCGCCCTGCGGATCAGCGCGTTGTGCTGGGGGGGAATTCATGAAGAACCTGCTCCTGGCGATGACCGGGCACGAGGCCGGTCGGGGTGAGAGCGGGGTCTGGGCGCTGGTTCCCGAGCATACCGCCGGGCGGATGCCCCCGCGGGCCGGTGGAGAACCACGGGAGCCGGACCGCGGTCAGCCGTTCGGGGCGTCGCCGAGGTAGGGCCGCAGCCGCTCGGCCAGCACCCGGCGGGACACGTCGGTGGCCGGTCCGGCAGGCGCCTGACCCGGAGGACGCCCGGCGGCGGTGTCGGCGACGAACCGGGCCACCGCGTCCGGGCCGGGGACGAGGTCGTCGCCGTGGTGCGCGAGGACGACCGCGGCCGCGCCGGGGTCGGTTTCCACCGCGAGGGACCACCCCCGGCGTTCGTTCCAGACCAGCATGACGTCGTGACCGGGCCGGCCGGGCCACCGCCGCGGCAGCCCGAGGTAGGCGGTTGCGGTGTCGCTGATCTCCACCGTGGCGCTTTCGTCCGGGACACCGACCGCGGCCGCCACCGCCCGCACGTACTCGCCGAGGGCGCGTTCGAGCGTTCGGGCGTCGGGTTCGGGGTGTTCCATGACCGCCACGCTAGAGGGCCACCGACCGGCGTGCCGGATGGGCCCGGGGCCGGTCGGCATTCGAAGGGTCGACCGTACGGGAACCATTCCGGCGGTTCGTTCGTTGTGACTATTGGTTGCTCTCGCTCACGTAGCGGGCCTCAGCGGTGAGGACGTCCCGGCAACCTCCACCATCTCCCGGTTTTGGGCCGCCGTCAGCGGGCTACCCGGAACTTGATCGCCCCAGACCCTGGCGAACAGGTACGTCAAGGAGCGATCGACATGACACAAACGCTGCAACGGCCACCCAACACCGCGGAGCCGATGCTCGCGGGCGAAAAGTCCCGCACCGAAACCTTTCTGGTCAAGCTGTTCGCGGTCGTGCCGCTGCTGGCGCTGGCCGCCGCGGTGCCGTTCGCGTGGGGCTGGGGCCTCGGCTGGACCGACGTCGCCCTGGCCATCGGGTTCTACTTCCTGACCGGCCTGGGAGTCACCATCGGCTTCCACCGCTACTTCACCCACGGCGCCTTCAAGGCGAACCGCGGCCTGCGGATCGCCCTCGCCGCCACCGGCAGCATGGCCATGCAGGGCCCGGTGATCGGCTGGGTCGCCGACCACCGCCGCCACCACGCCTTCGCCGACCGCGAGGGTGATCCGCATTCCCCGTGGCGTTACGGCACTTCGGCCGCCGCGCTCGCGAAGGGTTTCTGGCACGCCCACATGGGCTGGTTGTTCGACCGGGAGAAGACCAACGCGCAGCGGTTCGCCCCCGACCTGCTCGCCGACCGCGACATCGCCCGGATCGACCGCTGGTTCCCCGCGCTGACCGTGGTCACCTTGCTGGCCCCGGCCGTGCTCGGCGGGCTGGTGACGATGTCCTGGTGGGGCGCGCTGACCGCGTTCTTCTGGGCGAGCCTGGTGCGGGTGGCCGTGCTGCACCACGTCACCTGGTCGGTGAACTCGTTGTGCCACATGATCGGTGACCGGCCCTACGCCGCTCGCGACAAGTCCGCGAACTTCTGGCCGCTGGCCATCGCCTCCATGGGCGAGTCGTGGCACAACTCCCACCACGCCGACCCGACCGGCGCCCGCCACGGCGTCCGCCGCGGCCAGCTCGACATGTCCGCGCGCCTGATCTGGCTGTTCGAAAAGGTCGGCTGGGCCACCGAAGTCCGCTGGCCCAAGCCTGAACGCCTGGCCCGCAAGCTCAACCCCGGCTACTCCGCGGCGCCCCGCGGGTTCGGCAAGGCGGAACGCGGCCTGCTCACCGAGACCCCGGACCGGAGCCGGTCGTGACCGCCGTTGGTGACGAGGTCCGCCTGCAGCTGAAACCGGCCGCCGGCGGCGGGTACGTCGACGGCGCGTGGTGGCCGCGGTCCCGCGACGCCGGCGTCGAGTTCCCCGGCGTCCTCGCGGCGGTGCGCGACCGGGTGGGCGACGTCGAGCGGATCAGCTACCCGCTGGGCGACGGCTGGGAGATCGCCCACCGCAAGCTCGTGGTGGACGGCCGTGTCGTCCGGCTGGAGGGGTTCCACTCGATGCAGGCGCACACCGTCGCGCTCGTCGGCACGCAGCAGCGGCGCCTGATCCTGCTCGTGGTGGCGCCGGACACCGCGCGCGACGCCGCCACCGCCGCCCTGCGGACGGCCGCGGACCCGGACACCACGGCCAGTGCCGAGGACATCCTCGCCGGGCGAGGTGCGCCGCCGGCGGCGCACCCGGGCCGGCCCTGACCACGTGAAGCGTCGCCGCTCGCCGGGTGCCCTGGTGGCCGGGCGGGTACGCTCGGTGGACGCAGCCGCGGTAGCGGTGCTGATCCGGGCCCGGCGGTGTCCGCGTTGGTGGGGCGCTCACGAACACCGACCCGGAGGGAACCGGATGCGGGAACGCGGAGCTCACCGGTGGTGGGTTCGCGGTGGCTGAGGTCGAGGACCTGCGTGCGAGCGTGCTGGCCGCCCTGGACGAAGACGCGCCCGGCAGCGGGGTCGACGTCGTCGGCCGCGTGTGCCGGGCGTGTGTGCGCTTGCTGCCGGTGGACGGAGCGGCGGTGTCGGTGGTGGCCGGCACCGGGCACCGCGAGACCGTCTACGCCAGTGACGCGGTGAGCTCGGCGCTGGCGGAGCTGCAGTTTTCCCTCGGTGAAGGACCGTGTTTCGAGGCCCAGACCTCGGGCGGGCCGGTTCTGGTGCCCGATCTGGCCGCCGGGCCGCCATCGGCGTGGCCGGTGTTCGCGGCCGAGGCCGCGGCGCAGCCGGTGGCCGCGTTGTTCACGTTCCCGGTGCAGATCGGGGCGGTCCGGGTGGCGACCCTCGATACCTACCGCTCGACGCCGGGCTCGCTCGACGCTGCCGACCTGTCGACGGCCTTGCAGGTGGCCGACATCGCGGCACTCGCCCTGTCGGGGTTGCGCGAAGGGGGTGATCGCTGGCTCGACGGCGACGGTCAGTGGATGGACGGCGCGGGAATGCGGTTCCGGGAGGTGCACCAGGCCACCGGGATGCTGATCGCGCACCTGGACCTGCCCGCCTCGGCCGCCTTGGCCCGGCTGCGGGCCTACGCGTTCGGCCAAGGACGTTCCCTGCTGGAGGTCGCGGCCGACGTCGTGGCCCGGCGGCTGCGGCTGGACGAGGAGTTCCGGTGAGGATCACCATGAAGGCAGCTGACGATTCAGGAGATGGTGGGCATGCCCGACCGTGAACGACAGGTGACCCGGGCGTTCGTCGCGCTGGCGGACACGCTGGTCGACGATTACGACGTCGCGGATCTGCTGCACACGCTGGTGGTGCAGTGCGTGGAGCTGCTCGACGTCGCGGCGGCCGGGCTGACGCTGGCCGACGAGCGGGGCGGCCTGCAGGTGCTGGCGTCCTCCACCGAGCAGGCACGGCTGCTGGAGCTGTTCCAGCTCGACATCGACGAGGGGCCGTGCGTCGAGTGCTTCACCACCAGCACCCCGGTCCTGGTGGCCGACATCGCCGCCCAGGCGGTGCGGTGGCCGCGGTTCGCGGCCGAGGCGGCCAGGGACGGGTTCGCGTCGGTGCACGCGGTACCGATGCGGCTGCGCCGGCAGACGATCGGGGCGCTGAACCTCTTCGGGCACTCCCCGGGTGAGCTGTCGGCCGACGACGTGGCACTGGCCCAGGGACTGGCCGACACCGCGACCATCGGGATCCTCCACGAACGGGCCTTCCGGCAGGGTGAGATCCTCTCCGAGCAGCTGCAGACCGCGTTGAACAGCCGGGTGATCATCGAGCAGGCCAAGGGCGTGCTCGCCGTCAGCGGGCAGCTGAGCATGGACGCGGCGTTCACCGCCTTGCGCGGCTACGCCCGGCGGAACAACCGCCGGCTCAGCGACGTGGCCCGTGCCCTGGCCGACCGCACCCTCGCGCCCGCGGTCGTGCTGGCGCCCTCGACGGTGGGCCGCCCGCATTGACAGTCCTTTGTGGACTGTCGAACGAAAGGTGCCGAACGGTCCGCTGGTGATGACCAACGGCCCTCCCGCCCGCGGACGCGGTGCGGTCATGCTGGGGGACGGCCGACCGGCTCCCGACGGCAGGAGTGCCCATGCGGTTCCGTGATCGCCGGGAGGCGGGCGAACGACTGGCCCTCCGCCTGCGCCCGCTGCGCGGTGACCGCGCCGTGGTCCTCGGCCTGTCCGAGGGCGGCCTCGTGGTCGCCGCCGCAATCGCCGACGTCCTCGGGGCGCCGCTGGACATCCTGCTCACCGCCCGGATCGAGGCCGCCGGACCACCACCGGTGCTGCTCGGTGCCGTCGGGGAGGGCGGCCTGGTCGTCTGGGACCACGGCGCGATCCGCCGGTTCGACATCTCGGCGGACGAGCTCACCAGGCTCGCCGACCGGGCGCGGGGCGGCTTGGCCCGGCAGGTCGCCGTCTACCGGCGCGACGTCGCGCCGGTGCCGATCGCCGGCCGGACCGTGGTTCTCGCCGACGACGGCGCCGCCACCGGCACGACCGCGCACACGGCGATCCGCGTCCTGCGCGCCCGCCAGGTGCGCCGGATCGTGCTCGCGGTCCCGGTCGCCCAGGCACCCGTCCTCGACCGGCTCGCCCGCGAGGTCGACCAGTTCGTCTGCCTGCGCCCGCTGCCCTGGCTGCACGCGGTCCGCAACAGCTACCGGAAGTTCCCGGCGATCGCGGACACCGACGCGCTCGAACTCCTGCACCGCGAACCCCGCCTGCCGACCGAGGTCCCACTGTGACGTCCACAATGGACTGATATCAACCTGGCAGGCGCACGGCGATCTCGGCGCCCAGGGTGGCACCGCCGGCCAGGTCGAGGTGGTCGCCGCTCCAGAAGCGGCCCGGATCGTACCAGTTCGGCCGCCGGCCCGGCGGCAGCAGGCCCATGGCTTCGTAGGTCAGCGCGACGATCTCGGCGCAGTAACCGGACTCGAGGCCGGTGTCCCGGGCGACGTCCCGCTTCCGGGACGGCAGCCGTCCACCGAGCCAGCGGGACGCCAGCCGCGCGGTCGACGGGAACGGGGTGCCGTCGAGCCGCGCGATCGTGCGCAGGGCGGCGTCCTCCAGCTCCGCGGTGACCGGGTGGTCGAGCTGGCGCAGCCAGACCCGCTGGTGATACCGCTCGGCCCAGACGAGCACCGCCTGGCGCAGGTCGTGCAGCTGAGCGCCACGGTGGTGGGATCCCGACCAGACGTCCGGCAGGCTCTTCCCCAGCTCCGCGTGCCACATCAGCGGCGGCAGGTCCTCGATCACCACGGCCATGCCGACGTGGTTGACCGGGCTGTTCGTGACGACGCGGATCGTGCGGTCGGCCGCGGACCGGCCCCGGAACAGCCACAGGTCGCCCGTGCGCGTCACGGCCACGGCTTCGTCGAGATCGAGCTCGGTCCCCGGCACGGCAGTAGCCTAGGCCCATGCGCTGGTGGAAGACACTGGGACTGGCCGGGCTCGTCGGGGTCGCCGCGACCGGGGTGGTGATCGCGCGCCAGGAACGACGGCGGCGGGCCTACACCCCGGACGAGATCCGGGAACGGCTGCACGCCCGCCTCGACGCCACACCACCGGGATCCGGCGGCGGAGCGAACTGAGGACGGCTACGCGTCCACCGGTTCCGCCTGCGTGGGAATCCGGCCGCCTTCGACCTCCCAGCGCTGCACCGCTGTGTCCTCGTCAAGGGCGGCGAGCAGCGTGTCGACCGTGTCGTCGTTGCCGCGGCGTGCCGCGGTCAGCAGCGCGTGGTGCGCGAGGTCCGGATCGGCGTCCGGCGGGATCACCAGCAGCGTCAGCCGGCGGCGCGCGCCGACCCCGATCACGGTCAGGGTGGCGGCGTGCGGCGATCGGAAGCCTTCGAGCCGGACGTCGCCGTGCTCGTCCCCGGAACGCAGCCGGCGCGGGGTGGGTGGCCAGGCCGCGAGGTGGTAGGTGACCCGTTCGATCCGGCCCAGCCGGGCGGTCAGTGTCGGGAGCAGCGACGGCAGTTCGACGGTCAGGTCCAGGGAAAGGGGCCACCAGGCGCCGTCGACCCACCCCGTGATGGGTGCTTCCGGCTTGAGCCGCAGCCGCGGCGCGTGGTGGCGGAGTTCGTCGGCCGCCTGGGCGAAGCGCATGGCGTGGGTGGTGTGCGGGACCGACTTCATGCCGGTGCTCCCGTCCCCGGCCGGAAGGCACTGGCCGGACTTGGGGCCGAAAACGACGCGGGCTTGATCGCCGGCGTGCGAAATGCTCTCGGACAATGCCGATTCTACTCCGGAGGAGGGACGTTTCGTTCCGCGGCAGCGGGCCGTTCGCGCTGCAGTCCCGGCCGGAACGGGATGCCCAGTGCCGCGAAAACGCCGAGCATCTTCGCGTTTTCCGCGTCGGTGTCGGCGACGAGCATCCGCACGCCTTCGTGTTCCGCCGAGACGGCGAGCTGTTCGAGCAGCAGGGCCGCCACGCCGAGGATCGGGCCGCGACCGTCGACGACCAGCGCGACCGCCGCTTCGGCCGGGTCGGCCAGGATGTCGTAGCGGGCGACACCGGCCAGCCGGGAGTGCAGGAAGCAGCCCACGGCGGTGTGCCCGACGCCGGAGCTGTGGGACAGCTGCGTCGAGAGCTCGGCCAGCCCGGCCACGCCGAGGCCGAAGAACCGCAGGTGCCGGTCGCGCCCGGAAAGCCGGGCCCGCAGGGCGAGGACCGCGGCGGCGTCCCCGGCTTCCAGCTTGCGCACCCAGGCGGGCGTTGCGGCTCGAACGCCCGGCCGGCGGCGGCACTTGTCTCAGGTGGACGGTTCCGGTGCCTTGAGCCGCCGGGAGCGGTGCGGGTATTCCGGCGCGCGCTGCTGGAAGGACAGGATCGCGGGGTTGCGGATCGTGCCCTCCTGGATCTCGATGGCCCGCCGCACCGTTTCCTCTCCGTCCCAAGTGGACTGTCCGGAAAGGACTGTCCGCAGGTGTGGCAGCAGGGCTTCGCTGATCTCCCAGGTCGCGGAGTTCCACAGGTAGGACGGGCTGTGGTCGACGGCGTAGTAGGTGATGCCGTGGCCGACCGGGAAGGTCGGCCGGGTGAACGTGGTGGGCCGCGCCCAGCTGAAGCCCATGCCTACGTCGCAGGAGACGTCGACGATGAGGCTGCCGGGGGTGAGCGCGGCGAGGTCGTCTTCGATGAGGAAGGTCAGCGGCGCTTCGGTGTCCTGGAGCACGCAGTTGACGACGATGTCGTGCTCGGCGAGGAACCCGGCCAGCGGCACCCGGCCGTGGGCGGTGTGTGCGTGGCTGCGGCGAGGGTCGCCCGGGTGGTTCTTGTCGTGGTCGAAGTGGACCATCGTCGCGGAATGGATCGGTGAGCCGACCGCGCTGAGGCCGCGAGCGGTGAGGACTTCGACGTCGTGGATCCCGTGGGCGTTCAGCGCGGTCACCGCGCCGCGCGCGGTCGCGCCGAAGCCGATCACCACCGCCCGCAAGCGGCGGCCGTAGTCGCCGGTCGAGCCGATCAGCTGCAGGGCGTGCAGGACCGAGCAGTAGCCGGCCAGTTCGTTGTTCTTGTGGAAGACGTGCAGCCCGAACGAGCCGTCGCGCCGCCAGTGGTTCATCGCCTCGAAGGCGATCACGGTCAGCCGCCGGTCGATGGCCAGCTGGGTCAGTTCGGCGTCCTGCACGCAGTGCGGCCAGCCCCACAGCACCTGGCCTTCCCGGAGTTCCGCGACGTCCTCCCGCAGGGGTTTGGCCAGCAGGACGACGTCGGATTCGGCGATGAGCTGCTCCCGCGTACGCAGGCCAGCGACCGCGCGCGCCAGGTGTTCGTCGGGTACGCCGAAAGGTTCGCCGTACCCGTGTTCGAGGTAGATGCGTTCCCGGAGATCGGCGTCGATCCGGTCCAGGTGGTGCGGGTGGATCGGCAGCCGCCGTTCGTTCTCCTTGCGAGAACGGGCGATGACACCGAGACTGAGCTGGTCCACGAGGGCCCCTTCGCTAGAACCCAGTCTTAACACACTCCGCGCGGCCGTCGTGTACGCTGGGTGTTGACCGAGAGCATTTCGTGCGCAAGTGGTCGAACCTGCGCCGTCCTCGGCCCCAATCCGGCACTGCCAGCGACCGGGGACGGGAGCACCGACATGCCGTCGGACCCGAAAACCACCCTCTCCGAACCGCGGCCGAGCTGAAGCCCGCGCCCGAGCACGTCGACTTGGTGACCTGTCCGCGGCCCGGCCCCGCCGCTCGCACTCCCGACGCCGCCCTCCGGCGGCGTACCCGAAAGGATTTCCTGATCAGTACTCCCACCATGGACAAATCGTTGTTCAGCCATCCCATCGCGGAACAACCCCGCCCCGGGACGCTCACCACACCCCAGGACAGCCGCTACGGGAGCTTGTTCCGCCAGCCCGTGTACACCCCGGCACCCGCTTCCGGAGACGAGGCCGAACGCTTTCCGCATCGCCGGTCTGCTGCGCACGGCAAGCGGGCGTACGACCCGTCCGGCCGCACCCGTCGGTGACATCGGTCCTTCGGGAAGGGTGCTCCCCCTGTCCGGTGGACCGGAGACCTCCCCACCATCGGATGAGTACGCCGTGTGTCATCGAGAGAAGAAGGTAAGTCATGGACTTCGTGACCCGTTACGAGCAGCGAGTGAACCTCGTCGAGAACACCGTGAAGGAGAATTCGCCGCTGTCCGCCGAAGAAGCCCGCGCACTGGCGATCCGGTTGCTGCGGACACTCGAAGAGATCCCCGAGAAGATCCGGTGAACGCACCGGTTCGTGGTCGCGACGACCGGTACGTCGTGCGCCCGCTCGGCATCCGAGCCGGACCCGGCACCGTGTCGTTTTTCGGACTGTGATGGGCACATCAGCCGCTGACGTCGTTGCCGGCTGCTGGCGTGTCCCGCTCTCGTCCCCCGCGGTACCACCGAAATGGACCATCCCGGCGGAGGAACTGGTGACCACCGCGAATCCCGGGGTACCGGCACCCCAGTGTCTGTTGCCAGACCGATGAGGCGCGCCGCGATACCACCCGAAGAGACCGGCTCCACGGGGCTCACCCCCGCTCCGCGGTATCGCGGTGCCCGGCTGGTCGCCTCAGCCGCAAGCGACGCCGAAGACTGCGCTTCGCTGCTGGCCACGCTCGGCCTGGAAGCCGCTGACGGCGTCGCTGATCCGTCGCGTCCCGGCCTCCCGCACCCCGATCACGAGTGACCGATGTCCGGCCGGTTCGGGGGGCCGTCGGCTTCCGGGCCGATGACCGCGGCCGGCGTCGCGGAAGCGGGGCGGGTACCTGACTGGCGAAACCGGCTTGCACGGCGGTGACCCCGTCCGAAGCCGTTCGCGTCGACACCGCTGCACCACGGGTCATCGAGCACCACCTGCTTCGATGCGCGGGCGTTCGTGGGTGTCTCGGGTCGGGATGCCGCGTTCGCGCAGCTTGTTCAGCACCGTGGTGTGGTTGACGTCCAGGTGGTCGCCGACTCGCGCGAGGGACCAGCCGAGGTTGTAGAGGTGGATAGCGTCGTCGACCTGCTCGGGTGTGAGGCCGCGGCGGCGCATCGGCACGCCGTGACGATGGAGGATGTTGCTGACCGTCCGCCGTTCGATGCCGAACCGGTCACCGAGCTCGTACACCGTCGCGCCGGACTGGTAGTCGGCGATCAGCTGCTCGACTTGGTTGGCACGGAGTTGCCGGGCCCGGCCGGGTCGGTCGCGCTTCATCGACGGCGGCTCGGGGGTATCGAGGCTGGGAAGCCTTCCTCCACGTGCGCTCCCCGCGCGCCGACGCGCGACCCCTCGTGCTCACCCACGGCTGGCCGAGCTCGGTGATCGAACCGCTTGAGGTCGCGGACGCCCTCGCGAACCCGGCTGAGCCCGGCGCAGCGGCGTTCCATGTGGTCGCTCCAGCCCTCCCCGGCTTCGGGCCGAGCGGCCGACCGTCGACGACGGGCTGGTCGGTCGATCGGACCGCGGACGCCTGGGCAGTCCTGATGTCGAGGCTGGGCTACGGCCATTTCGTGGCCGCCGGCGGTGACTGGGGAGGTCGCGTGACGACTGCGCTCGGGGCGCGGTACCCGGACCGTGTCGAGGCACTCCACACCTTCACCCCTTATGTCGAGGTGCCACCCGAGGACGGCGAACTCAGCGAACGCGAGCTCGCCGGGTTGGCCGAGACCCGAGCCTTCTGGGAGCTTGGCGGCGAGGTGCCGGGCTGCTACGTAGCCGAGCTGCGGAGCGCCTTCGCGGCGATGCTGCACTGACCGCCGCGGCGCCAGGGGCCATCTCGGCGAGCAGGTGCGCGCCTCGTGACGGGGCGGATCAGCCGATCGCGGTCCGGTGCGGGCCAGGCACCCGGCGACGTCCTCGGCGAGGGCGCCGGAGGCTCCGCCAGCCGCCTCGGCGACGGTGGGCCGCCCGGAACCGGCAAGCAGCGATTCGAGGAGCGGCAAGTGCCCCGGCTTGTGCCCGCGTCGTCGAGGATGGTGATCGACCTTCTGAACTGATCCTGGTCCGCTATTGCTCCATGCTGGGCACGGCACTCCGCTCGTGGTGCTCGGCCTGCTGTTCCGCTTGTGCGTTCCAGAAAGTCGTGAGGATCGGGGCGACCGTGGCGGGATGGGTCACCATCCAGGAGTGGCCCAGCCCTTCCAGGACCGCCAGCTGGGCACCGACCTTGGCGGCCATCTCCTCGGTCTGCTCGGCCTCGTTGAACGGGTGGCCGTTCGGCGACAGCACGAGACCCGGAGCCGGCATGCGGGCAGGGAGCTGCGTGCCCCAGTCGGCGTGCAGGTTGGGCACGGCCGACCGGTAAAGCGCGAGCATGGCGGCGCTCATCCCCTCGTCGTGCTCGCCTTCGAGCTCTTCGGCCAGTTCCCGAGGCATGCCCTGCATGACGAGCAGGTCGGCGAACCCGCCCGCGGGGACCCCGTAGTGGCGCTCGGTCGCCGCCGCGTCGTGGTCGCGGAGGGCACGCAGCGCGGCCTCCCGGCGGCGGACTGCCACAGGCGGGCGATGGGGTGCCAGTCGTTGCCGGGATGCCATGTCCCCATCACGTCGCTGGCCCAGCTGCGCGCCGCTACCTGCCGGGTCGCGACGACGCGTGTCGCGAGGGCGCCACCCCAGTCGTGCCCCAGCAGGTCGAGCGGGCCGTCGATGTCCTGCAGGGCGTGCGCGAGCCAGTCGGCGTAGGCGTCCTTGTCGTCGAGCCCGGGCCCCGAGCCTCGACCGAACCCGGGCAGCTGCAGCGTGACGGTCGGCCGGTCGAGCTGTGCGATGAGGCCGGCCCAGATCGCCGGGGTCTCGGGTGCCCCATGGATGAGTACGACTGTCATGCGAGAACGTCCTTCCGGGTCATCTCAAGCGTGGTCACGTCGCGGCCGTGCCCTGGTAGCGCACGGCCTCCGTGTAGTTGTTCTGTGAGACCGCCACGCCGAGCTCCCGCATGACCTCGAACATGTCGATGCCGTTGTCGTGCATCTCCTGGACGGAGGTGTGCAGCGCGGCGGCGAGCAGTTCGGCGTTCTCCCAGTGCGCGACGTTGACGAACTGGAACGGGCTGTCGGTGTCGAGGTATCGGTGGAAGGTCCCGCTGATGAGGCCGGGCTGGCGCTCGACCGCGGGCCGGATGTCGTCCTGCCAGAAGGCGAGGAACCGGTCGGCGTTCTGCACCGGCATCGAAAAGTGGACGATGGTGGTCACGGGGGTCATCTCCGGCTCACCTCTCCTGGCGCACGACGATGACGGTCCGGCCCGCGACGTGGCCGGTCTCGTTGGTGGTCTGTGCGTCCGCGGCCTGCGCGAGGTCGAAGGTGCTGGCCACCGGGATGTGCAGCGCGCCTGCCTCGACGAGGCGAGCGGCCTCGGCGAGCGCAGCCCGCCGGTCGCCGCCGCCGCTGGAGACCTGCGCGCCGTGCTCGCCGGCGGAGAAGTCGGCGATGGAGAGGACTTTGGCAGCGTTCCCGGTCACGGTGGCCAGCTCGGGGATGACACCGGAGCCGGCGATGTCGAACGCCGCGTCCACGCCGTCGCCGGTGAGTGCGCGGACGCGGTCGACCAGACCGTCGCCGTAGACGGTGGGGATGGCGCCGAGCCGTTCCAGGTAGGCGTGGTTCGCGGCACTGGCGGTGCCGATCACCCGGGCGCCCCGTGCGGTGGCGAACTGCACCATGGCCGAGCCCACGCCGCCGGACGCGCCGCTGATCAGAATCGTCTGACCTGCCACGACGTCGAGCTGATCGAGGATTCGTTGCGCCGTGGCCACCGGGACGCCGAAGCCGGCCGCTTCGGCGAAGCCGAGCTGATCGGGCTTGTTCGCCCACGCGGTCAGCACGGCGTACTCGGCGTACGTGCGCGCCCCGGTGCCGAACACGGCCGTGCCGATCTCGACGTCCTCGACGCCGGGACCGACCTTGTCGACGATTCCCGCGGCGTCCAGGCCGGTGCCGGCCGGGAACGTTACCGGCGCGAAGTCCCGCAGGTGCCCGGCGCGGACCTTCCAGTCCATCCCGTTGACCCCGGCGGCGTGCACCGCGATCCGGATCTGTCCTGGTCCGGGGTGTGGTTCGGGTACTTCGGCGAGCTCGAGTACCTCGGGCCCGCCGTAGCGGTGATAACGAATACCCTTCATGACGAACAATCATACACAGTGTGTGTTAAAGGTCGAGTTGTATGATTATTGGATGGAAGGCGACATCGCACCGGATCCCCGCGTCCGCCGTACGAAGGCGCACGTCCTCGCCCACGCTCGCGCGCTGCTGGCGCACGGTGGCCCCGCGGCGGTGACCTACCAGGAGCTGTCGACGCGGGCGCGCGTCACGCGGCAGACGCTGTACCGGCACTGGCCGACGCGGGAGGCGCTGTTCGTCGATCTGGCGCTGGAACGGGCGGGGGAGGGGATGCCCGGCGGGTCCGGGTCTCCCGAGGAGATCGTCGCCGCGTTCCTCACCGGTATGCGCGACGGCATGCAGGACGCGGGGAACGCGTCACCCCTGACGGCCCTGATCGCGCACGCCGACCAGGATCCGGGGTCCAGCAACGCCCTGCGTGCCATCGTCACCGATCGCCGGGCCGCCTTGAACGCGCTGCTCGCGCCTTCGGGAGCGCAGCTGACGGCGGATGAGTACGCCATGCTCTGCGGCCCGGTCCTGTTCCAGCGGTTCTTCGCGCGCACCTCGGCCGGCGACCGGCTGGTGCGGAGCCTGGCACGACGCTGGTGGGCGGAGCGCGCCGGCCAGGCCTCCCCGGCGGACGACGCGCAGCCGTAGTGCCTTGGAGACCGGGGTGCCGCGTTCCGCTTCTCCTGCTGGCGGTCCGCGGCTGGCGACCCGGCTCGTGCGGCCGACTGCGCGGGCCACCGTGTTGCGCGCCGCGAGGCCCGGGCGGGTACGAGGCGCCATGGGCCGGGAGAGCAGGCCGACGCGTCGTTGCCGCGGGCCCACTTCACGGCGGAGTCGCGACTCGTAGGCGGCGAAGGTGTTGGCATGGTCACCGGGATGGCCGGCGAGTCTTCCGCGAGGGCGTACGCGCCGCCGCGTCCCCGAGCAGCACGACCGTCCGGCAGTGGTGGCGCGGGCGACCACCGCCCGGTCAGACACGATGAAATTCGTACCTTAAGGGTACGGTGTTCCGGGCCCTCGCCGATGAACACCGTCGTTCGGGGATGAAGGAGCAGGCCGACCGGGGCGACGGCGAGCGGGGCTGCAACTCGTTCGCTCTCCCGATCTCGAAGCAGACCCAGGCCCGCCACTTCCGGGTGTTGCGGGAGGGCGGTCTGATCGACGAGATCGACTAGGGCAACCGCAAGAGCATTGGGCTGCGACGCGCGGACGTCGAGAAGAGGTTTCCCGGGCTGCTCGCGCTCCTGGAGGTGGAATCCCGCCACCACTCCTGCTGCGGAACCTGCGCGCCGGGCGGGCTGACCCGGAGACCGAGTTCGGGTCAGCCCGCCCGGCCGGTGTTCACTCCCAGCTCGGCCAGTCGTGTCGCGGCCTCGGCCAGCAACGGGGCGAAGCGGTGCGCGACCTCCTGGTTCATCCGGCCCAGCGGTCCGGAGACGCCCAACGTCATGGGTTCGGCCCGGCGGTCATCTGCGGGCACCGGCACCGCAAAGCCCGCGATGCCAGCGTGGTTGGCCTCCACGCTGTACGACCAACCGCGTTCGCGGGCCCTGGCGACGTCCTGTGGCGCGGTGGCGGCTCCCGCGCCGGCGCGGGAGAGGACCTGCTCGACCTCGTGCGGCGGCAGTTGAACCAACATCGACATCCCGGTACAGCCGCGCGCCAGTGGCACGGACTCGCCGACCTGGGCGACGTGGCGGAGTGGGTGGTCCTGGTTCTCCGCGGTGAGCACGAGCACCGCGCGGTCGCCGCTGCGGCGGTGCAGCCCGACGGTCTCGCCGGTGCGGTAGGCCAGTGCACGCAGCAGCGGACGGGCGACGAGGTAGTCGTCGTGGCGGGGTAGGGCGGCTGCGGCGAGGGCGACGAGCTTGCTGCCGACGCCGTATCCGTCGGCGGTGTGTTCGAGGTAGCCCTCTTCCTGGAGGATGCGCAGCAGCCGGTAGCCGGTGCTCCTGTTGATCCCGGCCTCCTCGCTGAGCTCGGCCATCCGCCGGGGTTTCGAGCTCCGGGCGACGGTGTCGAGCAGCCGTAATGCCCGCCGTGCCGTCTCCCCGCCTTCGGTCCTGCTCGCGCGCTCGTCCATGTCTGCTTGCTCCCACCCAGTTTCACAGTCTGCGACTCGGTGTGCCGATTTCTTGACGGTACTCCACGTCGAGGCCGACTCTGTATCCATTATCTGCGAATTAGAACTCCATTATTTGGAACTTAGGAGCGAGCATCATGGCAGCAGTCGACTTGTTCGGCGCGGCGGGGCGTCCGTCGGAGTTCGGCCGGATCCACCCGGCGGACGAGCAGTGGCTGAGCAAGCAGCCCGCCGAACCGATCATCGATCCCGAGCTGCCCATCGTCGACGCCCACCACCACCTGTGGCAGATCGGCTCCGCTGCCTACCTCGCGGGCGATCTCGCCGGGGATCTCGCCACCGGCCACAACGTGGTGTCCACTGTCTACATCGACTGTGTGTCCCACTACCGCACCGAGGGGCCGGAGCACCTCCGGCCGGTCGGAGAGACCGAGTTCGTGCTGCGTGAGACGGCGCGGCAGCCGGGGCCGGCGAAGGTTGCCGAGGGCATCGTCGGCTTCGCCGATCTGAGCCTGGGCGCACGAGTGGAGGAGGTGCTGCGGGCGCACCTCGCGGTGGCGCCGGAGCGGTTCGCCGGAATCCGGTACTCCGCGCATTGGGATGCCGATGACGCCATCGAGAACGGCCGCCCGTATGTGCGCCCGAACCTGTTGGCCGACCCGGCGGTCCGCGAGGGTGCCCGGACGCTCGCGCGGCTCGGCCTGACCCTGGACGCGCTGGTGTTCCACCACCAGCTCGACGACGTGATCGCGCTCGCCGACGCCGTGCCGGAACTGACGATCGTGCTCAACCACTGCGGATTCCCGCTCGGGTACGGCCCCTACGCGGGCCGGCTGGACGAGGTGCACGCCCGGTGGTTGGCCTCGATCCGGGAGCTGGCGCGGCGGCCCAACATCGTGTGCAAGCTCGGCGGGCTGGTGAGCCGCCTCGCCGAGTACGACTACCGGACCGCAGAGGTCCCGCCGACCTCCGAGGAACTCGCGAGGGTGTGGCGGCGGTGGGTGATCGGGTGTATCGAGGCTTTCGGCGCCGACCGGTGCCTGTTCGAGAGCAACTTCCCGGTGGACAAAATGGGCACCGGGTACGCCACGCTGTGGAACGCGTTCAAGCGAATCAGCGTCGGCGCGTCGGCGGCGGAGCTGGCCGCGCTGTTCGCGGGTACAGCACGACGCATCTACGGGCTGGCGGAGACCGAGTCATGACGGTCCGGGCACGGCCGCGCACCGGGATCGGTGTGCGGCTGCTGGTCCCGCTGGCCACCGGCACGATCCTCAACCCGGTCAACACCACGCTGATCTCCGTGGCGCTGATCCCGATCGGCCAGGCCTTCGGGGTGGGCCCGGATCGCACCGCGTGGCTGGTGTCGGGCCTCTACCTGGGCTCGGCGCTCGGCCAGCCGGTCGTCGGCCTGCTGGTGGACCGCTTCGGGGCCCGGCGGACCCTGGTCGGGGGCAGTCTGCTCACCCTCGCCGCCGGGCTGGTGGCACTGCTGCCGGTGTCGATCGGCTGGTTGGTCGGGTTGCGCCTGGTGATCGGGATCGGCACCAGCGCCGCGTTCCCGGCGGCGATGGCGGTGTTGCGGCGGCACTCGGGCGCGGAGACGTCCGGCGGTGCACTGGCCGTGCTCGCGGTGTGCTCGCAGGCCGTCGCCGCGGTCGGCCCCGCCCTCGGTGGGTTGCTGGTGTCCGCCTTCGGCTGGCAGGCGGTATTCGTGGTGAACGCGCCGCTCGCGGTGGTCGTGCTCGCGCTCACCCTGCTGTGGGTGCCGCGGGACCGGTCGGCGACCACCCCGGACACCCCGGTCGACCTCGCCGGGATCGGGTTGTTCTCGGTGGCTCTGCTGGCGGTGATGCTGCTGCTGATGTTCCCGGCCCCCCGGAACCTGTGGCTGCTGGCCCCTGCCGCTCTGGCGGCCGGTCTGCTCGTGCCGGTGACCCGGCGCGCCCGAGCGCCGTTCCTGCACCTCGGCCCGTCCATCGTCGTCGGCCCCCTGCTGCGCACCTACCTGAGGCAGGCGTTGACGTTCCTCGTGCTCTACGCGGTGTTGTTCGGCTACGTGCAGTGGCTGGACACCTCCCGGGGTTTGAGCGAGGCGGGCACCGGCTTGCTGTTGTTGCCGCTGTCCGGTACCGCGGTGCTGTTCTCCGCGATCCCGTTCCGCCTCAGCACCTGGGTCCGGCTGACCGGGGCCGCGGCCGTGCTGACCGGAGCGGTGGTCGCACTGGCCTTCGTGGACGGCCGGACGCCGCTGGTGGTGCTGCTCGCGATGAACGTGCTGTTCGGTGTGTCGCAGGGGCTGGTGAGCCTGGCCAGCCAAACGGTGCTGTACCGGCAGGCGCACCCGGACGCGATCGGCATCGCGAGTGGACTGTTCCGGACCGCGCAGTTCCTCGGTGCGATCGGCGCGGCCACGGTGATCGGCGCCTGCTTCCGTGACGGGGCGACCACGCCTGCCCTGCACGCGCTGGCGGTCGTGCTGGCGGTGGCCAGCGCGCTGCTCGTGGCCCTGACGGCGCTCGACCGCGCGCTTCGGGCGTCTCCCGAGTGGCAGTGATCGCTGCGGTGGAACGTATTACACACGTGCGGGCGTGCGGTCCACGCGCTGGACGGTGCGGTCGGCGGGAGATCCGGCGCCGAGGATCACCACATCGAAGCAGCGAGCCCGATCCACGTTGCAGGCAAAGGTCATGTCGGCTCCTGTCCCGGTCACTACTGGTTCTGCTCCGCGAGCTCGAGCGCGGCGCGAACGCCGGTGAGGTAGTCGGCGGGGTGTTCGAAGGCGGCAAAATGTCCGCCGTGGTCGAACTCGCGCCACCAGCGGATGTCGAAGTAGCGTTCAGCAAACTCCCTAGGCGCGTTTACCAGGTCTTTCGGGAATATGGTCGCCGCAGTCGGCGCGGTGATCGGTGCCCAGTTCATATCGGCGCCGACCGTGTAAGGCTCGAAGGAGGTGCCGATGCATCCGTCGAACCAGTAGGCCGAGATCCAGGTGAGGAGTTCGTCGCGGGAGAAGACGGACTCGACGTCGTTGCCGCAGTCTGTCCAGCCATGCAGCTTTTCCAGGATCCATGCCGCGAGGCCCACGGGCGAGTCGGACAGGGGCACCGCGATGGTCTGTGGCTTCGTCGCCTGCTCGTGCATGTAGCCGCCCTCGCGCCGCTGCCAGTCCGTGCCGTGGCGCGTGTACGCCAGTTCGGTCTCCGAAAGATCCGTCGGCGGGTTCACCAGATAGTGGATCTGGGAGATGTCGGTGACGTGCAGGGACGCGACCTCCGCCCGACGTTGTGCCGCGAGCGCTTCGGCTACATCGCATCCGATGTCGCCGGCGGAAAGGGTGTAGCGCGGGTAGCCGAGATCCTCGAGGGCCTCGCCGACGAGAGTCGCCATCGCCACAGAGCCAAGGCCGCCATCCGGCAGCGGGAGCGCGAAAGGGAATCCGGGCAGGGCCGGGATCACCAGATTCACGTCGGCGAGTTCGGGAAGGATTCGGTCGAAGCGCAGGATGGAGTCCGGCCAGCCGTGCAGCAGCACCAGGGTCGGTGCCTCGGCACCGACCCGTTGGTGCACGAGCCGCAGCTTGTGCTCGCCGCCGGCGATCACCCAGGGGAGGCGACGGAT
This sequence comes from Amycolatopsis jiangsuensis, assembly GCF_014204865.1. Lineage (NCBI taxonomy): Bacteria > Bacillati > Actinomycetota > Actinomycetes > Pseudonocardiales > Pseudonocardiaceae > Amycolatopsis > Amycolatopsis jiangsuensis. The sequence goes on from NZ_JACHMG010000001.1 coordinate 6,182,754, forward strand.
CCGGTCCTCGTGAACGGTCCAGTCGTAGTGTGTCCGCCAGTACTCGACGAGCACGCCGAGGTAGTCCAGTGGAACACCCCGGCTCCAGCCGGGCGCAGCTGCGACCCGGGCGGGCCGGTAGCCGTCGAGCCGGCGGCGAAGATCGTAGATCGCTTCTGGTGTGACCGCTGCCGGGGCGTCCGGCGCGTCGTTCGACATGGATTCCTCTCGGTCGTGTGGTGGGGGACAGGATGCCGCCCTTTGACAGACGTTGCCGCCCCGGCCTTCGCCGCTGTCGGTCGCCGTAGCCGCGCCCACCGCGCCGCGCGGAGTCGGCGCGCAGAGAGACGTGCGCCAGGGGCTAGCCACGGCGATCGGCACGAGGGTAAGCGCGATGTCCGGCCAGCGCACCGTCCACCGAAGGCCGGTGGGCGCTCCCAGTGCGTTGTCGCCGCTCCGGACGAGCTGCTCGCCGACCTGCACCGCGGCAACGTCATCGTGTGGTTTGCTTCGACTTTCGTGGGCTCCGCATCTGACAGACACCACCAGATGGGAAGCGACCGGAGGCTGACCTGTGCCTGTCCGTCGAAGAAATTTCTGGCGACAAGGAAACGTTGCGGGCTCGTCGTTCCCCGGTTTGTGGGTCTGTGACCGTGGGCCTGGTGTAGTACCTGAGGTGAAGAGTGGATCGCTCGCGGGATGGAGGTTCGGCCCGCAGTCTCCGTCTCCAGAATTCCGTGTTCACAGCCCAGTATTCGGTTTATATGAGAAGTATTGACCAGTATGAAAGGTTGTCAGATGACTTCCCGTCCCTTGCGCTTCGGTTTGTGCATGGTTGGGCCGATTCCTCAGATGAAGGAGGAGGCTCGCCGCGCCGAACAGACCGGCTTCGATGTGGTCCTGCTGTCCGACCACCTGGGAATGCCAGCGCCGCTGCCACCATTGATCTCGATCGCCGAGGCTGCCCCGTCGTTGCGGGTCGGCAACATGGTCATCAACGCCTCTTTCTACCGTCCCGCGTTGCTCGCCCGCGATCTCGCCAGCGTCGACTCCGCGACCGGCGGCCGGCTCGAGATCGGCCTCGGCACCGGATACGTCGAGGAAGAGTTCCACGCTGCGGGACTGCCGTTTCCGAGCGCTGGGGCCCGCGTCGACCTCGTCGTCGAGCACGCGGTCGAGATCCGGCGTTTGCTGTCCAGCTCCGACTACAACCCCGCGCCCGCCCAGACCCCGCCGCCGATCATGATCGCGGGCATCGGGGACCGGATGCTGGCCGCGGCGGCCCAGCATGCCGACATCGTCGCCTTCCCCGGCATGGCCACCCGCGATCATCTAACAGAACGCGTGACGTTCTTCAAAGACAAGGCCGGTGACCGATCGGCCGACATCGAACTGGCGTTCAGTTTTTTCCAGGTCGGCATCGACGATCCCAACGACCTGTCCGTCCTCCGGTTCCTCGCCCCGGGCGTCTCCGACGACAAGCTGCGCACATTGACGGCCTACCTGCCCGGCCCGGTCGAGGCGGCGGCCGATCGGATCCGGTCGCTTCACGAGGTGCTCGGCATCACGTACTTCACGTTCAATCTCACCCCGACCGTCAAGTGGGAGACGCTCGAAAAGCTCGTGGCCGCGCTCAAGTAGGGTCTCGTATTCTCGGGGGGAAACCTCACCGGATGGGAACTGGTATTTCAGGGCGCGACTTCGTGATCACGTTCCTGCTCGGCGCTGATAGTGGCTTGTGCGGGCGCGATATCGGTGGCGTCGCCGTCAGAAGAAATGTGTTCGAAGACCAGCTGAGGAGGTCGGCGATGCGGCGGGCCGGCTCAACGACGAGCCGGTTCGACTGACGCCGGACCTCGTTGCGGGTCAACGCGATCAGCCCGTCCGGGCGGGATGTTGGGTGTGTTCGACGGCGAGCACCTGCGCGCCACCGGCCCGGCCCCGCGACAAACAGCCCGAACCGGTGGCGGCGCTCCGAACACGACCGGCCCGGTGAGCTGATCCACATCGAAGTGAAGAAGCTCGGCGACATCCGGGCCGGTGGTGTCTGGAGGAACCTCGACCGCGCGTCGCGGTCCGGGCCGCGGCTGGGCTACGGCTACGTCGCCGCTTTTTACGCCGGCTACGGGGCGCGGATCGTGCGGGTGATGACCGACAACATCGAACTGGACCTGGCCGTCGCCGCCCCGGGGGGGGCGACGGTCGTGACCTACGCGGCGCAGCCGGTGGACCCGACGCTGCCGGTGTTCCGGTTGATGTGGCCGAACCTTGTGCTGAGGTTCGCGTTGTTCCTCACCGAACCGCGGGACGCGCTACTGCGCGCGGCAACCGAGGTCACCTCAGCGCTGGAACAAAATCTGCTCTCACCTCTACCCGTGCACTCCTTCGAACTCGACGACGTAGCGGCCGCGCATGAAGCAGTGGAAAACGGGATCACCGGCAAGGTCGTACTGGATCTCCGCGGACCGGCTGGGGCTATCTCACGACCGTGTCGGTGATGCGCGAGATGGCTTCCTTCGACACCGACGCGGACGAGGTCGTGCCGTCGCTGGATGTTGCGGTTTCCGGCCACAGTCAGACCGATCGTTGAGCGGGCTCTGTGTGTCGTTCTTTGCGTTGGGTGCGGCGGAGAAGGACCAGTACGGCCAGCGCGATGAGGCTTGCGACGCTGATGCCCAGCAGCGGCAGGAGCGTGAGTACGAAGCTTCCGGTGCTCTCCTTGATGACGCCGATGATCCAGTTCCCGCCGAAGGCGGCGAGTGACCCGAGAGAATTGATCAGTGCGACGCCGGCGGCGGTTTCGCGGCGGGAGAGGGTTTCGGTACTCAGGCCCCAGAACGGGCCCTTGGATGCGTAGGTGCCGATCAGGACCACGCTGGCGAGAAGGACGAACGGCAGGAGGGACCGAGCGGCCGGGATGAAGGCAAGGCCCACGATGGCCACGACGATGGGGATGGCGGTCGACAGGGCCCGCTCGTTGCGTCGGTCGGAGAACCGGCTCCAGAGCAGCATGCCGATCACCGCGACGGCGAAGGGAACGGCGTTGATCCAGCCGACCTGCGCGTTGCTGAGACCGAAACTCTTGATGATCTGCGGCTGCCACAACGAAAGCCCCTGGCTGATCGCCGCGGTCCCGGCGTAGATCAGGGTGAGCAGCAATACCCGGCGGCTCAGCAGGATCCTTTTCAGCGGCAACCGTCGAGCCGGCTTTTCGACCGTCGAATCCTCGTCCCGCAGGGTGCTGCTGAGCCAAGTCTTCTCCTGCTCTGGCAGCCATTTCGCGGTTGCCGGTCCGGTCGGCAGGATCAGTGGCGCGCACAGCCCGAGGAGTACGGCGGGGACGCCTTCGACGATGAACAACCATTGCCAGCCGGCGAGTCCTACTGTGCCGTCGAGCCCGAGCAGCAGGCCCGACAGCGGGGAGCCGACGATGCTCGCGAGGGGAATGGCGACGCTGAAGAGCGCGAACACCCGTGCCCGGTATGCGGCCGGGTAGAAGTAGGTCAGGTAGAGGATCACTCCGGGGAAGAAGCCGGCTTCGGCGGCGCCGAGCAGCATGCGCACGATGATGAAGGAGACCGGCCCCTGGACGAGCGCCGTGGCCATGGCCACCAGTCCCCAGGTGATCATGATGCGGGTGATCCAGATGCGTGCGCCGACGCGGGCCATGGCGAGGTTGCTCGGGACTTCGAGGAGCACGTAGGTGAAGAAGAACATCGACGCGCCGAACCCGAACATCGATGCGGTGAGGCCGATGTCTTCGTTCATCTGGAGGCCGGCGAAGCCGACGTTGGACCGGTCGATGTAGGCGATGAGGAAACCGGCGAGCAGGAACGGCATCAACCGCCAGGAGATCCGGCGGATTGCTGCTTTGCCGGGATTGGCGTCCGGGTCGGCACCTTCGGTGGGTTTGGTGGTCATACTTGGGTCACCCCTCGTTGGGTGGTTACGTGTCCGGTATGGGCGGGAGGGCTCAGGCGGGGACGAGTGCGACGGGGCGGACCGGTGAACCGGTGGCGCCCACCAGCGGGAGCGGGGCGAGCACCATCGCGGCGACGCGGTGACCGGTCGCGGCGAGCCGTTCGAGTTGGAGCATTTCGATGATGGGGATGCCGTTGTCGACGAGCAGGACGACATGGGCCGGGAGCCGGGCGTGCCCGGTGCCGGGCCGGATGTGTTCGTAGGCGGTGGTGTCCGAGCCGGTGACGGCGACCTGCTGCTCGGCGAGCCATCGCGCCGCGTCCGCCGTGGGGCCGGGCACCCCGGTGTCGGTGCCCAGGAACGCGCTCGGCTGTTCCCAGAGCTGGGACCATCCGGTGCGGACGAGGGCGATGTCCCCAGAGCGCAGCCGCGTGCCGGCGAGTTCGGTCGCGGCGGCGAGTTCGTCCGGGCTGATGCCGTAACCCGCGTCGAGCCGGGTGACCCCGTGGAGTGCGGGCAGGTCGAGCAGCACCGCGCGGCGCAGCATCGGGGCGATCGTCTCGACGCCGTGCACGCTGAAGCGACCGCCACGCGCGGCTTCGGCGGCGTCCGCGCCGCCGTGGAGTTGCCCGCGGTGCGAAATGTGGGACAGGGCGTCGATGTGAGTGCCGGTGTGGCTACCGAGCACGAGCAGGTCGTTGGCGCCGGAACTGCCGTCTTCGCGCACCGTGTCGCCGTGGCGGCGGAGCAGACTGTGCCGGTATCCGGGATGGTTCGGGGACGTCGGTATCGCGGGATGCAGTGGTTGGGCCAGGTCCACGGGGCGGAACGAGCTGGTCAGTTCATCGATGAGCATGGCGGTCCTCGGGCGACGGTCGGTGTCGTGGGTCAGTGGGCGGACAGGATTTCCCCGGCGATCAGCTCGCCGATCGGCAGCGCGGAGGTCGCGGCGGGGGAGGGGGCGTTGAGCACGTGCACCGATCGCGGCGTGCGTTCGAGTTCGAAGTCGTGCACCAGCGAGCCGTCCTTGCGTACGGCTTGGGCGCGGATGCCTGCCTCCTGCGGGAGGAGGTCCGCGACCTGCAGTGCGGGGCAGTACTTGCGGCATTCGGCGAGGTAACCGCGTTTGAAGAAGGAGTTCTTCATCTCCCGTGCGCCGGTGGCGATGTTCGCTTTCGCCAGCCGCCACAGCCCGGGGAAGCGGGCGAGTTCGGCGAGATCCGCCTTGTCGACGCTGAACTTGCGGTAGCCCTCCCGCGCGAGCCCGAGTACCGCGTTCGGGCCGACGGTGATTCCGCCGTCGACGGTGGGGCTCAGGTGCACGCCGAGGAACGGCAGATCGGGGTCCGGGACAGGGTAGATGAGATGGCGGATGAGGTCCTTGCGCGCGGCGGGAAGCCGGTAGTACTCGCCGCGGAACGGCACTATCGCCGTGTCGGTGCGGATCCCGGCGAGGCGGGCCAGACGGTCCGCCTGCAACCCGCCGCACACCACGAGCCGGCGCGCCGGCCAGCGTTGCTCGCCCGCTCCGATTTCGACGGCGTCGCCGTTCTCGTCGATGCGGTCGACCTCCGTCGAGGTCCGGATCCGCCCGCCCGCGGCTTCGATGCGCTTGGCGATCGCTGCCGTGACGAGTCCGTAGTCGATGATGCCCGTGCTGGGGACCAGGAGTGCGGCGACACCGCGGATGTTCGGTTCGCGGCGGCGGAGCTCCGCGGCGTCGAGGTGCTCGATCTCGAGCTGGTTGACCTCGGCGCGCTCGGCGAGGTCATGGAGACGGCGCAGCTCGACCTGGTTAGTGGCGACGAGCAGCTTGCCGCACACGTCGAACGGGATCCCGTTCGCCGCGGCGAACTCTTTGGTGGCCTGCGCGCCCCGGCGGCACAGTTCGGCCTTGAGGCTGCCGGGCTCGTAGTAGATGCCGGAGTGGATGACGCCGCTGTTGTGGCCGGTTTGGTGGACGCCAAGCTGGGTCGCCTTCTCCAGCAGCAACAGGCTGGCGTCGGGCCGCCTCTCGAGCAGCTTCAGTGCGGTGGCGGCGCCGACGATTCCGCCGCCGATCACGCAGAAGTCGTACATCGGCTTCAGTTCTCCTGGATGGGGTGGTCGAGCATCAGCGGGATGTGCGCCCGTTCGCAGATCGCCGCGATTTTCGTGATCAGGCTGTCGGGCAAGGGAATTCCCTGCGTCCGGCGTCGTTCACGATTGCGTCGTTCGGGATCACCGGCGACCTGGACGGGTGTGCCTGCCTTGGCCGGCGGGGTGGCGCGCAGGGTGTCGACGAGTTCGTCCACGTCGTCGAGGAACTCGTCGCCAGTGCGGAAGAAGCCGGGGTCGAGGGCCAGGAAGAAGTGCCCTATGTCCTCGGCCGCTCCCGGTCGGCGGGTGGCGGCGAGATCGGCTCCGGACAGCGCGGCACTGAGTATCTGCACCATCACCGCGAGCCCGTAGCCCTTGTGGCCGCCAGTGGTGCCCGATCCGCCGAGTGGAGTCAGGCCGCCACCGGTGCGGTTGTGGATCCAGGCCATCGCCTCGCCCGCGTCGGTCACCGGGCGACCCGACTCGTCGACGACCCACCCTTCGGGCATCGTGGCCTCGTGGAGGTCGTAGACCTTGACCTTGTTGGAGGCGACGGTGCTGGTGGACATGTCGAGCAGGAAGGGCGGGTTGTGCCGGGCAGGTGCGGCGAAGGCGATCGGATTGGTGCTCAGCATGGGCACCGCCGCACCGGTGGGCACCACGCTCGTGACCTTCGCTGAGGCCGTCACGAGCCCGACCAGTCCCGCCTCGGCGGCGAAGTTCGCGTAGTACCCGGCGGCGCCGAAATGACGTGAATTGTGCACCGACACGATCCCGACGCCGGCGGAGTGTGCCTTGTCGATGGCCAGGTTCATCGCCGCGACCGCCGCGGGATGCCCCAGGCCGCCTCCCGCGTCCAGCAGCGCCATCGCGGCGTTCTCGCGTTCCACGACGGGCCGGGCGTGCAGATCGAGGTGCCCGTTGCCGCGCAACTTCTCGTACATCATCAGCATCGAGATCCCGTGGGAGTCGATGCCGGACAGGTCCGCGTACACCATCGCCGCCGCGGTGGTGTCGACAGCGTCTTTCGGCATTCCCCACGCGGTGAGCACGCTGCGGATCTGCGTGAGGATCGCCTGTTCGCTGAACAGCTTCATTCGCCGCTCCTCCAGCCGCGGACGTAGGCAAGCAGCAGGGTGAGGACACCGAAAACCGCGGAGATCGCGAAAAGGGTCGGCTGGAGGGCGTCCGCCGCGCCCTCGACAAGGCCGGCGTTCACGGTGACGAGCCCGGCGATTTGCAGCAACACCACCACGGCGCCCAGTGCGAGCATCGTGATCAGGATGAGTCTGAAAGAGGCGGTCAGTACGGCGTCGGCGCGCTGACGCAGCCCGTATCGCTGGGTTTCGTTCGGTTGAGGGGGCATCGGTGGGCCTCCGGTCGAGATGGTCATCGGAAACGGTCGGACCGTGAATTCGGCCGTCAGTGCGGCACCGGCAGGATGCCGAGAGCAACGGCGGTGCCGATGAAGAGGAACGGGACGACGTAGAAAATGATCAGCGGGACGAAGGTGCGTGCCGGGTTGACCTGCGCGAGGCTCGTCGAGATATAGATGGCGGCGGCGCCGGGCGGCGAAGCGCCCTCGGTAGAGGAGAACACCAGAATCGAGCAGGCGGCCAGCACCGGGTGCACCCCGGCGGTGACGAGCACGGCGAACGCGACGCCGCCGACCGTGGCCATGGTGGCGGTGGAGCTCAGTGGTCCGGCCACGAGAATGACGATGACTCCGACGATCAGTGCGGCGATCAACGGGGGTGCGCCGAGACCGTTGAGCACCCGGCCGAGCTGGTCGGACAGCCCGAGCTCGCTGAGAACCGCGCCGCCGGCGAAGGCGAACACCAGCGTGGCGCCGACATCCTTGAACCGGGGCGCCGACTCGTCCATCAACTGCGCCCATCCGCGCCGGGTCCTGGGCAGCTTCGCTCGGCCGATTGCGGCGGCGACGAGTCCGAGAAGGACGGGGATCCACACCAGGATGTCGATCGCATCGACGGCGCTCTCGCCGAGTGCCGAGGTCAGAGCGGTCCCGCCCGCTCCGAACGTCAGCACGATCGGCACGGCGATCGCCACGAAGACGAACAGCGAGGTCCAGCCGCGCCGGAGGCTGGCTGCGAACCCGAGGAGCTCCGAGGCGGGCACGCGCTCGATCTTGTACCGCCGCACGAAGTAGACGATGCACAGCAGGCGCCACGCCACACACCAGCCCGCGGTGGCGAACATGGCCACAAACAGCTGTTCGACCGTGACGAACGGGGCGACCGCGCCGGAACCGAGCAACACGAAGAACGAGGCGCTGGGCGGGATCACCGCACCGTTCCCGGCGTTGCCCGCCACCACGGTGGCCGCGATGCGCGGCGACCAGTTCGACCGACCCATCCAGGGGATGGCGACCGATCCGATGGTCGCGGCGTTCGCCGAGCCCGAGTGGGCCACGCTACCGAACGCGGCCGATCCGACGGTCGCCACGAATCCGGCGCCACCCCGGACCCGGCCCAGCAACGAGTTCAGGATGTCGACCTGGCGGTCGACCACTCCGGTCCGGGTGAGGACCGAGCCGATGAAGGTGAAAGCCAGGGCCGCGAAGATGATGTTCTGGCTGCCGGCCTCCTGCAACCCGGCCCACGCCAGCCGCGGAAAGCTCGTGGTGCCGAACGCGCACAGGACCACGAAGCCAAGGATCATCGCTTCGCCGATGCTGCGTTTGAGCACCGCGTTCCAGACCACGATGACCGCGATATACGCGATCAAGGCCCAAACGGCCAGTCCCATCGTTCCTCCTCGTCGCCACACCGCTGTGGGCACCACGTCGTGCAGACAAGCTCCGGTTCTCCATAGGATGAGAACTCATACCGTTCCATGAGAATTACACGGAGGCGTCCTGACGGACAAGACCTGCGATCGAATTTGTCCCGTTCTATGCAAGATGCTGTCGCACAGTGAAAATTCTCCTCGCTCAGCGTTGACATAGTTTCACTCTACGGTGATACTCGGCGTTTAGTGGTAAAGCTTACCGTTCTGCGATAGAAGGAGTCGGCATGCGGATGGCGGTACTGGGACTGGGCGAGGCTGGCACGCTCTATGCGACCGAAATGGTCGAACGGGGCTGGAATGTCACGGGATACGACCCGGCCGACAACGCCACCCCCAGCGGACTTCAGCGAACGGAGACTCCGGAGGCGGCCGTTCGCGACGCGGAGGTCGTGCTGAGCCTCGTGGGCGGCACTTTCGCGCGGCAGGCAGCCGAATCGGTGGCCGGTCATCTCGATCCCGACGCGGTGTACGTGGATATGAACGCCGCGGCTCCCGCCGTCATGAGCGCTATCGCGGAGGTCGTCGGTGCCCGTCGGTTCGCTGACGTGTCGGTCATCGGTCCCGTCCCCAATCACGGAGCGAGGACCAGCGTGATCATCAGCGGCGCCGCGTCTGCCAGCGCCGCCGCCGTATTCACCTCGCTCGGCGCCCCGGTGGATGACATTGGCGGAGCCGCGGGCGAGGCATCCGCACGCAAGCTGTTGCGCAGTACTTTCATGAAAGGGCTCGCGGCGCTGATTGTGGAGTCCTGTGATGCCGGACGGGCCGCGGGCGCGGAGGAGTGGGTCCGCGCCCAGATCGCCGCCGAGCTCTCGGGCGGAGAGACCACTTTGGACCGCCTGTACCACGGCACTCGTAAACACGCTGCTCGTCGTGCGGAAGAAGCCGGCGCGTCAGCCGCGCTGCTCGGCTCCCTGGGGGTGCGACCGATCATGACCCGGGCAACCGCCGAACTCCACACCAGTTGCGCCGACGCGGCACTGGTTCCCCAAGGTGACCTGCTCGCGCGGTTCGGCGGTCTCGCCGTCGCCAACATCGGCGACGCCCGTGACCGCATGGGCATGCTCGACGGCGGCATCCGCCCGCTGTGGAAGGGAGCGCGGCTGGCCGGCCGAGCCCGCACCGTCTGGGTCCGCAGTGGCGACAACATGGCCATTCACCAGGCCATTCAGGCTTCGCAGCCGGGCGATGTCATCGTCGTCAACGGCCACGGCGACATCACCCGAGCGCTCATCGGCGAACTCATCGCCGAGCGCGCGATGGCCCGTGGCGTCGTAGGCATGATCATCGACGGCGCGGCCCGTGACGTGAACGAGCTCGAACGCATCGGATTCGGAGTGTGGGCGCGCGGGGTGTCGCCCGCCGGTCCCTACAAGAACGGCCCCGGTCAGGTCGACGTGCCCGTCGCCGTCGGCGGTGTCGTCGTCCAGCCCGGTGACGTCGTCGTCGCCGACGACGACGGTGTCATCGTCATCCCGGCCGCCCGGGCCGCCGCCAGCCTTCTCGGCGGCCGCGCCGTCGAGGCCGATGAGGCGCGGCGCCGGGCGGCGATCGCGTCCGGAACCGCGTGACCGGGCCGGTGGCGGACCACATATGTTCTCCATGGTTTGAGATGGTTCACCACCGTGTGGGAAGATGAGGCTTCGATCAAGAGGGGGTAGCCAGCGGTGACTCCGGAAGCGTCCAAAACCCCGGTGAGCAGCATGCGTTCGCTCGAACGTGCCATCGACGTCCTGGAAATTCTCGACGACAGCCGGCACGCCCTGCGCCTGAGTGACATCGCCCGTCGTGCCGAGCTGCCGATCGCGACCACGCAACGCATCCTCAACGTGCTGGAATCCCGCGGGCGGATCGAACGCGACCCGACGGGCTACCGTCCCGGAGTCGGGTTGATCTTCGGAGCCCACGCGTACCTCACGACGAGCCCCCTGCTGAACGCGGCGAGGCCGGTGCTGCAGGACCTCGCCGCCGAGACCGGCCTCACCGCTTCACTGTTCAAACGGTTCGGCCGGCACCGGGTCGTGCTGGCACGCGTGGACGGTGCTCGTCCGCTGCGCTACGAACTGCCGATCGGTGAGCGACTTCCCCTCCACCTCGGAGCGGGGAAGGTCCTCGCGGCGGCTATGAACGTCGAGGACCTCGACCAACTGCTCGACCAGGTGAAGGACCGCACCCGCGCCGACGGCAGCCCTGTCGATCGCGACGAACTCCTCGCCGAGCTAAAGAGCGTCCGCGACATCGGCTATGCCCAGGCTGTCGGCGAGCGCGAACCGGGGATGGCCTCGGTCGCCGCCGCCCTCAGCGGGCCGGGCGCGCTCGCCGCCGTCCAAGTCGCCGGCACTCAGGAGGAAATCCCCGCCGAACGCGTTGAGCAGCTTGGAGTCGAAGTCCAGCGTGCGGCGTTTGCCATCACCCGCCGCCTCAGCTGACCGCTGTCCGCCGTGGCAAATTGCCGTGCTGCTCCGGCGAACTTTTGGATGGATGAGCGCGGCATGGGATGCGCTGTGTGATCAACGGCGACAGTCGCTGCGCGTCGAGCTCTGCGGTACCGGCAGGCAAAAGTGCTATGCGTATCGTTCACGCGGCTGCAGTGTCCGCCTCCTCATGTTTCTCGTTCATCACTTCGCCGACTGTTCGCCGCTTCGTCGAACTCAGACCGAACCATTGTGACGAGTTGGCGCGCCCGAGCAGTTCCTGCTCCGAGCCGGACGCGGAGGGTGCCAGCGGATATCGACCTCTGGTACGCCGCGCGATGAGCCGCATCTTCTCGCCGCGCTCGGTCCAGGGTTCCTCCGGTGCACGTCCAACACCCTGGTGACCGCGACTTGCTGCCGGCCGTTTTCGTCAGATTGGCCGGATGCGCAGCGGCAGCATTTCCCCGACGTGCTGCCGCGGGTTCCGGGTGCCTGCGTAGCCGGTCTCGCCGGTGCCGACCGCGTGATGCTCGAAAAGCAACGTACCTACGGTTCGGGCCCGTTCACCTCGGCCCGCAAACCCTGCCAATGCCTTGTCGCAGGCTGCATCGACTCCGAGCCGCGGCAGATTTCCGCCGGCACCGCAGCACGCGCGTCCACCGGCTGGGGTGTTCCGCTCGGCCGCTGAGTCCGGAGACCTCGCTTGCCGTGGTGGACAACGGCTACCGCCTCGCCCAGGACACATCGGACCGCGGGCGCTCCCCGAGCAAGCGGCGGCGGTCGCGAGCTGACGGCGGCAGAAGGAGGTACTGAGCATGGCGTAGTCAGTCAGTGGCTGCGGTCCGGGTGGTCGGGTGGGTGCTGACGGTCCGTTCGGGGTGGGCCGCTGCCGATCACCGCAGTGCCGCTCGGAGTAAGGAAGCCGGCTCGGGTGTGCTGTGGGATGCCGGGATCAGTTTCCCTGGGGAGCGAATTTTCCCCGCGTTGCCACGTGGTCGACGAGGCCGTAGGCGACTGAGTCCGTGGGTGCCAGGTGGTGCCGGCTGCGGAGATCGCTGGAGATGGTGTTCGGGTGTTTGCCGGTGCGTTCGGCCAGGAGGTGGGTCATTTCACCGATCCACCGGTGGTAGGTGGCCGCCGGTGGGGTGATGGGCTCCGCGCCTTCGTCCCGGGCCGGGTGGCGGAGGACGATATCGGTGCCGGGCAGGGCGTACCTCTTGCCGGCGGCTCCGGAGCACAGGACGAGGGTCGCTACCGAACCCACCGCGCCGATCGCCCAGGTCGAGACTTCCGGGGTGATCCAGTCGATCGTGTCGCAGATCGCGAATCCGGAGGGCAGCGAGCCGGCCGCACTGTCGATGTAGAGGCGGATCGCGGCGTGGGGGTCGGTGGCGTTCAGGAGGAGCAGCTGCGAGACCACGACGGTCGAGACGCTTCTGTCCAGCTCGCCGCTGATGACGATGGTCCGATCTTCGAGCATGTCGCTCATCAGCTTGTGCAGCGCCTGGCTGTACAGCGAGGCCTTGCCGCTCATGTCCAGGCACCCACCTCCACCGCGGGGCCCGACGCCCGGCCGTGGTCTCGAGGAGGCTGCTCGCCCGCTCGGGACCACGGCCGGGCGTGGCCGAGATCAGTTCCCGGGGTTCGTCGGGTTGGTGCCCGAGGTCTCGCTCGACCGCGTGATCACATGGTCGACGAGGCCGTACTCCTTGGCCTCCGACGCGCTGAACCAGCGGTCCCGCTCCGAGTCCAGGGCGATCTGCTCCGGGGTCTGCCCGCTGTGCTCGGCGATGAGCGAGGCCATCCGGCGCTTCATCCGGCGGAGCCGGTCGGCCTGGATCGTGATGTCGGACTCGCTGCCGCCGACCCCGCCGAGCGGCTGGTGCATGAGGATCTCGGCGTTGGGCAGCGCGTAGCGCTTGCCGGGCTGCCCGGCGGTCAGCAGGAACTGGCCCATCGACGCGGCCATGCCCATGGCGTAGGTCGCCACGTCACAGGAGATCAGGTTCATGGTGTCGAAAATGGCCATACCCGCGCTGACGGAACCGCCGGGCGAGTTGATGTACATCGCGATGTCGGCGTCGGGGTCCTCGGCGGCCAGCAGCAGCATCTGCGCGCAGAGCTTGTTGCCGATCTCGTCGTTCACTTCCTGGCCGAGCACGATGATGCGCTGAGCGAGGAGACGGTCGTAGAGCGAATCGCCCCACGAAAGGCCGCTCACCGGTGCGGACGCGGTGGGGTGGCCGACCTGGGCCAAGGGGGTGGCCGCGGCCTGCCTCTGCTGGTACATGTCCACGTGTCGCTCACTCTCTCTTGCCGCGTTTCGACGTCCGGACCCTACTGTAGTCGTGGACGCGCGGGCGTGGGCCGCCGACGGCGGGGGTTCGCGCAGAGCGGACGTGGCGGGCGGGCCGCAGGCCGTTGACCAGGGCTTTCGAGGGTCGGGTGGTCGTGCTGAGCGCTGGCCCCGGCCGCATCCATAGTGGAACGCCCCGCAGATCCTCCGGCACGGTCAGCGGCCGCGGGGTGCCGTCGGAATCGAAGTCGTTGTCGTAGGCGAGCCAAGTACGATGGCGCGCCTACGACAACGGTGACGATACGAGTCCACAGTGGACACGCGGAGGGAGCGTCACCCCGGAAGATCGCCGCGTCCGGGCCGGCTCGATGCGGTCAGATCTGGTTCTCGCCGCCGTCGACGTACAGGTTGGCGCCCAGCATGAAACTGCTGTCGGGGGACGCGAGGAACGCGACCGCGGCCGCGACCTCTTCCGCGCGTCCGATTCGCCCGAGGGCGATCCGGGAACCCTCGTTCGCCTTGAACTCCGCCGCCTTGTCCGGACCCACGAGTTCAGTCATCCCGGTGGTGTCGGTTGGTCCGGGTGAGATCGCGTTCACCCGGATGCCGCGGTCCTTGAGTTCGTTCGCCCAGACGCGAGTGAACGTCCGCAGTGCCGCCTTGGACGCCGCGTAGGCGCCGAATCCCGCGGTGCCGTTGTCCGCGGCGGTGGAGGCGTTGATGATCACGGATGCACCGTCGTTCAGTAGCGGAAGTGCCTTCTGCACGGTGAAAGCGGTGCCCTTGACGTTGACCCCGAAGATCCGGTCGAGTTCCTCGCCGGTGATCGTCTCGATGGTGGCGAACGAGGCCGCCGCCGCGTTCGCGAACAGCATGTCCAGCCCCTGGCCGCGAGCTTCGACCTGCTCGTAGAGCCGCTCGAGGTCGCCCGGTTCGGTGATGTCGCCCGGTACCGCGGTCACGCCCTCGCCGATGGCCTCCACCGCCTCGTCCAGCTCGGCCTTGCGCCGGCCGGTGATGAACACGTGCGCGCCCTCGGCCACCAGCCGGGCGGCGGTGGCCCGGCCGATTCCTCGCGTACCGCCGCCGGTGATGACCGCGGTCTTGCCTTCCAGCCTCAGCATTCGCTGACCTCCTCAGGTTATGCACCGATCGGTGCACAACTCGACCGTAGCACTTCTGCACCGATCGATGCACAAGGTAGGATGCGGAGGTGGAGAAGGCGCAGGTGGGCAGGCCGCGGGCGTTCGACGCCGAGGCGGCGCTCGAGAAGGCGATGGTGGTCTTCTGGGCGGAGGGGTACGAGGGAGCCAGTCTCACCGACCTGACCGAGGCCATGGGCATCTCCCGCAAGAGCATGTACGCGGCCTTCGGCAACAAGGAGCAGCTCTTCCGGAAGGCGTTGCAGCGCTACACCGAAGGTCCGGCCAGTTACGGCGCCGAGGCCTTGCAGGCGCCCACTGCCCGTGCGGTGGCGATGGCGTTTCTCACCGGCGCGGTCCGCGCCAATACTCGGCCCGGCCGTCCCGCCGGCTGCTTGGGCGTGCAGGGCGGGCTGGCCGCCGGCGAGTCCGGTCGGGTCGCGCGCGACACTCTGGTCGAGTGGCGTGCCATGGGGCAGGCGCAGCTGCGCGAGCGGTTCCGGCGCGCCGTCGAGGAGGGCGACCTGCCCGCCGGCGCCGATCCGGAGCTGATCGCGCGCTATCTCATGACCCTCGCACATGGGCTTGCCGTGCAGGCCGCGAGTGGTGCCGCGTGCGAGGACCTCCAGCGAGTGGCCGACGCCGCGCTGCGGAACTGGCCGCCGTCCTGAGGTCGCGTCGGCGAAGGGCGTCGCCGATTCCACAGTGGACTGTCCTGGAGGAAACGGCCGGCCTCGCGAAACGGACACCGGCAGCCTGTGCCTGGAGTACCGCCATTCGGCCGAATGGTCGCTGGAAGTCAACAGCTTGTCCGGTCGGACTCCGGCCGAATGTGTTGACTTCGCGTGATCGAGAGGTAACGCTTCAGGCGTCGAAGAACGGGGTGGTGTTCGATGTCGCAAATCTCTCCCGAACCGGCCGCGCATCGGGGCCCGGTCAGCCGTCGCACCTTCCTCGCCGGTGGGGCCGCGCTGCTCAGCACCCTCGCCGTACCGGCCACGCTCTCCGCGCTGGCCTGCCCGGCCGCGGCCGCGCCGAAAAGCCCACCGGGCAACGGTTTTCCCGAGTGGAACAACAACATCGGGACCTTCGACGTCGGCAGCGAGCCGCCGCACGCCACGCTGCTGCCCTACGGCGACCTCGGCCAGGCGCTGGCCGGCGATCGCACCCGGTCTCCGTACCGGCAGAGTCTCGACGGGGACTGGAAGTTCCAGTACGCCGACCGCCCGGACGCCCGTGATCCGGACTTCCACCGCGAGGACGTCGACGACAGTTCCTGGGGCAGCATCCCGGTGCCGGCCGACTGGCAGCTGCACGGGCACGATTTCCCGATCTACGTCAACATCACCTACCCCTGGTGGGGGGCCAACGGCAAGAACGAGAACGCCCAGCCGCCGTATGCGCCGACCAAGTACAATCCGGTCGGGCAGTACCGGCGCACCTTCACCGTTCCGGCAGGCTGGTCGGGCCGCCGTACGTTCCTGCACTTCGAGGGCGTGAAAGCGGCGTGCTACGTATGGGTCAACGGCATCCTGCTCGGCTACCGCGAGGACTCCCGCACGCCCACTGAATTCGACGTCACCGACCACCTGCGGCCGGGCACCAACCAGCTCGCGGTGGAGGTCTACCGCTTCCCGGACGGCGACTGGCTGGAAGACCAGGACATGATCCGGCTGTCCGGCATCTACCGGTCGGTCTACCTGTACTCGACACCGGTCGTGCACCTGCGGGACTTCCGGCTCGATCCGCAGCTGCGGGACGGGTACGCGAACGCCGGGCTCGCCGTCACCGCGAACGTCCGCAACTACGGTGGTCCGGACAACGGCACCTACACCGTGGAAACCCAGCTCTACGACGGGAATCGACGGCCGGTATGGCCGCAGCCGCTGCGTCAGCGGGCTGAGCTCTCCTCGGTGCCGGCCGGTCAGGACGTGCCGGTGCAGGCGACGAAGGACGTGCGCTCGCCGAAGCTCTGGTCCGCGGAGCAGCCGAACCTCTACACCGCGGTCCTCGTGCTGCGCGACCCGTCCGGCAAAACCGTCGAAACGCTGTCCGCGCGCGTCGGGTTCCGTGAATTCGCGCTCAAAGACGGCTTGATGCGCATCAACGGCCAGCCGGTTTCCTTGCGTGGCACCAATCGACACGAGGCCCATCCGGTCCGCGGTGGTGCGCTCACCCGCGCGGACCTCGTCGAGGACATCCGCCTGATCAAACAGCTCAACATCAACGCCGTGCGGACCTCGCACTATCCCAACGATCCGATCTGGTACGAACTGGCCGACGAGTACGGGCTCTACCTCGTGGACGAGGCGAACCTGGAGACGCACGGCGTCCGGGACCAGTACCCCGCGTCCGATCCGTCCTGGACACCCGCGGTGCTCGCGCGGGCGAAGGCGATGGTGCACCGCGACAAGAACCATCCGAGTGTGGTGATCTGGTCGCTGGGCAACGAAGCCGGTGCGGGCAGCAACTTCGCCGCGATGTACGACTGGATCCACGGCTACGACACGACCCGCGTGATCCAGTACGAGGGCGACGACCGGCCCGGGGTCAGCGACGTGCGATCGCAGATGTACCCGACCCCGGAAGCGATCAAGGAACGGGCTCTCGACCAGTCCGACACCCGGCCGTACATCATGATCGAGTACGCGCATTCGATGGGGAACTCCACCGGGAACTTCAAGGAGTTCTGGGACGTCATCCGCGCGCATCCGGTGCTGCAGGGCGGATTCATCTGGGACTTCGTGGACCAGGGGCTGTACTGGCCCACGCCGGAGCGCAAGCTGCTGACCGAGGCCGGACCCGAGACACTGACCGCGGAACTCGCCCCCGCCTCGACGTTCGACCGCGAGCACGGGTTGGCCGGCGCGGCGGTCGTCCCGCCCGCGCGGAGTCTCGACCTGACCGGTTCGCTGACCCTGGAAGCCTGGGTCACGCCCGCCGCGATCGGCGGTCACCAGCCGATTGTGGCGAAGGGAGACCACCAGTACTCGCTGAAGCAGACCGAGGACACTCTCGAGTTCTTCGTGTATGCCGGCGACTGGATTGCCGTCAGCGCGCCGTTGCCGGCGAACTGGGTCGGGGCCGAACACCACGTGGCCGGCGTGCTCGACCACGGTGCGAAGAGGTTGACGCTGTACGCCGACGGTAAGGCGTTGGCGCACAAGGACACCGACCAAGTGCCGGACAGTGGCACCGTCCAGTTCGCACTCGGCACGGATTTCGAGAATTCCGAGCGAGTGTTCAGTGGGCACATCCGGATCGCGCGCGTGTACGCGCGAGCGCTGAGCGCCGCGGAGCTCGAGACGGGCAACCGTGCGGCGGACGACCCGGCCGTACGGTTCTGGTTCGACGCTGCGACTGCGAAGTACACGGAGAAGCAGCCCGCTGAGCGGACCTATCTTTCCTACGGCGGTGACTGGGGCGACAATCCCAACGACGGAAACTTCTGCGCGAACGGCGTCATCACCGCGGACCGGCGGATCAGTGGTAAAGCCGTTGAAGTCAAACAGGTGTACCAGGCGATCAACGTCTCCGCGGGGGATCACCTGCCGGCCGGGCAGGTACGTATCGAGAACGAGAACCTGTTCACCAACGTCAGTTCTTACGACTGTTCCTGGGAACTCACGAACGATGGCGCGGTCGTGCAGCGCGGACGGCTCGCGCAGCTGGATGTGCCGCCCCAGTCGAGCCGGGTGATCACCGTGCCACTGCGCCGGCCCGCGAAGCCCTCGGGTGAGTACTTTCTCCGGCTGTCCTTCACCCTCAAGACTTCTACCGCGTGGGCCGAACGTGGTTTCGAGGTGGCGAAGCAGCAGTTGCCGGTGGACTTCGGCAGTTCTGCCGTCCCGGTCACGCCACTCGACCAGGTCCCCGCGGTCACTGCGATAGAGTCCGAAAAGGACATTCAGCTCACCGGCGATGATTTCACGGTCACCATAGCGAAGGACACCGGGCTCATCACGGCTTACGTGGCGCACGGGGTCGAGCTCGTCAAGTCCGGGCCAGTGCCGAACTTCTGGCGCGCGCCGACCGACAACGACATCGGCAACGGCCAGCCGAGCCGCAACGCCACCTGGCGGTACGCGGGCGCCGACCGGAAGGTCACCGACGTCTCGGTGACCCGGGGCCGAGCCGTGGTCGTGTCGGTCAAAGGAACGCTGCCGACCACGGTGCCTTCGGCGTACACCACCACGTACACGGTGTTCGGCAACGCGGAGATCAAGGTCGACCATACGGTGCATCCGGGGTCGCCGGATCTGCCGTACCTGCCCGAAATCGGCACAATCTTGTTCGTTCCCGCGGAATTGAGCACTGTCGACTACTACGGCCGTGGACCGGAGGAAAACCACTGGGACCGCAACACCGGCTCGGATGTCGGACGGTACTCGTCGACGGTGGCCGAACAGTGGACCGGGTACATCCGTCCGCAGGAGAACGGCAACAGGACCGACGTGCGCTGGGTGTCGCTGACCAACCGTCGTGGCATCGGGTTGCTGGCCACCGGCGAGCCGCTGCTGGAGTTCACCGCTGCGCACTTCACGCCGGAGGACCTTTCGATCGGGGCGCTGCACGACTACCAGCTCACCCCGCGCGAGGACGTGGTGCTGCGGCTCAACCACCGGCAGATGGGCGTCGGCGGCGACGACAGCTGGGGCGCGCAGACTCACGACGCGTACAAGCTCTTCGCCGATCGGGATTACCGGTACAGCTACCGGTTGCGCCCGCTCACGAGCAGGGACCAGGCGCCGGATTCGTACCGGCGACCCACTGCGACACCGTGAGCACGCACTCTGCCGCATCGTGGCGAGACTTACCACTCGTGGCCAACGAAGACGGGCAGTCCGGTACTTTATCGACGAAGACGACCGGCGGCATGTTCGGGAACGTCTGATCTTCTTCTCCGACGCGGTGGTCGCTATCGCGATGACGCTGCTCGGTATCGACCTGTCCCTGCCGCACGGGGAGACCAATGCCGAGGTGTGGCACTCCTTTGTGGACTTGTTGCCGAAGGAGTACCTGGTCTTCCTGATAGGGTTCGCGGTCATCGCGCTGTTCTGGATGAACCACCATCAGCTGTTCCGTCGGATCCACGTGGTCGATCCGACGTTGCGGCGGTTGAACATGCTGTGGTTGTTCCTCATCGCGGTGGCGCCGTTCGCGACCCGGCTGGACAGTGTGGACGGCGGTTTCGTGCTGGGCCCGGTGTTCTATGCGGTCGTGATCGCCGCTCTCGCCCTGGTGCTGACCGCGATGTCCGGGCACGCCTCCCGGCACGGCCTGGTCCGCCCGGGCACCCCGGATCGGGTGATGCGGAGCTTCGTCGTCGGCGGCTATACCGCGGCCGGGGTGTTCCTGATCTCGATCCCGGTCAGCTTTGTGAGTACGTCCTGGGGGCGGTATGTCTGGCTGCTGATGGTGGTCGCCTCGTATGTGACGGACCGGTTCACCGAGCGCCGGGCGCATCCGGCCGGCTGACCGGCTCCGGCCGGGCCGACAGCGGATGTTCGAACCAGACGTTCGGCTCGACGTAGACGCCGAGGTCCTGGCCTGGCGCCGCCAGCACGGGCGCGATCCCGCCGGGAACAGCCGTGCACCCGTCCCCGAGCCGGATGCCGGTCCACTGCTCCCACTGGGCGAGCGTTGCGGTGACGGTCATCGCGAACGGCGCGATCTTCACCGGCCAGGCGCCGAGCTGTTCGTGCCTGCGCAGCCACGGATCCGCGGCCCGGCCGTGCTGGTCGCGGCGGGCCAGGTAATCCGCCATGGGTTCGAACGGCTGGGCGGTTTTGCCGGTGGGCCGCACCGGCACCACGAACCGGGACAAGCTCGCCCGGCGCGCCCGGTTCTTCAGCTCCCCGAGCGCCGCGGCGGCAACCCCGAGCCCGCGTGCCGCCTCGGCGACGTAGACCTCCAGCGCGACGAGCGCGGTCGGCGGCCGGCCGTCCAGGGTGTCCTCCGCGGCCCACAGGAGCGCGCCGTCCCAGCCGTGGTCGGGCAGCTCGGGACGCTCCGCGGTGGGGAACGCGACCGGAACCGCAGCGGCCCGGGCGACCGGTACGCCTTCGCGCAGCAACACGAGAAAGAACTCCGGCCACCACTTCGCCAGCCGGGCGGAGGCAGCCAGCTCGCCGACCGGGTCGTGCCGGAGGAAACTCCCACCGACCGCCCCCAGCGCGAGCGCCGGCAGCCGAAGCTGCGGACTGGTGCGGAGATCTTCGACCCGAAGCGGCGGCATGGGGACCTCTCGGATGGTGCGGTGCGGGCCCGCGTGGGTGTCGGGACGGTGCCCGGCGAACCGGGGCGGCAGTGAATCGGGGCGGCGCCGTGGTCCCGTTTCGCGCGGGTCGGGGTCAGCGGACCGGGAGGGCTGAGCGGTGGCGGGACAGGGCGGAGGGGTCCAGGGTCGCCTTGGTGCCCGCGCGGTGGCCTTCTCGATAGCCAGAGCCGGAAAGGCGGCGAGGGGTTGCGGTGCGGAGGTCGCCGTACTCGCGGTCGAAGGCTTGCTGTACTACCGCGGTGCGGTCGCGGACCACCAGTTCAGCTGACGGCTGTCCCGGGGCGGTCGGGCGGTGGGTGCGGACGGCCTTCGCCTCGGCTTGCTGCAGGCGGTCGTGCACTGCGCGGGCGAAGCCGTGCAGCCAGGTGCGGCGGTAGGCGGCCAGCGACTCGCGGAACACGCCTTGTTCGGGGCGCACCCGGTTCAGCTGGGTGCTCGCCTGCAGCAGCAGACTGGTGAACAGCAACTCGACGCGCGCGAGGTCGGAGCGGAAGCCGAACACGGTGACCGACTCGACGCCCTGGCCCACGCGGTGCAGCAGGGTCCGGCAGCGCAGCGGGTAGGCGACGCTGGTGAGCAGACTCGCCTTGTCGCGGCTGTACGGGTTCTCGATCGGCAGCTTCAGCACGGTGATGTCGTCGCTGCCGCGCCCGGCGGCGGCCAGCACCGCGTTGTCGATGCCGTGGCGGGCGATCAGCTCCGCGGCCTTCGTGTTGTACAGCTCCGCTTCTTCCGCGGTGACTCCCGGGTCCTCTGCCTTCGCCAGCAGCTTGCGCACGCGCTCCAGCTGCGAGTCGTAGTCGGGCATGATCCCCCTCTCTCTGCAGGTGCGGCCCGGGTGGGCCGGCGTGGGGTCCACGGTAGGCGCGGGGTACGACACTATTCGATCAGGTGTTCGGCCGGGGCACCGGGCACCCTCTGTCGCCGAAGGCCTACGCTCGCGGTATGCCGCCGTCGCGCACGCTGGACGCGGCCGTGGTCGGTTCGGGGCCGAACGGCCTCGCTGCCGCGGTGTTGCTCGCCCGCTCCGGGCTGTCGGTGGCGGTGTACGAAGCTGCTGCGGAGCCAGGCGGCGGTGCGCGGTCCGCGCGGCTCTTCGACACCGACGTGGTGCACGACGTCTGTTCGGCGGTCCATCCGATGGCGGCAGCGTCGCCGTTCTTCCGACAGTTTGATCTACCCGCGCACGGTGTGCAGCTGTGCCGGCCGGAGGTGGCGTACGGGCACCCGATCGACGAGCGCCGCGCGGCGATCGCGTACGCGGATCTCGAACGCACCTGCGCCGGCCTGGGTGTCGACGGCGCGCGTTGGAGACGCTTCATGGAGCCGCTCATCGCGCGCACCGACGAAGTCACCGAAACCCTGCTCGGCGACTTCAGGCATTCGCCTCGACCACGGATTGCCGCACTGCTGGCTTCGCGCGTTCTCGGGACTGGAGCTTTCCGCGGTACTGAGGCGCGCGCGTTGCTGTCCGGCGTCGCCGCGCACGCCTTGGGCCGTTTGCCGTCGCTCGTGGGTAACGGCATTGCCGTGCTGCTTGGGCATCTCGCGCATACCAACGGCTGGCCGATCCCGCGTGGCGGTACGGAGAAAATCACTGACGCGTTGGTGGCGGACCTCCGTGCACATGGTGGCTGCGTACACACCGACGCCCGCGTCACTGACCTCAGTGAGCTCGCGCATGCGCGCGTTGTGCTGCTCGACCTAGCGCCGCGCGGTTTCCTCGACGTCGCGGCGTCTTCGCTGCCGGACGGCTACCGCAGGGCATTGCGACGAGTCCAGTACGGTCCGGCTGCCGCGAAGGTTGATTTCCTGGTGACAGAGCCGATTCCGTGGCGGAATACGGAGCTGGCGCAGGCGGGAACTGTGCACCTCGGAGGACCCCGAGAAGCCGTGTACGCGGCGGAGCGCGCCGTCGCGGCCGGGAAGCGCGCGAAGGAGCCGTACGTCCTCCTCGCGCAGCCGATGGTTGCCGACCCGTCGCGCGGGCTTCCGAACAAGCAACCAATCTGGGCGTACGCCCATGTACCGCACGGTGATTCGCTCGACGCCACCGCGGTGATCCGGCGCCGCATCGAGCAGTACGCCCCCGGCTTCGGTGACACTGTCCTCGCGTCGCGGGCAGTTTCGGCAACCGAGCTCGAGACTTACAACGCGAACTACGTAGGTGGCGACATCGCGGCCGCTGCCGTCACGATGTGGCAAGCGCTGGCCCGTCCGGTGCTTCGCTGGGACGCGCACCGCACTCCGTTGCGCGGTGTCTACCTCTGTTCCGCAGCCACCGCGCCCGGTCCCGGTGTGCACGGCATGTCCGGGCTCTACGCCGCGAAAGCCGTGTTGCGCCGGGAGTTCGGCCTCGACCTGCCGGACGACTACCGGTTCGGGCGCACCAGCCCGGTCTCGTAGGCGACCACCACGGCTTGCGCCCTGCTGGAGATGCCGAGCTTCGTCATCAGCCGGTTGAGATGTGTTTTCACGGTCGCCTCGCTCACTCCGAGCCGCCCGGCGATGTCCGCGTTCGGCATGCCGGTACCGACCAGGCGCAGTACCTCCAGTTCCCGGTCGGTCAGCCCGGTCAGCCCGGGTGCGGGTTCACCCGGTGGGGTCCGCGTGTACGCCTCGATCAGCCTGCGGGTCACCGTCGGGCCGAACAGCATGTCGCCGCGGGCCACGGCCTGAACACCGGCGATCAGCGTGTCCGGTGGGCTGTCCTTGAGCAGGAAGCCGGAGGCACCGGCCCGCAGCGCGCGGTACACGTACTCGTCGAGGTCGAAGACGGTGAGGATCAGGACTCGCGGCTTGCCGGCACCCGGCCCGGCGAGGATCCAGCCGGTCGCCGACACACCGTCGAGCCCGGGCAGCCGGATGTCCATCAGGATGACCTCGGGACTCAGCCGCGCGGCCTCGGCGACCGCCTCGTCGCCGTCCCCCGCTTCACCGACGACGTCGATCCCGGGCGCGGCGCCGAGCAGCGCGACGAGACCGGCCCGGATCAGGTCCTGATCGTCCACCACGAGCACAGTGGTCACGTCGGTTCTCCGGCGGTCCGCCCGAAGGCCGGGTACGGCAAGGTCAGCTCGATCCCGAAGCCGGCAGGCTCGCGCGGTCCGATCTCGATCTCGCCACCGTACATACGGGCTCGTTCACGCATGCCGACCAGGCCGTGTCCGGCGGCGTTGCCGGCCGGCGCGGACTCGTCGCCAGTGTCGACCACGCGCAGCCGCAGTGCTTCCCCCAGGTAGTCGAGGCCCAGCTCGGCGTCGGCTCGAGGGGCGTGCTTCAGCACGTTCGTGAGCGCCTCCTGCGCTACCCGGAAGGCGCACAGCTGTTGCCCCGGCGGAAGCGGCCGGGGCGTACCCGTGACGCGCAGCTGCACGGTGAGGCCCGCGTCGCTCAGCCGTCCGATCAGTGCCGGAAGATCTTTCAACCCGGGTTGTGGCCGATACTGGTCCGGCTCCTGATCTGGCGGGCGGAGCACGCGTAGCAGCCGACGCAGTTCGTCGAGTGCTTCGGTGGTCGTGCCGGTGATGGTGTCGAGCGCGTCGCGCGCAGTACCGGGCGCGGACTCGAAGACGTATCGCGCGAGATTGGCCTGCACGGAAATCACCGACAGGTGGTGCGAAACCACGTCGTGCAGTTCGCGCGCGATGCGAAGGCGTTCTTCGGCCACAGCCTGCTGTGCCTCGAGTTCGACTTCGCGCTCCGCGCGTTCGGCGCGCTCGGCAGTCTCGCGCAGGCGGTTCGCGCGCACGTACACCGAATGTCCGATCAGGACGGTCGCCGATGCTTGCAGCGCGGCGATGACTGTGTCGCCCAACGGATTGGCGCCGTCGCCGACGAGCATGGTCACCTCGAAGCCGACGATGGCGAACAGCGAAGGCGGCCAAGCGCGCCGCACCGGATACCGTGACCACACCGTGTACGCGGCGATGAGCAGGTCCGGACGGCCCAGCGTCGCGCGGAACCCGCACAGCGCGAACGCTCCGACGAGGACAGTGGCGGCCAGCAGTGCGCTGATCGGACCACGGCGGCGGACGAGCACCGGCAGCGCCCCGGCCGCCGCGAGCACCAAGCCGAACGGCCCTGGCCGGTCACCCAGTTCACCTCGGTGCACCGCGGCGCCGGCGAGCAGGAACAGTGCGACCGCGACGGCCAGCAGTGTGTCCGCCAGGACCGGCCGCGCTCGCAGCTCACGCGAGATCCGCTCCCCGACCACCAGCACGCGCCGAAGCTACCTCCCTGACCGGCGCTTTCCCAACCCGCTACCGCGCTCGCGGTAGCCCGCGTACCGCCAGGGTTTACGGCTGGATGCGGCCACGGGTGGATGGCGACGGTGCGCTGAACCGTTACCTTCGACCCCGGATGGTCACCCCATTCCCGCAGCTCGGCGGGGAGCCCCGGGGCGGGGAGGAACCCCGGTGCGGCTCTCTGCCGAGCCTCGATCCCGTCGTCGTCAGCGGAACGCGGCGACAGTGCGCGTGACCCAGTCGGCGAAGGTACGCGGCCGGCGGCCCAGGACCCGCTCGACGTCCGGGCTGATCCGCAGCTCGGCGGCGTTCGGTGCGCCGAGGATGTCCAAGGTGTCGTCGGCGAGTTCGGCCGGCATGCTCTGTGCCATGGCGGCCTTCGCCTCGGCACGGGTCAGCTCGTGGAACCGCACCGGCGAGCCGAGCGCGGTGCCGATGGCCGCGGCCTGCTCGCGCGGCGTGATCACCTCGGGACCGGTCAGCGTGTACACGTCGCCGAGGTACCGATCGTCGGTCAGGCACGCGGCCGCGACCTCGGCGATGTCCGCCGGGTCGAGGATCGGCACCCCGACGTCGCCGAAGGGGGCCGCGACGAGCCGCTGTGTGCGGACGGATTCGGCCCACCACAGTGCGTTGGACGCGAAACCACCCGGCCGCAGGACGGCCCACTCCAGGCCGGACTCGCGCAGGAGGTCCTCCACTCCCCGCAGCGCGACCCGCGTCCGGCCGAACGGCCGGGTCGCCACGCCCTGCGAGGAGAGCAGGACGACGCGGCGGACCCCGGCGGCCACCGCCCGGCCGATGAGGTCCGCCGGGTCGGCGCCGGTGGCGTGGAGATCGCCGGGCAGTAGCAGGAACAACGCTTTCGCGCCGGTCAGCACCGGGTCGAGGCCGCCGGACTCGGACAGGTCGGCCGCGACGTGGCGGACACCGTCAGCGCCCTCGGCCGGCGCGTTCCGCGACACTGCCGCCACCTGGTGGCCGGCCTCGGCCAGCGCTCGGGTCAACGGTCTTCCCACGTTCCCGGTCGCCCCGGTCACCACGATCATGTCCTGCTCCTTCGTCCGTATTCGCTGTGGTCCGGACGTTAGGGGCCGGTCGAACTGCTGGTAAGCACGCACTTTCAGGTAAGCTCACGACATGGTGGGAGGCCCGCAGTTCACCCCGGCCGGGCCGGAGGCTCGGTATGAGGTGTTTCACACCGACTGCCCGGCGAGGAACGTGGTCGACCACGTGACCAGCCGATGGGGAATCTGGATCCTGATCTCCTTGCGCAGTACCGACCTTCGGTTCTACGAGCTGCGCGAGAGCATTCACGGGATCAGCGAGAAGATGCTCGCGCAGAGCCTGCGCACGCTGGTGCGGGACGGGCTGGTCTGGCGCGAGGTCGAGCCGACGACGCCACCCCAGGTCACCTACGGGCTGACCGATTTCGGCCGGGACCTCGGCGAGCCGCTGGAGGAGCTGTTCGACCGGATCACGCGGCAGTTGCCACCGCTCCAAGCCGACTAGCGTCTCTTCACGCCCCCAGATACGCGTCGAGCGTCACGGCCAGTGCTGCTTCGGGAGACGGTGCGAAGCTCGCCTCCGCCAAGCCACCCCACAGCCACAGCTGCGCGAGGCCGTGCAACGCAGCCCACAGCGACGCGGCGACGAGGCGTGGATCTGCTTCGGTGCGTACGCCGCCTTCGCCCGCTTCGGCGAGGTGGAGCTGGACGAGCTCCGCGAAGTAGTCGAAGACCGCGCTGCTGGCCGTGACGAGCTGTGGCTCTTCCGAGTCGATCAGGTCGCGGCGGAACATCAGCTCGAACATCGCCGGGTTGGCGAGCGCGAAGTCGACGTACGCGTGGCAGGCGGCGGTCAGGCGTACGCGCGGTGTCCCGGCGGGTAGGCGTGTGCTGTGTCCGAGCAGCTGTGTGAAGCCGACTGCCGCGACTGCCGACAGTAGTTCGGCACGGCCGGAGAAGTGCCGTAGCGGAGCACCGTGCGAGACTCCGGCGGCCTTCGCGATCCCGCGCAACGTCACGGCCTCCACGCCCGAGCCGGTGAGCAGTTCCGTGGCGGTGCGGATCAGTCGTTGCCGAGCAGTCAACGTCCGGTTCACACCTGTGCTTCGGAAAAGACCACGGGCAGCAGGTCGGGTCGCTTCGGCAGGAAACCGTCGCCAGGGCTGCGGCCGGTGAGCTGGTTGCGGAGCCGGGTGACGCCCACCGGCAGCACCTCCTGCCACACCCATTGCAGATCGGCGAGGCGGCTCGAACGGGACGGCAGCCCGGGCAGCGGACGCAGCCAGCCCTCGTCGTGCGGTACGCCGAGCCGGTCGAGCACGTGCCCGGCCACCCGCAGGTGCCCGGCCTGGGACAGGTGCAGCCGGTCCGCGCCGAAGTAGCGGGAATCGTGGGCGGCCTGGTCCGGCCACAGGTCCACGAGCGTGGCGCCGTAGCTGACCGACGCCTCGCGGATGGCGTCGTTGAGCGCGGTGATCCGCGGGCGCATCCGCCGGCCGAACGGCATCCGGTGCGCGATGTCGCTCAGGGTGAAGGTGACCACCGCCGGCGCGATCTGTGTGCACCGCCGGATCGCGGCGTCCACCCGGCGCGCGACCGTGCGGGCGTCCCAGCCGCGGGTCATCACGTCGTTGCCTCCGCCGAACAAGGCGATCAGGTCGGGCTCGTGCCGCTGCGCGGCGGGCAGCTGCTCGGCGGTGATCTGGTCCAGCCGCCGTCCGCGCACCGCGAGGTTGGCGTAGCGGAACCCGGGATCGTCCTCGGCCAGCCGGTTCGCCACGAAGTCCGCCCAGCCGCGGTACTGGCTCCGGTCGGGGTACGGGTCGTCCAAGCCCTCGGCGCAGCTGTCGCCGACGGTGACGAAAGTGCGGTAGCCCATGGCGAACTCCCCTCGTAACCCTTGATTCACCTGCTGGCCACTGTGTAGCAAACTTCTGTAGACGCTGTCTACCTGGAAGGATCAGGGGTATGAAGATCCTCGTTGTGGGTGGTAGCGGCCTGCTGGGCCGGCACGTGCTCGATGAACTCCGACTGCGTGGCCACGAGACGACCGCGGTGGCGCGTACGGCGCGCGAAGGTGTCGACCGGGTCCTCGACGTCGCGAAGGCGTCCCATGAGGAGTTGCGCGAGCTGCTCTCCGGACACGACGGTCTCGTCTTCGCCGGTGGCATGGATGACCGGGTAGTCGGCAAGGGGCCGGTCGAGCCACGGCTGTACGCGGGCAATGTCACGCCCGTCGCCGCGTTGATGCGCGCGGCGCGCGAAGCAGGCTGTACGCGGGCGGCTGTGCTCGCCTCGTACTACACGTACTTCGACCGTGTGCATCCCGAGTGGGGGCTTGCCGCGAAGCATCCGTACGTGCGTAGCCGGCTGGAGCAGGCGCGCGTCGCCCGGGAAACGGCCGGGCCGGGTCTGCCGGTCGCGATGATCGAGGTGCCGTTCGTCTTCGGCGTCGCGTCCGGGCGTGTGCCGCAGTGGTCGGTGCCGGTGGTGAAGTGGGTGCGTTCGTCCGCGCCGCTGTTCGCGCCGCCGGGCGGTAGCGCCGCCACGAGCGCGCGGGGCGTCGGCGTGGTGACTGCGGACGCGCTGGAACAGGCGTCCGGCGCAGACGTTCCGGTGGTCGAGGAAAACCTGCGGTGGAACGACATGCTCGGCCGGATGGCGCGGGCCGCCGGCCGTCCGCGGCCGGTACGGGGAGCGCCGGCCGGAGTGCTGCGTGCGATGTTCCGGCTCGGCGGCAGGCTGAACGCGCTCACCGGCAAACGCCCGGGCCTCACCGTCGAGCACATGGACAGCCTGCTGCTGCGAGAGCTGTTCGTGGACCCGTCCCATCCACGCGCGCTCGACGAGGAGATCCGGGAGACGGCGACCGCCGGCTAACGCAGTCGCGCGCGGTGGGCGCGGGCCACCGCCAGCCGCGGATCGGTGTGGTCCAACGCCGCGCACAGCGCATCGAGCACTTCGACATCGTCCGCGCCGCAAGAGGTTTCCCAGAACGACCACAGGTTTTCCGGGGCGTCGCTGTTCAGCACCAGCCGGCGGACCTGCGCGGTGATCGACTCGCGTTCCTCCAGGATCGCGGGCGATTCCGAACCGGGCAGCAGCGGACCGCGGAAGCAGCGGGCGGCCGCGCCGGCGTCGCCGCGGCGCAAGGCGGTCCGCGCGCGCAGGAAGTCCGCGTCGAGGTCGGCGGCCAGCCGGTACGGCCGGGTCTGCACCACGCCGGTGCCGAGCTGGGTGCGCAGGCGGTGGATCTCCGCGCGCACGGTGACCGGGTTCCCGCTTTCTCCGTACAGCTGCAAGGCCAGCTGCTCGGCCGAGAGCCCCCGTGGATGCAGCGCGAGCAGCGTGAGCAATTCCGCGTGGCGCAAGGTGAACGGGATGTCCCGGCCGTCCACAGTGGTCGAACCGGCGCCGTCGGTGAGGTATTCCAGCAGGAGTCTGCGGCGGGGAGCCGCGCCGGTCGTGGCCACGCGCAGCAGGAAACCCTCGTCGAGCGGGTCGACGGTGGCGATGCGGCCGTCCGGCAGGGTCACCGTGCCTCCGCCGCGCCGAACCTCCACAGTGGAGGGAAGCAGGCAGGCCTCGGTCGCCAGCACCCGGCCGCCGGCGGAAAGCAGTGCGCCGGGGCGGCCGCGAAGTGCTTCCAGATGGCGCATGTTGGCCCGGCGCATCTTCTCGTCCCGCACCGCAAGCTGGGCGCGCAGCCGTCCTTCGGCGAGCTGGGCGCTGGCCGTGACCAGCGCCAGCATCGCCGGGTGCACGGTACGCAGCGGCCCGGTCACGTCGATCGACCCCAGCAGCGCGCCGGTGTCCGGATCGCGCACCGGAGCCGCGGCGCACGTCCAGTTGTGATAGCGCCGGACCAGATGCTCGGCGGAGTAGATCTGCACCGGTTCGCCGGTGGCCAGCGCGGTGCCCATCGCGTTCGTGCCGGTGGCCTCCTCGCTCCACCGGGTGCCCTCGGCGAGGGAGAGGCTGTCCGCACGCAGCAGCACGCCGGTGGCGCCCTCGCGCCACAGCACCAGGCCGTCCGCGTCGGTCACCACCATCATGTGCTCGGCGTCTTCGGCGATGCTCACCAGCGTTTCCCGCAGCAGCGGGAGCACCGCGGCGAGCGGATGCCCGGCACGCAGGTCGTTCAGCTCCGCCCGTTCGAAGACCAGCGGGGCCTCGCCCTGCTCCGGATCGACCCGCGCGGCGAGCGAGCGCTCCCAGGACTCGGAGACCACCGACCGCGGCGAACGCGGCGACGGCACCCCGGTGAGCACCGCGTCACGGACACGCTGAAGCAGCCGCGCGTAGGACTCCGGATCGCGCAGCAGGTCGGATTCGGGCCGCTCCGCCACCCGTCCCAGGGTAGAGACCCAGCTCACATGCCTGCAACGTCCGTGCAACGTTGCCCGGCCTACGGTCGCCGCCGACCGTCACCGACCAGCAACGAGGCAGGACAAGATGGCCGTTTTCGCCGCACCGAACACCGACGGCGCCGTCGTCGACTACGAGAGCCGCTACGACCACTACATCGGCGGCGAGTACGTCGCTCCGGCGGGCGGGCAGTATTTCGAGAACCCGACGCCGGTCACCGGCCGGACCTTCACCGAGATTGCGCGGGGCACGGCGGCCGACATCGAGAAGGCGCTCGACGCGGCCGAAGGGGCCGCGCCGGCCTGGGGCCGCACGTCGGTCGAGGAACGTTCCGGGGTGCTGCTCAAGATCGCCGACCGGATGGAGCAGAACCTCGAGCGGATCGCGGTCGCCGAAGCCTGGGAGAACGGCAAGGCGGTACGGGAGACCCTCGCGGCCGACATCCCGCTGGCGATCGACCACTTCCGCTACTTCGCCGGCGCGCTGCGCGGCCAGGAGGGCGGGATCTCGCAGATCGACGAGCACACCGTCGCCTACCACTTCCACGAACCGCTCGGCGTGGTCGGCCAGATCATCCCGTGGAACTTCCCGATCCTGATGGCGGTGTGGAAGCTCGCGCCGGCACTGGCCGCGGGCAACGCCGTGGTGCTGAAGCCCGCGGAGCAGACGCCGGCCTCGATCCACCTGCTCATGTCGATCATCGGCGACCTCATTCCGCCGGGCGTGGTGAACATCGTCAACGGCTTCGGCGTGGAGGCGGGCAAACCGCTCGCGTCGAGCAACCGCGTGCGGAAGGTCGCGTTCACCGGGGAAACCACCACCGGGCGGCTGATCCTGCAGTACGCCAGCGAGAACATCATCCCGGTCACGGTGGAGCTCGGCGGCAAGAGCCCGAACATCTTCTTCGACGACGTCGCCGCGCAGAACGACGCGTTCTACGACAAGGCGCAGGAAGGCTTCGCGCTCTTCGCGCTGAACCAGGGCGAGGTCTGCACCTGCCCGTCGCGCGCGCTGATCCAGTCCGGCATCTACGACCGGTTCCTCGGCGACGGCGTCGAGCGGGTGAAGAAGATCAAGCAGGGCAATCCGCTGGACACCGAGACCCAGGTCGGTGCGCAGGCCTCCAACGACCAGCTGGAGAAGATCCTGTCCTACATCGACATCGGCAAACAGGAGGGCGCGAAGGTGCTCACCGGCGGGGGAAAGGCCGACCTCGGCGGCGACCTCGCCGGCGGCTACTACGTGCAGCCGACGGTGTTCGAGGGCGACAACAAGATGCGCGTCTTCCAGGAGGAGATCTTCGGCCCGGTGGTGTCCGTGGCGAAGTTCGACGACTACGCGGACGCACTCAAGATCGCCAACGACACCCTCTACGGCCTCGGCGCCGGGGTGTGGTCGCGCGACGGCAACACCGCCTACCGCGCCGGGCGCGACATTCAGGCCGGCCGGGTATGGGTGAACAACTACCACGCCTACCCCGCGCACGCGGCCTTCGGCGGCTACAAGGCCTCCGGGATCGGGCGGGAGAACCACAAGATGATGCTGGACCACTACCAGCAGACGAAGAACCTGCTCGTCTCCTACTCCGACCAGGCGCTGGGCTTCTTCTGATGAGTGAGCGGGTGGACCTGACACCGGCCGCCGCGGACCTGCTGCGGCGGCTGGTGCCGGCCCACGGCCCGGTGATGTTCCACCAGTCCGGCGGCTGCTGCGACGGCAGTGCCCCGATGTGTTACCCGGCAGGCGAATTCAAGGTCGGCGAGCGCGACGTGCACCTCGGCGACCTGACCGTTGACGGCATCGAGGATGTGCCGGTGTGGATGTCCGGACCGCAGTTCGAGTACTGGAAGCACACGCATCTCACCATCGACGTCGTGCCCGGCCGCGGTAGCGGGTTCTCCTTGGAGGCCCCGGAAGGAGTGCGGTTCCTGATCCGGTCCCGGCTGTTCAGCGACGAGGAATCGGCGCGGCTGAACGGCTGAGCGCCCGCTGTCCGAGGGCGTGGAACAAGCCGGTGGCGAGCACGAGCCCTTCCCGGGCGATGGGTGCGAGCAGGTGCTCGTCCGGCGCGTGCTGCAGGCAGCCGGGGTACGAATGCGGCAGCCAGAGCGTGGGCAGGCCGAGGACGTCGGTGAACACGTGGTTGGGCAGGCCGCCGCCGAAGCTCGGCAGGAGCGCGACCGGGCCGGGGGAGAGTTCGGCGAGCACGGCTCGGGCCCACCGGACCCACGGGTCCTCGACTGGCGTGCGGCTGGCGCGGTAGCTGCTTTCCACGGTCACCCGAACCATCGGAAAGCCTTGTGCCGCAAGGTGCTTCGTGACGGCGCCGGCCACCGCCGCGACGTCGGTGCCGGTCACGTAACGCAGTTGCAGCATCGCCCGCGCCCGGCCCGGGATCGCGTTCACCGGACGGTCGATGTCGGCCGCGCCGAGCGACAGGACTTCCAGGGTGTTCCAGCCGTACAGCCGTTCGGCGGGGCTCAGCCCGGGCGCTCCCCAGCCCTCGTCCGGAACCGGGTCGCCCGGCGTGTTCGCGACCGTGACGCCCTCGAGCGCCTCTCGCACGGTCTCCGGGAGGCGCTCAGGCAGCAGCTCGGGCACCTGGATTCGGCCGTGGCCGTCGACCAGGCAGGAAATCGCGCCGGCCAGCGTGGTCGCGGGGTTGCGCAGCAGCCCGCCCCAGTTGCCGGAGTGGTAGGCGTCCGGGCGCAGATCCACGTCGAGGGCGATCCGGACGCTGCCGCGGGCGCCGAGGAACAGCGTCGGCGTCGCCGCGTCCAGGCGGGGACCGTCGGAGGCGATGAGAACGTCGGCCCGCAGGAGTTCGTCGTGCTGCTCGGCGAATTCGGTCAGACCGGGGGAGCCGATCTCCTCGCCGGTCTCGAAGAGGAACTTGAGGTTGAACCCGAGAGCGCCCTGATGCTCCAGCAGCAGCCGCAACGCCGTCAGGGTGATCAGGTGCTGGCCCTTGTTGTCCGCGGCGCCTCGGCCGTACCAGCGGTCGCCGTCGGCGGTCAGGGTCCACGGATCGCGGTCCTCGCTCCACTGTCCGGCGTGTCCGTCGACCACGTCGGCATGGCCGTAGCACAACAGGGTCGGCAGCTCCGGCGACTCCAGCCGCGTCCCGACGAGGAACGGCCCGCCCGCCGGATCGGGGTTCGGGTGCACCTCGGTCGCGCAGCCGAGCGCGGCCAGCCGTGGCGTCAGGACTTCGGACAGGTAGGTCTCGATCGCGGCTCGGCCCTCCGGACGATCGCTCACCGTCGGATG
Organism: Amycolatopsis jiangsuensis; assembly: GCF_014204865.1. Lineage (NCBI taxonomy): Bacteria > Bacillati > Actinomycetota > Actinomycetes > Pseudonocardiales > Pseudonocardiaceae > Amycolatopsis > Amycolatopsis jiangsuensis. The sequence continues at coordinate 6,216,568 of NZ_JACHMG010000001.1, forward strand.
GCCGACCAGGACGGCCAGTTCGCCGAAGAAGCGACCGGAGTCGACGTGCCGGCGGGCTTCGGCGAGCAGTTCGTCGGGGATCACGGGGTCTCCTGGGGTCGGGTCCGGCTGTGCCGGGCAGCTTACGTGCGGATGGAGAAAACCCGGGTAACTATCCGAACGATCGTGCTATTTTATCGGCATGCTGTCGTTGGAGAACGTCTATGTGGGGGAACCGCAGGTGCTCGGCCACCGGCGAGCGGAGCCGGTGCTGAGCGCGATCCGCAAGGCCAGGGTCGCCGAACCGGAGCTGGCGCTGTCCGAGCTGAACCTGGACGGGGACCGCCAGGCCGACCTGACCGTGCACGGCGGTGTCGACAAAGCGGTTTACGTCTATCCGGCCGGGCACTACGCGGACTGGGTGGCCGACGGGTTCGAGGTGAGCCGCGGCGACTTCGGCGAGAACCTGTCGCTGTCCGGTGCGGCCGAGGACGACGTGCGGATCGGGGACGTCTGGGCGTGGGGAGACGCGCTGGTCCAGGTGTCCCAGCCGCGGAGTCCGTGCTTCAAGCTCGCCATGCGCACCGGCCGCAAGGACGTCGTCCCGGCGATGCTCGACACCGGCCGGTGCGGCTGGTACCTGCGGGTGCTCAAGTCCGGCACGGTGCCCACGTCCGGTCCGGTCGAGGTGGTGGAGCGCTCGGCCGGCCCGACTGTCGCCGAGGTGGTCGTGGTCGCGCACGTCAACTACGCCCAGCTGCCCGCCGAGCGGGTCGAGCCCGCGCTGGAGCTGGCCGGACGGATCCTGTCCGCACCCGCGCTGGCCGAGTCCTACCGGTCCGGCCCGCTGTCCACAGTGGAGCGTTGGCGGGCCCGCCGTGCCGGTTGACGGCCGGGTCGCCAGGGGAGACGCGACGCGCCGCCTGGTGCTGCGCCGGGCGGTGGACGTCGCGTCCGTGCACGGGCTCGCCGGCCTTTCGGTCGGCGGGCTGGCCGGCGAGCTGGGGCTGAGCAAAAGCGGCGTGTTCGCGCTGTTCGGGTCCAAAGAGGACCTACAACTCGCGGCTGTCGAAGCGGCGCAGGGCATTTTCGCGGAACATGTACTCGCGCCCGCACGCGCGACGCCGGACGGGCTGCCCCGGCTGCGGGTGCTCTGCGAGAGCTGGCTGGACTACTCGCAGCAGCGTGTCTTTCCTGGTGGTTGCTTCTTCTTCAACGTCAGCGCGGAGTTCGACGCTCAGCCGGGCCGGGTCCGGGACGCGATCGCCGCGATGGGCCGGGCGTTCCTGGCCGAAATCCGCGCATGCGCTGCCGAGGCCGTGTCCCTCGGCCAGCTCGACGCGGATCCGGAGCTGCTCGCGTTCGAACTGCACGCGCTCGGCCGGGCGGCCAACGCCGACGCGATGCTGCACGGCAGCGCCGAGCCGTACCGGCTGGCGCGCCGTGCCGTCGCCGCGCGGCTGGCTCAAGGCCAGTCGACCTGAGGGGACCGGTAGAAGCCGATTCCCTGCTGTTCCCATCGGGTGGCCTGCTTCGCCAGCCGGGCGCGGTAGCTGTCCCAGCTGCGGGAAGCCTGCGGGGACCAGCCGATCTCCGCGATCCCCGGCAGCCTCGGAAAGGCCATGTACTCGAGGTCGTCGGCGGTACGCAGGGTTTCCGTCCACAGGGGAGCTTCGACGCCGGCCACCGACTGCTCGCCGACGCCGGGCACCAGGTCCGCCGGATCCCAGTCGTAGGCGTCGCGCACCTCGACCAGCCCGGCCCAGTCCTGGCCCAGCGGTGTCGAGGCGTCGTACTTCATGTCCAGGTAGGCGTGGTTGGACGGCGACATCAGGAACTTGTTCCCGCGCTCGGCGGCGGCCGTCACGTCGGCGTCCGGCCCGCCCTGGTCCCAGTACTGCGGGATGGCCGACGCGGGCGGCTCGCTCTTCACGATCTCGTGCCAGCCGGTGATCAGCTTGCCGTACTTGGCAGCGAGCGGGGCGACCTGCTCGTAGAACGTCCGGTAGTCCGCGTCCGAAGTGGAATGTGCCTCGTCGCCACCGAGGTGGAGGTACTTGCCGGGGGTGATCGCGGCGAGTTCCCTGATCACGTCCTCGACGAACCGGTAGGTGGTCGGCGAGCCGATGCACAGCGAGCTGTAGCCGACCTCGATGTCGGTGCGCGGCGGGACGGCGACGCCGTCGCAGTTGAGCTCCGCGTAGGTGGCCTGTGCCGCGTTCGTGTGGCCGGGCATGTCGATCTCCGGCACGACCGTGATGTGCCGGGACGCCGCGTAGGCGACGAGGTCACGGTACTGGGCCTGGGTGTAGTAGCCGCCCGGATCGCCGTACGCCGCGGTCTTCCCGCCCTCGGTGGCCAGCCGCGGCCAGCTCTTGATCTCGATTCGCCAGCCCTGGTCGTCGGACAGGTGCAGATGCAGGGTGTTGATCTTGTACTGCGCGATCCGGTCGATGTACTGCTTGACCTGATCGGGCGCAAAGAAATGCCGCGCGACGTCGAGCATCGCGCTGCGGTAGCCGAAGCGCGGGTAGTCGAGCACGGTACCGCCGGCGATCGTCCAGCTGCGTTGCCGCACCGTCTTGGACTCGATCTCCGACGGAAGCAGCTGCCGCAGCGACTGCACACCCTCGAACAGCCCGGCCGCCGTGTTCGCCCGGAGGCGAACACCGGACTTCGCGACGGTCAGCTGGTATCCCTCGTCGCCGACGCGCGGGTCGGCCTTGCCCAGTTCGAGTGAGATGGCCGGCAGCCCGGCGCTCGCGGGCAGCACCGGCAGCGGGTAGCCGGTCGCGGGCTTCAGCAGCTCGCGCAGGTACGCGGCGACGTCGCCGGTTCCGCGGCCGGCGCGGATCACAGTGCCCGGCGTGAGCCGGAAACTTGCGCTGGGATCGGCTTTCGCCTCCACCGGGACCGGCACGATGTCGGTGACCTGCCGCTCCGTCGCGGGAGGTGCCGCCGAGGCCGACGAAGGCACCGCGACCGCGGCGAGCCCCAGCACCGCCACCCCGAGCACAGCCCTGGACAACGTCTTCACAGTGCACCTCCGGTGCGGACAGGAGCGGTCCCCAAAGGTATAGACCACTCGCGGGCCACGGACAACCGGCCGAACGGCTTGCCGTGCCGCAGATCCGCACGTCACCCGGGAATCGCACGGGTGAAGGGTTTCCCGCTGACCGGAGTACTGCCCGGCCGAGTTCAGGGGCGTAGCACCGTACGCAACGTGTCCAGCACGCCCGGATCTTCGATGGTCGAGGGGACCGGCTCGTCGCGGCCGTCGGCGATGCCACGCATGGTCTTGCGCAGGATCTTCCCCGACCGCGTCTTCGGCAGCGCGGCGACCACGGACACGTCGCGAAACGCCGCCACCGGGCCGATATCGCGACGGACCATGGCCACGAGTTCTTCCCGCAACTGCTCCTCGGTGACGTCCACGCCCGCCTTCAGCACCACGAACCCGCGTGGCACCTGGCCCTTGAGCTGGTCGGCCACGCCGATCACCGCGCATTCCGCCACCGCCGGATGCGCGGCCAGCACCGCCTCCATCGACCCGGTCGACAACCGGTGCCCGGCCACGTTGATCACGTCGTCGGTGCGGCCCATGACGAACAGGTAGCCGTCCTCATCGAGGTGACCGGAGTCGCCGGTGAGGTAGTAGCCCGGGTACCGCGACAGATAGGCCTCGCGGTAGCGCTCGTCGTCGCCCCACAACGTGGTCAGCGAACCGGGCGGCAGCGGGAGTTTCAGCGCGATCGCGCCCTCCTGCCCCGCCGGCAGTTCCTCGCCCGACTGGCCGAGGATGCGCACGTCCCAGCCCGGTACGGGCTTCGTCGCCGAACCCGGTTTCGCCGGCATCGGTTCCAGGCCGCGGAGGTTCGCCGCGATGGGCCAGCCGGTCTCGGTCTGCCACCAGTGATCCACCACCGGGGTGCCGAGGATGTCGTGCGCCCAGCGGTAGGTCTCCGGATCGAGTCGCTCCCCGGCCAGGAACAACGTGCGGAACGCGCTCAGGTCGTACTTCGCCAGCTCGGCCGCGTCCGGGTCCACCCGCTTCACCGCGCGCAACGCCGTCGGTGCGGTGAACAGTGCCTGCACGCCGTGTTCCGAGATGACCCGCCAGAACGCGCCCGCGTCCGGCGTGCCGACGGGTTTCCCTTCGTACAGCACGGTGGTCGCGCCCACCAGGAGCGGCGCGTAGACGATGTAGGAGTGCCCGACGACCCAGCCGACGTCGGACGCGGTCCACCAGACGTCGCCTGCGTGCACGTCGTAGATCGCACCCATCGACCAGGCCAGCGCGACCGCGTGCCCGCCGGCGTCACGCACCACGCCCTTCGGCTTCCCGGTGGTGCCGGACGTGTAGAGGATGTACAGCGGATCGGTCGCCCGCACCGGCACCGGATCGACCGGCTCGGCGCCTTCCACCAGGTCGACCCAGTCGAGGTCGGTACCGGACAGCTCCGCGGCCGCGGCCTCGCGCTGGTACACCACGACGTGCTCGGGCTGGTGCTCGGTGACCGCGAGCGCGGCGTCGATGATCGGCTTGTACTCGACGATGCGGCTCGGTTCGACCCCGCAAGATGCGGCGAGGATCAGCTTCGGACGCGCGTCCTCGATCCGCGCGGCCAGCTCCTTCGGCGCGAAGCCGCCGAACACCACGGAGTGCACCGCGCCGATCCGCGCGCAGGCGAGCATCGCCACCACGGCTTCGGGAATCATCGGCAGGTACAGGATCACCCGGTCGCCGCGCGTGACCCCGAGGGAGACGAGCGCGCCGGCGAAGGTCGCCACCTCGTCCCGCAGCTCCCGGTAGGTGTAGCGGCGCCGCTGCCCGGTGACCGGCGAATCCCAGATGAGCGCGGCCTGCTCCCCGCGTCCGCCGTCGGCGTGCCGGTCGAGCGCGTTGTGCGCGGTGTTCAGCTCCCCGTCGGGAAACCAGCGGTAGAATGGCTCACGGGAGGAATCCAGCGCCCTGGTGGGCGGCGTGGTCCAGTCGATCGCATGCGATGCCTCGAGCCAGAAGTGCTCCGGATCGTCCAGACTGCGCCGGTAGCTCTCCGCGTAAGCGCCCACGATGCCTCCTTCGACGTCGACGGCAAGGATGCGCCCCCATCATCGCGCCGCTGCGGAGGTCGCGCAGGTCAGCTCGGCCAGAGCTTGCTGACCTGCTCGGAGATCCGGACGGTGAGCCCGGCGAACTCCGCGGCGCCACTCAGTAGCTTCTTCACCTTTTCCCAGCGGCTGATCGGCACGGCCGCGGCCACTTCGGAGCCGGCCGCGTCCGCGAGCTCTTCGAGGTTGTCCGCGATGACCTCCTGCTTGGCGAGATCGGCGGCGCGCACGAGCGCGAGCAGTTCAGCCACCAGCCGGCGCAGTTCGGCCGCGGTCTCGGTCTCCCCGCCGCCGGTACCGCCGGTCACGTTGCCGTGCACTACTCCGCCGAAGATCATCGGGCCGTTGCTGTCGCCCGAGATGTGCACGTGGTTGCCCGGTTCGGTCACGGTTTCCTTTCCGCCGTGGGCCGGCCGGTGACGTCGCCGTGCACGGTGCCGCCGAAGAGCACCGGCGCGTTGTTGCTTCCGCTGATCGTCACATTGTTGCCGGTCACCACGTTGATCTGCCGTTCGAAGGTGACGCTGGAAAGGCCGTGCTCGCGCAGCACCTCCACGATGGCGGGCACCAGCCGGCTCTCCAGTAACTGGATGTAGCGCCGGGCGTCCACGGCCTGGAAGTAGTCGCGCGGTTCGGACATCGCGGCCAGCTCGCGCAATGTCCGCGCGGTGCCGTACCGGTCCGCGTTGAGCTGGTAGCCGTCGTAGGGCAGCGGGAGCAGCATCCGACAGGCGTTCACCAGCCGGGCGAACGCGGTACCGGGCAGCAGCAGCCAGCGCAGCAACCCTTCGCCGACCGGGCGCGGACCACCCCGCACCATCTTGTCGACATTCCGGTACCGCTCGGCGATCGGCGCCAGCACGCACGGCGTCCACTCGAGGTAGAGCGCGTTCCGATCGATCGCGGCGTGCAAGAACGCCGAGACGACCAGTTCGCGGTCCCAGGTCTCCAGCTCCAAGCTCAGGTAGTAGCGCGACCATTCGCGGGGCTGCTCGAAGAGCCGGTTCGCCTCGACATCCCGCAGATGTGTCTCCGGCGGCAGATCCAGCCGCTGAAGATAGGCCGGGGCTTCCGGCAGGTGCAGGTGGTCGATCAGTTCCTCGGCGGCCACGAAGACGGCGCCGCCGATCCGCAGTTCGCGCAGCCGTCGGTCCGGCGACAGTGTGCCGGTCGCTCGCAGGTCCGCCATCTTGTCCGCGACCCGCTGGTAGAGCCCCATCGCGGTCAGCGGCTCCTCGGTCTCCGCGGTGCCGTCCTGTTCGAGCGGGATCGCCATCGACCACGGAGTAGTGCTCTCGCCCGCGCCCACGAAGGGGTTCCGGCCGCGGAAGACGGTCACCGGCATCCGCGCGTCCGGTGCCGACGGCTGCCGGCCGATTCGGTGCCGCTCCAGTTGCTGCCGGAAACGTTGCGGGGCGAGGGAAAGTGACAGCCGATCCGCGGGTGGGAGGCCGACCTGGCCGGGAATACGCGCCTGCCGGCCGAAATAGCCCGTGGTGAGCTGCCAGACCACCAGCCGGTCCGCGATCAGGACAGCGAGCATGAGCAGGCAGCACAGCGGCGCGATCAACCAGGCCACGGCGAATATCGAGCCGGCGGAATCGTACTCGTAGTCGTAATGGCTGTCGGCGAACACCAGTGAGCCGAGGCCGAAGCTCGCGATGCTGAACAGACCAAAAGTCACCGCCACCAGCAGCAGTGCGCAGATCCTGACCAAGCCGGCCATTCGGTGCACCCGGTTGCGGTCCCGCTCCCGCAGCCAACTCCGCACCGCGTATCCGGTGGCGGCCGCGGCGATCCAGCCCGCAGTCATCCCGGTCACCGAACCGAAGACGAGGAAGATCAGGCCGAGCACGATCAACGTGCCGTCCCGGTACTTGCGCCGGGTCCGGGCGGCCAGCGCCTCGGTGAGCACGGTGGTGGTGTCCACACCCTGCGACGGCGGGATCTGCCGGGTCGGTTCGACCAGGAACTCCCGCACCGCCTTCTCCGCGAACGCACGGTCCAGATGGGCGCCGGCGGCGAGATACCGGGTGTTGTCGTCGAGCGCGGCCAGGGGTGGTGGGACGGGCTGGGTCACTCCGGTGCTCCGGGACGGGTCGTGGACGAGCAGGCCGTTCGCTCGGCTCGAGCGGGCACCGAAAGTAGCATGATCAAGAGCACTTCCTGGACGAAATCGGAACAATGCGGTGTGACCGGCGCGGACCGCTCCCGGGACCAGGCCGCACGGCGCCCGCGCCCCGACCCGGCAACCCCGTCGGACCCCCGTGCGTCCTAAGCTGGAGCGGGCGGATCGGCCGCGCTGCGGCACCACGGCGGCACCGAGAGTGAGGGGAACCAGGCGGTGAGCGATTTCGCGAGCGCGCTGCTCTCGTTCGCGCACACCCTGTTCGGCCCGGGTTTCTGCCCGGGTGACTGGGTGTGGGCGACGACCACAGCGGGTGCGCTCGTCGCGCTCTTCCCGGCGCTGGGTGCGCTGGTCGTCGCGCTCGTTCGCAAGGGAACCGGCAACCGTTACGACGCCACCACGCTCACCGTGTTCGGCCTGATCGGCGTGGTCAGCGTGCTGGTGCTGCCGTGGCTGCTGTCCAACGGCATCTCCGAGACCTTCCGCGCCGCCGCTGCCGGCGGGCATACCGGGCTCTCGGTTTCCGAGACGCAGACGCTGAACCAGGACTACTGCTCGTTCGTCGGGGTGCAGAAGACCTACCTCGGCGGCGGTTCGAACATCTACGAGACGCTGTTCTACCCGCACGGCATCAAGCTTTCCTACGCGCTGTACCTGCTGGCCTTCACCGTGCTGCCACTCGGCTCGCTGCTGTTCGTGATGCTGCAGGCGCGTACCGCGTTCCGCCGCGGTCCGAAGTGGCCGTCGCGCTTCTTCTGGATTCCGTTCGTGGTGATGGCGCTCGCCAGCGTCGGCATGACGGCCAACACGGCGGTGCACTTCTGGCTCGGCTTCCTGCCCTTCAGCGTGCTCGGGCTGATCCCGGTCGCGCTCGTCGGGCCGCCGGCCTGGTCGGTGATCAACCGGCCGGAACCACGGCGTGACGAGCCGCCCGCCGCGCAGCCGCCCCCGCCGCGTGAGCAGCTGCCCCCGCCGCCGGTGAACAAGCCGTACCCCGCCACCGCGCTCGCGTCCGCGCCGGAGCCGCCACCGCCGGGCGCGCTCGCCGCGATGCCCGGACCGGTCCCGCTGCCACCCGGATCCCGTGGTGCCGGCGGCAGCCGCTACCGGCGGGTCCGCCGGCTCGGCCACGGTGGCTTCGGCACCGTGTGGGAGGCGGTCGACACCCAGCTCAACCGCACTGTCGCGCTGAAGATCGCGCACGCGCCCGACCGTGACACCGAGGAGCGCATGCAGCGTGAGGCGCGGGCGCTGGCCGTGGTGAACCACCCGAACTGCGTGCGGGTGTACGACCTGGCCGAGGAGCCGGACGGGCTCGCGCTGGTGATGGAGTACCTGGAGGGCCGTCCGCTCGCCGAGGTGGTCGACGGTCAGGGGCCGCTCGACGACGTCGCGGCCGGGCGGCTGTGGGCCACCATGGCAGGCGCACTCGTGGCGGCACACGAGAAGGGCGTGCTGCACCGCGACATCAAGCCGTCGAACGTGATCCTCGACCCGGTCGGGCTGGCGCACCTGATCGACTTCGGCATCGCGCGCAGTCAGGGCGATTCGAAGATGACCGCCACCGGGATGATGATCGGCACCCCCGATTTCGTGGCGCCCGAGCAGGCGATGGGCGCGCCAGCCAGCCCCGCTTCGGACGCCTGGCAGCTCGCCGCCACGGTCAGCTACGCGCTCGCCGGGCAGCCGCCGCGCGGTACCCGCGAGACGCCGATGGCCGCGCTGATGGCGGCCGCGCGCGCCGATCCGGTGTCGCACCTGCCGCGTCGTTCCGCGCACGCCCGCATCCTCGCCGCCTCGCTCGACCCGGAGCCGCGCCGCCGTCCGACGCTCAACTCCGTGCGGCGTGAGGTGGAGGGCTGGCTCAGCCGGGCCGGAAAGTCGCCGGACGGCCCCGTCACACAGATCGTGCCGCGCCGCTCCCCTCGCTGATCAACGCTCACGAGGGTTTCGCGGCGGAAAACTCCACCTGCTGTTTCGGTTGGTGCCGCACGTCGACTTCGGTGAAGCCGGCTGCGCCAAGCCGGGCGGGCAGTGTGGCGGCGTCGAGCACGTTCATGGTGTCGCCCAGGTGCAGCAGGCGGAACCGGAAGCTGAGCTGACTGTCCACTCCGCAGTAAAGACCGCCGGGCCGCAGTACCCGGGCGGCCTCGGAGAAGATGGCGTCCTGCAAGGCGTTCGTCGGTACGTGGTGCAGCATCGTGAAGCACACGACGGCGGAGAACCGGCCGCTCTCGAATGGCATTTCCGCGCCACTGCCCTCGACCACCTCGGCGCGGTCGCCGAACTTCTCCCGCAGCAGCCGGGTGGAGGCCGGGTCGATCTCCAGCACGCTCAGCCGTGGCACCTTCTCCAGCAGCACCCGCGTGGTGGCGCCGAAGCCGGGGCCGATCTCCAGTACGTCGTCGCCGAGGTCGAACCGCGCCAGCCAGCCCGGCAGCACCTCGGCCACGGCCGCGGCCCACTTCTCCGAGCTGCAGAGCTTGCGGTGCATCAGGTTCATCGGCATGTGCTCGACGGTAAGCCGTCCCGGTGGTGACCGGAAGGCGATAGGCTGCCACATCGTGTTCTATTACGGTCATGCCGGAGCGATGCTCGTCGGCGATCTTTCGCTGCCGGCAGGCGCCTGGTTTCCATGGCACGATCACCCGGTTCACCAGCTGGTCTGGTCCGCGCGCGGGATCGCCGCGGTCACCGTGGACGACGCGCACTGGGTGCTGCCACCCAGCCGTGCGCTCTGGGTGCCCGCCGGGGTCTGGCACCGCACCGGCACCCTCGGTCACGCCGACCTGCGGGGCATCTACGCCGACCCGGAGCGCTGCCCGGTCGGCTGGCCGCAGCCGCGGCTGGTGGCCGTGCGGCCGCTGCTGCGGGAACTCCTGGAGTACCTGTCCGCCGAAGGACTGGCCGCCGCACCACGGAAACGGGCCGAGGCGGTGGCGTTCGACCTGCTCGAACCACTCGAGGTCACCACGATCACGGTGCCCACGCCGGCGGATCCGCGGGCCAGGGACGCGGCGGCGGTGGTGCTCGCCGATCCGGCGGACGCCCGTGGGCTGGCCGAGCTGGGCCGGGTCGTCGGGGCGAGCGAGCGGACGCTGGCCCGCGCGTTCACCCGGGACTGCCGGATGACCTTCGGGACCTGGCGCACCCAGGTGCGGCTGCGTGCGGCGCTGCCGCTGCTGGCCGCCGGGCTGCCGATGACCACGGTCGCGCACCGCGTCGGATACGCGACGGCGAGCGCGTTCGTCGCCGCGTTCCGCCGGGCGGTCGGGGTGCCGCCGGGCGCCTACTTCAGCGCCACGATCGATGCCACGGTCAGCGCCAGGACGGCAGCCACATCTCGGCCTGCCAGTGCTCGTTCGTGATCGGCATCCCGTTGAGGATCGGCCACAGCCAGGCGAAGTTGGCCACCACGAGCCCGGTGTAGAGCGCGACGACGAGCAGACCGGTGCCCCGGCGCTCGAAACCGCGTCTCGCGCTGCCGAGGATCTGCCCGAGCACGAGCACCAGCCCGAGCACCAGGAACGGCGCCAGCGGCGTGGCGTAGAAGTAGTACATCTGCCGGTCGATGTTGGTGAACCAGGGCAGGTACCCGGCGAAGTAGCCGGCGAGCACCGCGACGTAGCGCCAGTCGGCGCGGAAGAACGAACGCCACAGTCCCCAGCCCAGCACCGGAACGGCCAGCCACCACATCGCCGGCGTGCCGATCAGCATGGTCGCGCCGACACAGCGGGACTCGCCGCAGCCGGTCACCGTGCCGTCGTAGTAGTAGAGCATCGGGCGCAGCCCCATCGGCCACGTCCACGGCTTCGATTCCCAGGGATGCGGATTGTCCTTGGGAGTCAGCAGGGTTTCGTGGAAGTGCAGCACGTTCGCGCTGTAGTCGGCGAGCGAGCGCAGCGCGGGCGGGATCCAGCCGAACAGCCCGGGGTCGACGTCCTTGATCTCGGTGTAGTGCCGGTCGGTGGCCGTCTCGCTGGCGAACCAGGCCCAGAACGAGGCCAGGTACATCAGCAGCGGCACGGCCACGATCGCCCACAGCGCGGGCAGCACGTCCCGGCGGATGGTGCCCAGCCACGGCCGCTCCACGCCCGCCGCCCGCCGCGCCGCGACGTCGAAGAACACGGTGAGCAGGCCGAACCCGGCGATGTAGTAGAGCGCGGACCATTTGACCCCGAAGGTCAGGCCGATCATCAGCCCGGCACCGAAGCGCCACCAGCGGAAGCCGAGCTTCGGCCCCCACGGGGACTCGCCGGCCCAGCCCTCACGCACCGCCACCGCGAGCCGGTGGCGCACCTGGTCACGGTCGGCCAGCACGCAGGCGAACGCGGCGAGCACGAACAGCGCGATGAAGATGTCGAGCATGCCCATCCGGGACTGCAGGTGCAGCACGCCGTCGCAGATCACCAGCACTCCGGCGATCCCGCCGAGCAGCGTCGAACGGGTCAGCCGCCGCGCGACGCGCACGGTGAGCAGCACGATCAGCGTGCCCGCGAGAGCCGGCACGAACCGCCAGCCCCAGGCGTTGTAGCCGAACAGCCATTCGCCGAACGCGATGAAGTCCTTGGCCAGCGGCGGGTGGACGATCAGCTCGTAGCCGGCGTTGTCCTCGTACCCGCCGTTGCGCAGCATCTGCGCTGCCTGCGGCACGTAGTGCTTCTCGTCGAAGACCGGGGTGCCCTTGTCCGTGGCCAACCCGAGGTTCTGCAGCCGGACGATCGCGCCGATGGCGGTGAGCACGAGCGTGACCACCCAGCCGCGGAGGCGGTCGGTGGGCATCGCCCGGCCGAGCAGCGTGGCCTCGCGGTCGGTCGGGGGCAGCAGCGCGTCGACCGGTTCCGGCCGCGCACCGCCGTCGTCGGCACGGGTCAGCAGCGCGGTCACGGGGCCCGATACTACGGGTCGCGGGGGTCAGGTCAGTGTGACGGCGCCATTAGGGTGGGGCCATGATCTCCTCGCCTGGACGGCTCGTGCTCGCCGCCACCCCGCTGGGCGATCCCGGGGACGCCTCGGCACGCCTGGTCGAAGCGCTCGGCACGGCGGAAGTGATCGCGGCCGAGGACACCCGGCGGCTGCGCACTTTGGCGTCCGCGCTGGGCGTGTCCCCGGCCGGCCGGGTCGTCAGCTTCTACGAGGACGTCGAGACGGCGCGGCTGCCGAAACTGCTCGAATCCTTGCGCAGTGGGGAAAACGTCCTGCTCGTCACCGATGCCGGAATGCCGAGTGTGTCCGACCCCGGGTTCCGGCTGGTGGCCGCGTGCGTGGCGGAAGACCTGCCGGTCACCTGCCTGCCCGGCCCGTCCGCGGTGACCACGGCGCTGGCGTTGTCCGGGCTGCCGTGCGACCGGTTCTGCTTCGAGGGTTTCGCCCCGCGCAAACCGGGGGAGCGCTCGAAATGGCTGACGGAGCTGGCGACCGAACGCCGGACCGCGGTGTTCTTCGAATCGCCGCACCGCCTGGCCGCCACCCTGGCCGCCGCGGCTGAGACGCTCGGTGGGCAGCGCCGTGCCGCGGTGTGCCGTGAGCTGACCAAGACGTACGAAGAAGTCAAACGCGGCACGCTGGCTTCGCTTTCGGAGTGGGCGAACGGCGGTGTACGCGGCGAGATCACTGTGGTCCTGCAGGGGGCGACGCGGGCCGAGGTGTCCGTCGCGGACCTGGTCGGGGAAGTCAGCGCTCGCGTCGCCGACGGGGAGCGGCTGAAAACGGCGGCCGCGGAGGTCGCCGAGTCCGCCGGTGTGTCCAAAAAGGAGCTCTACGACGCGGTCGTCGCGTCGCGGAAGTGAGCGCCGAGCAGCATCCGGGCCGCCGTGTGCGCCTTCGCCGCGTCGGGTTCGTCGCCGGTGATCACGTCGGTGTAGATGAACGATTCGCCGACGCGGACCAGGAGATAGGCCAGGTCCGCTGCCGGTAGCGGCGTGCTCAGCCGTCCCGCGGTGATTTCGCCGGACAGCAAAGTGCGCAGCTTGTCGATCGTGCGTGACTGCACGAGGCTGGCCTTCGTGGTCAGCAGGCGCAGGGCGCGTTCCGGTTCCCGGCGCAGGAAGGCGCGGAACGGCGCGGAGCCGTTCACCGTGTGCACGAAGGTGCCGATCGCTTCCGCGATGCCCTCGCCGCCGCGTCCGGTGAACGACACGTTGTCCAGTACGGCCGCTGTTTCCGCCCACAGGATCTCGCCGAGCAGGTGGTCTCGGCTGCCGACCCAGCGGTGCAGGGTGGCCCGGCTGACGCCGAGTTCGGTGACGAGGTCCCGCAGGTCGACGCGCCGGCCATCGCGGAACCGGCCGCGTGCGAGCCGGAACGCCGCGACGGCGTCGGGACGCGGGGCACGGGAGGAGAGCGGCGTGTCGATGGACGAGACGTTAGCACGGAGTGTCGCGCGAATGAGACGTCTGCCAGAATGTCTCATGACGAGCCGTGAGGAGGAGCGCGAATGCGTGCTGTGCAGGTGACCGAGTTCGGCGGACCGGAGGTGCTGACCCCGGCCGAACTGCCCGATCCGGTGGCCGGTCCGGGCCAGGTGCTGGTCGAGGTCGACCACAGCGGGGTGAACTACGCGGACACGCACCAGGCGGAGAACTCCTACCTGGCCGCGAGCCGGCTGCCGTTCGTGCCGGGTGGTGAGGTCGTCGGCCGCACTCCGGACAGCGGCCGGGTGGTCGCGCTGCTGGGCGAGGGCGGCGGGTACGCCGAGCGCGCGGTGGTCGCTGAGGCGATGGCCCTGCCGGTACCGGACGGGGTGGACGACCTGCACGCGCTGGCCATGATCGCGCAGGGCACGACCGCGTGGCTGCTGCTGCGCAAGAACGCACACCTCGAACCCGGTGAGACGGTGGTCGTGCACGCGGCCGCGGGCGGTGTCGGTTCGCTGGCCGTGCAGCTGGCGAAGGCCTGGGGTGCCGGCCGGGTGATCGCCACCGCGAGCAGCGAGGAGAAGCGTGCTCTCGCGCTCGAACTGGGTGCGGACGTGGCCGTGGACTCCCGTGCGGAGAACATGACCGACATCCTGCGCGAGGCCAACGGCGGCAACCGCGTGGACATCGTCCTGGACATGGTCGGTGGCACCACGACCGACCAGAGCGTTGCCGCGCTCGCGCCGTTCGGGCGGCTCGCCTTCTACGGCATGGCCGGGCGCGAGCAGCCGAAGCCGGTGAAGCTGCCGAGCCTGCTGCGGCACAGCACCGCGATCAGCGGGATGTGGCTGCCGCACGCTCTCCGGTTGCCCGGCAACGTTTTCGGTACTGCCCTGACCGAGCTGTTCGACCTGGTGCGGGCAGGCGAGCTGCGTGCGATCGCCGGCGGCGAGTACGCGCTCGCCGAGGCGCGCGCCGCGCACGAGGCGCTGCGCTCCCGCCGCACGATCGGCAAGCTCCTGCTGAACCCCCGCGCGTGACCCTCGTGAGTGGCGAGGCCGGAACCGGGCTCGCCACTCACCGAGGTGGGGTGGCGAGGAGGTGTTCGAGCGGGGCTGCCTTGTCGAGGCATTCCCGCCACTCCGCCGCACCGTCCGAATCGGCCGTGATCCCGCCGCCGACACCGAGTTCGAGTACCCCGCCGGCGATCTCGAAGGTCCGGATCGCCACGTTCAGCTCCATCCCGGCGACCGGGGAGACGATGCCGGCCGCGCCGGTGTAGACGCCGCGCGCACGCGGTTCCAGCTCGGCGATCAGGTCGAGTGCGCGGATCTTCGGCGCCCCGGTGACCGAGCCGGGCGGGAACGTGGCCCGCAGCAGTCCGGCGTCGTCCACCCCCTCCGCGAGCACACCCTCCACTGTGGACGCCAGATGCCACACCCCTGGTGCCGGGTGCACCGAGAGCAGTTCCGGCACCACGACGCTGCCGACCTCGCACACCCGCCCGAGGTCGTTGCGTACCAGGTCGGTGATCATCACGTTCTCCGCGACGTCCTTCTCCGAACGGCGCAGCAGGCGGTCGTTGCCCTCGTGTTCCGGACCCCGCCGCGGCAGCGTGCCCTTGATCGGCGACGAGCGCACGCGGCGCCCGCGGCGGGCCAGGAACAACTCCGGGGACAGCGAAACGACCGCACCCCAGTCTCCCGCCACGTACGCCGCCCGCCGCGGCGCCAGCCGCCGGACACCTTCGGCGAACAGCGCGGCCCGCTCACCGCGGAACGTCCCCGTGAACCGCGAGCACACGTTGGCCTGGAACAGCTCGCCCGCTTCGATCTCGTGCACGCAGGCCTTCACCGCCAGCTCGTGGCCCGAAGACCGCCGCACAGCACTCGCCGACCAGCGCGGTGTCACCGGAACGGCCAACGCACGTTCCACAGTGGACCGGAGAAGCTCCGGGTCGCGGCTGCCGTCCAGCGCCTCGAACCAGCAGTTACCGGCCGAGTCCCAGCGCAGCACGTGGTCGGCCCAGCCCCAGGCGGACGCGGGCAACCGGCCGTGGCGACCGGACGGGTCGGCAAGGTCGTAGCCGAGGAACCCGAACCAGCCCCCGCCTACGCCCTCGCCATCCACCTCGGTGACCGGTGGCGGGAACGGCCTGGGGGACACGTCGAGGAACGGCGCGACCACCGCTCGCGAGCCGAACCACTCGCCGCACACCGCGGCGGGTTGCGCCAAGCCGTGCGCCCGTGCGTAGGCGGCAAGCCGCATCACCACCTGTTCGGGCGGCAGATCCGTACGCAGCGGCTGGGCGAGCATGCCGCCATTGTGCCCGCGGCGTCGCGACGAGCCGACGGCGAACTGCTCAGAGCAGCAGGTCGGAGAGCGTGAACGGGTACACCACCGCGTCCTGCGCGACCGGTCCGCCGACCCCCGGCACATCCGGTCCCCAGGCGTGCTGGTGCACGCCCAGCCGCGCGTGGAACCAGCCCGGGCGGCCGGGGATCCCGTTGTGCCGCACGAGCCAGAGCACCACCTCGGGATCCGCCCAGCGGTCCGGGTGCAGCCGGTGCGCCCAGCAGTCGTGCCCGGCGTACACGAGCACACGGCGGATCCGCGCGGCATGCCGCACGTGCTTGATCCAGGTCTTGACGAACCGGTCGTCCACGCTCTGCGCGTCCACTTCCAGCGCGGGCGCGAGGGAGCCGGGGGCGAACGCGCCGAGCCGGCTCGCCGTGCGCACGAAGTGCTCGGCCTGGTCGTGCACCGCGCCCGGCCGGGCGTAGTGCCGGGCACCGGTGTGCAGGCCCGCTTCCTGCGCGGCCGCCAGCATCCGCTCGGCGCCGGGATCGCTCCAGTTCACGTTCTCGCTGACGGTCACGGAAGCGAACCGCACGTCGGCGCCCCGTACCGCCGACCAATCGAGCACGTGCTCACGATGCGTGAGCGTGAGCCCGCGCTCGCTCTCCGGTTCGGTCACTTCGCACCCCTGACAAGCCCCACGACGGGTGAAAGGCCACCTTAGGCCCCGTGGCGGGGCGCCAGGTGACCTTCCCCGGCGTGTCGGTGCGCGTGATCAGGCGTTTTCCCCGCTGGAACGTGTGAGCTCCCCACCAGATCGCCAGTACCGCCATCGCCAGGACCACCACACTCCCGGTGAACAGCGCGTCCATCGAGAAGTCGCCGCGGAAGCTGGTGCGCTCCACGTCGACCACGTGCCGGGCCGGGTTGATCTGCGAGATCGTGTACAGCCACTTCGGCGCGAGCCCCGCGGTGATCGGGATCAGAATCCCGGACAGCAGCAGCAGCGGCATGAGCACCGCGTTCAGCAGGGCGGTGAACGATTCCTCACTCTTGAGCGTGAGCGCCAGCGGGTAGGAGCACGACGCGAGCGTGAGCACCATCCAGCCGTCCACATCGGACAGTCCCTGCGCGTTGGGCGTCTTCACCGGCAGCGGGCCGAAGAAGAACAGGTACAGCAGCGGCTGCAGGACGCCGATCAGCAGCCACGCCGGGTTCCGCAGCGCGGCGCCGGAGTCCCGGCGGAAGATCAGCCAGATGTCACGCAACACCGGACACCTCCGGTTCCTCCGGTGCGGGCAGCTCCGCGTCGCGCAGCGACCGGCCGGTGAGAGTGAGGAACACGTCGTCCAGCGTGGGACGCGTGACCTGCATGGACGTCGTCGTGATGTGCTTCGCGTCGAGGGTGCGCAGCAGCTCAGGCATCGCGGTGTCGCCGCGGGGACCCGGAAGCGGACCGAACCCCCGGACACGTCGAAGTCGTGTGCGCCGGTGAGCCTGCGGGCCAGCTCGGCCGCGGTCGCGGTGTCCTCGTCCGGGACCCCGATCGCCACGCCGTCGCCGGACACCCGCGCCTTCAGCGAATCCGGTGAGCCCTCGGCGACGATCCGGCCGTCGTCGATGACGATCAGCCGGTCGGCGAGCGCGTCCGACTCGTCCAGGTAGTGCGTGGTCAGGAAGATCGTCACGCCCTGGTCGGTACGCAACCGCCGGATGTGTTCCCACAGGCTGGCGCGGCTCTGCGGATCGAGCCCGGTGGACGGTTCGTCGAGGAAGACGAGCGATGGCGAATGGATCAGCCCCATCGCGATGTCGAGCCTGCGCCGCTGCCCGCCGGACAGCGTTTTCGTGAGCCGCCTGCCGAGGCCGGTCAGGTCGAGCTGCCCGGCCGGCTCCCGGCCGCGGGCGAGCGCGTCGGCCTTCGTCATCCGGTACAGCCGGCCCTGCAGCTCCAGCTCCTCGCCGACCCGTACCTCGGGCGCGGTGCCGCCGCCCTGCGCGACGTAGCCGATGGCGCGGCGTACGCCGAGCGGGTCGGTGAGCAGGTCGTGCCCGCCGACCGTGGCCGTGCCGGCGGTCGGTTCCAGCAGTGTTGTGATCATGAGAACCCCTCTCCTCCCAGAGACCGGGGCTGCCGAACGACCGGCCGGGATCGTCGGCCATCACGTACTCGCCTGCTTCCAGCCGGGCGATCAGCTCGCCGAGCCACTGGTGGCTCGCCGCGGAGATCCCGCCCCACAGCCGGAAGAGTTCCTTGACGTGCGGTGGCTGGCCCCATTCGGCGCTCTCGCCGAGCATCAGCCGGGCCCGGCGTTCCTCGGACTCCAGATGCACCAGCCGCTGGCGCAGCATGCCGATCGCGTGGGCCCGGGGCAACGTGGTCAGCAGGGCGATCCCCGCCGCCATCTCCGGAGGCCCGACCTCGGGATCGGACAGGGCGTTCGCGAGCAGGAGCTGGAACTTCCGTTCGCCGTCGGCGGTGAGCCGGTAGGCCACCCGGTCCGGGCTCGCGTCGCCCGGTTCGACGTCGACCTTCGCCAGCAGCTGTTCGGCGGTCATCTTCTTCAGCGCGTGGTGGATCGAGCCAGGCTGGACGTTCGCCCACTTGTCGGCCGACCAGGTGAGCAGCTCGCGGCGCACCTGGTAGCCGTGCGCCCGGCCGGACATGCGCACCACTCCGAGCACGAGCAGACGCGTTGCGGACACCGTTCTCCCTTCGCCGACCACTGCGCCACGGCGTGGACCGCATCCGTAGGCTAAACAGGTATGAGCACCCCTGTGTTGACCGCGGTGGCCTGGCCCTATGCCAACGGCCCCCGCCATATCGGCCACGTGTCCGGATTCGGCGTCCCGTCCGACGTCTTCTCCCGCTATCAGCGAATGGCCGGCAACCGGGTGCTCATGGTGTCCGGGACCGACGAACACGGCACCCCGATCACCGTGCAGGCCGACAAGGAGGGCCTGACCCCGCAGCAGACCGCGGACAAGTACACCCGCCAGATCGACGAGGACCTGCGCGGCCTCGGCCTGTCCTACGACCTGTTCACCCGCACCACCACCGGCAACCACTCCGCGGTCACCCAGGAGATCTTCCTCGCGCTGCACCGCAACGGCTATGTGGTGCCGAAGACCACCCGGGGCGCGATCAGCCCGTCCACCGGGCGCACCCTGCCCGACCGCTACATCGAGGGCACCTGCCCGATCTGCGGTTACGACGGCGCGCGCGGCGATCAGTGCGACAACTGCGGCAACCAGCTCGACGCCGCGGAGCTGATCAACCCGAAGTCCCGGATCAACGGGGAGACGCCGAAGTTCGTCGAGACCGAGCACTTCTTCCTCGACCTGCCGGCGTTCACCAAGACCCTCGGCGACTGGCTGGGCACCAAGACCGAATGGCGCCCGAACGTCCTCAACTTCACCAAGAACCTGATCGACGACATGCGGCCCCGGCCGATCACCCGTGACCTCGACTGGGGCGTGAAGATCCCGCTCGACGGCTGGCGCGACCAGCCGCTCAAGCGCTTCTACGTGTGGTTCGACGCGGTGATCGGCTACTTCTCCGCGAGCGTCGAATGGGCCCGCCGCAACGGCACGCCGGACGCCTGGCAGGAGTGGTGGGCCAACGACGCCGCGCGCGCTTACTACTTCATGGGCAAGGACAACATCACCTTCCACGCGCAGATCTGGCCCGCGCTGCTGCTCGGCCAGAACGGCGACGGCGACCGCGGCGGCGAGCCGGGCAAGTACGGCAAACTGCACCTGCCGGACGAGATCGTCTCCAGCGAGTTCCTCACCATGAGCGGCTCGAAGTTCTCCACCTCCCGCGGCACGGTCATCTACGTGCACGACTTCCTCCGTGAGTTCGGACCGGACGCGCTGCGCTACTTCATCTCGGTGGCCGGCCCGGAAACCCAGGACACCGACTTCACCTGGGACGAGTTCGTCCGGCGGACCAACTTCGAGCTGGCCAACGAATGGGGCAACCTGGTCAACCGGTCCATTTCGATGGCGCACAAGAACAACGGTGCGGTACCGGCCCCGACCAAGGCCGCACCCGCGGACGAGGAGCTGAAGACCCTGTCGCGGCAGGCGTTCGACACCGCGGGCGCGCACCTGGCCCGCTCGCGGTTCAAGCTGGCCGCGGCGGAGGCGATGCGGGTGGTCACCGCGGCGAACCGGTACCTGTCGGATCAGGAGCCGTGGAAGCTCAAGGACGACCCGGACCGGCGCGACGCGGTGCTGCACACCGCGTTGCAGGTGGTGAGCGACGCGAACACGCTGCTCACGCCGTTCCTGCCGCATTCGGCGCAGAAGGTGCACGAGGCACTCGGCGGCACCGGGGTGTGGGCGGCGCAGCCGGAGCTGCAGGAGGTCGAGGACCTGGACGTGCCTGGGCGGATCAATCCGATCCTCACCGGCGACTACGCGGGTGAGCAGGCGAAGTGGGCGTCGTCGCCGGTCGAGATCGGCCGTCCGTTGGCGAAGCCGACCCCGTTGTTCACGAAGCTGGACCCGAAGTTGGGGGAGACCGGCCCCGACTGGGCCCCGATCGTCACCGACTGAACTACTCGTGAGTGCCTACGCCGGTTCTCACCGTCGTAGGCACTCACGAGTAGTTTCGGGGGCATGGGCGAAGACAAGCGGGCACTGCCGCCGATCCCGGACCGTCTGCCGGTGGCGGTGGTCGACGCGCACACCCACCTCGACGCCTGTGGGGCGGTCACCGCGGCCGACGTGACCGCGATGGTCGACCGGGCGGAGCGGGCCGGCGTGGCGCGCGTGGTCACCGTCGCCGACGATCTGACCGCAGCCCGGTGGGCGGCTGAAGCGTCCACCTGGGACTCTCGGGTGTACGCGGCGGTGGCGATCCATCCCACGCGTACCAAGGACTTCGGTGAGCCGGAGCGGTCCGAAGTGGAGCGTCTGGCTCGTGGCGAACGGGTCGTGGCGGTCGGCGAGACCGGGCTCGACTACTACTGGGACTACTCGCCCCGCGACGCGCAGCAGGAGGCGTTCCGCTGGCACATCGACCTCGCCAAGCGGCTCGGCAAGACGCTGATGATCCACGACCGCGAAGCGCACGAGGACGTCCTGCGCATTCTCGACGAGGAAGGCGCGCCGGACACCGTCGTGTTCCACTGCTTCTCCGGTGACGAGCGCATCGCCCGCCGGTGCCTCGACCACGGGTACGTGCTGTCCTTCGCCGGCACTGTCACCTTCAAGAACGCCCGCGGTCTGCACGAGGCGGCCCGGATGGCGCCGCTCGGCCAGTTCCTCGCCGAGACCGACGCGCCGTTCCTCACGCCGCACCCCTACCGCGGCCGGCCGAACGAGCCGTACTGCACCGCCTACACCGTCCGGCACCTCGCGATGCTGCGGGGCGAGGCCGTGCACGAGGTCGCCGAAGCGGTCCGGACCACGGCCGAGCGGGTGTACGGCCTGCCGGGAGCGTGAACTCTTTGTGTCACTTCGGGGTGCGCGGATTGCGACGTTCGGGTTTGCCCGTTCGTCCATCGGACGAGTGACACAAGTCACGACACTCCGGGGGGTGTTTGCGCAACCCGCCCGTCTGACGTTACTGTCCCGTGATCGTGCCGGTCGGTACCGCGCAGCGGATGCCGGCTGATACGCCCACCAGTCACGTCAGTGCACGTCGGGGAAGCGGAACCGGGGCAGGTACGGCCCGGAACCGTGACGATGGCGCTGGCTGGGGGTGTCGGACTTGAGAGGCGCATCCCCGGATGCGTCGCGACGAAAGGACGGCTGCGGTGACGCATGCCGTCTTGGGAAAGGGAACGACCCGGTGACTGGTAGCAGGCAGGGTGGCGCGCGCCTTGGCGCGGAGCCCGACTACTTCTCCTCCGCTGGTTCGGTGGCAGTCCTCGACCGCGAGCTCGAGGACACCGCGTACGGGCAGCTGGACTTCTCCGACGAGCTGTACGTGACCGAGCAGGACGTCCTCACCGCGCTCGGCCCCGACGCCGACACGCTGATGGCGGAGATCGACGTCGACGTCGACGAACTCATCCGGCTGATCAACGCCGAGACCACCATGCTCCCGCCGCTGTCCCTGCCGGACGAGCTGGCCGAGGACCGCACCGCCACGCCGCAGGCCAAGCAGGTCGCCGTGGAGGAGGGTCTGCGCGAGGCCACCCGCACCTGGAAGCGCCGTTTCCTCAAGGGCGCCGTGCTCGCGGTCATGATCACCGTCGGCGGCGGCGGTGCCGCGGCGCTGGCGATGAACAAGAGCGTCACGGTCGACGTGGACGGCCAGCAGCGCACCATCCACAGCTACGGCGGCACCGTGGGCGAGGTGCTCGAGGACGCCGGCCTGTCGGTCGGCGAGCACGACTCGCTCTCGCCCTCCCCGCAGGCCGCGGTCGGCGACGGCGGCGTCATCAAGCTCGAGCGCGGCCGTCAGCTGAACCTGGTCGTCGACGGCGTCTCGCGGCCCTCCTGGGTGCGCGCCACCACGCTCGGCGAGGCGATGAACCAGCTGGGCATGAACGACATGGTCGCCCAGGGCGCCTGGACCTCCATGCCGTCCTCGGGCGAACTGCCGCTCGAAGGCTCCACCGTGCAGGTCAAGACCCTCAAGCACATCACGCTCTACGACGGCACCAAAGCTCCGCGCCAGGTGACGAGCAACGCGGTCACCGCCAAGGAGTTCGTGTCCGCGCTCAAGCTCAACCTCGGGCCGGAGGACGCCGTCGAAGGTGGCCTGGACGTCTCGCTCAAGGACGGCGCCGAGGTGCACGTCTCGCGCATGGGCGTCTCGATGGTCAACCAGCAGGAGGACATCGACCCCGAGGTGCAGAAGGTCGACGACCCGACGCAGCTGCAGGGCGAGGAGACCGTCGAGGATCCGGGCACGCCAGGCCAGAAGATGGTGACCTACAAGGTCACCAAGAAGAATGGTGAAGAGGTCTCGCGCGAGCAGATCTCGGAGAAGATCCTCGTCCAGGCCAAGCCGAAGATCGTCAAGGTCGGCACCAAGGAGGCGCCGACGCCGGCGATCGGTGACGGCTCCGCGTGGGACCGCATCGCGCAGTGCGAGGCGACCGGCAACTGGGCCGCCAACACCGGCAACGGCTACTACGGCGGCCTCCAGTTCGACAAGCAGACCTGGAACGCCTACGGCGGCGACCAGTACGCCTCGCTGCCGAGCGAGGCCAGCCGGGAGCAGCAGATCGCGGTCGCGGAGAAGGTGCGTGACTCGCGCGGTGGCTACGGCGCCTGGCCGGTGTGCGGCAAGAAGGCCTGAGCATCCTCGTTCGCGGCACTCGGTAGGCTCATCCGGTGGTGGAACTGCTGGGACCTGCGGAGATCCGTGGGCTGGCCGACGAGCTCGACGTCCGGCCGACGAAAAAGCTCGGCCAGAACTTCGTGCACGACCCCAACACGGTTCGCCGCATCGTCGACCTCGCCGGAGTCGGCCCCGGGGATGTGGTGCTGGAAGTCGGCCCCGGTCTCGGGTCGCTGACGTTGGGGCTGCTCGACGCCGGCACGCGGGTCGTCGCGGTGGAGATCGATTCGGTGCTGGCCGCTCGTCTGCCGCGCACAGCCGCGGAGCGAGCACCGGAAGACGTGGAGCGGCTTTCCGTCGTCGAGGCTGACGCCCTGCGCGTGCTGGCCGCGGACCTGCCCGCGGAGCCGGTGTCCCTGGTGGCCAACCTGCCCTACAACGTCGCGGTGCCGGTGGTGCTGCACCTGCTCGCCGAGCTGCCCTCGGTGCGGCGGGGGCTGGTGATGGTCCAGACCGAGGTGGCCGACCGGATGGCGGCCGGCCCCGGCAGCCGCACCTACGGCGTTCCGAGCGTCAAACTCGCGTGGTACGGACCGGCCCGCAAGGTGGCCGCGGTGCCGCGCGCCGTGTTCTGGCCGGTGCCGAACGTGGATTCCGCGCTGGTGTCGTTCGAACGCACCCAACCGGTCACCGGCGTCGATCGGCGCTGCCTGTTCGAGGTCGTCGACGCCGCGTTCTCCCAGCGACGCAAGACACTCCGTGCGGCGCTGGCCGGCTGGGCGGGTTCCGCCGACCGAGCCGGCGAGCTGCTGACCACGGCCGGGATCGACCCCCGCAGCCGGGGAGAACAACTCGACGTGCACGCCTTCGCGCGGATCGCGGCTGCCGCGTCCTGACCGCGCGCTCTCGCCGGACGGCGGTGCTCCGGCCAGGCTGCTGACTGCGTGCTCCCGCGGCGGCCAGGCTTCGGGTCTTCGAAGTGCACTCACTGGTACGGGCTGCTGGAGATGGTGACCGAACTCATCGGCGTCCGGGCCGGGAACGTGCCGGTGCTGTCGCGGTTGTTCGGCGAGAGGAACCCGGATTGACTCGGCTTTGTGAACCATCCCGACCCGCCGTGGTGCTACCCGACTGCCGCGCGAGTGGTCGTGCCGGCTTTCGCAATCGTCGCGGCGCTCGACGGGATACGTAACAAAGCCAAGGCGAAAAGCAATTCCCGAACGTCCACAGGGGATTCTCGGCGACGTCGGCCGGGCCCGTGGCGGCCGTGGCCGCAGTGCGGGCGATTCCTTCGGTGGCGGAACTACCGGCTCCCGCGATCCAGGACCCGGTGTTCCATTGTCCGGACGCGACCAGTCGTGTGATCTGCACCAACGCGCTTGCGTTCAGCCAGTGGGATCGGCTTTACTCGGTGGTGTCCATCCCGAGCGACTGAGAGACCTGGCTCGCCGAAGTCGCAGCAACCACCCGCAAGGGGGCAGGTGCTACCGCCAGGACCGATGGAGGCTGTTTCCGATGAAGAGGGTCACCCACCCGCTCCTGCTGACCCGGCGCCGAGTAGTCGACGAAGGTCGCCGCACGGTATGTGCGTGTCGACGCTCCATGGCCATCGCCTGATCCGCTTTCCCGCGAGTTCTTGCACCGTCCTTTTCGGACGGTAATTCGATGACGCCCGGCGCGCCCGGAAACGGTGCGGCGCCCTTGCTTGGAGCTCATTCGTGATCACTGTCGAAAACGTGTCCAAATCCTTTCCCTTCAACGGAAACCGAGTCGCCGCACTGCGTGACGTGAGTGTCGACGTGCAGGCCGGTTCACTCTTCGGCGTGGTGGGTCCGGCCGACTCCGGCAAGTCCACGCTCGCCCGGTGCATCGCCCTGCAGGAGCGTCCCGACCGCGGCGTGGTGCGGCTCGACGGTCTCAACACCGGCACCCTCGACGGGCGTCGGCTGCGGGAGATCCGCCGCCGCCTCGGTGTCGTCGGCACCAAGCCGGAGCTGCTGGCCGAGCGCACGGTCGGCGGCAACATCGCCAGCCCGCTGGAGCAGCTCGGTGTGGACGGCCCGCAGCGCCGCAGCCGGGTCGGCTCGCTGCTCGACCTCGTCGGCCTCACCGCCCGTGCCGGGCAGAAGCCGGACGAGCTGACCGACGGTCAGCGCCGCCGGGTCGCGGTGGCGCGTGCGCTGGCCGCGGGGCCGGCCGTGCTCGTCGCGGACGACCCGACCGCCGGCATCGCCGCCGAGGACGCCGGCGCCGTGCTCGCCGTGCTGGACCGGGCGCGCGCCGAACTGGGCGTCACGGTGGTCGTGACCACCCAGGACTCGGGTGTGGTCCGCCGCGTCTGCGACGACGTCGCGGTTCTCGACAACGGCGTGGTGGTGGAGCACGGCACGTTGCTCGACCTGATCTCGTCGCCGGAGAGCTGGACCGCACAGGCGGTGCTGCCCTCGGTCGAGACCAGCCGCGCCCACGCGGCGAAGTTCGACCGCTCGGCCGACGTCGTGCTGATCGGCTTCGCCTCGGTCGGCGCGCTGCTCCCGGAGGCCGCCACGCGCTTCGACGTCCAGTTGTCCACCATCGGCGGCGGCCTGACCCGGATCGGGGACACCCCGATCGCCCGCTTCCGGGTTGGCGTCCGGGGCGATCGCGCCGACGCCGCGCTGGCCTGGATCGCCGACCGCGGTGCGCACGTGTCGCAGCCCGCCCGCGGGCCGCAGAGCGTCGTCGCCGCCTGAGCAGCTTCCT
This sequence comes from Amycolatopsis jiangsuensis, assembly GCF_014204865.1. Classification (NCBI taxonomy): domain Bacteria; kingdom Bacillati; phylum Actinomycetota; class Actinomycetes; order Pseudonocardiales; family Pseudonocardiaceae; genus Amycolatopsis; species Amycolatopsis jiangsuensis. The sequence goes on from NZ_JACHMG010000001.1 coordinate 6,242,429, forward strand.
GTTCCCCCTTTCCGGCCCGGGTTCCGCAGACGGCACCCGGGCCGGTTCACGTTCGCCGCGGGCCGAAGGTCTCCGGACGCGCCACCCGGCGATGCGGACACTGCGTCCGAACTTCTGGGTCGCGTGTCCCAGTACGGATCCGCGCCGCGTTTTCTCCTGGTGGGGAAGCCGCAGGCGAAGCCACGTAAACTGGACGGGTGCTCGCCGTCGTTCCGCCACCAGTCACCGTCCGGGTTCCGGCCAAGGTCAACCTGCACCTGGCTGTCGGAGACCTGCGCGCGGACGGGTTCCACGAGCTGGTCACGGTGTTCCAGGCGCTTTCGCTGACCGACGAGGTCACCGTCGCGGCCAGTGAGGAGCCGGCGATCGAGGTCTACGGCGAGGGGGAGCGCACGGTACCCACCGATGACACCAACCTCGCCCGGCGGGCCGCGTGCGAGCTGGCCGCCTACGTCGGACGGCCGGACGCCGAGGATCCGAAGGTGCGGATCGTGCTGCGCAAAGGCATTCCGGTCGCCGGTGGCATGGCGGGCGGCAGCGCGGACGCGGCCGCGGCGCTCGTCGGGCTCGCCTCGTTGTGGAAGCTCGACGTGACCCGCGACGAGCTGGCCGCGATCGCCGGGCGGCTCGGCAGTGACGTGCCTTTCGCGCTCTACGGCGGAACCGCGTTGGGCACCGGGCGTGGTGAGCAGCTGGTTCCGGTGCTGGCGCGGCACACCTTCCACTGGGTGCTCGCCTTCGACGAAGAGGGCCTGTCCACCCCGAAGGTGTTCGGTGAGCTCGACCGGCTGCGCGCCGACGGCAAGCCGCCGCGGATCGGTTCGCACACGCCGGTCGTCGAGGCGCTGGCCTCCGGTGATCCACGACAGCTTGCTCTGTTGCTCGGCAACGACCTTCAGGCCGCGGCGGTGTCCCTGCGCCCGGGGCTGCGCCGCACGCTGCGGGCCGGGGTGAACGCGGGTGCGCTCGCCGGGTGCGTGTCCGGTTCCGGGCCCACCTGCGCGTTCCTCTGTGCTGACGCGGAAACCGCGGTCGACGTGGCGGCCGAGCTGTCCGGTGCCGGGGTGTGCCGCACGGTCCGGGTCGCGCACGGCCCGGTGCCCGGCGCCCGCGTGGCCGGCGGAGACGACTCACCGCGGGGCGCACCGCCCCGTGTGCACGCCTGAACAACCAACCCTGCACTGTGGAAAGGATCGGCTGAAGCGGATGGCCAACCTGGTCAACCTGGAGTCGGTGAGCAAGTCCTACGGCGTGAAACCGTTGCTGGACAAGGTCTCACTCGGCGTCGCCGCGGGACAGCGGATCGGCGTGGTCGGGCTCAACGGTGGCGGCAAGACCACACTGCTGGAGGTCCTTTCCGGGCTGAGCGAGCCGGATTCCGGCCGGGTGAGCCAGGTTCGCGGCCTGCGGATGGCGGTGGTCACCCAGCGCACCGAGCTGCCGCCGGGCAGCACGGTCGGCGACGTGGTGCTGCAGCGTTACGGCGCGGAGCACGAGTGGGCCGCCGACCCCCGCGTACGCTCCATTGTGGACGGACTCGGAATCACCGCGATCGGGCTGGACACGGCGACCGCGAACCTGTCCGGCGGGGAGCGCCGCCGGGTCGCGCTGGCCGCCGCGCTCACCGGCGAGCTGGACCTCGTGGTGCTCGACGAGCCGACCAACCACCTCGACGTGGAAGGGGTCCGCTGGCTCGCCGACCACCTGCTCGGCCGGCGGATCGCGGTCGTGGTGGTGACCCACGACCGGTGGTTCCTGGACACCGTCGCGGGCCTCACCTGGGAGGTCGCGAACGGCCGCGTCGAGCAGTACGAGGGCGGATACGCCGACTGGGTGTTCGCGCGCGCGGAGCGGGCTCGTCTCGCCGCGACCGCGGAGGAGAAGCGGCAGAACCTCGCGCGCAAGGAGCTGGCGTGGCTGCGCCGCGGCCCGCAGGCGCGCTCGTCCAAACCGCGCTACCGCGTCGAGGCCGCCGAATCGCTGATCGCCGACGTGCCGCCGCCGCGGGATTCGGTGGAGCTGATGGCCTTCGCCAAGCGGCGGCTCGGCAAGACCGTGCTGGAGCTGGAGGACGCGTCGGTGTCGGTGGGCGAGCGCACCCTGCTCGACCACGTGACCTGGCGGATCGGCCCGGGTGACCGGATCGGCCTCGTCGGCGTCAACGGCTCCGGCAAGACGACCGTGCTGAAGCTGCTCGGCGGGGATCTCGCGCCGGAGACCGGGCGGCGGATCGAGGGCAAGACGGTCGCGCTCGCGCACCTGCGCCAGGAACTCGACGATCTGCCCGCGGACCTGCGGGTGCTGCAGGCGATCGAGCAGGTCGCCGGCCGCGTGGTGTTCGGCAAGCAGGAGATGACCGCCTCACAGCTCGGCGAGAAGCTGGGCTTCCCGGCGGCCCGGCAGTGGACGCCGGTCGGCGACCTTTCCGGCGGTGAACGGCGCCGGCTGCAGCTGTGCCGGCTGCTGATGGCCGAACCCAACGTGCTGCTGCTCGACGAGCCCACCAACGATCTGGACATCGACACCCTCCAGCAGCTGGAGGATCTGCTCGACGGCTGGCCGGGCACGATGGTCGTGGTCTCGCACGACCGTTACCTCGTCGAACGGGTCTGCGACGCCACGTACGCGCTTTTCGGCGACGGCAAGGTGACTCACCTGCCGGGCGGTATCGAGGAGTACCTGCAGCGCCGGGCGAGCCTGCTGGAAGCGCCGCGCCGTGCGGCCACCGCGCCGGACAAGGCCGAGGCCAAGCGCGGCGCCGCGGAGATCCGCGCCGCGCAGAAGGAACTGGGCAGGCTCGAGCGCAAGCTCGACCAGCTCGCCGGCCGCGAGGAGAAGCTGCACGCCGCCCTTGCCGAGGCGGCCACCGATCCGGAGCGGCTGATCGAGCTGAACACCGAGCTCAAGGCCGTGCTGACGGAGAAGGACGACGTCGAGGCCCGCTGGATGGAAACCTCGGAAACGCTCGAGTAGCCGCGGTGCCTGCCACCGAAGACGGCGTTGGCGGCCAGACAGTAATCTTGCGCGCATGAGTCGGTTCGTGGACACGCTCGTCGGTACGGCGGCGGGGCGGGGTCAGCAGCGCGGCATGGTCACCGGTGAGCCGAAGGAGCCGGTGCGCCGGACCTGGGCGCAGGTGCACGAGCAGGCCCGCGTGCTCGCGGGTGGCCTGGTTTCCGGCGGTCTCGAACCGGGCAGCGCGGTCGCGGTGCTGGCCGCGGCACCGGCGCTGATCGCGCCGACCGTGCAGGCGGTGTGGCTGACCGGCGGCAGCGTGACCATGCTGCACCAGCCGACGCCACGGACCGACCTCGCCGAATGGGCCGAGGACACCGTCAAGGTGCTCGGCATGATCGGAGCCGAGCTGGTGCTGCTCGGCGAACCGTTCGACCAGCTCGCCCCGGTGCTCGAGGGCAAGGGCATCCGGCACCGGCTGATCACCGAGCTGGCCGAGGCGGAACCGCTCGGCCAGATCGTGGCCACGAGCGAGGACGAGACCGCGCTGCTGCAGCTCACCAGCGGTTCCACCGCCGAGCCGAAGGCGGTGCGGATCACCTACGGCAACCTCTACACCAACGTCAAGGCGATGGTCGAGCGCGCGGAGTTCGACTTCGACCGCGACGTGATGGTGTCCTGGCTGCCGACCTTCCACGACATGGGCATGGTGGGCTTCCTGACCGTGCCGATGACCTTCGGCGTCGAGCTGGTCAAGATCACCCCGGTCGAGTTCCTGTCCGGCCCGCTGATCTGGCCGGAGCTGATCACCAAATACGGCGGCACCACCACGGCCGCGCCGAACTTCGCCTACGCCATCGTCGGCCGTCGCCTGGCGCGGGTCGAGGAGGACGACGCCTACGACCTGTCCACGCTGCGCATCGCGTTGAACGGCGCCGAGCCGATCGACGAGACGGCGGTGCAGGCCTTCGTCGACGCGGGGCAGCGGTTCAAGATGCCGGCCGAATGCGTGTTCCCCGCCTACGGCATGGCGGAGGCGACCCTGGCGGTTTCGTTCGCGCCGCTGTTCACCGGACTCACGCTCGACGTGGTGGAGGCCGACGCGCTGGAGGCGGACAACCGTGCCGTGCCGGTGCCCGAAGGCGATCCCCGCCGCGGCACCGAGGACGTGCGGTCGTTCGCGGTGCTGGGCCGTCCGCTGGACGGGCTGGTCGCGGATGTCGTCGACGAGAAGGGCACCGTGCTCGGCGAACGCGAGGTCGGCGAGATCCGGTTGCGCGGCGAGGCGGTGACCCCGGGTTACCTGACCGTGGACGGGCCGCTGGCCACCAAGGACGCCGAGGGCTGGATGCGGACCGGCGACCTCGGTTACCTCGTGGACGGCGGCCAGATCGTGATCTGCGGCCGGCGCAAGGACGTCATCATCATGGCAGGCCGGAACCTGTACCCGACCGACATCGAGCGGGCGGCGACCTCGGTGGACGGCGTGCGTGCGGGCAACGCGGTGGCGGTGCGGCTCGACGCGGGCAGCCGGCGTGAGCGCTTCGCCGTCGTCGTCGAGTCCAAGCTGGCCGGCGAGGCCGAGGCCGAACGCCGGCTGGCCAAGGAGGTCGCGGCACGGGTGCGGGCCGCGGTGGACATGCGCCCCTACTCGGTCGTGGTGCTGCCCGCGGGCGGCCTGCCGAAGACGCCGTCCGGCAAGGTCCGCCGGGCCGCCACCGCCGCCCAGTACGCCGAACGCATCGCGAACAACGCCGGCTCCTGAGCCACCGTGAAGGCCTCCTTCGGGGAGAAGGCCTTCACGGACTCGGTCAGCGGCCGGGCAGCTGCTCAGGGGAGAGATCGGGGGACGGGCGCGGCGCGCGTTCCGCGGTCGCCTCGGACTCGTCCCGCGCGCCGGGCACGACGGGGGCGCGCCGTCCGGACAGGTCGGCCAGCTGGTCCTCGACGACGTCGAGGAACTGGTCGACCTCGCGCTCGTCGTAGCCGCGCTTGCCGATCAGCGGCTTGGAGAACAGCACGTGGTGGACCTCCGCGGCGGTGAGGTCGTCCTCGTCGGCGATCGTCTTCGCGATGCGGCGGACGAAGTCGTCGACCTCGTGCTTGGCGTAGCCGCGGCGGCCGATCGGGGCGTTACCGAAGGCGACCTCGGTGAGGTCCTCGGCGGTGAACGACATGGATCATTCTCCGATTCCGGTTCGGGATGTGCGAACTCCTGCGTTCCGTCCTAACCGGTTCCGCAGGCACGAGGAACCCCGAGCGCACTCGGACGACTCGATCAGGGAGCGGAAAGCCGCCCATCGAGTGAGAAGAAAGACACGTAGCGCCACCGCCGCTCACTCACAGAGAGCAGTGGCTGGTCAGCCCGCGTGGAACTCGTTCTGCGCCGCGGCGAGGCCACGGGCGGCCAGCGCCTCGGTGGCGTCCGCGCACCGGTCGACCTCGAACGGGAGCTCCTTGCGCTCGACCGTCGAGAAGTCCTTGAGCACGAAGTCGGCCGGGTCCTGGCGGCCGGGCGGACGGCCGATGCCGAAGCGCACCCGGTAGTAGTCGCGGGTACCGAGCGATTTCGTGATGGAGCGCAGGCCGTTGTGCCCGTTGTCGCCGCCGCCGAGCTTGAGCTTCAGCGTGCCGAACGGCACGTCCAGCTCGTCGTGCACCACCACGACGCCGGACGGTGGAATCTTGAAGAACCGGGCCGCGCCCACGACCGGACCGCCGGAGAGGTTCATGAACGACCGGGGTTTCACCAGCACGACGCGGCGGCCGGACAGCCGGCCCTCCAGCACCTCGCCGCCACTGCGGTGGGCCTTGAACTTCCCGCCGATCCGCGCGGCGAGTTCGTCGAGCACCAGGAAACCGGCGTTGTGCCGGTTGCCGGCGTACTGCGGCCCGGGATTGCCGAGGCCGGCGAGCAGAATCAGCTCGCCGGCCCCGGGCAGGTCTTGACTCACGGCAGTGGAGCCTATTCGGCGTCCTCGGCCGGGGTCTCCTCGGCTTCGGCCTCTTCGTCCTCGTCGGTGGCACGCGGGGCCTCGTTGACCGCCACGACCAGCGCCTCGGCGTCGGTGATCAGCTCGGCGCCACGGGGCAGCGCGATCTGCTCGACGGTGATCTGGGTGCCGGCCTCCTGGCCCTCGACCGAGACCTCGAACTGCTCCGGGATGTGCAGGGCCTCGACCTCGACCTGGACGGTGTCCAGGTCCTGCACGACCAGGGTGCCCGGCGCGGCGGTGCCGGTGATCACCAGCGGCACGTCCACGGTGACCTTCTCGCCCCGCCGGACCACCAGCAGGTCGACGTGCTCGATGTAGTTCTTCAGCGGGTGCACCACGATGGTCTTGGTCAGCGCCAGCTCGCTGGAGCCCTCGAGGTCGAGGGTGAGCACGGCGTTGCTGCCGTTCTCCCGGACGACGCGGGCGAACTCGATGGCCGGCAGCGCGAAGTGCCGCGGGTCCGAGCCGTGCCCGTAGAGCACCGCGGGGATTTTGCCGGCGCGACGGGTGCGGCGGGCGGCACCCTTGCCGAACTCGGTGCGCGGTTCGACGGAAAGACGTACCTCGGACACGGTCTAGCACTCCTTCAGCAGCAAAGACGTAGGCAGGGCGGCGGGGATCGGCGATCTCTGCCTGGGGCGGTTGCGCACGGCGGCGAGTTCACGGGCGTGGCCGGACCACGGGGCTTCTCGAGCCGCCGCGTCGATCACGCCGGGCACTCAGCAGTGCACCCGCCTCGCCGAGACAACTCACGAAGTGTAAACCAGCGTGGGCCCACCGGGACACGGCGGGTGCATGCGCCGGTGGGGGCCGGGTGGGTGACGACACGATCGCGGTTCCGCCCGCGGCGGGCCGGGGGTGGCATGATGCCCGCGGGAAGAGGGGCGTGATGCGGGCTCGATGGACTGCGGTGGCGGCGGTGCTGCTGAGTGGGCTTCTTTCGGCCTGTCAGGTCGCGGTCGACGGCTCGGCCGGTCTCTCCGCCGCCGACCAGCAGGTCGCGCGGCAGCGGGCACAGCAGCAGTCGGCCGTGGACGCCGCGTTGCGGGCGCTCGAGCAGGCACCTGCGCTGCAGTACGACACGACCGTCAAGGATGCCGCGGGTAAACCCGCCGACCTCAGCTTCCGGATCACCCGCGGTGGCGACGGGCTGGGCGCGCTCCCGTTCGAGGGCACCGCGGTTCGCCTCGTCGAGCCGCAGGGCGGACTGTTTCTCTCGGCGGACGCGAGTTACTGGAAGTCGCACGGGCTCGAGGAGAACAGCGCGAAGTTCGGCACCGGCTGGGTCCAGACCGTCGGCACCGAGCTGCCGATCGACCCGGCCGCGCGGCTGGCTCCGCCGAAGCTGGCTGACGGGCTGCGCGCGTCGCTCGGCTCGCTGTACCGCAGCGGCCCTCCGCAGCGGCAGAAGCTGGCCGACGGCACCGAGGTCTACGAGCTGGGCGGCGGCCTCGGCGCGCTGCAGGTGAGCGTGGCCGAACCACACCGCGTGGTCTCGTTCGCACCCGCGCTGCTGGATCCGCTCGGCGGGGCGAAGCTCGGCGCCGGGTTCCGGGTGCGGCCGCTGGCCGGGCCGGAGCTGAAGCAATTCCACACCGACTTCGACGCCGCGGTCGACGGGCTCGGTCAGCCGTTCGACGGCCTCGCCCAGGCGAGCGTCAGGGTGCTGAACGACAAACTCGACTGCCAGGACTACGTCGGTTCCTGCAAGACCACTGTGGACGTCGAGAACACCGTGGTGGGCAGCCGTCCGGGCAGCAAGCCGACCGTGCACCTCACGCTCACCGTGGAGATCAGCGCGGACAGCCTCGGCGCGCAGAGCTGCACCACGCAGGGCGACGCTGCCGCCGACTCGACCATCAGCATGTCCTGCTCGGTCAAGTTCAGCCTGCCGAACCGCACCGCGAGCTACCAGGTGCTGGCGAAACCCACCGCGGTCGGTGAGGTGCGCGCGCCGGTCGACGCGAAAGCGTTGAAGGCCAAGCTGGCGACCACCTTCGCCGCGCTGGGCGGCTGAGCTGCACGCTCACCCCCAGGTGCGTCGGTTTCGTTGAAGTAGCCGAAGATCCGTCTCTACCATCGGCGCCACCGAAACGGATCTTCCTACCGGAGGCGGGATATGAGCAAGCTGGTGGTGTTCGGCGCGACGGGGTACGCCGGTGGCCGGATCACCGAAGAAGCGTTGCGGCGCGGGCATTCCGTGACCGGTGTGGCGCGCAAGGCGGACGGGCTTCCCGAAGGCGCCGACGCACGCTCGGGCTCGATCCACGACGCCGCGTTCGTCGCCGAAGTGAGCAAAGGTGCGAACGAGCTCGTGGTGGCCACTCGCGGTGGCGCGGACGACGAAGGGCGTCGGCTGCTGGACGCCCTTCCGACGCTCGTGGACGCGGCCCGCGCGGCGGGCGCCCGGCTGTCGTTCGTCGGCGGTGCCGGTTCGCTGCGGGTGAGCGAGGACGGCCCGCGGCTGATCGACACCCCGGAGTTTCCCGAGGCGTACAAGCACGAGGCCGGCAGCCACGCCGAGGTCCTCGAGGCGCTGCGTGCGCTCCCCGAGGACGTCGACTGGTTCTACGTCAGCCCGGCCGCCGAATTCGGCTCCTTCAACCCCGGCGAGCGCACCGGGAAGTTCCGGGTCGGCGGCGACGTGCTGCTCAGCGACTCGGACGGGCATTCCCGGCTCAGCGCCGCGGACCTCGCGATCGCCTACCTCGACGAGATCGAGGAGCCGAAGCACCGGCGTGCGCGGTTCTCCGTCGCGTACTGACCTGCGGCGTACCTCAGCCCGGCGACCCGGCCGTGCAGGCGAACTTCGTCGCATGCGCCGGGTCGAGCGCATTGGTGACCAGGTGCCACACGTTGAGGTCGTAGGCCTCGCCGATGTGGCCGACCGGATCGAGCGGACAGGTGTCCTGGACGTAGGCGTTCACCACGCCCGGCTCCCGCACGAAGGCGGTGTCGGTGGGCGTGACGAGTTCGTCGTACCGTGAGGTGAGCACCGTGTAGTGCACGCCGGGCTGCGCGATCGGCCCGGTGGTCAGCGTCCGGACCGCCTCGCCGTCGGTGATCAGGTCGTCGCAGGCGGGGCAGCCGAGGGCATCGAGCGCCTTGCCGACCGCTTCGCGTTCACCCTGCCCCAGCAGGTACGCGAGGTTGGTCAGGCCGGCGAAGGTGGTGCCGTGCGCCGGCGGGGCGATGGCGACCACCGAGCCGATCCGGTCCGCGATGCCCTGGGTCTTGGGCACGTACAGGGACTGGAAGCCGCCTTCGGAATGGCCGACCAGATCGACCTGCTGCGCGCCCGTTTCGTCCAGTACCTCGCCGATGAACTCCTTGATCTCGGCCGCGGAGTCGGCGATCGGGCGCAGCCCGCCGACGACCGGGAACTGCGGGTAGGCGCCGTAGGTCCGGCTGAACGTGCAGTAATCCTGTGCGGCGACCGAGTCCTGCAGGAAGTTGAGGTCCTCGTACGAGGTCGCGCCGAGGCCGTGCAGGAACACCACCGGACGGGGGTGCGCGCTGCTCGGTGTGCAGTCGCTGTCGTTGACTCCGCCGCTCGCGGCCTGCGCGGGAACGGTGAACGCGGCCAGGAGCGCGGTGCTCGCCGCGAGGAGGGCGAAGGGCCGGAAGAGTTTTCTCATCGGATGAGTTCCCTTCTTCACCCACCGGCTTCGTCGCCGGTGGGGCGGCCCTTGACGCACGAGACCGCCAGGTATTGGATACCTGAAAGTACGGAGTGACCTTCGGCACTGTCAAGGTCCCGATCAAGGGAGGCCTCCGATGACCGGCCGTACGCGCCCGACGCGGTCGCAGACGCGCCGGCGCATTCTCGACGCGGCTTTCGAGGTGTTCGGTGACCAGGGCATCGCGGCCACGAAGCTGACCGAGGTGGCCGCCGCGGCGGGCCTCACGAAGGGCGCGGTGTACTCCAGCTTCGCCTCGAAGGACGAACTGGTGCTGGCGCTGATGGAAGAGCACGCCGTACACCGGCTGGAGACCAGCCTGGCCGGGTTCGCCGAAGGCGGCGACGAAGCCCTGGCGAACGTGGCCGCGGTGCTGATGCACGAAATGCGCACCGACGCGGTGTGGCACCTGCTGCTGGCCGAGTTCTTCGCCATGGCACACCACGACGAACGCCGCCGCGACGCATTGCGCCGGCGCCGGCGGGAGGTGCGCGGCACGATCGCGCGTGCGCTGGAACGGCTCGCCGACGGGCTCGGTCTGGAGCTGCCCCTGCCGCCGGAGGAGTTCGCCGTGGTGTTGCTGGCCTTGAGCAACGGCCTCGCGGTCGAAGCGAACATCGACGAGGAGGCCGTGCCGGACGGGCTTCTCGCCCGGGTGCTGACACTGATCGCGGGCGACGCCGTGGCGAAGGTGCGCGCGGCGGCGGTCAGCGCCCCCGAAGCTCCGCCACCACCGGGGCGAACGTCTCCATCGTCGGCTCGAACACGGTGATGTAGGAGAACCCGTAACGTTCGCGGCGGGCGACGAGCTGCGCGACGACCTCGTCCACCGTGCCGAACAGCAACTGTGGCGCTTCCAGCACCTCCTCGATGCTCGCGGCGCTGCGCTCGGTGGCCGCGTGCCATTCGGCGGCGGCCGCGCGGCGATCGTCGGTGATCACCACGCGTTGCACGAGCAGGTTGTGCTCGACCGCGCGGTTTCCTGCCAGGGCACGGAAATACCCGACGCGCTCGGCCAGCACGTCGGCGTTGTCCAGTGCGAACGTGCCCGGTGGGCGGCCGCGTTCCTGGCGCAGCCCGGCGAATCCGACGATGTCCGCCTGCTCCGCGGCGAGCCGCAGCACGCCGTCGCTGTTGCCCGCGATGAGCAGGCGCGGCATCCCGCCCTCGTCGGCCAGCCGGGTGCGCAGCTCGGCCAGGCCTTCGGTGAGGTAGCTGATCCGGTCGGCGGCCTTGCGCCACGGCAGGCCGGCTTCGTCGAACTCGTGTTTCATGTGGCCCGAGCCCAGCCCCAGCTCCAGCCGCCCGTCGGTGAGCTGGTTCGTGGTCGCGACATCCCGCGCGAACAGCGCCAGGTTGTAGAACGGCACGTTGGACACCAGCGTGCCGACCCGGACCCGTTCGGTGACCGCGGCGGCCGCGGTCAGCGCCGGAAACGGTGCCGGCAGCCCAGTGCCGAGATGGTCGGGCACCGAGATGTGGTCATACCCCAGTTCTTCGGCACGCCGGCAGTTCGCCGTCCACCCGGGAACGCTCCGCAGGCTCACGCCGAAGGTGAATTCGTTCATGCCGCCGAAGCTAGCCAGCCGCCTTGCGCTCGGCACCCGATTTCGCCACGGGCGGATCAGCCGGGTTTTGTCGTAGGTGCCCGGTAGCTTCGGCGTATGGCACTTTCCGTGGAAGAACGCGAGCAGTTCCTGGCCGAGCCGCACATCGGTGCGTTGTCCGTGGTCGAGCGCCCGGACCGGGCCCCGCTGACGGTCCCCATCTGGTACCAGTACACGCCCGGCGGCGAACTGTGGATCCGCACCGATCCGAACTCCCGCAAGGGCCGGGCGATCGCGGCGGCCGGCCGGTTCTCACTGATGGTGGAGCGAGCCGAACCGACCGTCCGCTACGTGTCGGTCGAAGGACCGGTGGTCCGGACCACGCCGGACGAGCCCGAGCTCTCCCGGGAAATGGCCGCCCGCTACCTGCCGGAGGACAAAGCCGCCGGCTTCGTCGAATACGAGCGCGAACACCTGGGCGAACACGCGGTGATCTACCTCCGCCCGGAGCACTGGCTGGCCGCCGACCTCGGAGCCTTCTGAACCCACCCGCGACGGCACCTGCGGGTCCGTTCGGAACGGGGGATGTCCGCACCCGTTCCAGGTGGGGCCGGCAAAGCCGGGGACCGGGTCCGACGGGTACCGCCTCCGGGCGGGGTTTTGCTGGTCGGTTGCGGGCTTGTCCGCCACCGTGGTCAAGCCGCGGTCCCGGGCGGGGTACCAGCTGGCACACCCGCCCGGGACCGTTCGGCAAGCGGCGGAGCGGCTCAGGCGGCGCCGTCGAAGAGGGACGTGACCGAGCCGTCCTCGAAGACCTGTTGGATGGCCTCGGCGAGCATCGGGGCGATCGACAGCACGGTGAGCCCGGAAAACCGCTTCTCGTCCGGGATCGGCAGCGAGTTCGTGACGATGACCTCGCGTGCCTTGCACTGGGAGAGCCGTTCGGTGGCCGGATCGGACAGGATGCCGTGGGTGCAGGCGATCACCACGTCCGCGGCACCCTGCTCCAGCAGCGCCTCGGTGGCCTTCACGATCGTGCCGCCGGTGTCGATCATGTCGTCGATCAGCACGCACAGTTTGCCCTCGACCTTGCCGACCACCCGGTTGGCCACGGCCTGGTTCGGCTTGTCCGGATCGCGAGTCTTGTGGATGAACGCGATCGGCCGGTCGCCCAGCTGCTGCGCCCACTTCTCCGCCAGCCGCACCCGGCCCGAATCCGGCGAGACGACCGTGATGTCCGCTTCGCCGTAGGTGTCCTTGATGTGGTCGGCGAGCACCGACTGCGCCATCAGGTGGTCCACCGGGCCGTCGAAGAAGCCCTGGATCTGCGCGGTGTGCAGGTCCACGGTCATGATCCGGTCCGCACCCGCGGTCTTGAACAGGTCCGCGATCAGCCGCGCGGAGATCGGCTCGCGGCCCTTGTGCTTCTTGTCCTGGCGGGCGTACGGGTAGAACGGCATGACCACGGTGATCCGCTTGGCGCTGGCGCGCTTGAGCGCGTCCACCATGATCAGCTGCTCCATCACGTACTCGTTGATGGGCGTGGTGTGCGCCTGGATCACGAACGCGTCGGTCCCGCGGACGGACTCCTCGAACCGGACGAACAGCTCGCCGTTGGCGAAGGTGTGCGCGGTCTGCGGAGTGATCGTCACGTTCAGGTGCTTGGCGACCTCTTCCGCGAGCTCCTTGTGCGCACCGCCGGAGAAGAGCATCAGGTTTTTCTTCGGCGTCCCGGACTTCGGACTCATGCTGGCGACTCCCCGTCGGTTCCTGCTGCGGACTCGGACACCGCGGTGTCCTGCGCGGCGAGCGCGGCTTCCGCCGCCTCCGCCGCGGGCGTGCCCGGCCTGCGCCGGACCGCCCAGCCTTCGATGGTGCGCTGCGCTCCGGCCGACACCGCCAGTGCACCCGGCGGAACGTCGTCGCGGATCACCGCACCCGCTCCACTGTAAGCGCCGTCGCCGACCTGCACCGGCGCCACCAGTGTGTTGTCCGCGCCGATCCGCACGTGCGAGCCGACGACCGTGTGGTGCTTGCCCACCCCGTCGTAGTTCACGAACACGCTGGAGCAGCCGATGTTGCTGTGCTCGCCGACCGTCGCGTCGCCGACGTAGGTCAGGTGCGGCACCTTCGTCCCGGCGCCGATGTCCGCGTTCTTCGTCTCCACGAACGCACCCAGCTTGCCCTTCGCGCCGAGCTTGGTGCCCGGGCGGAGGTAGGTGTACGGGCCGACGGTGACGCCGTCGCCCAGTTCCGCGCCGGAACCGTGCACGCGGACCACCGAAGCGTCCGTGCCGATGGTCACGTCGGTGAGCGTGGTGTCCGGGCCGACCACAGAGCCTTCGCCGACCGACGTGGCGCCCTTCAGCTGCGTGTTCGGTTCGATCAGCACATCAGCCGACAGCGTGACGTCCGCCTCGATCCAGGTCGTGTCCGGGTCGACGACCGTGACGCCCTCGCGCTGCCAGCGCTGCACGATGCGGCGGTTGTACTCCGCGCCGAGCGTCGACAGCTGTACGCGGTCGTTCACGCCTTCGGTGACCCACGGGTCGTCGACCACCAGCGCGCCGACGCCCTTGCCGTCCTCGCGCGCGATGCCGAGCACGTCGGTGAGGTACAGCTCGCCCTGCGCGTTGTCCGTGGACAGCCGCGAGAGCCCTTCGGTGAGCACGGCCGCGTCGAACGCGTACACGCCGGAGTTGATCTCGGTGATCTCCAGCTGCTCGGGCGTCGCGTCCTTGTGCTCCACGATCGCCTTCACCACGCCTTCGCCGTCGCGCTCGATACGGCCGTAGCCGCTCGGGTCCGCGACGACCGCGGTGAGCACGGTGACCGCGTTGCCCGAGCCGTTGTGCTCGGCCAGCAGCGCGCTCAGCGTCTCGGTGTCGAGCAGCGGTACGTCGCCGTAGCTGACGAGCACGGTGCCGGTGAGCCCCTGCGGGAGTTCGCGCAGCGCGCAGGACACCGCGTGCCCCGTGCCCTTCTGCTCCTCCTGCACGGCGGTGGTGACCGCACGGTCCAGCACCGTGCCCACGCGGGCCAGCTCGGCGCCGACGGCCTCGCGGCCGTGGCCGATCACGACCACCAGGTGCTGCGGCCGCAACCCGGCCGCGGCGCGGACGGCGTGTTCCACCAACGGCCGCCCGGCGATCGGGTGCAGCACTTTCGGGGTGGACGAGCGCATGCGGGTGCCCTCACCCGCGGCGAGGATCAACGTGCTCAGCGGGGTGGCCACATGACTCCCAACGATTCACCGGTCGGCTGACGTCAGGCAACGATCCTACGTGGGGTCTTCGGCGGCCCACGCGGGGTCGGCGGGCACGCTCTCGCCGGGCCAGCTCGTACTGCCGTCGCCTGCCATCGAGTTGGCCGAGGCGACCTGATTGCCGCCGTCGCGTTTCGCCTGGTACATAGCGGCATCCGCGCGGGCGAGCACCTGCTCGGCACGCTCCTGCGGGCGCAGTGAGACCAGGCCGATGGAGAGGGTGACGCCGTGCGAAAGGTGGTGCGGCAGCGAGGCGACGGACTTCGCCGCCCGGCCGAGCGCCATCTTCGCCGCGGACGCCGGGGTGCCCGGCAACAGCGCGATGAATTCGTCACCGCCGTAACGGGCCACCACGTCGTCGCCGCGCAACGTGTCGCGGAGCGTGCTCGCGACGACACGCAACACGTTGTCGCCTTCGGCGTGCGACTGCTTGTCGTTCACGCCCTTGAAGCCGTCCAGATCGACCAGCGCGACGGCGAGCGGCTGGGCGTCGGCCGACGAGGACAGCGCGCGCAGCCGCTCGTCCAGCGCGCGGCGGTTCGGCAGGCCGGTGAGCGGATCCTGCAACGCCTGCTGGGTGATCGCACCGTGTTCGGCCGAAAGCCGCTCGTGCTCACGCCGGGCGTTGAGCGTGGCGATCTGCGATTCGCGCAGTGACCACATTTCCGTCTCGAGCGCGGTGGCGTAGTCGATCAGCGACTGGTTCGCCGCTTCCGGATCGAGCCGGGCCAGCTCGCGGGTGATGGTGAGCCGGATCGAAGGCTGGGACGGCAGTTCGAAGATCGCCTCGCGGGTTTCCCGCAGCACCACCAGCGCTTCCTCGCGCTGCCCGGCCTCGTCGAGGCACCGGCCCAGCGCGACCGCGACGATCTCCTGTTCGTGCGGGAAGTGGTGGCCCTCGTACAGCCGGCGTAGCCGCTCCACGTGCTCGGCGGCCGGATGGTGCAGGGCGAGCGCCGCGGCCAGCACGCCCACCTGGTCCACCGCGGCGACGCCGGTTTTGCGCGGGAAGAGCGATTCGGCGAACGGACCCTCGGCGGCGACCGCCATCGACGAGGCGGTGCGGAACTTCTCCGCCGACTCCTCGTAGCGTTCGACGCGTTCCAGCCGCAGGCCCCAGCCGAGCAGCATCTTGACCCGGTTCATCAGCTGCAGGGTGATCTCGTGCGGGCTCGCGCTTTCCCGGATCGCCTGGTGCGCGCGGCCGATCACCTCCTCGGCGGCTTCGTACACGCCGAGCTGGTTGAGCACGATCCAGCAGTCGATGAGCGCGTTGGACTGCATGCGGTTCCAGTTGCGGACGCCGACCTGGCGGTCCGGGATGGTGGAATCGTCGAGGATCGCCAGCGCGCGGGCGATTTCGGTGAGCGCGGCGTCCTCCTGCGCGGCGAGCACCAGCCGGCGCCCGCGCAGCGCGTGCGCGTCCGCTCGCAGCAGCGACAGCCCGTGCCGCCGGGTGTGCGCGAGCATCTCGTCGAGACGCGGCTCGGCCTCCGCGGCGAGGCCGCGGGTGACCAGCCGGGCGAAGGCCGAGGCACGCAGGAGCTGCGCGACGAGCGTCGGTTCCCCGCGGCGCAGGGTCTCCTCCAGCAGCTCGTCCATGATCGCGACGATCTCGAGCTGGTTCTGGTGTTCCTGCCGCTGTACGGCCGCGATCAGCTCCCGCGCGCGGCCGACCAGCCACGCGTCGGACATCTCGACCAGGGTCGGGCGCCGGGCGCCCGCGGAGTCGCTCGCTTCCTCGCTCAGCCGCCCCCACTCCCATCGCTCGACCGGTCTGCCACGCTGCTGGGCAGCTCCGCCGCCAGGATTCGAACCTGAACTGTCAGAACCAAAATCTGAAGTGCTGCCGATTACACTACGGCGGATCGAACCTGGTCAGGATAGCGATGATCGATGGGTCCGGTGGCGGGAGGGTGAGACGTCCGCCACCGGGTATGCCTGCGACGACCACGGAACCGGACATTCAGGGCCTCCACAGGCTGCCGAACCTCCTGTACCGTAACTTACGAGACCGTAGGTTAGGGCACCCTTCCAGGGGCAGACCGCAGGAAGAAGTGAACGCATGACGGCCACCCTCGACCGTTCCCAGCCAGCCGGAAAGCCACCGAAGGGCCCGAAGCCGGTCATCGACGGGAAGCGCGGGATCGGCGTCCAGATCTCGGTGTACCTGGGGGTGCTGCTGCCCCTTCTCGCCCTGCTCGTGGCCGTCCCGTTCGCCTGGGGCTGGGGCCTGAGCTGGCTCGACGTCGGGCTGTTCGTGGTCTTCTACGCCATAAGCGGGCTCGGCATCACGGTGGCCTACCACCGGCACTTCACGCACGGATCATTCAAGGCCAAGCGCTGGCTGCGCGTGGCGATGGCGATCTCCGGCAGCATCGCGCTGCAGGGCCCGGTGATCACCTGGGTCGCCGACCACCGGCGCCACCACGCGTTCTCCGACCGCGACGGCGACCCGCACTCGCCGTGGGCGTTCGGCACCTCGCCGCTGGCCATCGCGCGCGGCTTCTGGCACGCGCACATGGGCTGGCTGTTCGAGCGGGACAAGAGCAACCAGGGCCGCTTCGCGCCCGACCTGGTCAAGGACCCGGCGATCCGCAAGGTGGACGACCTGTTCTGGCTGTGGTCGCTGGTCAGCCTGCTGGGCCCGGCCCTGCTGGGTGGCCTGATCTCGTGGTCGCTGTGGGGCGCGGTCACCGCGTTCTTCTGGGCCGGGCTGGTCCGCGTCTGCGTGCTGCACCACGTGACCTGGTCGGTCAACTCGATCTGCCACATGATCGGCGAGCGCCCGTTCGCCGCGCGGGACCGTTCGGCGAACTTCTGGCCGCTGGCGATCTTTTCCTTCGGCGAGTCCTGGCACAACCTGCACCACGCCGACCCCACCTCGGCAAGGCACGGGGTCAAGCGCGGGCAGATCGACCTGTCCGCCCGGCTGATCTGGATCTTCGAGAAGTTCGGCTGGGCGCACGACGTGCGCTGGCCGACGCCGCAGCGCCTCGCCCGCATCGCCGCCGAGGCGGAGTAGGCAGGAGTAGCCCGGCCACTACCCTGCTGCCCATGGCGGGGAGACGACGGGCCAAACGTGAGGCCGTCACCGGGGCGCGGCCGGCCGCTCCGGTGACCCGGGTGCGGATGACCGGGACCGAGCGCAGGCAGCAGCTGCTGAACGTGGCGCGGGCGCTGTTCGCGGAGAAGGGTTTCGACGGCACGTCGATCGAGGAGATCGCGGCGCGGGCGAACGTGTCGAAACCGGTGGTGTACGAGCATTTCGGGGGCAAGGAAGGCATTTACGCGGTCGTCGTGGACCGCGAGACGCAGCTGCTGCTCGACCGGATGGTGTCCACTCTGCACGGTGGGCACCCACGGGTGATGCTCGAGCAGGCGGCGATCGCGTTGCTCAGTTACGTCGAGGACTCCCACGACGGCTTCCGCATCCTGGTCCGCGACTCCCCGGTGGCGAGTTCCACCGGCACGTTCTCCACGGTGCTCAACGACATCGCCGGCCAGGTGGAGCACATCCTGGCCCAGCAGTTCGCCGCGCGTGGCTACGAGGAGAAGCTTTCCGCGCTGTACGCCCAGGCGCTGGTCGGCATGGTCGCGCTCACCGGGCAGTGGTGGCTGGACGCGCGCAAGCCCAAACGCGACGAGGTGGCCGCGCATCTGGTGAACCTCGCGTGGAACGGGTTGTCGCACCTCGAGCACAAGCCGCGGCTGCTCGGCTGAACCGATGGCGCGAACCGCTACCGGTGTGGCGGGTTCTGCCACTGTGCTCCGGGCGATGGGTTCCTAGCGTGGAGGCATCATCGTCTTCACCCGAGGAGTTGCGGACATGTCCTGGTCATCGGCCGAGATCCCGGAGCAGAGCGGCCGCGTCGCGGTGATCACCGGCGCCAACGGCGGTCTCGGGCTGGCGACAGCGCAGGCGCTTGCAGCCAAGGGCGCGCACGTCGTGATGGCGGCCAGGAACGAAGCGAAGGCTGCCGCGGCGCGCGACCGGATCATCGCGGCTGTTCCGGACGCGTCGCTGGAGATCGTCCGGCTCGATCTGGGGTCGCTCGCGTCCGTCGGCGAGGCCGCCGGGAAGATCCTCGCCGTGCATCCCGCCCTCGATCTGCTGATCGCCAACGCCGGCGTGATGGCGACGCCGGAGGGCCGCACGGCCGACGGTTTCGAAACCCAGCTCGGCGTCAACCACCTCGGGCACTGGGCACTCACCGCGCACCTGCTGCCCGCGCTGGTGCGCACTGCCGGCGCCAGGGTGGTCACGGTGACCAGCGGTGCCCAGCACCTCGGCCGCGCGCTGGATCCGGCCGACCCCTTCGGCCGGCGCCGCGACTACGACCCGTGGCGCCCGTACACGAACTCCAAGCTCGCCAACCGGCATTTCTCACAGGGCCTCGACCGGCAGTTCCGGGCGGCCGGGTTGTCCGCGCGGGCGCTCACCGCGCATCCGGGGGCGACGAACTCCGACCTGCACGCCGTCACGGCCGAGGCCGGCGTCGGCGGAGCGCTGGGCACGTTCTTCCGGGTCCTCGCCCGCAGGGCGGGGATGAGTCCGGAACGCGGGGCGCTGAGCCAGCTGCGCGCGGCGACCGATCCGCGTGCCGGAGGCGGGACCATGTACGGCCCGCGCTGGTCCTCGTCGGGCAGCCCGGTCCGGCGCCGGCTGCACCGTCCCGGTACCGACGCGGCGATCCGCTCGCTGTGGCAGGTTTCCCGGCAGCTGACCGGTGTGGACGTGGACGTCACCCGGGTGGTGGCGCAGCGGTGAGCGTCGGCAGGTTCACGCTCGGCCCGGCGATCACCGCCGCGTTGGCCGACCTGGGCACGCCCATCGGTTCGGTGCTGCGGCTGGCCGGACTGCCCGAGGACCTGCTCCTCGACCGGCAGGCGGCGTTGACCCCGGATCAGTTCTACCGGTGCTGGCAGGCGGTCGAGGAGCTGTCCGGGGACCCGGCGATCGGTGTGGCGCTGGCCGGGCAGGCCCGCGCCGAGACGTTCCAGCCCACCATCTTCGCCGCGCTGTGCAGCCCCGACCTCCGGCACGCTGCGGAGCGGATCGCGGTGTACAAGCGGTTGCTGGGTCCGTTGCAGCTGGCCGTGGACGCCGACGGCGGCAGCCTGACACTGACCGTCCGGCGGCTCACCGGCCCGGAGCCGCCGTCGAGCTTCGTCGCCTACGAACTGGCGTTGCCGGTCGCGCTTGCCCGGCTGGGTACCCGCGGCCGGGTCACGCCGGCGCGGATCGCCATGCCCGAACCACCGCGAGGTGCCGCCGCGCAGGCGTACCGCGAGTACCTGGGGACGCCCATCGCGAACGGCCCCGAGGCCACCGTGACGTTCACCGCGCTGGACGCCCGTCGCCCGTTCCTCACCGCGAACACGCAGATGTGGCAAGTCTTCGAACCCGAGCTGCGCCGCAGGCTCGCCGACCTCGACGAGGTGGAATCGACCGCCGGGCGCGTCCGGGCCGCCCTGCTCGAGCTGCTGCCCGCCGGCCAGTGCGCCGCGCCCGCGGTCGCCCGGCGGCTGGCACTGAGCGTGCGGACCCTGCAACGCCGGCTGGCTCGGGAGGACACGAGCTTCCAGGCCGTACTCGAACGCACCCGGCACGACCTGGCCCGGCACTACCTGGAACGGCCGGGCGTCACCGTCACCGAGATCGCGCTGCTGCTCGGCTACGACGAGCCCAGCTCGTTCTACCGCGCGTTCCACCAGTGGTCGGGGACGACTCCGCAGCAGGCGCGGGCCCTGCTCGGCGGCACCTCATCCGCCTGAGGGAGCCCGGCTCAGATCGACCACGCAGAACAGATTGCCGTCCGGATCGGCGAGCACGACGAAGTCCGGCTCGGGTGGGTAGCTGTCCCAGTCGACCTCGCGCGCACCGAGCCGGACGAGCCGCTCGACCTCGGCCCGCTGCTCCGCCGTGCTGTCGACGAGCAGGTCCAGATGCAGCCGCGGCCGTGGCTGCGCCGGTGATGCGCTGTGCATCAGGGCGAGTGCGCGCTCGCCGCCCGGAGACACCAGCGTCCGCCACGTTTCGGTCGCCCATTCCGGCGTGGCGGCGAGGTCGAGTGCTTCGGTCCAGAACCGCACCGCCCGTTCGACGTCGGTGACGCCGATGACCGGGAATCCGAGCCTCAGCACGAGGCCAGCTCACCGCGCGCGTGCAGGTCGTCGAGGATCAGCGCGACCGCGGGGGAGACGTGCGCGCGGTCGGCGTGGGTGAGCCACCCGAGGGATTCGACCTCGCTGCTCGGCGCCAGCTGCCCGGTGTACTCCGCGGTGTAACAGGTCATCCGCACCAGCACGCCTTCCGCGCGGCCGTGCGCCTGCGTTTCCCACACTCCGGCAGGCGCGGCGGTGTCCGGCAGGAGCGCGACCGAAAGCTCCTCGGTGATCTCTCGCACCAGCGTCTCGACGTCGGACTCCCCGGGCTCCCGTTTGCCGCCGGGCAGGTACCAGGTGTCCTTGCCGGCCGAACGCGCGGCGAGTACCCGGCCGTCGACCACGTGCAGCCAGGCCACCTTGTCGATCGTCGTCATCCGCGGAGACTACCGTCTGCCGCGGGAATACCTGATCAGTAAGGACACTGGGGATGAGCAGAGAAGTCGTGATCACCGGCGGTGGCACCGGAAGCGGTCGAACGGGCGCTGCCGGAGCTGCCCGAGCGCGTCGACGTGCTGGTCAACAATGCCGGCGGGAACACCGATTTTCCGAGTACCGACAACGTTGACCTGAAAGTCCTCGACGCAGCCTGGACGGCCAACTTCCGCGCCAACCTGTTCACTGCCGCGCTCGTCACCTCGGCGGTACGCGAGCGCATCCCCGACGGCGGCCGCATCGTCACGGTCGGTTCGATCGCGGCGCACACCGGTGCCGGTTCCTACGGCTGGGCGAAGGCCGCGCTCGAAGCGTGGAACATCGACGTCGCCCGCTACCTCGGCCGGCGCGGGATCACCGCGAACATCGTCGCGCCCGGGCTCGTCGTGGACACCGAGTTCTTCCACGGCAAGCTCACCGACGAACGCCGGGACCTGCTGATCGGCGCCACGATGACCAAGCGCGCCGGCCACCCCGCGGATATCGCTGCAACGGTGCGGTTCCTGGCATCGCCGGAGGCCGGGCACGTCACCGGCCAGGTGGTGCACTGCAACGGTGGCGCGTACGTCGGCTGACCTCAGGCCGGCGTCACGCGCAGCACCTTGTCGTCGTCGCCGTTCGAGGTGGTCACGTACAGCGAGCCGTCCGGGGCGCTGCGGGCGGCGCGCAGCCGGCCGAACTTGTCGTCGAATTCCGGCGGCAGGGTGACGTCGGTGACCTTCGCGTCGGCGTCGAGGTGCAGGAGCAGGAGTTTCTGCCCCTTCAATGCCACCACGGCCAGCGCGTCCTCGTCGGCACCCCACTGCTTCCCGGTGAGGAAGGCGTCCCCGCTGATCGCCTCGGTGATCGAACCGGACGTCCACAGTGGACGTACAGCGTCCGGGAACCGTTCGGTGTCGGTCATCGGCACGCTCTCGTCGTACTGGTCGTCGGTGCCGCCCTTCGACGGGTCCCAGCCGTAGTTCCCGCCCGGACGCAGCAGGTTCACCTCGTCGTCGAAGGTCGGCCCGTGTTCGGCGGTGATGATCTGCCCGGTCTCCGGCCGGACCGCCACGCCCTGCACGTTGCGGTGGCCGTAGGTGTAGATCCGCCGTTCCGCCGGATCCGCGGACGAGAAGAACGGATTGCCGGACAACGGTTCCCCGGTCTTCGCGTCGATGCGCAGCACCTTGCCGCCGAGGCGGTGCCGGTCCTGGGCGACCGCGGCGCTCGCGGAGTCACCGGTGCCGACGAGCAGCGCGCCGTCCGGGCCCAGCGTGGGACGGCAGCCGGAATGCCGGCCGCTCGGGTTCACCGGCAGGCCGGTCAGCAACGTCCGCGCTTTCTCCGCGCTCGCGCCGTCCTCGGCCAGCCGCCAGGTGACGAGACGGACGTCCACCGCACGGCCGCCTTCCTGGTGCGTCTGGCAGGTGGTGAACTCACGCGACGTCGCGAAGTCCGCCGCCAGGACCAGCCCCAGCAGTCCGCCCTCGCCTGCCACGAGGACGTCGGAGAAGTCCGCCCGGACGTCGCTCACCTCGCCGCCCCGCACGAGCGCGAGCTTGCCCGGACGCTGCGGGACGAGCAGCGAGCCGTCCGGCAGGAACGCGACATCCCAGCCGTGTTCCAGTCCGTGCGCGATCTCCTGCACCTTGAACGCCTCGCTCGAGTCTGACGTGCCAGCCGAGCCGGACGTGCTCGAACAGCCGGTCAGCAACGCTGCCGAGGCGAACAGGGCGATCATGGATCGGAGCATGCCTCCAGCATGCCGCACGCGAATCGGACGGCACCTCCTCAACCGCCCGGTCGGACCAATCCGGACTCGTAGGCGAATACCACCGCGTGCACCCGGTCGCGCAGCCCCAGCTTGCCGAGAATGCGTCCGACGTGGGTTTTCACGGTGGTCTCGCCGATGAACAGCTGCCGCGCGACCTCGGTGTTCGACAGCCCGCGCGCGATCAGCCCGAGCACGTCCTTCTCGCGTTCGGTGAGCGTGCTCAGTCGGACTTCGCCACCCGGCACCGCGTGGTCGGTGAGATAGCGTTCGAGCAGGCGTTTCGTCACCGATGGCGACACCATCGCGTCACCGCGCAGCACCCCGCGGATGGCGACCAGCATCTCGTCCGACGGCGCGTCCTTGACCAGGAAACCGCTCGCGCCTGCACGCAAAGCGGAATAGGCGTACTCGTCGAGATCGAAAGTGGTGATCACGAGAACGGCGGTGTCCGGCAGCTCCGCGCAGATCCGCTCGGTCGCGGCGACCCCGTCGAGAACCGGCATCCGCACGTCCATCAACACGAGATCAGGCCGCCACTCGCGAGACAGCGCCACGGCCTCGGCCCCGTCCGCGGCCTCGGCGACGACCTCCAGATCCGGCTGGCTGTCGACGATCATCCGCAACCCCACCCGCACCAGCTCTTGATCGTCACAGATCATCACGGTGCTCATGCCGCCTCCGCGGGAAAAAGTACGTCGGCGGTGCTCATGCCGCCTCCGTGTGCAGCGTGGCGTACACGCGGTAGCCACCATCGTCGAGTGGGCCGGTTTCGAGCCGGCCGTGGTACATCTCGGCGCGCTGTGCCATCCCGGCCACCCCACGCCCGGCTCCTGGCAGTCCTGCGGCCACTGGCTCACGGCCACCGGTGTTGGTCACCTCGATGCGCACCTCCGGCCGGTCGAAGGTGACTCGTACGCGCCCAGCGGCGTCGGACGGCGCGTGTTTGAGCATGTTCGTCAGTGCCTCTTGGACAATGCGGTAGGCCTGCAACGCGACACCCGCGGGCAGTTCGTCGACCTCGCCGGACACCTCCAGCGCGACGTCGCGACCGGCTTGGTCCACCAGGTCACGCAGCTGGTCGAGCGTGGGCTGCGGTGCTCGCCCGGGTTCGCCCGCGTGCATCACCTCCAGCAGACGCCGCAGCTCGGCGAGTGCAGTGCGCCCGGTGCGGCCGATGGTGTCGAGGGTGCGGTCCACAGTGGCCGGATCGTGATGCCGGGCCAGTTTCGCGCCCTCCGCGTTGAGCACGATCACGCTCATGCTGTGCGCCAGTACGTCGTGCAGCTCGCGGGCGATGCGGGAGCGTTCCTCGGCGACCGCGGCCCGGTCCTGCGCGTGCTGTTCGGAGGCCATCAGCTCGGCCCGCAGCCGTTCCTCCTCGGACAGCTGGTCCTTGGCGTGGAAGAACTCACCCAGCGCCCACGCGGCAATCTGCAGCGGAAGCCCGGCGAGAAGGGTGATCGCCGGGTTCTGCGTGGTCACTCCCCAGGTGAAGCTCCAGGTCAGCTCCAGCGCGACCACACCGGCGGCGAAGCCGGAGGCGAACCACCGGTCACCCGCCTTGACCAGCGTGTACAGCGACACCGCCATGGCCAGCTCGCTGCGGCTGCGGTCGTAGGCCCACAGTTCGTTCAGGTACACCGCTGCCACGCCGGCCAGCACCAGCAGCGCCGTGGTGCGCGGGAACCGGCGGCGGACGAGCAGCGGCAGCAGGAACAGCAGCGGGATCGCCCGGTACGCCAGGTCGCTGGTCATGATGTTCGGGCCGAGGAGCACGAAGACGGCGTACAGCGGCAGGTCCAGCATCCACGGCTGGCTGCGTGCCCACCTGACCACTCGCTCCACCTGCTGAACGTAACGCGGACCCGTCCTCCCGCGCGTCGTACTTCGGTAGGCCGGGGGGTCCTCCGATAGGACGACTCGTCCGGCCCACCGAACCGATCCGCGGTTACCGGAACGGTTCCTAGCGTCGAGCCATGTCGATCACCACGGAGTTCTTCCGGCACCCGATGCGCACCGGCGCGGTCGCTGCCAGCTCACCGCGGCTGGCTGTCGCGATGACTGCCGGCCTCGGCATCGAGAACGCAGACAGTGTGGTGGAGCTGGGGCCGGGCACAGGCGTGTTCACCGAGGTCCTCTCGCGGCTCCTCGCGCCCGACGCATTCTTCGCGGCGGTTGAAGTCAACAGTCGCCTGGTACGCGAGCTACGGGGCCGTTTCCCGACGCTGCACGTCGCCGAAGACTCAGCCGAACATCTATCGACGTATGCGACGACGCCGGTCGACGTCGTCGTCTCAGGTTTGCCGTGGACCGCCATGTCCGCTGTACGCCAAGAGAAGGTCTTAAGCGCAGTCTGCGCCACACTCTGCCCTCAAGGCCGCTTCACCACTTTCGCGTACGCGCACACTGCGTGGACACCACCGGCCCGCCGCTTCGCGCGACTGCTGCGAAGCCGCTTCGCCGTCGTCGAGCGCACGCGCGTCGTTTGGCAGAACCTGCCGCCCGCGTACGTCTACCGCGCGGCATTACCGGTACTGACGGGACTGGATAGGTATGGACAGCCTGCTGCGGCCGCTTCTTGACGCCCCCGCGCCACTGATCTACGCAGTGTGCGCGTTGGTGATCGTGGCGGAAACCGCGTTGTTGCCGGGCATCGTGCTGCCCACACTGTCCACTTTGTTGCTCATGGGGATGCTCGTACAGCGCGGGACGCTCACCTGGTGGCTGGCGCTGCCGGTAGCCGTCGTGGCAGCGGTCGCCGGTGACCAGCTGGCGTACCTGGAAGGTCGCCTGTGGGGCCCTCGGCTGCGTACGTCGCGCTTCGCGCGTCGAATCGGCACTGAACGCTGGGACAAGGCCGAAGCGACTGTCGTCCGCTACGGCGTACCGGCAGTGGTCCTCGGCCGCTGCTTGGCCGGCATTCGCACGCTCGTACCCCGCGTCGCCGGGTCGTCCGGGTTGCCGTACCGCCGCTTCCTTCCCGGCAGCCTGGGCGCCGCGTTGCTGTGGGCAGGGGTGGAGCTTTCGGTGGGGCAGCTCACCGGGTGGGTCACGCCGTGAGCCTCAGTTCTGCCGGGTGGGCCGGAGCGTGATGTCGCCGATCTCGACGTCGCCGGGCTGTTCGATGGCGAACGCGATGGCGCGTGCCACGGCGTCCGGGCTGATCCCGAAGGTCGCCATGGTGTCCTGGTACTGCGCTCGCAGCTCGGGATCCTCGACGTAGTCGACGAGTTCGGTCTGCACGAAGCCCGGCGAGATCGACGTCGTGCGCAGGGTTCCGTCGGTGGACTCCTGACGCAGCG
This sequence comes from Amycolatopsis jiangsuensis, assembly GCF_014204865.1. NCBI lineage: Bacteria > Bacillati > Actinomycetota > Actinomycetes > Pseudonocardiales > Pseudonocardiaceae > Amycolatopsis > Amycolatopsis jiangsuensis. Next base: position 6,268,533 of record NZ_JACHMG010000001.1, read on the forward strand.
CTTCCAGCAGCGTCCGCACGGCGTTCTTGGTACCCGCGTAGACAGCCTGCGTCGGCACGATCTTCAGCCCCGACGTGGACACGGTGGTGACGAAATGCCCGTGGCCCTGGTCGCGGAACACCGGCAGCGCGGCGGCGATGCCGTGCAGGACACCGCGCACGTTGACGTCGATCATCGCGTCCCAGGAGTCGACGTCGAGGTCTGCCACCGGGGCGGTACGAGCGATCCCGGCGTTGCCCACCAGGACGTCGAGGCGGCCGAACCGGTCCACCGCCAGCGCCACCAGCGCCTCGAGATCGCCGCGCTCGGTCACGTCGGTCTCCAGCATTTCCGCGCGGCCGCCTTCGTCCCGGATCCGCGCCACCGTCGTAGCGAGCCGGTCGGTGCGCCGGGCGCCGAGCACGACGGCCGCGCCGCGGGCCGCCAGCTCGCGCGCGGTCGCCTCGCCGATCCCGCTGCTGGCGCCGGTGATGGCGACGACCTTGGTGTCCAGAGTGCTCATCGCTACGTCTCCTGGTCTAAGCTGACAATTGTCCGGTTACCGGATCCACTGTATCGGACAGTTGTCCGCTTAGCTACCGGGGAGGAGTGCACTGCCGTGGCGAGTCGTGAACGAAGGGCGGACGCCGCCGCCAACCGGGACCGCATCGTCGAGGTCGCGCGGGTCGAGCTGAGCAAGTCGAACGGCGCGATCGCCGAACTGAGGCTGCACGGCATCGCGAAGGCGGCCGGCGTCGGGCAGGGCACCCTCTATCGGCACTTCCCGACACGCGAGCACCTGCTGGCGGAGGTGTACCGGTACGAACTGAGCCAGCTCGTGGACGCCGTGGCGCCGCTGCTCGAAGACCATTCGCCGATCGAGGCGCTCACCCGCTGGCTGGACCGCCTGGTCGAGTACGCGCGGGTCAAACGCGGCGTGATGGCGGCGATCGAGGCCTCGGCGTGGCAGAACCTGTACTCCGACCAGCACCACCGCCTCGACGAAGCGCTGGGCCTGCTGCTCGAACGGGGAAAAGCCGCCGGCGAACTCCGCGAGGAAATCGACGTTCCGGACGTCATCCTGTTGCTGGGCGCCCTGTCCCGGATTCCCGAAACGGAATGGGACACCCGGGCCCCCCGCATCGTCACGGTCGTGATCGACGGTCTCCGGCCCCACTGACTTTCGCCGCCACCCTCGTTTGCCGCTGTCCCGGGCGGATCGCGCTGTCTCGCGGGTGAGTCACGCTGCCTCGCGCAGCGCAGTCTTGCGCGGTGGTGGTCACGCCTGCTCGCCCCGCCTCGCCTGCCTCGGTCACGCCAGGCGAAACCGGGGTCCGCCGGTCGCCCGTGCGGTGGTGGGCGACGGTCGCTTCGCCGCCGTTTCGGGCCACCCAGCGTCATCCGGGGCCGTCCGGGCGGAGCCACCGGCCCGTTCGTGCGGGGAGCGGAATTCTGTCGGTCCCGGGACGTAGGCTGGGATGGTGACCGACGCTCCACTGTCCGGACTCCTCCAAGCCATCCTTCCCGACCCGGCCCTGCGCGGTGTCGTCGAGCGCGCCGGTGCGCCGCTGCTCGAACTGCAGGGGGCCGGTACCGTCCGGCAGCTCGTCGCCGCCGCGCTGGCCGAAGACCCCGGCCGCGGCGGGGCCGGGCGGCCGGTGCTCGCCGTCACCGCCACCGGGCGGGAGGCCGACGAGCTGACCCGCACGCTCACCGACCTGCTCGGCCGCGGCCGGGTCGCCGACTTCCCGTCGTGGGAGACGCTGCCGCACGAGCGGCTGTCCCCGCGCGCCGACACCGTCGGCCGGCGGCTGGAGGTGCTGCACCGCCTGCACTCCGGCGACGCCGGGCTGCGGGTCGTGGTGGCCACCGTGCGCAGCCTGATCCAGCCGATGGCCCCCGGTCTCGGTTCACTCGCCCCGATCGACCTCGTGGTGGGCGAGGAGCAGAGCTTCGAAGGCCTGCTGGAGCGGCTCGTCGAGCTCGCCTACACGCGCGTCGACATGGTCGAGAAGCGTGGCGAGTTCGCCGTCCGCGGCGGCATCCTCGACCTGTTCGGGCCCACCGCGCAGCATCCCGTCCGCGTCGAGTTCTGGGGCGACGAGGTCAGCGAGATCCGCGCGTTCGCGGTGTCCGACCAGCGTTCGCTGCCCGGCGAGATCCAGCGCGTCACCGCGCCGCCGTGCCGCGAACTGCTGCTGACCCCGGAGGTCAAGGCCCGCGCGGCCGACCTGGCCACCACCTACGAGGCCGACGCGCATCTGGCCGAGATGCTCACCAAGCTGTCCGGCGGCATCCCGGTGGAGGGCATGGAGGCGCTGATCCCCGTCCTCTGCCCCGGCGAGCTGGAGCTGCTCACCGACGCGATGCCGGCAGGCAGCCACGTGCTTCTGGCCGATCCGGAGAAGATCCGGGCCCGCGCCGCCGACCTCGTACGCACCGGGCAGGAGTTCCTCGAGGCCTCCTGGACCACGGCCGCCGCGGGCGGGCAGGCGCCGATCGACCTCGGCGCCTCGGCCTACCGCGGGCTGGCCGAGGTCGCCCGGCACGCGCAGGACACCCAGCGTGCCTGGTGGACGCTCACCCAGCTGACCACCGAGGACCCGGACGTCTACCGGATCGGCATCGAGCCCGCCCCCGCCTACCGGGGTGAGCTGGAGCGCGCGATGACCGATCTGCGCGCGCACCTCGCGAGCGGCGGCACCGGGGTGCTCGTGGTCGCCGGCCAGGGCACCGCGAGCCGTGCCGTGGAGCAGCTGCTGTCCGCCGAGGTCCCGGCGAAGCAGGCGGACACCCTCGCCGAGGCGCCGTCGTCCGGCGTCGTCACGGTCACCTGCGGCGGTCTCACCGACGGGTTCGTGTCGCCGGAGCGCGCGCTGGTGGTGCTGTCCGAAGCCGACCTCACCGGCCGCGGCGCCACCGCCGGTTCGTCCACAAAGGATCTCAACGGCAAGATGCCGTCGCGCCGGCGTGGTGCGGTCGATCCGCTCGCGCTCAAGGCGGGCGACTACGTGGTGCACGACCAGCACGGCATCGGCCGGTTCGTGGAGATGGTGCAGCGCACGGTCGCCGGCGCGACCCGCGAGTACCTGCTGCTGGAGTACGCCTCGTCCAAGCGCGGGCAGCCCGGCGACCGGCTGTTCGTGCCCACCGACCAGCTCGACGAGGTGTCCCGCTACGTGGGCGGGGAGCTGCCCACCCTCAACAAGCTGGGTGGCTCGGACTGGAAGAACACCAAGGCCCGCGCCAAGAAGGCGGTCAAGGAGATCGCCGCCGAGCTGGTGCAGCTGTACGCCGCACGCCAGGCCGCGCCCGGGCATCCGTTCGGCCCGGACTCGCCGTGGCAGAACGAACTGGAGGACGCCTTCCCGTTCGTCGAGACGAACGACCAGCTGGCGGCCATCGACGAGGTCAAGGCCGACATGGAGCGCGGTGTCCCGATGGACCGGGTGATCTGCGGTGACGTCGGCTACGGCAAGACCGAGATCGCGGTGCGCGCGGCGTTCAAGGCGGTGCAGGACGGCAAGCAGGTCGCCGTGCTGGTGCCCACCACGCTGCTCGCGCAGCAGCACCTCAACACCTTCAGCGAACGCATGCGGTCCTTCCCGGTCACGATCAAGGGCCTGTCGCGGTTCACGAACAAGCCCGAGGCGGACGTGATCCTCGAGCAGCTGGCCGGCGGCGAGGTCGACATCGTCATCGGCACGCACCGGCTGCTGCAGACCGGGATCCGGTACAAGGACCTCGGCCTCGTGATCGTCGACGAGGAGCAGCGGTTCGGCGTGGAGCACAAGGAACACATCAAGGCGCTGCGCACGCACGTCGATGTGCTCACCATGTCCGCGACGCCGATCCCGCGCACGCTCGAGATGTCGCTCGCAGGCATCCGGGAGATGTCCACCATCCTCACCCCGCCCGAGGACCGGCACCCGATCCTCACCTACGTCGGCGCGTACGACGACAAGCAGGTCGGCGCGGCCGTCCGCCGGGAACTCCTGCGTGACGGCCAGGTCTTCTACGTGCACAACCGGGTGTCCTCGATCGAGAAGGCCGCGCGGCGCATCCGGGAGCTGGTGCCGGAGGCGCGGGTGGTGACCGCGCACGGCCAGATGAACGAGGAGAAGCTCGAGAAGATCATCCAGGGCTTCTGGGAGAACGAGTACGACGTCCTGGTCTGCACCACGATCATCGAAACCGGGCTCGACATCTCCAACGCCAACACGCTGATCGTGGAGCGTGGCGACATGCTGGGGCTGGCGCAGCTGCACCAGCTGCGTGGCCGCGTCGGACGTGGCCGCGAACGGGGCTACGCCTACTTCCTGTACCCGCCGGAAGCCCCGCTCACCGAGACCGCGCACGACCGGCTCGCCACCATCGCGCAGAACACCGAACTGGGTGCCGGCATGGCCGTCGCGATGAAGGACCTGGAGATCCGCGGGGCGGGCAACATCCTGGGCGCCGAGCAGTCCGGGCACATCGCCGGAGTCGGCTTCGACCTGTACGTCCGGCTCGTCGGTGAGGCGGTCGAGGCCTTTCGCAGGCACGCCGGCGCGGAGCCCACCGAGGACGAGGAGCTGGCCGAGGTCCGGGTCGACCTGCCGGTCGACGCGCACATCCCGCACGACTACGTTCCCGGTGAGCGGCTCCGGCTGGAGGCCTACCGCAAGATCGCCTCGGCCCCGGACACCGGGGCACTCGACGCGGTCCGCGAGGAACTTCTCGATCGCTACGGACAGCCGCCGGCGCCGGTCACCCGCCTGCTCTCGGTCGCGACGTTCCGGCACGCCTGCCGTGGCGCGGGCGTCACCGAGGTGGCGGCGCAGGGCACCACGATCCGCTTCGCCCCGCTGCCGCTGGCCGACTCCCAGCTGGTGCGGCTGAAACGCTTATACCCCAAGGCGTTGTACAAAGCCGTCACGAACACCGTCTCGGTGCCCAAACCCACCGAGGGCCCGGCAGGCGGTCGCATGGGCGCACCCCCGCTGCGCGACCAGGAACTGCTCGACTGGTGCACGAAACTCCTGACCCAGCTGACGAAAACCCCGGCCGCCGTGTGAATCGCCTGCTCACCGTGCGGCACGACGTGGGCGGGCTCGGCAAGGCGGCCGCGCGGGGTGCCGGTGTCGGTGCCGCTGCCGCTGCCGTCGCCGCTGCGAAGTGCCCGCGCAGGCCCGCCCGGCAGGGTCTCGGTCAGTGGCCGGCTCGGCAGGTCCGGTCGGTCTGCCGCGAATGCCGTCGTTTCGTGGCCTGGCGGGGTCTCGGTCATCCGTCGACCCGGCAGGTCCGGCGGGTTTGCGGGGATGCCATGGTTTCGTGGCCTGGCGGGCAGGACCTCGGTCACCGGTCGTCCCGGCAGCTCCGGCCGGTTCGCGGCGAATGGCCACGGTTTCGTGGTCGTTTCCGAGCACTCGGACCGGAAGCGGACAAAGTGCACCCGCCGGAGCCTGCGCCGGGATGCCGGGATTCCGCCGATCGGCGGTGGAGGCGGCCGACGACCGCCGCGCCTCCCCCCGTGCCCACCGGATCGCTGCGACGGTGTTGTGTTTCCCGGCCGTGCGTATGAGAGGGTATGGCCTGTGATGCGGATCATGGGGCGCCCCCGCGCGCTGGTCGCCGTCGTTGCCGGAGCCTTTCTCCTCGCCGGGTGCGGTGCCGGTCCCAGTCAGGTGGGCACCGCCGCGGTCGTCGACGGCAAGGTCACCTCCATCGATCAGGTCCAGGATCTGCTGAACCGCGCGGTGCGGGAGCAGCCCTACGCCCAGGAGCTCGCTTCGCAGCACAAGCTCGACCTCGTCGGCCGCGAGATCGTCCGGCAGACGGTCCTGCACGAGGTCGTGGCCAAGGCGGCTCGGAAAGAAGGCCTGACCGCCGACCAGTCGGCCATCACCGAGGCGCTCCAGAAGGATCCGCTCGCCGCTGCTGTGCCCGCGGGCGCCGTGCAGGACGACGCGGCGGGCGTCACGCAGCTCGTGTGGCGGCTGCGCGACCACCGCGAGGCGCTGACCGACCAGTACCTCGAGCAGCAGCTGGCGGTGAAGTACCTGCCCTCGCTCAGCATCAACTTCGACTACACCAGCATCGGCGCGCCCACCTCCGAGGGCCAGGCGCCGTCGGTCGATGCGAAGACCGCGCGCAGCGAGGCCATCGCCAAGGCGCAGGAGTACGCGAAAAACCCGAACGCCATCGCCGCCGAACTGCAGAACGGTGCGCAGGGCAACGTCGGCCAGCAGGTGCCCGCGCTGTCCTCGCCGGAGGACGCGGCCACCGTGCTCTTCGGCGTGCCCGGCAACACCGCCATCGCGTTCCAGCCGAACCCGGCCAGCGCGCCGACCTGGTGGGTCGCGGCCGTGGTGCGGCAGCGTTCGACCGGCCAGCAGGTCGCCACCGACCAGGTGCAGCAGCCGACCGCCGCGCAGCTCGGAGCGATCGGGGTGCGCATGCTGCAGCCGTACGTGGGCGAGGTCGACTACAAGATCAACCCGCGTTACGGCGTGTGGGATTCTGTCGGCATGAACCTCGCGCCCAGCGCTTCCGAGCTCGCCGGTGTCGTGGTGCCCGTCCACGGCGGCGCCCCGGCTCAGCAGTGACCGGCTCCGTCGTCGTTCTCGTCCGCGGGGACGTGTTCCCGGCGGACGCGCTGGGGTTGCTGCGGACCTCGCCGGCTGTCCACGCCGCGTCCGACGTCGATGCCGCGCGGCTCGGCCTGCCTCCGGTCGAGCGGGCGACGCCGGGACAGGACCTCGTGCTGGTGGCCGCCTCCCGGGCCGAACCGTCCGCCGCCGCACTGGCCGAGGCCGGTGCCCGGGTGATCGAGGCGCCGGTGCCTCCGCTCGTGGAGGCCGCCGAGGTGATGGACCGGCTGCGCTCGCCCGGCGGCTGCCCGTGGGACGCCACGCAAACGCACGATTCACTGCGCCAGTACCTGGTCGAGGAGACCTACGAACTGCTCGAGGCGATCGAGGAGAACGACCGCGAGGCACTGCGCGAGGAGCTCGGCGACGTCCTGCTGCAGGTGCTCTTCCACGCCCGGGTGGCCGCCGAGGACCCGCGGGATCCGTTCACCGTCGACGACGTGGCGCGGACGCTGGTGACCAAGCTCGTCAGCCGGCATCCGCACGTGTTCGCCGGTGCGGACAGCTTCTCCACCGCGGACCGCCAGGAAGCGCAGTGGGAAGAGCTGAAGCAGGCCGAAAAACAGCGCAAGTCCATTGTGGACGGCGTGGCCCTCGGTCAGCCCGCCGTCGCGCTCGCCGGGAAGCTGGGGCAGCGCACCGGGCGCGCGGGCATTCCGCTCGATCTCTTCCCCTCCGGTGCCGAGGCCGCTGCCCAGCTCTTCCGCGTCGCCGCCACCGCGCGCCGCGCCGGGGTCGACCCGGAGGGCGAGCTGCGGGCGGTCGCCAAGCAGTTCGCGCGGGACGTCCGCAGTGCCGAAGCCGCCGCCCGGATCAACGGGATCGAACCGGCCACGCTGGAGGCCGACGGCTGGCGCACGTTCTGGCCGGCCACCTGATGTGATGTAGGACACTCTCGCGTGAGAACCGAGCGCGCGGTCACGGCGTCTTGCCTGGTGTGAAGCACAAGCCACCCCCGGAGCCGGACGAGGAACAGCTCGTCCGGCGCACAGCGCGCGGCGACCGTGCGGCGTTCGAGGAGTTCTACCGCCGTACGTCGCCCTGGCTCGCAGTGCGCCTGCGCCGTCGTTGCGCCGACGAGCAGATCGTCGCCGAGGTCATGCAGGAGACCTACCTCGCCGTCTGGCGTGCCGCGGGTTCGTTCGCCGGCGCGGCCGCCGGCGGTTCCGCCGTGGGCTGGGTGTGGACGATCGCCGCCCGGCGCCTGGTCGACGCCTTCCGCCGTCGGGCGCACCACGCGCAGCCACCTGCCGCCGTGCACGTGCCGGTGGCCGCACCCGCCGCCGAGGAAGAGGCGCTGGCGGGCACCGTCGGCGATTCGGTCGGCGACGCTCTCCGCACGCTGGCGCCCGAGTTGCGGCACGTCCTGCAGGCCATGGTCCTGGACGGCTTGTCGGTCCGCGAGACCGCGGTCCTGCTGGGACTGCCGGAGGGCACCGTGAAGACCCGTGCTCGCCGTGCCCGGATCGCGATGCGGGAGGCACTGTCGTGAACGAAATCCCGATCCCTCGTCTCCGTGAAGGAGGTTCAGCTGTGAATCACGTGCCCGATCAACTGCTCGCCACCTACGTCGCCGGCCGTGAGCTGCCGGGGGACAAGGTGTGGGCGCTCGAAGCGCACCTGGAGACGTGTGCGCAGTGCCGGGCCCGGCTCGCCGGGGTGACCACCGCGGAGGAGCCCGGACTCCTCGACGCGGTGTGGGCCGGCCTCGAGCCGCGGCTCACCACCCCGCCGCAGCCGCCGCGCAGCCGGGCGCGGGCCTGGCTGCACGGCTGGGCCACCCCTGCGATGGTGCCGTGGCTGGCGATGGTCCTGCTGGTGGCGGCCATCACCGCGGTCCTGACCCCGATGTTCTCCGACCAGGTCTCGATGGTGCAGCTGTTCGCCCCGGTGCTGCCGGTGTTCGGGGTGGCCGCGGCCTGGTCACGGGGTCTCGACCCGGCCCACGAACTCGTCGTCGGTTCCCCACGGGCAGGGCTCGAGCTGATCCTGCGGCGGACCGTCGCGGTACTCGCGCCGGTGGTGCCGATCCTGCTGGTCGCGGGCTGGCTCACCGGTTCGGACGTCGGACTGGTGCTGCTGCCCGCGCTCGGGTTCACCACGGGCACGCTCGCGCTCGGTTCGCTGATCGGGGCGAGCTGGGCCGCCGGAATCCTGAGCGCCGTGTGGCTGGCCGCTCTGGTGGTCCCGGCCACGGTGTTCCGCAGCCCGTTCGGGCTGGACTCGGCTTCGGTGCCGTTCTGGATCGTGGCCATCGTGCTCACCGCCGGTTTCGTGGTGTTCCGCAGGGGCGCCTTCATGCGGCTTGCCGCACACAACTGAGAAGACTCGGGAAAGAGGGTTGGGAGATGCGGACCATGGATGCCGCTGAGGTCGCTCCGGCGACTTACGCCTGGGAAATCCAGGCCGAGGGACTGAAAGTACGGGTCGGCGGCAAACGGATGGCGGTCGACGGGCTGGATCTCGCGCTCGGCATCGGCGTGCACGGCCTGCTCGGGCCCAACGGTGCGGGAAAGACCACGTTGATCCGGGCGCTGGCGACGGTGCTGCGTCCGACCGCGGGCGGCCTGACGCTGCTCGGCGGGAAGGTCGGCGGCCTGGACCAGCGCGCCCTGCGCCGCCGGATCGGGTACCTGCCGCAGTCGTTCGGGTACTACAAGCGGTTCACCGTCCGCGAGTTCGTCGAGTACATCGCGTGGCTCAAGGACATGCCGAAGAAGGACGTGCCGGACGCGGTGCAGCGCGCGATCGAGCGGGTCGGCCTCGCCGACCGGGCCGACGACAAGATGAAGACGCTCTCCGGCGGTATGGTCCGCCGGGTCGGCATCGCGCAGGCGATCGTGAACGATCCGCAGATCCTGCTGCTCGACGAGCCCACCGCGGGCCTCGATCCGGCACAGCGGGTCCGGTTCCGCGAGCTGCTGCAGGAGCTGGGACGGGACACCTGTGTGCTGGTGTCCACCCATCTGGTCGAGGACGTGGCCACCGCCTGCACCGACGTGATCCTGTTCGCCGCGGGCAAGCTGGTCTTCCAGGGCACCCCGGACGACCTGGCCGCGGCGGGCAGCGCGAACGACGTCGGCGACAGCCCGATCGAGCGCGGCTACTCGGCGCTGCTGGGCCACCAGTCGGGGAGGGAATCGTGGTGAACGCACTGCGGACCGAGCTCCGGCGCACGATCGCGCTCTGGCTCGCGGTCCTGATGGCCGCGGTGGGCCTCGTGTTCTTCTTCTCCTTCACCGGTCCGTGGCGGCGCGATTCCTCGGCTTGGGGACTCGACGCGCCCGCCACCGCGCAGTGGACGCGATACCTTCTGCTGCTGGTGTGGCCGATGGTCGTCGGCGCGGGCGCGATCCAGGGCATGCGGGACAGCCGCTCCGGGGTGAGCGAGCTGTTCGCCTCGACCTCCCGCCCGGCCGGGCACCGGGCGCTCACCCTCGGCCTGACCACCGGTATCGGGGCCGTGGTGGGTTATCTGGTGCTGCTGGCGGTCGGCTTCGTCCAGGTTGCGGTGAACGGCGGGATGTTCACTCTCGCCTCGCTGATGCCGGTGGTGCTCGGTCTGCTCGCGGTGCTCGCCGGTGTCGCGATCGGGCTCGGTGTGGGCCGGTTGCTCCCGCATCCGGTCACCGCACCCGCGCTCGCCGTGCTCGCTCTGGTCGCGGTGATGTTCCTGGAGGTGTCGAGCGGCCACGGGGGCGATGCGGACGGATTGCTGCCGAACTGGGTGGCGCTGCTGTCGGCCGCTCAGGAGCAACCGCGCAGTGCGTTCCTGGTCCCGTCGGCGGCAGTCGACACGGGACAGTTCCTCTGGTTCGCCGGGCTCATCGGGACCGGACTGTTGTTGCTCGTGATGCGTTCGGCGCGCGCGCGGCTGCTCGCGGTGCTGCCGGTGGTGGCCGGACTCGTGGGCGCCGCGGTGGTCCTGCCCGCCTCCGCGGCGGACAACCTGACTCCGGACAAGGCGGCGAGCGAGCTGGTCTGCGACGGGTCTGTGTGTGTCGAGAAGCTGCACGAGGACTGGTTGCCGACGTTGGCGGGTCCCGCGAAGGAAGCGTTGCGGCTGCTGGAAAAGCTGCCGCAGCACCCGGTACGGGTCGAGGAGTCGACCGAGGGGAACAACACCACGGTCACACCGCGGCGGGATCCCGAGCTGGTGCTGGTGAAGAAGGACGACACGTACACGATTCTTCCTGGCACGCAGCAGGCCGGCTACCTGACCGGGCACGACCTGACGATGGCCCTGCTGAAAGGGGCGGGAACGCCGCCGTGCGAAGGGCTCAGCTACTCCCACCCGGAGGAGGAAGCGGCACGGCGCGTGATGGCGTACTGGCTCGCCGGTTCCGCGACGCCGCCTCCGCTCCACGAACACGAGTACAAGCAGGTTCCGGGCCTCATGCAGTCGGCGTGGACCGCGTTGCACGCGCAGCCGGAGCCGGAGCAGCTCGCACGGGTCGCCGCGGCCAGGCAGCTCCAGCTGAGCTGCCAGGGCGACCCGCTGACCGCTCTCCTCGGTGGTGCGCACTGATGCGGTGGCTCGGCCTGTACGCGCGTTCCCGGTACGTGCCGGTGGCGGTGGCTGCCGTACCGCTGTCGATCGTGCTGCTCTGGTGGCTCGGCGAAAGCTTCTGGGTGCCCGAGTTCGCGGTGCTCACCCTGACCATGGCGATCGCCATCGCCGCGATCGGCCTCGGCGGGCAGGACGTCGACCTCGACCGCACGGCCGGGTTCGGCTGGCTGTCCCGGCGGCTCGCGCACCTGCTGCTGATCGGGGTGCTCGCCGGGCTGGCCCTGCTGGCGGTGCAGCAGCTCGGGGACGTCCGGGTGGACGTCTCGATGGTGGTCCGGGACGGAGCCGGGCTGCTCGGCCTCGCGGGAGTGGCGGCGGTGCTGTTCGGCGGCCAGTTCGGCTGGACTCTGCCGCTCGGCATGGCCGTGATCGCGCTGTCCACGCCGGAGGGATTGACGGTGAACGACGTCATGCGGTGGCCGATGATGTCGACGGACGACGCGCTCTCCTGGTGGCTGGCGGGTGCGCTGTTCGTGCTCGGAACCGGCTGGTACACCGTGACCGGGGCTCGTCGCTGAACCGCTGACGCGCGCCCGCGGCGAGGGGTCGCCGCGGGCGCGTCCGCGCGTTCAGACGGTGCGGTTGTTCGGCACCAGGTCGAGCGGATCGTGGTCGGGATCGTCGATGCCCAAGCTGATGATGCGCTGCGGGTGGATGCGGATCACCGCGCCGTCGAGGTGCCCGTCCGGTGCGAAGGCCTCCGGGACAACCTCCGCGCGGCCGCGGATTTCCAGGCAACGCACCCGGATCGGTTCCAGCGACGGCAGGTCGTCGACCACGAAGGCGGCCCGGCCGTTGGCCTCGACGTTGCGGTACTTGCGGCTTTTCGTGAGGCCGGCCCCGGTCACGTCGATGGTCTGGGCCGATGCGTTCCAGGTGAATGCGACCGGATTGACCTGCAGGGTGCCGTTCGGCTGCTGGGTGGCCAGCCGGCCGAGGCCCTGTTCGGACAGGTAGGCGAGTTCCGCTTCGGTGAACATGTCCTCCAGCATGGAAGCTCGAGTAAGCTGGAAGTCAACTCCGCGCGGGCACCAGGTTGAACCCGAACCGTCCGGCGCCACGGGCAATCGGTCCCAGCCACTGGCCCGGGCGCGCGGTTTGTGCCGGTCAGCCGAACAGCCCGTCGCCCCAGCTCGACGTCGGGGTGAGTCCCGGTGGGACGGCGAAATGCGCGGAGCCGGTGTGCTGCAGGTACTCCATCATCGCGTCCTTCGCCGAAAGCACCTGCTGCATCGGGATGTACTGCGTGCGGGTGTCCCGGTTGAAGGCCAGGAAGAACAATCCCGCCTCGAGATGACCGACGCCATCGGAACCGTCGACGAAGTTGTAGCCACGGCGCAGGATGCGGGCACCGCGCAGCGTCTGGTGCGAGGCGAGCCGGATGTGTGCGTCGGGCGCGATCAGCGGGACTCCGCCCGCGCCGCCGACATCCAGATCGACCTGGTCGAACTCGCCGGTCTGACCCAACGGCGCGCCGGATCCCTTGGTGCGCCCGACTGTCTGCTCCTGACCGTCCAGCGTCTCCCGGTCCCACGTCTCGATGTGCATCCGGATCCGGCGTGCCACGAGGTAGGTTCCGCCGGCCATCCAGGCCTGCCCGTCACCCGGCCGTGCCCACACCTGGTCCCGCAGCACGTCGGTGTCCTCGGCCTTGACGTTGTTCGTGCCGTCCTTGAAGCCGAACAGGTTGCGTGGGGTCTGCTGCGTGCGCGAGGTCGACGAGCTGCGCCCGAAGCCGAGCTGCGACCAGCGCACCTCGGTGACGCCGAAGCCGAGCCGGACCAGGTTGCGTACTGCGTGCACGGCGACCTGCGGATCGTTCGCGCAGGCCTGGATGCACAGGTCGCCGCCGCTGCGGGCCGGATCGAGCTTGTCCTTCGGGAACGAGGGCAGCTCGACCAGCTGCGGCGGGCGCTTCGCGGCCAGACCGAACCGATCGTCGAACAGCGACGGACCGAAGCCGATGGTCAGCGTCAGGTCGGCGGCGGGCAGGTCGAGCGCCTCCCCGGTGTCGCCGGGTGGAGCCTCCGCCGCGCCGCCGACCGCGCCGGCTGCCACCGCTTCCTGTCCCGCGGTCATCCGCCGGGCGGCGGCGGTCCAGGTGTGCAGCAGTTCGCGCAGCTTGCCGACGTCGTTTGTGGTCACGTCGAGCGCGGCGAAGTGCAGGTTCTGCTGCGTGGGTGTGACGATGCCGGCCTGGTGCGCGCCATGGAAGTCCACAGTGGATGCCGTGGCGGATGCGGGCGCGTCGTCGCCGATCCGGTCGACGCCGACTCCGGCAGCCACGCCGGCCCCGGCCAGCGCGACGCCGGCGCCGGCGTAACCGAACAGCTTCCGGCGAGAGACCTCCGTCATTTCGCCACGACCGCCGCGACCTTGCTCAGCGGCTCGCTCAACGCGTCGACCGCCGAGGCGAAGGTCTTGACCTCGACCGGCGACAACTGGTCGTAGTACATGAATCCGTCACCCACGCGGGTCTTGTCCAGCAGCGCCTGCACATTCGCGAACTCTGTGTCCAGAGTGGACACGAGTGCCGCGTCTCGTTCCTGCAGAACCGGACGGAGCGACTGGATCGCGTTCTTCGACCCGTCCAGATTGGACTGGAAGTCCCACAGGTCGGTGTGGGAGAAGGTCTCCTCCTCGCCGGTGATCTTGCCGGTGGCGACCTCGTCGAGCAGGCTCTTCGCACCGTTGGCGAGGTCGAGCGCGCTGAGCTTCAGGTCCTTGCTCTTGGCGACCAGGTCCTTGACGTCGGTCAGTAGCTTGTCCGCGATCCGTGGGCTGTCCGCTTGGAGGCCGGTGCTCCACAGGTCCTTCTCGAGTCGGTGAAAGCCGGTGAACTGCTGACCCGGCTCCAGGTCGGCCTCGCGGGCGTCGATCGCGGGGTCGAGGTCGCCGAACTTCTCGGCGACCGGTTCGATCCGCTCGTAGAACACACGTGTACGAGCGTATTCGGACTTGGCCTCGTCGACCTTGCCGGCCTTGACCGCGTCGGCGAACTTGGCGGTTTCCGTCTCGAGGGCGGAGCTGTTGTCCGCCACGTAGGTCGCGTAGCTCTTGGTGGCCGCGGCCTTCCGCGCGTCGGCGTCGTCCTGGCGGGTGGCCCCGCCGGTCACGGTGAACTCGCCGCGGATGCCGTTGCCGACCATTCCCGGCTTGCACGCGGTCTGGTACTTGCCCGCTTCCGGCACCTCGACGATCAGCCGGCGGTTCAGCCCTGGTGCGATGTTCTCCACCTCGCCCATGATCCGGTCGCCCTCGGCGTAGAGGTAGAACTCGGTGACCTTGCTGCCCTTGTTGGCGATTTCGAAGGTCACGTTGCCGGCGGCGGCCGTCGTGGCGGCGACGGCACAGGAGGTGTCCGAGGCTTCGACCTTGATCGGCCCGTCCGCGGCGGCGTTTGTGCTGTCGCAACCGGCGAGCGCCACCACCGCGCCGACTCCGGCCAGCACGGTCAGCGGGGTTCTGGGGGACTTGGGCACGGTCACTCCTCGACGGTGGCCGCACCGGCCGCGGCCGGTGCGGTGTTCTCACGGGCGGTGTTCTTGCGAGTGGTCTTCTTGCGAGTGGGCTTGAGGAACAGCGGCAGCACGATCACGACGTACGCGACCCATGCGACGGCCTGCAGCGCCGTCGTCTGCTGTGAGTAGTTGAAGATCCCCTTGAGCAGCGCGCCGTACCAGGACGTCTCCGGCAGCGTGCTCGAGGCGTCGAACGCCAGCGTGGTGAGTCCTGGCAGGAACTGTGCTTCCTGAAGGTCGTGCAGGCCGTAGCCGAGCACGCCTGCGGCGACGAACACCAGCAGTACGCCGGTGATGGTGAAGAACTTCGCCAGGTTGAACCGCACCGCGCCGCGGTAGAGCAGGTAAGCCAGGACGATCGCGATGGCGATGCCGATCACGAAGCCGGTCAACGGTTGCACTGTGTCGGATTGGGCGGTCTGTACGGCGGAGTAGAAGAACACTGCGGTCTCGAGGCCTTCCCGTCCGACCGCGAGGAACGACAGCAGCAACACGGCCGCGGGGCCGACCTGCAGCGCGTCTTCCATCTTCCCGCGCAGCTCCGCGGCGATGTGCCGGGACGCCTTACGCATCCAGAAGACCATCGCCGTGACGAAACCGACCGCGACGATCGACAGGCTGCCACCGAGCAGCTCCTGGTGCTCGAAGCTCAGCTGCGCGGTGCTGTAGGTCAGGATCGCGCCGACGGCGACCGACAGCAGCACCGCGGCGCCGACGCCCGGCCACACGAACCGCAGCGCGTGCGTTCGGCCGGTCTTCACGAGGAAGGCGACGAGGATGCTGACCACCAGCGCCGCTTCGAGGCCTTCGCGCAGCCCGATGAGCGCGCTCGAAAACACCACTGTTCCGTGCCCTCCTTCGCATGTGGACCTCACGGTTTTAGGTAAGGCTTGCCTGTAAGTCCAGTGGCGAAAATCGCTCGACAGAGCGGCTGAACTGGGCAAAACGGTCACTTTTGTGCGAGTTAGGGTAGGGTAACTGCAGGTCAAACCGGGTGCTTTCGCTCCGGGCAGCGAATCGGAGGCCGCCGGAAGTTCGGCCGCGAAGTTAACCGTCCGCTTGCCATTCGCCCGATTCAGCGTCCCGCGGGTGTGGTCATCAGTAACCTGTCCGGGTGGCCGATACCACCCAGCAGACCGTCGCCGAATCGTCCGCGGCGGGACCGCCCCGTCGTTACCGCGGCCGCATCGCCATGTCGGTGGGTCTGGTGCTCACCGGCGTCGTGCTGGTGGTGACGATCGGGGTGCGCGACCCGAACCCGCCGTCGCCTGCGCCCCCGCCGGCGCCGCCGCCGTCATCGGTCGAACCGGACCAGGCCCCGAAGTCGGGCGCGCAGGTGCCGCGGGCCGGGCTGGCTGCGCCCCCGGACCGTCCGACGGTGTCGGATCAGGCGGAACTCGATGCGTGGGCCGCGCGAGTGGCGGGGAAGACCGGCCTCTCGCCGCGGTTGCTGTCGGCCTACGGCCGGGCGGAGATGTGGATGAACCGGCAGAAGCCGTCGTGTCACCTGTCGTGGGCCACTCTCGCCGCGATCGGCCACCTGACGTCGGACAAGATGCGGATCGCGCCGGACGGTGCCGTCTCCGGGCTGCCCCCGGGCCCACCGGCCGGCCCGGACACCGACGCCGGCGAACTCGACGGCGACCGCGCGGCCGACCACAAGCTGGGCCCCCTGCAGCTACCCCCGTCCGCCTGGCGGAAATACGCGGAACGCGCCAACGGCGACGGCAAGACCCCCAACCCCGCCAACATCGACGACGCCGCCTTCACCACCGCCCGCTACCTCTGCTCCGGCGCCGACGACCTGGGCACCCCCGCAGGCTGGTGGCGCGCCATCCTGTTCTACAACGCGTCCGTCCAGTACGGCCAAAGCGCTTTCGTGGCAGCGGACTCCTACGCTGCCGACAGCGTTCGCCCCTGACCGCCCGCTTCGCTCGGATTCGCTGCGCTGGTGACTGGCCAGGTTGCCGGGTTGCCGGTTGTGTGACTGGATTCTTGGCGTTCTTGGCGTTCTTGGCGTTCTTGGCGTTCCGGCGTTGAGAGCGCGGTCCCGTACCGGCGATTCAGCTCCGGTCGCGTCCGTCCTGCCTCTGCGTTGAAACGCTATCGCTCACGCTCGTGCCGATCTGTGCCTACGCCGGCACGCTTGCGCCTTCGCCGAAATGCTTACACCCGCGCCGAAAAGGTCTGGGGCCGGGCCGGAACGCCGTGCGCCAGCAGAGCTTTCGCGGCTGCCGCCGGTTTGCGTCCTGCTTCCTCGCGGGTTCCTTGGTTCCGCAGCGGCCGGTCGTGCGTCGCCTGCTTTTCCGGGGTGGCCGGGAATCGCTCGTTCAGGTCCACCAGTACCGGTGCCAGCGACATCAGCACCAGCACGCCGAGCCCGACGATGGTTCCGATCACGGTCAGGGTGGTCATGCCCGCCTCCTCGAGTCGTTCTCCGTGCTGACTCAAGGGTCCGTCTCCGGCTAGCTGCCGCGGATCGGCCGACCGGCCGAGCGCCCTCGCCGGATGGCCAGAACCGTCGGCACCACGCCGGCGACCTCGGTCCGGTGCTCTGGCCGTTATCACGTCGCCGACCTTGGTCCGGTCCGCTTGCCGCCGCCACGCCGCCGACTTTGGTCCAGTGTTCTCGCCGGCACCGCGCCGCCGGCCCAATCCGGTGCTCTCCCGGGCCGACGTGCCTCGTCGTCGTCTTGACGGTCGTGTGCGCGGAGCGTGCGACGTCGGCTCAAGGCCTTCATGCTGTCCGGCCGAACGGGGCGGCGCAGCCAGGCGGGGAGCGCCGGAGCCGACTCGTCCCGGCTGGTCAGGTGTCGCTCAGAGCGATGCGGGCTCTGACCTCACTGATGGCTTCCAGGTACTCCGGGATCGGGTTCATCGCCGACGCCATCCGCAGTTGTCCGAGCGCCTCGGCCAAACGGCCGAGGCGCTGCAGGGTGCGGCCCAGCACGAACCGCGCGTAGTGGTCGGTCGGGTCGAGTTCGAGGACCTTGGTGAACGCGCGTTCGGCGCGGCGCAGCTGTGCCGAGTGGAAGTAGGCGCGCCCGGCCAGCAGCTGCACACTCGGTTTGTCGGACTCGTCGTCGAGCAGGGGTTCGAGGGCCTTGAGCGCGTCGAGCGGCCGGCGTCTCCCGACCAGCTCCTCGGCCTCCCGGAAGGCGCGGACACGGGATTCGCCGGTGGGTTCGGGTGCTGGTTCGGCGTCCGTCATGGTCACTCCGACGATACCGTCGTGGAGGGCGTTGCACGACCGCCGCGGGCGGCGTGATGGACTGTTCTGCCATGAGCAGCGATGAGGAGCCCGGTTACTTGGGACTGGCGCCGTACCTCTACTACACGGACGCCACCGCGGCGCTCGCGTGGCTGACCAGGGTGTTCGGCTTCACGGAAGAGGTCCGGTTCGAGGATGCGTCCGGCGAGGTCTTCCAGGCCACGCTGTGCGCCGGATCCGGACGAGTCCAGCTCGCCGGCGTCGGGCCCGAGTACTGGGAGGCGAAGGGCGCCGAAGGACCGGTCGGGCAGCTCAACATCATCTACGTGACCGACGTCGACGCGCAGTACGAGCGGGTACGGGCGGCACTCGGCGAGGAGGCCGAGCCGGATCCGCCGCAGAACCAGCCCTACGGCGCGCGCGTGTTCACCGTCGCCGACCCCGGCGGCAACAGCTGGACGTTCTGGCAGCAGGTCACCGACACCGTCGACCTGCCGTCGGGATGGCGCGAGGTGCGGCCGGAGGACACCGAGGACCCGCCCGGGGAACACTGAGCGGAACCGCCTGGTGTCGGCCGAGCCTCCAACGGGTGAACCCCGTGGACGGCTACGCTGGGCGGCGTCACCGCAGGCACGACCCACCAAGGAGCAGAGCGTGGCTCTCATCGAGCAGGTAGGCGCGCGCGAGATCCTCGATTCGCGCGGCAACCCGACCGTCGAGGTGGAGGTGGCACTCGACGACGGCACGCTGGCGCGGGCCGCCGTTCCGTCGGGTGCGTCCACCGGCGAGCACGAAGCCGTCGAGCTGCGTGACGGGGACACCGGCCGGTACAACGGCAAGGGCGTGGAACGCGCGGTCTCCGCGGTACTCGACGAGATCGGCCCCGACCTCACCGGTGTCGACGCGGTGGACCAGCGGATCGTCGACCAGAAGCTGGTCGACCTCGACGGCACGCCGGGCAAGTCGCGGCTCGGCGCGAACGCTGTGCTGGGCGTCTCGCTGGCGGTCGCGAAGGCCGCGGCGGACTCGGCCGAGCTGGAGCTGTTCCGCTACCTCGGCGGACCGAACGCACACGTGCTGCCGGTCCCGATGCTGAACATCCTCAACGGTGGCGCGCACGCGGACACCGACGTGGACATCCAGGAGTTCATGATCGCGCCGATCGGCGCCGAGTCCTTCCGTGAGGCGCTCCGCTGGGGCACCGAGGTCTACCACGCGCTGAAGTCGGTCCTGAAGAGCCGCGGTCTGGCCACCGGACTCGGCGACGAAGGCGGGTTCGCGCCCAGCCTCGGCAACAACCGTGATGCCCTCGACCTCATCCTGCAGGCCATCCAGAAGGCCGGCTACGCCCCGGGCCGGGACGTGGCACTCGCGCTGGACGTCGCGGCCACGGAGTTCTACTCCGACGGCGCCTACACCTTCGAAGGCACGAAGCGCAGCGCCGAGCAGATGTCCGCGTACTACGCCGAACTCCTGCGCGACTACCCGCTGGTCTCGATCGAGGACCCGCTGGGCGAGGACGACTGGGACGGCTGGGTCCAGCTGACCGCCGAGGTCGGTGACAAGGTCCAGCTCGTGGGCGACGACCTGTTCGTCACGAACCCGGACCGCCTCGAGGAAGGCATCAGCCGGCGTGCGGCGAACGCGCTGCTGGTGAAGGTCAACCAGATCGGCACCCTTTCCGAGACGCTCGACGCGGTCTCGCTGGCCACGTCGTACGGCTACAAGTCGATGATGAGCCACCGCTCCGGCGAGACCGAGGACACCTTCATCGCCGATCTGGCCGTCGCCACCGGCGTGGGCCAGATCAAGACCGGTGCCCCGGCGCGCGGCGAGCGGATCGCGAAGTACAACCAGCTCCTGCGCATCGAGGAGACTCTCGCGGACGCCGCCCGCTACGCCGGCGACCTGGCCTTCCCGCGGTTCACCGCGGAGGCCTGAGACGCCGATGGCCGACCGGGGGAGGGCGCGCAACCGCCGCGGCGGTCGGGCTGACGGGAGCGGGTCGACACGGGCCCGTCGTCCCGCCTCGGCCCGGCGCCGCACGGGCGGCACGCCGGAGACGACCAGAGCACGGCTGCGCCGCGGTCTGGCGGCGAAGCGTGCCTCCGGGGCGGCCAAGGTGCTGGGGATGTCGACCACCCGGCGGGCCGCCGTGGTGGCGATCGTGGTGTGCGCGCTGGCGTTCACCGTCGCCGTGCCGTTGCGCACCTACCTCAGCCAGCGTTCGGAAGTGCGGGAGCAGGAAGCGCAGCGGGCGCAGCTCCAGCAGGAGGTGGCCCAGCTGCGCAACCGCAAGGGCCAGCTGAGTGACCCGGCGCAGATCGAGGCGGAGGCCCGGCGCCGGCTCCGGTACGTCAAGCCCGGGGAGACGCCGTACGTCGTGCAACTGCCCGAGGACCAGCCCGCCGCGCCGCCGCGGCAGCCGGGACCGCAGGAGGTTCCGCAGGGTTCGTGGTACGAGAACCTGTGGGATCAGGTTTCCGGCGGCTGAGCTTGCCGTTCTGGCGTTCTCGCTGGCGATGGGTGGCTTCCGGCGCACTGTGACGACCTCCTTCCGGTCCGGGGCGGGCTCGATGTCAGGAACGCTACGCCGCGGATCAGCCGGGTGCGGCCGGTCGAACAGGGTTGTGCACAGGGTCGCGGAGTTGGGGACAACCCGGGCGTTCCGGCGGAGGCTGCGGCCGTCCGGACGGCGGACGGCATTAGCCTGGACATCGTGAACAGCAGCACGCAGACGCCCCGTTTCGAGCCCGTCACCGATGCCGACCGGGAGGTCATCGCGCAGCAGCTCGGCCGGCCGCCACGGGCCTTGCGGGCTGTCGCGGCGCGGTGCCCCGGTGGGCACCCGTCGGTGGTTCAGACCAGCCCACGGCTGGAGAACGGCACCCCGTTCCCCACGCTGTACTACCTCACGTGCCCGCGGCTGACGTCGCTGGTCGGCACGCTCGAGGCGTCCGGGATCATGAAGGAGATGACCGAACGGCTCGGCACCGACCCCGAGCTCGCGGCGGCCTACCAGCGCACGCACGAGACGTACCTCGCCGAACGGGACGCCATCGAATCGCTCGGCACGCAGGTCACCGCCGGAGGAATGCCCGGACGGGTGAAGTGCCTGCACGTCCACCTCGCGCACACCCTCGCGGCCGGCCCGGGAACGAACCCCTTCGGCGACGAAACGCTGGCGTGGGTCCGCGAACAGGGCTGGCCGACCGGTGACTGCGCCGGGTGACGTCCGCTCGCCGGTGGGCAGTTCGCCGGCGTGGGGTCCGGGGACTCTGTGGGCAGCCGGAGGGGGCTGCGCTCCGGGAGGGGAAGGGTGGGTACGCAGGGGAGAAGGTAATGAGACCTGTGGGGGAAGGTGGTGGATCGTGCTGCTGTGGGGGGTGAGTGTTGCCGAGGGCGATGGGTGATCGTGGCCGTGGGCATTAGATCGTGCAGCCGAAGGCATGGATCGTGCTGCGGTGGGTAGGTGTCGCCGAGGGCGATGCGTGACTGCGGTGCTGGGCGGTGGAACTGCGCGGCCGAAGTCGATGCGTGACGGTGGTCGTGGGCGGTGAGCTGTGTCGCCGACGGCTGTGGATCGTGTCGCTGTGGGTGGTGAATGGGTGTCCCGGAGGCCGATGCCCCACCGCCGCGTTGGACCGTGAACCGGGCGGTCGTGGGCAATGGGCCTGCCGGCGAGGGCAACGCGCCGACGTGCTGTGGGCAGCGCTGGGTAATGCCGGGTAGTCGTGGTCTGCCGGCGCAGGCCGGGAGTTGCTGCTGCAGGTAATGCGAAAGAGCGGGCCGTGAGGGGCGGGTCGTGAGCCCCGGCAGGAGTCCGACGTGAGCCCTGGACGCGAGCCGTGGCAGGAGTCCGGCCTGAGCCCTGGACACGAGCCCCGGCATGAGCCTCGGATACGAGCCCTGGCATGAGTCCGACGTGAGCCTCGGATAAGCGCCCCGGCAGGAGCCCGACCTAAGCTCCGACCTGAGCCCGACCTGAGCCCCCGCATGAACCCCGACCTGAGCCCGGGCATGAGACGTGCGCACGAGGCCTGGGCAGTAAGGTCGGGGGTATGCCTCGGGTAGCCGCGATCGACTGTGGGACCAACTCCATTCGTCTGCTCGTCGCCGAGTTGACGCCGCGTCATGACGGCACGGTCGACTTGCGTGATCTGCACCGCGAGATGCGCGTCGTGCGGCTCGGGCAGGGGGTCGACGCCACCGGGCGGCTCGCGCCGGAGGCGCTCGAGCGGACCCGGGCCGCGCTCGCCGACTACACCGTCGCGGCGCGGCGCAAGGGGGTCGAAAAGGTCCGGATGGTCGCCACCTCCGCGACCCGTGACGCGAGCAACCGCGACGAGTTCTTCGCCATGACCCGCGAGACGCTCGGCACCGAGGCCGAGGTGATCAGCGGCGACGAGGAAGCCCGGCTGTCGTTCACCGGCGCGGTCGGTGAGCAGGATCCAGACGATGGCCCGTTCGTGGTCGTCGACGTCGGCGGTGGTTCCACCGAACTGGTGCTCGGCACCTGGAACGGCCGGGAGGCCGAGATGCTGGCCGCGAAGTCGGTCGACATCGGCTGCGTCCGGATCACCGAACGCACGCTGCCGGGCGACCCGCCCACCGCCGAGGAGATCGCGGCGGCTCGGGAGCTGGCGCGCCAGGTGCTCACCGAAGCGTTCGACGTCGTGGACGTCGCCAAGGCACGCACGTGGATCGGCGTCGCCGGCACGGTGACGACGTTGTCGGCGATCTCCCAGGAGCTGCCGGAGTACGACTCCGAGCGCACCCACCTGTCCAAGCTCACGCACGCCGACCTCGATCGTCTCGCCGCGAACCTGCTCGCCGCCGACCGCGCCACCCGTGCGGCCAATCCGGTGATCCACCCGGGCCGCGTCGACGTGATCGGCGGGGGCTCGGTGATCGTCCAGGTGCTGGCCGAGCAGTTCGCCGCCCGCGGTGGTCCGGACCAGCTCGTGGTCAGTGAGCACGACATCCTCGACGGCATCGCGCTGTCCCTGGCCTGACTCGGCAGCGCTCCGACAAGGGGTCACTCCATGTGATCACCGTCTGAAGTAGTGGGCCAACCGGGTGACGGACCGTGTTGTCATTCATTTGCAACCCGCTAACCCGACTTCCCGCGACGGTTCGCCGATAACGTCCGTCTCACTTTTCGGACGTCGAAATCGGAGGGGACATGCGGGGTTCAACCAGGTTCCGCGCCGCCGCAGCGGTGACAACCTTGTCACTGCTGCTGCTGACCGCGTGCGGTGGCGGTTCGAGCAGCGGCTCGTCGGGGGAGGCCGACCCGAACGGGACGTTCACCGTCTACGGCACCGAACCCCAGAACACGCTGATCCCGACGAACACCAACGAACTGGGCGGCAGCAAGGCGGTCGACCCGATGTTCGCCGAGCTGGTCGGCTTCAAGGGGGAGAACGCCGAGCCGTTCAACCAGATGGCCGAATCGATCACCACGACCGATTCCAAGGTCTACGACATCAAGATCAAGCACGGCTGGAAGTTCCACGACGGCACCGAGGTCAAGGCGAAGAACTTCGTCGACGCCTGGAACTACGGCGCCTACGCGCCCAACGGCCAGATCAACAGCACGTTCTTCGAGAACATCGAGGGCTACGCGGACGTGCACCCCGAGGACGAGAACGCCAAGCCGGCCGCGGACAAGATGTCCGGCCTCGTGGTGAAGAACGACTACGAGTTCCAGGTCACCCTCAGCGCCCCGTTCTCCGTCTTCGGCATCAAGATCGGCTACACCGCTTTCGCGCCGCTGCCGGACGCGTTCTTCAAGGACCCGAAGGCGTTCGCGCAGCACCCGATCGGCAACGGTCCGATGAAGTTCGTGAGCCGCACCCCGAACGCGGACATCAAGCTCACCCGCTTCGACGGCTACCAGGGCCAGGACAAGGTCAAGTTCAAGGACCTGGACATCAAGATCTACTCCAGCCAGGAAACCGCCTACCAGGACCTGCTCAGCAACAAGCTGGACTTCATCGAGACGCTGCCGCCCTCGGCGCTGGCCGGCAGCAAGTACAAGACCGACCTGAAGGACAACCTGGTCACCGGCCACCTGCTGGGCATCAGCACGATCGCCATCCCGTACTACGTTCCCGGGTACGACAACCTCGACCTGCGCAAGGCGATCTCGCTCGCGATCGACCGCGCGCAGATCACCAAGACCGTCATGAACGACACCTACGTGCCTGCCGACGGCTACGTCTCCCAGGGCATCCCGGGTTACCGGCCGGGCGTGTGCAAGTTCTGCAAGTTCGATCCGGCACAGGCGAAGATGTACTTCCAGAAGTCCGGTTTCAAGGGCAAGCTGACGATTGCCTCGAACGCCGACGGTGGCCGCAAGGAACCGCTGGTGGCCGCGTGCAACAGCATCAAGAAGACCCTCGGCGTGGCCTGTGACTTCGTGCCCGCCACCGACTTCGGCCAGTGGCGCAGCATCGTGGTCGGGCACAAGCTCACCGGCATGGGCCGGGCGGACTGGTCGGCCGACTACCCGTCGATCGAGGACTTCCTCAACCCGATCTTCCGGACCGGTGCGTCGTCGAACGACTCGGTGTACTCCAACCCCCAGGTCGACGCGAAGCTCGCCGAGGCCGACGGGACCGCCGACAAGGACGCCGCGGTGAAGCTCTACCAGCAGGCCGAGGACATGATCGCCCAGGACCTGCCGTCGATCCCGGTGTGGGACGAGAAGGGCGTGGCCGCGAAGTCCGACCACGCCAAGACGGCCGGGCTGGACTTCCGCCGCCGCGCGGACCTCTCCACCGTCGAGGTCACGAAGTGACGCGCTGACCATCCGCTCCCACCACGCGGTTCGTGAGTGGCGAGGCCGGTCACAACCGGCCTCGCCACTCACGAACCCGGCGCGCACTCCTAGGAACCACGCATGATTCGCTACGTCCTGCGCCGCCTGCTCCAGCTGATCCCGGTGTTCTTCGGCACCACGTTCCTGATCTACACGCTGGTGTGGGCCGTGCCCGGGGACCCGTTCTCCGGCAAATGCGGTCAACAGGCCTGCCCGCAGGCCTACATCGACCTGATGACCGAGAAGTTCCACCTGGACGACAACCTGATCGTCCAGTACTTCAAGTACCTCGGCAGCCTGTTCACCGGCGACTGGGGTGAGACCTTCAACGGCAACTCGGTCGGCGAGCTGATCGCCAACTCCTACCCGATCACGCTGCGGCTGGCGATCATCGCGGTGATCATCGAGGCCGTGATCGGGCTGTCCGCCGGGGTGCTGACCGGCCTGCGCGGCAGGGGTTTCCTGGACAATCTGGTGCTGGTCTCCACCACCTTCCTGATCTCCCTTCCGGTGTTCGTGACCGCGATCGTGCTGCAGATCGTGCTGGGTACCGAATTCGGCCTCATCGACGCGAGCGTGTCCGACGATCCCGGCATCGGTGAGCTGATCGTGCCGGGGATCGCGCTCGGCAGCCTGTCCATGGCCTACATCGCACGGCTGACCAGAACCTCGATCGCGGAGAACCGGCACGCCGACTACATCCGCACCGCGATCGCCAAGGGGCAGCCGAACAGCCGGGTGATCGGGGTGCACCTGCTGCGCAATTCGGTGATCCCGGTGCTCACGTTCCTGGGCACCGACCTGGGTGCGCTGATGGGTGGCGCGATCGTGACCGAGGGCGTGTTCAACATCAACGGCCTCGGTGGGCTCATCTTCCGCGGTATCCAGAACCGGGAGAGCGCGACCGTCGTCGGTGTCGTCGTGCTGCTGGTGCTGGTGTACCTGCTGATGAGCCTGATCGTGGACCTGCTCTACGCCGTTCTCGACCCGAGGATCCGTTATGACTGACCCCAATCTCGTCGGTGGCGGGGGAGTCGACGCGGCGGAGCTGTCGCGTATCGACGATTCCGCTGCCGGACCGAAGAAACCCCGCAGCCTGTGGGCCGACGCCTGGCGCCAGTTGCGCCGGAAGCCGTCGTTCCTGATCGCCGCGGTGATCCTCCTGCTGGTGGTGCTGATCGCGATCGCGCCCGGGCTGTTCGCGCACGGCGATCCCGGCGCCGCCGACCTCACCCACGCGAACGAGGGACCGTCCGGCGACGCCTGGTTCGGCTACGACAACCAGGGCTACGACGTGTACACCCGCACCATCTACGGGGCACGGGCCTCGTTGCTGGTCGGGATCTTCGCGACCGTCCTGACTGTCCTCTTCGGATCGTTCATGGGCATCGTCGCGGGCTACTACGGCCGGCTCGTGGACAGCGTGTTCTCCCGGTTCGGCGACATCTTCGCCGGGCTGCCGTTCGTGCTCGGCGCGATCGTCATCCTCACCACGTTCAACGCGCCAGGGTCGAATCCCGGTCAGGTCACCATCATCGTGCAGGTGGTGCTCTCGATCGCGGTGCTGTCCTGGCCGGTCGCGATGCGCATCATGCGCTCGGCGACGCTGGTGGCCAAGCAGCTGGACTACGTCAAGGCGGCGCGGGCGCTCGGCGCGGGCACGCCCCGGATCGTGTTCCGGCACCTGCTGCCGAACACCCTGGCGCCGGTTCTGGTCTACGCCACCATCGCGCTCGGCGCGAACATCGGCGCCGAGGCGACGCTGGCCTACCTCGGCATCGGCGTGCGGCCGCCGGTCGTCTCGTGGGGCGTGATGATCAGCGATTCCCGCGACTACTTCCGGGCGATCCCGCACATGCTCCTGTTCCCCGGCGCGTTCGTCACCATCACCGTGCTCGCTTTCGTGATGCTCGGTGACGGAATCCGCGACGCGCTCGACCCGAAGTCGAGGTAGCCCCGCATGTCCACAGTGGATGACGAGCTGCTGCTCGAGGTCGAGGACCTGCACGTGGAGTTCCGCACCTCCGACGGAGTGGCGAACGTGCTCAACGGCGTCGGTTACGGCGTCCATGCCGGGGAAACGCTGGCGGTGCTGGGTGAATCCGGCTCGGGCAAGAGCGTGACCGCGCAGACGATCATGGGCATCCTGGACACCCCGCCCGGCGTGATCACCGCTGGTTCGATCCGCTACCGCGGTGAGGATTTGCTCACGGCGAGCCCGCAGCGACGGCGTGAGCTGCGGGGCGCGGAGATCGCGATGATCTTCCAGGACGCGCTTTCCGCGCTCAACCCGGTGTTCACCGTCGGGTTCCAGATCGAGGAGCAGCTGCGCGTCCGGCAGGGACTGTCCAAGAAGGACGCCCGTAAGCGGGCGATCGAGCTGCTGGAGCTGGTCCGTATCCCGGCCGCCGAGAGGCGGGTGAAGGACTATCCGCACCAGTTCTCCGGCGGGATGCGCCAGCGCGCGATGATCGCGATGTCGCTCGCGCTCGACCCGGATCTGCTGATCGCGGACGAGCCGACGACCGCGCTGGACGTCACGGTGCAGGCGCAGATCATGGACCTGCTCGCGGAGATCCAGCGGGAACGCCGGATGGGGCTGATCCTGATCACCCACGACCTCGGGGTGGTCGCCGAGGTCGCGGACCGGATCGCGGTGATGTACGCCGGGCGGATCGTGGAACAGGCCGACGCGCGTGAGCTCTACAGCTCGCCGGGACACCCCTACACCGCGGCGTTGATGGATTCGCTGCCGCGGCTGGACGTCAAGGGACAGACCCTCGAGACGATCAAGGGACTGCCGCCGAGCCTGCTGGACATCCCGCCCGGCTGTCCGTTCCATCCGCGGTGCAAGCGGGCCGAGCAGCACTGCCGCGACGAGCGGCCGCCCCTGCACGATCTCGGTCTCGGCCGGGTCAGTGCGTGTCACTTCGCCGAAGAGGTGGTGGAAAGCCGTGGTTGAGCCGATTCTCAGCGTGCGCGACCTGGTCAAGCACTTCCCGGTGCGCCAGGGCGTGCTGTTCAAGCGCACGATCGGTCAGGTGAAGGCCGTCGACGGCGTTTCGTTCGACCTGATGCCCGGCGAAACCCTCGGCGTGGTGGGCGAATCCGGCTGCGGAAAGTCGACGCTCGCGCAGGTGCTGATGCGACTGGAGGAGCCGACCAGCGGCACCGCCAGCTTCGACGGCCGGGACCTGTTCCGGTTGCGGGGCGCGGAGCTGCGCAGGCTGCGGCGGGAGATCCAGATCGTCCTGCAGGACCCGTACACGTCGCTGAACCCGCGGATGACCGTCGGCGACATCGTCGGCGAGCCGTTCGAGATCCACCCCGACGTGGCGCCCAAGGGCTCGCGGGCGGCGAAGGTGCAGGAGCTGCTGGAAGTCGTCGGGCTGAACCCCGAGCACGCCAACCGTTATCCGCACCAGTTCTCCGGCGGGCAGCGTCAGCGCATCGGCATCGCGCGGGCGCTGGCGTTGCGGCCGAAGGTGATCATCTGCGACGAGCCGGTATCCGCTTTGGACGTGTCGATCCAGGCGCAGGTGATGAACCTGCTCGGTGAGCTGCAGGGCGAGTTCGGACTGTCCTATGTGTTCATCGCGCACGACCTTTCGGTGGTGCGGCACCTGTCGAACCGGGTCGCGGTGATGTATCTGGGAAAGATCGTCGAGGTCGGCACCGAGGACGAGATCTACGAACGTCCGTCGCACCCCTACACCCAGGCGCTGCTTTCCGCGGTTCCGGTCGCCGATCCGGCGGTGCGCGGGCAGCGGCAGATCATCCGGCTCGACGGCGACCCGCCGAGCCCGCTGGACCCGCCGTCGGGCTGCCGGTTCCGCACCCGCTGCTGGAAGGCGGCCGACGTCTGCGCCACCGAGGTGCCGGCACTGGAGCCGCGCACCGACGGGCACCTGTCGGCCTGCCACTTCGCCGAGGTCCGCTCCGTCGTGCCGTGACGCCGGTGAGTGCTGAGTCCGGTCAGAACCGGACTCACCCCTCACGAGGGGTCAGCGGTTCGAGGCGGACTTGACGAAGTCGCCGAGATCCTTGGACTGCTGCAGGCGCGAGGGTTCGTGGACGTACATCATGTGCCCCGCCGGGTAGTAGGCGGTGTCGATGTTTTCCCGCAGCTCCTCGGGGATCTCCAGCTGCGCCAGGACGTGCTCGGACGCGTAGTACGCCGTGGCGCCGTCGTAGTGCCCGAAGGCCACGTGCACCTTCAGGTACGGGTTCGCCCGCATCGCCGCGCTCAGCGTACCCACCACCGACACCGAACGGCCTTCGAACTCCTTGTACGACCAGGCCTGGAAGACGTCGCCGGACAGGATTTCGTACGGCAGGTCGTTGCGGTAGCCGAGTTCGGACCGCACGTAGTGGTTGAAGCCGGCCGAGTAGGCGCCGATGATCCGTGAGACCGACGGGTCGTCGCTCATGTGCTCACGTCCGCCGTCGACCTCCCACGTGGTGAAGCGGCCGTCCATCCGGCCGACCGTGTGGCCCTCCTCGCGCAGCAGCTCGGTGAAGAACCGCACGTGCTCGATCCGGAGATTCACCTGGTCCACATAGGACTCGGTGAGCCCGGTCAGTGACGCGAGCGTGGCCACCGCCTCGGCACGCTCCTCAGTGGACAGCCGCGCGCCACGGGACAGCGCCCAGGGCAGCTCCTTCGCCGCGAAGTCCTCGGCGTCGGCGAGCACGTCGTCGAGGGGTCGCTCGCCGTGCCGGCCGTGGTAGTGCGCGATCGCCGCGTACGTGGGCACGTACAGCGAGTAGGGCAGGTCGTTGCCCTCGTGGAATCGCAGCGTGCCCATGTCCAGCACCGACGAGATGAGCATCAGCCCGTTGAGGTAGAGCCCGTAGCGGTCCTGCAGGTGCCCGGCGAGCGCGGCCGCGCGCAGCGTGCCGTACGACTCCCCGGCCAGGAACTTCGGCGACAGCCAGCGCTCGTTTCGCGACACCCACAGCCGGATGATCTCCGCGACCGATTCCACGTCGCCCTGGAATCCGGTGTACTCCTGGGATTCGCCGCCCTCGGTGACCCGCGAGTACCCGGTGCTGACCGGGTCGATGAACACCAGATCGCTGTGCTGGAGCAGGCTGTCGGGGTTGTCGGCCAGCCCGTAGGGCGGCGGCACCAGGCTGTCGACGTCCCCGGAGAGCACCCGCCGCGGACCCAGCAGGCCCATGTGCAGCCAGATGCTCGACGAACCGGGACCGCCGTTGAAGGCGAAGGTCACCGGACGCGTGCCGGGATCGGCGTCGTCGAGGGTGTAGGCGGTCAGGAAGACCTCGGCCTTGACCTTGTGGCCCTCGGACTTTCCGTCCTTCTTGGCCTCCTGGCGGAGCACGATCCGGCCGGTCTGCGCGGTGTAGGCGAGCTTGCGCCGCTTGACGGTGAGGGTGTGCTGCGTCGTCACGAGGTCGTCGACCGGCTCCGGCGCCTTGGTCTCCTCGTCGTGGGTCTTCTCGGCGGTCTCGGCCGCGGCGGTGGTGTCGGACATGGCCCCAACCTAGCCGGGGTTACGGTTTGCCGGACACCTGCCGAAGGAGGCCGATGGGCACGCTAGCCGAGCTGGACGCCGCGGTCGCCGGCTGCCGCGCGTGCCCCCGTCTGGTCGCCTGGCGTGAGCAGGTCGCGGTGGCCAAGCGCGCCGCGTTCACCGACGACGAGTACTGGGCGAAGCCGGTGCCAGGGTTCGGCGCGGAGGACGCCGCACTCGCGGTGGTCGGTCTTGCACCGTCGGCGCACGGCGCCAACCGGACCGGGCGAATGTTCACCGGCGATCCGTCGGGTGACTTCCTCTTCCGCGTGCTGCACGAGGTGGGGCTGGCCTCGCGGCCGGAATCCCTCGGCCCTGGTGACGGGCTCGTGCTGCGGGGCACCCGGCTCGTGTCGCCGGTCCGCTGCGCGCCGCCGGCCAACCGGCCCACCCCCGCCGAGCGTGACACGTGCCGGCACTGGCTCGCCGACGAGCTGGCCCTGCTGCGCCCGACGCTGCGGGCAGTGGTCGTGCTCGGCGGATTCGGCTGGCAGGCGTTGCTGCCGGTGCTCGCCGCGGCCGGGGTGCCGGTGCCCTCGCCGCGGCCGGTGTTCGGGCACGGGGCCGAGGTGCAGTTGGCCGGCCTGCGGCTTTTCGGCTGCTACCACGTGTCCCCACGCAATGTCCAGACCGGCCGGCTGACCCACTCCATGGTGGTGGATGTGGTC
Source organism: Amycolatopsis jiangsuensis (assembly GCF_014204865.1). NCBI lineage: Bacteria > Bacillati > Actinomycetota > Actinomycetes > Pseudonocardiales > Pseudonocardiaceae > Amycolatopsis > Amycolatopsis jiangsuensis. The sequence goes on from NZ_JACHMG010000001.1 coordinate 6,299,477, forward strand.
ACCGCCGCGGCCTCGGCTGCCGGGCTCGTCTGAATCGTTACCGCCTGCGTGGCGACGCTGGTCACAGCGGGACGGGGTACCCGAGCGACACCGCTTCGGAAGTGCGACCATGAGGTCATGGCTGCTGCGAAGTCGGAACCGACTCGGATTCTCATCCTCGGTGGTGGATACGTCGGCCTGTACACGGCGTACGGGCTTCAGAAGATGCTGCGCGCCAACGAGGCCTCCGTGACCGTCGTTGACCCGCAGCCGCACATGACCTATGCCCCGTTCCTGCCCGAGGCGGCGGCCGGCGCGATCGAGCCGCGGCACGTGGTTGTGCCGCTGCGGCGCGTGCTGAAGCGCTGCCACGTGCTGACCGCGCGCGTCACCAAGATCGAGAACGAGCGCAAGGCCGTCACGGTCGAAGCGGCCGACGGCCACATCGAGACGCTGAACTACGACGTGCTCGTGGTCGCGCTCGGCGCCGTCGCGCGGATCCTGCCGATTCCCGGCCTGGTCGAGCAGGGCATCTCGTTCAAGACGATCGGCGAGGCCATCTACCTGCGCAACCACATCATGACCAAGCTCGACGAGGCGTCCAGCACGCTCGACCCCGAGCTGCGCAAGCGGCTGCTGACCTTCACCGTGGTCGGCGGCGGCTTCGCCGGGATCGAGGCGCTGGCCGAGCTCGAGGACATGACCCGGTTCGCGGTGGAGAACTACTACCCGAACATCGAGGTCTCCGACATCCGCTGGGTGCTGGTGGAGGCGGCGGGCCGGATCCTGCCCGAGGTGCGCGAGACGCTCGGCGTGTACACCGTCGGGCAGCTGGAGAAGCGCGGGATCGAGGTGTACCTCTCGACCGCCGCGAAGTCGTTCGAGGACGGTCACGTGGTGCTCTCGGACGGCACCGAGTTCGACACCGACACGATCATCTGGACCGCGGGCGTGAAGGCCAACCCGGTGCTCGCCGGGTCGGACCTGCCGCTGGACAAGCGCGGCCGGCTCGAGGCCACCGCGGCCATGCAGGTCGTCGGCCACCCGGACGTGTGGACCGCGGGCGACAACGCGGCCATCCCGGACCTGTCGCGCACCGAGGCCGACCCCACGGCGACCTGCCCGCCGAACGCCCAGCACGCGGTCCGCCAGGCGACCCTGCTGTCGAAGAACATCATCAAGGTGATCCGCGGCGGCAAGGCGAAGGACTACTACCACAAGAACCTCGGCGCCGTGGCCAGCCTCGGCCTGCACAAGGGCGTGGCCGACGCGCTGAACCTGAAGATCAAGGGCTTCCCGGCCTGGCTGTTCCACCGCGCCTACCACCTCAAGGCGATGCCGACCTGGAACCGCAAGATCCGCATCCTGTTCGACTGGATGCTGGGTGGCCTGTTCCGCCGCGAGGTCATCTCGCTGGGCCAGATCAACAACCCGAAGGAAGAGTTCGACCGGGTCACCAAGAGCTGAGCTTGTTTTTCCCGAGGCCGGGCCGTCCACGAGGACGGCCCGGCCTCGGCGTTTCCCACCGGCCGCTAAAGTTGCCCGCGGCCCCCGTAGCCCAACTGGCAGAGGCAGTCGACTTAAACTCGATCAAGTGCGGGTTCGAACCCCGCCGGGGGCACCGTTTTCGCAGGTCAGAGGGATGACTGATCGTCCCGGTCAAGATCAACCCCCGGTTTACCCCCGGAATTCTCCTGGGCGAGGTCGAGCCACATGCTTTCCAGCGCGACCGCGTTGTCCCGCGAGACCGTGGTGCGGCCCATGTACACGTCCTGCGTGATCGACGGGCGCGCGTGGCCGAGCTGATCTGCGATCTGCCGCGAGCTGAGCTTCGCGTCGTCCAGCACGGTAGCGGCAGTCTTGCGGAATATGACCGAGACTGTCTCAGCGCGGATGCCGACACCAGAGGAAGCCGAAGAGCTTGAGCTTCCCGCCGGTGAGCCGGTCATGATCCTGCATCGGACCACCAGGACCGCAGACGGGCAGCCAGTCGAGTTCGCCCGAGGCGTCCACGCCGCATCACGGTTCTCGTGGACCTACACCTTCCAGATCCCCGACTGAGCGGAGGCGCCCAATGCCCGACGCCAGCATCCCGGACGAAGTGCGCGCCGACGTCCAGACCCTGTGGGACTACCACCGCATCGACGATGACCTCCTTCCTGTCGACCTCGCAATTGGACTCGGCAGCCACGATCCGAGCGTCGCAACCTACGCAGCCGAGCTGTATTCCTGTGGGCTCTTTCCGTGTGCGATCTTCACTGGAGCCAACGCGCCTACCACCGTTGAGCGATTCCCTCAGGGCGAGGCAGTCCACTACCGCGAACTCGCTATCGAGTCAGGCATGCCGGACGGCGCCATCCTCGTCGAGCCGGACGCAACCAACACTGCAGAGAACTTCGAGTTCGCTCGGAGACTGGCCGAACACCACCATCTCCCGGTTACGACAGCACTCATTCTGAGCCGTCCCTACCAGCAGCGACGCGCATACGCCACGGCGAAGAAGCAGTGGCCCGGCGTCGACTTCCTGTGCTCCGCCACTCAGCAGACGGTGGACGACTATGTCGCGAGCATCGGCGACGCCGACCGGGTCATCAACATGCTCGTCGGCGACACCCAGCGCATCACTGTCTATGCCGAAACCGGGGATGCCATCGAGCAGGACATGCCCGCCAGTGTGTCCTCCGCGTACGAACGACTTGTCGACGCTGGCTACACGGCCCGACTCATCGCGACGTCCTAGACCCGGCTACGGCGTAGACCCTGTGTTCAGAGTTTCTTTTCTTGTTCAAGGCGGCCCCTCCGGGGCCGCGCCGCTCCGGATCCGGGCACACGGGGCCCGCCTCCGGCACCCACGCGCCCGGCCCGGGCGGCTGCACCTGAGGCCGCGTCCAAAGAGGAAAGAACATGTCCTCGCCGGACGGGCAGGTCTCCGAGATGGCCAGGACGAGCGTGCACGTCGCGTCCGTGAGCGGCCTGCCGCCATCTCGCCGACCTCCCGGAGGGCTATCACGCCGCGTCAAGGGGGCAGTTCGGCCGGCACGTTGCGGACCGCAGGAAGGCGCCCCCTTGACCCGACGTGATCGGGCTACGCCAGGTCGACGAGATGGCGGAGAGGTCACCCACTTGCAGGTGATCAACACCAGTAACGCGAGTGTCTCCGTTCGCGACTTGCGTGCCAGGTGCAAGCAAACCAGGAGGATCGCCAATGCCCGAGTACAACCGGAACAGTGGGCAGCCGTGGACGGATGCCGACAGGCAGAAGCTCGCCAAGCTCGCGAAGGAGAACACGCCTACCAGAATCATCGGCCTAAAACTGGGCCGGACCGAGGATGCCATTCGCGCGCAGGCGCAGAAGGACGGAGTCTCGTTGAAGCCGACGAACCAGTCCCCGTACAACAGGCAGTAGGACGAGATCAACCCACGGTTTACCCCCGGATTTGGATACCATTCGACCCAGTGTCAACACCTAGCGACGACTGTTTGCCTATGTGAATAGTGCAGGTCAAAGGTAAGCACGGCAGTGGGTAACCATCGTTGCCCACTGCCGTCCGGAAATCGATCAAGTGCGGGTTCGAACCCCGCCGGGGGCACCGTTTTCGCAGGTCAGAGGGATGGCAATGAGGCGCAAGTAAGATCAAGTGCCCCACTTGCGCCCCATTTCGCCGCCTGATCTCACATGATGTCGTCGAGATGGCCTCCGGGCAGAGGGTTCGACCTGCGGGATGGTCGAGCCGCGCCGGATGGCTGTGTTCGGATCGGGCTGAAGGGCCCCCGCCGGCAGCTCAGATGTTGAAGAGGGTGTCGGTTTCGATCTCAGCCTCGGTGTTCGGATTACCTTGGGCAGGAACGTCGAAGTCGGCGACGACCCGGAGGTGGCCGCCAAGAGCTGCCACGTATCGGCGGATCGTCTCGACCGACATGAGTTCAGGGTCGCCCTGTTCGATCTTGCTCACGCGAGGCTGAGTTACGTCCATCCGGTCAGCGACGTCTTGCTGGGTCAGATCCGTGCGCTCTCGGAGCTCTCCAAGCCGATGACCCAGCACGTGAAGAGCTGTTCGATTCATCGCGGCAGCCCGCACAGCTTCACCATCGCGCCCGGCGGCGTGATCGAGCTCTTCCTTGCGTGCCTTAACTTCTCGCCACGTCTTAGTCATCTGAGCCGACTTCCAGTGCGGTCAGGTGTTTCTCGAAGCGTCTGTCTGCCAGCGGAATCGCCGTCTTGTACCAGCCGCTCCACTGCCCCTGTCTGTCACCTGCGACCAGCAGGATCGCGCAGCGTTGATCGATCGCGGCTTCCATCAGGTCGCCACTTTCCGGGTCGGTCGCACATAATCCAAGCAGTCAAGCTTCCACGTCGTCGTCCAGCTCAACTGCCCACTCCACGGTCATCCTCATAACCGAGAAGTTATGTGACGGGATCCATGCTTCACCGCGCTTCGATACCCACGCTAGTTCGAGAGCGTCCGGATCAGGTGGGCCAGTTCCTGTGGTTTCGAAGCGAACGGGGAGTGGCTGCTGTCGATCGTGCGGACCTGGAAGGGGTGGGCCGGGGCGAAGTGGTCCGCGTCGGTGATCATTCGTTGCTGCAGTGCGGGGGTGACGACCCGGTCCTGGGTCGTCAGGATGTACGACCGGGGTATCGAACCCCAGCGGTCTTCGGTCACTTCGACCTCGGCTCGGGCGATCGCGGTGGGGTTGTCCGGGACGAGACCGTGTGTGAAGGCCAGGTAGCGCTCCTCGTCCACGTCTCCGTAGAAGGTGCGGTGCAGCAGGTCGCGGTAGCCGGCGTCGGTGCTGCGGAAGTTGAGCCGCGTCGCCCCGATCTTCGCCGGGTCGCCGACGTAGAGGCCCGGGTACCGGGCGCCGGCCTCGGGCAGGCCGAGGTAGCCGGCCGCCGACCTCAGCAGCGTCGGCACGAGGGCCGCGACGTAGACGAGGTGGTCGACCAGTTCGGGAGCCTTCTCCGCAGCCCGCGTGACCGCGAGCCCACCGAGGCTGTGCGCGACGAGGACCACCCGGCGGCCGGCGGCCAGCCGTCGCAGCGCTTCCACGACGGCGTCCGCGACGTCCTCCAGGGTGAGGTCCCGCAGCGGGGAGGGTTCGGTGGTGAAACCCTCCTGGCCGCCGGTCAGGTACGACGCCGGGAAGCGGGCGTTCGGTCCCGCTCCCGGCAGGTCCAGCGCACAGGGACGCGAGTTCGCGGCCGCGAGCTCGAAGCTCACCTCCGCCCAGGCGGCACCGCTGTGCCACGCGCCGTGCACCAGGACGAAGTCCGTCCCGGATGTCTCTTCGGGACGTCCGCAGGCCGCGAGTGCGCCGAATCCGGTCATGAGTGCGCTCCCCAGGATCGTGCGGCGACTCGGCCGCAGGCGGGTCAAACTCCGTCTCCTTCACGCAGGCCCCGCGCCGCGTGCCGGGCCGCGAGGTATCCGAACGTCAGAGCGCTGCCGATCCGGCAGCCAGCCCCCGGATACTCCGACGCGGTGACCGAGTTCGCGTCGTCGCCGCAGGCGTACAGACCCGGCACGGGCTCGCCGGCTGCGGTGAGGACACGCGCGTCGGCGTCGGTCTGCAAGCCGAGCGTGGTCGCGAGTGGGACCGGGAAGACGGCGACGGCGTAGAAAGGCGGACGATCCAGCGGGCCCAGGTTGACGTTCGGGCGGTGGGCCCGGTCGCCGTACTGGTGGCCGAACGGGCTCTGTCCCTTGCCGAACTCGTCGTCGCGGCCCACCGCGGCCGCTCGGCACGCCGCGGCCGCGGTCTGCTCCAGCGCGTCGGGGTCGACGCCGATCTTCCCGGCAAGCGCGCGCACGGTGGGGCCGGACTGGAGGTACCCGTCGGCCAGGTGACGCCGCAGTGCAACTCTCGGCAGGTACGGCCGGACCATGCCCAAACCGTACTTCCGCAGCGACGCAGCGTCGGTGACCAGCCACGCCGGCACCGCCGCGTCGGTGGCGTACATGGCTCGGACAAAACGGTGGTACGACAGTGACTCGTCGACGAACCGGCGGCCGCTTCGGTCGACGGCCACGATGCCGGGCTTGGCCCGGTCCCAGATGTGGGGGAAGACCGCCGTACTGCCATCACGTCGCCGGCCGAGAGAGCCGGGAAACCACATCGCGTTGTCGTCCTGCGACGCACCGAGCGTTCCTCCGGCCGCCCGGGCCAGGTGCAGGCCGTCTCCGGTGGCTTCCGGCACAGCCGGCGTGAACTGGGCGACGGGCTCGGGCAAATGTTCGGCTCGCAGCGCGGGGTTCGCGGCGAAGCCACCACAGGCGAGGACGACGCCGCGCCGGGCACGGATCCGGCTGACTGCGCCCCGCCGGTGCACCACCGCTCCGGAGACCCGGCCGCGCTCGTCCACGACGAGCTCGTCGGCGTGCGCGGTGAACCACACGTCCGCCGACGTCGCAAGCAACCGTCCGTAGAGGGCGGCGACGAGCGCGTTACCCATGGTCAACCGCGTGCCGCGGGGGTGGCCACCGGCGCGGTCGAGCAGCCAGCGCAGTCCGAGCCGGCCCGCCATCACCGCTGCCCGGACGGTTTCCCCGGCGAACGCGGCCGCCAGCTGGTCCGCTTCGGCCCGGCGGACCATCAACGTTCCGCCGAAAAGCGTGAACTCCCGCACCGGGTGGCGGACCCGGCCGAAGGCTCGCCGTCCGAGCCGGCGTCCGTCGAAGGGCTCCGGTTCCAGGGCGCGTCCGACGCCCGCCCCTGGCAGCTCGGGGTGGTAATCGACGGCGCCGGCCGTGTGCCGGAAGCCGATACCCAAGGTCCGCAAGTACTCCAGGGCGTCGGGGGCGTGCCGGAGGTACGCCGTGCGCAGGTCACGGGGACCGCGGTCACCGACGAGCGCGTCGAGGTAGCGAGCGGCCTCCGCGGCGTCCGCCTCGGGGTCGGCCAGCTGCCGGTGCCCTGGAATCCACACGGTGCCCGCCGAACGGGCCGTCGTACCGCCCAGCCACTCCGATTTCTCGACGACGAGAGTGGACAGCCCTTCGTTCGCTCCGACGAGCGCGGCGGTAAGCCCTGCTGCACCCGATCCGAGGACCAGCAGGTCGACCTCCTGATCCCAGTCGGTCATCTGCATTCCTTTCCTTGGGGTGAAACACAGATCAGTACGTCGCCCGCCCGCCCGAGAGGTCGTAGGTGAATCCCGTGGTGAACGACGCAGCAGGCGAGATGGCCCACCGCACGAGCGCGGCGACCTCGGAAACCTTGCCGAGCCGGCCCATCGGGATGAGCGTGCGGAGGTGGGCGACCTGCTCGTCGGACATCCCCCGGATCAGGGTCGTCTCGACCATGGTCGGAGCGACCGCGTTCACGGTGACGCCCGTGGTCGCGTACTCCTTGCCGAGAGCTTTCACCATCCCCATGAGACCGGCCTTCGACGCGGAATACCCGGTCATTGCGGCATTGCCGTCCTTGCCCGCCATCGAGGCGAGGTGCAGCAGACGCCCGTACCCGGCGGCGGCCATCACCGGGAGCACCGCCTGGGACAGCGCGAACGCGCCGGTGAGGTTGACGCGCAGGACGTGCTCGAAGTGGTGGATCGGCTCCTCGGCCGCGGGTGCGGGGTCCCCGAGGATGCCGGCGCAGTTGACGACCCCGTCGATCCGGCCGAGCGTGTGCACTGCGTTGTCGACCATCTCGCGCACGCTCGGGGGATCGGTGAGATCGACGGGGAGCCATCCGGCCAGGCCGGGCAGGGACGGCCGCACCGCGGGCAGGTCGCTGCCGACGACGACCGCGCCCGAGTCCAGCAGCAGTTCGGCGACTCCGGCGCCGATGCCGTTTCCGGCACCGACGACCACGACGCGCAGGCCGTCGATCCCGTCACCGGCCGCGGGACGGTCATGGACGCCTTGCCCACTGGGGAAATTCACGATGACACACCTTCCGGAGACGGATCACGACGGCCGCGGGTTTCCGGGCTCGCCAAGACGGCAGCCGCCGACGTGAGAGCGAGGGCGACGAGCACCGCTCCGACCGCCCAGTACGAACCGGTCGCCGCGCACAACGCCGAAGCGATCAACGGGGTGAACCCGCCCAGCGGATCGGAAAGCGAGCGAGCGATCGTGACCCCGGAGTTCCGGACCCGCGGCTCGAACATCTCGGAGAGGTACGCGCCGGACACCGCGAGGACGACCTTGACGCCGAGCCCGTAGGCGAGCACCAGCGCGACGATGACGAGCAGCGGATTCCGCGTTTCCAGCAACCAGAAGAAAGGAAAGGCGAACACGGCGATGAAGAACAGTCCGAAGAGGAACACCGGACGGCGGCCCACCCGATCGGCCAGGTGCCCGCTCAGTGGAATCACCGCCAGTCCGACCGCGTTCGCCACCAGGACCCCGGTCAGGGCGGGCCCGGCACTCATCCCGAGTTGCGCGGTGCAGTACGAAATCGCGAAGACGTTGAACAGCTGCGCGCAGACGGCTTCCGTCGACCGCGCGAGGGACGCCAGTACCAGGTGCTTGCGGCCGGTGCGGACCAGTTCCCGCAACGGACTGGCCGCCAGAGTCCCGGAGTCCTTCAACCGCTCGAACTCCGGGGACTCCGCCACCCGCAGCCGCAGGTAGAGCCCGACGAACACGAGGCAGAACCCGAAGAGGAACGGCAGCCGCCAGCCCCAGGCCAGGAAGGACTCGCGCGGGAGCAGCGAAATGAGCGCGAAGACGCCGGTGCCCAGCATGATTCCCAGTCCGACGCCGAGTGCCGGCACGGTCGCGTACAGCCCGCGCCGTCCGGCGGTCGAGTACTCCGAGGTCATCGTCACCGCCGTGCCGTATTCGGCGCCGGCTCCCAGGCTCTGCACCAGCCGCAGCACCACCAGGAGAACCGGCGCGGCCAGCCCGGCCTGTGCATGGGTCGGGAGCAGCCCGATGGCGCCGGTCGAGGCACCCATCAGCACGAGGCAGAGGATGAGCAGCCGTTTGCGCCCGATCGTGTCGCCCCACCGCGCGAGCACCATGCCCGCCACGGGCCGGAAGACGAAGCCGATCGCGTAGGTGGCCATGGCCGCCAGCGTTCCGGCGACCGGGCTCGCGGCGGGAAAGAACAGCGGGGCGAACGCGAGCGCGGTGGCCGTGCCGTAGATGTAGAAGTCGTACCACTCCAGCACGGTGCCGATGAGATTCGCGGCGACGGCTCGATGTCTGGCTCGCGAGGTCGTTCTCGGGTGCAGAGCCGATGAGGTGTGGGTCAACGGTGACCGCCTTCGACGTCGATGTACGGGACAGGGCAAGGAAAGTGCGGGTCCGTCAGGGTTCGCTGCGGAGAACGGGGGAATCGACGATGGCGCCCGCGTCGCGCAGCGCGCGGCGCAGCTGCTCGCCCGGAACGTCGTGGGTGCTGATGTCCTCGCCGGCCGCGATGGCGGCGGCGGTGCCGGCCGCCTGTCCCGTCGCCATCGCCGTACCCATGTGCCGGGTGGCGCCCATCGCACGCCCCGTCGCCGACAGGCACCGGCCCGCCACCAGCAGACCCTCCGTCCCCCGCGGGACGAGACACCGGTACGGGACGGAGAAGGGCGCGGGTGGTTCGAGCAGGACGAGTCCGGTCCCCGTGGTGTCGTGCACGTCCAGCGGGCCACCGGCCTGGGCGATCGCGTCGGTGAACTGGTGTCCGCCGAGCACGTCTTCTTCGGTCAGCGTGTAGTCGCCCTCGACTCGCCACGTCTCGCGCACACCGATCCACGGAGCCAGCGCGGCGAGGTAAGACCTTTCGAACCCCGGCACGGACGTCCGGAGGAACTCGACGACGGCCCGGATCTGCGTGCGGCCGGCCAGTTCCGCGACGGTGAGGTCCCGGCTGTCGGAGCCGTCGAGCCCGGTCACCCGGGTCATCAGGACGAACGCGTCGGATCCCTCGGGGGAACTGACCAGCGAGAGCAATTCCTGTTTCAGCGCACCGGCCCGCACGCCCGACACCGCCAGCCGCCGCTTCTCCTCACGCGGCAGGGCGCGAAAGCGCGCGACATCGACGTTCGACAGCCTCGCCATGAGCGTCATCGGCTGGCGGTCGCGCCGGTGCTCGACCTGGTTCTGCGTCCGGCACCCCGCCCGGCGGCAGAGGACCGCGTTCGCGGTGGCGTCGACCACCACCTTCGCCCGGATCGCGCGACGTGCGTACTGGTCCTGCGTGACGATCCCGCGGACCGTGGAGTCCTGCTGGAGGGGGTCGACCGCCTGGGTGTGCAACTGCAGCTCGGCGCCGCTCTCCGCGAGCATGTCGTCGAGAACGAACTTGAGCACTTCCGGATCGAAGGGGAACGTCCGCACCTTGACCGGGTTCCGGCTGGCCTCGGCGAGAACGTAGGGGGTGAACGCCTTCGCGCCTCCGGCTTTCACGAGGCGGTCGGTGATCTCGTGGCCGATGCCGCCACTGACGCGCACGTCGCGCCAGTAGAAGCCCATGAAACTGGCGACCATCGCGCCGGTCGCCGTGCCACCGAGGAACGGCGCCTTCTCCACGAGCACCGTCCGGGCTCCGGAGCGGGCCGCGGCGACGGCCGCGCAGAACCCGGCCGGGCCGCCTCCCGCGACGGCGACGTCCACCGGCCCGGCTGCTTCGATGGTCTCGCCGGGCAAGCTGATCGAGTCGCCCTCCGCCGTGTGCAGCACCTGCAACGCTCCTCCTCTCGTGCCTGTGGTCACGGCCGAGAACGGTGCCCGACTGGCTCTCCGGACGCCGTGGCGTTCCGCATTACAGAATTTCGGGCGTTTGACCAGCTATGATTCGAAGGGCTGGAGGTGAAGAGATGGGACGCGTGCCCACTTACCCACTGAAATCGGTGGACCATGCCCTGCAGGTACTCGCCGTGTTGCAGACCGGAGCAGCGGTGACGGTCGGCGACGTGGCGCAGTTGCTCGGAATCGGCCGGTCGAGTGCCCACCGCGTGCTGAGCGCACTCGTCCACCGCGACTACGCCGAGCAAGGAGTGACCCGCGAATACCGCGCGGGCCATCGCCTGCCGGCGAACCCGGCGGGCCGTGGACCGCTGGGCCGGCTGTGGCGTTCGGCGGCGCCGGCCGTGAAAGAGCTGGCGGAACAGCTGAACGAAACAGTGTTCCTGCAGGTGCTGCGCGGCCGGGACGTGCACTTCGTCGCCACGGTCGAGGCTCGGCAGGCTGTTCGCGTCGGCGATCGGACCGGCCTCGTGCTTCCCGCGCACATGGTTTCCGGCGGCCGCGCCATGCTCGCCACGATGAGCGACGAGGACGTGATCGCGCTCTACAGCGGCTCACGTCTCGGCGCCGATCCCCGAAGCCTGCGCCACACGCTGGACGACGTCCGTAGGAAAGGGTTCGGCACCAACGTCACCGAGACCAGGTCCGGATTCGTGGCCTTGGGCGTGGCGGTGGGCGGGACCGAGGACCATGCGCATTCCGCGGTTTCCCTCGGCGTCCCGGAGTTCCGGTACGTGCCCGGCCGACTGCCGGAATACCTGACCGCCCTGCGTCGAGCGGCCTCGGAAATCGGGGCTGTGATCGCGAAACCACCGCGGACCGCGCGCATTTCCGGCGATGACGGCCGTTCACCGAGCCGCCCGACGCAGGGGCGTCGAGGCGAGTGATCGAACTGGCCGTGCGTGGCCCGCGGTCGCGCTGCACATAAGCTGGGCGCATGACCTCCGTGAGGGCGGAGCGCCCACGCGCGCTGTTCGCCGGGTCGCCGCGTCGTTGGGTTCGGTTGCTGCCGTGGGGCGTGGCGTTTGTGCTCAGCGTCGCCCTGTTGCCCACCACCATTCGCGTGCTGAGCGTCGACTACGGCCTCAACGGAGGCGTCGCGAGTGCGCTGGCCGTGGTGCAGGCGGCACCGCTGCTGCTCACCGTCGTCCGCCCGCTGCCGGCCTGGTGCGTGATCTTCGCCGGTGACCTGGCCGGATCGATCGTGCTGCTCGCGGTCGGCTTCGACGGGCGGCACGTGTGGCCGTTCCCGCCCACGGTGATCGTCGGGTACGTCGGCCTCTGCCTCGCTCTCGGCCTGCGTGAATCGCGGCGGACGCTGCTGCTGGTGTGGCTCGCGACCGCGGCCGCGAGCGTCGGGCTGGAGTTCTTCGTGCCCGACGGGACGAGCAGCGACAGCATCCTGCTGATGATTCTGGGCGGCGCTGCCCTCGTGGTCGCCGGTGCGCTCCGTGAACGGCACGAGGTGCAGCGCAGGCTGGCCGAACAGGAGACGATCAGCGAAGCCGAGCGCGACCGGCGGACGCTGCTGGAGGAACGCGCGCGCGTCGCGCGAGAGTTGCACGACGTGGTGGCGCACCACATGTCCGTCATCACGGTACAGGCGGACACTGCCGCCTACCGCCTCGACAAGTTGCCGACGGACGTGCAGGAGGAGTTCTCGTCCATCGCGACGACCGCCCGCGAGTCGCTCGGCGAGATGCGCAGGCTCCTCGGCGTCCTGCGTAGCGAGGAGACGCACGGCGAGCTCGTGCCCCAGCCGGGCCTGACGCAGATCGCGCATCTGGTGGAAGCGACAGCGCGGGCCGGCGGGCCGGCGGAGTTCACCCCCTGCGACGCCGACGTGCCCGAGGCGGTCGGGCTCTCCGCGTATCGCATCGTCCAGGAGGCCCTCGCGAACGTCGTGCGGCACGCACCGGGTGCCCCGACGCGGGTGTCGCTGTCGGTGTCGGACGACGGCGAGCAGCTCGTCGTCCTGGTCGTCAACGACTCGCCGCCGGTGCCGCCCGCCGTGCCGCTCGAGGTGAGCGGCACCGGACACGGCCTCGTCGGCATGCGCGAGCGGGTGCGTCTCGTCGGCGGGACCCTCGACGCGGGACCACTGCCGGACGGCGGCTTCCGGGTGGCCGCGCACCTACCCCTGACCGAAAGGGACCGCACGTGACGACGCGCGTCATCATCGTTGACGACCAGGCCATGGTGCGGGCCGGCTTCGCCGCACTCCTGTCCGCCCAGAGCGACATCGACGTGGTGGGCGAGGCTCCCGACGGTGCGCAGGGCGTCGAGCTGAGCCGGCGCACCCGTCCCGACGTCGTGCTGATGGACGTCCGCATGCCCGAAATGGACGGCCTCGAGGCCACGCGCCGGCTGTTCGCACCGTCGCCGGGTGTGTCGCACCAGCCGCGGGTCCTGATGCTCACCACGTTCGACGTCGACGACTACGTCTACGAAGCGCTGCGGGCGGGCGCCAGCGGTTTCCTGCTCAAGGACGCGCCGCCGGCCGACCTCATCGCGGCGGTCCGCGTCGTGGCATCGGGCGACGCGCTGCTCGCACCTTCGGTGACGCGCCGCCTGATCGCGGACTTCGCCCGGCAACGTCCCGTCTCCCGCGGCAAACCCGCGCTGCGGCTGAAGAACCTGACCGAACGCGAGACCGAGGTCCTCGGCCTGGTCGCCCGCGGCCAGTCCAACGCGGAGATCGCACAGGCCCTGGTGCTGGCAGAGCAGACGGTGAAAACGCACGTCAGCCGGGTTCTGACCAAGATCGACCTGCGCGACCGCGCCCAGGCAGTCGTCTTCGCCTACGAATCGGGGCTGGTGACCCCGGGCGAATAGAACCGCCCATCCCCTACCGGGGTAGTACGTCCACATTGGCTCCCCGGTATGACGCCGCACGCCCGGCCGTCCCTGCACTCTTCACCTCGTCAGCACGAGAAGAGCGCGAAGGGACGGAACATGAGGCTGCGCAACACCCGCACTGAGTCACCTCCGGCGCGCGTCCGCCCGTTCCCGCGGCGACGCAATGCGCGTCCTGTCACGCACTCTGGATCACCGGAAGGACGCTCATGACCACGAACACGGCTCGCCCGGTCCGTGTCGGGAAGGCCGCTGTCGGGGCACTCGGCATGCTGGCCGTCGCCAGCGGTGCCCTCGAGTCGGTGCTGTCACCGACTCTTCCGCTCCTGCAACGGGAACTGGACATGAGTCCGGCCGAAGGGGCGCTGCTCACCATCCTCATCCCCATCACCGGCGCGCTCGTCACCCCGATCGCGGGCAAGTTCGGCGACCGCTACGGCGGGAAACGAATCCTGACCCGGCTGATGACGGTGGTCGCGATCGGCGGACTGGTGTCCGCGCTGGCGCCGAGCCTGCCGGTTCTCCTGGCCGGCCAGATACTGCAGGGCGCGATGGTGGGCGCGCTGCCGCTGTCGTTCATCGTGGTGCGCAAACACCTTCCGGCGCACCAGTCGAAGGTGGCCATCGGGGTGGTCAGCGGGCTGTTCGTCGGCGGCGGGATGGCGGGGATGCTGCTGGCCGGGCCGGTGGCGGAAGGACTGTCCCGGCACTGGATGTTCGCGCTGCCGACGATCGTGGTCATCGTGGCCGTCGTTCTCGTGCACCGGCTGGTGCCCCACGATGTGCCGGACCGGTCGGAGGCCTCCGGCGTCGACTGGCTCGGGCTGGTTCTCCTGAGTGCAGCGCTGATCACGCTGATGCTCCTGCTCTCGCTGGCGCCCGACCTCGCCTCGCAGCCGCTGTTGCTCGTCGGTCTCGTCGTGCTCCTGGCCGCACTCGTCGCCGGATGGGTCGCCGTCGAGCGCCGTGCCGCCGCACCGATGATCGACCTGCGCATGCTGGCACGGCCGATGATGTGGAAGTCGTGTGTGCTCACGTTCGTGATCTGCATCGGCACCTCGATGGCGGTCTTCCTCGTTCCGCAGCTGTGGGGTGTTTCCGGTGACGGATACGGTTTCGGGGCCAGTGCCACCGAAATCGGCGTCTTCCTGCTGCCGGGGACGGTGGCCGCGACGCTGGCCGGTCCGGTCGGCGGGATGTGGGAGCGCCGTTCCGGCTCGCGTGCCGTGGCCACCACCGGGGTCGTCATCATGGTGGTGGCACTGGTCGCCATGGCGTTCGTGCACTCCGAGGCCTGGCACCTCGTCGTCGGCAAGGCACTGGTCGCACTGGCCAACGGCCTGTGCATCACGGCGATGACGACCAGCATCGCGACCTCCGTTCCCTCGAACGAAACCGGCATCGCCACCAGCACGATCCTGGTGACCCGCGTGCTGGGAATGGCCGTCGGCGGGCTGCTCGGCGGTGCCCTCCTCGCCGCCGGAACCCCTTCCGGGACAGACGTTCCGGCCGAATCGGCCTACGTCACCGGTCTCATCATCGCCGGCGTCGTCACGGCGCTGGCCCTGCTCGCCACCCGCACCATGGGCAAAGGAGTACCGCAATGACTCGCATCGATCAGCCGGAAACCAGCACCACGCGCAAGCGCACGGTCCTGATCTCCGGGGCCAGTATCGCGGGCCCGGCCCTCGCGTTCTGGCTCAACCGCTACGGATACGCGGTCACAGTGGTGGAGAAGTCCGGCGCGGTCCGCAGCGGTGGCTACCCCATCGACGTGCGCGGCACCGCGCTCGAGGTCGTCCGGCGGATGGGGATCCTGACCGAACTGCGGGACGCGCACATCGACCTGCGCCGGCTGACGTTCCTGCACGGGGACGGCAGCGAGGTGGCCTCGGTCCACCCGCACTCCGTCACCGGCGGGGTCGAGGGGCAGGACCTGGAGGTCCGGCGTGGAGATCTGACCAACGCGCTCTACACGGCGGTCCGTGACAACGTCGAGTTCCTGTTCGACGACTCCATCGACACCCTCGACCAATCCGGTCACGGAGTCGACGTCACCTTCCGCGGCGGCGGCCGACGCACGTTCGACATGGTGTTCGGCGCGGACGGAATGCACTCCCGTACCAGAGAGATGCTGTTCGGTCCCGAAGAGCAGTTCCATCGGTACCTCGGCTACTGCTTCGCCGTCTTCACCATGCGCAACACCTTCGGGCTCTCCCACGAGACCGTCATGTGGAACACCCCGGGCCGGGCCGCGGCTCTCTACGCCGTGGGGGACGACGACGAGGTGCACGCCTTCCTGAACTTCGCGCGGCCGGAACCGCCGGTCGAGGCGTTTCGTGACCCGGCGGCGCAACGCGATCTGGTCACCGAGGTCTTCGCCGACGCGGGATGGGAGGTGCCGGGAATGCTGGCCGCCCTGCGCGATGCGGACGACCTGTTCTTCGACGGGGTCAGCCAGATCCGCATGCCCCGCTGGTCCGAGGGCAGGGTCGCGCTGGTGGGCGACGCCGCGTACGCGCCGTCGTTCCTCACCGGACAGGGCACCAGCCTCGCGCTCGTCGGCGCGTACATGCTGGCCGGTTCGCTGGCCGATCGTGGTCATATCGCAGGATTCGCTGCCTACGAAGAGGGGACCCGTGACTTCGTGGCCGTCAATCAGGGCCTGGTCGGCGAAGGCGGTGCCAAGCTCTTCCCGACCACCGCACGCGCACTGGAGTTGCGCAACGACCGGCTGCGCAATCTCCGTGCCATACCGCCCGCGGAGGGACGGCCGGCGCATTCGGCCCTCGCCCTGCCGACGTTCGCGCCTACCCCGTGATCCCGGCTGGTCAGCTGAGTCGTTGCTTCCGGCTGTTTCGCCAGCGCGCGGCCTGTCGGTAGTACTGGTTCGACGGGGTCAGGAAGGCCAGAACGGCACCCGCCACGAAGAGCACGGTGCCGATCAGGACGTAGGTCGCGGCTTGGCTCGTTCTCTCGTCGTCGAGGTGGTGGACCGCACCCGGCAGCCATTCGACGGTCAGGATGGCCAGAGCGACCAGTGCCGCCACGCGAGCCCAGTTGAAGCGGATCGCCAGCAGGGAGATCAGCACGGTCGCTGACGGGAGGCTCGCGTTCGCCCCGCCGGGACCGCCGAGGTTCGTCGCGGTCATCCCGAACAGCAGGGCGGCCAGTGGCAGAGCCACCAGCGCGGCGATCAGCACCGGAGGACGCTTCGGACGCCGGGTCGGCTCAGTCATTGCTCCAGTGTGTACGTCCTCGGGTGGGACCGGTCCCGCCTTCGGGCCGCGGGCGCGATCCGTGTCCCCCGTGGGAGCTACGGACAGGTGCGCTCCGCAAGGTGACGATTCCCCGCTCCCGGATCCGTAGGTTTCTCCTCAGCCGCGGCGCCGGGTCGTGGAATCGGAAGGAGAATCATGAACCGCATGGTCAGGGCCACGGTGGCGGTGCTGTGCTGCGCTGTGGCGGGTGCCGGGCTCGCCGCGTGTGACGACGAGGACGATGCGATGGCGGACGCTCCGGTGAGCGTCGGCAGCGAGGCGCCGCGGACGGAGCACGCGCCGCTGACCGGCGACACGAAGATCAAGGTCGGGGACCGGTCGGTGCACGTGTCCTGTTCGGGCGAGGCGAAGCCCGGTGCACCGGTGATCATGCTGCTGCACGGTGGTGGCGACGGGCTGGACAAGATGGCCGGCTTCCAGCGGACCCTGAGCGAGAAGAACCGCGTCTGCTCCTACGACCGGCTCGGCGCAGGCACCAGCGACCAGCCGAGCGGGCCGCAGACGATGGAGACCAGCGGCGAGGTCCTGACCTCGGTCATCGACCAGGTCGCCGGCGACGCCCCGGTCGTGCTGGCCGGGCACTCCCTCGGCGGGCTGTTCGCCGGCCGCTACGCCCCCGAGCACCAGGACCGGGTCAAGGGGGTCGTGCTGATGGACGCGACCTCGCCGGTCCAGGCCGCCGACCTCACCAGGCTGATCCCGCAGAACGCCACCGGGGACGCCGCGCAGCTGCGTGACCAGACCCTGGCCATGCTGGGCGGGCAGAACCCGGAGCAGCTCGCGACCAAGGACGGGGAGGTCCGCTCGGCCGGGGACATCCCGGTGGCGGTGATCCAGCACGGGCAGCAGTACCTCGCCGCGATCCCGCAGTACGGTCCCGCGCTCGAGCAGGCGTGGTCGGACGGCGCGAAGAAGTGGCTCGGGCTGTCCAGCCGCAGCACGCTGAGCACCGCGGCGAAGAGCGGGCACTACATCTACCTCGACGAGCCCGCGGTGGCGGTGGAAGAGATCCAGCGGGTCGTCGCGTCGGTCACGGCGTGAAACCGGCGCCGGATGGCCGGACGAGCGAGCAGCTCGTCCGGCCATCGGTCGTTGTCCGCGACCGGTCACGCGGGCGCCCGGTGGTGCGTCGGTGGTGCGGTGGTCACTGGCCGGGCAGGGTGAACGTCGGGGTGCCGACGGTCAGCTTGCTGGTGTAGCCCTGCAGGTAGGTGTCCAGGTACGGCGCCCGCTCGCCCGCGGTGGGGGTGTCGTCGGCGGGATCGTCCAGCGCCAGCCGCAACCGTGCGTCGGACACGGTGATCTTCTCCCGGGACGGGGTGTCGAGCCAGTCGCCCGCGGTGGGCGGGATGGTGCCGATCTCCACGGCCAGTGAGTGGCCCGCAGCCAGCGTCCAGTCGCTCGACTTGAGGTCGAAGGCGACCTCGCCCGGTTTCAGCGTGGACACCTGCTCGTTGAACAGCACCGCGGTCCCGTCCGGGGCGACGTCGTACAGCTTGGTCATGACGTTCCCGTAACCCTTGGCGTCGAAGGAGATCCGCGGAGTGGCAGTGACCCTGACCGGCTTACCGGCCGGCTGTGACCACTGGAAGAAACTGGTGCCGGTCCTGGTTCCGCTCTCGCCGCCGTCGTCCACATAGGACCCGCCACCGAGCCGGACGTCGGACGTGCGGGCCGCGCCCGGCCAGGTGTCCTGGGCTCGCCACTTGCCGGTGCTGTCCTGAATGGAGTATGCCGGGTATCGCACGGACGGCTCGATGCCCTTCAAGTACCGGTCGTAGAACGACATCGTCTCCTCGAACCAGCCTTCGCGGCCCATGGCAAGGCGGCCGTCCTCGACCCGGTCGTTACCGCGCACGTGGTCCCAGGGACCCAGCCATCCGCGCTCCGGCCCCTGGTGGTTGTCGAGGTACTCCTGGACCGCCTCGGGTTCGGTGTTCCATTCGAGCAGACCCTGGGTGAACAGCAGCGGGGTGTCGGTGCCCTTCGCGCGTTCGGCCAGATCGCGGTCTTTCCAGTACTGCGAATCCGGATCGGCGGTCTGGTAGCCGAGCAGATTCTGCACGGCGCATTCCGGATGCGTCTTCTCGTATCCGGCGTTCTCCCGGTAATGGGCGTCGTCGTCCGGCAGCTGCGGCAACGCGGCGATGCTGTTGTAGGTGTTGGGCACGTTGACCATCGTCGAGCGCGGCACCCCGTTCGAGCGGATGTTGCGGTACAGGTCCCACATGGGTTCCTGGGCGACGACGGCCTTGAGCGCGTCCTGCTTCAGGTCGTTGGCGGCCAGGCCGGTGATCGCGTCGTAGGACTTGCCGTACATGCCCACCGAGCCGGTCGACCACGGCTGGCTCGCGGCCCAGTCGATCGCGGCCTCGATGTCGGCCTGCTCGCCGGGGCCGGCGAAGTCGGGACAGCCGGTCGAGCCGCCGTAGCCGCGCACGTCGACCATGACGAAGGCGTAGCCACGGTCGAACAGGCGGCCGCCTTCGACGAGGTCGGTGAACCGGTCCGAGGGGCCGGTGTGTTCGCGGCCCTCCGGCCCCTCCTGCCCGGAGTGCCCGAAGTAGGGACCGGCGGACATGATGACCGGCACCTTCCGGCCCTCGGGCAGGTTCGCCGGCAACAGGACGTCGGCGTGCAGCTCCACCGAGGATCCGTCCGAGGAGGGGAAGTAGTGCTCGGTCCAGGCTCCGCCTTCGGGAACGTAGTCGTTTTCCTCGTGGGTCACCGGATCACCGGTCGCGGCCTGTGCCACCGCGGTGGAGCCGGTGAGCGCGGCGGTCAGTGCGACGACGAGTGCCGCGGAGGCCGACGCGACGGTACGCGAGTGTTTCGAGGTCATGTCCAGATCTCACCGCGTGCCGGCGCGTCCGGCCAGTGCGAGGACGTCATCGGTTGCGCATGACATTGTTCGGGTCGCACACGTGACGTGGCGTCACTTGCGCGTGCCGCGGAGGGGGCATAGCTGAATTGCGTTCACGTATTGGCCCGCACGCCGGAAACGGGTTTCGGCATGCGCTCAAATGTGCACTTAGGTGGACACTCTTGCGCGATCAGTGTTGTTTCGGGGAAGATCGCGCGCCGTGCCGGTCCTCATTGAAGTATGTGCTCCGCTTCGCCGAACGCGGATTTCGCGTAGACCCGGAAAACCATTGTGGTGACCATGAGAATGGCTGTCAGCCTGCTGGGTCCCGTTCGGGTACGCGACGGCGAGACCGAAATCGACCTGGGGCCGGCGGGCCGGCGCTCGCTGTTCGCCCTGCTCGCGTTGCGTACCGGTACGACGGTCCGGCTCGACGAGCTGATCGACGGCCTGTGGGGTGAGACGGCGCCCAAGACCGCCGAAGGCATCGTGTACACCTACGTTTCCGCGTTGCGTAAGGCACTCGAACCCAGGCGCGCCCGCGGTTCCGCACCCCGGGTGCTGACCGGGACACGAGCCGGGTACGCACTGCGGCTGCCCGCCGACGCGATCGACGCGTGCCGTTTCGAGGCGGCCGAAGGCCAAGCGCGGCGCCGGTCGGCCGCCGGCGACTTCGTGGGGGCCCGGGCACAGTGCGATGCCGCGCTGCGTGAATGGAGTGGGCCACCGCTGGCCGGGGCCACCGGCCCGTTCGCCGAGGCGGAACGCTCCCGGCTCGCCCTGCTGAAGCTGGACGTGGAGGAGCTGCGGTGCGCCGCGTTGCTGGAAACCGGCGGGGCCGGTCACGCCGCCACCGCGCTGTCCGCGCTGACCGCGGAGAACCCGCTGCACGAGCGGCTGCACGAACTGCTGATGCTCGCCCTCTCCCGCACCGGACGCCAGGCCGAGGCGCTGCGGGTGTACCAGGGCATCCGGGGCCAGCTCGTCGACGAGCTGGGCATCGAGCCGGGTCCGGCGCTGCGGCGGATGCACGAACGCGTGCTCACCGGCGAGTCCGCGGCGCCGGCCACGACTCCCGGGCCCATCCGCGTGGTGCCCGCCCAGCTGCCGCACGGGATCGCGGAGTTCGTCGGGCGCGAGGACGAGGCGCGACGGCTGCGCGAGCTGTGCGAGAGCACGTCCGCCGGCGCTTCCGGCGGATCGGTGGTCATCTCGGCGATCGACGGTTGCGCCGGGGTCGGCAAGACCGCGCTCGCCGTGCACGTGGCGCACGAGGTCGCGGAGTCCTTTCCGGACGGTCAGCTGTTCCTGGATCTGCGGGGATTCGATCCGCGGCACTCGCCGATCACCCCGGAGGCCGCGCTCGCCCAGCTGCTGCGGAGCCTGGGCGCGGACGCGGAGGTGATCAGCGGCGACGTCGGGGCGCAGGCCGCGCTGTACCGCTCGCTGCTGGCCGGGCGCCGGATGCTCGTGGTGCTGGACAACGCGGTGAGCGCGGAGCAGGTCCGGCCGCTGCTGCCCGGTTCGACGGGCTGCCTCGCCCTGGTCACCAGCCGAAACCGGCTGGCCGGGCTGGTCGCCCGCAACGGCGCCGGCCGGCTCAGTCTCGACGTGCTGCGACCGGCCGAATCCCTGCGGCTGCTGCGGGGAGTGCTCGGTGCGGCGCGGGTGGACGCCGAACCGGAGCTGGCCGAGGAGCTGGCGATCCACTGTGGACACCTGCCGCTGGCGTTGCGGATCGCGGCGGAGCGGATCCTCGGCGGCGAGCACTGCGAGCTGGCCGATCTGGTGGCGCAGCTGCGGGTGGTGCCGGAGCGGCTGGACGCACTGTCCACTGCAGACGATGAGTTCTCGGTCGTGCGCACGGTGTTCTCCTGGTCGTATCACACACTGAAGCCGGAGGAGGCGCACGCGTTCCGGCTGCTCGGCCTGCACCCGGCGGTGGAGCTGGGCGCCGCGGACGCGGCCGCGCTGCTCGGCCTGCCGGTGCCCGCGGCCCGCCGCCAGCTGGAAGGCCTGGTGCGCCGGCATCTGCTGGAACAGCTCGCGCGGGACCGTTACCGGTTCCACGACCTGCTTCGCATCTACGCCGCGGAATGCGCTGAGCGGGACGAGTCGGCCGAAACCCGCGGCGAGGCCGTCCGGCGGCTGGTGGCGTGGTATCTGCGTGCCACGGTCGTCGCGCGGGAGCTGCTGGCGCCGGGGCTGGGGCCGATCGACCCCGGACCGCCCGATCCGGACCGGCCGGCCCCGCGGCTGCTCGATTACCACGAGGCGATCACCTGGGCGGGGCGCGAGCTGCCTGCGCTGGCCGACGTACTGGAACTGGCCGCGGCGTACGGACTCGACGAGCAGGCCGCCCGCCTTGCCACCGCGCTCGGCGCGTTGTGCCACTGCATGAGCCGGTGGGCGGAATGGGAGCGGGTCCTCGCGACCGGGCTGCCCGTAGCCAGGCGGATCGGGGACCGGCTCGCCGAAGGGCGGCTGTGCAACGACTTCGGCGTGCTGTGTCATTTTCTCGGCCGGGCTGAGGAATCCGTGACGTGGCACCGTGGCGCGGTCGACCTCCTGGGAAAGCTGGACCGCCGTGACGAGGCGGTCGCGGTGAATCTCGCGGTGGCGTACCTGATGATCGGCTGGGAACTGGACGCGCTGCCGTTGCTGGAAGACGCGCTGGCGATCGCCAGGGAGCAGCACAGCCGGTTCGTCGAGGCGTCGGTCGCGGACGGCCTCGGCTCGGTGCTGTCCCGGCTCGGCCGGCACGACGAGGCGATCGAACTCGGGTTGCGGTGCGTCGAGCTGCTGCAGGACACCGGTGCCGAACACATGCTGGCCCACGGACTGCGGGAGGTCGGCCAGTCGTGCCTGCGTGCCGGACAGGTCGAGGAGGCCGTCCGGCACCTCGGCGACGCCGTCGACCGGTGGCACGAGCTCGGTGACCGCTGGGGCGAGATCTCCGGCAGCCACGCGCTCGCCCGTGCGCTGTACCGGTCCGGCCGCACCGAACCCGCGCGACGACTGCTCACCGACGCGCTGGAGACCATCCGGGAGTCCGGATACCTCGGAGTGCAGGAACGGGAAGAGGGCGAGATGCGGGCCCTGCTGACCGAGATCGGTTGAGTAGCCGGGGGAGGACCCGCGCCGCGGCCGGGGACTCGCGGGCGCGGGCCCCGCAGGCTCAGCTCGGTACCACCGCGCCCAGCCGGTCGAAGGTGAACGGCCGTAGCGTCTCCGGGCGTTTCCCATCCAGCGCCCAGCTGGCGAAGGCCTCGGCCACTGCCGGGGCGAGGGCGAACCCGTGGCCGCTCCAGCCGGTTCCGACGAACACCGAATCCAGGCCGGGCGCCTTGTCGATCACCGGGATCAGGTCGATGGTGCTGGTGTCCGCCCGGTTGTTGTCGACGGCGAGTACCTCCGCGCCGTCCAGCTCCGGCAGCGTCGCGGCCAGGTCGGCCAGCGTAGTGCGCAGCACGTCCGGATCGACCGTACCGACGCCGGTGACGGGGTCCCAGCTCCCGGGCCGGCCGCCGGAGAGCATCACCGAGCCCTCGTCGGTCATCTTCACCGACAGCGATCGCCGGGTGTGGCCGATCTGGTGGTTCAGCCCGAATCCGGACGGCGGGCGGACGAACGTCACCTGCGTCGCCTTTTCCCACAAGGGCAGGGAAACCCCGATCGATTCACGCAGCAGCCGTGGGGTCGACCGGTTCGCGGCGAGGACCACGCCGCGGGTGGCCCGCATCCGCTCGCCGGTGGTCAGCTCCAGCGTGACCGAACCGTCCTCTCCGGGGACGAGCCCGGCCACCCCGGTGTGCTCGTGCACGGCAGCGCCGAGTTTCCGTGCCGCCGCACCGAAAGCCCTCGTCGTGGCGGGGTGATCCGCGGTGCCGTCGTCCGGGGTGTGCAGCGCGTGCCGGACACCCTCGGCGATGCCGGGCTGCATCGCCTCCAGCCTGCCCCGGTCGACGATCTCGCACGGGATACCCGCTGCGCGCTGCGCCTGTTGCCGGGCCGGCAGGCTCTGCCATCCGCTGACCCCGGCGATCTCCACGTCGTAGAGGCTGAGCAGGCCATTGCGGTGGTAGCCGGTCGGCGCGCCGAGCAGCGTGTCCAGCTCGGGCCACAGCTCGAGCGCCCGGCGGGCCAGCGGCAGTTCCCGCAGGTCCCGCCCGCCGGCGCGGACGCCGCGGCGGCCCGGCCCGCCGGAGGCGCCGGAGGCGAGTTCGCGGGCCTCCAGCAGGGTGACCTCCGCGCCCCGTGAGGCGAGGTGCCAGGCGGTGGCGGTGCCCACCACACCGCCGCCGACGACGATGTACTCGACGGACTGCATCAGTGTTCCCTTTCTTTTCGGCCGGTTCGCGGTCAACCGACTCGGTCCAGAAAACGGCGTGTGCGTTCGTGGCCCGGAGCGTCGAGCACCTGCCCCGCCGGCCCCTGTTCGACGATCCGGCCCTGGTCCATGAACACCACCCGGTCCGCGACCTGGCGCGCGAACCCGATCTCGTGCGTGACCACGAGCATGGTCATCGCCTGGCCGGCCAGATCGCGCAGCACTTCGAGCACCTCGCCGACGAGTTCCGGATCCAGCGCGCTCGTCGGCTCGTCGAACAGCATCAGCTTCGGCCGCATGCACAGTGCCCGCGCGATCGCGACCCGCTGCTGCTGCCCGCCGGACAGCTGTGCCGGGTAGTTCGCGTGTTTGTCGGCGAGCCCGACCCGTTCGAGCATCGCTCTCGCGTGGGCGAGCGCCTCGCCCTTCGCCGTGCCCTGGACGTGGATCGGTGCTTCGACGAGGTTCTGCAGCACGGTGAGGTGGTGGAACAGGTTGAAACTCTGGAAGACCATGCCGATGTGCCTGCGGGCACGGCAGGTCTCCCGGTGCGTGGTCTCCACGAGATCGGGCCCGGAACGGCGGTAGCCGACCAGTTCCCCGTCCACCAGGATCATCCCGCCCTGGATCTTCTCCAGGTGGTTGATGCACCGCAGCAGGGTGCTCTTGCCGGAACCGGACGGGCCGATCAGGCAGACCACCTCGCCCGGCTCGACCACCAGATCGACTCCGTGCAGGACGTCGAGGGAGCCGTAACTCTTCCGCACCCCGCGGATCTCGACGGCAGGATCACTCATCGCCTCTCCTTCAACGCCGGAACCCCTTGGCGACCACGGTTGAAATGCCGCTCCACGTAGTGCTGGCCGACCGTCAGCACCGCGGTCAGCACGAGATACCAGAACGTGACGACCAGCAGCAGCGGAATGGTCTCGTAGGTGCGCGCGTAGATGATCTGCGCGCTGTAGAGCAGTTCCGGCATGGAGATCACACTGACGATCGAGGTCGTCTTCACCACGTTCACGAACTGGTTGGTCAGCGGCGGCACGATGGCCCGCATCGCCTGCGGCAGCACGATCCGGCGCAGCGACAGCCGGCTCGACATGCCCAGCGCCTCGGCGGCCTCCCGCTGCCCGTGTTCGACCGAGATCAGCCCGGCCCGGAAGATTTCCGCGCAGTAGGCCGCTTCGTGCAGGGTGAGTCCGATGATCGCCGCGCCTGCCACGGTGATCACCGAGTTCGTTTCCACACTGAACAGGTCCGGGCCGAGCGGAACGCCGAGCGACAGCCGGGGGTAGAGCGCGGCGAAGTTGTACAGCAGGAGCAGCAGCACGAGCAGCGGCGTCGCACGGAACACCCAGATGTAGGCGCCGGAAACCGCGTTGAGCACCTTGCTCGAAGACTGCCGCAGAATGGCCAGCACGACGCCCACGACGATCGACAGCGCCATCGCGATCACCGCCAGTTCGACCGTCCGGCCGAGCCCGGCCAGGATCGCCGGGCTGAACAGGTAGTGCCCGAAGGCGGGCCAGGAGAAGTTGTCGTTGGTGAACGCCGAGGTGAGCAGGAGTGCGACGAGCAGCGCGACGATGACGCCGGCCACCGCGTTGCCGTAGCGTTTTCTGGTCAGGATCCGGGACGGCAGGTCGGTGCGCCCCTGCTCGGCCAGGTGATCGGAAACCGTCATCACTACCTTCCGTTCAGGATTTCCGTGGTGGCGAGGTCGTTTTCCTCGAGGCCCCATTTCCGCAGGATCCGCTGGTAGGTGCCGTCGTCCATGAGCCGCTGGACGGCCTGGTGCACCGGCCCGGTCAGCGGCGAATGCTTGGCGAATCCGGCCGCGACGAGGGCTCGCTTGTACTTGCCGGCCAGCCGGAACAGGTCCGGCTGGCGGCTGGCCACGTACTGCGTGAGCGAGATCGAGAAGTAGAGCACGCCGATCCGTTCACTGCGCAGAGCGAGCACGGCCGCGGTGCCGTCCGGGAAGAGGCTCAGCCGCCAGTCCGGCAGGCCGGCCTTCGCGCAGGTGCCCGCGGCCTGGTCCAGCTGACCCTGCTGGACCGAACCGATCACCACGCCGACGTCCCGGTCACACAGGTCCACATAGGACTTGAGCGGGTCCTTCATCGTGCTGCGGGTGAGAAAACCCTGCCCGCCGTTGTAGTAGGTGACGAAATCGGCCTTCTTCCGCCGCTCCTCGGTGGGGCTGAGCGAGGCGAGCACCATGTCGTAGCGTCCGGCGGCCAGTCCCGGCACGATGGCATCCAGGCTGGTCGGAACCGGATCCGCACGCACGCAGAACACGTCCGCGATGGCCTGGCTCATGTCCCGGTCGAGGCCGACGATGGTCACGTTGTCCTCGGCGTGGTAGGCCATCGGCGGGGTGTGCGGCGACATCGCGACCAGGAACGAGCCACGCTGGCGGATCGGCGCGGGCAAGGTCTTGGCCAGCGCGGGGTCGCACCGTCCGTGCGGACGTTCCAGCAACGCGGGATCCGCGGTGCCCGTCGAACTCAGTCCGCAGCCGGCCAGTGCCGGTATCAGGCAAAGCAACCACGCGATCGGCCATCTCCTCCGCCGCATCACACCACCTCCGCAGTCGGGTGATGTAGTGTGTACTTCATGAACTCGCGAAAGTCTAGTGGTGACTAGATGGAGACCTCGTTGACGAAGCGGATCGCCCAGGTCCGGGACCAGCTGGGCGCCGGTGGACTTCGCGTGGCCGACTTCTTCGCGCTGCACCCGTCGGAGGCCTCGGTGTTCTCCGCGCAGGAAATCGCGCGGCGTGCGGAAGTCAGTGACGCGACCGTGATCCGGACCGTCAAACAGCTCGGCTACAGCGGTTTGGGCGAGTTGCGTCGCGCGGCAGCGGCGACGGTGAACCCGGTCCGCGATCCGGAGCAGACGCTGGCCGAGCACCTGACCCAGTCCGACGACAGCAGTCGGCTCCTGGCGAAGATGTGCCTGGACGCCGTGCAGCTGGCCCGTGCCCTGCCCGCGACGGTGCCGACCGAGGCGTTCGAGACGGCGGCGCGCATCGTCGCCGACGCCGCGCACACGCTGATCGTCGGCTACGGATCCGCTCTGCCGCTGGCCGATTCGCTGTCGCTGGGACTACGCCGGATCGGCTGGGTAGCCAGCGCCACCGGCCAGACCGGCTACAACTTCGCCGACGAACTCGGCAGGCTCGGCCCCGGTTCGGCGCTGGTGCTCATCGCCCCGCTGCGCCACGTCCGCGAGCACGACGTGGCCATCAGTGAGGCGAAACGGGCCGGCTGTCCGATCGTGCTGGTCACCGAGGTGCTGGCAAGTCACTTCGCCGACCGCGTGGACACCGTGCTGGTCGCACCGTCCACTGAGGACATGCTGCCGAGTACCCTGCTCGGCCACCTGCTGATCCTGGACGCACTGCTGCTCGCGGTGGCCGCGACCGACCCGGACCGAGCGCTCGACGGCTGGAAGACCACGAACCGTCTGCGCGGCGAGCTGGTCGACGGGAACCTGGACGTACCGCTGAACCGTGCGCTCGCCTCGCGGGTCCGGCCGCGAGGCGACGACGTCACGGAGTGAGCGTGCTCCCGGCATCCGGCGGTTCGCCGGTCAGCGCCGTTTCGACCGTCTGCTCGAGCTGGGCCTGCAGATAGCGGCAGTCGCGCACGGGGTTGTCCTGCGGGCAGGTGAGCAGGTGGTCGAGGACCTGCTGGGCGTCCCGCAGCCGGCGAATCTGCTCCTGCATCGCGGCCAGTGACCCTTCGATCACCTGCCGGGTCGCGGAACGGTCCTGCGCCGGGTGCTCGGTGAGCGTGGCCGCGGTGTCGGCCAGGCTCATCATGCCGTCGCGGTGCAGGAGCCGGATGAGGGCCAGCCTGCGCAGTTCGTCGCGGCCGTAGGTCCGGACGGTGCCCCGGCGTCCGGCTGGCCGCAGCACGCCGACCTGGTCGTAGTACCGCAGGGCGGAGACGGCGATTCCGAAGCGCCGGGCCACCTCGCTGATCGAGTAGTCCATGGCGTCAGCGTCGCAGATTGCACTCAAGCCGGCTTGAGCGTGCACTGTGGCCGCCATGATCGGAGAAACCAGTGAAGTGATCGTGGTCGGAGCCGGCCCGGTCGGCTTGTCGACCGCCCTGTTCCTCGCCGACCGGGGCGTGCGGGTGACGGTGCTGGAGAAGCGGGATTCGCTCGCCGCCGCACCGCGTGCCGGAACGAGCGTGCGCACGCTGGAACTGTTCCGCTCGATCGGTCTCGGCGCCGAACTGGACCGGCGGTGCTGGGACGGCCCGGCGCCGTTCCGGTCGGTGGTCAAGGACAGTGCGATCGGCGCGGTGCGCCAGGCCGCGGCGCTGCCCGAGCGGTACGCGCGGCTGCTGGCCGAATGCAGTCCGATCGGGATCCGGCGGACGACGACCCAGTGCGAGGTGCAGCAGCTCGCACTCGAGCAGGTTCGCCAGCGCGGCGGCCGGGTGCGGCTGGCCACCGAAGTGGTCGACGTCGCCCTCGGCGCGGACGAGGTGCGGGTCGAGACGGCCGATGCCGGGACTCTGGTCTGCCGGTACCTGATCGGAGCCGACGGCGCGCGCAGCCGGGTCCGGGACCTGCTCGGTATCCCCGTCGCGGACCGGCAGGTCGCGGCGCGGCTGAACACGGCCTTCTTCCGGGCCGATCTCCACGAGCTGCTTCCGGAATCCTCGACGCACGCCTGTTTCATCCGCAACGAACACGTCTACTGCACACTCTTCGCGAAAGGTGGTGACCGCTGGTCCTCGCATCTGATGGACTACCCCGGAAAATCCGCCGAGCGGACCGTGCTTTCGCCGGAGCGGACCATTCACCTGCTGCACCAGGCGATCGGCAAGCCGGTGCCGATCGAGCTGCTCGAGTGCAACGCGTGGGAAGCGGCGATCGGGATGGCCGGATCGTTCCGTCGCGGCCGGGCCTTCCTCGCCGGCGACGCCGCACACGTGCAGAGTTCCGCCGGCGGGCTCGGCATGAACACCGGGATCCAGGACGGGCACAACCTCGCCTGGAAGCTGGCCGAGGTGCTGCGGGGGACGGCCGGTGAGTCGCTTGTGGACAGTTACGAGCCGGAGCGACGGGCTGCCGCGGAGGCGTCGCTGGCACTGTCCCACCGCGTGCACCGCGGGTACCAGTCTCATGAGGACGTGCAGCAGCTGTACGCCCGCCTGGCCGAGGACTACCTGCGCGGCATGCTCTTCTACCGTTATCCGGCCGAGGGGGACGACGCGGTGGACATCCTGCGGAACCAGACGTGCGTCGGTGCCCGCCTGCCGCACCGGTGGCTCGACGATGGCGAAGTGTCCACCTTGGACCTCGTCGGTGCCGGCTGGACATTGCTGACCGGTTCGGGTGGCGCCGGCTGGCAGGCCGCCGCCGACCAGCTCGACGTGCGGCAGATCGCCGGGTTCACCGAACTGTCCGGCACCGGGGCCGACGGCGCGGTGCTCGTGCGGCCGGACGGTTTCGTCGCCTGGCGTGCGCAACGGCTGCCCGCCGACCCGGCCGGCGCCGTCCGGTCCATGCTGCGCGGGGAGCGCAGGCCACCGGCTGCCCGCTCAGCCCAGGGGTAGCGCTGCCTGCCGCGACGCGCTCGAACCGGGTGCGGGCGCCGGCTCGGCAGCGCAGAACCGGTCGTGCGCCGGACGTTTCCCGGTGGCCAGGTAGTCGGTCACGGCGTCGTTCCCGCACTTGTTCGGGGCGAAGACGTAGACGCCGTGGCCGCCCTGGTCGACAGTCACCATCCGGGCGCGGTCGCCGAAGGCCCGGCGCAGCTGCCGGGCACCGGACACCGGCGTGCCCGGGTCGCGCAGGTTCTGCACCATCAGCACGTTCGACGGACCCCGGTCGCCGATGCGCACCGGCGGTTCGATCGGGGCCGTCGGCCAGAACGCGCACGGCGTGACGTTGGCCGTGGCGCCGCCGAGCATCGGGTACCGGGCCCGGTCGAGCACGACGTGCCGCTGGTAGGTCTCGATCGATTTCGGCCAGCGGGAATCCGCGCACAGCACGGCGAAGTGCGAAGCGAAGTTGTTGTCGCCGGCTTCCGCGGCGGCCGCGCCCGCGGCCGGCGGCGGCCGGCCGGTGTCGAGTGCGTGCCACGTCTCGGCCAGAGTCGGGAACTGGTCGTTGGTGTAGAGCACGAAAAGCGTGTACAGCCGCAGCGTCGCCCCGTCGAACCCCTGCACCGGGGTCCGGTCCAGCCGGTCGACCAGCTCGTAGAACTTCGCCGTCACCTGTGCCGCGGTGCTGCCGAGCTGGTACTTCTCGGGGTCCGCCGCGGCGAACTTCGCGAAATCGGGGAAGCGGTCCTGCATTCCGCGGGCGATCAGCCGGATGCCGGTGCTGTCGTAGCCGCCGGGACCCATGTTGCTGTCCAGCACGATCCGGTCGCTGCGCTCCGGGAACATCGTGGTGTACACGGAACCGAGGTAGGTGCCGTACGAGGCGCCGTAGTAGGAGATCTTCGGTTCGCCCAGCGCCATCCGGATGCGGTCCATGTCGCGCGCGGTGTTGGCAGTCGTCACGTACGGCAGCATCGGCCCGGTCTTCGCCGCGGCGCACTGCTCTGCGACGGTCTTCGAGTAGTCGGCCTGCTCCACCACTTCCGCGCGGTTGTGCGCATACGGCGGCGTGATGGGCTGCGGCTGGTCCGGCCGCAGGTCGCAGGTCACCGGGGTGCTGTGGCCGACGCCACGGGGATCGAACCCGATCACGTCGTAGCTGTCCAGCACGCTCTGCGGCAACCCGTTGTCCCGCAGGAGAGCCGGGAAGTTCAGCCCGCCGTCACCCGGCCCGCCGGGATTGGTCAGCAGTACCCCGCGCCGCGCGGCCGGTTTCGTGCTGGCCACCCGGGAAATGGTGAGGTCGATCTGCGTTCCGCCCGGGTTCCGGTAGTCCAGCGGCACCTGCAGGGTGCCGCATTCGAGGCCGGGCTTGGCCACGTCGGCCGGACAGTCGCCCCATGCCGGAGTTTCCGGGGAAGCAGCGGCCACCGCCGGCAGCGCGGCCGCGGTCACCACCGCCACCGCGAACGCCGTCACCCAGGTCTTCCGCACGAGCACTCCTCCAGCTCCGCCGATGAATGACACGTGCCCGATCGGCGCGTCTCAGGGTTTGCGCGCGACGACCCCGGCCATGATCCGCTGCGCGGTGTTCGGCGGTGCGAGCTGCGGGCCGTCGGACCACCAGTCGCGCAGTTCCACCAGTCCGGGTTCGATGATCTCCAGCCCGTCGACCATTTCCAGGATTTCCTCCCGGGTGCGCGCGGTGGCGCCGCCGAGCGAGCCGCTGGCGATGGCCTCCTCCAGCGCGTGCACGGCGTCGGCGTCGCCGTCCGGACCCGGGTCGAGGAAGTGCGAGATGGCCACGTACGAGCCCGAGGGCAGCGCGTCGAGGTAGCTGCGCATGATCTCGGCCGGCCGGTGCCGGTCGCCCTTGTGGTGGTGCAGCGTGGCGATGAACAGCAGCGCGATCGGCTGCTCCCAGTCCAGGTGCGTGCGGACGACGTCGTGCTCGAGGATGCTCGCCGGCGCGAAGATGTCACCCTCGATGTAGCGGGTCCGGTCGTTGTCCTCCAGCAGCGCGCGCCCGTGCGCGCTCACCACCGGGTCGTTGTCGACGTAGACGACCTTCGACTCCGGCTGCAGCCGCTGCACCACGTGGTGCACGTTCTCCGCGGTGGGCAGGCCGGAACCGCAGTCGAGGTACTGGGTCATCCGCGCGTGCGTGGCCAGGAAGCGGGTGAGCCGGATCAGGAACGCCCGGTTCTCCCGGATGGCGTCGGCCAGGTCCGGCATCACCTGGGTGAGCTCACCGAAGGTCTGCCGGTCCACCTCGTAGTTCGTGGTACCGCCGAGGGCGTAGTCGTAGATCCGCGCGACGCTCGCCCGGTCCGGGTCGACTCCGACGGGCGCGTTCGGATCTGCGTTCGACGACATGCGCGGTGCCTCCCTGGCTGTTCGGCGATGCTCTGGTGGCGGCTGGTGCACCGAGCGTAGCGGTCGCTCAGCCCTCGGTCTCGCGCGCCTTCAGCCGGGCGGCCTCCCGGCGGACCTCGGCTTGCGTGGCCCGTTCGTGGCGCAGCCAGTCCGGTTCCTCGGCCTTCAGCGCGTCGATCTGCTCGGTGGTGAGTGGCTCGGTGATCCCGCCACGGGCGAGTCCGCCGATCGAGACGCCCAGTTTGGCCGCGACGACCGGACGCGGATGCGGTCCGGTGCGGCGCAGTTCGCGCAACCACTCCGGTGGATCGGTCTGCAGGGCGTTCAGCTCGTCGCGGGAGACCACGCCCGCGCGGAACTCGGCGGGGGTGGCTTCGAGGTAGACGCCCAGCTTCTTGGCCGCGGTGGCCGGTTTCATCGTCTGGGAGCTCTTCTGCGACGTCATGCCCGCCAGGGTAATCGGGGCCGGCGCGGGTAGCCTGGCCTGGTGACTTCAGCGGAGCGGCCGCCGGCGTTCCGGCTCGCCTACGTGCCCGGGGCGACGCCCGCGAAATGGGTCCGGATCTGGGGCGAACGCGAGCCGCGGGTGTCGCTGGAGCTGGTCGCGGTGTCGGCCGCCGAGGCCGCGGACGCGGTGCGCGAGGACCGTGCCGACGCGGCGTTGCTGAGGTTGCCCGGTGACCGGGACGGCCTGCACGCGATCCCGCTCTACACCGAGACCACGGTGGTCGTGGCCCCGAAGGACCACCTGATCGCCGCGGCGGACGAGGTGTCCGGTGTGGACCTCGCCGACGACGTGGTGCTGCATCCGCTCGACGACCCGTTCGACTGGCCCACCCCACCCGGGCGCCCACCGGGCCTTCCGGCGCGCGAACGCCCGGCCACCACCGGCGACGCGATCGAACTGGTCGCGGCCGGGGTCGGCCTGCTCGTGGTGCCGCAGTCCCTCGCGCGGCTGCACCACCGCCGCGACCTCACGTACCGGACTCTCACCGACGCGCCGCAGTCATGCGTCGCGCTGTCCTGGCCGGAGGGGGAGACGAGCGCGCTGGTGGAGCAGTTCATCGGAATCGTCCGCGGCCGCACGGTGAACAGCACCCGCGGACAGCAGGAGGCGAAGGCCAAGGGCGGCACACCCGCCCGCACGCCGGCGAAGCCCACCCGTGAACCGTCCCGCCGCCGCGGCGCCCCGAAACCAGGCCGGTCCCGCCGCCACCGGTGACGGGCCGGTCGGCGAGGAGCGGGCCGTCGCCGGACGAGAAGTCACTGTCCGAAGTGGACTTCCGAAGCCCGGCGACAGCGCCCCGGAAGCTGTACCCCCGGAAGAAGTGTCCCGGCAGCAGCGCCCCCGGAAGCGGCGCCCCGGCGACGCTGTCGCCGCAGGAGTCAGGCCTTTCGCCCGACTCCGCCGGAAATGCATTCCTGGACCTGGTTCAGCGGCTGGTAGCGCGGGCCGTCCGGCCACCAGTCGTCGCACAGGACCAGGCCGGGGTCGACCAGGTCGGTGCCGCCGAACATGGTCTTGATCTGCTCGTGCGTGCGGAACACGCCGCTGCCCATCGGGCTGTGCGTGAACTTGTCCTCCATCCGCCGCGCGATCTCGCTGTGCTCGGGCGTCTGCGGGTCGGAGAAGTGGGCCACCACCACGAAGGAACCGGACGGCAGCGCGTCCACATAGGTCTGCATCAGCGCGGCGTAGTCATCACCGAGGTAGTGGTGCAGTGTTCCGTTGTGCAGCAGCGCGATCGGCTGGGTCCAGTCGAGGAACTCGCGCGTGGTCTCGTGCCCCAGCACCTGCTCGGGCTTGAAGATGTCCGACTCGATGAACTTCGTGTGCTCGTTCTCCTCCAGCAGTGCGCGCCCGTGCGCGAGTACCACCGGATCGTTGTCCACGTACAGCACCCGGGCCTCCGGGATGATGCGCTGCACGACCTGGTGGGTGTTCTCCGCGGTGGGCAGCCCGGAACCGCAGTCGAGGTACTGGGTGACCCGGCCCTGGGTGGCGAGGAAGCGGCAGGCGCGGATCAGGAAGTTGCGGTTCGACCAGGCCAGGTCGTTCACCTCGGGCGCGACCTGGGCGACCTGGTCGAGCACCCGGCGGTCGATCTCGTAGTTGTTCGTCCCGTTCAGAGCCGCGTCGTAGACCCGGGCGATGCTCGCCCGGTTGATGTCGACCCCGACCGGGTGCGAGCTGGGTGATTCGACGGCCTCGGACATCTGGCGTCACCTCGGGTGTGTCGTGCGTCTCGTGCGGGCCCCCACCGTAGCGCCACCACCCGGGTACGCGACCGCCAGGAGGTGAGCCGGGAGCCGGAGCCGGCGGCGGGAACTCCCGATCGGGTGCCAATCTTGATTCATTCCAGAAAATCCGGCACACTTCGGGGTGTGCCGACGACGACGGACTTCGAGCGGATGCTGCGCGGGGCAGCGCTGCGGGTGACGCGTCCCCGGGTGGCCGTGCTCGCCGCGGTGCACGGGCATTCGCATGCCGACACCGACTCCATCATCGGCGTCGTGCGCGCGGACCTCGGTGAGGTCTCGCACCAGGCCGTCTACGACGTGCTGCGCGCACTGACCGGCGCGGGGCTGCTGCGGCGCATCCAGCCGTCCGGCTCCCTCGCCCGGTACGAGGCCAGGGTCGGGGACAATCACCACCACGTCGTGTGTCGTTCGTGCGGTGCCATCGCCGACGTCGACTGCGCGGTCGGCCCGGCGCCCTGCCTGACCCCGTCCGACGCCGGCGGATTCGTCATCGACGAGGCCGAGGTCGTCTACTGGGGACGGTGCCCGGCCTGTTCCACCACCTCTGCTTCTGAGCTCCATCTCTGATTCCCGGAAGGATTGCAGTGTCTGACACCCCTGACTCGGTACTTGCCGAGGTTAACGAAGACAGCGCGGGCGGTTGCCCGGTCCGGGTCGGCCGGTTCGGCCACCCGACCGAGGGCGGCAGCAACCAGGAGTGGTGGCCGAATCAGCTGAACCTGAAGATCCTGCGCAAGCACGGCCCGGCCTCGGACCCGACGGATCCCGGCTACGACTACGCCAAGGAATTCCTCTCCCTCGACCTGGACGAGCTGGCCCGCGACGTGGACGCGCTGCTGAGGACCTCGCAGGACTGGTGGCCCGCCGACTTCGGCCACTACGGGCCGCTGATGATCCGGATGGCCTGGCACAGCGCCGGTACCTACCGGATCGAGGACGGCCGCGGCGGGGCCGGTGCGGGCATGCAGCGGTTCGCGCCGCTGAACAGCTGGCCGGACAACGTGAACCTGGACAAGGCGCGCCGTCTGCTGTGGCCGGTCAAGAAGAAGTACGGCCGCAAGATCTCGTGGGCCGATCTGATGATCTTCACCGGCAACCGCGCGCTGGAGACGATGGGCTTCACGACCTTCGGTTTCGCCGGCGGCCGCGCGGACGTGTGGGAGCCGGACGAGGACGTGTACTGGGGCCCGGAGCGCACCTGGCTGGGCGACGAGCGCTACACCGGTGACCGGGACCTGGAGAAGCCGCTCGCGGCCGTCCAGATGGGCCTGATCTACGTCAACCCCGAGGGTCCCAACGGAAACCCGGACCCGCTGGCCTCGGCCCGCGACATCCGGGAGACCTTCGGCCGGATGGCGATGAACGACGAGGAGACCGTCGCGCTGATCGCCGGCGGGCACACCTTCGGCAAGACCCACGGTGCGGCACCGGAATCGCACAAGGGGCCCGAGCCCGAGGCCGCGCCGCTGGAGGACCAGGGGCTGGGCTGGAAGAGCAACTTCGGCAGCGGCAAGGGCCGGGACACCATCGGCTCCGGGCTGGAGGTCACCTGGACGCCCACCCCGGCGCAGTGGAGCAACTGGTTCTTCCACAACCTGTTCGAGTACGAATGGGAGCTGACCAAGAGCCCGGCGGGCGCCAACCAGTGGACCCCGAAGGACGGCAAGGCACGCAACACCGTGCCGGACCCGGAGGACGGCAAGCTCAACCGCTCGCCGAGCATGCTGACCAGTGACCTGGCGCTGCGTTTCGACCCGGTCTACGGGCCGATCTCGCGGCGGTTCTACGAGAACCCGGACGAGTTCGCGGACGCCTTCGCCCGCGCCTGGTTCAAGCTCACCCACCGCGACATGGGCCCGATCCAGCGTTACCTGGGCCCGCAGGTGCCGCAGGAGGAGCTGATCTGGCAGGACCGCGTGCCCGCCGTCGACCACGAGCTGATCGGTGACGCGGACGTTGCGGACCTCAAGGCGAAGATCCTCGACTCCGGTCTTTCGGTGGCACAGCTCGTCTCCACCGCATGGTCGTCCGCCTCGAGCTTCCGCGGCAGTGACAAGCGCGGTGGTGCGAACGGTGCGCGCATCCGGCTCGAGCCGCAGCGCGGCTGGGAGGCCAACGAGCCGGAGACCCTCGCGCAGGTGCTGCGCACGCTGGAGGGTATCCAAGAGGCCTTCAACGGTGCGCAGACCGGCGGCAAGAAGGTTTCGCTGGCCGACCTGATCGTGCTCGGCGGCGTGGCCGCGGTCGAGAAGGCCGCCAAGGACGCCGGGGTCACGGTGCAGGTGCCGTTCTCGGCCGGGCGCACCGACGCCTCGCAGGAGCAGACCGACGCCGACTCGTTCGCGCCGCTGGAGCCGGCCGTCGACGGGTTCCGCAACTACCGCGGCAAGGCGGGCCGGCTGCCCGCGGAGTACCTGCTGGTGGACCGGGCCAACCTGCTGAACCTGACCGCGCCGGAGATGACCGTGCTGGTCGGTGGCCTGCGGGTGCTGGGTGCCAACCACCGGCAGTCGGCCGAGGGCGTGTTCACCGCCACCCCGGGTCAGCTGACCAACGACTTCTTCGCCAACCTGCTCGACCAGGGCACGGAGTGGAAGCCGGTCGACGGGGAGGGCGAGACCTTCGAGGGCCGCGACCGCGCCACCGGCGAGGTCAAGTGGACCGGTTCGCGGGTCGACCTGCTCTTCGGGTCGAACTCCGAGCTGCGTGCCGTCGCCGAGGTCTACGCGAGTGACGACGCGAAGGAGAAGTTCGTGCGTGACTTCGTGGCCGCGTGGCACAAGGTGATGAACGCCGACCGGTTCGACCTGGTCTGATCGCCGGCACGCTCCGCGTGCCCGAGTACGGAAAGGCCTCCTCCGGGGAATCCCCGGAGGAGGCCTTTCCCGCTTTCCGGGGTCAGGCGCCGGGAGGCAGCGGGGTGGCGCGGGCGCCGTTGAGCAGGGTGTCCAGTGCCCACTGGGCGCGGTCGGTGCCGCTGCCGGACAGCAGGTGCGCACCGGTCGCGGCGATGTGCGGATGGCTTTCCGGGCTGAGCGAGCGCAGCGCCTGCGCCAGTGCGTCCTGCTCGGCCTCCGAACCGGGCCGGTTCCGGCGGGTGCCGTGTTCCACCGCGGTCGCCGTGCTGACCAGGAGCAGCAGGTCGACCGTCCACGCGGCCGGGCCGGGCGGCACACCGCCTTCGGTGAGCAGGCCGAGTACGGCGTCGGCGATCCGCAGGTAGTGCGGCCCGCTCAGCCTGGTCACCAGCGCGACCCGGGCAAGGCCGGGGTGCGCGTAGAGCACGTCCCGGTAGGCCGAGGTCAGCGTCCACAACCTCGTCCGCCAGTCGGCGCCGGGGAGCGAGACCGTGGAGACTTCGCCGAGCAGCTCGTCGAGCACCGCGGCGTGCAGCTCCTCGGCGTCGCTGACGTAGACGTAGAGCGAGGCGGGCCCGGTGTCCAGTTCCTTGGCCAGCCGCCGCATGGTGACCCGTTCCACGCCCTCGTGGCGCACCACTTCGAGCGCCGCCGCGACGATGCCCTCCCGGCTCAGCGCGGGTTTGGCCGGGCGTTCCCGCCGGTTGTAGGAGCCACTGGAAGCCATGGCGGCATGGTAGGCGTACCGGGTCCGCGAATCGGACAGTGATGGCGGTCGCGGCCAGGGTTTCCTAGGCTGGACCGGTGTGGGGGAAGGTGCGCGACCGGGTGGCGGGCCGGCTGAACGACGCCCTCTCGCGCTCCGGGATCACGGTGCCCTGGTGGGTTCCGCTCGGCACGAACACCTTCGCGCTGATCGGGCTCGCGGTCGCGATCGGGCAGCGCACCGCGCAGCCGGTGCCGGTGCTGATCGCGGCGTTCGTGCTCATGCAGGGCGGCTCGCTGCTGTTCCTGCTGACCGGCCGGATCGCGCCGTCCTGGCTGAAGTCGCTCGCCGTGCTCGCCGGGGTGGGGGTCCTGCTCGCCTTCCCGGTCGTCCCGGACTTCGCGCCGATGCCGCTCGCCGTGCTGTCCGCGGAGGTCTCCGCGATCGCCTCCGCCGGGCTCGCCTTCGTGGTCACCGCGGCCGGGGTCGGGGTGCTCGCGGTGGCCGCGGCGACGGTCGGGCTGGTCGGATTTCCGGTCTACACGCTCGCGGTGCTGCTGGGGCTGTGCGCCGGGTTCATGCTCCGCTGGTACGTGCGGGCGCTGGATGCCGAACGGGGCAAGCAGGACGCGGTGCGGGAGCAGGCGATGCTGGCCGAACGGCAGCGGATCGCGCGCGAGGTGCACGACATCGTCGCGCATTCGCTGAGCATCACCCTGTTGCACGTCACCGGCGCGCGGCACGGTCTGCGCACCGACCGGGACGTGGACGAGGCAGTCGAGGCGCTCGCCGAAGCGGAGCGGGTCGGCCGCGGCGCGATGGCCGAGATCCGGCGCACCGTGGGGTTGCTGTCGCGGGATTCCGCGGGCACGAGATCGTTGCCGGGCACCGTCGACATCGCGGATCTCGTGGCGGACACGCGTGCCGCCGGACTGGACGCGTACTACGAACTGGAGGGGGACGTGCACGCGGTCGCATCCGCGGCGGGGCTGGGGCTCTACCGC
Organism: Amycolatopsis jiangsuensis; assembly: GCF_014204865.1. Lineage (NCBI taxonomy): Bacteria > Bacillati > Actinomycetota > Actinomycetes > Pseudonocardiales > Pseudonocardiaceae > Amycolatopsis > Amycolatopsis jiangsuensis. Next base: position 6,338,253 of record NZ_JACHMG010000001.1, read on the forward strand.
ATCGCCCAGGAATCGCTGGCCAACGTCGTCAAGCACGCGCCGGCGGAGACCGCGTCGGTGCGGTTGCGGATCGAGGCCGGAGCGGCCCGGCTGACCGTCCGCAACAGACGCTGCGGTGGCACCCGCCAGTCCGGCGGGTCGGGTCTGGCCGGGATGGCCGCGCGGGCCGAGCAGCTGGGTGCCGTGCTGCGGGTCGGGCCGGAGGGGCCGGACTGGCTCGTGGACGTCACCGTGCCGCTGCCGGCCGAGGTCGTTTCGTGACGGCGGTGCGGGTGCTGCTCGTCGACGATCAGGAACTCGTGCGGTCCGGGCTGCGGCGGATCCTGCGCGCCCGCGACGGGTTCGAGGTGGCAGGCGAGTGCTGTGACGGGTCCGGCGTGCCGGAGGCGCTGGCCGCCGCCGGCACGGTCGACGTGGTGGTGATGGACCTGCGGATGAAGCAGGTGGACGGGATCGAGGCGACCCGGCGGCTGCGTGCGGACGGGCCGCGGCCACCGGTGCTGGCGTTGACCACTTTCGACGACGACGAACTGCTCGCCGGGGTACTGCGGGCGGGCGCGAACGGTTACGTGCTCAAGGATTCTCCCGCCGAAGATCTGATCCGGGCGGTACGCGCGGTGGCCGCGGGGGAAGCGTGGCTCGACCCGGCGGTGACCGGACGGGTGCTCACCACCTACCGGGCGACGGCGGGGGATCGCCCGCCGCCCGGACTGCTCACGGCACGCGAAACGGAGCTGCTCGCGTTGGTGGGGCGCGGGTTGACCGACGCCGAGACCGCGCACGCGCTGGGGATTCCCGAGGCCACTGTGGACGGTGAGCTGCGGCGCGTGGGCGTGAAGCTGCGCCTGCGGGACCGTGCGGCAGCGATCGTGTACGCCTTCGACCACGGGCTCGTCACCCCCGGTCGCGGTGCTTCGGTCGCCGAACCGGCCGACGTGGAGTGGGCGGATCCCGGGTTGCGGTTCAGCGTGCTCGGTCCGCTGCGGGCCTGGCGCGGGGACCGGATCCTGGACCTCGGACCGGTGCGGCAGCAGGCGTTGCTCGCCGCCTTGCTGCTGCGGCCGGGAGTGCCGGTGCGGGCCGGTGAACTGCTCGACGACGTGTGGGGGCTGGAACCGCCCGGCACCGGCGGCCGGGTGGTGCCGGTCTACGTGCACCGGCTGCGAAAGTGCCTGCGGGCGGGCGGGGAGCGTACCGAGGATTCGGTGATCGCCAGTGACCGCGGGGCCTACCGGTTCGACGGCGCCCGGATTCGCTTGGACAGCACGGATTTCGAGACCCGGGCCGCGGAGACGGAGCAGGCCGTGCGGGCGGGTGACCTGCCGGCCGCGGTGGCCGCGGCCGACGCCGCACTGGCCCTGTTCCAGGGCGAACCGCTCGCCGGGCTGCCCGGCCCGTTCGCCGAGGGGGAACGGATGCGGCTGACCGAGCGGCGGCTGGCCCTGCTGCAGGACAAGGCCAGCGCACAGGTGCGGCTGGGCCGGGTGGACGACGTGGTCGCCGAGCTGTCCGCGTTCCTGGCCGTGCACCCGCACCGGGAACCGTTGGCGGCGCTGCTGATGCGCGCCCTGCGCGCGGCCGGACGGCGGGCGGACGCGCTGGCGGTGTACCACCGTGTCCGCGACCGCCTGCGCTCCGACCTCGACGTCGAACCCGGCCCCGCCCTGGACCGCGAACTGCGGGTGACGCTCAGCTCGAGCCAGGCACACTGACCTCGAGCGACACGGTGATTCTCGGCCCGGAGCCCTCGGCCGCGCCGGAATCGCCGGCCGTCTCGGGCGCCTCGGGCGGGGTGTCCTGCCCGGGAGGCACGGCGCCGGGAGTGCCGTCGCCTGCGGTGGCGCTGGTCGGGATGGGGTTGGCTGCGGTGGCGCTGGCTGGGGTGGCGTCGCCCGAGATAGCGGTGCCGGAAGTGGCGGTGGCGGAGGTGGCGCTGCCGGACGTTGCGTTGCCCGGCGTGGCGGTCGCCGAAGTGGTGGCACCCGAGTTGCTGTCACCAAAGGTCGCGGTGCCCGGTGCGGCGGTGCCTGGGGTGGCGGTGCCGGACGTGGCGGTGCCCGGCGTGACGCTGCCCGATGTTGCGGTGCCCGGCGCGACGCTGCCCGATGTGGCGCCGCCGGACGTGGCGCTGTCCGGCGCGACGGTGCCTGGCGTGACAGTGCCCGAGGTGGCAGCTCCCGGCGCCGCGCTGCCCGGGCTGCTGTCGCCGGAAGTGCTGTCTCCCGAGGCGCCCGAGACCGGGTAACCGGTGGTGCCAGTCGCCGGATCGCCTGTGCCGGAGGTGCCCGGGTCGGCCGCGCTGGTCGAGTTGCCTTCGCTCAGCTGGGTCATCAGGTTCGTGACCGCTTCCACCCCGTGCAGGACCGAGTTCATCAGCTGCATCAGGTTCTGCGAATCCGCCAGCAGCACGCCGAGTTTCTGCGAGATCTTCTGCCCGTACTCGGTCGCGATCTCGACCGCCTGCGGGATGGCCGCGGCGACGCTCGCGCCGAACGTGGCCTGCGCGGCGGCCAGTGCCTGCGTCATCAGCGTGATGATCCGCCCAACGGCCTCCGAGATGAGCCCGCCGACCTCCTGCTGCGCCTTCCCCACGACCTTGCCCGCTTCGGACACCGCGCTCGCCACGGCGGTGCTCGCCTCGCCGACTGCCTCGACGCAGTCGGCGTGCTGCGAACTGGTGTCGCGGTAGCCCGACGCGGCGGAACCCGACCATTCCGACGTTTCCGGGCCGGCGGACTGACGGTAGTCGTCGGCGACCGTGGCGGCCTGGCCCCCGCTGTCGCCGAGGGCCTGTGCGTGCGAGGAGACCGCGTCCGGGTCGCCCTGCACCTGCTGCAGGGGCTCGTCGAGGAACCGCACCAGTTCGGTGATCATGCCGAATCCGGCGGACGTCAGTGCCGACAGCGGATCCGAGGTTGCGCCGAGCAGGTCCAGCGCGGTGCTCGCGCCGCCGAGACCGGCCGACACCCAGTCCTGGTTCTGCACCGCCCGGGTGGTCGAGCGCAGGTCGGTGAGCAGTTGTCCGGGGCTGGTCATCGCCGGTCCTCCCGCGGCAGCGAAATCGTGTTCTGCCGGTCGCGTTCCTCGTAGTGGTCCGCGGCACTGGCCAGGTTCGCACTGACCTTGTCCACAGTGGACGAAGCATGGGTCATCGCTTCGCCGACCCGGCCCGCGGCGGACTGCAGGCCGGCGGTGAGGAACTGCACGAACGTGCCGAGCGCCTGGTCGCCGAGCTCGCCCGGACCGCTGCGGGAGACCACCGACAGCCGGTCGGCCAACGCGCCGACGGTGCCCGCGTGCCGGCGCAGCTGCCCGGGGTCGACGCCGAACTCGCCGGTCACCGGATGACCCCCGCCACGTCGGCGAAGTAGTCGTCGTCGCGGCGCGAGGGGGCGGCGTCCGGCTCGGCCGGGAGGTTGTCCCGCACCAGCTGCAGTGCCGGGCCGTCGCCGACGTACTCGCTCATGATGTCCACGACCCGTGCGGCGGCTTCGCGGTGTGCGTCCTGCACGGTGGCGAGGATGAGCCGCGCGAGCGCCTCGGCCTCGAGTGCGCGGGCGCCGGGGCTGAGCCGCAGGCCGGTCAGCGTGCCGCTGGGGCCGACCTCGACCTCCACCTCGCCGCGCGGGGACGCCGCGCGTCCGCCGGCCTCCCGCAGGCTTTCGCTCGCCGCGCGCGCGTTCGCCGCGGCACGGGCGAGCGTGCGGTCGTAGCCGGCCAGCCATTCGGCCGGGTCGACGGGGTCGGTGCGCATGGCAGTCCTTCCGGATCGTGGGTGCGTCGCGGTCATCGCGGGCGCCGGGTGATCGTCGCCAGCTCGCCGAGTGCGAACCGAAGTTCGGCCGGACGCAGCGGATTCACGCTGAGCCAGCCGTCGCCGGGCCGGTTGACCCGCACCCGGCCGCGCGGACCGTCCAGCCAGGACAGCGCGGGCCCTGTCCGAGTGCGCCCGTCGCGGGTCGCGCCGAGCTGCCCGTGGCCGGACACCGGGAGCAGCAGGCCGACGAGCTGGTCGAGGGCGGCCGAGTCGCCGCCGTGGTCGTGGACGAGATCGCGCAGCCGGCGGACGCGGCTCGCGTCGTCCTCGTCGTTCTCGGTGAGCTGCATCGCGGCGTCGACCGCGGCCGCGGGCACCGTGATCGGCAACGTGCGCGCGGCCTCCAGCTGCGGGATTTCGGCGACCAGCGCCTCGACCAGCGTGGTTTCCGGTACCTGACGCACTTCCAGGGTGCCGGGTTCGCCTTCGTCCAGCCGCTGCCGGCAGATCAACGCGGACTGCCGGTAGATCAGTGCCGCGACCGCGGTGCGGCCGTTTTCCCCGCTGTGCACGACATCGACCACGCCGCGGCATTCACGCAGTGCGATCGCCACCTCGACGGCCAGCCCGGCGGGACCGGCGTCGTCGGCGAGGTCGCGCGCCTGCAGGGCCTGCCCGGCGACTCCGAACAGGATCTCTCGTTCGCCGTCGATCCGGCCGTAGGACGGTACCCGCAGTGGGAACGGCCAGCTGCCGCCTGCGTGGGTGGCCAGCAGGTCCGCTTCCACAAGTCCGAAGTGGACGAACGAGGGCAGGGTGGCCGTCATTCCGCGCTCCGCCGCAGGTCCCGGAACTGCTCCTGAATGTCGGATTCGCGTTCCTGGTACTGCCGGGCACCGGCGCGCAGGGCCTCGTGGAAGCCGGTGATCCGGGTGTTCGCTGCCCCGATCTCACCGGTCAGCCCGGCCTCGCCCGCCGCCGCGCGCAGTCGTTGCGCCAGATGCAGGGCGGGCGGTGCGGTGCCGAGCTGCGGGAGCCGGTCGGCCAGCCGGCCGGCCGAATCGGCGAGACCCCCGGTCTGCTCGCCGAGCCGGGCCAGCGCGGCGGCCTGCCGCGACAGCGCGTCCGGGGTGACTTCGTGCCCGCTCATCGGAAACTCCTGTCGTTCACAGCCCGATCACCGGCCTGCTGGTCAGTTCGTCCGGGGCGAGCAGCGGCTGGTCGAGCACCGGCATCTTGTTCTGGTGCACCTCTTCCTCCTCCTCGCGCGCGCCACCGCGGGAGCCGGGCATCATGCCGTTGCCGGACGCCGCGCGGGCCGCCGCCATCTCGGCCATCGCCGCGTTACGGGCCAGGAGCGCGCCTTCCATGCCCAGCGCGGAACGCAGTCCCGCGGACAGTCCCGACCCGACCGGTGCGGCGGTGGTCAGCGCCGACCACGGGGCCCCGCCACCGGACAGTCCGCCGCCGGTGGGACCGGCGTAGCCGGCCGCTGTCGTCGCATCGTCCGCCCCGGACACGGCCGAACCACCCGCGGCCGGGTCGATCGCGTGCGAACTGTCGTGCAGGCTGGTTTCGTAGCGCTCCATCACGTGCACCGCTTCGGCTTTGCGTTCGGCGGCCGCGACGTTGGCGAGGAACAGGCTGGCTCCGCCGCCGGCGACCGCGCCGATCGCGGCGCCCATCAGCGCACCCGGCGCGGCGCCGATGCCACCGGCACCGGCCCCGAGTACCCCGCCGATCACCGCACCCGCACCGGCCCCGGCCGACGCCGCGGCGACCGCGCCCCCGGTCGGATCACCCGGCGGCGGCGGCATGGTGTTGCGGGCGACCGCGAGCGCGTCACCGGCCTGCTGCGTGGCGTGCCCGACGGTGCTCGCGCGGTCGCCGACGCCGGAGCTGTGCTCGCCCATCGTGCCCAGCCGCCCGGAAGCCCGGTCGGCGGCCGGCCCGCTCCAGCTCTCCCGCAGAGAACCCTGTTCGGCACGCAGGGAATCGGAGTGCTCCCGCATTCCCGAACCGTGGCGCTGCCATTCCGCGGCGACCGTGCTGACGTCGCCGACATCGGCGCTGTCCCACAGCATCCGGTACAGCTGATCGTGGGTGTAGGCACTCCAGTTGGTCCCGCCTTCGGGCACCGGGGCGCCGAAGTAGCCCTCCCACACGTTGCGCAGCGCGGTCACCACCGGCCGCGCCAGCTCACCCACCGGCCCGGCCTGGCCGAGCCCGCTCAACGCGGCCCCGGCCAGACCTTCCACCCCGGCCGAGGCCGCGTCGATCACCGTTCCCCCGTCGGTCATACCCCCACCTTCGCGCCGTCGTGCCGGCCGGTCACCGGCTCGGCGCCGACCGTAGGAGGAGGCGATGAAATCCCGATGAAAAGCATGATCAACGGCGTGCCGGGCCGGAGATCGCGGCCGTGGAAGGGGCGGCGGGAGACACCGAACGGAGGGTCAGGCCGGTTCGATCCAGTACCCGGTCCCGCGTGCGGTGTGGATCATCGGCGGGACCCGGAGCTTGCGGCGCAGCTGGCGGATCTGCACCTCCAGGACGTTGGACGAGGGATCGACCTGCTCGTCCCACACCTGCCGGAGCAGCACGCGCCGCTCGACCGGACGCGGCTGGTATCGCATCAGCAGCTCCAGCACCGCGAACTCGATGCGGGTCAGGGTGAGCAGCGCTCCCGCCCGCCGTACCTCGTGGCGGCCAGGGTCGAGTTCCAGGTCGCCGCACCGCAGCACGGTCGGCGCGGACGGCGACGGGGCGCGCCGGCACAGGCTGAGCACGCGGCCGACCAGTTCGGCCATCTCGAACGGTTTGACCAGGTAGTCGTCGCCGACCCCGAGGCCGGTCACCACGTCGGCAGGGGCGGCGCGGGCGGTCAGGAACAACACCGGCACCGGCCAGCCCGCGCGGCGGCGGTCCTCCACGAACTCCAGTGCGTCACCGGCGGGCAGCATCCGGTCGAAGACCGCGCAGTCGTAGGAGTTGACCGTCAGCGCCAGATCCGCGGCCGGCAGGTCGGCAGCGGTGTCGACGGCGAGGCCGGCTCCACGCAGCGACGTGCTGACCGCGAGCAGCAGATCGGCGTTGTCCTCGGTGAGTAGTACCCGCACGGCCACCGAGCGTAGCGCGGGTCACGACCCCGTCGTGCGCAGTGGCAGAAGTGGCCTGGCAGCACCGGAGATCAGCTGGCCTGCTCGTTCAGCCAGCCGCGGTCGGCGGCCTTGGCGCCGGCCTGGAAGCGGCTGCGCGCGCCGAGACGGTTCATCAGGTCGGCGACCGTCCGCCGGACCGTCCGTACCGAAATGCCCAGCTTCACCGCGGCCGCCGCGTCGGTGTAGCCCGCCGAAAGCAGCTTCAGCAGCTCTCGTTCGCGCAGGTCGCTGTCGGCGCCTTCGGCGGCCGTCTGCAACGGCACCGCGGTCGGCCAGACCCGTTCGAACAGTTCCACCACCGAGGTGACGACGCCGGGCAGGTGGAACGCCGCCACACCGGTGATCCCGGCGGGCAGCACCACCGCGGTGCCGTCGACGACCAGCGCGTCCAGCGGCACCCGCGGGATGGTCCGGGTCGAGGCACCGGCCAGGGTCAGCGCGGCGAGCCGGGTGGCCAGCCGCGGAGCGGTCCGCGCGGCGTCCGGGGCGAGCACGCGGTACCGCACGCCACGGCGCAGGTTGTCCTGATCACCGGGCCGGACCAGGCCGATCGGATCCGGGCCGTGGACGGACTGGGTGCTCATCACGAGCACCTCGATGCTGGCACGGGAAAGCAGGTCGGCGACGGCGACCGCCGGCGTGCCGGAAAGCGGGCGGGGCTGGTCGAATGCGAGCGTCATCGCGAAAAACCTCCGATGGGCAGGGACGCGGCCACTGCGGGGAAGTGACCGCCGTCGAGGCGGGAAAGCCGGACTCCGGCGGGGACGAGAAAACGGGCGAGCCGATCCGCAGCCGCATCGACGGCGGCCTCGGTGGTGGCGGCGAGACGCAGGATCGCGGAACGGTCGCCACCGGTCCGGGCGGCCAGCGTCAGCGACACGGCGACCCCGGTGATCCCGGTGATCGGTGCGAGCAGGCCGGCGGTGAGGCCGGCGGCGACCGGATCGGCCGGCGTGCCCCAGCCGTCCAGGGTGAAACAGGCCTGGGAAACCGGTCCGGTGCGCCAGAACCGCCAGTCCTCCCGCAGTTCGTTGCGGCCACCGGTCACGTGCGCGAGCGCGGTGAGCGCGGCGGACACCGTGTCCGGTGGGGGCGGATCGGCGGGAACGCCCGCCCGCGCCAGCGCTCGCCGGATTCTGCGCAACGCGTTGCGCAGCGCGAGTTCCAGTTCGGCGTCACCCGGTACGTCGGCGGAGCGGACCGCGCCTGCGGCCAGCCAGGTCCGGACCGGCGAGCCCGGCCGTGTCCCGGCGTGAAAGGCCACCTGTACGGCGAATTCGGGGTCGTCGTCGTTCGACGGCGGCAGCAGCTCGGCCGGCATCGGGAACGTGCGCGGGTCGACCGGCTTTCCCGGGACGAGCAACGCGGTCAGGCCGTGCGCGTGGCTGATCGCCGCCGTGCTGCCCTGCGCGGTCTCCAGTGGCCGGAACTCCGAACCGGGCAGCAACAGCCTGATCAGCGTGCGTGCCTTCGCCGCCGAGTCCGGCAGCTCGTGCCGCCGGTGCCGCACGAGGAAACGAGAGCCGAGCCCGGCGAGTTCGTACAGCCAGCTGCCGTGGACGCGGACCGCGGTCAGCGCCAGCAGGACGGCGGCGCCGGCCGCGGCCGCGGTGAGCACCGGCCACGGCCGGCCGAGCGTCGCGAGCACGGCCACCACGGACAGCTGCCAGCAGACGACCTGAGGCAGCTCGATCCGTACGGCGGAGGGGACCGGTTTGCTCTGCGCCACCGGTGCCGCTTGCGGGGGCGCCGGCAGCACGTGAGGCGGGGCCGGCACGGCGAAAGGGGGCGTCCTGGCACCTGCCGGAACCGCGGTGGCCGCCGCCGAGACGACGAGCACCGGAGTCCTCGCGGCCCGCGGCGCCGGGGCTTGCCGTAGCACCGCTCCTGCCTGGTCACGACCGTCCACAGTGCACCTCCGCACCGGAGCTGGCCGGTTGTGGCCACGTCGCCGTGAACGAGTGATTCGCGGGAGCGGGCGCGCTAGGGTACGGGCACTCCGCTCGGTCCGATCCGGGGAACGTCATCCAGCCACCTCCTCGTCGTCGCCGGTGGATCCACCGTGAGCGGAATACGATCACTTCGAACATGAGGTTTCGATGACATGAGGCAGCCGGTGCGAGTACTCCTGGTCGAGGACGACCGGAACCTGCGGGCGGCGGTGCGGGCGGAACTGGTGGCCGCCGGTTTCGAGGTCACCGGGGCCGGTGACCTGGCAGGGGCCGACGCCGAGCTGCGCCGCGGCGGCTTCGCCTGCGTGGTGTTCGACCGGATGCTGCCCGACGGCGACGCGCTCGACTACGTGCGCCGGCGCCGGCTGGCCGGATGGGATGCGCGGGTGCTGTTCCTGACCGCCCGCGACCGCGCCGCGGACCGGGTCGACGGGTTCACCCACGGTGGCGACGACTACGTGGTCAAGCCGTTCTCGATGGCGGAGCTGACCGCGCGGGTACGGTCGCTGTGCCGGCCGGGCGGCAGCCGTCCGGCGGTGCTGCGCTTCGCGGACCTCGAAATCGACTGCGCCCGCCGCGAAACCCGGCGTGCGGGCGTGCTGCTCACCTTGTCCGGAAGGGAGTTCTCGGTGCTGGAACACCTCGCCGTCCGGCCCGGGCAAGCGGTCTCGCGGACCGACCTGATCGAGCACTGCTGGGACGAAAGCGCCGATCCGATGTCCAATGTGGTCGATGCGGTGGTGAAACGGCTGCGGCGCAAGCTGCGGGAGCCGAACCTGATCCACGCCGTGCGCGGACACGGTTACCGTCTCGGCTTCGCGGAACCGGCGTCGTGAAGCGGACCGCGGCGGGGCGGCTGCGTCGCCTGCGCCGGCTGCTCACTCTCGTGTTCACCGGGATCAACGCGGTCGGCCTGATCGTGTTCGCCTGGCTGCTGATCAGCGACGACGACCAGCAGGGCGAACGACAGCTGGACGCGGACCTGCAGCGGGTGACCGCCGTGGTCGCCCGGCTGCTGCAGTACGACGCCTCCAGCGGCACGCTGGTAACCGGCTTCGTCTCCCGCGACGAGCTCAACGACCAATGCCCGCAGTTCTTCGTGTTGCCCGGCGCTTCCGGGCAGTTCCCGGCGTATTCGAGCGCGCAGCGGTGCGTGCCGGTCGAGGTTCCGGTGCTCGGTGGTTTCGCGGAGCAGGCCGCGCGCAGCGGAAAGGTGGAGTACGGGCAGTTCCGCGGGGCCGGCGACCGGCGGCTGCGGATGCGGGCCGAACCGGTGCGCAGCACCTCCGGCCAGTTCATCGGCGCGGTCGTCGCGGTCACCGACGCCGAACCCGCCTACGAAGACCACCTGCGCTACACGCTCATCGTGTTCGGCAGCTGCCTGGTGCTGATCGGTGCGCTCGGGCTGGCCGGGCACTTCATCGCGGGCCGCGCGATCCGGCCCGCCGCCGCGGCACTGGAACAGCAGGAAATCCTGCTCGCCGAGACCGCGCACGACCTGCGCACGCCGGTCGCCGCGCTGCGTGCGCTGGCCGAGGCGTCCCTGCGGAATCCCGAACAGAGCACCGAACTGCTGCCCCGCACCGTCGGTCTCGCCGCGCGGATGGGCGGGATCATCGACAGCCTGCTGGTGCGGGCCCGGCTCGCTGCGGGCGTGGACGAGCTGGCGACCCAACCGGTCTGGCTGGACCAGCTGGTCACCGGGCTCGCCGAGGACACCCCGTCCGGAGGCGCCAGCGTCACGGTGACCGCGGCGCCGTCACTCGTCCACGTCGATCCCGGGCTGGTGCAGCGGGCGATCGGCAACCTCCTCGACAACGCCCTGCGCTACGGCCGCCAGCCCGGACAGCCGGCGATCGTGCACATCACCGTCGCGGGCGGCCGGGTCACCGTCGCCGACCACGGTCCTGGTGTGGCCGACGAAGTCGCGGGCGGCACCCTCGACCGCTTCACCAGCGGCAGCGGTTCCACCGGGCTGGGCCTGTCGATCGTGCGGTGGGTGGCCGAGGCCCACGGCGGCACGCTGGCGGTGTACAACGCCGACGAGGGCGGGGCGATCTTCGAGCTGACCCTCCCCGTCGCCACCAACCGCAGCTGACTCTCCGCGCGCGACCGTCTCCAAGGTCCCTGACCACGCCACGGACCGGGAGTGGCCCCTTGTGGCCAACCCCGGGACCAGTCCCGGGAGGGTCGGCTAGTCTCCGACGCTGTGAGCGAGAACACTCGGCGCGGCGGAGCCTGGCGAGGCCGGCTGCCGGTGGTGGCGATCGTGGTGCTCGCGGCCGCGGCGTTGACCGCGGCGGTCACCGGGGCGGCCAAGCCGCTGCCGGGGATGCGGGTGGTCCCCGGTGGGCACTGGGTCTACAACTCCGTGCTGCAGGCGGCCTTCCACCTCGACGGCGGCACCTCGGCGATCGACGCGCAGGCGGCGGTGCCCGGCGACCAGGACAGCCAGGTGGTGCAGGGCGACACCAGTGGTTACGTGGTGGGCGACCAGCGGATCACCCGGTTCGGGAAGTCGGACCTGAGCGCCGGTCCGGCGATCCGGCCGCCGTCGGACGAGATCCCGGTCGGGGTGGAGACCGCGGGCGGACCGTACCTGGTGTACCGCCAGGCGGGTCAGATCGTGCGGCTCGGCGAACCGCCCGCGACGATGTCCGCGGGTGGTCCGGTCGGCACCCCGGTCGCCACCGCGGACGGCACGCTCTGGTTGTTCCGCACCGGTTCCGGGCTGCTCTGCCGGCTCGACCATGGCGCGGACCGCGTTTCCTCCTGTCCGGTCGTGCTCCCGCCCGGGCACACCGGCGAGCTCACCCTGGTCGCCGACCAGCCGTATTTCGTCGACACCACCGACGGCACCGTGCACCGCGTCGAAGACGGCGCGCTCGGTGCCGCGGTGCCGATGGGCCTGCCGAAGTCGAAGGAACTGCGGGCGGCGGCCAACGACGTTTCCGGGCGCGTGCCGCTGCTCGATCCGCAGACGAACCGGCTCTACCTGGTCGATCCCGCGGCGAAACCGGCCAAGCCGGTCACCGTGGCGCTGCCCGCCGGGCAGTACGACGGGCCGGTGGCAGGCGGCTCGGTCGTCGCACTCGTCGACCGTATTTCGCACACACTGCTCACCTTCGACGCGAGTGGCAAACAGTCCGACGCGAAGCCGATCCCGCCCGGCGCCGGCACGGCCCGGCTGACCCGCGGCGAGGACTCGCGCGTGTACGTCGACGGCGGCCAGGGCACGCACGTGCTGGTGGTCGGCAAGGACGGCAAGGTCACCGACGTCCCGGTGGTTCCGCCCCCGAGCGGGAAGCCGGACCAGCCCGCGCCGGACCAGGCCGCACCACCGCAGCCGGACGCGCTGCCGCCCTCGGCGGAACGCGGCACGGGGCAGCCCGCGCCGGATCGTGACGCGAGCAACGACTCCGGCCCTGATCCCCGGGCACGGAGCCAGAAACCCCCGCCGGAGAAGAACCCGCCGTCTTCGCCACCCGCGGTGCCGGCGAGTCCACCGGGCGCGCCACCGGGAGTGTCGGCCACCGGAGCTTCCGGTTCGGCGACGGTCGGCTGGGGTGCCGCGGCGAGCAACCGCGCCACCGTGACGTCCTACCGGATCAGCTGGGCCGGCGGCTCGAAGACCGTGGGCGGCGGCACCCGCAAGACCACGGTTTCCGGGCTCACCAACGGAACTCGCTACACGTTCACGGTCGTCGCGGTGAACCGGGCGGGCACCGGGCCGGGAGCGTCCGCGTCGGCGACTCCGGCCGCAGCGGCGTCCGCGCCGTCGCTGACCGCGACCCGCAGTGGCAGCGGGGTGTCGCTTTCCTGGAGCCGTCCGGAACTCGGCGGCGGGACACTGGTGCGCTACGAGGTTTCCGCCACTGGCCTCGGTACCAAGAACGTTTCCGGGACCAGCACGTCCTACTCCGGGCTCAGTGCGGGGAAGTCCTACACCTTCACCGTGCGCGCGGTGACCAAGACGCCGGACGGGAACACCCTCGACGGCGCGGCGAGTTCGAAGAGCGTCCGGATTCCGGCGCAGGACGTCAAGATCGCCCAAGGCGAGCCGACTTCCACCAGCAACTGCGACGAGAACTGTTACCGGGTGAACGTGACGGTCACCGGTTTCCCGCCGAACAGCCGGCTTTCGATCCGGCTCAGCTCGGACAGCAACACCAATGTCGAGACCGAGCACGCCACCACCGGCGCCGACGGCTCGGTCACCTACACCGAACTCGACTACGACCAGCCGGGCCAGACGGTCTGGGTGACCGTGACCGCCCCGGACGGCACCAGCGTCGAGTCCAACCACATCACCTGGAAATGAGCCGATGACCCCAGCACTGCCGCCCGGCACCGTCTACGAGCGCATCGCGGCGAATGTCCACAGTGTCCTGCGTGGCAAGCCTCAGGTGGTGCGGCTCGCGATCGCCGCGCTGTTCGCCGAGGGGCACCTGCTCGTCGAGGACGTGCCGGGCGTCGGCAAGACGACGCTGGCCCGCTGCCTCGCACGCAGTATCGGCGGTTCGTGGAACCGCATCCAGTTCACCCCGGACCTGCTGCCCGGTGACATCACCGGCGTGCCGGTCTACCACCAGCACGCCGAACGATTCGAGTTCCACCCCGGCGGGATCTTCGCGAACATCGTGGTCGCCGACGAGATCAACCGCGGCACCCCGAAAACGCAGTCCGCGCTGCTGGAGGTGATGGCCGAGCGGACGGTGACGGTGGACGCGGTGCGGCACGAGGTGCCGCGTCCGTTCCTGGTCGTGGCCACGCAGAACCCGATCGAGATGGCCGGGACCTACCGGCTGCCCGAGGCCCAGCTGGACCGCTTCCTGATGCGGCTGGAGGTGGGGTACCCGGATCTGGCCAGCGAGGTCATGGTGATCATGGGCGAGTGTGCCGGCGTCGGCCCGGACGAGCTGTCGCCGGTGGTCGATCTGCCGACGGTGCAGCAGACGATCACCCAGGTCCGTTCGGCGCACGTCGACCGCGCGGTCTGCGAGTACGCCGCCCGGCTCGCCGCCGCGACCCGCGAGCACGCCGCCTTGCGCTACGGCGCCAGCCCACGGGGCAGCATCGCGCTGATCCGCGCCGCGCAAGCGCTTGCGGCCACCTACGGCCGCGCGTTCGTGACCCCGGACGACGTCAAGGAGGTCGCCCACCCGGTACTGGCGCACCGGCTGATCCTCACCACCGACGCGGAACTGCACGACCGCAACCCGGCGACCGTCGTCGACGAGGTCCTGAACGCGACCCCGGCCCCGGCCGCGAGCGGAGCGGGAGCCTGATGCCCGGGCCGGCGGAGCGTGACGCCGGGGGTTCGGTCGCGGGACCGTCCGGGCGCGGTGCCGGAGGTTCGGTAGCCGGACCGGCGGGGCCGTCGAAGGGTGGCGCCGGGGACTCGGCTCCGCGGCTGACTCGGCGTGATGCCGGAAGTTCAGCACCGCGGCCGCCCAAGCTGGGTGCCGGGGACTCGGTGCTCCGGCCGACCGGGCGGGGTGTCGGCGTCCTGGTGGCCACGGTCGGGCTGTTCGTGCTCGGGCAGGTCGCCGGGTTTCCGTTCTTCCTCGCCATTGCCGGTGCGGGGGCCGGGGTGCTCGTCTCGGCGGTCGCGGTGACCGGGCGGCGGCCGCGGGTCGCGGTCGCCCGTGAGGTGTATCCGGACCGGGTCGAGCGCGGCCGTCCGGCGTTCGCGCGGTTGCGCGTGCACAATCCGACCGGACGCAGGCAGGCCGCGTTCAGCGCGGTGGACACCATCGGCCCCGCCGGCCAGGCCGTCCGGGTGCGCGCGTTGCCGCCGAACGCGGAAGCCGTGCACCACTACGAACTCCCGACGACCCGGCGGGGCAGGCACCAGGTCGGCCCGCTCACGCTCGACCGCGGTGATCCGCTCGGGCTCGGAAACCGCCGGCTCACCACCGGGGAAACCGCGACGTTGTGGGTGTATCCGCGCGTCCACGTGCTGCGGGTGCCCGAGGGCGGCAGGCCCCGGCACCACCACGAGGGCGCGGCGGTCGACGAACGGTTGCGCGGTTCGTTCGACCTGCGTGAGGTGCGCGAGTACGTGCCCGGTGACGAAGTCCGGCACCTGCACTGGAAAGCGACCGCGCGGACCGGGCAGCTGATGGTTCGCGACTACGTCGATCCGGACCAGCCGCGGTTCACGACCGTGCTGGACACCCGGCTGACCGGGCCGCTGCTGGAAGAGGCGGTGGACCTCGCCGCCTCATTGGTCGCCGCCGCGGCGGGGGCCGATCAGCCGGTGCGGCTGGTCACCCCGGGCGGGCTCGACGTGGACACCGGCGGCGGCACCGTCGCGTCGCGTCGGCTGCTCGACGCGCTGTGCGAGGTGGCGCCCTCCGGTGGCGCCGCGTTAGTGCCTGACGAACTGCTCCGCTCCGGGGTCGGCGGACTGGCCGTGGTCACCGCTGGCGCCGGGCTCGCGGACCGGGCCGCGCTGGCCGCGCTGCGCGGCCGGTACTCGCCGGTCACCGTGTTCGTGCTCGGCGAAGCCGGCCCGCTCGCCGGGATCCCCGGCGCGACGGTGCTTCCTGCCGCTGACGCCGCCGAGGCGGCCCGCCGGTGGAACGCGATCACCCGATGAGTCCACAATGGACGAGACGGTCCGCGACCGCGCTCGTGCTGCTCGCCACCGGCCTTGCCGGGCTGTTGTTCACGCCGGTCTTCGGCGCCGGTGCGCTCGCGTTGCCGATCGTCGTGGTGCTGGTCGTGTGCTTCGCGGTCGCCGAGCTGTGTACCCGGGCGAGTGCGCTCGCGCCGTGGCGGCCGGTGCTCGCCCTCGTCGTCGGGCTGCTCGCGCTGGGAGTGCTGGAATTCGGCTTCACAGCGCAGCTGGCGGGCGGCCTGCTCGACGGTGTCACGCAGTCCTGGCAGCTGACCCTGCAGTCGACCTGGCCCGCGCGGCCGGATCCGGAACTACTGCTGTTCGTGCCGCTGGCTGTGCTGTTCGCATCGGTGCTGGGTGTGGAACTGCTGCGCCGCCCGGCGGTGGCGCTGGTGCCGGGGCTCGCGGTCGCGGGGTTGAGCCAGGCCTACGTCGCGCTGTCCGGTGCGGTGGCCACGGCTGCCGGGCTCGCCTACGTCCTCGTGGCCGGAGCGCTTCTGCTGGTGACCCGTGGCCAGGGCAGCCGTCCGGTGCTGCTGGTGCCGATGGTGGTGCTGGCGGTGGTCGTTTCGGTGGGGCTCACGGCATTCGACCAAGGCACCCAGCCGCCGGCCGCGCTGCACCACGAAGCCGCGCCGCTGCCGCCGCTGCGCGTTGACGATCCGCTCGACCAGATCGCGGAGCGGCTCACGCATCCGGCCACCCCGGTGTTCAGCTATTCCGGGGCCACCCAGGTCGATCGCTGGCGGATGGCCGTGCTCGACGACTTCGACGGCGTCACCTGGCGGGCCGAAGACGGCTACCGGCGTCTCGGTGCCTCGCTCGGCGAGGCGGCCCAGCACGCGCGGATCACCGTGCCCGCCTCGACCGACGGCCCGTGGTTGCCGAGCCAGCCCGAACCGGCGTCGGTGACCGGCATCGCGCCGCTGGTCGACCCGGGCACCGGGGTGCTTCTGCTGCCCGGCCGCAGCGGTCCGGTCAGCTACGACCTCGGCTGGCGGGAGCCGCGCGTTCCCGGTGCCCTCGTGGACGCCGGGATCGATCCGGACGCGGTGACCGGCGGCCTCGGTCAGGTCCCTGCCGGAGTGGCGGACCTGGCCGGCAAGGCGACCGGCGGCCTGCGTCCGTCGTTCCGTTCCGCGTTGCAGCTCGAGCGTTACCTCAGCGAGAACTACCGGCTCGCGAACGGGCCCGCGCTGCCCACCGGCAGCGGCTGGGCGCAGCTGCGCACGTTCCTGTTCGGCACGAAAGCCGGTACCAGTGAGCAGTTCGCCGCGGCGTACGTCGCGCTGGCCAGGATCACCGGCATCCCGGCCCGGCTCGCGGTCGGTTTCCGGGCTCCGGGCGCGACTTCCGGGACCGTCCACAATGGTGACGTGTTCGCCTGGCCGGAGGTGGCCGTCGCGGGCGCCGGCTGGGTGCCGCTGGATCCGGCACGGACCGCCGCGAACGGTTCCGGCCAGGCCGCGGGCCGGCTGGCGCAGGTGACCGCGCAGGCGCGGGCCGCGTTGCCGCCTCCGCCGCAGCTGCACGATCCGGACGTACCGAAGGACGATACGGCCGCGGCGGAGGACGGGGCCACCGGCTCGTGGCTGCCGATCGCGCTTTTGTGGCTGCTCGTCGGGCTGGCCGGGGTGCTGGTGCTACTGGTGCTTGCGATCCCGTTGCTGCGAAAGGTTCGCACGGCTCGCCGACGCCGGCGAACCGGCGCGGACGGGGTCGTCGCGGCGTGGCGGGAAGCGCGGGATCTCTTGCGCGCACGCGGTGTGGCCGTACCACCCGGCGCGACCGTGCGTGATCTCGCTGCACTCATCCCATCTACAGTGGACAGTTCGGTCAGAGAAGGGCTGGAGTGGCTGGCGCGGCAGGTGGATGTCGCACTGTGGTCGGGTGCGGCGACCGACGGCGCGGCGGTCGACCAGGCCTGGACCGCGGTACAAGCGATCCACAAAGGACTGTCCGGAGCGCCGTTGCGTGTCCGGCTGCGGGCCGCGTTCGAAATCGGCAGCCTGCGCCCGGTACCGCAGCCGCGCTGAAGAACACCATCACCGGCGGCACTGATCCGCCGCCCCGCGTTCCCGAGCGGACCGGCGCTTGTGTGCGTCGCGCAGGTGGGACCGGTCCCACTTGCGCGACGGCACAGTGCCGGAGACCAAGGAGGGAACACATGTACCTGCGGCGAGTGTTTTGCGGCCTGGCGGCCGTGCTTCTCTCGGCCGGCCTGACGGGGGTCTCCGGAACCGCCGCGGCGGCGGAACCACCACTGCCGGTCAGCGCGGTGACAGCCAGCGACGACGATGGCAACGTCGCGGCCAACACCATCGACGGCGACCTCGGCACCCGCTGGTCGGCCGAAGGTGACGGGGTATGGATCCAGTACGACCTCGGCTCCGCGCAGACCGTCGGGTCGGTCGCCATCGCCTGGCACCAGGGGGACACCAGGCGCAACACGTTCGACGTGCAGCTGTCCGCGGACGCTTCGTCCTGGACCACCGTGCTGCGCGGAGAGGTTTCCAGCGGCAGCACCCTCGAGCCGCAGACCTACGACTTCCCCGACGGAACCGGCCGCTACCTGCGCGTTGTCGGGCACGGCAACACCGGCAACGACTGGACCAGCATCACCGAAACGGCCGTGCAGGGCGCCGGCTCGGAGCAACCGGGAGACGACCGGACCCAGGCGGCGGTGCGCTACGGCTGGGGAACCCCGCTGCCGATCTCGGACGAGTTCGGCTACACCGGTCCGGTGGACCCGCAGAAGTGGGACGTGCCCAAGGGCGACGAGGGCGGTACTGCCGGGTGCTGGGAGGGGCACAGCGGCCACGGCCGCCGGTGCGCCAAGAACAGCACGGTGGCCGACGGCATCATGACCATGCGTGGTGAGGCCGACGGGGACACCGGCTGGCTGGGGCAGAAGGAGGAGCGCCGGTACGGCCGGTGGGAGATCCGGTCCCGTTCGCGCAACACCGGAAGTTCCGGCGAGCTGTACCACGTTCTGCACCTGATCTGGCCGACCTCGGAGAACCGCCACGAGGATGGCGAGTACGACTGGGTCGAGTACTCCGATCCCGGCGCGCAGTGCCTGCAGGCGTTCCTGCACTACCCGCAGAGCCCGTCGGACGAGAAGGAACACGAAGAGCAGTGCCCGGTCGACATGACCCACTGGCACAACTTCGCGTTCGAATGGACCGAGGACGGGCTGGTCGGCTACGTCGACGGCGAGGAGTGGTTCCGGCGGTCCGGCGGTGCCGGTTCCGACCGCGGCGACATCCAGGACATGCCCTCGGGTCACCTGAACATCCAGCTCGACAACTTCACCGGCGAGAGCGGCCTGCGTCCCGCGGTCTTCGAAGTCGACTGGGTCCGCGTCTACTCCTGAGCAATCTGTTGTGGGAACGAGAAGTGAGGAACGATGAAAAGAGCTTGTCTCGCGGTGGCGACCGTGGCGCTCACGGCCGGACTGGTGGGCTTCTCCGGAACCGCCGCGCTGGCCGCCGGGGCACCGTTGAAGATCGAGACGGTGACGGCCGGCGGGGACGACGGCAACGTCCCGGCGAACACCCAGGACGACGACCTGGAGACCCGGTGGTCCGACGAGGGTGACGGAGCGTGGATCCAGTTCGACCTGGGCTCCGCGCAGACCGTCGGATCGGTGTCGCTCGCCTGGCACCAGGGCGACACCCGGACCACGAGCTTCGAGGTCCGGCTTTCCGGCGACGGTTCTTCGTGGACCACCGCGGTGCCCCGCCGGAACAGCAGCGGCAGCACTTCCCAGCTGGAGAACTACGACTTCGCCGACGAATCCGCGCGCTACGTTCGCGTGGTCGGTTACGGCAATACGGTGAACGACTGGACAAGCATCACCGAAGCGCGGGTGAACGGGGCCGACGGAGGCGGTGGCGGGAGCGACTGTGCCAATCCGGCCGACGTGCTGGACCTCCAGAACTGGTACCTCGGCCTGCCGATCGGCGAGAAGGAGCATCCGCAGAACGTCAAGCAGCCGGAGCTGGCGACGTATTCGGTCGACCCGTGGTTCCGCGCCACCGACGACTGCACGGCGGTGCAGTTCCGGGCCGCGGTCAACGGCGTGACCACCAGCGGATCCGACTACCCGCGGTCGGAACTGCGGGAGATGACCGACTCGGGCAAGGAGGAGGCCAGCTGGTCCTCGACCTCGGGCACGCACACCATGGTGATCGACGAGGCCATCACCGCGGCTCCCGAGGGGCGGCCCAACATCGTCGCCGGTCAGATCCACGGCAGCGACGACGACCTCTCGGTGTTCCGGCTGGAGGGCAGCAAGCTCTACGTCACCGACGAGGACGAGAAGCACACGCTGCTGACCAGCGACTACGAGCTGGGTACCCGGTTCCAGGCGAAGTTCGTGGTGAGCGACGGAAAGATCAAGGCCTACTACAACGGAGACCTGAAGGCCACGCTCTCGAAGAAGTTCAGCGGCGCCTACTTCAAGGCCGGGGCCTACACCCAGGCCAACTGTGAGAAGACCTCGCCCTGCAGCGACAGCAATTACGGCGAGGTGAAGATCTACGATCTGGATGTTTCCCACGAGTAGGACGAGATCGAGGTGTCCCGGTCGCCGCGGACAATAGTGTGCGCGGGACGAAACCGCTAAACTACCCGGTGTGCGAACGGGGGACGTCGTCGGCGACCGATACCTGCTCGAGGACGCTCGAGGGGCAGGTACCGGTGGCATCGTCTGGACGGGGTTCGACCGGAAGCTGAAGCGGACCGTGGCCCTCAAACGGCCGCACGCGCTGGCCAGCCAGGCCGACCGGCTGCAGTTCCGGCAGGAGGCCGAGATCGCGGCGAGGGTGCACCACCCGAACGTGATCTCGGTCTTCGACACCGTCGACGACGACGAGTGCTGGCTGGTGATGGAGTACTCGCCTGCCCGCGGTCTGGACCAGGTGCTGGCGGCGGGCGGGCCGCTGCCGGCCGGGCGGGTGGCGCGGATCGGCGCGCAGATCGCGGCCGCGCTGTCGGCCGTGCACGCCCGCAACATCGTGCACCGGGACGTGAAGCCGGGCAACATCCTCGTCGACGACCAGGATTTCGCGCAGCTCACCGATTTCGGCATCTCCGTATGGCGGCAGGTGACGTGGACCGGCGACGGGTCCTTCAGCGGCACCGCCGGCTACGCCGCCCCCGAGGTGGTCGCCGGCCGGCCGGCGACCACGGCGTCGGACGTGTTCTCCCTCGGCGCGACCCTCTTCGCCGCGCTCGAGGGCACCTCGCCGTTCGGCACCGGCGCGCCGGGCGAGGTGCTGAAGCGGGTGGGCGGCGGCGAGCTGCTGCCGTCACCCCACGCGGGCCCGCTCGCCCCGCTGCTGACGCGGATGCTGGCGCTGGAGCCGCGGAAGCGGCCGACCGCCGAGGAGGCGCACGGGCAGCTCCGGGAACTCGGCGGTGCCGCGGCGGCGCCCTCCCCGGTGGTCCGGCCGGTCGTCACCGGACGCCCGTTCTGGCGCCGTCCGCGGTACCAGGCGCTCGCCGCCGCGGCGGTGGTCGCCGGCATCTGCGCCGCGGTGTTCCTCCGGACGGACCAGCCGCAGCCCGGAACGAGCCAGGCAGCGGCGTCGGTCACCGACTTCGTCGGCGACGAGCGGACGGTCGACCCCTGCGCGCTGCTCGACCGGAAGGTGCTGGAGCAGTTCGGCCCGACGGAGCTGCAGAGCACCCGCGGGAACTTCAACCGCTGCGACGTCATGGTCAACAGCGGCGCCCAGGACTCGGTGGACGTCGAGGTGCAGCTGGTCAGCCGCTCGGCGAACGAGGTGCCGGGCGGACCGGCCGAGGTGATCGTCGAGAAGCCCACGGACAGTGACGAATGCGACCGCAGCATGGTGCTCGATCGCGAGTACGCCGTACGGATCACCGCGAGCATGCCCAATCCTCCGGCGAACCTGTGCACCATCGCCGACGCGGCGGTGGAGGTGGTGCGCGACCACGTCACCGACGGCGGGGGGCTGCTCCCGCGCCGGTCGGTCGCCTTCCCCGCGGATTCGCTGGCCCTGCTCGACGCCTGTGCCCTGCTGGACGCCGGGGCGCTGGCCGAACTGCCCGCGATCGACCCGCGATCCGCGCAGCCCGACTTCGGCAACTGGTCGTGCAAGTGGTTCGGCGGGGAAGGTGCGGCCCAGGTCCACCTCCGTTACGACCAGCACGTCGCCGGGGACAAGATCGGCGGGGAGCCGACTCCGCTGGGCAGCCACACCGCCTACGTCCGGCGGGACGTCGACTCGGGCACCAGCTGCACGGTCACCGTGCCGCAGCAGAGCCGGCAGTGGCGTGCCGTCGTCGACCTGATGGTGCTCACGGTGAAGGGTGACCGGCCCGGCGACGAGTACTGCCCCGTCGCGACCCGGTTGTCGGCCGCGGCCGCCGCCGGGCTGCCGCACTGACCGCGCGTACTGGGAGGGGTCCCAGCGCGGCGCGGGAAGACTGACCGCAGCACAGCGCAGGACCCCGAGGAGGTGGGCATGAACCACGAAAGCCTGGCCCGTGGCGTGCCCAGGGCCGTTCCCGGCGCGGTCGTCGCGTTGTCGTTGTCCGGGAAGCTCGTTCTCGGGCCCGCGGAAGGCCGCACCATCCGGTTCGGCCGCAACCGCCCCGCCGTCGAGGTCTGCGTGGGCGAGACGGACCTGCAGGTCAGCCGCACCCACGGCACCCTGACCCATCTCGACGGCCAGTGGTGGGTCCGCAACACCGGACGGCTGCCGATCCGCCTGCCACGCACGCGCCTGCTGTTCCGGGACGAGGATCCGGTGCCGCTGCAGGAGGGCTACACCCCGCTGTTCGTGCGCGGGTCACGCGACCGTGAGCATCTGCTCGAGATGTACGTGGTGGGCTGGAACGGCGGTCAGCCCGCGGCACAGCACGACGCGGAGACCCAGCCGCGCAAACGCTGGCACCTGAGTCCCGAGGAGCAGCTGGTGCTCGTGGTGCTCGGGCAGCGTTATCTGCTGCACGAGTCGAACCCGCAGCCGATCTCCCGGCAGCATGCCGCGGAAATCCTCGCCGACCTGCAGCCGGAGGTCAACTGGCGCGCCAAACGGGTCGAGCACGTGGTGGCCGAGGTCCGCGCGCGGCTTTCGGCACGCGGGGTGCACGGGCTGGTCCGCGACGAGGTCGGGGAGCCGGTGGGCAACGCCCTCACCGACAACCTGCTGCGCGAGCTGGTGCTGTCCACGACGCTGGTACCGACCGACCTGGTCATGCTCGACACTCTGCCCGGCTAGTGCCGTGCCGGTGGTGGTGACCGCTTCCGGCCAGTGACCCCCGCGGCGGCCGTGGCACGCGGAGCATGGCGGCACCATGAAACGATTCGTCGCCCTGCTCGCGCTCGTGCCGGCCTTGCTGGCGTCGGTGCCGCCGCTCGCTGATGCCGCGCCGCCCGCGGGCGCGTGTACCAGTGCGGAGTCCGCGCATTCGGTGATCGTGCCGGAGCCGTGGGCACAGCAGCTGTTCGATCCGAAACGGGTGTGGCCGCGCAGCACCGGTTCCGGCGTGCTCGTCGCGGTCGTCGACTCCGGCGTCGACTCGGACCATCCGCAGCTGCGCGCGCCGGGCAAAGTGTTGCCAGGCAGGGATTTCTTCTACGCCGGTGCGCTGCCCGGCAACTACGACTGCGTGTCCCACGGCACCGCGGTCGCCTCAATCATCGCGGCCGATCCGGTGGCAGGCGTGGGGTTCGCGGGAATCGCGCCGGGAGCGCGGATCCTGCCGGTGCGGATCACCGACCGTGCGCTGAACGACGGTGGCGAACCGCAGCCGATCGACCCGGAGGCCGTCGGCAAGGGCATCCGCTACGCCGCCGACCAGGGTGCGAAGGTGATCAACCTTTCGCTGTCGGGTTACCGCGATCTGCCCGCCATCCGGGACGCGGTCCGTTACGCACAGTCCCGGGACGCACTGATCGTCGCGGCGGCGGGAAACCGGCAGCAGGACTTCGCCGGTTCCGCCTCGTTCCCGGCCGGTTATCCCGGGGTGCTGGGGGTCGGCTCGATCGACATCGCCGGTGCACGGGACGACAGTTCGCAGATCGGTGGCTATGTCGACGTGATGGCGCCCGGCAAGAGCGTGGTCGCGGCGACTCGCGCCGGTGGGCACGATTACTGGGAGGGCACCAGTTTCGCCACGCCGTTCGTCGCCGGCACTGCCGCGCTCGTACGGTCGGCTTGGCCCTCGCTGGACGCGCAGCAGGTGGCGCAGCGGTTGACTGCCACCGCAGCCGTCGCACGCGGCGGCGCGGGCAGCCCTGCTTACGGCGCAGGCATTCTCGACCCGTACCGCGCGGTGACCGAAGGACTTTCCGGCGCGCCCGCCGTACTTCCTGCGGTGGCGCCGCAGGCCGTCGACGTCGCCGCCGAACGGGAGCACGCGTGGTGGGCGCGGACCGGTTCGACGGCGAAGCTCGTTGCTGCTGCATTGGTTCTGGCAATTCTGCTCGCCGTTCTCGGCACCGCGGTCGCCACTCGCGGACGCCGCCGGCGCTGGCGGGCCGGGCGGTCGGCGGCCACCCCGCGCACCGTCGCACGCGAGGAACCACCCGAGGAGATGTTCCTGTTCCCGCCGCCCGCGGTGGAGCGTCCGCAGTCCTGATCGACCCACTGGAGGAAGCATGAAACGCTGGTTCGCCGGAGCACTGCTGGTGGCGGCCTTGGCGGGCTGCTCACCGGAACCGCCCAGCGCGCCGCCGGTGACGCTGCCCGCACCGTCCTCGTCGTTCCATTCGATGTTCTCGAGCACCCCGGCCACGCCGAGCACGAGCAGCCCGGCCACGACCGCCGGCCCGGCGCTGACCTCGCAGCCGATGACCGCCGCCGACGGCCGGAAAACGTCCGCCTGCCGCGACGGTTCCTGCGAGATCCTGGTGACCGCGGGCACCAGCGTGCCGTTCACCACGTACAACGGGTCGGGTTCGGCGATGGTGGACAGCGTGGGCCCGGAGGGGATCGTGCTCACCGTGTCCGCCGGCATCAGCGGGCAGTTCACCTCCGGGCCCAGTGCGGGTCAGTTCGCCGAGCTCAACGACGTGAAGTTCGTCCTGGCCGCCGCCCGCGCTGGCCGCGGGGTGCTCCGGCTGACCCGCGGTTGACCGGTGCGGGTTTCCGGTCAGCGCGGGTTTCCGGTCAGCGTGACGGGCGGATCAGCTCGTCGGCGACCCACTGCGCGACCCCGGCCGGGTAGGAATCGGGCAGCGTCAGGATCACGTGGCGGATCCCGGCGTCGATGGCTTCCCCGATCGAGGCCCGGGTGGCGCCGGGGTCGTCGTAGGAGACCGGGAGCGGGATCGAGCGGGTGATTTCCGCGGGGTCGCGGCCGATTTCGGTGCAGTAGCGGTCCAGCAGCTTGTTGCGGCTCATGATGTCGTCCATGTCGCCGCCGGCGATGTTGCAGATGTCCGCGTGCTGCGCGGCCACCCGCAGCGTGGCGGAGGCCCGTCCGCCGACGACGATCGGCGGATGCGGCCGTTGCACCGGCTTCGGATTGCTGTACGCACCGGTGAGCTGGACCTGCTCGCCGTCGAAGTCGAACGGCTCGTCCTCGGTCCACAGCCTGCGGATCACGGTGCAGGCTTCGGCGAACCGCTGCACGGCGTCGCGGGTTTCCAGGTACGGCAGGCCGTTCGCCTCGTACTCGCGACGGGCGAAGGAAACGTCCGGCCGCGAGCCCACGCCGATGCCGAAGTCGAGCCTGCCGCCGGACACGATGTCCACGGTGGTGGCGATCTTGGCCAGCAGCGCGGGCGGGCGGATCCGGTTGCTGGTGACGAGCAGCCCGACGCGCAGCCGGTTGGTCCGCGCGGCGAGCGCGGACAGCATGGTCCAGCCCTCGAAGATCGGTCCTTCGAGGTCGCCGGTGATCGGCATGAGGTGGTCGAACAACCAGGCGTGCGCGATCTCCGGGATCGCGTCGGCCTCCAGCCAGACTCGCTGGAGATCGTCGTAGCTGACGTTGGAGGGGACGGTCAGGATGCCGAAAGTGGTGTCGGGCATGGGTTTTCCCTTTCTTGCGTGGATCGATGCGCCCACGCGGGCCGCTGCCGCGGGGTCCTCGCCGGTCGTCTCGGCCACGCCCTCGTCCGGCGGCTCCGGCTCTGGCAGAATGGAGAAGTGGAACGTTGCTCCGCCAACGATACGGAGCAATGTTCCGCTTCGCAACCCCGGCAGGAAGGAACGACGTGATGCACGACGACGGCAAGGGGACCACCCGCCCCCGGCGCGCCGCGCGGAAGTCGGGAGACGCGGGTGGGAAGCCGGGCGCAGTCCGGAAATCGGGCGCCGCAGGTGAGCCGGGCGCCGCGCGGAAGCCGGGCGCAGTCCGGAAATCGGGCGCCGCAGGTGAGCCGGGCGCCGCGCGGAAGCCGGGCGCGGTCCGGAAATCGGGTGCTGCCGGGGAGCCGGGCGCCGCGGCGCAGCGTTCCGATCGTGCTGCCGCGGCCGCTTCCGGGCAGGTCGAGGGGGCCGCGGCCAGGTCCGGGACCACGCCTGTCCGTTCGAAGCGTGCTGATGCCCGGCGGAACGAGAAGACCCTCCTCGACGCGGCCGCCGCGGTGTTCGTCGCGGGTGGGGTGGATGCGCCGGTCCGGGACATCGCCGCGCGGGCCGGGGTGGGGATGGGCACCGTCTACCGGCATTTCCCGACGCGGGCGGACCTGATCATCGCCGTCTACCGGCACCAGGTCGAAGCCTGCGCCGAGGCGGGGCCGGTGCTGCTCGCGGACAGCGCGAGCCCGTACGTGGCGCTCACCGCGTGGATCGACCGGTTCGTCGACTTCCTCGTCACCAAGCACGGGCTCGCCGGCCGGTGGAAATCCGACGAGGGCGGCTTCGACGCCTTGCACGCCTACTTCCTCGACCGGCTCGTGCCGGTGTGCGCCGAACTGCTCGACGCGGCCGTGGCGGCGAACGAGATCGAGACCGACCTGGCCGCGCTCGAACTCATGCGCGGCGTCGGGAACCTCTGCATCGGTGCCGAAGACGCGCGTTACGACGCGCGCCGGCTGGTGGCCGTTCTCCTCGCGGGACTGCGCCGGCGGCCGTAGCGACGGGTGGGCGCGTCATCCGGCCTGTCGTCACGTGATCCTCCGGCCGGACGGGCGCTCAGCCGTTCCCGACTACCTGCAGCAGCACGATCATCAGCAGGAACACGATGCCGAAAGCCTGCGCGACCGCGGTCCACGTCGGTGGCTGCTCGCCGTTCTTCCGTGCCGCTCGGGCCTTGAACGACGCGGGCAGGAACAGCGCCAGGGCGAGGGGCACCAGGATCAGCGTCAGCCAGTCGACCGTCACCGGATTCATCGTGGCTACCTGTCTTTCTCGTCGTGAACGGAGTACGGCCATCGTCCACGCAGGCGAAGGCCGTCCGGGGCTGATGACCTTCTCCTGCCACGGAAAGGGCCCTTCGCCGTGGCGCGGTGGCGAAGGGCCCCGGGGAATCCACTGTGGACTAGATGCTGACGCCGCCCACCCGCGCCTTGGCGGAGGCGAGTGCCTGCTGCAGCTCGCCGTTGGCCTTGACCACGCCGCCACGCAGCGCCTGCAGCATGTCCTGCTGCGCGGTGGAAACCTGCTGCCACGCCTGGTTCACCTCGGTGAACTGGCCGCCTGCCTGGTCCAGCCAGTCGTTGGCGGTGGCACCGGACGCGGTGCGCCAGGTGTCCATCTCCTGCTGCACCTTGCCGACCGTCGCCATGATCTGCGACGAAAGCTGGTCCAGCTGACCGAAATCGCCCTTGATCAGCATGTCATCCTCCTGCCGGGTTGAGCGCGCCGCCGAACGGGGACATCCCGCCGGCCGCGTGCAGGCCGGACGCGCTGGCCTGGTCGGCCATGTCGTAGGTGTTCGACGAGTACTTGGTGTTCTCGCCCAGGTGGTCGAGTGCCGCGACGAGCCGGTTGATGCCCTGCTCCCAGTTGGCGTGCGCGGCGTCGAACGCCGGCCGCGCGGTGCCCTCCCACTGGCCCTTGAGCGCTTCCACGGTCGGCCGCAGCGTCGCCTGGTGGGACCGGATGTTCGTGGACACCGTGCCGGCCATCTGCGCACCGCGCTGCAGGCTCTCGGTCACACCGTGCAGCTGATCGCCATTCGGCATGGGTGCTCGCTCCTTTCCCGGTTTCCCTTCGGGGTCGGTACACGGGCGCCTCGGGCCCGTGATCCGAAGCTAGCTCCACCGTCGCCGGTCACGGTCCGGCGAGGCCTCTTCCTGCCACCGCGGCCCCGGTGAACCGCCGGGCGGTGATGATCGCCGGGAGGACATCAGGAGGAGGCAGTCGTGGCGACAGTCGTGGTGCGCAGGCCGATGCGCCGCCCGGGACCGGAAATGCCCTCGGGCGAGCTGGTGCTGGACGCGCCTCCCGAGCTGCCCGCCGCGCCCGGCCGAGGGTGGACGCAGGCGCTGATGGTGCTGCCGATGGTGGCCATGATGGCCGCGATGGTGCTGCTGTTCAGCGGGAACGGAACGAGCAGCACGATCCGGTACGTGGTGTTCGGGCTCTTCGGGGTCGCCATCGCCGGGATGATCGTGGTGTCGTTCCTGGGCAGCGGCGGCGCGTCCAAACGCGAGATGGCCCACGCGCGCCGGAGGTACCTGCGCGAGCTCGCCCAGCACCGGATGCGTGTCGCGCGCACGGCCCGCCGGCAACGGGAAGCGTTGTGGTACCTGCATCCCGAGCCGGACGCGCTGTGGTCGGTCGCCGCGAGTCACCGGCTGTGGGAGCGCCGTCGCGGTGACGCGGACTTCGGCGCGGTCCGGATCGGCCTCGGCAGGCAGAGCCTGGCGAAACCGCTCGTGGCGCCGGACACGAAGCCGCTCGAGCAGCTGGAACCGTTGTCGGCACTGGCTTTGCGCCGGTTCATCACCACCTACTCGGCGATCGGCGGACTGCCGCTCGCGCTCGCGGTCGACGGGTTCGCCCGGATCCACTTCGACGGCGACCAGCGGCGCGCGACCGGTCTGGTGCGGGCGATGCTCGCCCAGCTGGCCGTCCTGCAGCCCCCGGACGACGTGCGCATCGCGGTGTGCGCCGGCCCGGACCGGATGGCCGAATGGGACTGGGTCAAATGGCTGCCGCACGCCCAGCATCCGGAGCGCACCGACGCACTCGGTCCGCTCCGCCTGGTCGCGAACTCGATCACCACGCTGGAAGTGCTATTGGAGGACGTACTCGCGAACCGTCCGCGGTTCGATCCGCAGTCCTCAGCCCGGGCGTCCGGCCCGCATCTCGTGGTCGTGCTGGACGGCGGTTCGTTCGCCGGGTCGGATCACCTGATGACCCTCGGCGGCGTCGAGGGCGTCACGCTGCTCGACCTCACCACGGTGCCGCCGGGCACGCCGGAGCCGACCGTCCTCGTGCTCGACCTCGGCCCGGACGGCACCCTGACCAACGACACCGGCGAGGCCGAAACTGTGCTGGGGCAAGCGGATCGGCTGCCAGTCGCGGCCGCCGAGGCGCTGGCCCGGCAGCTGGCGCCACTGCGGCTGACCGCGGCCAGCCGCGGGGAACAGCCGCTCAGCGCCGAGCTCGGCCTGGAGAGCCTGCTGGAGTTGGGAGATCCGTTTGCTTTCGATCCTGCCGACACCTGGCTGCCGCGGCCCAGCCGCGATCGGCTGCGGGTGAGGTTCGGCATCCGCCCGGACGGCACTCCGATCGAACTGGACCTCAAGGAGTCCGCGCAGGACGGCATGGGCCCGCACGGGTTGCTGATCGGTGCGACCGGATCCGGCAAGAGCGAGCTGCTGCGGACACTGGTGCTCGCGCTGGCGATCACGCACCCGCCGAACACGCTGAACTTCGCGCTGATCGACTTCAAGGGCGGCGCGACGTTCACCCGGCTCGACAGGCTGCCGCACACCAGTGCCGTGATCACGAACCTCGCCGAGGAACTGCCGCTGGTCGACCGTATGACGGAAGCGATCAACGGCGAGCTGATCCGGCGGCAGGAACTCCTGCGCGCGGCTGGGAACTTCTCCTCGTTGCGGGACTACGAAAAGGCTCGCAACGCCGGAGCGCCGCTGCCCGAGGTGCCGACGCTGCTGGTGGTGTGTGACGAGTTCAGCGAGCTGCTGTCCGCTCGGCCGGACTTCATCGACATGTTCGTCCAGATCGGACGCGTCGGCCGGTCGCTCGGCGTGCACCTGCTGCTCGCGTCGCAGCGGCTGGAGGAAGGCCGGTTGCGTGGCTTGGACACGCATCTGTCCTATCGGATCGGGCTGCGCACGTTCTCCGAGATCGACAGCAGGGTCGTGCTGGGCGTGACCGACGCGTTCACGCTGCCACGCGCGCCCGGACACGGCTTCCTGAAGTTCGGTGACGAGCCGATGGTCCGGTTCCGCTCGGCCTACGTGTCCGGAGTGCACACCGCGGGTGCTGCACCGCCGGCGAAGGGGCCGGTCGAGCTGCCCGGAATGCAGGTCTATTCGACCGCTTATGTCGCGCCGCCGGCCGACGACGTCCCCGAGGATCCTCCAGCGGAGGATCCGGACGAGGCGATCGGTGAAAGCCTAATGGACATCCTGGTCGACCGGTTCACCGGCCGCGGCGTTCCTGCTCACCAGATCTGGCTTTCCCCACTCGCTGAGCCACCTACTTTGGACGGTCTGCTAGGGACGGCCGAAGTGGACGTCGAACGCGGACTTCAAGCTGGAGAACAAGATCTGCGTGGTTCGTTGAAGGTCGTCGCAGGTGTCGTCGACCGGCCACTGGAACAACGGCGTGACCCGCTGGTGCTGGACCTCTCCGCCGCGGCGGGGCATGTGGTCGTCACCGGTGCGCCGCGGTCGGGCAAGAGCACCGCACTCCGGTCGATCATCACTTCGCTGTCCCTCACGCACACTCCGCGCGAGGTGCAGTTCTACTGTCTGGACTTCGGCGGCGGATCGCTGTCCTCGCTGCGAGGGCTGCCGCATGTCGGCGGGGTCGCGGGCCGGCAGAACGTCGGTGCGGTGAGGCGGACCGTCGCCGAACTGTCCACTGTGCTCTCCGGCCGGGAGCGTCGATTCGCCGAGGACGAAGTGGACGGCATGGCGGCCTACCGGCAACTCCATCCCGAAGACGACCGCTACGGTGACGTGTTCCTGGTCGTGGACGGCTGGTCCACTCTGCGCAAGGACTTCGAGGACCTGGAGGACGTCGTCGGCGCGATCGCCGCACGCGGCCTCGCCTACGGAGTCCACATCATCGCGACCTGCTCACGGTCCTTCGACTTGCGACCCAATGTGCGTGACCTGTTCGGCAGCCGGATCGAACTCCGGCTCGGCGACCCCATCGACACCGCTGTGGACCGGACGAGCGCGCTGAACGTGCCGGAGAACTCGCCCGGTCGGGGTATCACGAGCAGTGGGTACCAGTTGCTGATGGCGCTGCCGCGAGCGGACGGTCGCGACAGCGTCGACGACTTGCCGACGGGAGTGTCCACTTTGGTCGCTGCGGTGCGTGCCGCGTGGCAGGGCGAGCCCGCGCCGAATGTCCGCCTGCTGCCGGCGAAACTGGTCTACGAGGCGTTGCCGCCGCGCGACGATCCGGCCGCCCACCAGCTCACCATCGGCATCGCGGAACAGGACCTCGCACCCGTGCAGCTCGATTTCGCCGCGGACGCGCATCTGCTGCTGCTCGGCGACGCGGATTCCGGCAAGACCGCGTTCCTGCGCGCGCTGGCCCGGCGGATCACCGAGTCCTACCTCCCCGGGCAGGCCCGGATCCTGCTCGTGGACCACCGTCGTGGCCTGCTCGGGGAGGTCGGCCAGGACCATCTCCTCGGCTACGGAACCGATCTCGCCACCACCACCCGGCTGATGAACGACGCGGCCCGCGCGATGGCCGATCGGCTGCCCGGCCCGGACGTGACGCCGGAACAACTGCGGGCCCGCAGCTGGTGGCAGGGGCCGGAACTGTTCGTGCTCGTCGACGACTACGACCTCGTCGCCTCGGCGATGGAGAACCCGTTCCTGCCGCTCATGGACTACCTCGCCCAGGGACGCGACATCGGGCTGCACGTGGTGCTGACCCGCCGGACCGGCGGCGCCGGGCGGGCGTTGTTCGAGCAGTTCCTCGCGCGGGTGCGTGACATCGGTTCGCCGGGCCTGATGCTGTCCGGCGATCGCGAGGAGGGCCCGCTGTTCGGCGGGCTCAAACCCGAGACCCTGCCGCCCGGGCGCGGCAGGCTGATCACTCGCCGCGACGGGGCCCGGCTGCTCCAGCTGGCCTGGCTGCCGCCGCGTGAGTGAGCCGTAGTGCCGAGATTCTCGTAAGGAGGCGGAAAATGGCACAGGAACTGAGCGGGATCACCGATGCGATGATGAAGTTCAACCCCCAGCCCCCGACGGGCGGACTGGGTGGTGGCAGTGCGGGTGCGACCGGCGCGAGTGGCGGTATGCCGGAGGGTGCCGCGTTCGCGCAGGCCGAGCAGCAGTCCGCGCAGGAGGTGCAGAAGTTCCTCGAGAACGTCAAGAAGGGCTTCGGGGCGTACGCCTCGATCGCCCGCACATCCGCTGACGACTATCTGCGGGCCGATCAGTCCGGGAAGTCCCCGATCGCGAAGGCGGGGGACCTCTCGCCGGTGAAACCGGGGGTTCCGCGATGAGTTACAGCGGGACGGCGTTCCCCCAGCAGGCACAGATGATGGCAGCGACCGCGCCGCTGGCCGGGGTCGCGCAGCAGGCCGCCGAGATGTGGAAGCAGGCGAAGACCCAGCTCACCGGCGCTTCGTCGTCGCTGCAACAACACCTCAAGGCACTCGAACCGGAGTGGACCGACGAGGCGGGCGGGCAGCTGCAGCAGCGCGGCGGACGCAGCCGCGCGGACATCGACTCGTGGACGACTGGGATCGACCAGACGGTACAGGCGCTCGGGCAGCTTTCCGGGGCGATCACCAGTACCGGGCAGTGGTTCCAGCAGATGACCCAGTTGATGCAGCAGAACCCGCTGGTCGCGGCCCTGTTCATGGAGCAGCTGGGGCAGCTGGGCGGGCAGCGGCTGGATCAGCTCGCCGAGCAGTTCCGGACCGCCACCGAGGCCGTCCGGAACACCAAGGGCAACGACTGGAGCGGTCCGCTCGGCGGCGGCGGTTCGTCGACCACTTCGTCTGGTGGTCGCTCTTCGGGCGGTGGTCAGCAGGGAGGTTCCGCGAGTGGCGGTGGCTCCTCATCCGGCGGTGATCAGGCGGGTGGCGACCAGGGCGAGCAGTCCGGTGGCGAGTCGGGTGATGACGCATCGGGCGGTGACGCATCGGATGGTTCGGACACCCAGCTGCCCGGGGACGAGTCACTGGTACCGGATCCGGGCAGCGGCGACCCGTCGTTGTCCGGGCTGGGGAGCGCGCCGGCACCGATCGCGCCACCGACCCTCCCGCCGCTGCCGGCCGGTCCCGCGCCGTCGCTGCCCGGCGGGCTCGCGATGCCGATGCCCGGGCTCGGCGGCATCGGTGGGCTGGGCGGCGGGTTCGGCGGCGTGCCCGGGGTGAAGCTGGGCGGCGGTGCGAAACAGCTCCCGCAGGCGGCGTTCCCGGTGACACAACAGACCACCGTGCCCACCAGCGGCGAGGCCCCGAGGGTCGAGGAGGTCCCGCCGCCCCGCCCACCCGGCGGCAGCAGTGGTGGTGGCATGCCGATGACGCCGATGTCCGGGCTGGCCGGCGCGGCAGGCGGTGGCGGTGGAGCGCCGGGTTCCGGTGCAGTGCACCACGTACCGGCCGGCCGAGGTGCCCGCCGCACCGCTCCGCCGGGCCTGCCCGCGGCACTGCGCGGCAAATCTGGCCGGACCGATCCGGCAGCCTTCGCCCCGCTGGCCCGTACGGCACGCCGAGACCGTGCCGACGACGGTGGCAAGGTCGAATTTCTCGCAGAGGACCTGTGGCAGGTAGACGAATCGGGCGCGAGCGCACTCGATCAGCCCACCCGGCCACGCCGTCCCACGCGCTGAGCACATGCGCAGCGGCACCACCGGCCCGCCCGGTGGTGCCGCTTCTTTCCCGCCAGGGCGCGGAATCCTGCGGAATGCCACAGCGGCGGTACCTTCGCGGTGTCGTCGTTGTGGTTCGCGTGTTTGCGGTCAGTATTGCCGTGCCGCCGTTGTGGTTCACGCGCCTGCTGTTACCACTGCCGCATCGCCGTTGTGGTTCATGCGTCCGCCGTCACCACTGCCGCATCGCCGCGTCGTGGTCCAGTCCTGGTCCCTGCGGTACCCGGGCCATCAGCGCGGCCGGTATGCGGACCGGTCGGATCCCGGTGTATCCCAGATATCCCAGCACGTCCGCGCTGCCCAGCGGGTAGGCCCGGCCCAGATCGGTCACCACGGCGTAGGTGCCGGCCGGAGCGCGTTCGCTCGCCAGGACTTCGACGACCGCCGCCGTCCCTGGCGGCACCACGACCTGGTCGGCCAGGGCGACGCCGCCGGTGGTGCGGCCCGCGGTGGTCGTCGCCGGTTCGGGGAGGACGGCGTCCACGCTCACCCGGGGCACGAACGACGCCGGGTCGAAGGCCAGGCAGACATGGTCGTCCACGGCCGGGGCGAATTCCGGCCGCGCCGAGGGCAGGTCCCGGCCGGACTTCGCCGGGCGATCGGCGACCTTCGCGCCGCTCAGCTCGATCGGGCTGAGCCGTACCGGGAACGGTTCCGCGCCGCCATAGGCCACGGTGGTCGGGCGGTAGGCGCGCTGGATCTCGTACTCCAGTGGGGAAATCGGTCGAAGCTGCCCACTTTCCGCCAGGTAGTGCTGATTTTCCAGGGCGAGCAGCTGCCCGGCCAGTACGTCCGGGCGTCCGGGCACCGCCTGCGACGGCTTTCCCGCGTCGGGCACCGGGATCGGCAGTACCGGAGCGCCCTCGGGAAGCACGTCGACGACCGCGGCGCCGACCCGGCTGACTGGAGCCGACCCCAGCGCCAGCCCGACGGTGACCGCGTCCTCGGCTGCGATCCGGTGCCGGTACCCGCCGGACACCAGGTATTCGTCACCACTTTCCGGCGTACGCACGAGCAGTCCGCGCTCGCCGAGCGGAGTTCCGCCGGGCGGTTGGTGGCCGGTGAACAAGGCCGACCGGTAGGTGCTCGCGCCGGCGAGGTCGGTGCCGGGCTGGGAGCACAGCGTCCAGCCACCGGTGAGCACGCGGTCCGCGCCGGGAAGGGCGTCCGGCGCGTCCTGGATGCCGATCCGCGGGCCGCGCGGAACGCCGGCGAGCGAATTGGCCGACACCGACGCTGTAGGCGCGTGTGTGCCGAGAGCCAGCAGCGCGGACGCGTAGTTCGCCACTGGGTCGAGTTTGCCGTTGAGGTAGACGTAGCGGGTCCCGGTTTCCTTTTCCACCACCACGGATTTGCCGTCCTGCCAGCTGCGGTCGCCACCAGGGGAGAGTAGTCCGTACACGCCGGCTGCGGCGAGACCGATGACTGCGAGCACGACCCCGCCGACGGCCGCGCCTGAGGGAAGCCGGAACGGTGGCTGTTCCGGGTCGGTTTCCCTGGTCACCAGTGCGGACACCGTGCGCTGCAGCAGGAATTGGTGGGCTTGGAGCCGATCACGTGCGGTGGCCACGTCAACCTCCCAGCCCGCGCAGGTAGCCGTACAGCCCGAGTACCGCACACACCACCGGGATCACGGCCAGCACGACCGCGACCTCCAGAAGTTCGGCGTAGCGGCCCCACCGCGGACTCGACTCGTGGGTACTGTGACGGAGTCCGACCAAAACGATCACTGTGGACAGTCCCAACAGGACCGGGTAAGCGGCTCGCAGCGGTCCGGCAGCGAGAAGCGGCCCGAGCGTCAACGCGGCCGCACCGGATCCGGCGGCGACCAGCAGAGCGATTCGCTGCACCAGCACCGGGTGCAACCTGGCACGCAGAGTGAACCCCGCGGTGAGCAGCCCCGTGACCACCAGCTCGGCGGTTCCACCGTCGCGAACCAGCAGGAAGTTCGCCGGGACGACAGTCAGGACGAGCCCGCAGATGAGACCGGTGAGCAGACCGTCGGCGCGCACGACGGTGGCGTACACGGCGGCGCGCGGCGGCTGGGGCTCGTCGCGCAGGAGGTCGGCCGTGCCTCGCGGCAGCACCGGAATCGGCATCCGTGCGGCGCGGATGGACAGCGGGGCGAGCAGCGGGGAAAAGACGAGCACGGCGCCCGCGACGATCGCGGCCGCTCCCGTGCCGCCGATCTGGCCCATCGTCGCCAGCCAGCCGCCGAGCACGGTCAGGAGCCCGGTCGTGGCGCCGGCGATGAACAGAGCCGGACGTTCGACGACGCCGAGCAGGCCGAGCACCGCCGCGAGCAGCAAAGCCGCCCCGGCCGCGATCAGCTGGGGTGCACCGAGCCCGGTGAGCGACCGGTCGGCGGCGAAGAGCAACCCTCCGCCGGCGAAGGCGAACGGCAACGCGATCGCGCCGAGGATCGCGCCCGCCCCGGCGTCGCCCGCCGCCCGGGCCAGCGCGACGCCCGCGACGAGCAGCAGCGCGGCGCCACCGAGCGCGCAGGCGGCCGGGCCGGGCCACGGCGGCCCGGCGGTGAGGACCGCGACGAGCGCCAGCAGCGCAGCCGCCCCTCCCGCGACGAGTCCGGCCCGGCGGGTGTGCGCCGGTTCCCACGCGCTGCCGGCTCGTTCCGCTCCGGCCGCGATCGCGGCGACCAGGTCGTCGTACTCGAGTTCGGGCCATTCGGTGCGTGCCGGGACGAGGTTGAGCACCTCGCCGTCGAGTACGTGGTGCGAGGACAGCGTGCCGGCGCCGTCGAGGGTGGTGCCGTCCGCGCGGCGGAGCACCCAGCCGCCGTGGGCCACCCCCTGGTCGGCCAGCTGTTCCCCGGCGTGCTGGAGCAGGCCGGGCAGCAGCTCGGCGATCGGGGACCGTTCCGGCAGGGTCAGATCGACGCGGCGGGCCGGTGCCGCCACCGTCACCCGGACGAGGCCGATGGTGGGCATTGCGGGTCTTCCTCTCGCCAGATGTGCCGCGGCGGCAGCAACCTGCCGGGACGGCCGCGCACGGCTCGGACTTCTCCTACGATGGGGGCCCGGCCACGCTGGTGGAACGGGGTCGGCAGCTAGCGGACACGGAGGTCAGGCGTGCGAGGCGATTCGGCGGGGCGGGAGAACCCAGTGGCCTCCTCCAGCGGCTGGACCCCACTCGGCAGCGGTCCGGTCGCCACTGTCTACTCCGGACTGCATCGCGGTCTTCCGGTGGCGCTCAAAGTGTTCCCCTCGCGGTTCGACCGTTCCACTCTGTCCACAGTGGATAAGCAACGCGGTCGCCTTCGCGAAGTGGGCTCGGTGCTGCCGGTGCACGGCATCGACCGGCTGCCCGACGGCAGGCACGCGCTGCGGATGGAGCTGTGCCCGCAGTCGCTGGCCGCCCTGCTGTCCCGGGTGGGTCGCCTGGGACCGATGGACACGGTGGTCCTGGGCCACGCGGTGGCCACGGCGCTGGCCGGAGCCCACGCCGCCGGCGTGGTACACGGCGGGGTGAAGCCGTCGAACGTGCTGTTCCGCTCGTCCGGCCAGCCGGTGCTGGCGGACTTCGGGATCGCGCTGCGCCAGGCGTTCCCGCGCGACCCGGTGGAGTCCCTGGAGTATCTGGCGCCGGAGACGCTGCGCACCCAGACCCTGGACGAGCGCAGCGATCTCTACGGTCTGGGCGCCCTGCTGCACGTCGTGCTGACCGGCCGCCACCCGCTGCCGAGCCACCTGGGCGAACCGGTGGGTGAACGCGTGCTGCGCCTGCTGCGCACCCCGGTACCGGCCATCCACGAACCGGGCGTACCGGTGGAACTGTCCACAGTGGTCGGACGCCTGCTGGCTCCGGACCCGGCCCACCGCCCCGCCGACGCGGCCTGGGTAGCCGCCCGCCTCGGCGAGATGATTGCCCGGCTTTCGTCAGCCATGTCCGCCCCGGGATCGGCGGGGGCGGGGCTTCCGGTGGGGCCGGGGCCGATAGGGCTGGCGGGGCCCGGGGCGATGGGACCGGCGGGGCCTGGGCTGGCGGGGCCGGGGGCGGTGCCGCCGGGACCGATGGACTCGGTGTCAGTGGGCCCGGGGTCGGTGTTCGGAGGGGCTTCCTCCTCGGATTCCGAAGCTCCGGGGATGGCGTCCCCGGAGACCGGACTGGGGTCAGGGGCTGCAGAAGCCGCGTCTGGTGGGTCCGGATCTGTGGGGACTGCGTCCGCTGGAGCCGGGCCTGCGGAATCTGTGTCCCGAGTGCCTGCGTCCGCAGAATCTGTATCGGCGGGGGGTTCGCAGCAGGAGTCCGGGGCGCCGGTTTCGCTGCCACCGGGGTCTGTGGCAGCGGCCTCCGAGTCGCCGGGACACGTGGATCCGGTTCCACCGGCTTCGGGGGCGGTAGGTGCTGTGCCGCCGGCACTGGCGGAGCCTGCGTCGCCGGACGTTCGGCCTGTTCCCGGGGATTCCCAGGCAGCAGCGGAAGAAGCGGCCTTCGACGACTTCGGGGACCTGAGCGCGGCGGACGACTTCACGGAGTTGGGCGCGGCGGACGACTTCGCGGCGCTGGCGGCGGAGGAGGGAGTCCCGGAGCTGGGCGCGGAGGGCGACTTCGCGGAAGTGTCGCCGGCCGCCGCACTGCCCGCGTCGGCGGTCGCGGAGTTGCCCGCTGGGCCGCGGGGGCCGGGGTACGCGGGGCCACAGCCCGCTTCGGGTGCGTGGGGTGGGGCTGGGCATCCCGGGAACTCCGCTGGGCATGGCGCGCCGGAGGGGGCCGGGGCTTCGGAGGACTCGCCTGCGTGGGACGCGGTGAAGTACCCCGGAACTCCTGCCTCGCAGGCCCCGGAAGGACAGTTCCCTGGTGCGCCGCGGAGTGGAGCTGCGGGTTCCGAGGTGCCCGGGCCGGACGGAGCGGCCGCGGAGCCGGGCACCCAGCGCGTCCCGCAGGAGACGCGGGGCGGGCGGCGGGTGCGGCCGGACTTCGTCGTCGGGGGGATCGTGCTGGTGGCGGTGGTCGGGGTGGGGCTGGCCATGGTGCTCAGCGGAGGCTCCGACGACCTCACCACCACGGCGCGGACGCCCCCACCCGCGCCGTCCTCGGCGGCTGCTTCCCCGGCGGTCGACGTCCGGCTGGAGCAGCCCGCCGATCACGGCAAACAGGTCACGCTCACCTGGACCAGCAGTTCCGACACGGTCGACTACGCGGTGATCGTCGCCCCCGAAGGCGAACCGAACCGCGCGGTGCTCGCGCAGCGCCAACACAGCCTGACGGTCCCGGTCGACCCGCTCCGACGCTACTGCTTCGAGGTACAGGCGACCGACAGCCAGGCCGTCTACCACAGCGAACCGCAAGCCATCCGCGGCGCGACCTGCCACCGCTGAACCAGCGCCCGGCTTCACCACCGCGACACGGGACCGACGGGGGAACAACGGTGGCAGATCGGCCGCTGATGCCGGATCCTCGGCCGGGTTGCCGGGTTGCCGGGTTGCCGGGTTGCCGGGTTGCCGGGTTGCCGGGTTGCCGGGTTGGCGGGTTGGCGGCGCGCCGGGTGGGTGGTGGGCTGGGTGGTTGCCGGGCCGGAAGTTCCGCTGTGTGGATGGATTACTGGGCTGGAAGTCTGCTGCGGCGGAGGGTTGTCGTGGTGGAGGGACATCGTGGTGGAGCTGCGTCCGGCCGGGTGGGTTGCGGGAGTGAATGTGTTGCCGGGGAGTGGAGTTTGCTGCGTAGGTCGGTTGCCGGGACGGAGAGGCAAGCGGGGCAGCTGGTGCGCCAAGGGCCCGGGGAGCAGGAGGGGTAGGCGAGGCAGGCGGGCGTGGGTCAGGTACGTAGCGGGTGTTACCGCTGGCTTCCGGGTGCCGAGCGGCAGAAGAGGGGCGAGAGCGGCGGCAGGAGCGCGGGTAGGCCGCAGCAGCGGCGGGGGTGAGCGGCCTTGGTTGAGGTGCGTGGCGGGTGTTACCGCTGGCTCCCCGGTGCCGAGGGAAAGAGGGGCAAGCAGGGCACCACGCGCGCCGAAGAGGCCGGAGGAGCAGCGGCGGTAGGCGAGGCAGACGTGACTGAGGTGCGCGCCGGGGGTTACCGCGGGAGCGCGGGCCGGCCGGAGGTGCTGGGCTGGGGCGGTCGTGTGGCGAGTTCGGCCAAGTGGTGCAGTGAGGCGGTCAGGTGGCCGGGGGAGAACGGCGGGAAACGGAGGTACTCCCGGATGGGTTGCGGGACTGCGGACCAGTCGTAGGTGAGCGTGACCTCGGTTGTGGCCGGGTCGTGGGGTACGAGGTCGTAGCGCCAGCTCCAGCCGCCGAAGTCCAGTTGGCCGTCGTCCTTTTCATAGCCTGGTAGCCAGCTGATGATTTGCGGCGCGTCGAACAGCTCGACCCGGTTGATCGTCCGGTAGGCACCGTCCGGGTGGTTGGCGTGGTACATGTTCATCCGGAAGATCTGGTCCGGCTCGGTCAGCGGTGCCGGGTCGAGGGCCTGCTGCACCCAGCCGGTGCCGTCGATCGCAGCGTGGGTCGTCGGGTCCGCCAGGATCGCGAAGACCGACGTGGCGGAAGCGGCGACGGTCAGCGTGGCGTTGACATGCTCCACTGTGGACTGATCGGGCATGCGGATTCCCTTCGGCACAAAGGTTCTCAGCCGCCGGCCATCGCGCCGACGATCAGGAACGGCTCCGCGCCGGTGGTGACGGCGGTGGGCAACGGGGCGTCCGGGGAGCTGTTCGACAGGTCGGTCTCACAGGCGAAGAACCGGACGTACGCGCGGCGCCTGCCGGTGCCGGTGTCGCGCACCGTGCCGCGCAGCATCGGATAACGCTGCTCCAGCGCGTCGAGCAGCGTGCGTTGCGTGGGTGGCTCGCCGACCGCCAGCTCGACCTCCCCGCCGACCTTGGCCAGCGTGCGCAGGTGGGTGGGCAGCTTGACGCGGACGGTGGTCATCGCAGCGTCTGCACCTCGACCGAGTAGACCGGGGGCAGGTCTCGCACGATCGGCGTCCAGCGCTCGCCCGAATCGGGGGACACGTAGACCTGACCGCCGGTGGTGCCGAAGTAGACCCCGGCCTCGTCGAGGGAGTCGACGGCCATCGCGTCACGCAGGATGTTCACGTAGCAGTCGCGCTGCGGCAGCCCGGTGGTGAGCGCCTCCCACTCCCCGCCGCCCGAGCGGCTGCGGTACACCCGCAGCTTGCCCTCCGGCGGATAGTGCTCCGAATCGCTGTGGATCGGCACCACGTAGATCGTCTCCGGTTCGTGCGGGTGCACGGCGATCGGGAAGCCGAAATCGCTGGGCAGGTTGCCGCTGATCTCCCGCCACGAATCCCCGGCGTCGTCCGAACGCATCACGTCCCAGTGCTTCTGCATGAACAGCACGTCCGGCCGCGCGGGGTGCTGGGCGATCCGGTGCACGCAGTGCCCGACCTCGGCGGCCGGGTCCGGGATGCCCTCGGAGCGCAGACCGCGGTTGATCGGCTGCCACGACTGCCCGTTGTCGTCGCTGCGGAACGCGCCGGCGGCGGAGATCGCGGTGAAGATCCGCGCCGGATCACGGGGGTCGAGGATGATCGTGTGCAGGCACAGCCCGCCCGCGCCGGGCTGCCAGCGCGGGCCGGAGGTGTGCTTGCGCAGCGCGGTCAGCTCGCCCCAGCTCTTGCCGCCGTCGGTGCTGCGGTACAGCGCCGCGTCCTGCGCGCCCGCGTACACGGTGTCCGGGTCGGTGGGCGAGGGCTCCAGATGCCAGATCCGGGTGAACTCCCACGGCTTCGGCGTGCCGTCGTACCACAGGTGCTCGCCCGCTCCGCCCTCGTAGCCGAAGTCGTGGTCGACCTGGTGCCAGGTGCGGCCGCCGTCGTCGGAACGCTGGATGAGCTGCCCGAACCACGACGTGGACTGCGAGGCGTACAGCCGGTCGGGATCGGCGGGCGAGCCGGCCACGTGGTAGACCTCCCAGCCACCGAAGTGCGGGCCCTCGACCTGCCATTCGGCGCGGCCGCCGTCGGAGGTGAGGACGAACGCGCCCTTGCGTGTGCCGACCAGTACCCGTACTCCGGACATCATGACTCCCCGTGTTCAGTGTCACCGGGAGTCAACCTAGCCACGCAGGTCACCGGCTTCTTCTCCGTTCTTGCGCTTCCGCCGACGCCAGGGGCGGCAGCGCCACGAGCACCGGCGGCGTCCACGGTGGCGCGAGGTCCAGCCGGACCGTCCGCCGCTGTGGCGCGGCCGGGCGCGGCCGGATCCACACCGGCTCCGGGTGCACGCCGACCACCTGCACCGGCGGGACGAGCTGGTCACGCGGGCTGCCCCGGGCAGGCAGCGCGCAGGCCATCAGCCGGTAACTGCCGGGCGGGGCCCCGGCCAACGTGAACTCCTGCCGCTCGTCGAGCAGCGCGCCGCTGACCGGGACGCCCTGTGCCGCCTGCCGGGGGAACAGCCCGACGTACACCGCCGGCGCACCGTCGAGCGCCATGACCGCGGCAGGGCTCAGCCACGCCCGCCCGGTGACCACGCCGCCGCCCGCGATCGGGCCCGGCACGTGGACCGGCCTTGGCGGATGGTCGCCGAGCAGCTTCGGCAGCATCCGGAACTGCTGCGGACCGATCCCGACGGCCGCGGTGAACCGGGTGGTGAACGTGCCGGCCGCGCAGAAACCCACCGCGTTGCACACGTCCACGACCTTCTCGTCGCTTTCCAGCAGTAACCGCTTGGCGAGCTGGAACCGCTGTGCGGCAAGGAACTTCCCCGGCGGCATGCCAACCTGCCGCTCGAACGCGCGCGCCAGGTGGAACGGGCTGTAGCCGACATGGTCGGCCACGTCGCCGAGCCGCAGCTCCGTCGTGGCTCCCGCGGCGAGGAACCTCGCCGCCTCGAGTACCGCCTCCCGCATTGCCCACCTCCTCGCCAGGTTGTGTGACCAGGGTAAACGGGCACTACGACAATTTCGGAGCTCGCGCGATCGCGTCACGGTGTACGCGTCACGCGCCAGTCGATCGCGTAGCGGCGCAGGATCGTTTTCACCGCCGATTCACCGGTCTCACTCGCGGTCTCCACCACCGCGAGAACCGAGCCACGGTCGATCTCGACCTCGATCGCGGCGACGCCGGCCACGTCCGCCAGTGCCTTGGTGAGTTCGCGGCGAGCCGCGTCGGCCCGCAGCGCGGGTTTGTACGGTTTGCCGACGTCGGTGACCGGCAGTGCGTCGAGGACGGTCACGGTCTTCGGCGCGGCGGCGGATTCCGGCACCTTGCCGCGCGCCCACTCGCGCAGCTGCAGTTCGGTGACCGACGAGCCCGGCGCGAGCGTGACGTAGGCGACGGGCACTTCTCCGGAGTGGATGTCCGGCCGCCCCACCGCTCCGGCCCCCGTGACCTCGGGATGGGCGAGGAGGGCGTCCTCGATCTGCGCGGGGTCGATGTTGTGGCCACCGCGGATGATGAGGTCCTTCGCACGGCCGGCCAGGTACACGAAACCGTCCGGGTCGAGGTGCGCGAGGTCGCCGGTGTCGAGCCAGCCGCCGGAAAGCTTGCCCAGCCCGTCGAGGACGTGGCCGTGCTCGCCGTGACCGGTGACGTAGCCGGGGAACACGGTGGGGCCGCTGATCACGAGGATGCCCGCCTGGCCGGGTGGAAGGTCTTCCCAGCTGCCGTCGGGCCGGACCCGCACGGCTTTCATCCGCTGGTAGGGCAGTCGCTGGCCGACCGAGCCCGGTCGCGGGGAATCGGGGAAGGCGCGGGCGCTGGCGCAGGTCGCCTCGGTCAGCCCGTATCCCTCGACGAGCGTGATGCCGGTGTGGCTCTCGAAGTTCTCCCGCACGGCGGCGGGTAGGGGAGAAGCTCCGACCATGGCGACGCGCAGGCTGCTGAGGTCGGCGTCGACCGGGCACTGGGCGAGTACGGAGTAGACGGTCGGCACCGCGCTCATCGCGGAAATCCGGTAGTGCTCGACGAGTTTCCAGAACTGTCCGTAGAGCGCGAGGTCGCGGTAGCCCAGCGGGCCGGCCCAGACCGCGCCCTGGCCTTTGAACAGCGGCGCGAGAACAGTGACGATCAGTGCGTTGACGTGGAACAGCGGCAGCGCCGCGAAAAGCACGGACTCCTCGTCGAGCAGGGAGTTGGCGGCCAGCTTCGGGGCGCCGGTGGTGCCGCCGGTGTGGAAGAACGCCGCCAGATCGCCGGACTGTGGTGGCACACCGTGGAAAACGGACGGGTCCTGCCCGGCCGCCAGCTCACCGAGATAGCCGATCCGTACGCCGGCTACGGCCGGCAGCTCCGCCGGTGCGCCGGTGGTTCCGGTGGGCCGGAGTACCAGCACGGTGTCGAGGTGTCCGTCCCGGGCGAGGTCGTGCGCGGTTTCCCAGATCTCGGGGGACAACTCGGGACCGGCGGTGATGAGGATGCGCGCGCCCGCGAGTCGCAGCAGGTCGGTGAGGTGCGGGCGGGAGAGCCCGCCGTTCAGGGGTGCCGCGATGCCGGCGAGCTGCGCGGCGAGGGTCGCGGGCACCAGCTCGGCGGTGTTGGGTGACATCAGCGCGACCGCGTCGTCCCGGCGGATACCGAGTTCGTGCAACAGGTTCGCGTACCGGTGGACTTCACCGAGGAGTCCGGCGAACCTGCGGTGCGCGGGTTCGCGCCAGCGTGTGGCGTCCGGCAGCGTGGTGATCGCCGTCCGGTCGGGCCAGGTGGCCGCGGCCCTGGACAGCAGGGCGTAGGTCGACCCGGGGAGCCCGCGTTCGGCCAGTGGCACGGCTTCGATCCCGGCGAGGTCCGTGGGTCCGGCGTACCGCGGCCAGAGCAGGTTCTCGGTCATCGTGCCCACCGCACCACGGTGCGCTGGGTGCCCAGATCGATCGCGCCGTCGTCGGTGGCCACGGTGGTCTCGATGACGTCACCGTCCTTGAGGTAACGGGGATTCCTTGCCTGGCCCCGGAAAAAGAGCTTCCACTTGAGTGCGGGCGGCAGGAGCGAACCGATCAGCTCCACCGGTTTCGGCGGGGCGGACAGCGCCGTGCCCGCCGGAGTCCCGGTCAGTATGAGGTCGCCGGGGTCGAGTCGCTGGAAGCGGGTGAGCGCGCGCAACGCCTTGGCGGGCGGGTGGATCATGTCGGCGGCGGTCCGATCCTGGCGGATCTCGCCGTTCACGCTCAGCCGCAGGCGCAGGTCGGGGAACCGGTCGAGCTCGTCGCCGTCCAGCAGCACGAGCGCGGGCCCGGCCGGGGTGAACGTCGGATAGGACTTGCTTTCGTAGAACTGGGTCTGCGGCAGCTGCAGGTCACGCGCGGAGATGTCGTTCGTGACCACCAGGCCGGCGACGTGGCCGGCGAGCCCGCTCAGCTGCGTGCCCGCCGGGATCTCCCGGCCGATGACGAGCCCGATCTCCACCTCGTAGTCCAGCAGCCGTACGTGTGCCGGCCG
This sequence comes from Amycolatopsis jiangsuensis, assembly GCF_014204865.1. Lineage (NCBI taxonomy): Bacteria > Bacillati > Actinomycetota > Actinomycetes > Pseudonocardiales > Pseudonocardiaceae > Amycolatopsis > Amycolatopsis jiangsuensis. Next base: position 6,383,078 of record NZ_JACHMG010000001.1, read on the forward strand.
CAGGACGTCCTCGTACGGGCCGCTGAGCGAACCGGACGTCTTGCGGAAGAACGTCAGCGGCACGGTCGCCGGATTGCCACCGGTGTCCTCGACGTGGGAGGCGTAGTTGGTCATCTGGGCGACCACCCGGCACGGCGCGGTGACCGGCGAGACCAGGTCGAGGTCCGCGACCGGGACGCCACCGCCGCGCGCCGCCGCGGCTTCGAGCGCCGGCCGGTCGGCCAGCAGCTGCGCGGTGGTCGTGGCGCCGGTGGCGACCTCGGCCGCTCCGGACGGGGTGGCAACCCACCAGGCGTCGGCGGTGCGCAGTACGGAAATGCTCATGACACAGCAACTTTCAGCAGGCCGCGAGGGCGGTGGGAGTCGATCGGCGGACGTGGTGCGGCAGCACTTCCTCTGAACATGACGATATCATCAGTTACGATCTGAACGTCAGTCAAGGGATGGGGGATGGCTGAGCAGGTGGCTGGAGCGGCGAGGGCGCCCCCGCGCGGCGCTGCTGGGTGCGGCGCAAGCGTGCATCGCCAAGGGCTCCACGAACGTCGCGATCCTCGATATCACCCAGGCGGCCCGACGTCGGGCTGGGATCCTTCGGCAACCTGTTCGAGAACAAGGAACAGCTCTACCGGGCCGCGGTGGAGGACGCGCTGGACCGCTACGGCGCGCTGCTCGACGAGCTGACCGCGGACTGGCCGATCCGGCGCACGCGTTCGCGCAGAGCTTCCGGCTGAGCGGGCGCCTGCACCGGCTCCGGCCCGAGCTGAGCCGGGTACTTGCTGAACAACGGGCTGACGCAGGCGAACTCGGGCCGCGGGCCGGCCGCGACATCGAGGCCGCGGTCGAGGCAGGCCGGTTCACCGTGCGCGACCCGGGGCCGGCCATGGTCACCGTGGCGGGCGCGATGCTGTGCCTGGGCAGCCTGCCCGGTCGCGATGCCGCGGCTGCCATCGACCAGGTGACCGAAGACCTGCTCCGGATGCTCGGCCTGTCCGCCGGGGAAGCCGCCGAACTCTGTCGCGGCGCCCTGCTCGACGTCGATCCTGCCGGCTGGCCGACCCCTGACCGCCGATGCGTGCGGCCGGGGACCGCCGCGCAGGTCGTTCAACCGATTTTCGTACCTGGCCGAGGGAGAGATCGGCCGTCAGACGCGGCGGACTCCTTCCTGCCGGTCTCCTCCGGCCCGCCGGCGGCTGCTACCTCTCGTGCTCCCAGCTGCCGCGCGTGTCGACGCCCGCGGCGTCCGCCAGCGCCTCCAGCTCCGCGATGTCCTCTTCGGCGAGCTCGATGCCGTGCGCCCGGACCAGCCCGTCGAGGTGACTCGCCTTCGTGACCCCGATGATCGGGGTGGTCCCCTTGGCGATGGCCCAGGCGGTGGCGACACCGGCGGCGGACGCGCCGCGGGCCTCGCCTATCGCCGCCATCCGGTCCGTCAGTGCCTGCAGCTGGGGCAGGATGTCGTTGTACACGGCCGCCCGGCTGCTGCCCTCCGGCAACGGCCGGTCCGGGTGGTACCTGCCGGTCAGCGCCCCCTGTTCGAGGACCATGTAGGAGAAGAACCGCACGTCGTGCTCGCGGCAGTGCTCGAGAATGCCTGCGCGCTCGGAGCTGCGGTACAGGAGGCTGTAGTGGTTCTGGACCGCCTCCACCCGGAAGCCAGCCTCGCCGAGAATCTGATCGGCGAGCGCGATTTCCTCCAGGTTGTGGTTCGAGACGCCGACCTGTTTGATCCGGCCGCGCTGCAGCAGCGGAATGAGCCGCGGCGTCCACCGGGCCACGTCGGCGGTATTGTGGATCCAGTACAGATCCACGTAGTCCGTGCCCAGCCGGTCGAGGCTCTGCTCCAGCATGTCCGCGACCGGATCATCGCCGTCGCCCGCGATCTGCGGGGTGAACTTCGTCGACAGCTGGTACTCGCTGCGGGCGTAGCCTTTCAGCGCTTGGGCGAGGACCGTCTCCGAGCGGCCCATGCCGTACACCACCGCGGTGTCCCACAGCGTGAATCCGTTCGACTGCGCCTTCTCGACGATCTCTCGCAGGCCGGCGCCGGTCAGCTGACTGCCGAAATAGCCGTCGCCCACCTCGCCGCTGTCTCCCCAGGCCCACGTGCCCAGTGCCGCCGCCGGCGTGGTCCCCGTCGTGCTCGTCATGTTCCCTGCCTTCGTTCTCCGTCGTGACCTTCGATCCCCAGCAGACCGCGCCGGCCGCCACCGGAGAAGGTCGCGTTCATGGGGGGTATGAACGCAACCCCCCTCGTGTCGTGACCAGCGGCTACCGTGAACGACATGGACCAGCAGCCCGGAAACCGAGGTGAAATCCGGGACTTCCTTGCCAGCCGGCGCGCCAGGATCACCCCGGCGCAGGTCGGGCTGCCGACCAGTGCCCGTCGCCGGGTCGCCGGACTGCGGCGCGAGGAGGTCGCTGTCCTCGCCGGCGTGAGCACGGAGTGGTACACGCGGCTGGAGAAGGGGCACATCGGCGGCGTGTCCGAAGACGTCCTCGATGCGGTCGCCCGCGCCCTGCGGCTGGACGACGACGAACGCACGTACTTGTTCGACCTGGCCCGATCGTCGCGGTCCGCGAGCCGCAGGCCCTCGCGTCGCCGGGACGTCGAGGTGCCGCCCCGGGTCCAGTGGCTGCTCGACTCGATGACGATGTCCTCGGCGTTCGTGCGCAACGGCCGCACGGACGTCGTCGCCGGCAACTCCCTGGCCCGAGCCCTGTACGCGCCGATGTTCGACAGCGCCACCGTCGACCGACGCGGCCGTCCCAACGTCGCCCGCTACATCTTCCTCGACCCCGGCGCGCGGGACTTCTTCGTCGATTGGGACGCCGCCGGCAACGCCACAGCCGCGCTGCTGCGCGCCGAGGCCGCGCGCGAGTCCCGCGACCGGGCGCTGCGCGAACTGATCGGTGAGCTGTGCACGCTCAGCCCCGAGTTCCGCGAGCAGTGGGCCGCGCACGACGTCCTGCTCCGCCACGACGGCATCAAACGGCTCCGGCACCCCGAGGTCGGGCACCTGGAACTGACCTTCCAGTCCCTCGACCTACCGCTGTCCGGCCGGGCCGTGCACGACCTGATCACCTACACCGCCGAACCCGGCACCGCATCCGAAGACCGGCTCAAACTCCTCGCCAGCTGGGCAGCCACGCCATCCCGGACGGCCGAGCCCGGAACCCGCGGTCCGGACCCGGCCGGCCACGCGGAGCTTCCGTAAGTCCTGGCGCAGCGCGTCACCGGTGGTCCGTGGCGATCATGGACGTGAAGAGCCGGGGCAGTACCTCGGTCAGGTAGCTGGTGTCCACGTGGCCGGGGCGATCGTCCAGGATCGCGCGCTCCAGCGTGGTTTCGTAGAGAGCCACGATGGTGACGATCGCGTTGCGGGGGTCGAGGCCCAGGCGGAGGTCCAGCCGGTCCAGCATGGTCTGCAGGATGTCGGTGAGCGCGTCGTGGAACCGGCGCTCGGCGGCGGCGGTCGGGGCGCGCAGTTCCGGCTGCCGCAGTGCCTGGGCGCGGAACTCGAGGTTGAGCAGGTACCACGTCACGTCCGCGGTCAGCGACTCCATGAACAGCATGCCGACGTCGCGCAGGACCCGGTCGACCACGCCCGGCGAATCCCGGTCGGCTGTGCGGACGGTCTGCTCGACGGCTTCCCGCAGCCGCTGCGCCCGCTCCCGCATGCGGATTTCGTACAGGGCCAGGAACAGCTCTTCCTTGCTGGCGAAATTCGAGTAGAACGCGCCACGGGTGAACCCGGCGCGCTCGCAGATCAGCTCGACCGGCGCGTCCCGGATGCCCAGCTCGGCGAACACGTCGTAGGCCGCCTCGATCACCCTGCGCCGGGTCTCCGCCCGCCGCCGGGACGGCCGCCGCGGACCGGCCAGCTCCGCCTCGCTGATCGCCATGGCGTTCACCTTACTTTCGCCTTCCACCCGGAGGAGTGACGCGATGCACTGCCCATAGGATACGTACTGCATTACGATACACCGCGTATCCAACCTGGTCAGGAGTGCTCGTGTCGTCGTTTCTCTACCGGCTGGGCCGGGCCGCGGCTCGCGCCCGGGTGCTGGTGCTCGCGCTGTGGGTGGTGCTGCTGGCCGCGGCCGGCGGGGCCGCGGTGCTGGTCAACCAGGGCACCGACGACACGTTCGCCATCCCCGGCTCGGAATCCCAGGACGCGCTCGATCACCTCGGCCGGGTCTTCCCCGAGGTGAGCGGCACGTCCGCGCAGCTGGTGCTGGTGGTGCCGGGTCAGGTCGACACGCCCCGGGCGCGCGCGGCGGTGGCGGAAGCGGCCGACCGCGCCGGGAAGCTCGACCAGGTGGCCACGGTGGTCAGCCCGTTCGACCGCACCGTGCAAGGCGCGGTGTCCGGTGACGGACACGCGGCGCTGCTCACCGTGCAGCTGAAGGTCCAGCTCACCGCCGTCCAGCCGGAGACCAGGACACAGCTCAGCGCGATCGCGCACGATCTGGCCACGCGCGTCGGCGACGGCGCGGAGGTGCACTCCGGCGGGGACGCGTTCTCCGACCGGGTGCCGAAACTCAGCCCCACCGAGGGAATCGGCCTGCTCATCGCCCTGGTCGTCCTGCTGCTGATGTTCCGGTCGCTGATCGCCGCGGTGATGCCGCTGGGGACCGCGATTCTCGGTGTCGGCCTGGCGGCCGGGCTGATCTATCTCGCCACGATCGCCATCCCGATCTCCTCGACCGCACCGATGCTGGCGGTGATGATCGGGCTCGCGGTCGGCATCGACTACGCCCTGTTCCTGTTGTCGCGGCACCGCGACCAGCTCGCGGACGGGCTCGAGGTCGAGGAGTCGATCGCCCGCGCCACGGCCACCGCCGGATCCGCGGTGATCTTCGCCGGTCTCACCGTGGTGATCGCGTTGCTCGGCCTGTCCGTGGCCGGAATCCCGTTCCTCACCACGATGGGGGTCGCCGCCGCGGTCGCCGTCGCACTCGCCGTCGGCATCGCGATCACCCTCGTGCCCGCGCTGATGTCGTTCGCGGGCAAGCGGTTGCGGCCGCGGAAGCCGCGGCGCGGGAAGCGCCGCCGCACCCCGCCGCAGATCGCGCGCTGGTGGGTGCGCACCGCGACGCGCTCGCCGCTGGTGACCGTGGTGCTCGTCGTCGTCGGGCTGGCGGTCTGCGCGATCCCCGCCACCGGACTGCGGCTGGCGTTGCCGGACAACGGAACCGAGGAACACGGCAGTACGGCGCGGGACACCTACGACGTCGTGAGCGAGCACTTCGGCCCCGGCTACAACGGCCCGCTCATCGTCACCGCGGACATCATCACCAGCACCGATCCGATCGGGCTGGTGAACCGGATGGCGGACGAGATCCGCGGGCTGCCCGGTGTCGCCTCGGTGCCGCTGGCCACGCCGAATCCCAAGGGCGACACCGGGATCATCCAGGTCATCCCGGAGACGCCACCGGATTCCGAGGCGACCGACGAGTTGGTCGCCCTGCTGCGCGGGCAGGAGCAGCACTTCCTCGACGCGTACGGCACGCAGACCGCGGTCACCGGGATCACCGCTGTCGGCATCGACGTGTCCGCGCAGCTGGGCAGTGCGCTGCTGCCGTTCGGAATCCTCGTCGTCGGGCTTTCGCTGATCCTGCTGGCCATGGTGTTCCGGTCAATCTGGGTGCCGATCAAGGCGACCGTGGGCTACCTGCTGTCGGTGGCGGCCGCGTTCGGCGCCACGTCGTTCGTGTTCGTGCAGGGACACCTCGCCGGCGCGCTGAACGTGACCCACACCGGCAGTGTGATCAGCTTCCTGCCGATCATCCTCATGGGTGTCCTTTTCGGACTTGCCATGGACTACGAGGTGTTCCTGGTGTCCCGGATCCGGGAGGACTTCGTGCACCGCGGTGATCCGCGCCAGGCCATCGAATCCGGGTTCGTCTCCGCGTCCAGGGTGGTGGTCGCGGCCGCGGTGATCATGTTCGCGGTGTTCGCCGCGTTCGTGCCGGAGGGCAGCGCCACCATCCAGCCGATCGCGTTCAGCCTCGCGGTCGGGGTGTTCGTGGACGCCTTCATCGTGCGGATGACGCTGGTGCCCGCGGTGCTGGCGCTGCTGGGCCGCCGGGCCTGGGGGCTGCCGCCGAAGCTCGACCGGACGCTGCCGGTGTTCGACGCCGAGGGCGATTCGCTCATGCACGAGCTGCGCCTGGCCGACTGGCCGGGGACCGACGAGGCGGTGAGCGCCCGCGGCCTCCGGCTGGACGACGACCGCGGCCGCGCGGTCTTCACCGGCGTCGATCTGAGCCTGCCGCGTGGCGGGGTGCTCGTGCTGCACGGGGCTTCCGGAAAAACCGCTCTGCTGTACACGATCGCCGGGCGGGTCACGAAGTTCTCCGGCGACCTCAAGGTGCTCGGCCGGGTCCTGCCGCAGCACGCGCACGCGTTGCGCCGTGACGTGGCCGTGGTTGCCTGCCGGGACACCGGTCCAGCCGCGGAGGAGGTCGCTGCCGCACTCGAGAGCGAGGCGCGGCTCGTGGTGCTCGACGACGTCGACCTCGTACTGCGTCCCGACAGCCGCGACCGGCTACGGGCCTTGCTCGCCGAGCGCCGCAGCGCCTCCGGCGAGCCTGTGACTTTCGTGGTGACCTGCCAGGACCCGGAGCGGGTCCGGGACCTGCTGCCCGCCGGGGCGACGCGCCTGCACCCCCTCACCGCCACTCAGCCCGCCGAGGTCTCCTGATGCTCAAGCCATTCGCCAATTCCGCGCGTGCACTGGCCGCCGGACCGCTGACCTGGCGCAGCTGGGCCGGCCTGATCGCCGTGCCGCTGCTCGTGATGGGGCTGCTCACCTGGGCGTTCTGGACGCCGGAGGCCAACCACGACACGGCGAAGGCCGCGGTGGTCAACAACGACGAGCCGGTGCAGGTCAACGGCCAGACCCTGCCGCTGGGCCGCCAGCTCGCCGGATACCTCACCCACAGCGACGATTCCGCCTACACCTGGGCACTCACCGACGCCGAAGACGCGGCGTCCGGGCTCGCCGACGGCAGCTACACCGCGGTCGTGACCATTCCGGCGGACTTCTCCGCGCGGGCGACCTCGGCCGCGACCGGGAAACCGCTCGCGGCAAGGAAAGCACAGGTGGACGTGCGGACCTCGAACGCGGCCGGGGTCAGCGATCCCGACCTTTCCGAACGCGTGGCGCAAGCCACCCGGCGGACGTTGAGCCAGCAGGTCGTGGAGACCTATCTGGACAATGTGTACGTCGGGTTCACCACGATCCACAAGCAAGTCGGCGAAGCCGCGGACGGTGCCGGGCAGCTCGCCGACGGTACGGCGCAGCTGAAGGACGCCACCGGCCGGCTCGCCTCCGGCGCCGCGCAGCTCGCCGAGGGAACTGGGCAGCTGGCCGGCGGTTCCGGTCAGCTGTCCTCCGGGTTGACGCAGGCGGAACGGGACACCGCGCAGCTTCCCGCGCTGACCCGCCGGCTGGCCGACGGCGCTGACCAGGTCGCGCAGGGCAACGAAAAGCTGGCGGACACCGTCGTACCGCTGGCGAACCGGATCATCGCCGCGATCGACGCGTTGCCCTCCGCCGCGGATACCGCGCGGCAGTTCCGCCGGCTTGCCGAGGACTGCGTGGACAACGGTGGTTCGTCGTCTTTCTGCGGTCAGCTCCGGGAGGCTGCGGAACGGTTCACCGCGGAGGCCGGGAAGATCGATGAGGGCAAGGCCGGCGTCCGGGCGAACGCGGTGCGGGCGCGCGACTCGATCCAGGCTCTCGCCGACGGAGCCCGCCAGGTGGCCGACGGCAACGAGCAGCTCGCCGGCAAATCCGGTGAGCTCGCTTCGGGTATCGCCGAAGCCGCCGACGGCGCACGTCAGCTGGACCAAGGCGTGCGACAGGCCGATTCCGGTGCGCGCGAGCTGTCCAGCGGCGCCGGACAGCTCGACACCGGGACCAAGAAGGTCGACGACGGCGCGCAGGAGCTCGCGACCCAGCTCGACAAGGGCCGGGGCCAGGTGCCCAGCTACACCGACGCCGAGCGTGCGCACCTGAAGACGGTCGCGTCGGACCCGACCACCGCCGCCACCGACAGCACCCCGATCGGAACCCTGGCGCTCACCCTGTTCGCGGTGCTCGCCCTGTGGGCGCTCGCGCTGGCCACCTACATCATCACCAGGGCCGTTCCGGACGGGGTGCTCACGGCTCGCGAGCCGACCTGGCGCATCATCCTCCGCGCGGCCATCCCGGGTGCCACCGCGGCCGGGCTGGCCGCGGTCGCGATCACCGCGATCGCCGTGCCCGTGGTGAAACCGGGGTTCGCCGGAAGCGTCGGTTTCCTGCTGATCTCGCTGCTGGCCGCGTCCGCGTTCGTCGCGTTGAACCAGGCCGCGACGGCGATCTTCGGCCGTGCCGGCCGGATCGCCTCACTGGCCGTGCTGCTGCTGGCCGGAGCGACCGGCGTCGTGTCCACCCTGCCCGGCCCGCTCTACACGATCGCCGGCTACCTGCCCACGCACGGTGCCGTGCTCGCACTGCGGGCCGCGGCCACCGACGGCATCGGCCTCGGTACCGGGATCGCCGAACTGGTCGCGTGGCTGCTCGTCGGCACGCTCGTCTCGATCCTGGTCACCGACCGGCGCCGGTACCTGTCCGGCAAGAGTCTCCGGCCGCGGGTCCCGGCGCATGCCTGAGCAAGCGCTGGGACACGCGCACGAGAAGTAACCAAGCCCGCACCGTTGGTGTAATTTCGGGTGACTTCTTCCCGGTAAAGGGGCAATTCAGGCAGGTTTATTACCCAAGGTGCGAGATTAATCTGCCTAACTCGGCCTTTCGGGTGAACGACTTCGCTACCGTGGGCGGGTGGTCGGTGTGAAGGCGTTCTCCGCGCAGCGGGCGAGCTTTCGGTTCGGCGCGATGGTGGTGGCCGTGATCGCCGGGGCGGGGGGTGCCGCCACCTACGTCGGCGTGCAGCGGGCTGCGCCGGAGGCGGCCGCCGCGGTCGTCACCCGGGGAGCGGCGGCCGGTGGGTCCGCGCCGCCGCCGTCGGTGAAAGCATCGTCGGAGTCGCTGCCGGTGTCCGACACGCCGTTCAGTGCGAAGCTCTCCTCCACCGACATCCCGGAGGAAGGCGGCGGTGTGCGCACCGGCGGGTGCAGCGGCGCGCTCGTCGCGACCGACTGGATCGTCACCGCCGGGCACTGCTTCCACGACGTGCACGGCAAACGCAGCAGCGGGCGTCCGGACTACCACATGAAGGTGGCGATCGGGAAGCAGACCGACTCCGATCCGCACGGGCACGTGGTCGAGGTCGTGGACACCCGGCAGTCGCCCTACAGCGATCTCGCGCTGGCCCGGCTGAGCAGCCCGATCACCGACATCCAGCCGCTCCAGCTGCCCGACGGTCCGCCGAAGACCGGGCAGCGGGCCACGTTCGTCGGCTGGGGATCGCTCTCGTCGAAGGTGATCGTGCAGTCCGACCACCTCAAACGCGGCGACTTCTCGGTGCATTCGGTGCGCCAGTACGAACTCGACCTCGAACCGGTGCACGAACGCACCGTGGAGAACAGTCCCTGCCCGGACGATTCGGGCTCGCCCTACTTCGTGCCCGGCGACGACGGCGGTCACGTGCTCGTCGCGGTCGAGAACTTCGGTCCGGACTGCCCGAACCCCGGACTGGAGACCGCGGCGCGGGTGGATTCGATCCGGTCCTGGATCCACCAGCAGCTCGGTTCCTGACCCGCCGCACAATGGCACGGGCCGCGCGCGTCCGCCCGCGGTCGCCGGCGAGCCGTAGGAAAGGCGCGTATGACAACCCGTGTTCTGGTGCCCTGGTCCGATCTGTCCGTGCCCGCCGAGCTGACGCCGGTGGTCTGGGACGGCCGCGGCACCCCGCCGGAAGGTCTGGACCAGGTCGAGTTCTACGTGCTGCCCTACGACAGCGGTGCGGCACCGTTGCGGCTCTTCCCGCAGCTCCCGTCGTTGCGCGCGGTACAGACGCTTTCCGCCGGTTACGAGCAGATTCTCCCGCTGCTGCCGGAAGGTGTGCGGCTGGCCAGCGGGCGTGGCCTGCACGATCTCAGCGTCGCCGAGCACGCGCTCGCGCTGATGCTGTCGGCGCAGCGGTTCCTCCCGCGCTGGTTCGCCCAGCAGCGGACCGGCGACTGGGACCGGGCGCACACCCGGTCGCTGGCCGATGCCAGGGTGCTGCTCGTCGGCTACGGCTCCATCGGCCGGGCGATCGAGCGGTACCTGCTGGCGGGGGAGGCGGAAGTGGTGCCGGTCGCGAGCACCGCGCGCCCCGGGGTGCACGGCGTCGCCGAGCTTCCCGGCCTTCTGCCGACCGCGGACATCGTGGTGCTCGTGCTCCCCGACGCCCCGCGGACCCGGGGTCTGCTGGGGGCCGCGGAGCTGGCCGCGCTGCCGGATTCCGCGCTGGTGGTGAACGTGGGACGGGGCACCGCGATCGACACCGCCGCCCTGACCGCCGAGGTGGCTGCCGGACGGTTGCGTGCCGCGCTCGACGTCACCGATCCGGAGCCGTTGCCCGCAGATCATCCCTTGTGGACACTGGGCGGTGCGATCATCACCCCGCACGTCGCCGGCGGCTCGGACTCGTTCTATCCACGCGCCAAGCGGCTCGCCGAACGGCAGCTCCGCCACTTCGCCGCGGGCGAGGAACTGGAGAACCTGGTCCGCTGAACGCGGGTCAGCGAAGTACCCGCGCCCGCATGGCCAGCGCGACCATCTGGGCGCGGTCGCCGGTGCCGATGCGGCGTCCGATGCGGGACAAGTGGGATTTGACTGTGAGCGCGGACAGTGAGAGCTCCTCGCCGATCTCCTTGTTGGACTGCCCGTCCGCGGCGAGCTGGAGCACCTCGATCTCCCGTGCGGACAGCTCGTGCGGTGCGCCGTCGGCCCCGACGACGAGAGTGCCGCTCCGGCGCGCCGGGCCGGGCGGCGCCGGGGATTTCAGCAGATACGCCTGAGCGCCGGCCTGGAACGCGGAGCGCACCTCGGCAGCGTCGCCGGCGTCGGCCAGCACGACCACGCGCGGCCAGCCGCGACTGCGCAGGTCGGCGATGAGCTTCGCGCCCCCGTCGGCCAGCCCGAGATCGACGACGGCAAGGTCGCACGGTTCGGCGGCCCGCGCCTCGACCGCCGTGGCGGCCGTACGGACGACGGTCGCCCCCATCCGGATCAGCTGCGCCGTAACGGCTTCCCGCGCCGCCGGCCGGTCCTCGACGAGCAGGACGGAGAACTGGTCCTCCCGCGGTGGCGGCACTCCTGCCGGCGCGGCCGCGGGCGGGTTGGTCGCGGGCTGGGCGGTTGTGGGCTGGGTGGTTGTGGGCTGGGTGGTTGTGGGCCGGGCGGTTGTGGGCTGGGTGGTCGCGAGCCGGGTGGTGATGGGCGGGATGGCATGGGGCCACTCTCGCGGATTGGCGTGTACTCTTCCCTGCGCGCTGCCCCGCGCACCTTCCTGTGGAGGGAAGCTGTCCCGCGGGCCTTCCTGTGGAGGGAAGCTGTCCCGCGGGCCTTCCTGTGGAGGGAAGCGGCCTTCGTCGCCGCGCGGATCGGGCCGGAGGTCCGCCAGTCGCCGCAGGCGCTGCCGGTCGGAGTCCTCGAAGGTCGGCGACATTTCCGCGCTCCCTTCGCCCCGTGCCGGGTGTCCGTCGTTGGCCACTTCCGGGGGTCACACTATCGGGCTACGGGCGCGGCGCAGGGTGGTTTGCGAATTGTTGTGCGGATGGGCGCGCGCCCGCGTCCGGTTGCGGCGAACGGACCAGCAGAGCGGGGCAAAACGGGCAAATCACCACTCGTGCTCCTACCTAAATGTCACCTGAAAGTTGTACAAAAGTGCACTGGAGGGACCACTCACGGTGGCGATGTGAGCTGTGTGTATGCTCCGGTCTCGCTTGACTGGGTGGATTCTTCACCCGAATTCATGGCCGTTGTGATCGGGGAGCTGTGATCTCACGCGGTCCGTTGTTTCGAGGTTCGGGACTGGATGGGAGAAAGCATGCACAGCAGGTCGATCGTGGCGCGTGGCGGGCTCGCGGTGGTGGCCGCGTCCGCGGCGCTGATGGTGACCTCGCCCGCCGCCGGTGCGGACACCGGCGCGCAGGCCCAGAACGGAGCGGCCACCGGCACCGTGGTGCAGGGCGGCAAGTCCGGCTACACGGTCAACCTCGGCGGCTCGGAGCCGACCGGGACGGTGTTGTTCAACCTCAAGCTCGCCGACGGCAGCCTGCTCAAGATGTACTGCGTGCAGATCGAGGTCAGCACGAAGAATGGGGACGAGGTCGTCGAGCACTCGTGGGACGACTACCCGGACGCGAAGTCGCCGTTCCGCAAGAACAACGACAAGGTCAACTGGGTGCTGCAGCACGGCTACCCGACGACCGGCGCGGACAGCCTCGCCAAGGCGGTGACCGGCGGGGGAACCGAGCTGCACGGCGGGCTTTCCACCGTCGAGGCGATCACCGCGACGCAGGCCGCGGTGTGGCACTTCAGTGACGACAAGGACCTCGACCGCGACAACCCGCTCGCGGGCAAGGCTTCGGCGGACGACGCCGCGGACGTCCTGGCCGTCTACGACTACCTGACCGGCAAGGACAACACCGGCATCGGCGAGCAGCCGAAGCCGGCGCTGACCATCACCCCGGCCAAGGCGAGCGGCACCGCGGGCGAGAAGATCGGCCCGTTCACCGTCTCCACGACCGGTGCCGTCACCGACCTCAGCAGCGAGCTGCCCGAGGGCGTCACGCTCGTCGACGAGGACGGCAACGAGGTCAAGACCGCGGACGTCAAGGACGGCACCAAGCTGTACCTGCAGGTCGACAAGGACGCCAAGCCCGGCACCGCCGAGCTCGCCATCAAGGCCGCCGGTGACGTCCAGACCGGACGGCTGTTCGTGTCCAAGGACTACGCCAAGCACCCGACCCAGTCGCTGATCGTCGCCGAGTCGCAGAAGACCGCGGTCGAGGCGAACGCGACCGGCACCTGGACCGAGGCCGGCGCGGCCACGACCACCCCGGCGCCGTCCAGCCAGGCCCCGGCAGGGGGCCAGGCACCGCTGGCGAACACCGGCGTGAACGCCGCACTGCCGATCGGCATCGGCGCCGCACTGGTGATCGCGGGCGGGGCGATGCTGCTGGTGGTGCGCCGCCGCCGGGGCAACGCCTGATCCACTGACGACACACCCTCGGGGGCCGGTCCACTCGGACCGGCCCCCGTTGTCGTGCGCGGGGCTGAAGTGTGGTGCGCGGGGTGGGGGTGCTCGGCCCGGCTGGTCGTACGCGCGGAGGGGCTGTGGGTGCGCGGGCCGGGTTGTCCGTGCCGTGGGGTCGGCTGTGGCCCGTGCGCGGGCCGGGCGGGTGGGTGGTGCGTGGGTCGGCTGTGGTCCGTGGACGGGATTGTGGCGCGCGGGGGCCCGTGTTGACCTGGCCGGTGCCGTGCTCATGCCGGATCGTGCTGTTCGGGCCGGTTGCCGTGTCCAGTTTCCGTTTCCGCGGTGGGGCGGCGGGAATGCGCGAGAGGCTCAGTTCACGCAGGTCACTCCACCGGCCGTGATCGGTGGTGGGGTCTGGGCCTGTGCGGGGGCGGTGAACGCGGACGGATGCACCGCGCTGTCGTCGCCGCTGCTTTCTCCGCTGCCGTCTCCGTTGCTGCCTCCGCTGCCGTCCTCGTAGTCCTTGCCGAGATAGACGCGGAAGTGGTTCTCGGGCAGCGAACTGTCGCTGGCGACCGGCATTCCGCCCAGTGCGTCGGCGATCTTCGTGGCCGCGGTGCGCTGTGCGTGTCCGTAGTAGACGATCGAGGACTTGCGGGTGGTGCCGTTGTCCACCGAGCCGCGGCCGTAGCCGGCGGCCGAGAGCTTGTCCGCTGCACGGCCGGCGAGGCCGTCGCCGCCCGAGGAGTTGCGCACGTCGACCACATAGGACGACAGGGCCGGATCCCGCGAGCCCGACGACGGCGAATTCGGCTGGGACTCCGGCGCTCCGCCGGTCTGCTCGCGCACGAACTGCTGTACCTGGTCGGGATCCACCTCGACCGCGTCGCCGTCGGACGGGGTCTTCAGTGAGATGTTGACCACCGGCACGGTGACGAACCGGATCGCGCCCGCGCTGATCCCGTGCAGCTGCTGGGCGAAACCGAGGATGTCCCAGTCCGCGTCGACCACCACGGCCTTCTTCACCGCGTCGATGAGGTCGTTCAGCTTGCCCGGATCGGCGAGCGTGCCCGCGGACAGGATCGTCTTGGCCATACTGGCCATGAACGCCTGCTGCCGCTTGATCCGGTCCAGGTCGCCGTTGGGCAGGCCGTGCCGCTGACGCACGAACTGCAGGGCCTTCGCCCCGGCAACGGTCTGGTTGCCCGCGGGAAAGTGCGCACCCGAATACGGGTCCTGCACCGTCTCGGTGAGACACACCGGAACGCCGCCCACGGCCTGGCTCACCGAGTAGAACCCGGCGAGGTTCACCGCCGCGTAGTGCGTGATGGTCAGCCCGGTGAACTCCTGCACGGTCTCGATGGCCGTCTTCGCACCCGCCTGCGCCGCGTCGGTTTCCAGCTGGGCACCGGATTCGCCCTTCGCGCCCAGGCTGTTCTTCGCCTCCGTCTGGCCGTAGGTGTAAGCGGAGTTGATCTTGTGCTTGCCGTAGTCCCCGGCGACGCGCACATAGGAATCACGCGGGATGGAGATCGCGGTGGCCTGTCCGCCGCCGGCCGGAAGGTGCACCACGATCATCGTGTCCGTGGTGTCGCCGCCGTCGTCGGCTCCGCCCGCGTGCAGCTGCTTGAGCACGTCGGCGGGCAGTGGGTTGCCCTGTGCGTCGGTACGTGTGTCGAGCCCGACGAGGAGGATGTTCTGTTCGTCCAGCGGCGAGCTCTCGCCGGCGCCGATCACGTCGGCCCTGGTCAGCCCGTCGGTCAGGTCGTGCAGGGTCGACCACGCGTACCCGGTGCCGCCGAGGACCAGCAGGGACACCACCACGAGCACCACCTGCGCGGCACGCATCGGTCCGGCAATCGGGCTGCGACGCATCGGGGCTCCTTTTTCTGCCACGCCGAAGCCGGCGTACGTCGTCCGGTGGTCGAAGGGCCCACGGTAGCGGCTGGCTCACCCGGCCGGGTTACCACCTTGTCCGTAGGGGTGCCCGGCGTCTCGGCGACTAGGCTCGGTCCGCGCCGCGAAGGGAGACTGCGATGGCGGGTGCGCTGGTCACCGGAGGTTCGCGTGGGATCGGGCGCGCGATCGCGCAGCGGCTGGGGGCGGCCGGCCTGCCGGTCGGGGTCAACTATCGCACTGACGAGGCCGCGGCGCGGGCGGTCGTCGGCGAGATCATCGCCGGCGGCGGTGCGGCCGTCGCGCTGCGTGGTGACGTCACCGACGACGCCGAGCTGCGCGGGCTTTTCGACGCCGCGGAGCGGGAATTCGATGGTCTGGACGTGGTCGTGGCCAACGTCGGGGTCGCTCGGTTCGCCCCGCTGGCCGACACCACCGACGAGGATTTCGACCTGGTCTTCTCGACCAACCTGCGTTCGGCGTTCGCCACCCTGCGGGAGGCCGCGCGACGGGTCCGTGACGGTGGCCGGATCGTGGTGATCTCCAGCGGCGTGGTGGTCACGGCCCGTGCCGGCACGGGAATCTACGGGGCGAGCAAGGCCGCCGGAGACCATTTCGTGCGTGCACTGGCGAAGGAGCTGGGCCCGCGTGGCATCACCGTGAACAGCGTGCTGCCCGGTGCTGTTCGCACGGAGGCACTCGTCGCGGATGGGCCGGCCGGCGTAATCGAGTACAGCGCGCGCCAGACTCCGCTCGGCCGCATCGGCGAACCGGACGACATCGCCGGCATCGTGGGATTCCTGGTGTCGGACGCGGCACGCTGGGTCACCGGGCAGACCCTGCACGCAGGTGGCGGCCAGTTCTGAGCCGAGTGGTTTCCGGGCCGCTGTCAACGCTTTCCCAACCGGCAGTCCGGACAGCGACGCCACGATAGAATGACGGACATGACCGTGGCGAAGGAGCGCATCTCCCGCCGCGCTGTGGACAAGTTCGCCCAGCGGCGGGAACAGCTGGCCGAATCCGCTCTCCAAGCGCTGGCGGACCTGGGTTATGCCCGCACGAGCCTGCGGGAGATCGCGCAGAAGTCGGGTTTCTCGCACGGCGTGCTGCACTACTACTTCGCCGACAAGGTCGAGCTGCTCACCTACGCCGTGCGCAAGTTCGAGAAGGTGTGCGTGACCCGTTACGACGACGTGGTGGCGGACGCGGGCTCGGCCGATGAGCTGAAGCGCGGCTTCGGTGCGGCCATGGCAGGCACGCTGCGTTCGGACGCGGCCATGCACCGGCTGTGGTACGACCTGCGCAACCAAAGTCTTTTCGAGGACTCTTTCCGTGCCGATGTGCTGGACATCGACGCGCAGCGCCAGGACATGGTGTGGCGGGTGGTCGAGCGCTACGCCGAGTTCGCCGGACAGCCGCCGCTGGTGTCGCCGGAGGTCGCCTACGCCACCTTCGACGGCCTGTTCCACCGCGCGCTGCTGCACCAGCTGTCCGGGCAGCAGGCGGCGGCGGAAGGGCTGGCCGCCGACGTCGAAGAGCTGCTGGCCCGGCTCGTCTGAGCCACCTCAAGTCCACTGTGGAGCTGTACGTGCCGGAAACCGTGATCGGTCACCGCCGTCCTGATTGCCTGAGCACCGGCAGCGCGGCCAGCAGCGCGATCACACGGAGCACGCCGGCCACCGGGTAGGGCGCGCGCAGGCCGAAAGTCTCGGCGACCAACCCGCCGGCCAGCGCGCCGAACGGAACCAGGCCGCGGCCGAGGAGCCGGTACACGCTGGTGACTCGCCCCAGCAGTGGGGCGGGCACCAGTTCCTGCCGCTGGCTCACCGTGATCACGTTCCACAGGGTCGTCACGAATCCGTTGGCGGCGAGCAGGGCACCGAGCACGAACGGGTTCGGGCTGAAGCCGAGTGCGGTGAACACGAGTGCGTTCGCCGCGAGCGTGCCGGCCAGTGCGCGGCGCTCGCCGAGGAGCCGGACCACCCGGGCGTTGAGCAGACCGCCGGCCAGGGCCCCGACTGCCGCGGCGGCGAGCAGCAGCCCGTAGGCCGCCGGGCTGACGTGCAGGGCGCGGGTCGCGAGCAGCACCAGCGTCGCGGTGGCGAGCTGACCGCAGAAAGTGTTGACGCCGACCACCAGGGCCAGCGTGCGCAACAGCCGGTGCCGGGCGAGCCAGCGAACGCCTTCCCCGATCGGCGCACGCGATGGTGCACGGGGTTCGCGTTGCCGTGAAAGGGAAAACAACAGTGCCGCGGATGCTGCGAAGGAGACCGCGTCCACTCCGAACGGCAGCGGTGGCGCTGCCGCGAACAACGCACTGCCCAGTGGCGGCCCGGCGAACTGGACGCCGACCACCGTTGCGGTCTGCAATGCGCCGTTCGCGCGGTGCAGCAACGGCTTCGGCACGATCGCGGGCAGGAATGCCTGCGCTGCCGTGCCGAAGACGACGTCTCCGGCGCCCAGCGCGAACGCGGTGAGCGCGAGCACGGCGACTCCGGCGTACCCGCAGGCCAGCGCGACGGCTGCGGCGACCACCGCCTGGACCACTTGCGCCCGCCCCATCAATCCCGCCCGGTCGCGTCGATCGGCCCACTGCCCGGCAGGCAGGGTGAGCAGCAGCCAGGGCAGGGAGGCCGCCGCAGCGACCGCGGAAACCAGCCGCGGATCGTCCGTGCGCGCGGCTGCGAGCAGCGGTACGGCCGCGGTGAAGGCACCGTCGCCGACGGTGGAGATTCCGGTTGCCCACCACAGTTTCCGGTAGGCCGGGGAAAGCCGGGGCATACCGGGCATCCTGAACGGCCGGGCGGGCAGCGGATACGTTTTAGCGTGCCGCTAACTGCTCGCCGGGGAGTAGCGTCGCGGTATGAAGAGCATGCCGCTCGGTGGTACGGGCATCGAAATCGGCCAGTTCGTCTTCGGCGCCGGTTCCATCGGCGGGGTCGGGGGTGCGCCGCAGACCCGTGGGCTCGGCATCACCGAAGAGCAGGGGTTCGCGCGCCTCGACGAAGCCTATGAGCTGGGGATTCGCGTCGTCGACACCGCCGACGTGTACGCACAGGGCGACAGCGAGGTGGCCGTCGGCCGGTGGCTGTCGCAGCGGGAGCCCTCCGATGTGCTGGTGCAGACCAAGTTCGGCGGCGTCGCGCGGGACGGCAAGCCGGCCTCGGACCTGTCCGGCGCGCATCTGCGGCGGCAGCTCGCCCAGAGCATCGAGCGGCTCGGCCGGGTGGATCTCTACCTCTCGCACGTTCCCGACCCGGACACGCCGCCGGAAGAGACGCTCACCGCGTTCGCCGAAGCACGCGAGGCGGGCCTGATCCGCGCGTTCGGCGTGTGCAACGTCGATGCCGGCCTGCTGGAGGCGCTGCTGAAGACCGCGGCGGACGCCGGGCTGCCGCGTCCGGAGTTCGTGCAGAACGGCTTCAGCCTGCTCAACCGCGCCGACGAGCCGGAGCTGCTGCCCCTGGTCCGGAGCGAAGGCCTTGGCTACCTGGCGTTCTCGCCGCTGGCCGGCGGCGTGCTGTCCGAGCGTTACCTGGACGGCGCCGCCCCGCAGCCGGGCAGCCGGATCGCCGTCGCCGGTGACCAGTTCTACCCGGGCGCCCACACCGAGGAGAACCTGGCGCGGGTGACGCGGCTGCGCGAGCTGGCCCGGCGGCGGGAGGTCAGCGTCGCGGGGCTGGCGCTGGCGTGGCTGAGCGCGCATCCGGCAGTCACGGCTCCGATCGTCTCGCCGAGCAGCGAAACGCAATGGCAAGCGGTCCGGGAAGCCCTGTCGTTCGAGCTCGACGCCGAGTCCGCGGCGGAGATCTCCGAACTGTTCGGGTGACCGCTGGTGCCGCTCACCGTGGCACTCGGGGTCGGCGAGCTGGCGCAAACCCGGTTCGCGGTCTCTCCACTGTCCGAGACGGTGGCCGCGTTGCTGCAGCTCAACGGGCGCAATCCGAACGTGCTGCACCTGCGGTGGCTGCGCTGGGCGGCCGGGCAGCTGAGTCAGGGTGAGCTGCCGCTGACCTCGGCGCTGCTGGCCGCCGAGCGCCCGAGCTGGCCCAACTTCCTGGTGCCCGCGCCGGTGGGTCCGGCGGCTTCGCTGGACGACGACCTGGCCGCACTGCGCCGGACCAGCGCGCGGCAGGTGCGGGCGAGCCTTCGGCGGGTGTTCGGTGACGAGCTGCCCGCCGCGGCCCGGCCGTTGGCCGAGAAACCCGCTGCGGGGTTGAAGACCGTGGCCGGCGAGCTGCGCGTGGCCTACGAGCGGGTGGTCGAGCCGCAGTGGCAGCGGATCCGGGCGTTGCTCGACGCGGACGTCGGGTACCGGGCGCGGCGGCTGGCCGCGGGTGGAGCCGCCCGGCTGTTCGCCGATCTGCACCCCGATCTGCGCTGGGAGCCCGGGCGGCTGGTGCGTGCGGGTGGCCCGGCGCGGCGGGCCCGGCTGGGGCCGGGCGGGCTGGTGCTGATGCCGGTCGCACTCGGCTCGCCGGACGTGTTCGTCCGGGCTCACACCGCCACCCAGACCACGATCCGCTATCCGGCCCGCGGCATTGGTGCACTGTGGACGGCGAGCACGCGGCCGTCCGGCGACTGGGTGGCGCGGCTGCTGGGCCCGGCCAGGGCGGAGCTGCTGGCCGCACTGCGTTCCCCCGCGACGACCAGTGACCTCGCGGCCGCGCTCGACGTCACCCCGAGCGCGGTGTCCCAGCACCTGCGGGTGCTGCGGGAAACCGGGCTGGTGGCGCGCGAGCGGACCGGCCGGTCGGTGCTGTACTTCGCCACCGACCTGGGCGCGGCGCTGCTCGCCGGACCGGCAGTTACCTGATCGTGGACAGTTGTTACCTGCCGCGGACGTCCAGCACACCGTCCGGCGACACCACCGCGCGAAAGTGCTTCTCGTGCGGAAATTCCTCGTGGTGCCCGGTGTCGTGCTGCCCTGTCTCGCGGTGTTGCCGGCCGGATGTTCGTCCGGAGACGATCCGGACGAGAACCCGGCGGACGGCGGAATACCCTCGGATGTCCGGCTCACGCCGTCCGACACGGACTACCCGGCGGTCGGGAAGCTCGATCCGGCGTTGCGGAACGCCTTGCAGCAGGCGGCGAAGGACGCCCGCGACCGCGACGTGGACATCCGGATCACCTCCGGCTGGCGCAGCAAGGCCTACCAGCAGCGGTTGCTGGAGGAGGGCGTGTCGAAGTACGGCAGTCTCGCCGAGGCGAGGCAGTACGTGAACACGCCGGAGAAATCCACCCACGTGTTCGGCCGGGCGGTGGACGTGGGCCCGACCCGGGCCGACGACTGGCTCATCCAGCACGGTGCGGATTACGGCCTCTGCCAGGCCTACGCCAACGAAATGTGGCACTTCGAACTGCTGACCACCCCCGGTGGGGACTGTCCGCCGCAGCTGTCGGACGCCGCCGCCGGATAGCGGCCATCGGCGGTTCCGCACGGTTGCGCGCGCCGGTCCGTGTCATGATCGGGGCCGGCAGGGGGCGTAGCGACCAGGGAGCGGGGATGACCACCAGCCGCCGGACCGGAGCGGAGCTCAACAGCGGGATCCTGCCCGGCAACGTGCGGGCGGACGACTGGGTACTGCTCGCGCTCGCACTGGTTTCGGCCGGGCTGCTGGGCTACACCCTGATCGCACCGCCGCCACCGGACGCCGCGCAGTGGATTTACACCGCGGACTGCGTGGTGTGCGGGATTTTCCTCCTGGAACTGCTGTGGCGATGGCGCAAACAGGGCTGGCGGGCGGCCTTCCTCGCCCGAAGGTGGTACGAGGTGTTCGCGATGATCCCGGTCGCACACCCCGGTTTCACCGTGCACCACCAGGTGCTCGCGGTGATCCTGCTGCTGGTGCGGCTCGGCCGGGCCGCCGACCGCGCGGTCGGTGAGCAGTTCACCTACCGGCTCGTGGACAAGCTGTCCGAGCCGATCGTGCAGGCCATCAAGAAACCGGTCACCATCGCCGTGCTCGACGAGGTGGTGAAGGTGCTGGAGACCGGGAACTACCCGGAAAATCTCGCGAAATCACTCGACGAGAACAAGGCCGAGCTGCGTGCGATCATCACCGAGAAGCTGGCCGCCGATCCGCAGTTGGGCAAGCTGCGCCGGCTGCCCTTCCACGACGAGGTCGTGCGCACGGTCGTGGACACCTCGTTCCGGGTGCTGCTGGAAGTGCTGGCGGACCCGCGCATCGACGACTTCTTCTCCGCCGTCGTGCGCGACAACCGTGAGCAGATCCGCCGGGCCGTGGTGCTCGGGCTCAACGACACGGACGAATCACCGGACGAACTCCTGCTCCGCACCCGTACCCAGCGCACCGCGGCGCGGGAGTACGACGAGAGTCACCCGGACCACCCGCACCACTGACAGTCCTCAGTGGAGGGTCGGAACCACGGTGCGGCGTCGTTCGCTGACCCTGCGTGGCATGCCTCGCCACTGTGGCGCGCGCCTCCGGCAGGAGTAGGCTGAGCGAACTCGTTCCTTTGCTGCACAAGGATTGTTTGGAGTCGTGGGCGTCATGGACAGCGGGCAGCAGGCACAGCGGTGCCGTCGGCAGGGGTGTGTGGCACCGTCGCTGTGGCGGGGGCTGTGCTCCGCGCACTGGAACCGCTGGCAGAGCGGCGCCGACGCGCTCGAGCTGCCCGACGACGACGTCCCGCCACCGCCCGCACAGGTGTGGTGGCCCCCGGAGCGCACGCATGCCGCACCGCTGAGCAGCCGGGTGCCGCCGGGCTCCTGACCGGCAGCTGGTGACCACGGGTGAGTCCGCGGTCGGGCCTGGTCACCGGTGCACGGTGAGCGTGGCCGGGCCGAGCCGCAGCACGCCGTCGTCCAGCGGTCCGCACCGCACGCCGCCGCGCCCGCGCAGGCCGCGGAACGCGCCGGGCCCCACCGACACGTCCATCCAGGCACACGGGTTGGCCGGCCGGAACGCCTGCAGCCGCACCGGCCCGTCGCCGGAGTCCAGGGAGAACAGCGCCCCCGGACGGTCGCGGCCCGCGGCCAGCTCGTCGATCCGGAAGCCACGCAGCACGATGTTGCGCCGGGTCAGGTGCGGATCGGGCGCGCCGAACGGGTCCAGCGCCGCGGCATCGAACACGGTGACCGCGGCCCGCCGGTGCGCGGCCTGGTTGAAGTACCGGTCGCCGACCAGGCCAAGGCCCGCGCGCACGGTCACGTGATCCCGCGCGGTCCCGGCCGGTTCCGGGGCCGGCCCGTCCGCCGGGCGGCCCTCGAAGGCGTGTACCGGCGAGACGAGCAGCGCCACGATCTCCACCGTCCGGCTGCTGCTGTCCACGCCCTCGACGTTACCCGGCGAGAAGCCGCTGCAGCCGGGCGCGCGCCATCCGGTAGAGCAGTTCGCCGGCCTCGTCCGGCACGATCCGGCCGTCGAGGGCGAGCCCGGTCGCCCGGACCACCTCCTCGACCACGGGCGCGGGCAGCTTGCCCGCGAACTCGCCGGTCAGCCACACGCTGACCTCGTTTTCGGCTCTGGTGCGCACAGCCATCGGATGCTCCGGTTTCCGCTCGTGGGGCCGTACGGGGCGGCCCGACGCTGGTCAGACGTGCGAGCCGGGCGGGTATGACGCGAAATCGGGACCCCTCCCGCGTGGGTCGGCCTACGGTCCCCGCCATGGGTGAGAACGAGGGCCGGGGCCGGGCCGCCGCGGCACGCCTGCGGGCGATCTCCACGCCCGAGCTGTACCGGCGCAACCCGTTCCGGATCACCGGGCTCACCGCGACCGCGACCCGGCGGGAGGTGCGGGAGCGGCGGCTTCGGGTGCTGGGGGTACTCGAAGTCGGCGGTGCCCGGCCGCCGGGCGTGCCCGGTGACGCGTCCGCCGACGAGGTGCGCGCGGCGTTCGACGCGCTCGGCAACGCCGAGCACCGGTTCGTGGACGAGCTGTTCTGGACCTGGGGGCCACCCTCGGACTGCGGCTGCCCGGCGCAGCTGCATCGAGCGCACGACAACGCGGTGACCGCGTATGCCGGAGCACTCGACGCCGAAGCGGAACGGACCGAAGACCACCCCGCGCCGCTGTGGCACGACGCTGCCCGCAGCTGGGACGCCGCCCTGAGCAACGGTGCGTTCCGGGCACATCTGGTGCACCGGACAGGCAAGCTCGGTGACCGCCGGCTTGATGAGTCCTCCGTGGACGGATTACGTGCGGCGCTGCCCGAGGCCTTGCTGGCGCCACTGGTCTCGCTGCTCTCGTCCTCGCCGAGACCGGATCGGTTCGTCGAATACCTGACGCTGTTCGGGGCCGCGCGACACGTCGTCGAGGACGCCCGTATGGAGGCGGCCGGCGGGACCTACCAGCAGGTCGAGGAGCTGCTGAAAGGACTGCGTTCCGCGGTGGACGGCGACCAGGCCAGGACCGCGGCCGACCGGCTCGTGGAAGAGCTGCCGCCCCTGCTCGACCGGCTCGAGGAAGTCGTTCCCCGCGAGGAGTTCCGCCGTACCGCGGCGTTCAGCGAGGCGGCGGCGGTGCTGGCGAACAACATCGGCGTCGCCCTCGGAGAGAACGGGGACGCACCGGCGAACCTGCTGCGTGAGGTGTTCGCCGCGGGCCGCGGCTGGACCACGGACCCGGACACCCTGGCAGCACTGGAACGCAACGAAAGTGCTGCCCTGGCTGAGAAACCGTGGTACGGGACTCCGGGCCGCCCGGCGCCGCTCATGCATCGCTCGACGGCCCCGGCGCAACCGCAGGCCTCCCTCGCCCTGGTGCTGGCCGCGTTGGTGCATGTGGCCGCCGGGATCACGTTCCTCGCGGTGACGCTGATTTCGCCGCTGCTGCCGATTCTCCTGATCGGCCTGCCGGGTTTGTTGATTTCTCTTGGCGCGGCGGGAAATCCGCGCACCGGGCGGCCGCGGTTCCCGGTGCTGCTCGGCGTGGACGCTGTCTTGTACCTCGGCGTGGCACACGGTTCGCCGGCGTCGTGGGTAGTCGTGGTTCTCGCGGTGGTGCTGCTGATCGTCGCGCCCGCCACCTTCGTCTCGACCGAGCGGGAGTACCGGTGAACGAACAGCGCAACGACGCCCGGCAACGCCGGTACCACAAGGAGTTCCGGATCGCCGAACCCGGCCTGCACGCCGATGACCGAGCCCGGCTGCGGGACCTGTTGGCGCAGCTTTCCGCCGTACGGCAAGCGGTTCCGGAGCGTACCGGGCCGGAACTGTCCGAATCGGACCTCGCGGCCGCGGCGACCGCGCTGTGGAAGGCACGGCGCAGGCTCGACGGCGCGCAGGACCGGGTGGCCCGCCAGGCGGGGCGGCTGCTGCGGGCGTCCCACGATGCGCTCCACGACGCCGGGGTGGAAGTACAGGACCACGACGGTGCGCCGTTCGACACCGGCCTGGCCCTGGAGGTGCTGCTGTTCCAGGACCAACCGGGGCTGGACATGGAACGGGTGGTGGAAACGGTCCGGCCCTCGGTCTATCTGATGCAGCGGCGGATCCAGATGGGGCAGGTCGTCGTGGGACGTCCGGCCGGGCAGGCAGGGGAGGAAACGGATGCGTGACACGATCGACTTCGGCATCGACCTCGGCACCACGAACAGCGCGATCGCGGTGCTCGACGGCGGCGCGGTCTCGGTGGTCAAGAACCACAAGCAGATCGACTACACGCCGTCGGCGGTGTGGATGCGCAAGCGTGGCGTGCTCGTGGTCGGCAGCGGTGCGCTCGACCGCCTCGACAACGATCCCGACAACGTGCAGATCGAGTTCAAGCAGGCGATGGGGCTGCCCGACGCCCGCCGTGAATTCCCCGCCGCGGGGGTGTCGATGACCCCGGTCGAGCTGTCCGCCGAGGTGCTGAAGGCGTTGCGCGAAGACACCGGACGCTCCCTCCACGAGCCGCCGCAGGCAGCGGTGATCACGGTGCCCGCCGCGTTCCGGCTCAACCAGACCGAGGCCACGCAGGAGGCGGCTCGGCTGGCCGGCTTCACCGGACCGTGCCAGCTGCTGCAGGAACCCACCGCGGCGGCTTTCGCGTTCGGCTTCCAGAACGAGAGCCGGGGCGCCCACTGGATGGTGTTCGACCTCGGCGGCGGGACGTTCGACTCGGCTGTGGTCAGCACCGTGGAGGAGGAGCTGAGCGTGCTGCACCACGCCGGCGACACGCACCTCGGCGGCCGGAACATCGACCGGATGCTGGTCGATCGGTTGCTCGTGCCCGCGGTCGAACGCCAGCTCGGGTTTCGCGACTTCACCCGGGACAACCCGCGCTGGCAACGGCATTTCGCACATCTGCGCAGTGCCGCGGAGGCCGCGAAAATCGAGCTGTCCCAGCAGGAGCAGACCCAGGTGATGGTGATGCTCGACCGCGGTGACGGCGAGAGCGAGATGCTCGACGTGACCGTGCGCCGGGAGGAGGTGGACCAGCTGGCCAAGCCGTTCTACCTGCGCGCGATCCAGCTGTGCCGGGACGCGCTGGACTCGGCCAACCTGCGCGCGCCGGACATCGACCGGCTGCTGCTCGTCGGTGGCCCGACGCAGGCACCAGGGCTGCGGGAGCTGCTGGCCGATCCGGTCGAGGGGCTCGGGATTCCGCTCGACCACAGCCAGGACCCGAGCACGGTGGTCGCCCGCGGCGCGGCGCTCTACGCCGGCACGATCGCGCTGCCGCGGATCGAGCGTCCGGTCAAGCGCGGTGAGTACTCGCTGAAACTGTCCTACCCCGCGACGTCCAGCCTGCCGATGGTGCCGGTGTCCGGCCGTTGTTCGACCGAGGGCGAGGCGGACTGGAGCCGGTTCCGGATCGCGCTGAACGACCCGGAGCGGCGGCCCGCGTACCGGACCGTCCCGGTTTCGCTGTCCCCGGACGGCACGTTCACCGTCGACGTGCTGCTCGCGGAACGGACCGTCAACCGGTTCGGCGTGGAGCTGACCGATCCGTCCGGGGCGCCGGCACCCGTCCAGCCCGCCACCCTCACGATCACCCACCAGCCCAACGAGATGATGGGGCAAACCGTGGTGAACACCGTCGGGCTGACCGAGGCCGACGGCAGTTTCACCCCGATGCTGATGAAGAACACCCCACTGCCCGCCTCGAAACGGCAGACGTTCTACACCACCTCGACGCTGCGCCGCGGCGACACCTCGGCGGTGATCCGCATCCCGGTCGCCGAGGGGGAACGGCGCAGGGGCGACCGGAACCAGCAGGTCGGCGTGATCGAGATCCGGGCACGGGACGTGCGGTTCGACGTGCCCCGGGGCAGGGACGTCGAGATGACCTTCGAGATGGACGAATCACGGCAGGTGACCGTGGTGGCCTACGTACCGATGCTGGATCGGGAGTTCGAGGCCGTGATCGACCTGAAGCAGCAGCGGATTCCGGACGAGCAGCTGCTGCGCCGGATGCTGAGCGAACTGGAGGCGCGGCACGAAGAGCTGCGGTCCCAGGTCGAGACGACGCGGTCGGACCGGGCTCGCGGACTGCTGCAGCGGCTGGACGACCGGGCCACGGTGGCGACCGCGCGGGACGAGGTGACGGCCGGGCGCACCGACGAGGCCGCGGCCACCGCGGCGGAGGAGCGGATGCGGGACGCGCAGGCCGACCTCGACGACATCGAGGCGGAACTGCGGGTGCCGGAGGTGATGGAACGGCTGTCCGACCAGATCGAGTACACCCGTGGCCTCGTCGATCGGGTCGGCTCCGAGGAGGACCGCGCCGAACTGGCCGATATCGAGCGGCGGTACGCGGCCGTGGCGCAGGACCGTGACGCCGATGCCGGCGAACGGCTGTCCGACCGGCTGCTGGACCTGCAGGTGGTGCTGCTGCGCCGGGACGGTTCGCTGGACCTGGAGGTGTTCAACGCCCTGCGTGCGATGCAGGGCCAGATGACCGACCCGGCGCGGGCGCGTGAACTGATCCGTGAGGGTGAGCGGATGGTCTCGGCGTCGAACTGGGCCGCGCTGCCGGACGTCAACCGCCGCCTGCGCAAGCTGCTGCCGGATCAGGGCCGCGACGTCCGGTCCGGCGTGCAGCGGAAGGACCGCCCGTGACCGGGCCCGGCGGGATGCTGGAAGCGGAGCTGGTCCTCGCCGAGGCCGCCGACCTCGCCCGCGACGGGCAGTATCCGGCTGCCGTGGAACTGCTGAGTGGCGGACCGGACGATCCGGCGTACCTGGACCTGCTGGCCCGCGTGCACGCCCAGTCCGGCGACCTGGACGCGGCCGACGCGGCGTGGGCGGCGGTGCTGCGGCTGCGGCCGGACGATCCCCACGCGGAGGCCGGACGGCGGGTGCTCGCCCGGATCCGTTCGGGACGGCTGCGCCGTCGTCCGGTCCGGCGCAAGCTGCTGGCCGGCGGGGCGGTCGTGCTGGCCGCTGCGGTGGTCACCGGTGGCGTGGTGCTGGCGACGCGCCCCGCGCCGCCGGTTGCGGCCGCCCAGCCGGACCGCGGCCTGCGTGCCGAACTCGACCGGCTGCACGTCGCACAGTCCAGCGCCGCAGCGGCAAAAACCGCGCAGCAGCAACGGCTCACTGACCTGGCCGGCGCGTTGGCCGCACCCGATGTGACTGTGACGCAAGGGGATGGCGAGGTGGTCGTCACCTTCGACCAAGGCCTGTTCGGGCCGGACGCGATCAGTCCGGACCCGGCAGGCCGAGCGGCGCTGGAACAGTGGGCATCTGTCCTAAAAGGACAGTCAGTGCGGGTGACCGTGGTCGGCCACGGCGTCGCGGTCGCCGGTGGCCCGGCCGGTGGCGGCTCGACGGTCTCGCTGGCGCGGGCGGCCTCGGCGGCCAGGGTGCTGGCCACCGCGAGCGGATTGCCGTTGACGACGTTCGCGGTTTCGAGTGCCGACCAGACGGCCTCGGCGCATCCGGACGGCGGACCGGAGGCGAACCGCACGGTGACCCTGGAAGTGCGGCCGAGCTGAGTCTCCCCGCGGACGGGGCACAGTCGTGCGGTGGTCCTGCCTTGCCCGGCCCAGGCCGCTCCCGTTCGCTGGACGCTCTCGAAATGTCGTGCTATTACTCGAAAAGACCGTCCGGTCCCCGAACCCAGGAGGCTCGTCCGATGACGACCGAGGCCTGTCCGTATCCGTTCCCGGAGGCCGGGCAGCTGGCGCTGGCCCCGGAGTACGGCCGGTTCCGCAGGTCCGGCGAACTCGGCCGGGTGGAGATGCCGCACGGCGGCACGGCCTGGCTGGCGACCGCGCTGACCGACGTCAAGCTCGTGCTGGCCGACCTCCGGTTCAGTCGCGCCGCGGCACTGCACAACGACATGCCGCGCACGGTCCCGATGGTCGAGACCACTCCCAACCTGCTGAACCTGGATCCGCCCGAGCACACCCGGGTGCGCCGGGTGGTCGCGCGGACGTTCACGGTGCGCCGGGTCGAACTGCTGCGGCCCAAGATCCAGCGGCTGGTCGACGGCCTGCTGGACCGGATGATCGAGCAGGGCCCGCCCGCCGACCTGGTCACCGATTTCGCGCTGCCGCTGGCGATCACCGCGATCAGTGAACTGCTCGGCATCCCGCAGGACCGGCGTTCCCAGTTCCACGAGTGGTCGGACAAGGGCGCGGCCATCTCCGACGTGCCGGTCGAGGAGATCGTCGAGGCGCGCCGTCAGCTGGAGATCTTCTTCCGCGAGCTCGCGGAGGAACGCCGGGTGACGCCGACCGACGATCTGATCGGCCAGATCGTCTCGGCGCGCGACGCCGAGGACCGGCTGACCGACGACGAGCTCGTGCAGCTGGGCACCACCCTGCTCGCCGCCGGGCACGAGACCACGGCCAACCAGCTCTCCGGGTACGTGTTCACCCTGCTCAACCGGCCCGAGCTGTGGCAGCGGCTGCGCGGTGAGCCGGAGCTGGTGCCCGCCGCGGTCGAGGAGCTGGCGCGGATCACCCCGCTCGGCGTGGTCACCTTCGGCCGGATCGCCAGGGAGGATGTCGAGGTCGGCGGCACCCTGGTGCGTGCGGGGGAGACCGTGGTCTGTCAGATCGCGGCCGCCAACCGGGACGAGGTCGCGTTCGCCGATCCCGACGAGGTCGACTTCGACCGCGAGACCAACCCGCACATCTCGTTCGGCCACGGCGTGCACCACTGCCTCGGCGCGCCGCTCGCCCGGGTGGAGCTGCAGATCGGGCTCGCCGCGGTGCTGCGCAGGCTGCCGGAGCTGCGCCTGGCGGTACCGGCCGAAGAGGTTCCGTTCAAGACCGGCCGGCTGCTGCGCGGACCGAAGTCGCTGCCGGTCACCTGGTAGCGAGCTGCTTCAGCGGAGAGCCGGCAGCGGCGCGCTGACCGCTGCCGGGGACAGGCTGTCGAGCAGCAGCGCGAGGTAGCGGCGCCACTGCGCGCCTGCCCCGGCCACGAGCATCGTGATCAGGCACGGCAGGTCCTCGAGCACCAGGTCCGCGCGCACGGCGCCGGATCGCTGTGCGCGTGCCAGCACTTCGCCGAACGGCTCGAGGTGGCGGCCGGCGACCTCGGCCGCGAGCGCGTTGCCGTTGGCCGCCGCGAGGATCCCCGGATGGTCGAGAAAGACCGTGACGCCGCTCGCCAGGACGGTCTCCAGCGCCACCCGCGGGTCGGACTCCGCGGCGACGCGGCGGCGCAGCGGCTCCACCTGCTCGGCGAAGTAGTCCTCCAGCACTGCCGCGAGCAGCTCGTCCCTCGTGGGGAAATGCCGGTAGAGCGTGCGCGCGCTGACCCCGGCCGACTTCGCGATCCGGTCGAGCCCGGCCTCGCCGCCGTCTCGGACGGCCTCCCGCGCCGCGGCCAGGATGGCGCGCCGGTTGTGCTGGGCGTCGGCGCGCGGACGTTCGGTCACGGTGGCACGCTAGCACCGGCGGCCTAAATGTCAGTCGACTGCCATTTAGGCTACAGTGCTGTCATGGACCACGGAATCGTCACCTTCCTCACCGACTACGGCATCGCACCGACCGACCTCGGCCGGGCGGTGGAGGAACGCGGGTTCGGCTCGCTGTTGCTCACCGAGCACACCCACATCCCGGTCAGCCGCCGCACGCCGTACCCGGTGGGCGCTGCCGAACCCCAGCCGTTGCCGAGGTACTACTCGCACACCTTCGACCCGTTCACCGCGCTCGCCGCGATCGCGGCTTCGACCAGCCGGATCGGGCTGGGCACGGCGGTTTCACTGATCAACCAGCACCATCCGATCACCCTGGCCAAACAGGTCGCGAGCGTGGACCGCATCTCGGCCGGCCGGTTCGAGCTGGGCGTGGGCCCTGGCTGGAACGCCGAGGAGATGGAGAACCACGGCGTCGCCCCGGCCCGGCCGATCGCGCGGATGCTCGAGCACCTCGCGGCCATGCGAACAATCTGGACCGAGGACGAACCCGAGTTCCACGGTGAGTTCGTGGACTTCGACCCGATCTGGTCCTGGCCGAAGCCGGACCGCAGGCTGCCGGTGCTGATCGCCGGCGTGGGACCGAGAGTGCTGGACCGGGTGCTCAGCCACGGGGACGGCTGGCTGCCGCTTCCGCTGTACCCGATCGAGGTCCTGCGCGAGCGGATCGCTGAACTGCGCACGCGCGCCGGACGTCCGGTCGGCGTGACGCTCTACGGCGCCGACCCGGAAAAGCTGGCCGACTACGAGGAAGCCGGCGTCGACCGGGTCCTGTTCGAACTCGACGACCACGAGGACCCGGCCGGCACGCTGCGGCAGCTCGACCGGCTGGCCGGATTCGTCCACTGAGCGAGGTTCAGAGCCGGTGGGCCCGGAAGAAGTGCCGGATCACCGGGGTCGCGTCGATGACGGTCGGGGTTTCGGAGTCCAGGTTGGGTTCCGTGCTCGGCCACACGTGCCCGGCGCCTTCGACGCGGTAGTGCACCAGCGAGCAGCCCAGCCACCGCTGTACGACGACGTCGTGCACCGGAGAGTACGACAGCGGACGCGGGAAGCAGTGGTCGCGCGAAGTCCAGCCGGCCAGCCAGTCCGGAATGGACGGAAGGCCCTTCGCCGGGTTGCCGGTGTAGGGAATCGTGGTGTCCGCGGTGCCGTGGAAGTCCAGCAGCGCCACCTTGCGCGAGGGGTGGCACGCCCCGCCCTGCGGGTAGAAGGCACCGGAAACCGGGGCGAACGCGGCGAACCGGCCGGCCATCCGGCAGGCCAGCACACCGACGAAGCCGCCGCCGTTGGACTTGCCGGTGGCGTAGATCCGCGACGGGTCCACGCACAGCTGCCCCTGCAACGAGGTGAGCAGGTCGCTGGTGAACTGCACGTCGTCCGCCGAGGCCGAGTACGGCGCACCGGTCCAGGCGGTTTCGCCGTCGGTGCCGACGAGCCCCTGCGGGTACACCGCGATCTGGTCCGAACCCGAGAAGCCGGACAGCTCCTCCTGGTACTGCGAGGTGCGCTTGTGCCCGTGGAAGGAAAGCACCAGCGGGTACCTGCGGTGCGGGTTGTACCTCGCCGGCACGTAGATCCGGTATTCGCGGTCGATCCCGCCGGATTTCAGGTGCGCGGTGGTGCTGGTTCCGGCCCCGGCCACCGCCTGTCCGCAACCGGTGGTCGCGACCGCGTGGTCGACCACCCCGGACGCGGCTGCGGTACCACTGAGCAGCGTGCCGAATCCCAGTACCGCGGCACCCAGCGCGGCACACCGACGGAAACGTCCGGACATTCGATCCTCCTCGATCGACGGGCGAGCGCGACCATGGTCACACCATCGCGCCGGAGTCCGCGCGTTTCGTTCATAGAGTTCCTCACATCGTGCAGACGCCCTTGGCCGCGAGCACCCGGCCGACCGAGGCGGCCACCTGCGCGGCCGGCAGCTCACCGGTCTCCACCGCCTGCGTCAGCCGGTCGAGCACCGCGGGCACGTCGCCGTTGCCGGAGGAGAACAACGCCTCGTCCGCACCCGCCTGCAAGCCCTTCAGCACCGCCTCGGGCAGCGCATACCGGTCGGTGATCGCCTTCATCCCGCCCAGATCGTCGGTGATCACCGGGCCGGTGAAGCGGTATTCGCCGCGCAGCAGCCGGTAGGCCGCGGGGGAGATGGACGCGGGGACCCCGTTGGTCAGGCCGGGTACGTCGAGGTGCCCGACCATCACCGCGACCTGCCCGTATTCGGCGAGATCGCGGTAGGGCACCAGGTCCGCCTGCCGCAGCTGCTCCAGCGGCGGGGTGGTCACCGCGGTCCGGTGCGAATCCCCGGAACCGTGGCCGTGCCCGGGAAAGTGCTTGAGCACCGGCAGGACCCCGCCGGCGCGCAGGCCTTCCGCGAACGCCATCGCGTACTCGCGTGCCTTCTCGGGATCCGGGCTGTAGGAACGGTCGCCGATCACCGCGTCGTCCGGCTCGTCGCTGACGTCCGCATCCGGTGCGTAGTCCACGGTCACACCGCGTGCCCGCAACTGCTTCCCGCGTTGTTCGCCGAGCGCGCGCACCTCGTCCGGCGATTTCGTGGCGGCCAGTTCCCGGGCACTCGGCAACGACCCGTCGAGTTCGTCGACGCGCTGCACCCGTCCGCCTTCTTCGTCGACCGCGATCGAGACGGGGATCTGCGCGGCCTGTTGTACCGCGGCGAGCGCACCATTCTGCAACAGCGTGGTGTTATTGCCGCCGATGAAGATTCCGCCGATCTGTGTGGTGCGTACGAGGCTGGTCACCGCGGCCGGATTTCCGGCGTCCACGCCGGGCACCACGAGCTGTGCCACCCGGGCGCGCACGTCCATCGCCGAGACCGCCGACGCGCACGAAGAATCGGCAGACGCGGGCGTCCGCACTGGCGGCGCTGCCTGCGAAGTACTGCCGGTGCCGGGAGTCGCGCCCGGTGCGGGCAGTGCCGTGCCGGACACCGCGGGCCCGCCGCACCCGGCGAGCACACCGCCGAACAGGAGACCGGCGAGGATTCCCGCCGACGACCGCGAGGGCCGGACATGCGCCTTCATGAATTCCTCTGGCGGTCTGGGACGGGTCCTCAAGACGGTATCCGACGGCCTTGCCGGCACCCAACTTCAGGCGGTGAAGAATGGTCTCGCGGCGGCTAGAGAATTCGTGAAGGCGCCCTCGGCACACTGACTACCAGCACGGGTAGGTCTCTGTACACGGAGGTGGCAATGAACCAGGTCAAGGTGGCGGCGTGGGCTTCGGACCCGATCGCGCTGGCAGGGCTCATCGACCATCTCCGGACGCGGTCGGAGGTGCGGGTGCTGCCGGGGCAGCAGCGCGGTGAGGCCGCCGTGCTGATCTTCGCGGCCAACCGGATCACCCGCGAGGTGAAGGCCGCGCTGCGGGCAGCGGCGTCGGAGACCCCGGCGGCCATCGTGCTGGTGGCCGGTTACGTGGAGCCCGAGGAGCTGCCGGAGCTGGCGGCCTGCCACGTCGCGGCGGTGCTGCCGCGCGAGGCCATCGCGGGCGAGAAGCTGGTGCGCAGCATCGTGGCGGCCGCTTCCGGGCGCGAGACGTCCCTGCGTGACCTGCTGGACCAGGCCGAGAACCTGCGGGAAGCCGGCGACGGCGCGGCGCTGTCCGCCCGTGAGGTCGACGTGCTGCGGCTGATGGCCGAGGGCTGGGACACCGCGGAGATCGCGGGCAAGCTGTGCTATTCAGAGCGGACCGTGAAGAATGTGATCTACGGTCTGACCAATAGGCTGAAGCTGCGCAACCGTCCGCACGCCGTCGCCTACGCCCTGCGCGCAGGGGTTATCTGAAGGATGCTCACCACGTGCGAAAGCTGACCCGGCACCCGGCCGCCGCCGCCATGGCGGCCGCGCTCCTGCTCCTCTCGGCCGCCTGCGGTGGTTCGGGCTCCGACGGCGGGAAGGTCACGCTGACCGTCGCGACGTTCGGTGAGTTCGGCTACCAGCCGCTGTTCGAGCAGTACGAGAAGGACCACCCGGGCATCGAGATCCGGAGCCGGGTCACCGACTTCGACACGCACTTCAAGACGCTGAGCACGCAGCTGGCCGCCGGACGGGGCGCGGCCGACGTGGTCGCCGTCGAGGAGCAGCAGCTCCCGACCTACCTCCAGGTCAAGGACAAGTTCGTCAACCTCGCCGACTACGGTGCCGAGGGGCTGAAGGACCGGTGGGCGCCGTGGAAGTGGGCGCAGGGCACCAAGGACGGCTACGTCATGGGCCTCGGCACGGACATGGGCAGCCTCGCGATGTGCTACCGCCGCGACTACTTCGAGCAGGCCGGCCTGCCCACCGATCGCGAGGCCGTCGCCGCGCTGATGCCGACCTGGGCGGACTACGCCGAGCTCGCCGGGCGGTTCACCGCGAAGCTGCCGAAGATCAAGTTCGCCGACTCGGCCGGCACGGTGTACACCGCGATGCTCAACCAGTCGCCGGAGAACTACTTCTCGGCCAAGGACGACTCCTACATCGCGGACCGGAACCCGAGCGTGCACGACGCGTTCTACCTCGCCGGTGGGCTCGCCGCGGCCCACCAGACCGCCGCGGTGACCACTTACACCCCGGCCTGGAACGTGGCGATCAAGCAGGGCAGCTTCGCGACCATCGCCTGCCCGGCGTGGCTGCTCACGCAGATCAAGGAAGCCGGCGGAGACGCCGTGCGCGGTAAATGGGACGTGACCACGGTGCCCGGCAACAGCGGCAACCAGGGCGGCTCGTTCCTCACCGTGCCGAAGCAGAGCGAGCATCCGCGGGAGGCCTACGACCTCGCGCGCTGGCTCACCGCGCCCGAGCAGGAGAAGCGGCTCTTCCTCAGCGACGGGATCCTGCCGAGTGAACCGGCGGTGTACCAGGATCCGCAGATCATCGCGCACACCGACGAGTACTTCTCGAACGCCCCGATCGGGCAGCTCTACGCCGCGTCGGCGAACCAGCTACGGCCGAACTACCGCGGTCTGCACGACGCCGACGTGCGTCCCGAGTTCGGCAAGGCGCTCGGCCGGATCGAGGACGGTTCGCAGAACGTCGGCCAGGCCTGGGCCGACGCGCTGAAAATGGGCTCCGAAGCGATCAAGTAGCGGTCGTGGGCAAGCGCGGGTCCTTCGTGGCGCGGCTGGACCGGAAGGCCACTCCCTTCCTGTTCATCGCGCCGTTCTTCGCGGTGTTCGCGGTGTTCGGCGTCTTCCCCCTGCTCTACACGACCTGGGTCTCCCTGCACGACTGGGACCT
Organism: Amycolatopsis jiangsuensis; assembly: GCF_014204865.1. Lineage (NCBI taxonomy): Bacteria > Bacillati > Actinomycetota > Actinomycetes > Pseudonocardiales > Pseudonocardiaceae > Amycolatopsis > Amycolatopsis jiangsuensis. The sequence continues at coordinate 6,418,183 of NZ_JACHMG010000001.1, forward strand.
GCTCGCCGGGAACCGGGGCGGCTTCGGCTTCGCCAACTACGTCGAGCTGTTCGGCGATCCGCGGTTCTACAACGCGCTGGTCAACACGGTGGGCATCTTCCTGCTCGCCGCGGTGCCGGAATTCTTCCTGGCACTGGGCTTCGCCGAGCTGCTCAACCGCAAGCTGCGGGGTTCGACCTGGTGGCAGACCGGGGTGCTGGTGCCGAACGTGGTGTCGGTGGTCGCGGTGGGCGTGGTCTTCACCCAGCTCTACGGCCGGGACTTCGGGGTGGTCAACGAGGTGCTGGGCTGGTTCGGGGTGCCGCCGGTCAACTGGCAGGCCGGGCGGTGGTCGTCGCACCTGGCCGTGGCGAGCATGGTGATGTGGCGCTGGACCGGCTACAACGCGCTGATCTACCTGGCCGCCATGCAGGCCGTGCCGCAGGACCTGTACGAGGCGGCGGAGCTGGACGGTGCCTCGCGGTGGCGTACCTTCTGGTCGGTGACCGTGCCCGGAATCCGCCCGGCGATCGCCTTCACCGCGGTCGCCGGCACGGTGAACGGGTTGCAGCTGTTTGCCGAACCGCAGCTGTTCGACGCCGGGGGCGGCGGCACCGGGGGCAACGACCGGCAGTTCCAGACGCTGGCGATGTACCTGTACGAAAAGGGCTTCACCAAGTTCGACGCCGGGTACGCGGCCGCGCTGTCCTGGGTGGTGTTCTTGGTGTGCGTGGTGTTCGCCGTGGTCAACTACCGGCTGGTGCGCCGGTTCGTGAGCTCGCCGTGACGCGGCGGCGGCGCGCGGGGGCCTGGGTCTACGTGGTGCTGACCGGCGTGGTCGGCGCCTCGATCTTCCCGCTGTACTGGTCGTTCGCCGTGTCCAGCCGGGACAATTCGGCGATCGGCGAGGTCTCGCCGCTGATGCTGCCCGGCGGGCATTTCTTCGAGAACGTGCGCCGGGTGTTCGACACCGTGGACTTCTGGCTGGCCATCGGCAATTCGCTGATCGTGGCGGGCACCGTGATGGTGTCCAATGTGGTGCTGTCCAGTGTGGCCGGTTACGCGTTCGCCCGGTTGCGCTTTCCCGGCCGCAACAGCCTGTTCCTGGTGGTCGCCGGTTCCGCGATGGTGCCGGCGCAGCTCGGGGTGGTCCCACTGTACCTGCTGGTCAACGATTTCGGCTGGTACGGAAGGCTGGAGGCGGTGATCGTGCCGGCGCTGGTGAGCGCGTTCGGCGTGTTCTGGATGCGCCAGGCGTGCGAGGGCGCGGTGTCCGCCGAACTCGTCGATGCGGCCACTGTGGACGGTGCCTCGGTCTTGCGGACCTTCTGGCACGTCGCGGTACCGGCGATCCGCTCGCACGCCGCGGTGCTGGCCATGATCACCTTCCTCGGCGCCTGGAACGACTACTTCTGGCCGCTGGTGGTGCTCGATCCGGCGGAAGCACCGACCGTGCAGGTCGTGCTGTCGCAGCTGGCCAGTGGGTACTACACCGACTACGCACTGATGCTGACCGGGGCGACGCTCGGCGTGCTGCCGGTGATCGTCCTGTTCCTGCTGCTGGGCCGGTACCTGGTGCGCAGCATCGCCAGCGGGGTGCGATACGGCTGACGCGGCGGTTATCCTGGGACACGTGTCCAGCTGCTGCCCGCCCGGCCGTTCCGGCTCGGAAACCGCTCCCGTCCCGCGGCTGACGGGTACCGAGGCGGGTGGCCTGCTCGCGCTGCCGGGCGGGGTGTTCCGGATGGGCACCGACGATCCCGACGGGTTCCCCGGCGACCGCGAAGGCCCGGTGCGGGAGGTCACGGTCGAGCCGTTCGCCATCGCCGCGCACTGCGTGACCAATGCCCAGTTCGCCGCCTTCGCCGACGAGACCGGCTACCGCACCGACGCGGAGAAGTTCGGCTGGACGTACGTGTTCGCGAAGTTCGTGCCCGCCGTGCTCCGCAAGGGGTCGCCGCGGCCGGAGCAGGCGCCGTGGTGGTGCGGTGTGTCCGGTGCGTACTGGCGGTCCCCGGAAGGGCCGGGCAGCGCCGTCGAGGGGCGCGGCGATCATCCCGTCGTGCACGTGTCCTGGCAGGACGCGATGGCCTACTGCGAGTGGGCCGGGCAGCGGCTGCCGACCGAGGCCGAATGGGAGTACGCCGCGCGCGGCGGGCTCGACCAGGCGCGGTATCCCTGGGGTGACGAGCTGACGCCCGGCGGTGAGCACCGGTGCAACATCTGGCAGGGCCGGTTCCCGGTGCGCAACACCGAGGACGACGGATATGTCGGCACCGCGCCGGTGGATGCCTTCCCGCCCAATGGTTTCGGGCTGCACAACGTGGCCGGGAACGTGTGGGAGTGGTGTGCCGACCAGTTCGACGAAGCAGGCGGTCAGCGCTCGATGCGTGGCGGGTCGTACCTGTGCCACGAGTCGTACTGCAACCGCTACCGGGTGGCCGCGCGCACCGCGAACACCCCGGACTCCTCCACGGGCAACCTCGGCTTCCGGGTGGCGGCGAACCTCCAGTGACCTCCCGAAAGGGGTGACCGCCGGGTGCGGCCACCCCCGGAGGTTCACTGCGATGCCAGCACGCGCCGGTACTGTCCGCCGGCGTCCGGCTCCTCGGCGCAGGGAGCGAGATCGATGCGTACAGTGTGGACAGTCCCGGTGAAGGCGTTGTCGATCACCGGATACTCCTCGGTCACCGGGGTGCCGAGGTCCACGCCGACGTTCAGCGTCTCGTCGAACGAGAAGTAGTACGGGATGGTGCGCTCGACCCGGCCCGACGCCTGCTTCGTGCCGTCGACGATCAGCGTCACCACGGCACCCTTGCCGAGGCCGCCGCCGTCGTAGTCGACGTCGGCCCACACCTCGTGCCGGCCAGGAGTGAGCGGAACCGGGGAACGCACGTGGTAGCTCGACATGCCGAAGTAGTTGTATACATAGGACGGATGGCCGTCGATGACGTACAGCGCCCAGCCGCCGAACCGGCCACCCTGTGCGATCAGCACGCCTTCGGCGCCGTCCTCGGGCACGTCGATGTCGGCGACGACGTCGTGTGAGCGGTTCTTGACGTTCGGCGTGGTTTCCTCGGTGCAGCGCCGCATCCGGCCGTGATAGGTCACCGACGTCCGGCCGCCGAGCAGGTCGATCCGGCCGGCCACCGCCGGATTCTCGCGTTCGGTCACGCGGTCGTCGAGGGGGAACACCTGGTGCTTCGCCGCTTCGATGAGGAAAAGGTCCTGCAGCTCCCGCAGCTTGCCCGGATGCCGCGCGGCCAGATCGTGCGCCTGGCTCCAGTCGGTGCTCAGATCGTAGAGCTCCCAGACGTCGTCCCGGAACGGCCGGACGCCGGTCGGCACCATCTCCCACGGGACCCCGTGCCGCGTCACCGCCATCCACCCCTCGTGGTAGACACCGCGGTTGCCGCACATCTCGAAGTACTGCGTGTGGTGGTACTCCGGCGCCTGCGCATCGTGGAAGGTGGCGGCGAAACTGCGCCCCTCGACCGGTTGCTGCACCACGCCGTCCACGCTGTGCGGCAACGGAATCCCGGCACATTCGGCGATCGTCGGCAGCACGTCGATGACGTGGCTGAACTGGTGCCGCAGCTCGCCGCGTCCGGTGATGCCCGAGGGCCAGTGCACGATCATGCCGTCGCGGGTGCCGCCGAGATGGGAAGCGACCTGTTTGGTCCACTGGAACGGCGTGTTGAGCGCGAGCGCCCATCCGGCGGGAGCGATCGGATAGCTGTGCGGCCCGCCGATTTCGTCGAGGTGGCCGATCATCTCGTCCGGATCGTCGACGACCCCGTGTCCCAGCCGGTGCTCGACGATCGTCCCCTCGATCCCGCCCTCGCCGGAAGCGCCGTTGTCACCGAGGACGTACAGGAACAGCGTGTCGTCCAGCACCCCCATTTCCTCGAGCGCGTCGGTGAACCGGCCCACCTGGGCGTCGGCGTGCTCCACGAAGCCGGCGAAGGTCTCCATGAACCGCGTCGCGAGGCGTCGTTGGTTGCCGGACAGCTCGTCCCAGTGCGGCACTCCCTCGGACCAGGGAGCCAGCTCCGCGTCCTCGGCCACCACGCCGAGGTCCTTCTGCCGGGCCAGGGTCCGCTCTCGCTGCTCGTCCCAGCCGTGGTCGAACCGGCCGCGGTAGCGCTCCCGCCACTCCTCGCCCACGTGCAGGGGCGCGTGCCCGGCGCCGAGCGCGAGGTAGGTGAAGAACGGACGCTCGGGGGTGAGGGTGCGCTGGGTGCGGACCCAGTCGATGGCGTGGTCGACGAGGTCTTCGCTCAGGTGGTAGCCGTCCTCGGGCCGGCGGTCCGGCTCGACCGGCGTGGTGCCCTGGTACAGCTGCGGGTACCAGTGGTTCATCTCCGCGCCCATGAAGCCGTAGAAGGTGTCGAAACCCTCGCCGGTGGGCCACCGGTCGAACGGGCCGACCGCACTGATCTCCCGCGGCGGCGTCTGGTGCCATTTCCCGAACGCAGCGGTGCTGTAACCGTTTCCTTGCAGCAGCTGCGCGATCGTCGCGGCGCTGCGTGGCCGGAACCCGTTGTACCCGGGCGCGGCGGTGGCCATCTCGGTGGTGCCGCCCATGCCCACGGAATGGTGGTTGCGGCCGGTCATCAGCGCCTGCCGCGTCGGCGAGCACAGTGCCGTGACGTGGAATCGGGTGTAGCGCAGCCCGTTGTCGGCCAGCCGGTCCGCGGCCGGCATCCGGCACGGGCCGCCGAACGCACTGGCCGTGCCGTAGCCGAGGTCGTCGACCAGCACCACGACGACGTTCGGCGCTCCCCGCGGTGGCGATATCGGGCCCACCGGCTGGAACGGAGCCGACTGGTCGTGCACGCTCAGTGCGGTCGCGACGGGTTCGGCCTGCTCCGGCCGGGGCAGGATGTGCCGTCCGGCGGGGAATGCGGGCAAAGTGTCCTCCTTCGGTGCTGCTGGCGGGTGCGGATAGCACCTTCCCTTGCGGAGAAGGGAAGTTTCACCCCACTCTCACAGGTACCGGGGGGACCGGGCAACACACTGGGCGGCCCGGCCGAGACCGGATCCGGATGTGCCCGGTAGAAGATCGCTATGTCCGCAGCTCAGCCTCGGCGAGCGTGAGAAACGCCGCGGCGGCCGGGGAGAGCGGACCCGGCCGCCAGAGGATCTGCCCGGACAGCGCGGCCGCCGGCGTCAGCGGCACGACCAGCGCGCCCTGGCGGCCTGCTTCCTCGGCCATCGCCCGCGGCAGCAGGGCGGAACCGGCGCCGGAGAGCACCAGCGGCACGATCATCGCGCGGTGTTCGGTCTCCACCACGATCCGGGGTTCGACGTCGAGTCCGGCCAAGGTGTCCTCGACGATCCGCCGGGTGGTCGTGCCGGGTGGGGTGGACACCAGGTCGAGTTCGGCGAGGACGCGGCGGGGCAGCCGGCCGGCCTTCGTGCGGCCGGCCGGCAGTACGGCGAGGATCTCCTGGTCCGGTAGCCGCGCCGCACTCAGCCCGCGGACGTCCGAAACGGACTCCACGAGCCCGACCTCGCTCTCGCCGTGGCGCACCTGGTCGACCACGTCGTCGTAGCTCTCCGGGGCCAGCACCCGCACCCGGACCTGCGGGTGCCGGATGCGGAAGCGGCCGAGGAGCGGGGCGAGCGGCTCGACCGACAGCGTGGTCTGCGAAACGATGTCCAGCGAGCCGCCGCCGAGCCCGAGCACCTCCCGCACCGAGGAGGTGGCGACGCGCAGGTCCCGCATGACCTGCTGCGCCGGGCCGAGCAACGCCGAACCCGCCGAGGTGAGCACGGCACCGTGCGGCAGCCGGTGGAACAGTGACCCGCCCATTTCGCGTTCCAGCGACCGCACCGCGCGCGACAGGGACGGCTGCGCGACGTGCAGCGCCCGCGCGGCATTGGTGAAGCCACCATGCTGGACCACCGCGAGGAAGTACTCGACCTGACGTCGTTCCATGGCCTCAGCCGGCCGCGGGACGGGCCCGCCCGCGCTCGCCGGTCACCAGGCCTCCTCTCAGAGTGTTGCGGAACACGAGACGATGTTCGCATAGTGCAACGAGGTCGTCTGGTCGTCAAGGATCAGTGCAGCGTACGCCCGAAGAAGGTGGTCAGCATGCCGCGCTGCACGGCGCCGCTGACGGCCGGGTCGATCGTGCCGATCCGCGTCTGCCGCACCGCCGGGTCCACCGGCAGCTTCCGCGCCAGCTGCGGAAGGAGCCACTGCAGGTCGGTGAAGCTGTAGTGCATGCCCGTCGGCAGCGGGACGTCGTACTTCGGTGCAGTGGTGTGCTCCCACAACGACTTCCAGGCCGGCGAGGTCCGATGGCTGCGCACCTCGCCGTTTCGCGTGCTGCCCGCCGAACCCATCAGCAGGACCGGACGCGGCACGCCCTCGGCGGCGGCGCGAGTGAGACGCTGCCCGTCCACGTCGTAGGCCAGAAAGCCGTCCAGGTCCGCGGCGGCGTCCACCCGGCTGTCCACTGTGGCCATCTCGGCAGCGGTGTCCCCGCCGTAGGAGTGGCCGAACGCACCGACGTGCGACAGGTCCATCGCCCGCCCCAGCCCGGGGATCCCGGGCAGCCGGTCGAGCACGAACTGCTCGTCGGCGACCCGGACCCGCAGATCCGCCTCGAGGTCCGGGCCGTGGTCCGCGGTCACCATCCGGCCGTCGGGGAACACCACGAACGGTGCCTCTCCGGTGTGGTCCACGGTCACCACGACGTAGCCGCGACTGGCCAGATCCTCCGCGGACGCGGTCGCCAGCTGCCGCAGCGAACCCCAGCCCGGCGAGTACACCAGCACCGGCCAGCGGCCCTTCGGTGCCGCGCCGGCGCGGGCGTGCGTCTCGATGGCGGCCCAGTCCACCCTGCCGGGCTCGATTCCCAGTATCGGTGCCGCGCCCTGGTCGAAGTAGTCCGCGGCCGGTGCCGGCAGGTAGGGCGCGCGCGGCCCGGTGCCCGGCTCGGCCGGATACCAGACGCTGACCATGAGTTCCCGGTGCCGTACGGGGTCGACCAGGTGGACGTCGCGTTCCCCGATCGCATGCGGACCGGACGGCTGCGGCAGGGTGACGGTCACCGGAGCCACTTCGGCGGTGGCCGTGCCCGACGTGACGGCGAGGATCGCCGCGGACAGCAGAAGCAGAAGGCGTTTTCGCATGTCCCGCACTGTTCCGCGCGCGGGCATCCCGGCACGTCGGCCGTTCGGCGCCGGTGACCCCCGCCTTTCGTCAACCCGTGCGGCGGGCCAGCGTGTTCGCCAGTTCGGTGCGCGAGGGTGCCTCCAGCTTGCCCAGCAGCCGCGCGACGTGCGCCTGCACGGTCCGGCGTGGCAGGGACAGCTCGGTCGCGATGTCCGGATTGGACCGTCCCGCCGCCACCAGCGTGGCGATGCGGACTTCCAGTGGGGACAGCGAATCCCAGCCACGGCCCGGTCGGACCGGGATGAACCGCGCGCCCCGGCGCACCCCGAGCGGGCGCAGCCGCGCTTCCGCGTGTTCCAGGTCCCAGTGCGCGGAAAGCTCGGTGTAGAGCTCCGCCGCCTCGTCGAACGCGGTGTGCGCGCCGTCCAGGTCACCGGCGTGCGCGAGCAGCACCGCGGCGTCCTCCAGCGCACTGGCCAGCTCGGGTTTCCGGCTCACCGCGCGGAAGTGCTCGACCGTCCGCAGCACCGGCGCCGGATCACCGTCGATCAGCCCACGGCACCATTCGGTGGCCGCGAACGCCCGCGCGGGTTCGGACTCCTTCGCCGACTCCTCCTCGCACACGGCCAACGCGCGCTCGGCCCTCGTGCGGTCTCCTGCCTCGAGCGCCAGCTGCACGAAGAACGGCAACCACTGGTGCCGCAACATCATCTGCGCATACGTGGGGTTCAGGATCGGCTCGAGGACGGTGAGCGCCTGCTGCACCTCGCCCCGCTGGAACGCGACGAGCCCGTGTGCGGCCAGCAGGAAGTCGAAACTCTCCCGCTCGGCCCCGGTGGCCGGGGCGTACTCCTCGGCCGCGTCGAGGTGCGCGGCCGCCTGGGTCCGGTCACCCCGGCGTGCGGCGATCAGGGAAGCGACGCCGTGCAGCAGCAACGCCGCGGCACCCGGCTCGCGCAACCCGTAGAAGGTGATCGCCGGGCCGTCCTCGGTGACCGTGTCCAGCTCCACCAGTGCCTCGTCCCACCGGCCTTCCCAGTACCGGTGCACGGCGACCGAAACCTGCAGGCCGACCGGCAGCGCGTGCCGCAGTGCGATCTCGCCGGCCTCGCGCAGGGTGTGGTCGGCGTCGTCGAGCCGGTCGAGATTCTGCAGCGTGAAGACCCGGTTGTCGAGCAGATCCAGATGCAGATCGGCGAGCTCGTGCTCGTCGCCCACGACGGCGATCGCCTGGTCGATGTGCGCGAGCGCGCTCGCGTGGTGACGGCGCACGGAATCCACCAGCCACAGCGTCTGCAGGGCGTGCGCGGTGAGGTAGCGGTCGCCGTCCGCCTCGGCCCGCGCCTGGTGCGCGTTGGCCTCGGCCCGTGCGAGGTCGTCGAGCCCGCCCCGGCGGAAGTTCGCGAGCAGATGCCGGTGCTTGACCCGCCACAACTCCGGGATCCGAGGATCCGCCGAGGCCTCACCCAGCGTCTCCACGGCCTGCCGGACGTCCCCGCGGCGGAACCGCATGGCGGCGAGGACATGCCGCATCTCCTCGGCGTTCTCCGGGTCCTGCGCCACTTCGAGCGCCTGCAGCGCCAGCTCCTCCGGCGCGCGTTCGAGCCGGAACTGCACCTTCACCAGCGCCACCAGCAGCGCCTCCCGGCGTGGATCGTCCGCCGCACAGCAGGCCAGGGCCCGCTCCAGCAGCTCCACGGCGATCAGCGGGGCCCGGTTGGACACCGCACTCTGGTGCTGCACCAGCCAGTCCAGCACCCAGGGGTCCACAGTGGACGGGGCGGCCACGAGTTGCTCGGCCACCCGCTTCACCGGCGCGTCGATCAGGGCCAGCGCCTGCGCCGCCTGCCGGTGCAGCGCGGCCCGCGTACCGCTCAGCAGCCGGTTGTACAACGCCTGGCGCAGCAGTGGATGCCGGAACGCCAGGTGCGTCCCGGTGTCGATCAGGACGTTCGCGGTGACCGCTTCCTCGAGCGGGCCGAGCAGGTCCGACGGCCGCCGGTCGAGTACCGCCGCGATGTCGCCGACCGCGAACTCCATGCCGAGCAGCGCGCCCCAGCACAGCACATCCTGTGCCTCGGCCGGCAGGAAGTCCAGCCGCCGGTCGACCGCGGCCAGCAGCGAGCGCGGGGTCTCGAACTCGGCCGGATCGTCCACATCGGCCCGGCCGCGTTCCACCTCGACCGCGCCCGCCTGCACCAGTACGTCGACCATTTCCTTGACGTACAAGGGGTTCCCGGCCGCACGGGCGGCGAGCTCGCGCAGCCCGGGACCCGGTCCGGCCCCGACGAGGCGGGCCACGAACCGGTCCACGTCCGCGCGCCCGAGCGGCGCGAGATCCAGCACCAGCCCGCCGCGGGCCTCGACCCCGCGGCGCAGCTGGGTCAGCTCCGCGCGGTCCGGCGCCGGCCGGGTCGCGGCGACCAGCAGCAGCGGCAGCTGCCGGGTGGCCGCGCACAGCCGGTGCCACACCAGCACACTCGACTCGTCGGCCCACTGCAGATCGTCGATCACGAGGACCAGCGGGGACTGCGCGCACAGCTCGTCCACGAGCGAGAGCAGCCGGTCCACGGCGCCGAGCACGGGATCGCCCGAGCCCCAGGCCTGCCGGGCCGGCTCCCCGCCGAGCTCGTGGGCCACCCGGGCACGCCGCGGATCCGGGGAGAGCGGGTCGATCGCCAGGCATTCGATCATGACCTGCAACGGGAACCGGGTGCTCATCTCGTCCGCGGCCACCCAGGCCAGCTGCAGGCCGGCGGTGGCCGCTGCCGGGAACGTCGTGGCGAGCAGCTCCGACTTGCCGATGCCGGCTTCGCCCTCGATCCAGACTGCCCGGCCGCGGCCCTCCTGGACCTGCGCGAGCAGCTCACGCAGCTGGTCGACCTCGTCGGTACGCCCGAACAGCGGATCGCTGCCGGTGCTCCGGACGCGCGGCGCCGGCACCGCCACCGGGGCGGGCTCCGGGTGCCGGGGCAGGTCGAGCGCCGGGTCCTCGGCGAGTACGCGCTGGTGCAGCTCACGCAGCCGCGGACCGGGTTCCACCCCCAGCTCGTCGCGCAGCGTGCCCCGCGCCTCACGGAACACGTCCAGCGCGTCGGAATGCCGCCCACTGCGGTAGAGCGCGAGCATCAAAGACTCGCGCAGGGACTCGCGCAGCGGATGGTCGCTGGTGAGCACCGTCAGCTCCGCGATCAGGTCCTGGTGGCCGCCCAGCTCGAGCACGCTGCGGGCCCGCTGTTCGACGGTGTCCAGCCGCAGCTCCGCCAGGTGCTCACGGTGGCGTTCGGCGAACGCGCCGGGTACCCCGGACAACGCTTCGCCGTGCCACAGCACGAGCGCCGCGTCGAAACCGGCCACCGCCCGCTCGTGCTCGCCGGCCGCGGCGTCGTGCCGAGCCCGTTCGCGGTGCCGCTCGAACACCGCGGCGTCGAGTGCTTCCGGAGTGAGGTCGAGCGTGTAGCCCGCGGCCTCCGACACCAGCACGGTGGAAGCAGCCCACCGGGTGCGTTCCGGTTCGAGCGCGCGGCGGAGCCCGGAGATGTAGGTGTGCACGCTGCCCTCGACACTGGCGGGCGGCGACTCACCCCACACCCCCGCGATCAGGTCGGGGCGGCCGACGCTGTGCCCGGCGGCGACCGCCAGCATCGCGAAAACGGCACGCTGACGCGCCGGTCCGAGGGCGACCTCGGTCGCCCCGCGCCATGCTCTCAGCGGACCGAGCACGTTCACCCGCAGCCCGCTGCGCCCGTCCCCTGGCATGCGATTCCATTCGACGTAGGCGACTGATCCCGTGAGTTTACGGGCGCTGATCTTCTTCCGGCATCGTACGCAAGACGGGTTTACGCAGTTCACTCACCGGCCGCGGCGCGGTGACGGACCGGGTTCGCCCGGCGGATGCCGTACGGGCGCATCCGCGTCTCGGCCCGGCGCACGTCCCACGCCGCGCCGAGCGAGGTGTAACTCGTGAGCGCAGTGAAGAACGCGCTGCGTGCTTCGTCGATGCGCTGGTACTCGGCGAGCAGGATCGCGGCGTCCTCGTTGGCCCTGGCGTGTTTGAGCACCCGCCCGGCCGATTCGTAGTGCGCCGCGGCGCCGAGGATCGCGTCCGGATCGGCGGTGACGATGCCGCGGCAGTGCGCGGCCGCCGCGACGTGGGCCGGCGGGGTGTCGAAGCCGCCGGCGTCGCCCATCAGCCGCAGCGCCTGGAACGCCCGCTGCTGGTCGCCGGTCTGCATCGCCAGCCGGGCGAGGTCGGGCAGCCACTGCTGTCGTGCCGAGGGCGGATAGTTCTGTTCCAGCAACGGCAGCAGCTCGGTGAGCGCGCGCTCCGGACCGTCCTCCAGCTCGGCCAGCTGAGCCCGGGCGGCCAGCAGGTAGTCGCCCCCGTTGGGCTCCAGGTCCCGCGGCCAGGACTGCCGGGCCACGGCGTCGAGGTGCTCGTGCGCCCGGCCGGGTTCGTCGCGGTGGCTGGCGATCAGGGCGCCGACCCCGTGCACGAGCAGTGCCGATCCCGGGCTGCGCAACACATACGACGCGGTCTCCGCGCCGCCGCGGATCACCGTGTCCAGCTCGGTCAGCGCTTCCGGCCAGCGGCCGCGCCAGTAGTAGTGCACCGCGCCGGCCAGGTGCATTTCGCCGGGTACCGCGCGGACCGCGGCGAGCCGGCGTGCGGTGCTCAGCGGCTCGGCCGCGTCGTCCAGTCCGTCGAGCACGCCCAGCTCGGACAGATCCGGTTCGATCGCCGACTCCTGCGTGGCGAGCCGTTCGATGGTCGCCCGCAGCGTTTCGTGCCTGCCGCGCCACATCTCCGGTACCCGTGGATCCGCGAGCGTGCGGCGGACCTCCTCGGCGGCCTCGGCGAATTCCCCACGGCGGTAATAGATGTAGGCCAGGATCCAGCGCATTTCCGCGGCCTGCCTGCTGTCGGTGGTGCGGGCCACCACCGAACGCGCCTCCGCCTCCGGTTCCCGGCCGAGCCAGAACAGCAGCCGGGCCAGCGTCGCCGTCAGCGGTTCCCGGGCCTCGGCGGGCAGCGTGGTCTGCGCGACCACGCTCTTGAGCAGGTCCACCGCCATCCGCGGAGCCTGCGCGGCGACCGCACCGATGTGCTGGAGCAGCCAGCCGGTGACCCAGCTGTCGACAAGGCCCGGCGCCGCGGCGAGCTGTTCGGCCACCCGCTGCGTGGAGGCGCCGGCGCCGTCGAAGGATTCGGCGAGCTGCCGGTGCAACGCGACCCGCATCGCGGCCGGGGTTTTCTCGTAGAGCACCCGGCGCAGCAGCGGATGCCGGAAGGCGAGCAGATCACCGGACTCGACGAGCACGCCCGAGGCGAGCGCCTCCTCGACCGCGCCGACCAGCGAGGTGGCGGCGCGCTCGGTGGCGATCGCGATGTCGGCGAGAGAGAACTCCTTGCCCAGCAAGGCCGCCCAGCGCAGCACGTCGCGGGTGCCGCTGCCGAGGAAGCTCAGGTAGAGGGTGATCTTCGACCCGAGCGGCGACGGGATGGTCCGGCAGGCGGTGCCGTCGACGATCGCCTGCGCGCCGTCGAGCAGGATCATCTCGTTGCTCAGCAGCGTTTCGACGACTTCCTTGGCGTAGCGCGGGTTTCCGGCCGCGTGCGAGACCAGGACGGACAGGATCGTCCCGGGCGGCGCGCCGGCGAGGTCACCGGCGAGCTGCGCGATCGCCGGGTCCGGCAGCGGCCCCAGCGCCAGCAGCGCGGTGCCGTCCGCGGCGAGTTCCGCGCGCAGTGTCTCCAGTGCCGGCGGCCGGGGAAGCGGCCGGCAGGCGCCGACCAGCAGCAGCGGCAGCCGCCGGGTCTCCCGGCTGAGGTGCCGCCACACCCGCAGCGTGTGTTCGTCGGCCCACTGCAGATCGTCGACCACCAGCACCAGCGGTTCGTCGGCGCACAGTTCGCGGACCAGCCCGAGCAGCCCGTCGGCGGGATCCAGCGCCGGATCGTCGGCGAGCGCCACGGCCAGTTCGGCCCGCCGCAGGTCCGAGGCCCGCGGGTGCACACCGAGTGCGTCGAGCAGCGGGCGCAGGGCGAAGCGCTGGTCCAGCGAGTCGGCCGCGGCGAACAGTGGTTTCCCGCCCTCGTGCTGGGCCACCTCGATGACCTCCGCGAGCAGCGCGGTCTTGCCGATGCCGGGTTCGCCCTCGATCCACACCGAGCGGCCGAGGCCGCTCTCCAGCCCGGCGACCGCCTCGTGCAGCACCGCCATTTCGCCGTCCCGCCCGGCGAACGTGGCCGGCCGCGCGGGCAGCACGGGAATCGGGAAGCGGGGCACCCGGACCGGCGTGGAGCCCTCGGGCACGGCCGGCGCGGCGAACGGCCGGGCGGCGAGCAGCTTCTCGTAATGATCACGCAGGGCGGGACCGGGTTCCGTACCGGAAGCCTCGATCAGCCGGTCGCGCAAGCGGGTGTACACCCCGAGCGCTTCGTCCCGGAGGCCTGCTCGATGAAGTGCTCGTATGAGCACGCCCTGGAGCGGTTCCCGCAGCGGATGCTCAGCGGCCAGCTCGGCAAGGCCGGGCAGCAGGCCGCCGTGGTTCCCGCTGTCCAGCGCCACTTCGGCACGGCGTTCGACGGTGGTCAGCCGCAGCTCTTCCAGCCGTGCGCGGTGCGAGGTCGCGTACGGGCCGGGCAGACCTTCCAGCGGAGTGCCGCGCCACAGGCCCAGTGCTTCGTCGAGCCGTTCGCGGGCGGCGGCGGACTGGCCGTCGGCGATCAGCCGCTGCGCCTGCTCTCGCAGCACCTCGAAGCGGAGCGCGTCGATGTTGTCCGAGCCGATGCTCAGCGTGTAGCCGGAACCGACCGAAGCCAGCAGGCGAGAGCCGGTGCCCTTGGCTCGACCGGGTTCGAGCACCCGGCGCAGCCCGGAGATGTAGGTGTAGATACTGCCCTGCGCGCTGGCCGGGGGAGCGTCGCCCCACACCGCGTCGATGAGCTCTTCGCGGGAGACGCTGCGGCCGTGCGCGAGCGCGAGTACGGCGAACACCGTGCGTCGATGGGCGGACCCGAGGTCGAGCGGCTGGTCTCCCCGCCAGGCTCGGACCGGTCCGAGCAGCTGGATTCTCGGCGCGGTGACGCCGTCCGCTGCCGACATCGGTCTCCCTTCGCACGCCGACGTGTCGTCAGACGCCTGATGTCACTGATGAGCTTACGCCCGAAATGGTGACGTCGCGGAGCGCACCCGGGTTGCTCGCACCGGCGTGCGGTCGTCATTTGTGCCTCCCGGCCGGGGCCCGGCGTCCGCTCCATTGTCGGGTGGTGGTGTGTCGGCGGCCCTTCGCGGCGGCGAACGGCAGGAGAACTCGCCGCGGGCGGCACCGGGGAATGGCAGGCAGCGATCCGCCGAAAAACGGGCACGCCCGCCCGCCGCGGGTTTCGCGCCCGCACGGGCTCCGGCAGCCTCGGCCGCGGACCTTGGCGCGTTTTTCGTGCGCATGCTGGGCTTTTGTGGTGAGGAGTGGGTGGTGGACTTCGTTCCTCCCCGGGCAGTGCCGGCGGATCTGCGCCGTGCGGCGGACCACTTCGCGTGGGCGATCGACTCCGCGCACGCGTGCCTGCGTCCGGTCAACAGCGACATGGCCGTACTGCAGGCCTCTTGGCGGGGAGAGGGCTCGGTGCGCCTCGGCCAGGCGATGAACGACTGGGAGCGGCAGTTCGACGCGATACTCACCCACTTGGGTGAGCTTCGCGATCTTGTCACGAATCCGCGTTACTGCTCAAACGAGCGATCGACCGGTCCGAGCGGACGATGAGTGACGGTCCTCCCGGTGTCCGCGGCGCCGACGAGGTGCTCGCGAGGATGGACGAGACGACCAGCGGGATCCGCGCGGTGCTGGCCGAACTCGAGTCGGCCGTGGAGCGCGAGCTGCCCGGCTGGCCCGCGGAGATGAAGGCGCGGTACCGGACGGCCCGACGCGAGTGGGACGAGGCCGTGCGGCGGATGCCGGAGTGCCTGGACCGGGCACGGCAAGCGGTCCGCGAGATCGCCGGTGAAGAACCGGATAGAGGGCGCTGAGCTGGGAAAATCACCGACCCTCCTCGCCGGTGCACGGGCGCTGGGCACACGCGGCAAGAAAACGTGAAGTCAGTCGCGTCAGACTCTGACCTGTCAACGTGAAGAGGCGGTAGGAGTTGTCGTGAAGCTGGTCAAGGTCGCTGTCCTCGCTTCTGATCCGATCACCCGGGCAGGTGCGGTGAGCCTGCTGGGCACGCGTCCCGAGTTTCGCGTCCTGTCCGAGGACACGGCCGCCGAGGCCGACGTGGTCCTCGTGATGGAGGAGCACGTGACGGACCGGGTGTTGTCCCGGGTGAAGGACCTGGCCCGCGAGTCGGACCGGGTGACCGGCCCGGACCTGGTCATCGTCGGTGACCACTTCCGGGAGAGCGACCTGATGACCGCGATCGAATGCGGTGTCGTCGCGATCCTGCCCCGCCGGGAGACCGGGGGAGCCGAGCTGGTGGCCGCGGTGCTCGCCGCCGGGGACGGCACCGCGACCCTGCCGCCGCGGCTGCAGGGCGCGCTGCTCAGCCAGGTGCAGCGGATGCGGCGCGACGTGCTGGAGCCCAACGGTCTCACGTTGTCCGGACTGGCCTCCCGCGAATGCGACGTGCTGCGGCTGGTCGCCGAGGGCTACGGCACCGAGGAGATCGCGTCGAAGCTCTGTTACTCCGAGCGGACCGTGAAGAACGTCCTGTACGGATTGATGACGCGCTGCGGCCTGAACAACCGGGCGCACGCCGTGGCGTACGCGCTGCGCGCCGGCGCCATCTGAGCTGCTCCGCGGGTGCGGCGGCCGGCGCGGTGCCGCCGCCCTCGCGGGCTTCGTCCCGGCGGCTAATCTCGTCGTCATGGTGCTGACGGCGGTGGAGATCGCCCGCGCGGTGCGGGCCGGGGAACTGGATCCGGTGCGGGTCACCGAGGAGGCGCTCGCGCGCATCGCGGCCGCCGATCCCGTGGTCGGCGCGTTCCGCCGGGTGCGGGCCGAGCGGGCGCGCGCGGAGGCGGCCGAGGTCGCCGTCCGGCCGGATCTGCATGAGCTGCCGCTGGCCGGGGTCCCGGTGGCGGTCAAGGACGTCACCGAGGTCACCGGTGAGCACGCCGGCTGGGGTTCGGCCGCCGGACCACGCACGCCCGCCACCTCCGACGGGGTCATCGCGGCCCGGCTGCGGGCCGCCGGTGCGGTGATCGTCGGCCTCACCCGCGTGCCCGAGCTGTGCATCTTCCCGATGAGCGACGATCCCGGTGGGGTTGCCCGCAATCCGCGCGAACCTTCGTTCACCGCGGGCGGCTCGTCCGGCGGCAGCGCGGCCGCGGTCGCCGCAGGGCTGGTGCCGATCGCGCACGGCACCGACGGCCTCGGCTCGATCCGGCTGCCCTCGGCGATGTGCGGGGTGGTGGGTCTCAAACCCGGTCGCGGCGTCGTGCGCGAACCGGGCGAGGGCTGGTTCGGCATGTCCGCGCACGGACCGATCGCCACGACCCCGGAGGACGCCGCCCTGCTGCTGTCCGTGCTCGCGGAACGTCCGGAGCTGGCCACCCTCGCGCAACCGGGCCCACAGCGGATCGCGGTATCCACCCAGGTGCCCTTCACCCACGCGCCGTTGCCGCGGCCACTCGGCGCCGCCGTCGACCGGGCCGCGGAACTGCTGCGTGCGGACGGGCACTCGGTCGTCGAGGCCACCCCGCGCTATCCGCTGTCGACGATGAACGCCATGCTGGCGCGCTGGTTCGCCGGACCGGCCGAGCAGGCCGCCGCCGACGGCTTCGACCTCGCACGCCTCCAGCCGCGCACCCGCACGCACGTCCGGCTGGGCAAGCTGACCGCCCGCTGGGTCCGCGAACGCTCACGCACGGAGTGGCTTTCGATCACCGAGGCCTTCTTCGCCGACCACGACGTGCTGGTCACCCCCGCACTGGCGACCATGCCGCCGAAGGCCCGCCGCTGGCACCGCCGTCCTTGGCCGGCGGTCGCCCTGCCCTCGGTGCGCGTGGCGGCCTTCGCCGGAATGTGGAACCTCGCGGGTTACCCCGCCCTGGCCGTCCCGATCGGTCACCACCCGGCGCACGGCCTCCCCACCTGCGTACAGCTGGTGGCGGGCCCCGGTGGGGAAGCGCTGCTGCTGGGCCTGGCCGCCGCACTGGAGTCGGCGAACCCCTGGCCGCGCACGGTGTGAGCGGCACCCCCGACCTCCCGGACCGCTCACTGAGCCGCCGGGCGGCGTGCACGCTGGGTTGGCCGAACGTCGGGTTGGGTACGGCCGGCCGAAAGGCCGGGTCCGGCTGAAACGTCGGACTCGGTGGGGTCAGGCCGAAAGGTCGTGCTGACTGGGGTGGGGGCCAAGGTGGACCTGGCCTGAGCAGAAACCGAAGGCCGGGGTCAGGACTGCGGTTTGCCCGCGGCCTGCGGCCGGGACTTGGCCTGCCCGGTCCCGCCGTTGCCGTTGTCCTTGCCCCCGTTGGGGTTCGCCGGATTGCCGCCACCCGCGGGGGACGGCTTCGGCTTCGGCGACGGGCTCGGCTGGACCGCCTTCGCGCCCGGTGTGGTGGGCGAGTCGACCGAAACCGTCTCCGGCTTCGGACGAACCGGGCCGGAGCCTCCGTTCGAACCGGCACCCGCGCTCGAACCGGCGGCCGTAGCCGAACCTGCGGTTGTAGCGGCACCCGAACCGGCATTGCCGTTCGAACCGACACCCGCCGCTGCGCCAGAACCCCCTGCCGCGCCGGAGCCCCCGTTCGAACCGGCACCCGCTGCCGCACCGGCACCCGGGCCGCCGGTCGTGTCATCCCCGCCGACCAGCTTCGACGCCGACGGGATCACCGACTCCGCCGGCAGGGCGGTCAGCAGGCTCTCGCTGCGGCCCAGCACCTCGTCGGCCATCGCCAGGTTCTTGCGGGCCTGTTCGCGGATCTCGGCGAGGCGCTCGACCTTGCGGGTGGCCGCCGTGGTGCGCTGGGCTGCCTGCGTGGTCGCTTCGTCGAGGCGGCGCTTGGCCTCGGTGGTGGCGTCCTCGACACGGCGGGTGGCCTCCGCCGTCGCCTCCGCGATGCGGCGCTCGGCCTGCTGTTTGCTCGCGGTGCGCTGGTCGGCGATCAGCTTCTCGTGCGCCGTGCGCTCCGAGGTGATCTTCGAGTCGAAGTCGCGTTCGATCTTGCGGCGCTTGCGTTCGGCCTCGTTGTCGAGCAGTTCCCGGCGCTGCGCCGCCTCGACCGTCAGTCGCTGTACCTCGGCGCGGGTTTCCTCGAGCGCCGCCTCGTGTTCCGAGTGCAGTGCCTCGGCCTGCTTGTCCAGCTCCTCGACCAGCCGGCGGTAGCGCTCCCGCAGCTTCGTGGACGCCTCCGTGGACGACGCCCAGTGCTTCTCCGCGGCCACCTCCGCCCGCTTGGTGACCTCCTCGGCCCGCGCGTGCGCGAGCTGGACGGTGCGCTGCATCCGCTCGTCCAGGTCCTCGAGCCGCTCCGGCGGCTTCATCAGCTCGTCGACGCGGGACTGCAGCTTGCCGACCTCGCCACGGGCCGCTTCCAGCTCCCGCGACAGCGTGGTGACCTGTGCCGCGGCCGCGTCGCGGTCGCCGGCCAGCCGGCGCACCTGCGCCTCGAGGTGGTCGAGGTACTGACGCACCTCGGTGCGGTCGAAGCCGCGCCAGGCTTCGGTGTACTCGCGCCGCAGGGGCAGGAGGCCGTTGTCTCGCTCGGGAACCATGCCCACGACCGTACCCGCGCACGCCCTGTCGTCGCCGTCAGGAGTCGTGATTCACCACCCGATGCCACGGTTGTCGCCGGAACGGCCGCACCCGGGATGGTTACCAGTGGAAACCACGGGAGAGCCGCGCCAGCGCCATCGCCGCGCGCGAGAGGTGCATCTCGCCCCGCCCGATCTTGAGCCGGCCGCTGCCGCCCGCCGCGGTGGAGTCCGGGAAGACCCGGTAGCCCTGGTAGGCGATCGCGTCGGTCAGCCCGGGCGCGAGGGTGTAGGTCAGCCCGATCGCCTGCCCGGCAGGTGTGCCGATGTGCTTGGGCCGCTCCACGAGCGCCTTGAGCACCATGTCCGCCGCCTGCTCCGGGGACTTCGTGGGAAACGCGTCGTAGATCTTCGTCGGCCGGATCATCGGCGTGCGTACGAGTGGCATGTGGATGGTGGTGAAGGTGATCCCGTCGCCGTGCGTTTCGGTGGCCGCGATCCGCGAGAAGTAGTCCAGCGCGGCCTTGGAGGCGGCGTAGGCGGAGAACCGCGGCGCGATGCCCTGCACGCCGATCGAGGAGACGTTCACGATGTGCCCGAACTTCCGCTCCGACATGTGCGGGAGGACCGCCAGGATCAGCCGGACCGCGCCGAAGTAGTTGATCGCCATCGCGCGCTCGTAGTCGTGGATCCGGTCGTAGGACAGCTTGATGGAACGGCGGATCGAGCGGCCGGCGTTGTTCACCAGCATGTCGATGCGGCCGTGCTCGGCGAGGATCGCGTCCACCGTCTTGCGTACCGAGTCCTCGTCGGTCAGGTCCGCCGGGTACACCGACGCGGTGCCGCCGGCGGCGATGATCTCGTCGCGCACCTCTGCCAGCTCGTGCCGGCGCCGGGCGACGAGCAGCGGCACCCCACCGGCCGCGGCGACCTTGAGCGCGGTGGCGCGCCCGATCCCGGACGACGCGCCGGTGATGATCACGCGCCGGCCGTCCAGTTCGCCTCGCGGACCGTGCTTGCGGGCCCGGAACGGGTCGAGGTGCTCACGCCAGTACCGCCACAGCGTGGCCGCGTACTCCTCCAGCTGCGGCACCTCGACGCCCTTGCCGGCCAGTGCTTTCCGGGTCTCGGTGGACGCGAACACCGACGGGAAGGCCATCGTCTCCAGCAGTACCGGCGGGATGCCGAGGCGTTCCAGCACCGCGTCGCGGGCGATGGTGAAGCCCGGAATGTGCTCACTGAGCTTGACCAGCCCGACGATGCCCTTCGACACCGATTGACCCAGCTGCACGGTGATCGTCGGCGCACCGGCCGCGCGGGCGAACGCGTTGTACACCGACACCACCGGCTGCGGTTCCGGGTTGACCAGGTGGAAGGCCCGGCCGTCGAGACCCGCGGTGGTCACCAGTTCCAGCAGCGCACCGGCCACGTAGTCGACCGGAACCACGTTGGTGTCGCCGAGGCCCGGCCCCACGATCGGCAGGTCGGGCAGCCCGGCCAGCCTGCTGATCGCCGGGAAGAGGTAGTACGGGCCGTCGATCTTGTCCATCTCGCCGGTTTCCGAATCGCCCACCACGACCGCGGGCCGGTACACCCGCCACGGCACCTCGTCCTGGTCGCGCACCAGCTTCTCGGCCTCGAACTTGGTGCGGTGATACGGCGTGACCAGCCGCTGGCCCACGTCGAACATGTCCTCGCTGAACAGTCCTTCGTGGTCGCCGGCCACGGCCACCGACGACACGTGGTGCAGACAGCCGGCCCGCAGGTCCGCGGCCAGTTCGAGAACGTGCCTGGTGCCGTCCACATTGGCCCGGACGCTCGCCTCGTCGTCCGCGGTGAGGTCGTAGAGCGCGGCCAGGTGCACCACGTGGTCCACGTCGCGCAGCGCCTCGCGGTCCGGTTCGGACACCCCCATCATCGGCTCGGCGAGATCGCCGGTGACCAGCGTGACGCGGTCGGCATGCGGCCACCGGTCCACGAGCGCGGCCAGCTTCCCGCGCGAGCCTGCGCGCACCACGAGCGCGACCCGCTCGACGTCCGGCCGGGTGAGCAGCAGCCGGGTGAACTGGCGCCCGATCAATCCGGTCGCGCCGGTCACCAAGAACGTCGCCATCTCCATCACCCTCCGCCGTACGCCGCTGGACCCTGCGCATTGTGCTGCATGGACGCCGTGCTGACCACAGTGCGCCCGGCTATGTTACTCGTAGGTAACTTAGCCGGGTCCGGAGGGTTTTGCTCAGGCCGGATCGGCGATCACGACGCGGTTCTCCTCGTAGCCGTCGCTTCCGCCGACCCAACGGCCACCGCAGGTCACCAGGACCACCCGGTGCGGGCCGGCCTGGCCGAACAGGTCGTCCGCGCGGGCGCCCAGATCGTTCTTGTGCACCGTGACCAGCTGGGAGACCCGGTACCGCGCGGCCTTGCCCGCACTGTCCACAATGGTCACCACGCCGCCGATGCGCTCGTTCCACAGCTCCGCGAACGGACCGGTCGCCCCACGCCAGTTCACGTGCCCGGCGAACACGCTCGCCCCGCTCACCGCGTCCAGCTCCGCACCCCACCAGGCGGCCTGCCCGATGTTCGAGGGCACCGGCAGGGTGTTGCCGGGGCCGAGGCCCTTGCGCACCATCGCCGCGGTACCGCCGCCGGGCAGCCGGATCGTGCCCGGCCGCTGCGGTCCGGGCTGCCGGTGCTCGGCCGGTGCCGCCGGCGGCGCGGCGGACGTGCTCGTGGACGGAGCCGACGACGGTGATGGTGACGGCGACGGCGGCGGTGCGACCGGTTCGGCGGCCGCACCGCGCGCGGCGAGGGCGGCGGGGGCCGGGGAAGCGCTCCCGGCCACCACCGCCGTCGGCGGTGAGGTGATCACGACCGTGGCCAGCTCCACCGCCAGCACACTCGCCGCGCCCAGTGCGAAACCGGCGATCAGCCGGCCCTTGCCCGTCATGCCCCGCCCGTTCCGTTCGCTGCCTTCATCACCGCCGGGCCGAACGGCGGGCGGCGAAACCGACCAGGCCCGAGCCGATCAGCACCAGCGCCGCGAGACCGGCCACACCGGGCACCGAGAAGCTCGTCTCGGTGGCGCCCTTGGCCATCGCCTCCGGCTTGTCACCGGCGGGAATCGCGTGCGGCACTTCGTTCGGAATGTTCACCACCGTGAGCGCCAGTGTGCCGCCCGGCTCCAGCGATCCGCACGCGGCGGGCGGGTTCTTCGGATCGAAAGCGTTGGTGTAGCCCGGCGGCGCGTTCACCTCGACCACGCACACGTCCTGCGGGGCGAGCAGATCGTCGACGGTCGCCACCCCGTCCTCGCCACCGGTGGTGACGACGACCGGCTGCCCGTCCGGACCGTTCAGCGGCTTGCCGTCCTGCCCGTTCGCCGCGCTCTTGCGGTCCTTGCCGGTGATCCGCAGCGTCGCGCCGCCGATGCCCTTGCCGGTCTTCGCGTCCGTCTTGGTGACCTGCACCTTGCCCGGCTTGGCCACGGCGACGACCCCGGAGGCGGACAACTTCTTCTCGCCACCGGTGGAGACCACGTTCTGGATGCCGTCGTTCATCGGCTTCTGCACGTACGGCCGGTCCGCGGGGGCCGAGAGCGACGCGGCGAGCTTGGGCTGGTTGCCCGTGGGCGTGAGCTGCACGGTGACCTTGCCGTCGGCGTCGGTCTTCAGCGTGGTCTCGGTCGCCGCCGCCTGGGTGGCCGAGCTGCCGCTGGTGTCGGTCTGCTCTGTGTCTTCCGTGGCTTCCTGGTCCGCCGCGGTGCCGGCGGTGTCAGCGGTGTCGATGGAAGCGTCGGTCGCGGTGAGCTTCACCGGCACGTCCGCCATGCCGTTGCCCTTGGCGTTCTTGACCGTCACGGTCCAGCTCGCCGGGGTGCCGAGGTGCTGCGCGTCCTTCGGCGCGGTCACCGAGGCGGTCCACGGGCCGCGGTTGGCTTCGGCGTCCGCGGTCAGCTTCTCCACGTCGGCGTACGCACCCGGCGCCTGCGCCTTGAGCTTGTCCAGGTGGTAGTCGATGTTGTAGCCGATTTCTTTCGCGGGCAGGCTCTCGTCGAGGTCCTTGTCGCTGCGCGGCTTCGAGGTCCACGAGTGCAGCAGGTGGGCGAGCGCGGCAGCCTGGTCGGCGTCCTTCGTGTCGCCGTAGCGCAGCAGCAGGTACGAGATGTTGGCCGCCTCGTCTGCGGGCAGCTTCTCGCCCCATTTGGTGAGCAGCTCGTCGCCCGGCTCGTACTTCTCGTTCGAGTCCGGTGCTTTCAGCTGGAAGCTGACGCAGAACACCTGCTTGCCGCCGACGATGTACGAGCCCAGCCAGTTCTTGTCGGGCGTGTGCGAAGCGAACGGCTGGCCCGGCGTGATGTCGTGCCCGATGCCTTCGTCGGTCGCGGCCGCCGCCGGTGTCGTACCGGCCGCGGTGACGGAGAGTGCGCCGAGCACAGCCGCGGCGACCAGCCCGGAGACCGCGCGCACCCGGGCGCGCGGGCGTGAGATCCACCCCATGGTGTGTTGACTCCTTCAACGGCCCGCGGGGACGCCCCGTATGGCGTCTGCGCAGGTCACCCGATCGAACAACTCCCCGACACGCGTTCGGTTAATTCTCGAACACGCGATGTGCAGATTCGCGGGTGAGCACGGCTGTTGTCTAGAGGCCATCGGGTGACCTGCGGTGAGCGGTCGTGACTTCCGTCGCATAGCGTGTGGTGCCGGGGTTGGCTCGTTCGCCCGGAAGGTGGGTAAAGTCATCTTTACCCGACGGGAACCAGCGGGCCTCAGCGGTCGTTGAACCCGATGCATGGTGCCAGAAGGTCCAGGAGGACAGGTGCGTTCCAGTAGCAACCCGGCGTTCCGCAACCTGCCGCGCGGCGCGTCCGCGAGCGGGCAGTACGGGCCGAACGTCGGCTTCGAACAGCCGTACGGACAGCCGCAGGGCGGCGTGCCGGGTTACGGCCCGGGGCAGCAGGGCGCGGCTTCGGCCGACCGACCGATGACGGTCGACGACGTGGTGATCAAGACCGGGCTTTCGCTCGGGGTCGCCCTCGTCGTCGGGGTGCTCGCCGCGATCTGGGCGCAGTCCCAGCTGCTCGTCGACGGGCTCGGCCGGGTCACCGGAGTCAACGGCGCGCTGCTCGGCGCGCTCATGGGCGGGCTGATCGTGGGCCTCGTCGTGTCACTGGTGATCATTTTCCGGCGGAAGCCGAGCGGACCGCTCACGCTGCTGTACTCGGCCGCCGAAGGCCTGTTCCTCGGTGCGCTGAGCGGGCTGTTCGAGCTGCTGTACCCGGGTATCGCGCTGCAGGCGCTGATCGGCACCGCGGGTGTGTTCGTCGCGATGCTGGTGGTCTACAAGACCGGTGCGGTCAAGGTCACGCCCAAGCTGACCAAGTGGATCGTCGGCGCGGTCGCGGGCGCCGCGGTCCTCATGCTGGTGAACCTGCTGACGACGATGATCTTCGGCTTCAACCCGCTGCGTGGCGGCGGCGCCCTCTCGATCATCTTCAGCCTGGTGGTCATCGGCATCGCCGCGTTCAGCTTCCTGCTGGACTTCGACCAGGCGGACCGGATGATCCGCGCCGGGATGCCGTCCAAGTGGGCCTGGTACGCCGCGTTCGGCCTGATGACCACGCTGGTCTGGCTGTACCTGGAAATCCTGCGGCTGCTGTCCTACCTGCGCGAGTAGTCCTCGCGCAGGCTTCCCCGAAAAGGCGTCCCGTGACCCACGGGGCGCCTTTTCCGTGCCCGTACGGCGTTTGTTCGGTTCCCGGCCGCGTCCGGATGCCGCTTTCCGGCTGGTTCGTCGCACTCTGTGGGACGAGCTGCGACCGCCGAACTCCTGGCCCTACCGTGATCCGGCTCCCCGAGAACCCCCACGAACGACCAGGAGACCCGGTGGCGACGACCGATTCCCCCGCCGGTGAGCGGCGGCTGCTCACCTTCCCCACCTCGTGTGCCGCGCCGGTGCCGCGGCCGGAGGACCCGGTGCGGATCGTCCCGCTGATCGTCGCCGGGCTGCTCGCGGCCGGGCTCACCGCGTACGTGTGGGCCACGCACGGGGCCAAGTTCGGCGTCCTGCTCGTGCTCGGGCTGCTGCTAGGGCTGGCGTTGTTCCACTCCCGGTTCGGCTTCACCTCGGCCTGGCGCCAGCTCATCGCGGTCGGCAACGGCGAAGGGCTGCGGGCACACGCGCTGCTGCTCGGCACGGCCGCCACGCTGATCGCGCTCATCTGCGGCACCGGTGCCGGGCTGTTCGGCAGTGCGCCGGTGCCGGTGCAGAACGCCGGGGCGATCGGGCTCGCGCTGTTCGTCGGCGCCACCCTGTTCGCGATCGGCATGCAGCTCGGGGGTGCCTGCGCGTCCGGCACCCTGTTCGCGGTTGGTTCCGGGCAGTCGACGATCGTGCTCACCCTCTTCGGCTTCATCACCGGTTCGGTGTTCTACACCTGGGGTTATCCGGTGTTCACCGGCTGGCCGCAGGTGTCCGGGTTCCTGCTCTCCGACCACGTCGGCTGGTTCGGCTCGTGGGCGATCACGATCGCGGTGCTCGTCGCGATCGTGCTGGGCACGAGGGTGGTGCAGCGGCGCCGGGTGCCGCCGCCGATGGACGTCGTGCCGACCGCGCGCGGGTTCGCCCGGATCTTCCGCGGGTCGTGGCCGCTGCTGGTCGGCGCCGTCGTGCTGGGCGTGCTGGCCGGTGCGGTGTACCTCGTCTCCGGCGGGATCTGGGGTGTCACGAGCGCGTTCAGCCTGTGGGGCGCGAAGATCCTGCAGGTGTTCGGCCTGCACCCGGAACAGTGGGAGTTCTGGCAGCAGAAGGCGAACGCCGCGTCGCTGGGCAAGCCGATCTGGCAGGACAAGACGAGCCTCACCGACATCGGCATCATGATCGGCGCGGCGGTCGCGGCCGCGGCGGCCGGGGCGTGGAAAATCCACAGTTCGATCCCGTGGCGCACCGCGGTGGCCGCGATCCTCGGCGGCATCCTGATGGGCATCGGCGCCCGGCTGGCCGGCGGCTGCAACATCGGCGCCTACCTCGGCGGCATCTCGGTCGGCAGCCTGCACGGCTGGCTGTGGGGGATCTTCGCGCTCTTCGGCACCTGGATCGGGCTGAAACTGCGGCCGTTGTTCGGGCTGGGCAACCCCGCGCCCACCGACAGCATCTGCTGACCCGCCGCGCCGACCGAGGACTGCACCCGAACGCGAAACGGGCCGCCCGCGCATTCCGCGGGCGGCCCGTTTCGCTTGCCAGGACTCAGGAAAGCCGTTCCAGCACCATCGCCATGCCCTGGCCGCCGCCGACGCACATCGTCTCGAGGCCGAACTGCTTGTCGTGGTGCTGCAGGGAGTTGATCAGCGTCGAGGTGATCCGCGCGCCGGTCATGCCGAACGGGTGGCCGACCGCGATCGCGCCGCCGTTGACGTTCAGCCGGTCCAGGTCGATCCCGAGGTCCCGGTAGGACGGGATGACCTGCGCCGCGAACGCCTCGTTGATCTCCACCAGATCGATGTCCGAAATGGACAGTCCGGCGCGGGACAGCGCCTGCTTCGAGGACTCGACCGGGCCGTAGCCCATGATCTCCGGCGAAAGTCCGGTCACGCCGGTGGACACGACCCGCGCCAGCGGGGTGATGCCGAGTTCCTTCGCCTTGGTGTCGGACATGATCACCACGGCGGCCGCGCCGTCGTTGAGCGCGCAGCAGTTGCCCGCGGTGACCCGGCCGTCCGGGCGGAACACCGGCTTCAGTCCGGAGACGCCTTCGATGGTGACGCCGGCACGCGGGCCGTCGTCCTTGGCGACCACGGTGCCGTCCGGCAGCGTGACCGGGGTGATGTCCTTGGCCCAGAAGCCGTTCGCGATGGCCTTCTCCGCAAGGTTCTGCGAACGGACGCCGAACTCGTCCATCTCCTCCCGGCTGATTCCCTTGTACCGGGCGAGGTTCTCCGCGGTCTGGCCCATCGCGATGTAGACGTCCGGGACGAGCTCGTCCTCGCGCGGGTCGTGCCAGCTGTCGCTGCCGGACTCCGCGGTGTCCTTGGTCCGCTGCTCGGCGTCGGCGAACAGCGGGTTGTGCGTGTCCGGCCACGAGTCGGAGCTGCCGTTCGCGAACCGCGACACGGTCTCCACGCCGGCGGACAGGAACACGTCGCCCTCGCCCGCCTTGATCGCGTGCAGCGCCATGCGCGTGGTCTGCAGGCTCGAGGAGCAGTACCGGGTGATCGTGGTCCCGGGCAGGTGGTCGTAGCCGAGTTCGACGGCGACCGCGCGGCCCATGTTGAACCCGGACTCGCCGCCGGGCAGGCCGCAGCCGAGCATCAGGTCGTCGATGTCGGCCGGGTCCAGCTGCGGCACCTTGTCCAGCGCCGCGCGGACCATCTGCACGGTCAGGTCGTCCGGGCGCATGCCGACCAGCGAGCCTTTGCCGGCGCGGCCGATCGGGGAACGGGCGGTGGAAACGATGACGGCTTCGGGCATGTCGGGACACTTCCTCGGGTCAACGGCTCGAACGGGCACTAAGCGGGTGCTCACCATAGTGCCGCCTGACGGCCGCCGCGCAAAGCCGAAGGTGACCCATGTCCTTGTCGCCTCGTGGCAGGATCGCCTGCGTGCCCTCGCCCAGCCGCGTCCTGTCGACCCGCGCGATCGCGTGGTGGGCAGCCGGCCTCCTGCTGGTCGCCGGACTCGCCGCGAGCCTGCTCCTGCTGCTGTTCGGCGGCGGCAGCCCGGAGGATTCGGCCCGTCTCGACGCCCTGCGCACCGCGGCGAACATCGTGGTCGGCACCGGAGGCGCCGCCGCGCTGCTGCTCGCCGCGCGCCGCCAGCGCTCCGCCGAGCTCGACCTGGAGCAGAAGGACCACGACGCCACCCAACGGCGGATCACCGAGATGTACGGCAAGGCCGCCGACCAGCTCGGCAGCGACAAGGCCCCGGTCCGGCTGGCCGGACTGTATGCGCTCGAGCGGCTCGCGCAGGACCACGAGGAGCAGCGCCAGACCATCGTCAACGTGCTGTGCGCGTACCTGCGCATGCCCGAACCCGGCGACGCCGCGACCGCCGCCGAGGAACTGCAGGTGCGCAAGGCCGCGCAGCGGATCCTGATGCTGCACCTGCGCCCGGGCGGCGAAGCGGAACCGATGGGCTCGTACTGGCCGGACATCGACCTCGACCTGTCCGGCGCCCGGCTGGTCACCTTCACCCTCACACACTGCCGGATCCGCTCGCTGACCTGCTACCGGACCGAGTTCCACAGCTTCGCCACGTTCCGTGGCACCGCATTCCACAGCAAGGCCGATTTCCACGAGGCCGTCTTCACCGACCGGGTGGACTTCCGCGGCACCGTCTTCGGCACGGACCGGGAGAACTTTCACGGCGCGAGGTTCGAGAAACAGGCGGAATTCGGCATCAAGTCCGACGCCCGGCTGGACGGCGCCCTCGCCAAACCCGGGTACAAGCGCGTCTGGCCGCCGGGCTGGTCGGAACAGCCCGGTGCCGACGGATGGGCACGGCTGGGCCGATCGGGTGTTTCCGAGTAACGGCGGAACCGGCGGGCTTCGTGAAGAGTCCACGTGAAGAGTCCGGAAGAAACACAGGAGGTGAACCGGACATGAAGGTTCGACAGAAGTGGGCGAACACCGTCACCCCGCTCGGCCTGAGGCGAAGCGGGACGGCATCCGCCGGGAAGGATCTCCGGGACGGAATGACGGATCGGTGTTCGGCGGCCTTCGGGCCGTTCCCGGTGTCGATGCGCGGCTTGGTGGCTGCCTGAGGTCCTCGCCGGGAAGGCCCGACCTCGCCGAGCGCCGCCCGGCAGCACCCGACGCGCACCCCGAGTACCCCGGTCGCGGCCGTCCACGCTGGACAGCCCCGCCGCGGCGTTTAGGCTGCCGGGGTGGAGTACGCAGAACACATCGTGGACCTCGTCGGCAACACCCCGCTGGTCAAACTGAATTCCCTGACCCGGGGGCTCAAGCCGCTGGTGCTCGCCAAGGTCGAGTACGTCAACCCGGGCGGCAGCGTGAAGGACCGCATCGCGCTGCGCATGATCGAGGCCGCGGAGGCCTCCGGCGCACTGCGCCCCGGCGGCACGATCGTGGAGCCGACGTCGGGCAACACCGGGGTCGGCCTGGCCATGGTCGCCCAGCGCAAGGGCTACAAGTGCGTGTTCGTCTGCCCGGACAAGGTCAGCGAGGACAAGCGCAACGTGCTGCGCGCGTACGGCGCGCGGGTCGTGGTGTGCCCGACCGCGGTGGCGCCCGAGCACCCGGACTCCTACTACAACGTGTCCGACCGCCTGGTCCGTGAGATCGACGGCGCCTGGAAGCCGAACCAGTACGCGAACCCGGAAAACCCGGCCAGCCACTACCACTCGACCGGACCCGAGCTCTGGCGGCAGACCGACGGGAAGATCACGCACTTCGTGGCCGGGGTCGGCACCGGCGGGACCATTTCCGGCACCGGGAAGTTCCTCAAGGAAGCCAGTGACGGCCGGGTGGCGGTGATCGGCGCGGACCCGGAGGGCTCGGTGTACTCCGGCGGCACCGGCCGTCCCTACCTCGTGGAGGGCGTCGGCGAGGACTTCTGGCCGGAGACC
This sequence comes from Amycolatopsis jiangsuensis, assembly GCF_014204865.1. Taxonomy (NCBI): domain Bacteria; kingdom Bacillati; phylum Actinomycetota; class Actinomycetes; order Pseudonocardiales; family Pseudonocardiaceae; genus Amycolatopsis; species Amycolatopsis jiangsuensis. The sequence continues at coordinate 6,447,564 of NZ_JACHMG010000001.1, forward strand.
TACGACCGGGGCATCGCCGACGAGATCATCCCGGTCAGCGACGCGCACTCCTTCGAGACCACCCGCCGCCTCGCCGTCGAGGAGGGCCTGCTGGTCGGGGGTTCGTGCGGGATGGCCGTGGCGGCCGCGCTGAAGCTCGCGGAGCGGCTGACCGAGGACGACGTCGTGGTCGTGCTGTTGCCCGACGGCGGCCGCGGCTACCTCACCAAGGTGTTCAACGACAGCTGGATGTCCTCCTACGGCTTCCTGCCCCCGGACTCCTCCGGCGCCACCGTGGGCGACGTGCTGACCCGCAAGAGCGGTTCGCTGCCCAGCCTCGTGCACTCGCACCCGAACGAGACGGTGGCCGAGGCGGTCGCCATCCTTGCCGAGTTCGGCGTGAGCCAGATGCCCGTGGTCAGCGCCGAACCGCCGGTGATGGCGGCCGAGGTGGTGGGCGCGGTGAACGAGCGGGATCTGCTCGACGCGCTGTTCACCGGCAAGGCCCAGATGGCCGACCGGCTCGAGACGCACATGTCGCCCCCGCTGCCCACGATCGGCGCCGGTGAGCAGGTGAGCGCGGCGATGAAGGCGCTCGAAGGCGCGGACGGCGCGCTGGTGCTGATCGACGGCAAGCCGGCGGGCGTCGTCACCAGGCACGACCTGCTCGCCTTTCTCGCGGGCCGGTAGTCCTGAACCGCCGGATCCCAGGCCGGGGCGCCTGCGCGCGCCCCGGCCCGCGATCCGATAGCGTGGGCGGCGTAGAACTTTTTCGCGTCCTCGTCAAGGGGGTTCAAGACCCACATGAGTGCTCCGCAGCCACCGAACCAGCCTTGGGACGGCGGCCAGCAGCCGCCGCCGCAGGGCCCACCGAGTGGTCCCACACCGCAGCAGGACAGTCCCTTCGGCGCGTCGGAGCCGACCCAGGTGGTCCAGCCGGGCCAGTCGCCGCAGCCCACCCAGGGCGGCGGCGCGTTCGGCGAGACCCCGGAGCCGACTCAGGTCGTGCAGCCCGCGCAGCCGGGTGACGCGAACGCCACCCAGGTCGTCAACCCCCTTGGCGGCCCCGAGGGCACCGCGGAGTCGACGCAGCTGGTGCCGCCGGGACAGCAGCCCCCGGCCATCCCGTACGCCCCGCCGCCGAGCGCCGCGGACAACCCGGCCGCGGTCGGCGGGTTCGGGCAGCCGGGCCAGCCCGGCCAGCCCGGTGGCTTCGGCCAGCCCGGGCAGCCGGGTCAGGCGGGTCAGCCTGGTCAGCCGCAGCAGGGCTTCGGCGCGCCGGGTGGCTTCGACCAGCAGCAGGGCTTTGGCCAGCCGGGTCAGCCGGGTGGTTTCGGGCAGCCCGGTCAGCCAGGCGGCTTCGGCCAGCCCGCCGCCTTCGGCGCACCGGCCGCGGGCGGTGGCGGTGGCAACGCCCTGTACGGCTACATCGCCGGAGGCGTGACCGCCGTGCTCGCGCTCGTCTCGCTGATCTACACCTTCCTCTACATGGGCAAGATCAGTGACTACTCGACCTACCTGGACTCCGCCCCCAGCCAGGCGGAACTGGACAAGTTCTACGAGCAGTCCGGCCTGTCCAGCCCGGGCACGCTGTGGATCTACGTGATCCTCGCGCTGATCGGCGCGGTGCTGGCGCTGGCGGGCGGTGTCGGGCTGGCGCTGGCGGGCCGGCTCGGCGGGCTCCGCAAGTTCGTGCCGATCGCGGTGGCGGCCGGCGGCGTGCTGCTCACGCTCTTCTCCGTGCTGCTGATGGTCGGCACCACGATCAGCGGCGCGCTCGCCGACCAGCTGAGGCAGATCGGTGCGAGCGACGACAGCTTCGCCAGCGGCATGGGCACGCTCACGATGATCCTCGGCATCGTCATCCTGATCGTCGGTGTGCTGAGCCTGATCCCGGCGACCGCGCAGTTCGTCGGCCTCGGCGGTGGATCCTCGGACGGTCCGCAGCAGCCCGGCGGGTTCGGCGGCCCGCCCGCCGGCCCCGGTTTCGGTCAGCCGGGCCAGCCCGGCGGTTTCGGTCAGCCGGGTCAGCCGGGTGGCTTCGGCCAGCCCGGACAGCAGGGCTTCGGCCAGCCGGGCAGCGGTGGTTTCCCGCAGCCGGGCGGGGCGAACCCGCCCAGCGGCCCGACGCCGCAGCCGGGCTACGGCCAGCCGGGACAGCAGCCGGGTTACGGCCAGCCGCCGCAGCAGCCCGGCTACGGTCAGCCGGGCCAGCCGGGGTACGGCCAGCCGCAGCCGGGGTACGGCCAGCCGGGTCAGCCTGGTCAGCCGGGGTACGGCCAGCCGGGCCAGCAGCCTGGTTACCCGCCGCCGGGGCAGTACCCCCCGCCGCCGGGTGGTCAGCAGCCGCCGCCGGGCTACGGCCAGCAGCCCGGACAGCAGGGCTACGGGCAGACCCCGCAGTGGTAATCCGCTGAATCTCGCGAAGGGCGCCTCCGCACGGAGGCGCCCTTCGTCGTTCCCGCACAATTTCTTCCGGCGAAAACCAAGAAATGTGAGGCTTTGATCTTGCCGCGTTCCGGCAGCCGGGGGAATTGTCGCCGGATTCCGGCACCGGTTGCGTCATCGCGTTCGATAGGGGTGTTTTCCCGGCTAGGGTGAGCGCCGTTCGTTTCGCCTTCGAGTCCAGGGGGAGCCACGGTGCGCGGCCAGTACGGATACCCAGCCCGTGAACTGCCGCGGGAGCTGTCCCCCGAGCCGGCACCGCCCCGGCGTCCCGGCAGCGGTACCGCGATCGCCGCGGGTGTGCTCGGGCTCGTGGCGGCGGTCGCAGCGGGTTATCTGCCGATCACGCAATTCCTGGACATTCCTTCCGGATTCAGCCTCGGCGATCTGCCCCGGTGGACACTTGTCGATCTCGCCGGCTTTCTGGTCGCCGCGCTGGCGTTGCTGGTGGGTTCGGTGGCGACGTTCTTCCGCGCGGTGGCCGGCGCGGTGCTGCTGATCTTCGGTGCGCTGGTGGCGGCCGGGGCGATTCTGCTCGAGCCCGCGCTCGGCGGCGGGATCTCCTACACCGAGTACTTCCACGAAGTGCTCCGGCTGGACGGCTTCGCCGCGATCGACCGTGCCGTGCTGATGGGCTCGGCCCTGATCGTGCTCCTGCTCGCCGCGTCGCCGCGGACGCTGGGCTATCTGCGGTTCCGGGGACCGGCGACGGCGCGGGAGAGGACCGGCCGCCCCCGGTAGTGCGCAATTCCGCCCCGAAACGGGGTCCGGCCTGGCACGATACCGGGGACCGAACCCGCCGCAGGCGGATCCGCAGAAGCCGAGGGATTCCCGTGACCTACCCCCAGAACCCGCAGGGCCAGTACCCCGGGCAGAACCCGTACCCCGGCGGGCAGCAACCGTATCCGGGAAGCCAGCCGACGCCCGCGCAGCAGCCCTACCCCGGCAGCCAACCGACGCCGGCGCAGCAGCAGCCCTACTCCGGCAGCCAGCCGATGCCGGCGCAGCCCTACCCGGGAAGCCAGCCGATGCCGGCGCAGCCCTACGGCCAGGCGCCGGGGCAGTACCCGCAGCAGCCGTACGGGCAGCAGCAGCAGCCCTACCCGGCCTACCCGGGCGGACCCGGCGCGCTGCAGCCGAAGCCGAGCGGCGCGACCGCGATCATCGCCGGCGTGCTGGCCATCCTCGGCGGCCTGTTCGCCCTGTTCGGCGTGGTCGGCGGTGCGATCCTGCTGGGGCATTCCGGCGGCGTCGGTCCCGGGCTGGTGGCGTTGATCGTCAACCTGGCCCAGGCGGGTCTGCTGCTCTACGGAGCCGTCGCGCTGTTCATGCACAAGCCGGCCGGCCGGTTGTGCGTGCTCATCGGCAGCGGGCTGGCGATCGCGGTCTCGGTGGTCTCGGTCGTGCTCATCACGGTGGGCGTGAGCGCGGTCGGCGGTGGCGCCGAGGTGATCGGCGCCGGGATCGCCGGAGCGCTGGTCGGCCTGATCCCGCCGATCGCGACGCTGGTGCTGGCGCTGGTGAAGCCGACGGTGGAGTGGGTCTCGCAGGGCGCCCAGCAGCCGGCCACGGGCGGTTACCCGCAGCAACCGAGCTGGTGAGGCGCGGGCTGCCGGCGCGCCCGGGCGTGCCGGCGGCCTCCCACCTGACGGGATTGTCGGGCCAGGACCGTACCCTGGGAGGCATGGCCGACGACTACTCCGCCCTGGGCTTCGAGACGCGCGCGATCCACGCCGGGCAGCAGCCCGACCCGCGCACGGGTGCGGTGATCGTGCCCATCTACCAGACGTCGACGTATGCGCAGGACGGCGTGGGTGGCACCCGCGAGGGCGGCTACGAGTACTCGCGCACGGCCAACCCCACGCGCAGTGCGCTGGAAGAAGCGCTCGCGTCGTTGGAGGGCGCCCGGCACGGGCTCGCGTTCGCGTCCGGGATGGCGGCTTCCGACGCGGTGCTGCGCAGTGTGCTGCGCCCCGGTGACCACCTGGTACTGGGCAACGACGCGTACGGCGGCACGTTCCGGCTGATCGACAAGGTGCTGAGCCTGTGGGGCGTCGAGCACACCGTCGCGGACCTGGGCCGGATCGAGGACGTGCGTGCCGCGATGCGTCCGGAGACCAAGCTCGTCTGGTGCGAATCGCCGACCAACCCGCTGCTGGGCGTCGCGGACGTGGCCGCGCTGGCCGGCGCGGCGCACGAGGCGGGGGCCCGTCTCGTCGTCGACAACACCTTCGCCACGCCCTACCTGCAGACCCCGCTGGCGCTGGGTGCGGACATCGTCGTGCACTCGACCACGAAGTACCTCGGCGGCCATTCGGACGTGGTGGGCGGCGCGGTGCTGACCAACGAGGACGAGCTGCGCGAGCAGCTGTTCTTCCTGCGCAACGCGGCCGGTGCGGTACCCGGCCCGTTCGACGCGTGGCTCACCCTGCGCGGCCTGAAGACGCTCGCCCTGCGGATGGACCGGCACAGCGGCAACGCCGAACTGGTCGCCCGCACCCTGGCCCGGCACCCGAAGGTCACCCAGGTGTACTACCCCGGGCTGCTGGAACACCCCGGCCACGAGATCGCGGCCAAGCAGATGCGCCGCTTCGGGGGCATGGTGTCCTTCCGCGTGGCAGGCGGTGAACAGGCCGCACTGGAAACCGCGTCCCGCACCAAGCTTTTCATCCTGGCCGAATCCCTTGGCGGCATCGAGTCGCTGATCGAACACCCCGGCCGCATGACGCACGCCTCCACCGCGGGCTCGACCCTCCAGGTCCCGGAGGACCTGATCCGCCTCTCCGTCGGCATCGAGGACGGAAAGGACCTGGTCGCCGACCTGACCCAGGCACTGGGCTGAGCCGAACCGGGTTTCCTCCGACCGGCATCGCCGGTGTGGCTTGGTCTGCTGGCCCGGGTCAGGTTCAGCCAACGAGCGCATCGCCGACCTGCCCCGGGCGCTGGGCCGGTCCAGATTCAGCCGGCATCGCCGGTCCGGCTCGGCCCGATGGTCCGGGTCAGGTTCAGCCGACCGGCATCGCCGTCCTGACTCGGCCCGCTGAGCTGCGCGTACTCGGTATGCTCATGCCTCTCCGTCTCGGCTCGTCAAGACCGTCCGGGACCGACTCCGGCACCTGCGCGCGTCGTGCGAGCAGTGACCGACCGGATCAAGCGTCAGCGAACGAGCAGCTGCGGGCGAGCGGACGTCAACCCGCCGTCGCCGCGAGTGTCAGGGACGGTAGCTGCTCGGCTGGGCGCCGGGCTTCGTGCCGGCGTGGTGGGCGGCCTCTTCCTGCGCCGGGGCGGCCGGGAGGTGGGCGCCGTCGAGGCAGCTGCCGACCAGCTCGGTGTGGCTGTCGTGGCGGATGTACTGCGCGTGGCCTCCGCAGCCGGCCGCGTCGACCGTGACGAAGGCGGCTCCGGCCAGTGCGGCCGCGGACACGATGCCCGCGACGAGGGGCAGCAGGCCGGTGGAACGGGTCGCGCGGATCGACCGAGCGGTGGTCGGGTCCTGCCCGCGTGCCATGGGCGCACTCCCTGCTCACGTGTGATTGCCGTAATCAGAGTACCGGTCTCCCGGCGGTCGCGGCCCGGCCGTCCGGCGGATGGCATCATCGCAGGCTATGGAACTCGTCAGCCTCGAGCGCATCCAGGAGGCCCGGAAGCTGCTGTCCGGCGTCACCCGGGTCACCCCGATGGAACACGCCCGGGACCTGCGCCGGCTGCACGGCGGACCGGTGCACCTCAAATGCGAGAACCTGCAGCGCACCGGCTCGTTCAAGATCCGCGGCGCCTACACCCGGATCCACGGCCTGTCCGCCGCCGAACGTGCCCGCGGCGTCGTGGCCGCCAGCGCCGGCAACCACGCGCAGGGCGTCGCGCTGGCGTCGTCGTTGCTCGGCATTCCGTCCACGGTGTACATGCCGTTGCGTGCTCCGCTGCCTAAACTCGCCGCGACCCGCGGTTACGGCGCCGACGTGCACCTGCACGGCGCGGTGCTCGAGGAGACGCTCGCGGAGGCCGTCGCGTTCTCCGAGCGCACCGGCGCGGTGTTCATCCACCCGTTCGACCACGCAGACGTGATCGCCGGACAGGGAACCGTCGGGCTGGAAATCCTGGAGCAGGTGCCGGCCGTGAAGACGGTGCTCGTGGCGACCGGCGGTGGCGGGCTCGTGGGCGGGGTCGCGTCGGCGGTGAAGGCGCTGCAGCCGCAGGTGCGGGTCGTGGGTGTGCAGGCTGAGGACGCCGCCGCGTTCCCGCCTTCGCTGGCCGCGGGCGCCCCGGTGCGCCTGCCGGAACCGCACACCATGGCCGACGGGATCGCCGTCGGGGAACCGGGCCCGGTCAGTTACGCGCACGTGTCCGCGCTCGTCGACGAGGTCGTGACGGTCAGCGAGGAGTCGCTGTCCCGCGCGGTGCTGCTGTGTCTGGAACGGCGCAAGCTCGTGGTGGAGCCCGCCGGCGCGGCGACCGTGGCCGCGCTGATGCAGCATCCGGGTGCCTTCGAACCGCCGGTCGTGGCGATCCTCTCCGGTGGCAACGTCGATCCGGTGCTGCTGCAGCAGATCATCCAGCACGGCATGACGGCGGGCGGGCGTTATCTCAGACTGCACCTGCGGGTACCGGACCGCCCGGGTTCACTGGTTTCGGTGCTGGCGAGCGTGAAGGAGCTGGGCGCCAACGTTTTGGACGTCGAGCACTCGCGGATTTCCGGCAGCCTGGCCCTCGGCGAGGTGGACGTCGCGCTGGCACTGGAGACCCGCGGCCCGGAACACTGCGCGGAGGTCGAGGCCGCCCTCGCCGACGCCGGGTTCACCATCGTCCCTTGACCATCCACTGTGGATGGAACGCCGCGACGGGCACGCGGTTCCGTGGATAATCCGGGCAGGGAGGTCGCCGGTGCTGGACTCGCTCGACGCGCGGTTGTTGTTGCTGCTGACCGATTCGCCGCGGCTGGGGGTATTGGAATGCGCCCGCAGGCTCGGGGTGGCCCGCGGCACCGTGCAGGCCCGCCTCGACCGGCTCGCCGAGCGCGGGGTGCTCGGCGGTTTCCCGCCCGAGCTGGACCTCGCCGCGATGGGGTACGGCCTCACGGCGTTCGCCGTGGTGGAGATCGCCCAGGGCAAACGCGGCGGCGTCGCGGAAGCACTGGCTGCCATCGACGAGGTGTGCGAAGTGCACGCCACGACCGGCGAAGGTGACCTGTTCGTCCGATTGGTGGCGCGCGACAACGACGACTTGCAGCGCGTGATCGACGAGGTGGTGGGGGTGCCCGACGTGCTACGCACGTCCACTTCGATCGCGCTTTCCACGCCCGTACCGCCACGGGTGCGGCCGTTGCTGGAGCGGGCCGCGCGCGAATAGGGCCGCGAGTTATCCGCGCACAGCGGCAAGGCACTCGTCGTACAGATCCAGGATGTCGCTCTCGCCGTCGCTGCCGACCCAGGCCATCGACGCGGCATCCAGGCAAGCGAACGCCGTCGCGAGCACCGCGCGAACCCTCGGATCCGACGCGCCGGGGGCTACACCCATTCGCGCCTCGACGAGCGGCAGCAGTTCTTCCTGAAGCCGCAGTGCCTTCGCCAGCCATCCGGCACGCAGCGAAGCCGTGTCGTGCATGAGCCGGAATCTCGCCAGGGCCCGTTCCCTGCTGGCGTGCAAGGAAAGTACGGCGGCGACGCCCGCGCGCAGGACCTCCCAGACTCCGGCTTCGGCCGGCTGCGCCTTGATCGTGTCCGCCAGGACTCTCCCGAAGCGGCTCTGGTCGCCGCCGAGCAGCTCTTCCTTGGTGCCGAAGTAGCGGAAGAGGGTGCGCTGGGAAACGCCCGCCTCCCGGGCGATCTGGGCGATCGTCGTCTCCTCGTAGCCCTGCTCGGTGAACAGGCGCAGCGCCGTCTCGAGGATCTCCTGGGAGGCCAGCTGCCGCGTCCGGTCCCACAGCGTGGCCGGTGCGCCCGTCGCCGCGTCGGCTTCCTGCTTCATCTCGTCAGGGTAGCCCAGCACTGTCAGGTTGACACTCGACGACCACCTGGCAGTCGCTGTCAAAGCGCTATACGCTGTCAAGGCTGGAGGGATTCGCTCTCCGGAGACACGGAAAGGAGCGGACATGTCTGCACCTTCGGCTTTGATCACCGGGGGAACCAGCGGCATCGGCAAGGCGACCGCCGAGCTGCTGCACTCCCGCGGCTACCGCGTCATGGTCACCGGGGTGAGCGGGGTCGCCGACGCCGGACTTCCCGAAGACGTCGCGGTGGTGCGGGCCGACGCGCGGTCCCTGCCGGACCTTGACCAGGTGGTGGACCAGGCCCGACGGCGATTCGGCTCCCTCGACCTGCTCTTCCTCAACGCGGGCATCTCGCGTCCCGGCCCGATCGAGTCCACCGACGAAGAGGCCTTCGACGCCCTGTTCGACACCAACGTGAAGGGCAACTTCTTCACGCTTCAGAAGGTGCTCCCGCTCCTCGGCGAAGGCGCCTCGGTCGTGGTCACCGTGGGCGCCGGGGAGGGGCTGGGGGCCGCGATGACCGCCGCCAAGGGTGCTTTGCTGCCCCTCGTGCGGTCACTCGCGCTCGAGCTGGCGCCTCGCCGCATCCGCGTCAACGCCGTCAGCCCGGGGATCATCGACACCCCCGCCTACGGCAAGCTGGGCGTCACCCGGGAAATGATCGACTCCTGGGGCGAGCAGGTCCCGCTCGGCCGCGTCGGTGCCCCGGCCGACATCGCGGGGGCCGTGGCCTTTCTCGCCTCGGACACCGCGAGCTACATCACCGGCCAGAACCTCACCGTCTCGGGTGGTATCGGAGTGCACACCAACGGTTGACGAATGTCAGAGGGTTTCCTGCACGTAGGCGAGGTAGCGCTTCGCCGAGCGCTGGACGACTTCGTGGCCGTTCGTGCGTACGATGGCGTTCCACCACGCGCTGTAGATCGCCTCGAACGCGTACGGCTCGAGCAGCTCCGCAGCGCGGCGAACCACGCTCGGCCGCTCCGGGATCAGGTTGGGGTAGCTGTACATGAAGCCCACGTGCGTGCGGTCCGCGACCACCTGCACGATGTCGCCGGACAGCAGCGCGCCGCGGCCGCCCTCGCCGCCGGGCCAATGCAGGACGGTCCCGCCGGCGAAGTGCACGCCGAGGTTGATCAGCCGCAGATCGCCGGTGATGTCGAGCGTGGTGCCGGACCACAGCCGGATCGCCGGATCCGGCCGCCCGATCCACTGCCGGTCGTCCTCGTGCAGGTGGATGGGCACGTCGAAGGCGTGCGCCCACTCGACCATGGTCGTGTAGTAGTGCGGGTGGCTGATCGCGATCCCGGTGATCCCGCCGAGTTCGGTGACCTTCGCGATCACCTCGTCGTCGAGGTAGGCGGCGCAGTCCCACAGGAAGTTGCCGCTCCCGGCGCGCACCAGCAGCGCGCGCTGGCCGATGGCGAACTTCGGAGCCGACCCGACGCCCACGATCCCCGGCCCCTGTTCCTCGACCCGCGCCCGGTGCTCCCCGCCCGCACGCATCGCCGCGAGGTCGGTCCACCGCTGACCGCCCGGCGGCACGAACTGACGCTCGTCCTCACAGACGGGACAGTCGGCCCGCGGCCGCGCGTACTGGGTGCCACAGGCGAGGCAGACGGGTTCGGTGCTCATCGTGGGTTCCTCCCAGCAGTAGTGAAGGACCACGTTAGGCCGCCACCCGGCACCCGGCCGGTGGAAAACCCACCGAGCGCCGCGCTGGGAACGGACTTCGCCGGAGCTCCACCCCGCCTCGCCCGGCCGAGCGTGCCTGGACGTTGAAACCTCAGCTGCCGCCTCGACCAGCCGACCGCTTCTTAGGCCGGTCCCCGACTCGGCAGCACGCCGTCTCCTCACCCGGCCGGGTGCGCTTGAGGTGGCAAGCCTCCGGCTTCACCGCGCGGCGTCGCCGTATCCCGGTCGGCCGCTTCCGGATCGGGAAGCATTCAAGATGCGGCACTGCCCGCGACCGGCCGACCGTTGCCGAAGCAGGAAGCGTCACTCCGCGAAACTCAGTGCGCCCTCACCCCTGTCAGTCCAGCGAGCGGGCTGCCCAGCGCAGAAGGGTTCTGGCTTCACCGTGCAGTGCCCGCCTCGGCCGGCCGTTGGTAGGAAGCGTGAGTCGGTGAGTGCGGTGCGCCGTCACCCTGTCAGCCCGGCCAGTGGGCCGCCGAGCGCAGAAGGGTTCTGGTTGCGCCGTGCAGTGCCCGCCTCGGCCGGCCGTTGGTAGGAAGCGTGAGTCGGTGAGTGCGGTGCGCCGTCACCCTGTCAGCCCGGCCAGTGGGCCGCCGAGCGCAGAAGGGTTCTGGTTGCGCCGTGCAGTGCCCGCCTCGGCCGGCCGTTGGTAGGGAGCGTGAGTTGGTGAGTGCGGTGCGCCGTCACCCTGTCAGCCCGGCCAGTGGGCCGCCGAGCGCAGAAGGGCTCTGGCTTCACCGTGCAGCACTGCCCTCGACCGGCCGTTCGGCCCGGAGCACAAAGCGCCACTCCGAGAGACCCGACGCGTCCTTGCCCAGCCAGCCCGCCCGCCCGAGAGACCCGATCCGCCCTCACCCAGCCAACCCAACCAGCGCAGCCAACCCAACCAGCGCAGCCAACCCAACCAGCGCGGACGCCGAGCGCAGCGCGGCAAGCCTCACGACTCGCTGTAGGGCACCGCCTTGACCAGGACGACCTTCATGGTCTTGCCGTTGGGCAGTTCGTACTCGCGGGATTCGCCTTCCCTGGCGCCGAGCAGGGCCTTGCCCAGCGGCGACTCCGGGGAGTACACGTCGAGCGTGCCCTCTGCGCCTTCCTCGCGGGTGGCGAGCAGGAACTTCTCCTCGTCGTCGTCCCCGTCGTACTTGACGGTGAGCACCTTGCCCGGACCGGCCGTGCCGTCGTCCTCGGGTGCCTCGCCGACCTTCGCGTTGCGCAGCAGTTCCTGGAGGTGCCGGATGCGGGCCTCGGCCTGGCCCTGCTCCTCGCGGGCCGCGTGGTAGCCGCCGTTCTCCTTGAGGTCGCCCTCTTCGCGGCTGTCGTTGATGCGTGCGGCGATGACCGGACGATTCTCGATCATTTCGTCGAGCTCGTGCTTGAGCCTGTCGTAGGCATCCTGGGTCAGCCAGGTCACCTTGGTGTCGCTCACGGTCACCATCTCCTCGTAGGGCCTGCCAGGCTTGGGTGTACAAGCCGGCCACCACGTGGGCCATCGGGGCTCACGTGGGTGGGATAAAGGAAAAACACGGCCCGCTCCGGGCCGTGCTGGTGTTCCAGCCTATCACGGCATGACTGGTCGACGCCGGTCGATTCCCACGCTGCGCGGACGCTCACCGCGCATTTCACCCCGTTGGCCGCTACGGGGTTGACAGATAACGTGGTATCGAATACGAGCAGCCGTACACGTCGGCGGTCACCGGTCGCCCGATGCTCTTCACCACCGTGCTCACCCTGCTGTGCCCGGCCCCGGCGGGGACCAGAACCTCCTTGCGGCCGCTTTCGGCTCCCGCGCGGTCGCGTACGCGCACGATGCACACGCCCGGCCGGTCCGGATCGTCGCGCGTGACGTTGATCGTGATCTGCATCGCGTTGCCGGGCCGCTCCTCGAAGGCCACCCGCTCGGCGTCGATCGAGGTCTGCCCCAGGTTGACGTAGGCGATCCAGGCGATGGCGCAGCTCACGACCACCGCGATCCCGCCGAACAGCCAGCCGCGCCCGCGCCGCGACGACCGGGGCCGGCGTGGGGTGCCGTACCGCTCCGCGAGCGGCGCCGGATCGGCGTCGCCCTCGGTGGTCACGGTCTCCCCGCTCTGCAAAATCCGGGCCTCCGGTCGGACTTGTCGTACCCCTGAGGACAATGGGTATCGCCGCAGCCGCGGCAGCACCGTCCGTACCGAGTATCCGTGATCCGCTCCGGAGACGTGGAGCCGGGGCGGCCAACCGCGGGACAGCCGGACACCACGGAATAAGAGCACAGGAAAGGGCCGTTCGGACGATGGTGGGAGCCGACGAGCTGACAGTAGAAGACCGCAAACCAGGACTGCGCCTGATGGCGGTGCACGCGCACCCCGACGACGAGTCGAGCAAGGGGGCCGCGACGATGGCCCGCTACGTCGCCGAGGGTCACCAGGTCATGGTCGTGACCTGCACCGGCGGCGAGGCGGGCAGCATCCTCAACCCGGCGATGGACCGGCCCGAGGTGCTGGCGAACATGACCGAGATCCGCCGCGAGGAGATGGCTCGCGCGGCGAAGATCCTGGGGGTACAGCACCGCTGGCTCGGGTTCGTCGACTCCGGCCTGCCCGAGGGCGACCCGCTCCCGCCGCTGCCCGAGGGCTGTTTCGCGCTGGCGCCGCTGGAGGAGTCCACCGAGGCGCTGGTGCGCGTCATTCGCGAGTTCCGCCCGCACGTGCTGACCACCTACGACGAGAACGGCGGGTACCCGCACCCTGACCACATCCGCACCCACGAGGTGTCGATGGCCGCCTTCGACGCGGCGGGCGACCCGGACCGGTTCCCGGACGCGGGTGAGCCGTGGCAGCCGCTCAAGCTCTACTACGGGCACGGGTTCTCCAAGCGCCGGATGGAGCTGTTCCACCAGGCGATGCTCGATGCCGGGGTGGAGTCGCCGTACGCCGAGTGGCTGGCGAAGTGGGATCCGGCCCGCCCGGACGTCATGGAGCGGGTGACCACACAGATCGAGTGCGGTGAATACTTCGAGGTGCGCGACGAGGCGCTCAAGGCGCACGCCACGCAGATCGATCCGGACAGCCGCTGGTTCTTCGTGCCGATCGACGTCCAGCGGAAGGTGTGGCCGACCGAGGAGTACGAGCTGAACCGCTCGCTGGTGGACAGCACGCTGCCGGAGGACGATCTGTTCGCAGGCATCAAGGAGAAGGTGAGTCCATGAGTTTCGGTGTGCCGGCCGTGGCGGTCGTCCCGCTCACGGCGTCGGCCCTGGTACTGGCCCAGCAGCCGGACAGCGGCGACAACGGCGGCCAGGGTGAGGACTTCGGCAAGTCCTCGCCGGTCGGCCTGCTCGTGCTGATCCTGTTCCTGATCGCGGTCGCGTTCCTGATCCGTTCGATGAGCAAGCACCTGAAGAAGGTGCCGGCCAGCTTCGAACCGGAGGAAGAGCCGGCCGCGGACAGCACCGGCGACAAGGCCGACGAGGCCGGGCAGTCCGGGGACGACGCCGGAGCGCGCGAGGCCGAGGCCGGCACACCGGCCGGGGAGGCGACAGCGGGCAAGAAGCCCGACTGACCGGGACCGCTCCCTCACTCGGACGTGTTCGCCCTTGCTCGCCGCGGCCCCTACGGTGGGAAGAGTGAGCAACCGACTGGCGGACGCGACCAGCCCCTACCTCCTGCAACACGCCGGCAACCCGGTCGACTGGCAGGAGTGGGGCACCGAGGCACTGGCCGAGGCGCGGCGGCGAGGTGTGCCCATCCTGCTGTCGGTCGGCTACGCGGCGTGCCACTGGTGTCACGTGATGGCGCACGAGTCCTTCGAGGACGAGGGCACTGCGGCGCTGGTGAACGCGCATTTCGTCCCGGTCAAGGTCGACCGTGAGGAGCGGCCGGACATCGACGCCGTCTACATGGCCGCCACGCAGGCGATGACCGGCCAGGGCGGCTGGCCGATGACCTGCTTCCTGACGCCGGACGGCGAGCCGTTCCACTGCGGCACCTACTATCCGCCCACGCCGCGGCCGGGCATGCCGTCGTTCCGCCAGCTGCTGGTCGCGGTCGCGGAGGCCTGGCAGGAGCGGCCGGACGACCTGCGTGCCGGTGCGAAGCAGATCGTCGAGCACCTCGCCGAGCAGAGTGGTCCGCTGAAGGAGTCGATCGTCGACGGCGGGGTGCTCGCCGACGCCGTCGCGAAGCTGGGGGAAGAGGCGGATCCGGTGCACGGCGGGTTTGGTGGCGCGCCGAAGTTCCCGCCGTCGATGGTGGTGGAGTTCCTGCTGCGCCACCACGAGCGCACCGGTTCGGCCGGCGCCCTCGTGCTGGCCGAGGCGGCCACGGAGGCGATGGCCCGCGGCGGCATCCACGATCAGCTCGCCGGTGGTTTCGCGCGCTACTCCGTGGATGCCGAGTGGACCGTGCCGCACTTCGAAAAGATGTTGTACGACAACGCTTTGCTTCTCCGCTGTTACGCGCACCTCGCCCGGCGCGGTTCGGCCGCGGCGTTGCGCGTGACCGAAGGCATAGTCCGCTTCCTGGAAGCGGATCTCCGTACGCCGCAAGGAGGTTTCGCGGCATCGCTCGACGCGGACACCGAGGGCGTCGAGGGCTCGACGTACGTGTGGACGCCCGCGCAGCTGCGGGAAGTGCTGGGTGATGAAGACGGAGCTTGGGCCGCGGAGCTGTTCGGCGTCACGGCCGAAGGCACCTTCGAAGCGGGCGCCTCGACCCTGCGGCTGCTGACCGAGCCCGAGCCCGGGCGGTTCGAACGAGTCCGGCAGGCGTTGCTCGACGCTCGCGCCGCACGTCCGCAGCCTGGGCGGGACGACAAAGTCGTGGCGTCCTGGAACGGCCTCGCGATCGGTGCGCTGGCGGAGGCGGGACTGGCGCTGGACCGTCCCGAGTGGGTCGAGCTGGCACGGGCCGCGGCCCAGCTGGTGCTCGACGTACACCTGGTCGACGGACGGCTCCGGCGGAGTTCGCGCGACGGAGTCGTCGGCACGCCGGCCGGCGTGCTCGAGGACTACGCGTGCCTCGCCGACGGTCTGCTCAGCCTGCACCAGGCGACCGGTGAACCGCGCTGGCTCGCCGAGGCGACCCGGTTGCTGGACGTCGCACTGACGCGGTTCGCGTCGGAAACCGCACCCGGCGCTTACCACGACACCGCGGACGACGCCGAAACGCTGGTGCAGCGGCCGTCCGATCCGACGGACAACGCGAGCCCTTCCGGTGCGTCCGGGCTGGCCGGGGCGTTGCTCACCGCGGCTGCCCTGGCCGGTCCCGCGGAGGCCGCGCGGTACCGGGAAGCCGCGGAAGCCGCGCTTCGCCGGGTCGGCCTGCTCGCCGCGCGAGTGCCACGGTTCGCCGGGCACTGGCTGTCCGTGGCCGAGGCGGCCGAGTCGGGCCCGGTGCAGGTGGCGGTGGTCGGCGACGAGCGCGGGCCGCTGCTCACCGCGGCGGCGCGGAACGTGCACGGCGGCGGCATCGTGCTCGGTGGCGCTCCGGACGCGCCCGGCGTGCCGCTGCTCGCCGACCGTCCGCTGGTGGCCGGCCGCGCGGCCGCCTACGTCTGCCGCGGGTACGTGTGTGAGCGGCCCGTGACGACGGCCGGCGAACTGGTCGCGCAGCTCTGAGATTCCGCCCCTGGTGAACACCGTCCCGGCGACGGACGCTTCCGCGTAACGTGATTAGCACTGTAATCATGTAATCGCGGAGGCGAGCATGTACACGCATTTCGAGGCGGTGGGACACATGGGGCGAGGCTGGAAGGGCCGCGGTGGCTGGCAGCAGGCCGAGGCACCCTCGGCGGCGGACGCGGCCGCGTGGTTCGGCGGGCGGCTGCCCGACGGCTGGTTCACCGGGGATCCCGAGGTCACGGTGGACCGCGAGGAGATCGTGGTGGTCGGCGAGCTGCCCGCGCTGACCGGCGACTACGCCGACGACGCGGCCCGCGCGGCGGCCGAGGACGGGCGGATCAGCCGGTTCCGCGAGGAGACGCGGGACGAGCGGATCGAGATCGCCCGGCACGCCGAGCACCGCTACCAGCGCAAGGTGGCCTGGGGCGCGCGGATCGGCGGTACGAGGGTCCTGTTCACGACGCTGTCGGCGCCGGTGATGACCCGGCTGCGGCAACCCGAGCGGCTGGTGCTGGACACCCTGGTCGACGCCGGCGTGGCCAGGTCCCGGTCCGAGGCGCTGGCCTGGGCGGTGCGGCTGGTCGGTGAGCACGCGGACAGCTGGCTGGCCGAGCTGCGCGAAGCCCTGACGAAGGTGGACGACCTGCGTTCGAAGGGTCCCGACCTGGGCTGAGCGCGTGGGTTCTTCCCGTTCCGGGCGGGAACCAAACCATCGAGTCGTTCACCTCACCTTGGCCTGCGGTGGTTTCTCCGCTGCGGCAGGCTGGCCGGTAAGCAGCCAGCCAGCCGCATCGGAGGAGCCGTGGACGTCCCTGCCGTGCCCGAGAAGGTGGACCCGGAACTGCTCACCGCCGTGCTCGACGGGCGGTGGAGCGAGCTGAAACGCGGCGTACGCGCGCAGATGGCCACCGAGGAGTTCCTCGACGCCGGTGCGCTCGGCGTCGAGGAACACCGTGCGCAGGTGCTCGACCAGCTGCGGAAACTCGCTGCCACCGACCGTCCCGCGCTCGGTTTCGACCCGGCGTACGGCGGTGCGGGCGATGTCGGCGGTTCGGTGATGTCGTTCGAGATGCTCGGGCTCGGCGACCTGTCGCTGATGGTCAAGGCCGGGGTCCAGTGGGGCCTGTTCGGGGGCGCCGTGCAACTGCTCGGCACCGAACGCCACCACGAGAAGTACCTGCGCCGCATCATGGATCTCGATCTGCTCGGCTGTTTCGCGATGACCGAGCACGGCCACGGTTCGGACGTCCAGCACCTGCACACCACCGCCACCTATGACGCGGTGAGTGGAGAGTTCGTAGTAGACAGTCCGGATCCCGGCGCCACCAAGGAATACATCGGCAACGCCGCGCGGGACGGCCGTGTCGCAGTGGTGTTCGCGCAACTCGTCACCGGCGGTGAGGAGCGTGGCGTGCACGCCTTCCTGGTGCCGATCCGCGACGAATCCGGGGCTGCGGCACCGGGTGTGACCATCGAGGACTGCGGACCGAAGGCCGGCCTCAACGGAGTCGACAATGGACGGTTGTCGTTCGACCACGTGCGGGTGCCGCGGGAAGCACTGCTGAACCGTTTCGGCGACGTCGCCGCGGACGGTAGGTATTCCAGTCCGATCGAGAGCGACGGGCGCCGGTTCTTCACCATGCTCGGCACGCTGATCCGCGGCCGCGTGAGCGTCGGCGGCAGCGCCGGCAACGCGACGAAACGCGCGCTCGCGCTGGCCATCCGCTACGGCGAGCGGCGTCGCCAGTTCCAGAGCCCGGACGGGGACGAGGTGGTGATCCTCGACTACCTCGGGCACCAGCGGAAGCTGCTGCCGGCGTTGGCGAAGACGTATGCGCTGCACTTCGCGCAGGAAGAGCTCGTCGCGAAGCTGAACGACATCGCCGCGGACGCGCCGGAGGAGGAGCAGCGCGAGCTGGAATCCCGTGCGGCCGGGTTGAAGGCCGCGCAGACCTGGCACGCCACCAGCACGATCCAGGCTGCGCGCGAGGCGTGCGGTGGCGCGGGATACCTGTCGGAGAACCTGCTCCCGGGCCTCAAAGCCGACACCGACGTCTTCACCACGTTCGAAGGCGACAACACGGTACTGCTGCAGCTGGTCGCGAAGAGCTTGCTGACGCGGTACAAGGAGCACTTCCAGGACCTCAGTCCGCTGGCGACCGCGCGCTTCGTCGCCGAGCAGCTGGTGGACACCGTGCTGGAGCGCACCGCCGCGCGGCAGTTTGTCGAGCGCTTCACCGATTCCGACGACGCTGTGGTGCTTTTCGATCGCGAGTGGCAGCTGCAGCTCTTCGAGGACCGCGAGGGCCACGTACTCGACGGCGTCGCCAACCGCCTGCGTAAGGCAGGGAAGGATCCCTTCGGCGTCTTCAACAGCGCGCAAGACCACGTGTTGCTCGTCGGTCGCGTACACGTCGAGCGGCTGGTCCTCGAGGCCTTCGTGCGCGCGGTCGAGGCCTGTACTGACCCCGAGGCGAAGGCACTTCTCGAGCGTGTCTGCGACCTGTACGCGCTTTCAGCTATCGAAGCCGACCGCGCGTGGTTCTTGGAGCACGGCCGCATTACCGCATCGCGCTCGAAGGCGGTGACAGCTGCCGTCAACAGCCTGTGCGGTGCACTACGCCCGCACGCGCGCACTCTCGTCGACGCCTTCGCCATCCCGAAGCAGTTCCTCGCCGCTCCCATGCTCGACAGCTGACCGGTACAGAGCAGGCGCGACACCGAACTGTCGCTTAAAGGCGTGTGAGAACGCGAAAGGCGAGCTGTACCCCACCCGTCGCGCGATAGCGGGCAACGCTCGTTCACTGTCTCGCAGGAGCTGTGCAGCGGTCGTCATCCGCCACCAGGTGAGGTACGCCATCGGAGGCCGCCCGGTCAACGCGGTGAAGCGACGTGCCAATGTCGCGCGGGAAAGCCCGACCTCCGCGGCCAGCTCGGCGAGCTGCCACGGGCGTGCCGGATCGGCGTGCAACGCCTCCAGCGCGGCAGCGATTTCCTTGTCGTGCAGGGCCTTTGGCCACCCGTCCGCGGAGTTCTCCGCCAGCCACGCCCGGATCAGATAGGCGAGCAGCAGATCGAGCAGGCCGCCCACAGCGGCGTCCCTGCCCGGTCGTGTGCCGTGCACCTCGTTGCCGAGCAACGAAATCGCCGCGCGCAGTTCGGGATGCGTGCCGATCTCGGCAGGCAGGTGGATCACCTCGGGCAGCGCGGACATCAGGAAATGCGCGCGGGAACGGTCGAACCGGTACTTCCCGCACAGCACGTCGGTGGTCCCGCCCGGCTGTGCGACCGCGGTCTCGAACGGCACCGCGCGCCGGTCGTCCGGAGTGCTCGACAGCACGTGCGCGCTGCCGTGCGGGAGCAGCACAGCGTCGCCCGGCCCGAGCCGGACGGGACCGCCCCGCTCGGTCAGCAACCAGCCGGAGCCGCGCAGGAGCACGTGGAAGCCGGCGCCGGCGTAGGAGGCGAACCGATAGCTCCACTCCGTGCCGACACACATGCGGTTCGACGCCGGCTCGCCGGTGCGCATCACCGCGATCGCGTCGCTGAGAAGGTCCATGGATCCAGCGTAGCGCTCGGTATTGAGACTTTCACGTATCATCCTGCAGCTGCGAGACATTCTCCGTCTCATGCTTGCGGCCTAGTGTGCAGGTATGGAGAACATCCGGCTAGGCGCTGTCGAAGTCCGCCGAGTTGTCGAATGGGAAGGCGAGATCGCGCCCGCGAGGGGCATCGTGCCCAGTCCGCCCGAACTGTGGCGGGACAACGCGTCCCTGCTCGTCCCCGACCACTGGCGTCCGGAGCCGGACCAGTACCACGGCGCCGTGCAGACGTGGGTGCTACGCAGCGAGGGCAAGGTGATCCTGGTGGACACCGGAGTCGGGAACGGCCGGGAGCGGCCGCAGATCCCGCTGTTCGACCACTTGCGCACCGGTTTCCTCGACCGGCTGGCCGCCGTCGGCGTCCAGCCGGAGGACGTGGACCTGGTGGTCAACACGCACATCCACTACGACCACGTCGGCTGGAACACGCGCTGGGACGACGGCTGGGTACCGACGTTCCCCAACGCCACGTACCTCATCCCGCGCGCCGACCAGCACTACTTCGACCCCCGCAACGAGCACCTCCGCCCGTCCCCGAAAACCGCCTACGACCAGGTGCGGCGTCAGGGCAGCCACCTGGTCTACGGGGACAGCGTCGCCCCCGTGCTGCATCGGGCGACGCTGTGGGAAGACGGCTACCGCATCGACCGGAACCTGCTCCTCGAACCCGCGCCCGGCCACACCCCCGGCTCGTCCGTGCTCCGCCTCGACTCCGAAGGCGACCGCGCCGTGTTCGCCGGAGACCTCCTGCACAGCCCGGTGCAAATCCTGGCCCCGGAACACAACAGCTGCTTCTGCGAAAACCCGGCCCAAGCAGCCACCACCCGCCGCCGAGTCCTGGAACGCGCCGCCGACGAACGCGAACTAGTCATCCCAGCCCACTTCGCCGGCCCCGGAGCCGCCGAAATCACCCGCGACGGGGCCGGATTCGCTGTGAAGGCCTGGGCGTGAGGCGAGGGTAAAACCGCAGCTAGGCGTACATGGCCAGCCAGATCGCGATGTAGTGGGACACCGCGGCCAGCACTGTGCACGCGTGGAAGTACTCGTGGTATCCGAAGGTTTCCGAGTGGTAGTTGGGCCACTTCACCCCGTAGAAGACTGCTCCCAGCGTGTAGAAGAGGCCGCCCACGCAGATCAGGACCAAGGCGGCCGCGCCGGCGTGGTGGGCGAGTTCGGGCAGGACGAACACCGCCACCCAGCCCAGTGCGATGTAGATCGGCACGCCCAGCCAGCGGGGGGCGTGCGGCCAGAGCATCTTCATCGCCACGCCCAGCACCGCGCCACCCCAGACGATGCCCAGGATGACGTATCCGGTGGGCTTCGACATGGCCAGCAGCGTGAACGGGGTGTAGGTGCCGGCGATGAACAGGAAAATCATCGAGTGGTCGGCGCGTTTCATCCACTTGTACGCGCGCGGGCTCCAGAGCCGGCGGTGGTACAGCGCGCTCACTCCGAACAAGCCCATGACGGTCAGGCCGTAAATCGACGTGGCCAGTACCGCGACCGGAGACACGGTGGCGGCGGCGAGGCTGATCAGCGTGGCGGCGCCGGCGAGCGCGCCGAAGAAGGACCAGAAGTGGATGTGGCCCCGCAGCCGGGGCCTGGTGTCCACGGGTGGCAGTGGGGGCTCGGTCGTCACGCTCACCGAACCCACGCTACGGGACCGTAGGCTTTTCGCCAGCCCCCGTGGTGCGTCACACCCGGATGCCAGGGGTGCGTACGCTCAGCTGACGTGAGCCTCCGATCATTCCTGTCCGACGTCGTCTACAGCGTCTACGGTCGCCGCCTGATCCAGCAGGCGGCAGGCAAGCATCCGCGGCACATCGCCATCATCCTCGATGGGAACCGCCGGTGGGCGCGTGAGGCCGGGCTCGCCGACGTCGCCGACGGGCACCGGGCGGGGGCGAAGAAGATCGCCGACTTCCTGAGCTGGTGCCGGGAGGCCGAGGTCGAGGTCGTGACCATGTGGCTGCTGTCCACGGACAACCTCAACCGCGATCCGGACGAGCTCACTCCGCTGCTGGGAACCATCACCGGTGTCGTCGACGATCTGGCCGCACCCGGCGTGCCCTGGCGGTTGCGCATCGTGGGGGCGCTGGACCTGCTGCCGGCCGAAGTGGCGAAGAAGCTCACCGAGGCGGCCGAGCGGACCGCGGACCGCGCCGGCATGGAGGTGAACGTCGCGGTCGGCTACGGCGGGCAGCAGGAGATCGCCGATGCCGTGCGCAAGCTGCTGCTGCACCACGCGGACGAGGGCACCTCCATTCGCGAGCTCGCGAAAATGCTCGACGTGGACCACATCTCCGAGCACCTGTACACCTCCGGCCAGCCGGATCCGGACCTGATCATCCGCACCTCCGGTGAACAGCGGCTGTCCGGATTCCTGCTGTGGCAGTCGGCGCATTCGGAATTCTGGTTCACCGAGGCCTATTGGCCCGCATTCCGCCGGGTGGACTTCCTGCGCGCAATGCGTGACTACGCCTGGCGCCACCGCCGGTTCGGCAACTGAACACACGCCGTTTTCACCACGAAACCGTTGGGGCACCGAGACTTGTCGACAGACAAACCCGCCCCGCCGGTCCGGCAATCGGCAAGCGAACCATCCGCCCGCCGCCGACCCGCCGTCGATTCGGTACCCGGACCGCTCGTCGGCCGGTAATCGGACGGCCCGTCGACTCGGTAGGCGGACCAGTCGATGGCCGGCGATCGGTCGCCCGCCGACTCGGTAAATCCGGCAGACGGCGAAAGGCCCCGGAGCCGAAGCTCCGGGGCCTTTCACTGCCGACCTCAGTGGCCGTGGTGCTCCAGCGAGTGGGCAACCAGCGCCGGGGTCGTGGCGACACCGGTGTAGGCGCCGGCGACCAGGGAAGCGGCGCCGTAGCCCAGCGCGCCGCCGCCTTCGATGAAGGTGGCGTACGCGTCGCCGAACGTCGGGTCGGGGGTGCCGGTCGTGTCGTCGGCCGGCGAAGCGAACGCCGTTCCGCCGATCATCATCAGGCCCGCGGCCGCACCAGCGACGATTCCAGCCTTCTTCAGCACTTCGCACACTCCTAAGTTGAACTAACTGGGATCCGGGCACCGAGTGTTCCGGTGGTGTGTCCCGCGGTGAGAAAATTACCTGCAAACGGCCGATTGCGAATGCCCTGTACTCCCATTGTGTGAGCCTGGACCGGCGGCTTTCACTCGGTCAGGTCCACTCTCCCGTGCGCGAAATGCATTCGACGCGACCCCGTGGTAAAAGCTTTCTTCCTGCTATTTTCCATGCACTGGGTGAGAATTCCACTGAATTCATTCGACTGCGCGACCGCCCGATCGAACCACTCGATCACTCTGCGTGAGAACGCCTGGCATTCGTGTCGGCCCACCGACGGTGAGATGACGAATCGGCGAATCACCTGTGTGGCTGCCTGCACGATCCGGCGGACGTCGGTACCGTCCGGAAGAGAGGGCTCGCGTTCCGTGCGGGTTCTCGCGGGAGGCCCTGGTCGTGGCGTTGATCGAGGGGGCGGCTCAGCCGCCCACACGAGGCACGAGGGGGCCGGCACCCGGCCCCCGTGGCCGCGTGCCCTGACGCATCCGGCGTCGGGGAGTGCGAGCCGCCAGGGAGGTGCCCGGCCCAGCGAGTGCGGGCGTGGGGTGCACACGCCCTCGAGGGAGATGCCGTCGTGACTGCGCAGCGTTCACCCCGCAAGGCCTCTGGCCGTTCTTCGACCGGTGCCCCGGCGCCGGAGAAAGCCTCGATCTCGCCCGAATCCCCGCGCTGCACCTACGTGCTCGACACGTCGGTGCTGCTGTCCGACCCGTGGGCGCTCACCCGGTTCGCCGAACACGCCGTGGTGCTCCCGCTGGTCGTCATCAGTGAACTGGAGGCCAAGCGCCACCACCCGGAGCTGGGGTGGTTCGCCCGGGAGTCGCTCCGCATGCTCGACGACCTGCGCCGGCTGCACGGCCGGCTGGACACGCCGGTCCCGGTCGGAGAGCACGGCGGCACGCTGCAGGTGGAGCTGAACCACACGGACCCGTCCGTGCTCCCGGTGGGCTTCCGCACCGACTCCAACGACCACCGCATCCTCGCCTGCGCGCTCAACCTCGCCGGCGAATGCGAGCAGGTCACGCTGGTGACGAAGGACATCCCGCTGCGGGTCAAGGCGGGGGCCGTCGGCCTCGTCGCGGACGAGTACCGCGCCCAGGAGGTCACGCCCTCGGGCTGGACGGGCATGGCGGACGCGGACGCCCCGCAGGAGCTGATCGACGCGCTTTTCTCCGACGGCTCGGCGGAGCCGGCCGAGTTCGGGCTGCCCGAGCTGGGGGAGCTGCCCTGTCACACCGGGTTGCGGCTGCTCGCCGGCAGTTCCAGCGCGCTCGCCCGGGTCACCGCGGACAAGCGGGTCCGGCTCGTGCGCGGCGACCGGGAGGCGTTCGGCCTGCACGGCCGTTCGGCCGAACAGCGCGTGGCGCTCGACCTGCTGCTCGACTCCGACGTCGGCATCGTCTCCCTCGGCGGCCGCGCCGGCACCGGGAAGTCGGCGCTGGCGCTGTGCGCGGGCCTGGAGGCGGTGATGGAACGCCGGCAGCACCGCAAGGTCGTGGTGTTCCGGCCGGTCTACGCGGTCGGCGGCCAGGAGCTGGGCTACCTGCCCGGGTCCGAGAGCGAGAAGATGCAGCCGTGGGCGCAGGCGGTGTTCGACACGCTCGGCGCGCTGGTCAGCCAGGACGTGCTGGACGAGGTGTTCGACCGCGGCATGCTGGAAGTCCTGCCGCTCACGCACATCCGCGGCCGCTCGCTGCACGATTCGTTCGTGATCGTGGACGAGGCCCAGTCGCTGGAGCGCAACGTGCTGCTCACGGTGCTCTCCCGGCTCGGCACCGCGTCGCGGGTGGTGCTCACGCACGACGTGGCCCAGCGGGACAACCTCCGCGTCGGCCGGCACGACGGCGTCTCGGCGGTGATCGAGAAGTTGAAGGGGCACCCGCTGTTCGCGCATGTGACCCTGACCCGCTCCGAACGCTCGCCGATCGCCGCCCTGGTCACGGAGATGCTGGAGGACCACACCTGACGTCGTGAGTGGCTGGGCCGGTTCTGACCGGCCCAGCCACTCACGAGGATCACCAGCCGGAGGGCAGGGGGCGTCCCTCGGCGAATCCGGCGGCCGACTGCACACCCAGCAGCGCGCGGGCGTGCAGCTCTTCGAGCGTGCGCGCGCCCGCGTAGGTGCAGGACGAGCGCACTCCCGAGCAGATCGAGTCGAGCAGGTCCTCCACCCCCGGGCGCGCCGGGTCGAGCGCCATACGGGACGAGGAGATGCCCTCTTCGAACAGGGCCTTGCGTGCTCGGTCGAAGACGTTGTCGGTGCGCGTGCGGGCGCCGACCGCGCGCTTCGACGCCATGCCGAACGACTCCTTGTACGGGCGGCCCTGCTCGTCGTAACGCAGGTCGCCGGGTGACTCGTGGGTGCCGGCGAACCACGAGCCCACCATCGCCGCGGACGCGCCGGCGGCCAGTGCCAGCGCGACGTCCCGCGGATGCCGCACCCCGCCGTCCGCCCACACGTTTTTGCCCAGCTCACGGGCTGCGGCCGCGCATTCGGCGACGGCGGAGAACTGCGGACGGCCGACACCGGTCATCATCCGGGTGGTGCACATGGCGCCTGGCCCGACGCCGACCTTGACCACGTCCGCGCCGGCCTGGATCAGGTCACGGGTGCCCTCGGCGGTGACCACGTTGCCGGCCACCACCGGCACCTTCGGCGAGACCGACCGGACCGCCTTCAACGCGGCGATCATCTTTTCCTGGTGCCCGTGCGCGGTGTCGACCACCAGCACGTCGACCCCGGCGGCCAGCACCGCCTCGGCCTTGCCCGCGACGTCGCCGTTCACCCCGATGGCCGCGGCCACGCGCAACCTGCCCTCCGCGTCGGCGGCAGGCGTGTAGACGCCCGCGCGCAGGGCGCCCACCTCGGTGAGCACGCCGGCGAGCCGCCCTTCCGCGTCGAGGCCCAGCGCCAGCCGTCCGCCATGCTCGTGCAGCCGCTCGAAGACCTCCCGCGGTGGGGTTTCCAGTGGCACTGCGACAGCCGGGGGCTGGGCGACGTCGGCCAGCCGGGCGAAGCGGTCCACGCCCGCGCAGGCGGCTTCGTCGACGATGCCCGCCGGTTTGCCGTCGCCGTCGACGATCACCACCGCGCCATGCGCTCGCTTGTGCACGAGGTTGAGCGCGTCCGCCACCGCGTCACCGCCGGTGAGCACCAGCGGCGTATCCCACACCGGGTTCCGGCTCTTCACCCAAGTGACGATTTCGGCGACCGCGGCCGTGTCGACGTCCTGCGGCAGCACCACCAGCCCGCCGCGGCGGGCCACCGTCTCCGCCATCCGGCGACCGGCGACGGCAGTCATGTTGGCGACCACCACGGGAATCGTCGCGCCGGTACCGTCCACAGTGGACAAGTCGACGTCGAACCGGGATTCGACGTCCGAACGGTTCGGCAGCAGGAACACGTCGTCGTAGGTCAGATCGTGAGCGGGCACATGCCCATCCAGAAAGCGCACGAGTCCCCAGGCTACGTGGCCCGCGCGCAGGGCGCGAACCCGGCGTGCCCCGTGGGACAATGGCCTCGTGAACAGCCGTGATCGCGACGAAACAGGCCGCGCGCGCAACTCCCGCCCGCGTGACGGCCTGGGCCGGCCGTTGCCGTACGGGTCGGCGGGAGTGGCCCGCCAGCCGGAGGGTGTGGTGCGTACGCCGCAGGAGACCCTGGCCGAGGCGCAGGACCTGCTCGACGCCGGCCGCCCCTTCCATGCACACGAGGTGTTCGAGGACGCGTGGAAGTCCACCGACGGCCCCGACCGGGAGCTGTGGCGTGGCTTGGCCCAGCTGGCGGTCGGCATGACGCACGCACTGCGCGGCAACAGCACCGGCGCGTCCGCCCTGCTCGAACGCGGCGCGGAGAACGTCGAGCCCTACCGCGAGTCCCCGCCACACGGCATCGACGTGGCCGGCCTGCAAACCTGGGCACGCGCGCTGGCAGCGGAGGTCAAGCACCGAGCCCGCGCGGAGCCGGCAAGCCCCCGGCTGACCGGATAACGGCAGGACGAAGCGGCGGGTCGGGCGTGCGGGCGGTGCGTTCGTGACACGGCGGACGGTGGGGCGGTCGGGACACGACGGACGGTGGGGCGGCGAGTGACGCGGCAGGGCTCTACGGCCGGCTGGTCGGGTACCGCCCCCGCGGCGAGCTGATCGGGCATGGCCACGGCCGCCCGGTGGACGGATAGGGCCATGGCTGCCCGGTGGACGGATTGAACCCTGTTGACGAGGTCGGACGGCCGTTGCTGACGCATTGTCCTGGCCGCGGCCGACTGGGTTGACCGGGGAGTCTGGCTGACCTGGTCGGGTCGGCTGTAAACGCGGGGGCCGGTGCTGTGATCAGCCGACCCGGGTAGGGAAACGGTGGACGGGCTGACCCAAGAGCAGCTGACCTGGCGGATCGGGCGACCCGGGCGACCGGCAGACACGGCGGATTCGGCAGTTCCGGGGGGCATGCAGGCGCTGGTGAACCCGGCAGTTCCGGTGGGCCAGGCCCGGCGGGTCGACCTGACCCGGCTCGATCGGACTGGCCCGGTACTCCCGAGCCCGCGCGCCAGGTAGGCGCGGTGGGACAAGCTTGCCCGGCGGAACGGGCTCGCCCGGTGAACGAGACGTATCCGGATGGCCCGGCAGATCAGGGCGGACCCGGCGGCCTCGGCGACAGAACTGATCCGGTAGCGCCGGTCGACCGACTCGTCCCGTCTCGCTGGACTGGCGGCACTGGTCGACCGGAACCAGCCCGCGCTGGACTGGCGGCACCGGTCGGCTGGGCCGTTCCGCTGGACTGGCGGCACTGGTCGACCGGAACCAGCCCGCGCTGGACTGGCGGCACCGGTCGGCTGGGCCGTTCCGCTGGACTGGCGGCACTGGTCGACCGGAACCAGCCCGCGCTGGACTGGCGGCACCGGTCGGCTGGGCCGTTCCGCTGGACTGGCGGCACTGGTCGACCGGAACCAGGCCCCACTCGACTGGCGGCACTGGTCGACCGACCCGGCCCCGCTGGACCGGCGGCACCGGTCGACCGGGTCCCATCCGTCGGCCCGCCGGCGCCGGGCGGCGGGTTGTCCGGTAGGTCCGGTCGGCGGGTCGGGCTTGGCGCGGGCGGCGTGGCGTGGCGGCGGGGCAGGGGCGTGGCTGTGTCGGCTCAGGCTTCGGGCCAGGTGGTGGACGTTGCCTGTTCCGCGCCGATCGTGGTGCCTTCGCCGTGGCCGGTGTGGACGGTCGTCGTTTCCGGTAGGGCGAAGAGGCGTTCGCGGATGGAGCGCACGATGGTCGGGTAGTCCGAGTACGACCGGCCGGTCGCGCCGGGGCCGCCGTGGAAGAGCGTGTCGCCGGTGAACAGGACGCCCAGGTCCGGGCTGTGCAGGCAGACCGCGCCCGGGGCGTGACCGGGGGTGTGCAGCACGGTGAGGTCGGTGCCGGCGACGGTGATCCGCTGTCCGTCGGCCAGTTCGCCGTCGGGGGCGCGGTCCGGGTGGGTCAGGTCCCAGACGACGCGGTCGTCCGGGTGCAGCAGGATCGGCGCGCCGGTGCGCTCTGCCAGCGCGGGGGCGGCGTTGACGTGGTCGTTGTGCGCGTGTGTGCAGACGATCGCGCGGACGGCGCGGTCCCCGACCACGTCGGCGATGGCGTCCGCGTCGTGCGCCGCGTCGATCACGATCACCTCGGTGTCGTCGCCGACGATCCAGACGTTGTTGTCCACGTTCCAGCTGCCGCCGTCGAGCTCGAACACACCCGACGTGACCAGGTTCTGCACTATGGCCGTCATGCCTGCCGACCCTAGTGGTCCCCGGGCGGGACAGCAGCCATACCGCCGGTACCTACTGTGCAGTATCCTTACCAGAAGTAAGTTCGCTGCGACGACGGGACCGCGATGACAGCCACCCGGGAACTGCTGGCCGAACCGCTCCAGCTGCGCTGCGGCGCTGTCCTGCCGCACCGGCTCGCGAAGTCGGCGTTGAGCGAGCAGCTCGGTGACCGCCGCAACGCGCCGACCGCCGAGCTGGCCGAGCTCTACCGGACCTGGGCACGCGGTGGCGCGGGGCTCCTCGTGACCGGCAACGTGATGGTCGACCCGGCCGCGCTCGGCGAACCGCGGAACGTGGCCCTGCCGGCCCGTCCGGACGCCGCGGCGTACCGGCGGTGGGCGCGGACAGTCGAGGGCACGGACGCGCGACTGTGGGTTCAGCTCAACCACCCCGGCCGTCAGAGCCCGCGGTACCTGTCGCGGCAGCCCGTCGCGCCGTCCGCGGTGCCGTTCGGCGACCGCGGCGTGCGCACCGCGTTCGCGCCTCCCCGCGCACTCACCGGGAACGAGATCGAGGCCATCGTGGCGCGGTTCGCGCTGGCTGCGCGGACGTTCGTGGACGCCGGGTTCGCGGGCGTGCAGCTGCACGGCGCACACGGTTATCTGATCTCGCAGTTCCTCTCCCCGCTGGTGAACCGGCGTGAGGACGAGTGGGGCCGGGACCGCAGCCGGTTCCTGCTCGAGGTGGTGCGCGCCGTACGGGGCGCGGTGGGGGATCGGGTGCCGGTTTCGGTGAAGCTGAACAGCGCCGACTTCCAGCGTGGTGGCTTCGACGAGGACGAGTCGCTGCGGGTGGTCCGGGCACTCGGCGAGGCGGGTATCGACCTGCTGGAGATTTCCGGCGGGACCTACGAAAAGGCCGCAATGGTGGGCACGGTGCGGGCGAGCACCGCGCGACGGGAAGCGTATTTCCTTGACTACGCGTCGAAAGCCCGCCAAGTCAGCGACGTCGCGCTGATGGTGACCGGCGGTTTCACCACGGCGTCCGCGATGGCCGAAGCGCTCGGTTCCGGTGCGCTGGACGTGATCGGGCTCGGGCGTCCGTACACAGTGGATCCGCAGCTGCCCGGACGGCTGCTGGCCGGGCAGGACGTGCTCGCGCAGCGGCGGTGTCCGCGCACCGGAATCCGGCTCGCCGACAGCCTGCTGGAGATCCAGTGGCACACCCAGCAGCTGCATCGGCTGGCGGCGGGCAAACCGGCGGACGACCGCAGCGCGGTCCGTGCCTTGCTGACCGCAGGGTTCAACGATCCGCTGAACGCGTTCCGCCGGGTCCGCGGCTGAGTTACCCGGCCAGCCGCCCGGCCGCTCCCACTCCAGTCCACGACGACGCGGCCACAGCGATCCCCGCACCGCAAGTCCGAGCCGGAAACATCGCACGGCAAGAGAACCCACCCGCACCCCGACCTCCCGCGCGATTCTCCGGGCGACAGCGTGGAATCCAGTACGAAGCATCATTCCGCCCGATCCCCTCGCAGCAGCGACCGAATCGTGTCGATGGTGTCCGCCTCCGCCGGCTCCTTGTCCGGGCGGTAGCGCACCACCCGCGCGAACCGCAACGCCAGCCCGCCCGGATACCGCGTGCTGACCTGCGCGCCGTCCAGCTCGATTTCCACCACCAGCTCGGGCCGCACGTAAACCGTCCAGCGGTCCCGATGGGTTTCGATCTCCTGCAACCGCTCGGTCTGCCAGGCCAGCAGCTCGTCGGTGAGGCCCTTGAACGTCTTGCCCACCATGATCGGCGGACCGCCGTCCGGATCCCGCGCGCCGAGGTGCAGATTGGACAGCTTGCCGGTGCGCCTGCCGTGTCCCCATTCCGCGGCGAGCACCACGAGATCGATGGTGTGCACCGGTTTCACCTTGAGCCAGGCACGTCCGCGCCGCCCCGCCGCGTAGACCGAATCGAGGTCCTTCACCATCACGCCCTCGTGACCTGCCGCCATCGAGCCTTCGAGCACCGCGGCCGGATCGGCCGGCTCCACCTCGCCCGGGATCACGTGCGGGCCGGCCACCCGGCGCAACGCCGCGTTGCGTTCGGACAGCGGTGCGTCGAGCAGATCCACGCCGTCGAGGTGCAGGCAGTCGAAGAAGTACGGCCGCAGCAGCAACGCCCGCACCTGCTCCTCCCGCGTGCTGCCGAAACGGCTCATCGTCTCCTGGAACGGCCGCGGCCTGCCGTCGTCGCTGAGCGCCAGCGTCTCCCCGTCCAGCACCACCGATTCGCACGGCAGCGACCGCACCAGCTCCACCAGCTCGGCGACGCTGGACGTGATCTCGCGCAACGTACGGGTGTAGACGTGGACATCGGTGCCCTGGCGGTGCACCTGGATCCGCGCACCGTCCATTTTGTACTCGACCAGCGCGTGCCGGTGCTCGGCGGCGGCCTCGTCCAGCGATTCCGCCGGCGAGGCCAGCATCGGCCGCACCGGACGGCCGATTGCCAGCCGGAACCGTGCGAGCGCGTCCGCGCCTCCGGTCAGCGCTGCGTGCCCGGTGACCGGCAGCCGGCCGGACAGCATGAACGCTCGCCGCACCTGCTCGAGGCCCACCTCGGCGGCGACCGCCACCGCCTCGACCATCACCCCCTCCAGCGCGCCCTGCCGCAGCTCTCCGGTGACGAGCCGGACGACGAACTCCTGCTCGGCCCTGGTGAGCCGGGCGAACAGCGCGGTGAGCACCTCCGCACGCCGTTTGACCGAACCGGCCCCGGTGGCGGCCGCGACCTCGGTGAGCGCCGCGTCGAGTTCGCCCACCTCGACGGCCGGCTCCGACGCGGGCGGGACGGCGAGCTCGGCGAGGGTGCGCCAGCCCGCGCCCAGCCGGTCCTGCGCGGTCTGCCCGGTGAGGTAGGCGATCACGGCGGGCAGCTCGGCGGGCGCGGCCGCGCGCAGCACGCCGGCCAGTACGGCGATTTTCGCCTTCCTGGACCGGGTGGCCGTCAGCTCGGCGGAGGCGGTGACGAGGTCGGTGAGCAACACCCGACCATGATGACCCCGGCCACCGACAAAAACCGGCTCAAGCGTCCGGACGGGTGCAATGCGGCTCCGGCAGACCCTGCTTCGTCACGCACGGTGTGTAGCCCGCGTCCTGCAGTTCCGCCCGCGCGGTGCTGCTGCGCAGGTAGTCCAGGAACAGCTTGAGCAGCGAATCGTTCTCCGGTACCCCTTTCGTGTACAGGTACTCGACCGTCCAGAAGCGGTAACCGGCGTCGATGCTGGTCGCGTCCGGGTAACGGCCGTCGAGCTGGGCCACGGTCACCTTGCCGCCCCGGACTGACTCGACTTTGGCGGCCGGCGCGTCCGCGTATCCGACCGCGCCGGGCGTCTCGCCGACGGCGTGCAGCAGCTCGGCGGTCGTTCCGCGCTCGCAGCGGACCACCGTCGCGTCCGGCGCGCGCCCCGCCGTCCGGCAGTCGTCCGAAGACAACGCAGGTTCGGCGGCGCTCAACACCTTGTGCTCGAACGTGATGCGCGTACCCGATTCCTGCCCGCGGCCGACGATGCGGATCGGCAGCGACGGCCCCGGCCGCAGCTGTGCCCAGTCGCGATACCGGCCGCCGAAGATCCCGCGCACCTGGTCGGTGGTCAGCCGGTCGACTCCCGCCGCACTGTTGACCACCATGCTGTACATCAGCACCGCCACCGGCTGTGCCACCAGGTCGGGACCGGTTGCCTTGCCGTCGGACAGCACGGCGAGGCTGTCCTTCCCCTCCGGAGGAAGCGGTCCGAGTTCGCGGACCGCCGAAACGCTGCCCGTGGCCCGCGTCGTGATCCCCGCGCCCGGGCACTGCCGGTGGTACTCGTGTGCGACGTTGTCGATGATCGGCGCGAACGCACTCGACCCGTGCACGGACAGCGAACCGGTCCCGCAGCCGGGCTCGGCCGACTGCGAGGCGGCCACGATCAGCGTGCTGATCAGCGCCCCGGTCAGCAGTACCCCGATCGCCACCGTGATCACCGGCCAGGACAGCCAGCGCTGCTTGCGTTCGTCCTTGATCCGGCCCCCACCGAGCCGTCCGGTCCACGCCCATTCCTTCGACAGGGTGCCGCCCGGCCAGCTGTCCGGTTCGCGCAGCACCACCACGAGCTTGAACTTT
The DNA here is from genome assembly GCF_014204865.1 of Amycolatopsis jiangsuensis. Lineage (NCBI taxonomy): Bacteria > Bacillati > Actinomycetota > Actinomycetes > Pseudonocardiales > Pseudonocardiaceae > Amycolatopsis > Amycolatopsis jiangsuensis. Next base: position 6,479,857 of record NZ_JACHMG010000001.1, read on the forward strand.
TCGCGCCGTTTCAGGGAAAGCTGCCCGAGTTGCACGCCGTGCCACTGCGGTGCGCGGGTCCGCACAGCGGACGGATCGGGCTGGCGCAGGAAATCCGTGAGCCGCTGCGGCAACAGGGCCCGCAGACCGGACAGCCGCGCGGACTCGGGGACCGGTTCCGGGTCGGGTTCGTGGTCGGTGAAGAACTCGAGCCCGTTGCGCACCACGTCACGCAGGCCGTCGCGGGCCTCGGACACCCGCGCGTCCCACACCACCCGGTCGCCGAAGGTGAACTGCAGCGGATGCTCGAAATCCTCCGGGCGGATGTCGAAACTGCCGGTGTTGCGGATGCGGATCACGACCACGCTGAGCGGTTCCAGCAGCCGGACTGTGCGGGCCAGCTCGGGATCCTGTTGTGCCGCACCGTCGTGGCCGTCGCCGAGGATGACCGGGCTGAGGCCGATCTTCGAGTTGTACAGGACCCGGAAAAGCAGCCGCCTGCGCCGGATCACGTAACGGTCGATCAGCGGGGCGGCGATCGTCGCCCCGGCCACGACCGCGATCGGGACGATGCCCCGACCGGAGGTGAGCACCTCGGCGAGGCTCCGCACGATCTCCCCGAAGCCCACGGCGATCCTTCCCCCTGCGCGAATTCGCGAGAGGTCCACCCTAGGCGCCGGAAAACGGGACCCCTCCCGCGTGCATCAGGAGTTCACCCGCGGTTCAGCAGACCGACCGGGAAGGCCGTGCAGGCCTCATCGAGGAGGCCTGCACGGACCGCTGAGCTACTTTCCGCCGCGCGCCATGCGCAAAACGTCGAGAGCCTCGTCCAGCTGTGCTTCGGTGAGCTTGCCGTCCTTCACGAAGCCGCGCTCGATGACGACCTCCCGGATCGTCTTCAGCTCCTTGAGCGCCTGCTTCGCCACCGACGCCGCCGCTTCGTAGCCGATGTATTTGTTCAGCGGCGTGACGATCGACGGCGAACCCTCGGCGTATTCCCGTGCGCGGTCGGTGTTCGCGGTGACGCCGGCGAAGACCTTGTCGGCCAGCAACCGGGAAACCGCCGCGAGCAGCCGCGCCGACTCCAGCACGTTGCGTGCGATCACCGGCAGGTTCACGTTGAGCTGGAAGTTCCCTGCCGCACCGGCGAACGCCACCGCCGCGTCGTTGCCGATGACCTGCGCGACCACCTGCAGCGTCGCCTCCGGGATGACCGGGTTGACCTTGCCCGGCATGATCGACGAACCCGGCTGCAGGTCCGGCAGCGCCAGCTCGGCGAGCCCGGCGCGCGGACCGGAACCCAACCAGCGCAGGTCGTTCGCGATCTTGTTCAGCGACACCGCGACCGTGCGCAAGTGCCCGGAGGTCTCGACCACACCGTCCTGGGTCGCCTGCGCCTCGAAGTGGTCGCGTGCCTCGGTGAGCGGCAACCCGGTCAGGTTCGCCAGCTCGGCCGCGACCGCGGCGCCGAAGCCCTCCGGTGCGTTCAGCCCGGATCCGACCGCGGTTCCGCCGATCGGCAGCTCACCCAGCCGCGGCAGGCCGGACTGCAGCCGTTCGACGCCGAACCGGATCTGCGCGGCCCACGCACCGGCCTCCTGGCCGAGCGTGACCGGCACCGCGTCCATCAGGTGCGTGCGGCCGGACTTGACCACGTCCTGCCACTCCCGCGCCCGCGTCTCGATCACGCCCGCGAGGTGCTCCAGCGCCGGGACCACGTCGGTCAGCACGGCCTCGGTGGCGGCCACGTGGATCGTGGTCGGGAAGGTGTCGTTCGAGGACTGCGAGGCGTTGACGTGGTCGTTCGGGTGCACGTCACGGCCCAGCGAACGCGTGGCCAGCGTCGCGATGACCTCGTTCGCGTTCATGTTGGACGAGGTGCCGGAACCGGTCTGGAACACGTCGATCGGGAAGTGCTCGTCGTGCCTGCCCTCGGCCACCTCGTCCGCGGCCGCGGCGATCGCGTCGGCGACGTCGGGTTCCAGGACGCCCAGCTGCTTGTTCACCCGGGCGGCGGCCGCCTTCAACAGGCCGAGCGCGCGGATCTGGGCCCGCTCGAGACCGCGGCCGGAGATCGGGAAGTTCTCCACGGCACGCTGCGTCTGCGCACGGTAGAGCGCGTCGACCGGGACGCGGACCTCACCCATCGTGTCGTGTTCGATCCGGAATTCCTGTTCAGCCATACCCCGATTCTGGCCCCGAATCGGCCGGACGGCGTGGTGTCCTCGCCCACCGTGTCACCCGGACGCGACTATCCTCGGCTGTGTTCTCGATCACCGCCACCACCACGGGCTTGGAGCGAGCTTTCATGGATTCCTACGACCTCGCTGTCATCGGCGCCGGACCCACCGGTCTCTTCGCCGCCTACTACGCGGGATTCCGCGGCCTGTCCATGGCCGTGATCGATTCACTGCCGGAACCCGGAGGCCAGGTCACCGCGATGTACCCGGAGAAGATGATCTACGACGTCGGTGGTTTCCCTGCCGTTCGCGGCCGCGATCTGGTGGACGGCCTGGTCGCGCAGGCCGAGCCGTGGCGGCCGGGCTACCTGCTCGGCCGCAAGGCGGAGAAGCTGGAGAACGTCGGAGACGGCGTGGAGCTGACGCTCGACGGCGGTGAGGTGCTGCGGGCCGGCGCCGTGCTGATCACCGCGGGGATCGGCGAGTTCACCCCGCGCCCGCTGCCCGCGGGAGACGGCTGGCTCGGCCGCGGCATGGTGCACTTCGTGCCGTCGCTGGCCGCGCACGCCGGTCAGCACGTGGTCGTGGTCGGTGGCGGCGACTCGGCGTTCGACTGGTGCCTGGCGCTGCACCCGGTCGCGGCGAGCGTCACGCTCGTGCACCGCCGGGCCCGGTTCCGGGCCGCGGAGTCGATCGTGCGGCAGGTGCGGGAACTGGGCGTACGGCTGGTCACCGACGCCGAGGTGACCAGCTTCGTCGCGGCGCCGGGCGGTGAGCTGACGGCGGTGGACGTCGAGGTGAAGGGCGGCGAGAAAGAGCAGCTGCGTGCCGACGCGGTGGTGGCGGCGCTCGGTTTCACCGCCGACCTCGGCCCGATCGAAAGCTGGGGACTGGAAATCGACCACCGCGCGATCTCGGTCGACTCGACCATGGCGACCGCCCGCCCGCGCGTCTACGCGGCCGGCGACGTCGCGGCGTATCCGGGCAAGGTGAAGCTGATCGCCACCGGATTCGGCGAGGCCGCCACCGCGGTGAACAACATCGCGGTGGCCCTGAACCCGGAGGCACACCTGTTCCCCGGCCATTCGAGCAACGCGGAGTGATTCAGGGTCTACGGTGCCCGATCCGGACGTCCGGCTCGGTGTGGACGGCGACGTCGTGGGCCAACGACACCTGGACCGGGCTCAGCGCGCCCTCCACGAGGCCCGTTCCCGGGCAGGTCAACTGCCTGTCTTCTCCGCGATCCACGGCTGGTAGGCCACCACCGAAGTGGCGATGGACGGCGCCGTCGCGCAGGTCGGGGAGCCGTTGCCGGGCCGGCTGACCAGGCCGGCCAGCACCCAGCGGTCGCCGTCGCGGACCAGCTCCGGGCCGCCGGAATCGCCGTAGCAGGAACCGGCCTTGCCGCCGGGGCTGTCCGTGCACAGCTCGGAAGTGCCGTCGAACGCCGAGGTGCACTTCGCACCGTCGACGAGCTTCGTGTCGAGTTGCTGCAACGACGTGGCGAGCGGCCCGCAGTCCGGGGTGGCACAGGTCTGGCCCCAGCCGAGCAGCCGCACGTCGCTGCCCGGCGCGGCGGTTCCGCCGATCGCCACCGGCGTGGCCCGCACCGGTTCGGCGAGCCGGATCAACCCGAGGTCGCCGGTCTGGTTGGCCGCGTCGAAATGCGGGCTCAGCACGAATTCGGCCGCCTTCGGCGTTTCCCCGCCCTGGCCGGCGTCGTTCGTGCCGACGCGCAGACTGATCGTCGCGGGCTTCTCCGGAGACAGGCAGTGCGCCGCGGTGACCACCCACGACGGGGCGATCAGCGAACCCGCACAGAACAACTCGCCGGACGAGGTGTGCAGCGAGACCACGTACGGATAGGGCTGGTCCGCGGCCGTCCCGCCGATGACCGCCGGAGCGGCGGCCGCGCTGCCCGAGCTGAGCGCCAAGCCGGCGACGAGGGTGGACAGCAGGGCGGGCAACCGTTTCGGCACCAGGGGAGCTCCTTGCGGTTCTACGGTGTTTTCTAGGGCAGGGGCGGGGTCACGCTGTCGTCCTCGTCGAGTTCGAGGTTGCCGTCGAAGTTCACGGACGAGTAGGCCCGGAGCTTCTCCAGCCGGTGATAGCCGTCGATCAGTCTGACCGTGCCGGACTTGGACCGCATCACGATGGACTGCGTGGTCGCGCCGCCCGCGCGGTAGTGCACGCCGCGCAACAGGTCGCCGTCGGTGACCCCGGTGGCGCAGAAGAACACGTTGTCGCCGGTGACGAGGTCGTCGTTCAGCAGGATCCGGTCGAGGTCGTGGCCGGCGGCCAGTGCCTTGTCCCGCTCCGCCGCGTCCTTCGGCCACAGCCGGCCCTGCAGCTCGCCGCCGAGGCACTTCAGCGCGCACGCGGCGATGATGCCCTCCGGCGTCCCGCCGATGCCGACCAGCATGTCCACGCCGGTGCTCGGACGGGCCGCGGCGATCGCGCCGGCCACGTCGCCGTCGGAGATGAACCGGATCCGGGCGCCCGCCGCGCGGACCTCCTTGACCAGCTGCTCGTGCCGAGGCCGGTCGAGGATGCACACCGTGACGTCGCCGACGCTGGAGTTCTTCGCCTTGGCCACCCGGCGGATGTTCTCCGCGATCGGCGCGGCCAGGTCCACCTTGCCTGCCGCGTCCGGTCCGACGGCGAGCTTCTCCATGTAGAACACCGCGGACGGGTCGAACATCGCGCCGCGTTCGGCGACCGCCAGCACCGCCAGCGCGTTCGGCATCCCCTTGGCCATCAGAGTCGTGCCGTCGACCGGATCCACCGCGACGTCGCAGTCCGGGCCGTCGCCGTTGCCGACCTCCTCGCCGTTGAACAGCATCGGCGCTTCGTCCTTCTCGCCTTCGCCGATCACGACGACGCCTCGCATCGAGACGGTGGAGACGAGCTGGCGCATCGCGTCGACCGCCGCGCCGTCGCCGCCGATCTTGTCGCCGCGGCCGACCCAGCGGCCGGCCGCCATCGCGGCGGCCTCGGTCACGCGCACCAGCTCCATCGCGAGGTTGCGGTCCGGCGCTTCTCCGTGGCGCGGGTCACTGGCTGTGGTCATACGGGCCTCCCGGATCACAGTTGCTCAGCGGATGACCAGTCTGTCAGATGCCGGGTTGACCTGAACGATTCAGCAGCGCATGGTGCGGGTCACTCTGCGTCGTCGGCCTCGACCGACGCCAGCGCCGCCTCGATCCGCTCGCGCGCACCTTCCAGATGCCGCTCGCACACCTTGGCGAGCTGCTCGCCCTTCTCCCACAGCGCGAGCGACTGCTCCAGGGACAGGCCGCCCGCTTCGAGCTCCTTCACGACCTCGACGAGCTGGTCGCGGGCCTGCTCGTAGCCGAGGCCGGCGGTTTCGCTGGCTGAATCGCTCACGCTGGACGTTCTCCGACCTTCCGGTGCACGGGGCTGTGCGCGCACACTACCGCGCTGGCCATCGCGTGGTCGTAGCCGACGAACGCGAGGGCGAACTCCTGCCCGTCACCGTCCGCGATCGCGTCTTCCAGATTCTCCTGCGCCCCCGCCACGCGCCGGCGGTGCCCGGCGCCCTCGTCGAACCACCACCGCGTCCCGACGTGCTCGGAAGCCGCTTCGGAAAGCCGGCGCAGCTGCGGCGCGAGCCCGCGGCGCGCGGCGGTACCGCAGCCGGCCAGCAGCGTGGTCCAGCATTCGTCGGCGGCACGGTCGGTGATCAGCGCCTGCCGCAGCAGCACCTCGGCGCCGAGCCGGGCCGCGGCGTCCACGGTGAGCGGCAGGAACGCCGGTGCTCTCACGGCCCGTCTCCTTTCGCGGTCGTCCCTTCGGTGGTTTCGACGGATCCGGCGACCGCGTGGACCGCCCCGTCGGCGACCCGCACGCGCAGCCGTGCGCCGTCCTCGACCTGGGAGACGGACCGCAGCACCTGGAGGTTGCCTGCCTCGTCGGTGAACTGGACGACCGCGTAGCCACGCGCCATCGTGGCCGCCGGTCCGAGCGCGGTCAGCCGGCCGCGGGCGCCGGCCACCTCGGCCTGGTCCTTGGCGAGCAGGCCGAGCATCGCGCGCCGCCCGCGTTCGCGGTGCAGCTCGACGTCGTCCAGGCGGCGCTGCACCGGACCCAGCGGATCGGCCAGCGACGGACGGCTGCGCAGCTGGGTGAGCAGCCGCGTCTCCCGGTCGACCCATCCGTGCAGCGCCCGGCGGCCGCGGTCCCGCATCTGCCGCACGCGCGCGTTCTCCTCACGCACGTCGGGCACGATGCACTTGCTCGCGTCGGTGGGCGTGGAACAGCGCAGATCGGCGACGTGGTCGAGCAACGGGGTGTCCGGCTCGTGCCCGATGGCGCTCACGATCGGCGTGCCCGCCGCCGCGACCGCCCGGCAGAGCGCCTCGTCGGAGAACGGCAGCAGATCCTCGACGCTGCCACCACCGCGGGCGAGCACGATCACGTCGACCTCCGGATCTTTGTCCAGAGTGGACAGAGCGCGAAGGATCTGCGGCACCGCCTGCGGTCCCTGCACGGCGGTGTTCACCACCTTGAACAGCACGTGCGGCCACCGGGCCTGCGCGTTCACCAGCACGTCCCGCTCGGCCGCCGAAGCGCGGCCGGTGATCAGGCCGATTCCCTGCGGCAGGAACGGAATCGGCCGTTTCCGCTCGACGGCGAACAGCCCTTCGGCGGCGAGCAGCTTGCGCAGCCGTTCGATGCGCGCGAGCAGCTCCCCGATGCCGACCGCGCGAATCCGATCGGCCCGCAGGCTGAGCGTCCCGCGCCCGAAGAAGTACGAGGGCTTCGCGTGCACGACGACGCGATCCCCTTCGCGCAACGGCGTTTCCAGCTCGCGCACCAGCCACATCGGACACGTGACCGACATCGACACGTCCGCCGAGGGATCCCGCAGGGTGAGGAACGCGGTCTGCGTCCCGGGCCGCGCGTTGATCTGCGTGACCTGCCCCTCGACCCACACGTCCCCGAGCCGGTGGATCCAGTCCCCGATCTTGCGCGCGACGGTGCGCACCGGCCAGGGCTGTTCCGCACTGGTGGCCGGTTCGGTACTCATACCGCCTCCGCGGGTTCGGGTGCCTGCGCGGTCATTCCGCGCCGGTGTCGTCGTGTGCTCGGGCGCTTCGCCGTTTTTCGGTCGTGGTTCACGGTTCAGCGCTGTTACGCGGTGCTTTCCCGGTACGCGGATCGCTTACGCGCCAGCCTCATGTGCCTGACGCGGGACCGTCCTCGTTCACCTCGTCGGCTTTGCGCGCGTTGGCGATGCGCCGAGCGAGCATCCCGGTGAACGACGCCCGGTCGGCGTGGTCCTTCTCATAGGCCAGCAGCTCCTCCAGCTGCGGCACCGAGAGCCGGCGCAACCGGGCACGCAGCTGCGGCAGGGTGAGTTCGTCGTAGCCCGCGAGTCCTGCCGGTCCGCTTCCGCCCTCGCTCACGCCGGTACTCTCGTGCGCGTTCTCGTGCGCCTTCTTGTGTGCGTCGGCTTGGTTCGTGCTCTCGTCGCCGTCGGCTGGGCGGACTTCCGGCTCGACCCGGTGACTGAGGCCGGCGCCGTCGTCAGGGGTAGCCGGACCACCGGCACTGTCGTTCTCACCCTCGGCGTGGTCCTCGGCGAGCGCGCGCGCCTCTTCGAGCCACGGGTCTGCGGGCCCGTCTTCGTCCCCCACATTGGTGGCGAGGCCGGGCGCCGGCGTGCGGTGCCCGTTCGCGTGCGGCTGCGGAAGATCGTCCACCGGAACCAGATTCGGCCGGGCGGGTGCGAGGTCGGGCTCGGCGTCCTCGTCGAACGTCGCCCAGCTGGGGGTGTCCTCGACCGGACGGAGCAGGGACAGCGCGTCGTCGCCCTTGATGGCCAGCTCGGTGACGTGCTGTTGGACGCGCATGGACAGCTGCAGTGCCTGGCTCACGACGGTGACCGGCAGACCGGTGAGTTGTTTCGGGAGCTCACGAACCCGCTCGGCGGTGGTGACGGCGAGGCCCGCGGCGACCCGGAGGGGGAGCGGGAGTGGCTTCATGGGTCACAGCGTGCCGTATCAGGGCCCTCCTGCCCAACCGAACGGGTGGTCCAGTGCACCCGACGTGACCGCTGGCACACCCCGGACGGCCCAGCCGGTCCATCCCAAAGAGGACTTCGAAGCCGGGCCGGGACAGCCCGTACCCTGGAGGCATGACCTCAGCGAGTCCCGGAACCGAGCCCGCCGGCAATCCGACGATCTCCCAGTCCGGCGCCGCCAAACGCGTGCTGCTCGCGAAGCCGCGCGGGTACTGCGCCGGCGTGGACCGCGCCGTCGTCGCGGTCGAGAAGGCGCTCGAGCTCTACGGCCCGCCGGTCTATGTGCGCAAGGAGATCGTGCACAACCGGCACGTCGTGGACACCCTGAGCGAACGCGGTGTGATCTTCGTCGACGAGACGTCCGAGGTCCCCGAGGGGGCGCTCGTGGTGTTCTCCGCGCACGGTGTGTCGCCGGCCGTCCACGCGGAGGCGGCGGAGCGGAACCTGCGCACGATCGACGCGACCTGCCCGCTGGTCACCAAGGTGCACAAAGAGGTCAACCGTTTCGCCAAGGACGACTACGACATCCTCCTGATCGGCCACGAGGGCCACGAGGAGGTCGAGGGCACCTCGGGTGAGGCACCCGACAAGGTCCAGCTGGTCGACCAGGCCGAAGACGTCGAGAAGGTCAGCATTCGCGACCCGTCCAAGGTGATCTGGCTGTCGCAGACCACGCTGTCGGTCGACGAGACGATGGAGCGCGTGGACCAGCTGCGCGAGCGGTTCCCCGGCCTGAGCGACCCGCCGAGTGACGACATCTGTTACGCCACCACGAATCGCCAGGTCGCGGTCAAGGCCATGGCCGCGGAGTGCGACCTGGTCCTGGTGGTCGGCTCGACGAACTCGTCGAATTCGAAGCGCCTGGTGGAAGTCGCCCTGAAGGCCGGCGCCCGAGCCTCCCACCTGGTCGACTTCGCCACCGAGGTCGACGAATCATGGCTGGAAGGCGTGTCGACGGTGGGCGTCACCTCCGGCGCCTCGGTCCCGGACGTCCTGGTGATGGACCTGCTGACCTGGCTGGCCGACCGAGGCTACGGCCAGGTCGACGAGGTGACCACAGCGAACGAGAAGATCGCCTTCGCCCTGCCGAAGGAACTCCGAAAAGCCACCAAGACGGACTCCTGACCCCTCCCGGGCCGGAGGCTACTGGGTTGTGGGTCTTGGGCTAGCGGGGTCGGGTGCGGGCTGCCTGGCGTGGTTGCGCGGGTGGGGCGTGATATCCGGATTCGCCGGGTTTCGGGACCGCACTTCGGGTATTGGGCGCCTGACGCGGTCGGGTCGTCGGTTTCGGGTTCGCTGAATGTCGGGATCGCGCGTCGGGTGTGGGGCGCCTGGCGTGGTGGTGTGGCTGGGCGTCCGGTTCGGGCTGGGCGGGTGCAGGGCCGAGTCGGGTGCGGCCCCCTGGTGTGCTTGCGCGGCTGGTGTGCTGCGCGGCTGGGTGCCGGGCTGGGTTTGCGAAGTGTCGGGGCCGCGCGTCGGGTACAGGGCGTGCGCGTCGGGGTGGCACGCCTGGCGTGGTTGTACGGCTCGGGCGTCCGATTCGGACTCGGGAGTTGAGCCTGCGCGTCGAGTCTTGGGGTTCCGGGCGTGGTCGTTTGGTTGAAAGCTGCGCAGAACCACATCCGCAGCGGAACACAGCATCCCGTAGCTGAGCATCACATCTGCCGCGGGAACACCGGATCCGCAGCGGAGCATCACATCTGCAGTGGGAAGACCACATCTGTAGCTGAGCATCACATTCGCAACGGGAAAACCGGACCCGGCCCGACGACATTTCCCTGGGCTCCGCGGACTGCTCGCAGCCCGGTTGGTCGTTGAGGTCGAGCACCACCTCACCCTCCGCACCGTGGCAATACCGGCACCGGACCGCCTTCGCCGGCCCGGTGGGCAGCGGTCGTACCGCGGGAGCGGCCACGAGATCAGCCGACCGCGCGAACTTCTCGGCGCGCCTTGTGTTTCTGAGCCCGTCGTGTGCTGCCGCGAATGCTGATCCTTCACCTCGCGCGTGGTCGAGAGCGGTCGACGTAACAGTGGACTAGACCACCGTGTACAGCCGGCGTCGGCGAGGTGGTCGGCCGATTGCTCGAGCGTCCGAAATGTCTTTTCCTGTCAAGGTTTCGGCACCTCAACGGCGTCTCTCGCATTGCGCCGACTGCGAGAATCGGCTGTGGCAAGGGAAAAGCCGCCGAACCTGGGTGGTTCGGCGGCCTTTCACGCGAGATCGTGTTCAGTCTGTCAACGTTGTCGCCGGTCAGGCGTTGTCATCCCAGGGGCGTGGGCGGCGCGGGGGTTCCCGGCGTGGAGGGCGGGGGCGTCCCGGTGGTGGCTCGTCGGCGCGGGGCCGGCGGCGAGGCGGCGGTTCGCCCCGCGGATCGCGTCGGCGCGGGTCGCCTTCGGGTGGCCGCGGCCGGCCAGGAGGAGGAGGTTTACGCCCACCGCGAACGCCCGGGTCCCGTGGCTCTCGCCGAGGCCGCGCACCCGGTTCCGCAGGCGGACGCGGGCGCCGAGGCGGCGGCGCGTCGACGCCTCGTTCGCGCGGCGTGCGACGCGAACTGCCGGGCGGCGGAGGCGTTTGCCCGGTGCGTCCGGCCGCCGGGCGGTTGCGGGGGCGTGCGGGAGGCTCGCCGTCTTCGCGGTCGCGCGGTTGCTTGCCGTCCTTGAACTTGACCGGCGCGTTCGGGTCGCGTTCGCGGTAGATGCGGAAGAAACCGAACAGCAGAGTGACGGCCGTGGTGACCGCCATCGTCGGGAACCCGTTGATGAGCGGGGTGCCGATGTTGAGCAGCTTCGACAGGGTGTCGGAGCCGCCGGAACTGCCGCCGGTCACCAGGACGACGCCGGGCACCGTGACCGCCAGAACCAGTGGCGGCTGCACCATCGGGCCGAACAGCGCGCGTCTCTGTACTGCGCCGACCGCGATCACGGCCCCCAGGAAGTAGCCGGCCTTGAAGACGAATTCGAGGCTGCCCTGGGTTTTCTCGTCGATGATGGCGCCGAGCACGGCCAAGCCGAAGCCCACGAGCACGGCTCCCCACCAGGGCAGCCCGCGCCTCGCGCCGACAACGAGACGCTCGTCCCAGGGCACGGGAGGAGCGTCATCGGCATCAGGATCGCTCTGGCGATCGCGTATCGCGGTCACGGGGCACACCGTATCCCGTACTTGTCAGGATCTTGCTGGCACTGCCGAAGACAGCATCCGGCAGCCACTCAAGAGCGTGACTCCTCCCTCGGTCGGGTGGTCTCCATCGTGCTGCCCCGCCACCGCACTCCGCCGGTCGAGTGGTGTCCGGACCAGACTCCTGACCAGCGCTCATACCGCCAGTATGGGTCGACAAGCCGACTCGCGGTCCTTCGCTGACGACGAGTCCATGCCGCCCCGACGCCGCCGCCCAGTGGTCACGTCACGCCCGTTCCGGAACATTCGCCGCACCCGGAACTTGACCGAAAACTAACGCGACGATGCTTCTGACGTTGCAGCAGACCCTGCCCGCCCATGCCGGAATCATGCCCTTTCGAACGTCCTCGCCCCTCCCCGCACGGCCTCGCGGCGCGTCCGCCCAGACCACCGCGTGCTTCACCCGGCAACCAGCCGAGCCAGCCGGCCTCGGCTAACCAGGGAGCACGCGCAGCCCACCCACCTGTGAACCACCGACCCGCGACACGGCAGACCTGACACTGCCGACCCGCGACACGACCGACCCGACACGACCGACCCGCGACACGGCCAACCTGACGCTGCCGACCTGTGACACGACCGACTTGCGACCAGACGTCGCCGTGTCGACGCCGCAGAGCGGTTGTCGACGCCGCGTAGCGGCCGTCGAGCGTGCCGGATCGGTCGCCGAGGATGCTTGGTTGCGTCCGTTCAGAGCGTGGTCACGTCCGGCGGAGTGGTGTATGAGATCGACTCCGCGTGATCTTGGTTCGGGATTCTAGGCGGTTATTGCCTCGGTTGTCATGAGTGCCTCGCTGCCGGTCGGTGCGGCTTCGGTGGTGACGATGCGGATGCGTGAGCGGGCCAGTAGATCGAGGCCCATGTAGCGGCGGTTCTCGGTCCACTCATCACTCTGTTCGGCCAGGACGGCGCCGACGAGGCGGATCAGGGAGTCGCGGCCGGGGAAGATCCCGACCACGTCGGTGCGACGGCGGATCTCCTTGTTCAGTCGCTCTTGAGGGTTGTTCGACCAGATCTGGCGCCAGACCTCGCGCGGATATGCGGTGAACGCCAGCAGCTCATCGCGGGCGTTGTCGAGGTGCTCGGCTGCGTCGGGCCAGCGCGCGGTGAGAGTGTCGACCACGCGTCCGTACTGGGCTGTGACGGCGTCGGCGTCGGGCTGGTCGAAGATCGTGCGCACCTGCGTAGCGACATGCGGCTGCGCCGACTTCGGAACACGGGAGAGCAGGTTACGCAGGTAGTGGGTGCGACACCGCTGCCACGCCGCACCCGGCAACGCCGAGGCGATCGCCGCCACCAAGCCGGGATGGGCGTCGGAGATGACGAGCTGGACCCCGGACAGGCCGCGGGCGACCAGACCGCGCAGGAACGCCAACCAGCCCGCTCCGTCCTCGCTGGAGGCCACATCCAGGCCGAGGATCTCGCGGTGCCCGTCGGCGTTCACCCCGGTCGCGAGCAGCGCGTGCACGTTGACCACCCGGCCGTCTTCGCGGACCTTCACCGTGAGCGCGTCGACCCACACGAACGTGTACGGGCCCTGGTCGAGCGGGCGCTCGCGGAACGCGGCGACCTGCCCGTCGAGGTGCGTGGCCATCTCGCTGACCTGCGAACGCGACAGCGACTTCACCCCGAGTTGTTCGGCCAGCTTCTCCACCCGCCGGGTGGAGACACCGAGTAGGTAGGCCGTGGCCACGACGGTGACCAGGGCCTGCTCGGCGCGGCGGCGGTGGGTCAGCAGCCAGTCCGGGAAATAGGAGCCCTGGCGCAGCTTCGGCACCGCCAACTCGATCGTGCCCGCTCGGGTGTCCCACTCCCGGGCCCGGTAGCCGTTGCGCTGGTTCGTCCGCTCGCTGCTGCGCTCGCCATAGCCGGCCCCGCACTGCTGATCGGCCTGCGACGACATCAACGCGTTCGCCATCGTCGCGATCATCGTCTGCAACAGATCCGGCGACACACCCGCCGAGGCGAGCTCCTCGACAAGCTGGGCAGGGTCCACACTGTGTGGTGCGGCCATCGTGGTGGTCCTTCCTGGAGTTCCTTGGTCGGTACTCGAGAAAGATCACGCGGTGGCCGTCTCACGTCACGACGCCACGCCGCTCACCAGCGACGAACCCGTACACCACCTCCGCGGACGTAACCCAGAGCGTCTCTCCGAAACTGCCACGCCCATGCCCGCCAGCAAGCCAGCGGCTCCCTTCGGAGCAGGCAGCCACTCCCATGCCCACAGCACCCGGTCGCAACGAGTCAAACCGTGACCAGACCCGGCTTCCGGACACCGACGTCTCCTCAGCTGGCAGCCAATTCGTCTCCCTTCCGCAGCTGTGGTACCGGCGCTGGGCTGCCGGACGCCTCGGTGAGCGGCGCCACTGTGGAACGGAAAGCCTCCAGCGCCTCCAGCTCGCGCCGACGTGCGGAGACGAAACGCTGCAGGTGCGTTGTGGACAGATTGAGCGCCTCCACCGCGTTCCCGGCAGCCCGGTGCGCGGAGGCCGCTCCCGCGCGCACCTGTTCCACGTCCTCGACCAGCGCTCGATCGCTGGCCGCGAACAACGCGGCCGAGGCGAGGACGCCGAAGCCGGTCGGTCCACAAAGGAACACCCGGCGGTCGATGAGCCAGCGCAGCAGTTCCGGGTCGGTGTCGAGAGCGGCGACGACGGCCGCGTCGGACGGGACGAACATGATCGTTCCGTAAATCGCGTCCGCCCAGCGCTGGTATCCCTTGCCGGCGAGCTCTGCCGCACGGGAGCGCAGTTGCCGGACGTGGACGCGCAGCGCGTCGAGCCGCTCTTCCGGATCGTCGGTCTCGACCGCTTCCGCCCAGATGGCCATGCTCGCCTTCGCATCGACCGGAACCGCGCGGCCGCCGCCGACGTTCAGCACGAGATCCGGCTTCGCGCTCCCGCCGCCGGCGAGGTCGGTCTGGAGCGTGTAGTGCAGCCCCTCCCGCAAACCGAGCGCGCGCGCAGTCTCCGCCAGAACCTGTTCGCCCAGCTCGCCCCTTCCGTGGATCGACGCGAACGCCACTTCGTACCGGCGCAGCGCGAGCTGTTGCTGGTCCCCCTTCGCGCGCTCCGCCGCGACGAGCCGCGCGGCCGCGTCCGCCCGGCGCATCCCGTCGTTGTACAGCCGCCACAGCAGGGCGACCGCGACGCACAGGATCAGCGCGAGCACGACGGCCGCGGTGGTGATCACCGTCTCCACCCGAGCCTCCTCTCCGTCGGGGTGTCGGTCGAGAAGACATCATGGCGGACCCCACCGACAAAAACCGGTGCGAGCGATCGCGGTGCGTAGCTGACCAGCGAGTTCACCCGATCCGGAACTCGGCGTGTCCGGCGAACCCTGATCGGCTTCGTACACACGTTCGAGTGGGGTATCGGCGTGCCTGCGGCATTTGGTCGGACCCTGCTCCTAACGTGGTCGCCGTGAGAGTCCTCCACACATCCGACTGGCATCTCGGCCGCACGTTCCACGGCGCCGATCTGCTCACCGAACAGGAGGCCGTCCTCACGCACATCGCCGGACTCGTCGAGCGCGAGGCGGTCGACGTCGTGGTGGTGGCCGGTGACATCTACGACCGCGCGGTGCCCTCCGCCGAGGCCGTCCGGGTCGCCACGACCGCGCTCGCCCGCATCCGCCAAGCGGGCGCGCAGCTGGTGCTCACCCCGGGCAACCACGATTCGGCCGCCCGGCTGGGCGCGTTCGCGGAGTTCGCCGCGGCCGGCGGGCTGCACCTGCGCGCGACGGTCGCCGGTATCGCAGAACCCGTGCTGCTTCACGACGAACACGGTCCGGTGGCGTTCTACGGCCTGCCTTACCTGGAGCCGGAACCGTCGAGGCACGCACTGGGTGTCCCGGAGGCGCGGGGACACACCGGCGTACTCGGCGAAGCAATGCGCCGCGTACGTGCCGATCTGGCCCGCCGTCCGAAAACGCGCTCGGTGGTGCTGGCGCACGCGTTCGTCACCGGTGGTGAACCCACCGAGTCGGAGCGGACGATCGCTGTGGGCGGGGTCGAACAGGTACCGGGTTCGGTGTTCGACGGCGTGGACTACGTCGCGCTCGGGCATCTGCACGGTCCGCAGACGCTCGCCGAGCACCTGCGTTACTCGGGCAGTCCGCTGGCCTATTCGTTTTCCGAGGCCAGGCAACGGAAATCGGTCTGGCTGGTCGATCTCGACGTCGCCGGCCTGGCAGCTGTGCGTCGGCACGAGCTGCCCGTGCCGCGTCCGCTGGCCACGCTCACCGGTGAGCTGTCCGCGCTGCTCGCGGAGCCGGATCACGAGCAGTGGCGCGCGCATTTCCTCTCGATCACTGTCACCGACCGGGTCCGTCCGGTGGAGGCGATGCGCCGGCTTCGGGAGAGGTTTCCCTTCGCGGTGCATATGGACTGGCGGCCGGAAGGCGGAGTCGCCGGGGCGGAGCTGAAGTACGCCGAGGCAGTCCGTGGCCGCAGTGACCTGCAGATCGCGCGGAGCTTCCTCGACGACTGCCGGGGTGCCGAACCGAACGAGCGGGAAGAGCGGCTCGTGCACCTCGCCCTCGAAGCGGCGAACCGGGCGGCGGTGGCGAAGCTGTGAGACTGCACCTGCTGGAAGTGGAGGCGTTCGGCCCGTACGCGCGCCGAGAGATGGTCGATTTCGACGCTCTCGGAGCTGATGGCCTCTTCCTTCTTCACGGCGACACCGGCGCGGGCAAAACCACACTCCTCGACGCGATCGCCTTCGCGTTGTTCGGTGTGGTGCCGGGCGCGCGTGGGGACGCCAAGCGGTTGCGGTGCGATCTCGCCGCGTCCGAGCAGCACACGGAAGTGGTGCTCGAGCTGACCGTGCAGGGACAGCGGCTGCGGATCGTCCGCAGCCCGGAGTACGAACGCCCGAAGAAGCGCGGCGCCGGTGTCACGACGCAGCAGGCGCGGGTCTCGCTGACCTGGGTCGGCGCTCCGCCGGCCGGTCTGCCGCCCGACGGACTGATCCGGATCGATGAGGTGGCCCGGACGGTCGAGCGGCTGCTGGGCATGACCGCAGCGCAGTTCTTCCAGGTCGTGTTGCTCCCGCAGGGCGAGTTCGCGAGGTTCCTGCGCAGCGACACGACCGAACGCGAGAAGCTGCTGGAGCGATTGTTCGGCACGGAGCGGTTTTCCGACGTCGAACGCTGGTTCGCCGACCTGCGCACCGAGCGGGGGCGGATGCTGGAAAAGCGGCAGGCGGAAGTGCGGGAGCTGCTGGCCCGCTACGCCCAGGAAGCGCAGCAGGACCCGCCGGAAGACGGCCGGGTGGAATGGGTCGACACCGTGCTCGCCGAGGTAGCTGCCCGCGCTCAATCGGTGCAAACCCAAGCCGCTCAAGCACTTTCCGCGACCAAAACGGCAGACGCGGCGTTGCGAGAAGCCGAGGAGGACGTGGAGAAGATTCGCCGGGTCCGCACCGCGCACACGCGGCTGGCGCAGATCGCGGAGCAGGCGGACGAGCGTGCCGAATGGGTGGAGGAGATCGCGGTCGCGCGGCGGGCCGCGGCGGTGGCACCCGAGGCCGAGCTGCTGGAGCGGCGTACCGCCGAGCTCGGCAACGCCCAGGCGGCGGAGGCCGAGCGTGCCCGCGACCTTGCCGAGCTGGGCTTCGACGCAGCGGGGCTGGTCGTCGCCGACCTGCGTGAACGCGCAGGTTCTCTGCGCGAGGAAGCCGGTGCCCTCGCCGAGCTGGCTGCGGAGGCGCGGCAGCAGCAGGTCGACGAACAACGGCGGGCGGAGCGGAGCAAGGCGGTCGCGGACACGGCCACCAAGGTCACGGTCCTCACCGAGAAACTGACGAAGCTGCCCGAACAGCTCACCGCTGCCCGGGCTGCCGCGGCTTCGGCCGCGGAGGCAGCGGCGAAGCTGGAGGGCGTCGGGGCCCGGGTGGAGGAGCTGACCGCACTGGCACGGGCGGCCGAGCAATTGCCTGCCACCGTGGCCCGGGTCGAGCGAGGGGAGACGAAGCTGCGAGAGGCGGTCGATGCGCACCAGGCAGCCCGGCAGCACCGGCTGGACCTGCGTGAGCGTCGGTTGGAGGGAATGGCGGCCGAGCTGGCTTCCGGGCTGGCGGAAGGGGCGCCGTGTCCGGTGTGTGGTTCGGCGGATCATCCTGCTCCGGCAGACCACGAGGTCGGGCTGGTCGATCCGGCCGCGGAACGGGACGCTGAGGAGGTCGAGCAGCAGGCCTCTTCGGCGCGGCAGCGAGTGGTGTCCACGCTGGAAGAGGTGAAGGCTCGCGCCGACGCGTTGCGGGAACGGCTCGGTGGGCAGACAGCGGAGTCGGTGGCGGCTGAGCTGGCCGCGGCCCGGAGCAGTCTTGCCGGGCTGACCGAACAGGCACGGCACAAGGACCGGCTCGTCCGCCAGGTGAGCGAACTGGAGCGACAAGCGGACGAGCTGGCCGAACAACGCAGGCAGGCAGAGCAGGCGGTCACCGGGGCGACCAGCGAAATCCGGGCGCTGGACGAGCGTCTCGCCGAGCGTGCGCAGCGGTTGATCACCGGCCGGGGTGATTTTCCGGACGTCCCCGCGCGGCGGCAGCACCTGCTCACAGTCGCGGGGGCCTTGGACGAGGCCGCCGAGACACGCACCACTGTTGCCGGAGCGGAGACGCGGCTTGCCGAGCAGCGGGATCTTGTCGAGATTTCTTTGCACGCCAAAGGGTTTGCCACGCTCGAGGAGATGCGCGCGGCAACGCGTTCGGACGAGCAGATCACCAAGCTCGAACAGGGGCTCGCCGAGGCCGATGCGACTGCGGCGGGCGCGCGTGAGCTGCTCGCGCAACCCGAGTTGTTCGGGATTTCGCCGGACGACTCCGTGGAGGTCGCGCCGAAAGCCGAGATGGCCAAGGCCGCGCGTGCGCGTGCCGACGCGGCTTACGCGGAACAGCAGTCGGTGCAGGCTCAGCATCGTGAGCTGGAGAAACTCGCCAGCCGGATGGGCAAGGCGCTTGCGGAGCTCGCGCCCGTCGAGGAGGAGTACGCGGAGCTGCGCGCACTGTCCGAAGTGGTCAATGGGCGAGGGCAGAACGCGCGGAAGATGTCGTTGCGCTCGTACGTTCTCGCCGCGCGGCTGGAGGAGGTCGCGCTCGCGGCGACCGCTCGATTGCGCACGATGAGCCAGGGCCGGTACTCGTTCGTGCACTCGGACGCGGCCGGTGCCCGCGGCACCCGCGGCGGACTGGGGCTCGACGTGCTGGACGACTATTCCGGAGCCATCCGGCCGGCCAAGACGCTCTCGGGCGGCGAATCGTTCCTGGCTTCGTTGTCGCTCGCACTGGGCCTGGCCGACGTCGTCGCCGGCGAGACCGGCGGAGCGCTGCTCGACACGCTCTTCGTGGACGAGGGTTTCGGAACCCTCGACGCCGAAACCCTGGACGTCGTGATGAACATCCTCGACGAACTCCGAGCCGGCGGCCGCGTGGTCGGCTTGGTGTCCCACGTGGAGGAATTGCGCCAGCGCATCCCGACCCGCCTACGGGTGCGAAAGGCGCGTGCCGGCTCGACCGTGGAGGTGAGCGTGGCCTGAGCACATCAGCGCAGGACGCTGACCGCGCGGAACCCTGCGGGCACACGCGCCAGGCCGAGCTGGCCTGTGGACTGATCCAGTGCGCCGCCCGTCGGCGGATGGCGGTTGCTCGGGAATGAGGCTGTCTGCGGATAGCGGGAGCCGTTGTCGCGTGGGACCGGCCGTTGTCGGGTGGCGAGGTTGTTCTCGGACGGGGTCGGCCCCGGTAGGAAGCCGTCCGCGGGGCGGGAAGCTGTTCTCGGGTGGGGTCGGCCGTTCGAGCGCCGATGTTGGGTGGCGCCCGCCTACCCGCGTAGGGAGCGCCGACGGGTCGGGAGCCGTTGTCGGGTGGCGAGGGTTGTTTTCGGGCGGGCCGGCCGTCGTCTGGTGGGGACTGTTCTCGAGTGGGCCTGTCCGGGTAGGGAGCCGTCCGCGGGTCGGGACGCCCGTTCTCAGGTCGCGAGGGCTGCTCTCCGGCGGGATTCGCCCGAGAACAGAGAGCGTTCACAGGGCGGGAAGACCGTTGTCGGCTGAGGCATCCGATCGCGGATGGATGCGGGCCAGTCTGCGCGGTGGGAGAGCCGCTATCGGCGAGGGGCCGCTGCTGAAGGGGACGCCGCTGCCGGAGGGGACTGCCCGTGGATGGTAGCGCCCGGACCAGGCTCCCGCTTGTGGGGCGGGTGCTGCGCGTCTCAGGCAGGGTGCTCGTGGTCCAGGAGCCAGCGCTTCGTGTCCGTGCCCCAGCGGAAGTTGCCCAGGGCGCCGCCGGTGCGGATCACGCGGTGGCAGGGGACGAAAAGGGCGGCGGCGTTGCGGGCGCAGGCCGAGGCGGCGGCTCGGACGGCGGCTGGGCTGCCCGTCAGGGTGGCGTACTCCGCATAGCTCACGGGGCTGCCTGCCGGCACCTTCCGCAGCATTTCCCAGGCGTGCTCGCGGAAAGCGCCGGAGCGTTGGCGGACTTCGACGTCTGCGATGACGTCCAGCTCGCCGGCGTGGTAGCGGCGGACGGCCTTGGTCACGGGTCCCAGATCGCGGCGTTCGGTCAGCGCAGTCGGCGCCAGCGACGGGGAAATGAGTGCCGTCAGTTCGGCGACGTCGCCCGTCCAGCCGGAGGCGAGTACGGCGCCGTCGCCTGCCACGACGGCGGTGAACGGGCCCACCTTGGTGTCCACAGTGGACCAAAAAGCTGTGCTCACGAGAATTCTCCTCGAACGGCCTGAGTGGTGAGAATACGGAGGTACATGCCGGCGTACGAACTCCACGGTCGCCATCCCCTGGCCGACGTCGCGAGGTCGATGCCCAGAACGTCCGCGCCCTGCCGGACGGCGGGGTCGGCGGTCAGCAGCACGTCGGGCGAACCCAGCAGGCGCATGACGACGTAGTCCGCGGTCGCCGGGTCGATGCCGCCGGACAGCAGCTCGTCGCGGAGTTCGTCCGGGTCGCGGCCGACGTGGGGGTCGAGCGTGCCGTCCGCCAGCGCGGTGGCGACCCGGCGGACCAGCGGTGCCACGCCGGCTTCGGCCACGGCTTCGGGTGTCGGAAACAGAGTCGTCAGAGCGTTCATCGGCGACTCGGACCCCGGGACCGGGCGACCGCGGCAGGGCCGGGAGGCCGATGCCGCGCTACCCGGCAGGTCGGACAGTCGGCTCGCAACGCCAGATACCGCGCCCGCGGTTGGTGGCTGGACTGCGACCGCGTCGGAGGGCGGCGGGAAGCCGGGTGAGGATGCGTGGTCCCGCGTTGCGTCGGGTGATGCTGGGAAATCCGGTGCCGCACCGGGGTGTACTTCCTGGCCGCGTGGTGGCACCTGGCCGGGGTGTGCGGTGATGTGCGGGGCATCGGTGGGCGAGTCGGGTGCCGCACCGGGTGGTTCTCCGTGGCTGTGTGGCGGTGCGGTGTCGGGGCATGCGACGTGCGGGGCGGCCGAGGGGGCGTTCCGTGCTGCGTTGGGGGTTATCGCGTGGCCGCGTGAAGGGATGGAGTCGGCGCGTGGGGCATCCGATGGGAGATCCGGTGCCGCACCGGGCGGTTTCGCGTGGCCCCGTGGCAGCACAGAGGCGGGATGTGCGGCGAAGCTCCGGGCGCCCCGGCTCCGTGCTGAGGCAGTCTCTGTCCCCGTTGCTGGGGTCAGTTCGTCAAGAGGTCCGGCAAGTGGCCCGCCGAAGGGGTCGCCCAGGGTGGCGACCTTGGTCGCGGCCTTGCCGAGCAGAGTTCGCAGCAGGAGTTCCGGGCCGTCGACTGCGCCGGGGACCCGGATGCCCGGTGCTGCGGCGACCACGGGCGCCAGTGCGGTGTCTGCACCCAAGATCCTGGTGACTGCCTCGGGGTCGGCGTCCAAGTCCAGGAGGCGGCGGACCCGGGTGACGGCGCTGCCCAGATCCCGCAGGTCCGTCAGCGTCAGGTCACAGCGGACGTGGTCGGGCCGGGGGTGCACCCAGACCGCGCCCGGCCCGTGCGGCAGGCGGAGTGTGCGGCCGTAGCCGGTCAAGGCTGTGTCGCCCTCGGTGGCTTCGATGCCGGGCAACGCGCGCGAAGCGTGGTAACGCAGCACGCTTCGCGCGTCGAACGGCGCGCGGAACGGCAACCGGAGGCTCAACCTCGTCGCGGTGCTCGGTTCGGCACGGCGTCCGCGGCGGACGCTGACTGCACGCAGCTGAGACGGCGTGGTCGCGAAAACCTCGCGGATCGTCTCGTTGAACTGCCGCACGCTCGAGAAGCCGGCAGCGAACGCGACGTCGGTGAGCGGAAGCTGGGACATCTCGATCAGCAGCCGCGCCGCATGTGCGCGGTGGGCACGCGCGAGAGCGAGCGGGCCGGCACCCAGCTCGGCCGTCAGCACGCGGCCCAGCTGGCGTTCGGAATAGCCGAGCCGTCGAGCCAGGCCGGGCACGCCTTCGCGTTCGACGAGACCGTCCGAGATGAGCCGCATCGCGCGGGCGGCCAGGTCGGCGCGGACATTCCAGTCCGGCGACCCGGGAACGGCGTCGGGCAGGCAACGGCGGCACGCGCGGTAGCCGCCGGCCTGCGCGGCGGCCGACGTCGGGTAGAAGCGGACGTTCCGCTCCTTCGGCGTGAGCGCGGGGCACGACGGCCGGCAGTAGATCCCCGTCGTGCGCACAGCCATGATGAACTGGCCGTCGAACCGCTGGTCGCGGGCGGTGACGGCCCGGTAGCAACGCTCGGTGTCGAGCCAGATCGGCGTGCTCGTGGTGGCCATGCCTGCAATGATGCCAGCAGGTGACAGTGTCGACTGGCGGAAATCCGCCACGACGCTGCGGCACCGTTCACCGGGTCGGCGGGGGCCGGCGCGCGGCACGTAGACTTACCCGCCGTGAGTCTCACCCTCGGTATCGTCGGCCTGCCCAACGTCGGCAAGTCCACCCTGTTCAACGCGCTGACCCGCAACGACGTGCTCGCCGCGAACTACCCGTTCGCCACGATCGAGCCCAACGTCGGCGTGGTGCCGCTGCCGGACCCGCGGCTGGACAAGCTCGCCGAGCTCTTCGCCTCGGAGAAGACGGTGCCCGCAGTGGTGTCCTTTGTGGACATCGCAGGTATCGTGAAGGGTGCGTCCGAGGGTGCCGGGCTGGGCAACAAGTTCCTGGCCAACATCCGCGAGGCGAACGCGATCTGCCAGGTCATCCGGGTGTTCGACGATCCGGACGTGGTGCACGTCGACGGCCGGATCGACCCGTTGGGCGACATCGAGACGATCAACACCGAGCTGATCCTCGCCGACCTGCAGACGCTGGAGAAGGCGTTGCCGCGGCTGGAGAAAGAGGCCCGGACCAGGAAGGAGGCCCGGCCGGCGCTGGAGAACGCCCAGCAGGCCAAGGAGATCCTCGACTCCGGGCGCACGTTGTTCCAGGCGCAGAAGGAGATCGACTCCGAGGCGCTGCGGGAGCTGAGCCTGCTCACCACGAAGCCGTTCCTCTACGTCTTCAACGCCGACGAGCCCGTGCTCACCGACGAAGCCCGCCGCGAAGAGCTCGCGAAGCTGGTCGCGCCCGCCGACGCGGTGTTCCTCGACGCGAAGGTCGAGGCCGAGCTGCTGGAGCTGGACGACGACGAGTCCGCGCGCGAGCTGCTGGAGTCCGTCGGCCAGCTGGAGCCCGGCCTGCACGCGCTGGCCCGCGCCGGTTTCCACACCCTGGGCCTGCAGACCTACCTCACGGCGGGTCCCAAGGAGTCGCGCGCGTGGACGATCCCGCAGGGCGCCACCGCCCCCCAGGCCGCGGGCGTCATCCACACCGACTTCGAACGCGGCTTCATCAAGGCCGAGGTCGTGTCCTACACCGACCTGATCGAGGCGGGCTCGATGGCCGCCGCCCGCTCCGCCGGCAAGGTCCGGATGGAAGGCAAGGACTACCCGATGGCCGACGGCGACGTGGTCGAGTTCCGCTTCAACGTGTAGTGGCATCGCTTGACGAAGCCCCCACGGCCGGTGTGCCGTGGGGGCTTCGTCACGTGGCCCGTGCGTGGATGTTCAGCCGAGCAGGCCGAGCACCACGATCGCGATCAGCGTGAACGCCGTGGCGTAGCCGGTGATCAGGGCGCGCTGGGTGGGGGAGAGCTGGGCGGACGTGCTGTGCATGACGTGTCCTAGTGGGCGAGTGCCGACGGTTCCGCCTGCATAGCGGCCTGATCACGGCCGGCGTTACCGGGTGTGTCACGGATCACGCCGGGCGCGGGCGGTGTACCAGAGCACCCCGCCTGCCGCGGCCACCATCAGGCCGAACGACACCATTCCCACCACTACCGCCTGCGTCATCTCGCGTCCTTCCGGATCTGGTGTCCGGGAGACGTGCGAGACCGGCGGTGGTGTCGCCGTTGTTGCCGACGTCACGCCTGGTCAGCGTGCCGCCAGCAGGTCGTCGATCTGCCTGGCCAGTGCGAAGTCCTTCTCCGTGAGGCCGCCCGCGGAGTGGGTACTCAACCGGAAGGTCAGGGTTCGCCAGCGGATGTCGATGTCGGGGTGGTGGTCCGCGGTTTCGGCCAGTTCGGCCACCCGGTCGACCACCTCGATCGCGGCCGGGAAGGAGGGCCGTTCGGTCGTGCGGACGAGGGTGGCGCCGTCGCGGTGCCAGCCGGACAGGGTGCTCAGTGCCTCGTCGGCGGCCGAGTCGCTCAGGAGTTCCGTCATCCCTCCATGGTGTCGGCTAGGCTTCGCGGTTGCCACGGGAGTCCGGCACGGCCGGGCTGAGAGGCGGGCAGCAGGTCCGCGACCGTTCGCACCTGAATCCGGATCATGCCGGCGCAGGGAGGCCCACCGCTCTCCTCGCCCGGCGTAGTGCAGGAGGGTAGATGTTTCCGCGGACCGCACGCACGGTGCTGGGCCTCACCTCGGTGGCGGTGCTGGCGGGTGCCTGCTCGCTGTCCGGCGGTGATTCCGGCGGCTCGGCGGGCTCCGACCAGCAGAACCCGACGGTCACGCTGGTCACGCACGATTCGTTCGCCGCGCCGCAGGACGTGCTCGACGCCTTCCAGCGTCAGTCCGGCATCACGCTCAAGATCGTCAAGTCCGGTGACGCGGGCGCGCTGACCAACAAGCTGGTGCTGACCAAGGGCAACCCGGTCGGCGACGTCGCGTACGGCGTCGACAACACGTTCGCCTCCCGCGCGCTGGGTGAGGACGTGTTCCAGCCGTACACGAGCCCCGAAGCCGACCGCGGGCCCCAGCGCTATTCGGTCGACCCCGAGCACCGGCTCTCCGCGGTCGACGTCGGCGACGTCTGCGTGAACGTGGACACCGGCTACTTCGCGAGCAAGGGCATCCCGGCGCCGGCGTCGTACGACGATCTGGCCGATCCGAAGTACAAGGACCTGATGGTCGCCGAAAGCCCGGCCACCGCGTCGCCCGGGCTGGCCTTCCTGCTCGGCACGGTCGCGAAGTACGGCGAATCCGGCTGGCCGGACTACTGGAACCGGCTCAAGGCCAACGGGCTCAAGATCGACAGCGGCTGGGAGGAGGCCTACACCAAGGACTTCTCCGGCTCGTCCGGCAAGGGCCCGCGGCCGATCGTGGTCTCCTACGCCTCGTCGCCTGCCGCCGAACTCGGCCAGGATGGCAAACCGCGGACGAAGGCGCTGCTGGACACGTGCTTCCGGCAGGTCGAGTACGCCGGGGTGCTGACCGGCGGCAAGCAGCAGCCGCAGGCGCAGAAGGTGGTCGACTTCCTGCTGTCGCAACAGTTCCAGGCCACGGTCGCGGCCAATATGTACGTCTACCCGGCGCGAACCGGCGTCGAGCTGCCGGCGGGCTGGGCCACCGCGGCGCCGCTGCCGAGTGCCCCGGGCACCATGGCCGCCGACAAGATCCAGGCCGGCCGGGAGAAGTGGATCGGGACATGGCGCTCGCTCATGGGGGCGTGAGACCGGCTCGCACGGCCGGGCTCACCCTCCTCGGGCTGCTGCCGGTCGCGTTCCTGGTGGTGTTCTTCGCCTGGCCGGTGGTGGCGATCGTCGGCCGCGGGTTCTCCGCGGGCGGCGTCGACACCGTGCTCGGCGACCCGCAGACCTGGCGGCTGACCGGGTTCACCCTCGCCAGCGCCGCCGCGTCCACCGTGGTCGCGGTGGTGGCCGGGCTGCCGGTGGCGTTCCTGCTCGCCCGGGTGCGGCTGCCCGGCGTCGGCCTGGCGCGCACCATCGTGCTGGTCCCGTTCGTGCTGCCGACGGTGGTCGTCGGCCTCGCGTTCCGCGCGTTGTGGCCGGACGGCGGGGTGCTGCCGCTGGTGCTGGCCAACGCCTTCTTCAACGTCGCCGTGGTCGCACGGACCGTCTCCGGGCTGTGGGCGCACCTCGACCCGCGGGCCACCGAGGCCGCGCGGGCGCTCGGCGCTTCGCCGTGGCGGGCGTTCCGCACGGTCACGCTGCCTGCGCTCGCACCGGCGGTCGCCTCGGCGGCCGCAGTGGTCTTTCTCTTCTGCGCCACCAGCTTCGGCGTGGTGCTGATTCTCGGCGGCGGCAACTTCCGCACCCTGGAGACCGAGATCTACCTGCGTACCGTGGATTTGCTGGATCTCTCCGGGGCGGCGGCGCTCTCGTTGCTCCAGTTCGCCGCGGTGGTCGCGGCGCTGGCTCTCGGCGCGGTCGCACGACGGCGGCGGGAGAACGCGGTGCGGCTGCGGTCCGCGCAGGTCACTGCCCGGTGTCCGCAGGGCGGGCAGTGGTACGTGGTCGGGGCGGCGGTGGCCGTGCTCGGGCTGTT
Organism: Amycolatopsis jiangsuensis; assembly: GCF_014204865.1. NCBI lineage: Bacteria > Bacillati > Actinomycetota > Actinomycetes > Pseudonocardiales > Pseudonocardiaceae > Amycolatopsis > Amycolatopsis jiangsuensis. The sequence goes on from NZ_JACHMG010000001.1 coordinate 6,505,960, forward strand.
GCTGATACCGATCTTCGCGCTGCTCGTGGAGTCGGTGTCCACTGCGGACGGGTGGAGTTTCGCCGGATATCGCGCCCTGTCCGGTACCGGCGCGAACGGTGCGCTGCAGGTGACCGGCTGGGTCGCCGCACAGAACTCACTTGCCGCGGCGACCGACGCGACCCTGCTAGCCATGGCCATCGGGGTGATCGCGAGCGTGGTGCTGGTCGCGCTGCGCCGCTCACCCGGACGGCTCGCCCACGGAATGGGAGAGACGATGGACGCGGCGCTGATGCTGCCGCTGGGAGTTTCCGCGGTGACGGTCGGATTCGGCTACCTCGTGACGCTCGACGCGCTGCCCGGCGACCTGCGCACGTCGCCGATGCTCGTGCCGCTGGCCCAGGCGCTCGTGATCATCCCGCTGGTGGTGCGGATGATCCTGCCGGTGCTGCGGGCGATCGACGAGCGGCTGCGCCAGGCCGCGGCGACGCTCGGCGCGAGCCCGGCGCGGGTGTGGCGGGAGATCGACCTGCCGCTGGCCGCGCGGTCACTGGTCGCCGCGGCCGGGTTCGGATTCGTGGTGGCGCTCGGCGAGTTCGGGGCCACGAGTTTCCTCGCCCGCCCGGACGCGCCGACGCTGCCGGTCGCCGTCGCCACGCTGATCGGCCGGCCGGGGGAGCTGAACAACCAGATGGCCTACGCCGGATGCGCCTTGCTGATGCTGGTGACCGTCGTGGCCGTCGTGCTGATCGACCGGTTCGGTTCGGTCGGGGAGTTCTGATGGCGCTGTCGGTACGGGACGTCACTGTCCACTATGGATCCTTCGCCGCGGTGCGCGGTGCCTCGCTCGACCTCGCCGACGGGGAGGTGCTCGCGTTGCTCGGCCCGTCCGGCTCGGGGAAGTCGACGCTGCTGCGGGCGATCACCGGACTGGAACCGGCTTCGGAGGGCGTGGTCTCCTGGGACGGTGCCGACCTCGCCGCGGTCCCGGTGCACAAACGCGGCTTCGGCCTGGTCTTCCAGGACGGGCAGCTGTTCCCGCACCGCGACGTCGCCGCGAACATCGCCTTCGGCCTGCGGATGCACGGCGTCCCGCGCGCACAGCACGCGAAACGGGTCACCGAGCTGCTGGAACTGGTGGGGCTGACCGGGTTCGAACGACGCCGGGTGACCGAGCTGTCCGGCGGCCAGGCCCAGCGGGTCGCGCTCGCCCGAGCCCTGGCACCCGAACCCCGGTTGCTGCTGCTCGACGAACCGCTGTCCGGGCTCGACGCGGGACTGCGTGAACAGCTGGCGATCGACCTGGCGGACCTGTTGCGACGCAGCAAGATCACCGCGTTGCTCGTGACGCACGACCAGGAGGAGGCGTTCACGCTGGCCGATCGGGTGGCGGTGCTCGACGCCGGCGAGATCCGGCAGGAGGGTGCGGTCGGTTCGGTGTGGCGGCGCCCGGCCGACGACGCGGTGGCCCGTTTCCTCGGCGTCACCACGTTCCTGCCCGGTCGCGCCTCCGGCGGCGTGGTGCGCACCGAGCTGGGCCAGTTCGAGCTGGCCGCGGCCCCGGACGGCCCGGTCCGGCTGGGCCTGCGCCCGCACGGTCTGCGCGTGGCCTCCGACGGCGTGCCCGGGGAGGTCACCGCCGCCCTGCACCGCCGCGACCACGTACGACTGCTGGTCCGGCTGGCAACGCCTGCCGTGGAGACGGTGGACGCCGTCGCGCCCGCCTCCTCGGACCTGCGTGCGGGCGACCCCGTACGCCTGGCACCAGACCCGGACGGAATTGCCCTCGTGAGTGGCGAGGCCGGATAGAACCGGACTCGCCACTCACCAGGGTGCTCAGCCGTCGCGGGTGCTGAGGCGGCCGTAGGCCAGGGACAGGCCGACCACGAGGTAGCAGACCGCCCGCAGTGCGCCTTCGCCGAGCATTGTCGACGCCATCGGGTCCTGCAGTACCTCGAGCGGTGCTTCCGTCCAGTTCTGCGTGAGCAGGAACGGGTGCAGCCAGTCCAGCGAGGACAGGAAACCCAGGATGGTGAACACGATGTTGCCCGCCAGCACCGAGGCGACCACGAGCATCGGGTGCTCGGTCCAGCTCGACACCGCCAGCGCGACCGCCCCGACCGCCCACATCTGCAGCACGATCCAGCCGGCCACGAGCAGGATGCGGGCGAGCGCCCCGCCGAGCGACAACGTGGTGCCGGACAAGGTGAACAGCGAATCCGTGCCGTTCAGGATCAGGCCGGTGACCACGCCGGTCACGCACATCGCGAGCACCGCGACGAACGACACGGCCGCGACGCCGATCGCCTTCACCACCAGCAGCCGTCCCCGGCTCACCGGCGCGACGAGCCAGCCGCGCAACGTACCGTGTGCCGTCTCCCCGGCGATCGCGTCCGCTCCCGCCATCGCCGAGGCGAGTGGCAGCAGCAACGTCAGCGTCATCACCATCGCGGCGATCGGCAGTACGAACGCGTTGTTCACCGCGGACGCCAGCAGCGCCGCCCCCGCATCGCCCTGGGCGCCGCCCGGTGTGTCGCCGCCCGGTGAGGCTCCGCCCGCCAGGGTGAGCCCGACGCCGACCACGATCGGCACCAGCGCCAGCAGCCCCAGCACGGCGAGCGTGCGCGGCCGGCGGAAGATCCAGCGCAGCTCCGCGGCGACCAGCCGCGGCACGGGCACGGTGTCGTGCCCGGTCCGACTCGCCGGTGCGGTGAGTGCCGCGGTAGTCATGACGCCTCCACGGGAAGGAGCATGTCGGCGGTAGTCATGAGTCCCCCTCGTCGTCGCCCTCGGCTCCCGATTCCCCTTCGGTGAGGCGGGCGAACAAGTCTTCCAATCCGGTGCGCGCCCGGGTCGCCTCGTGCACCTCCACCCCGCCCTGCACGAGTACCTGCAGGACCCGCGGCGCGGGCGTGACGGTGAGGTCGGCGCGGACGCCGTCCGGGGCCAGCCGGGCGCCGATCCGGTTCTCCCGCAACGTTTCCAGCGCCAGCTCCGCGTCCGGCGTGCGGACCAGCAGCGCCGCGTTGCCCGATTCCAGCAGCTCGGACAGCTCGCCCTGGGCGACCACGGTGCCGGACTGGAGCACCGCCACGTGCGTGCAGGTCGCCTCCACCTCGGCCAGCAGATGCGACGACACCACCACGGTGACGCCCTCGGCGTGCAGTTCGGCGATGATCCGGCGGATCTCCCTGGTACCCGCCGGATCGAGGCCGTTCGTGGGCTCGTCGAGCACGACCACCCTGCGCGGCACCAGCAGCGCACTGGCCAGGCCGAGCCGCTGCTTCATCCCGAGCGAATAGCCCTTGTACCGCCGCCGGGCGGCCGCGGTGAGCCCGACCCGCTCGATCGCGGCGTCCACCGCGCCCGGGATCGCCTTGGCCGCCAGCCGCGGTTCCGCCGCCGCGAAGCGCAGCAGGTTGTCGCGGCCGGACAGGAACGGGTGGAAACCTGGGCCCTCGACCAGCGCGCCGACGTCGGGCAGCGCGTGCGCGGACTCGTCCGGCATCCGCCTGCCGAGCAGCTCGACCTCACCCTCGGTGGGCCGGACCAGCCCGAGCAGCATCCGGATCGTGGTGGTCTTGCCCGAACCGTTGGGCCCGAGCATGCCCAGCACCGCACCCTCGGGCACGTCCAGATCCACGTGGTCGACCGCGACCGTGCTCCGGTAGACCTTGCGCAACCCCCGGGTGCGCGCGGCCAGCGGGACCGCCGGGGCGGGCACCTCGTCCGAAATGCCCGCCCCGGTCTCGATCGCTGTGCTGGTCACTTGGTGCCCAGCGCGTCGTACAGCACCTGCTCCGGCACGGCGCCGGCGGCGAAATGGCCGTCGTCGGACAGCACCGCGGTGCCGACCTTGGTGGTCAGCAGGTAGCCGCTGCCCCACGCACCGTTCACGCGCTTGGCCACCCGGCTCAGCAGCTTCTGCGGGTCAACGTTGCCCCTGTTGCCCTTGTCGCCCTGCGTCATCTTGAGTGCGTCGGCCGGGACCTTGCCGGTGACGACGGTGTCCCAGCCGTCCCCGACGAGCGCGGTGTCCTGCTTGGCCTGGTCGGCCAGGTCCTTCGTGTCCTGGTCCGGCTTCGCGGACTTCTCGGTCACCTTCGCGCCCTTGGGCGGGGTGAAGGCGAACAGGTCGGCCGGCTGCGGCGTGAACTCGATTTTGTCGAAGGCCAGCTGCAGTGCCGGGGACGTGGTTCCGTTGCTCAGCACGGAAAGCCGCAGGGGCATCCGGGTCTGCGAGTCGACCGCGACGCGGATCTCACGCAGCAGCGTGCGCTCGGACGGCTTCGGCGTGAGGACCAGCTCGTAGGCCGGCCGGTCGGCGACGTTGGCCGTGCCGTCGACGGAAACCGTGCTGCTTTCCCGGACCTTCGTGAGCAGTTCCTTCGCCGCGGTGGCCGGGTCGGCGGCTGCCTTGTCCGCGCCCATCCCGTGCTTCCCGGTGGCCACGCCCGCCGGAATGGTGGTCTTGGTGGCGGTGTTGTCCTTCGACTTGTAGTTCCAGACGGTGGTGCCGTCGTGGATGATCGTCTCCTGCGACGAACCCTGGGTGAGCGAGACCTTCGCCTTGTCCGCCCCGTCGCTGAACACCTGCGCCGAATCGACGTTCAGCGCGCCGGCCCCCGGGATCGCGTTGCCCATGCTCGGCAGGCCGAGGTCGTTGCTGACCCGCACCGTGCCGTCGAACGCCGCCGGCTTCGCCGTCATCACCGACTGCACCAGGTCCTCCGCGCTGACCTGCGGCAGCTTCGGTGCGTCTCCCGCCGACGCGGGCATCGCGACCACGACCAGCCCGCCGACCCCGAGCGCGGTGCCGACGACGGCCGCGGTGATGGCCTTCTTCTTCGGATCCATGTCGTCTCCCTGTGTTCCCGAGCCCCAGTGTGCTCGGCTCCCGGTGCAGACGCTCCCCGGTCGAGGCTGAGATACCCCTGAATGGTCGGCCCGCGCGCCTGAGATCGCGCTGAGAGGCCCGGCGTCAGCTGCGGAAACCGGCCATGATGAACCTCGTGAAACCTCGGGTGCTGGTGGTCGACGACGAACCGGGCGTATGCAAGGCACTGCAGCGCGGCCTGCGTGCGGAGGACATGGACGTGGTCACCGCCGCGGACGGGCCGACCGGGCTGCAGCTCGCGCGCACCGGTTCGTTCGACGTCGTGCTGCTGGACATCATGCTGCCCGGGCTGTCGGGTTACCGGGTGCTGGAACGGCTGCGTGCCGAGGACGTGCGTACGCCGGTCCTGCTCGTGTCCGCCAAGGACGGCGAGATCGACCAGGCCGACGGCCTCGACCTCGGCGCCGACGGGTACCTGGTCAAGCCGTTCTCGTTCGTGGTGCTGGTCGCGCAGGTACGGGCGGTGCTGCGCCGGGCCGGTCCGGACGCCGCGCGTGGCACGCTGAAACTCGGTGCCCTGGAAGTGGACCGTGGGCTGCGGCAGGTGCGCTGGGACGGACGGGAGGTGCCGCTCAGTCCCCGTGAGTTCGGGTTGCTGGAAGTACTCGTGGGCCGGGCGGGCACGGTGGTGACCAAGGACGAGCTGCTGCGTGCGGTGTGGGGCGAGGAGCAGTCGGTCACGCGCAATCTCGTCGAGGTCTACGTGGGGTACGTGCGCCGCAAGCTCGACGCGGTCGGTGCCGGAACGCTGCTGCGCACGGTGCGCGGCCACGGCTACCTCGCGTCGGACGCGCAGCCGGACGAGGTCAGGTGATCGGCTCGCCCGGGTGGTGGCGGGGTCGTTCGCTGCGGGTGCGGATCACCGCGCTGGCGACCGCGATCACCCTGCTCTGCCTGCTGGGCCTGGCCGCCCTCGCGGCAGGGCGGCTGCAGCCGCTGCTGGTCGGCTCGGTCGACCGCGAACTGTCGGCCGCGCTCGGTCCGGCCGCCGCCGAGGTCGCAGCCGGGCACCGGCTCAGCCCCACGGATCCGGTGGTCGTACGGGTGCTGGACATCTCCGGCGCGCCGGTCGACGGGCAGTCGCGTGCGCAGCTGAACGCCGCCGACGTCGCGCAGCTCAAGGCAGGCACGCCGGTGCAGCGCGGCGGTTCGCGCTGGCAGGGCGAGGTGGTGAGTGCGCCGGACGGCACCCAGCGGCTCGTGGTCGCGAGCGCCGGCCTGGTCGGGTTCACCGCAGCGGTGCGGTACGGCGGGCTGTGGCTGGTGCTCGCCGCGCTGGTGGGTGCCGCGGTGGCCGGGTTCGCGACGTGGCTCGTGGTGCGGCTCGCGCTGCGGCCGGTGGCCCGGATGCGTGGCCTGGTGCGGTCGCTGCCGCCGGGGTCCCGGCTGCCGCTGCCGCAGTCGCACGACGAGATGCGGGCGCTCGCCGAGGAGTTCAACGCCCTGCTCGCGCGCCAGGAGGAGGTGAGCCAGCGGCTGCGCCGGTTCACCGGGGACGCCGCGCACGAGCTGCGCTCGCCGGTCGCCTCGATCCGGGTGCAGGCCGAGGTGGCCGTGACGAATCCGGATCCGGAGCTGGCGCAGGAAACGCTGTCGGACATCCTCACCGAGGCCGAACGGCTGTCCGGACTGCTCGACGGCCTGCTCACGCTGGCCCGCTCGGACGCAGGGGAGGTGCCGCCCGCCGAACCGGTCGAGATCGTCTCGGAGGTCCGCGCCGCGGTCGGCCGGCTGCCCGCCGGCGCGCCGCAGACCCGGGTGAGCACCGCGGTGGCGCAGGCCTTCGCCGCGGCCGCGCACCAGGAGGTGGAACTGGTGCTGGACAACCTGCTGCGCAACGCCTGCCGGTACGCGGCGGGCCAGATCGTGGTGTCGGTGCTGGCGTCGCGTTCGAGCGTGCGGGTCGTGGTGGACGACGACGGGCCCGGGGTCGCACCCGAGCACCGGCGGAAGGTGTTCGACCGGTTCTACCGCGCGTCCGACGACCGCGCGCGAATCTCCGGCGGCACCGGGCTCGGACTGGCGATGGTGGCCGAAGCCGTGCGGCGGCGCGGCGGGAAGGCACGGGTCGGGGAGTCCCCGGACGGTGGGGCGCGCTTCGAGATCACGTGGCGTGCGGCCGGTCGATGAGAGTCCGGCGGTGCCTCCTTCAGTGAACTCGCGTCGGTCAAAGCCCCCTGCGCGGAGTTCGGCGGGCGGCCCGGGGCCGGGTGCACCCCGTGCGGGAGACTGAGCGGATGGACGGGGTCATCGTGGGCGCAGCGCTCGTGCGCGAAGGGAAACTGCTTGCCCAGCAACGGGCATGGCCACCGCACCACGCGGGACAGTGGGAGCTGCCGGGCGGGCGGGTCGAGCCGGGCGAGACCGAGGCGTTCGCGCTGGCCCGGGAGTGCCAGGAGGAACTCGACGTCGTGGTGACCATCGGTACGCGGATCGGCCCGGAAGTGCCGTTGCCCGGCGGGAAGGTGCTGCGGGTCTACGCGGCCGCGCTGCTGTCGCCCGGTGCCGAACCGCGCGCGGTCGAGCACACGGCGTTGCGCTGGGTCGGAGCCGACGAACTGGACGAGGTTGACTGGCTGCCCGCGGACCGGGACCTGTTGCCCGCGTTGCATTCGCTGCTGCAGTGAACCCTCGTGAGTGGTGAGCCCGGTGCTCACCACTCACGAGGGTCTTCAAGCCGCGCCGATGAGCCGTAGTGCGGCGGAGACCCGGTGCGCACCGCGATCGGCCGCGCGCTCCGCGCCCGCTTTGCGCACGCGTTCCAGTTCGGCGACGTCGGTCAGCAGCGCCCGGGCGCCCTCCCGGATCGGGCGCAGCTCTTCGATCACCGCGTCCGCCACGGCGTCCTTCAGCACGCCGTAGGACGGGTACTGCCCGGCCAGCTCAGCCGGGTCGCCCCCCGTGCACGAGGCCAGGATGTCGAGCAGGTTCGCGATCCCCGGGCGGCTTCCGGGGGAGTAGGCCGGGATCGAGCCGCCGTCCGTGCGGGCCCGGCGGATCTTGCGCCGCACCTGGTCCGGCTCGTCGAGCACGAACACCACCCCGGCCTCGTCCCGCGCGGACTTCGACATCTTGCGCTCCGGATCGGCCAGGTCCTTCACCCGCGCGCCGGTGGGCGGCAGCACCGCTTCGGGCACGGTGAACACCTCGCCGTAGGTGGAGTTGAACCGCCGGGCGAGCGTGCGCGCCAGTTCGACGTGCTGACGCTGGTCCTCGCCGACCGGAACCTCGTCCGCGCCCTGCAGCAGGATGTCCGCGGCCATCAGCACCGGATAGGTCAGCAGGCTCAGCCGTACCCCGGCCTGTCCCTTCGCCTTTTCCTTGAACTGGATCATCCGCGCGGCCTCACCGTAGGAACAGGTGCACTCGAGAACCCAGGTCAGCGCGCCCAGGTCGCGGGCGAGGTCGGACTGCACGAACACCCGATCCGGCGCGATGCCCGTGGCCACCAGCACGGCCAGCTGCTCGGTGGCCAGCGAACGCAGCTTCGCCGGATTGTGCGCGGTGGTCATCGCGTGCAGATCGGAGACGAAGTACAGGTCGTCCGCCCCGCCCTCGGCCGCCCAGCGGCGCGTGGCACCGAGGTGGTTGCCGAGCTGGACGTGGCCGGACGGGGTGATGCCGGACAGCTGGACCATGGGATGTTCCTCTCCTGGGTACGCAGGCCCCGGGAGACGGACAGGGAAAAGGCCGCCCACCGGGGCGGCCTTCGCTGGATCAGCGCAGAGCTTCGGGGCCGCCGAGGGGCGGCCACCACTGGATGCTCTGGAAACGCATGACACGAACTGTAGCCGACGATCGGGTGGCCACGGTGGGTACGGCGCCGGAATCGCGACCGACCGGCGAAGCGGTGGCGTGTGGAGCCGGACCGTGCGCGCCGAGCCTGCCCGCTTGCGGACACCTGTCCCCGGAAACCGGACCGCTCGCCGGAGGACCGGTCACGAGCTTCCGCCTCAGGCGGCCTTCGCCAGCTGCTTCTTGGCCTTCTTCAACGCCAGCACCGGGCACTTGCCGCACCGGCTCTTGGAGCGGCAGCACTTCTTCTTGACCTTGCCCTTTTTGATCAGTTCGCGCACGACCGCCTGCGGGTCGTCGGGGTGCTTCTTGCCCACCTGCGCTCCTCGTTCCGGCAGCGGTCTTCCGGCCGTCCAGGTTAGGTGAGGCTAACCGATAACAGGGCGTGGCGCTACTCACACTGCGGCGCCAGGTATCCTGGTGTGGTCCGCGTGTGGCCAGAGCCGGTCATGACCTTCGGCGCCGTGGCCCCCAGGCCCGGTTTCCACGCCCAGCGCGGCCGCCCACCGCACTTCCTTTCAACGTTCAGGAGTCCTCGCGTGCCCGCAGCAAGCGCCACCGCGGTCGAACCCGGCCGCGCGTCCGGCAAGACCCGGCCCGACCTGCGCAACGTCGCGATCGTAGCCCACGTCGACCACGGCAAGACCACACTGGTCGACGCCATGCTCCGGCAGTCCGGCGCGTTCGCCGAGCGGGCCGAGGTCGTCGACCGCGTGCTGGATTCCGGTGAGCTCGAGCGGGAAAAGGGCATCACCATCCTCGCCAAGAACACCTCCATCCACCGCCAGACCGCCGACGGCGCGATCACCATCAACGTGATCGACACCCCCGGCCACGCCGACTTCGGTGGCGAGGTCGAGCGCGGCCTCGCCATGGTCGACGGCGTGGTGCTGCTGGTGGACGCCAGCGAGGGCCCGCTGCCGCAGACCCGCTTCGTGCTGCGCAAGACGCTCGAGGCCGGGCTGCCGGTGATCCTCGTGGTGAACAAGGTGGACCGCCCGGACGCGCGGATCGCCGAGGTCGTCGAGGAGACCCACGACCTGCTGCTCGACCTCGCGAGCGACATCGAGGACGCCGACCACGACGCGATCCTCGACCTGCCGGTGGTCTACGCCTCCGCGCGCGCCGGCAAGGCGAGCCTGGAGCAGCCCGCGGACGGCGGGCTGCCCGAGAGCGAGAACCTCGACCCGCTGTTCGACACGCTGCTCACCCACGTGCCGCCGCCCACCGCGGACCCGGACGCCCCGCTGCAGGCACTGGTCACCAACCTCGACGCGTCCAACTTCCTCGGCCGCATCGCGCTGATCCGCATCCACGCCGGCAAGCTGCGCAAGGGCCAGACGGTGGCCTGGATGCGGGAGAACGGCACGGTGGCCAACGTGCGCATCTCCGAGCTGCTCGTCACCGAGGCGCTCACCCGGGTGCCGGCCACCGAGGCCAGCGCGGGTGACCTCGTCGCCATCGCGGGCATCCCGGAGATCACCATCGGCGACACGCTGGCCGACGCGGAGAGCCCGGTCGCGCTGCCGCGGATCACCGTGGACGAGCCGGCCATCTCGATGACCATCGGCGTGAACTCCTCGCCGCTGGCCGGCCGGGGCGGCGGCGACAAGCTCACCGCACGGCTGGTCAAGTCCCGCCTCGACGCCGAGCTGGTCGGCAACGTGTCGATCCGGGTGCTGCCCACCGAACGTCCGGACACCTGGGAGGTGCAGGGCCGCGGCGAGCTGGCGCTGGCCATCCTGGTCGAGCAGATGCGCCGCGAGGGCTTCGAGCTCACGGTCGGCAAACCGCAGGTGGTGCTGCGCACGATCGAGGGCAAGCTGCACGAGCCGTTCGAGCGGCTCTACATCGATTCGCCCGAGGAACACCTCGGCTCGATCACCCAGCTGCTCGCCGCGCGCAAGGGCCGCATGGAGGACATGAGCGGCAACGGCAGCGGCCGGATCAAGCTGGTCTACGTGCTGCCCTCGCGCGGCCTGATCAGCTTCCGCACCGACTTCCTCACCGAAACGCGCGGCACCGGCATCGCGAACCACGTGTTCGAGGGCTACTTCCCGTGGGCGGGCGAGATCCGCACCCGGCACACCGGTTCACTGGTGGCCGACCGCTCCGGCCCGATCACCGGCTACGCGATGATCCAGCTGGCCGACCGCGGCACGTTCTTCGTGGAGCCGGGTGCCGAGGTGTACGAGGGCATGGTCGTGGGCGAGAACCCGCGCATGGAGGACCTCGACATCAACATCACCAAGGAGAAGAAGCTCACCAACATGCGCACCTCCGCGGGTGACGAGCTGGAGCGGCTGGCCCGCCCGCGCAAGCTCAGCCTGGAGGAGGCGCTGGAGTTCTGCGCCAGCGACGAGTGCGTCGAGGTGGCGCCGGAGGCGGTGCGCGTCCGCAAGGTCACGCTCGACATCTCGACCCGCGCCAAGGAGCGTTCCCGCGCCAAGAGCCGCGAGAACGGCTGATCCGGCTCGGACGAAGGGCGTCTCCCGCAACCGGGGAGGCGCCCTTCGCCGTGTCCACGGTGGAACCCGTGCCGGGTCCCGCACGTCCACCCTGATGGCGGTATCCACTCCGGTGTCGCCGGGCCCGTGCGGATGTGGGAATCTCGGTGCCGGTCCGGCCGGCGGCGTGGCAGCATGTCCGCTCGGGCTGCCGGACGCCGCCGCGAAGAAGCGCCGGCGCCGTTCCCGGGGGAAGTCGTTCCCAGGGACAAGGGCCGCGCGGGAGCAAGGACGTCGACGGCAGGAAGTTTCGGGAGGACGAGCGTGCGATTGCGACGCCGGGCGGCGCCGGTGCTGGCACTGGCGGGGGTGCTGCTCGCCGCGTGCTCGAACACGCCGCCACCCCCGGTGGTCACCTCCACGCCCCCGCCGAGCCCCACCACCGACCCGGCCGCCGCGTCGCAGATCGTGGTCGGGGTGGACGACGTGGTCGGCGGCTACAACCCGCACACCATCGCGGATTCCTCCACCATCACCTCGGCGCTGTCCCAGCTGCTGCTGCCCTCGGTGTTCCGGCAGTCCGACGACGGCACCCGCACGCTCGACAAGACCCTGATGAACTCGGCCGAGGTGGTCTCCCAGACGCCGTTCACCGTCCGGTACGAGATCCGCCCGGACGCATCCTGGTCCGACGGGGCCCCGATCGCCACCGAGGACTTCATCTACCTGGCCAACGCCATGAAGAGTGAGCCGGGTGTCCGGGAACCGGCCGGCTACCGGCTGATCTCCGACATCGAACCCCGCGACGGCGGAAAGGGCGTCGAGGTCACCTTCAGCAAGCCGTATCCGGCCTGGCAGACGTTGTTCGACGACCTGCTGCCGCAGCACCTGCTCAAGGACGCTCCTGGCGGCTGGCAGACCGCGCTCGCGTCGAGTTTCCCCGCGGTGGCCGGGCCGTTCGCGATCAAGAGCCTGGACACCGCGCGCGGCGAGGTGATCCTGCAGCGCAACGACCGGTACTGGGAGAAGCCGGCCGCGGTCGACACGCTGGCCCTGCGCCGGTCGGATCCGTCCGGGATCGCCACCGCGTTGCGCAGCGGCAACGACCAGTTCTCGCTCACCCATCCCGATTCCACCGGCCTGCAGCTGCTCAACGAGCTGGGTCCCGCGGTTCAGCTGCACACGCTGCCGCGGCCGCTCACCGCGTCGGTGCTGTTGCGGCCGGTCAGCGCGACGCTGTCCGATCCGCAGGTCCGTGCCGGGGTGGCCGCGCTGCTGAACCGTGCCGAGCTGATCAGCGCCGGTACGAAGGGCGGCCCGTCCGCCACGCTGAAGGCGGACGCACAGGTGCTGCCGCCGTCGGCGAAGGACTATGCGGCCACCATCCCGGCCGGTCCGCCCGCCGCGCCGGATCCGGCGACCGCGGACAAGTACTTCACCGCCGCCGGGTACAAGAAGGAAGCCGGCGTGTGGCGCAAGAACGGCAAGACGCTGTCGCTGGTGCTGGCGTCACCGGCCGGTCAGGAGCCCTACACCGCCATCGCGAAGGAACTGTCCGCCGAACTGATCGCCGAGGGGATCGAGGTCAACACGATCACCCCGCAGCCGCGTGACCTGTTCTCGTCGATGCTGGCGATGCCGGTGGTCAACGGACAGCAGCAGGCAGGTCCGGACGCGAACGGCAACGTGGGCGTGGACATCGCGGTGGCCGGCCTGCCGGTCGGCGGCGATCCGGCGACCGTGCTGGCGTCCACCTTCGGCTGCGCACCGGGACAGTCCACAACGGACAAGACGAAACCGGTGGTGCCGGCCAACCCGACCGGGCTGTGTGACGAGAGCCTGCAGGCCACCATCGATTCGGCGCTCACCGGCTCGGCGACGCTGGCCGATTCGCTGAAGACGCTGGAACCCCAGCTGTGGTCGGCGAACGCGGTCATCCCGCTCTTCCAGGACGCCGAAACACTGGCGGTGGGCAAGGGCATCTCCGGCCTCACGCCGGGGCCGCCGATGCAGGGTCCGTTCGGCACCGCCGTGAACTGGACCCGCGGCGCCTCCACCGACCCCACCAGCTCCACCACGCCCACCGGCTGACCCCCGGACGCGGTGAAGGCCCCGTCCGGGGAACCGGATTCCCTGGACGAGGCCTTCACGGCTGCGCGCTCAGATCAGCTGCAGGCTTTCGGCGAAGTGACAGGCGACCGGGTGTGCCTGTCCGCGGTCGAGGAGTTCCGGCTCCTGCGTGGTGCACTTCTCGCGGCCCGCGTCGTCGAGTTCGTTCGCGAACTTCGGGCACCGGGTGCGGAAGCGGCAGCCGGACGGCGGGTTCGCCGGGCTGGGCACGTCACCGGTGATCACGATGCGCTGGCGGGTGCGTTCCTTGCGCGGGTCCGGCACCGGGATCGCCGAGATCAGCGCCTGGGTGTAGGGATGCGCCGCGTTCGTGAACAGCTCCTCCGACGGGGCGGTCTCCACGATCTTGCCCAGGTACATCACCGCGATGCGGTCGGCCACGTGTCGCACCACCGACAGGTCGTGCGACACGAACAGGTACGACAGGCCCAGCTCGGCCTGCAGGTCCTTGAGCAGGTTGAGCACGCCCGCCTGGATCGAGACGTCCAGTGCGGACACCGGCTCGTCGAGCACCAGCACCTTCGGCTTGAGCGCGAGCGCACGGGCGATGCCGATGCGCTGGCGCTGGCCGCCGGAGAACTCGTGCGGGAACCGGTTGCCGTGCTCGGGACGCAGGCCCACGGTGTGCATCAGGTCCCGCACCTGCTGGCGGCCACCGTCGGCGTAGAGACCGTGGATGCGCAGCGGTTCGGCGATGATCTCGTTCACCGGCAGCCGCGGGTCCACCGAGGCGTACGGGTCCTGGAACACGATCTGCATGTCGCGGCGCAGCCGCTGCAGCTCCCGCTTGGACATGCTCGCCAGGTCGCGGCCCTCGTAGCTGACCGTGCCGCCGGTGAGCGGCTGCAGGGCCAGCGCCACCCGTGCGGTGGTCGACTTGCCACAGCCGGATTCGCCCACGAGCGCGAGGGTTTCGTTCTCGTAGATGTCGAACGACACGTCCGACACCGCCTGCACCGCGCCCGCGTTGCGGCGCAGGATCCCGCCGCCGCGGATCGGGAAGTGCTTGACCAGGTTCTGCGCGGAAAGGACGGGAGTGGCCACCGCCGTCGCCTCGCTCATCGGTTCGTCTCCGTGTCGGTCGCTGCGTCGGCGGTGGGGGCCACGTCGTCCGTGTCGACCGAGGTGGCGCTGAACAGTTCGGCCGGGTCCTTGCCGGCGACCTGCTCGGTGAAGTGGCATGCCGCCTTCTGCCCACCGGAGACCTCGACCAGTGGCGGCTCCTCCTGGTCGCAGAGGTCCTGCGACAGCGGGCAGCGCGGGCTGAACGGGCAGCCCGGCGGCATGTTCGTGGTCGCGGGCGGCGAACCGGTGATCGGCGTGAGCCGCTCGGTCTTCACGTCCAGCCGCGGCAGGCTGCCCAGCAGACCGAGGGTGTAGGGCATCCGCGGGGTGTAGAAGATGTCGTCCACCGTGCCGGACTCGACCACCTTGCCCGCGTACATCACGTGCACCCGGTCGGCCTGCCCGGCGATCACACCGAGGTCGTGGGTGATCAGCACCATCGCGGCGCCGGTCTCCTTCTGCGCGGCCTGCAGTGCTTCCAGGATCTGCGCCTGCACCGTCACGTCCAGCGCGGTGGTCGGCTCGTCCGCGATGATCACGTCCGGGTTGTTGGCCATCGCGATCGCGATCACCACCCGCTGGCGCATCCCGCCGGAAAGCTGGTGCGGGTACTCGTTCGCCCGCTGCTGCGGGTTCGGGATGCGCACCAGGTCGAGCAGCTCCACCGCCTGCTTCTTCGCCACGTCCTTGCGCACGTCGTGGTGCGCGGTGATCGCTTCGGCGATCTGGTCGCCCACGGTGTACACCGGGTTCAGCGAGGTCATCGGGTCCTGGAAGACCATCGCGATGCCCTTGCCGCGGACCTTGTTGAGGTCCTTCTCGCTCGCCTTCAGCAGTTCCGTGCCGCCGAAGCGGATCGAGCCGGACACCTTGGCGGTGCGCGGCAGCAGGCCCATCACCGCCAGCGAGGTCACCGACTTGCCGGAACCGGATTCCCCGACGATGCCCAGTACCTCGCCGCGCCGCAGCTGGTAGTTCACCCCGCGGACGGCGTTGACCACGCCCTCTCCGGTCGGGAACTGCACGGTCAGGTCCTCCACCACGAGGACCGGGTCGCCTGTGTGCTCGGTCGTCATGCGCGCACCTTCGTCTGCTGGGGGTCGAACGCGTCCCGCAGGCCGTCCCCGATGAAGTTG
The DNA here is from genome assembly GCF_014204865.1 of Amycolatopsis jiangsuensis. Classification (NCBI taxonomy): domain Bacteria; kingdom Bacillati; phylum Actinomycetota; class Actinomycetes; order Pseudonocardiales; family Pseudonocardiaceae; genus Amycolatopsis; species Amycolatopsis jiangsuensis. The sequence continues at coordinate 6,521,409 of NZ_JACHMG010000001.1, forward strand.
ATCGTCAGCGCGATCAGGATGATGAAAATGCCCGGGAAGTAGAACAGCCACGGGCGGGTGTCGACCGCCGTCTGCGCGGTGGAGACGAGCAGGCCGAGCGAGGTGTCCGGCACCTGCACGCCGAAGCCGAGGAACGACAGCGCGGTCTCCAGCAGGATGCCGATCGACACCAGGATCGTCAGGTTGACGATGATCGCGCCGAGTGCGTTGGGCACCAGGTGGCGGAAGATGATCCGCGCGTCACTCGCGCCGAGCGCCTTGGACGCCTCGACGAACTCCTTCTCCCGCAGGGAAAGCACCACACCGCGGGCGACGCGGGACACGTAGGCCCAGTACAGGCCCGCGATGACCACCGCGATCAGCCACCAGGTGCCGCCGGACTGGTGCGCCAGCACCGCGGCCACCGCGAGCAGCGGCAGGGTGAGCACCAGGTCGGAGATGCGCATCAGGAGCGTGTCGACCCAGCCGCGGTAGTAGCCGGCCACCGAGCCCCAGATGGTGCCCACGATGGTGGCGAACAGCGCGACCAGCACGGAGATCTGCAGCGAGATCTGCGTTCCGCGCATCACCTGGGCGAGCGTGTCGTGGCCGACCGCGTCCGTGCCGAAGGGATGGTCGCCCGAGGGGGCGGCCGAGTTGTCCGGGGTGATGCTGTCCGAGCCGTACTTCCACAGTGCCCCGCCGACGTAGGCGAAGAGCACGACCAGGACGAACACGACGAGGCTGATCATCGCCAGTCGGTGCTGCAGGAACCGCCGGAAGACCAGCTGTGCCTGGCTGCGTTCCTTGACGGTGAACTCGCGCTCCGGCGCGCCGCTGGGGGTCTGCGGGTCGTCCGGGGAGAAACGGGAGCCGCCCATGGCGGTGGGAGTCGAGTCAGGCATAGCGGATCCTCGGGTCGAGCAGGCCGTAGAGCAAGTCGGCGATGAGGTTGAGCAGGATGATGAACGTGGCCGCGATGAGCAGCCAGGCCTCCACGGCGTAGACGTCGCTCTGCTTGATGGCGTTGAGCAGGAACGCACCCGCGCCCTGCCACTGGAACACGGTCTCGGTCACCACCGCGCCGCCGAGGATGGAGCCGAGGTCCAGCGCGGTCACCGTGGTCAGCGGGATGAGCGCGTTGCGCAGCGCGTGCCGGCGGGTCACCGTCCAGCGTGGCAGGCCCTTGGCACGGGCGAGGCGCACGTAGTCACTGTTGAGCACCTCGAGCATGGACGCGCGCTGGAACCGGCTCCAGGCCGCGTAGCTGGTCAGCGCGAGCGAGATGGTCGGCAGGATCAGGTGGCCGAGCACATCGCCGAACTGGGTCCAGAACCCGCCGCTGGCGATCACCGACGAGGACCCGATGGTGTAGAAGAGCTGGTCGCCGACCGCGGTGTTGATCGAGATGCCGACCTGCTTCAGCACGATCGCGAACCAGAACGAGGGCATCGACAGGAACAGGAAGCCGAAGAACGTCGCGGTGTAGTCGAACTTCGAGTACTGCCGCGCGGCACTGACCACACCGATGATCACCGCGAGGATCAGTGCGACCACCATGGCGAGCACGATCAGCCGCAGCGTCACGCCGAAGCGGACGAAGACCTCGCTGCCGATGTCCGTTGTCGTCTGCACCGATGGGCCGAAGTCACCGCTGAAGATGCCGGTGATCCAGTGCCAGTAGCGCTCGAGGATCGGCTGGTCGAGGTGCAGCCGGATGCGCTCCAGCTCGATGGTGCGCGGTGGTGGCGGCGGATTTCTCGCCAGAAGCGGGCTCAGCGGGTTGGCCGACAGCGAGACCATCACGAATACGACGAACGTCGAGACGATCAGAATCGGCACCGAGACGAAGAGCCGGCGCAGTGCGAAGGCAAGCATGGAGGTCTTCCTGCTCTGGGCGGTGTTCTGCCGGTGCCCGCCGCGGGTGGTGGCAGGGCCGGTGCGACGAGACGGGCAAGCGTGCGTTCGGGAACAAATCAGGCAAACGGTAAGGGGCCGGCAATGTTCTGCCGGCCCCTCACCGGTGGTTCAGCGCGAATCTACCGGGTGGTGATCACTTGCGGATGCCCCACTCCGACATGTTGTACACCGGCCCGTCCAGGGTCGAGTTGTTCCGGAGGTTCCCGATCTTGTCCGAGGCCGCCAGGAACGTCGGCTTCTGGTACAGCGGCAGCACGTAGGCGTCCTCCGACAGCTGCTGGTCGGCCTGGTTGAGCAGGTCGGCCGCCTTGGTCTGGTCGGTCTCGGAGTTGGCCTGCGCCATCAGGTCGTCGACCTTCTTGCTGGTGTACTTGCCGTAGTTGCTGCCCTGGCCGGTGCCCCACAGCTGCTTGGCGCCACCGAACGGGAACGGCGAGGAGACCCAGGCGAACACGATGATGTCGTAGTCGCCCTCGGTCGTGGTGGCGCCGAGGTCGTCGGTCGAGGAGACCTCGACCTTGATCCCCAGCGGGGCCACCGCCTGCGCGAACAGCTGGCACTCGTCCTGGCGGATCTGGTTGCCGACGGTGTAGCGGATCCGCAGCGTCGGGACCGCCTTGCCCTTCGGGTCGATCAGCTGCTGGCCGCCGACCTTGTAGCCGGCGTCGGTCAGGATCTTCTTCGCCTTCTCGACGTCACCGTTGCCCTGCCCGGTCGGGGTCACCACGTCCTTGTAGCCGGTCTGCTGCGGCATGAAGTTGTGGTTGTTGAGCGGCTGCACCTTGTCGGTGAACTGGCCGACCGTCTTGGCGATGATGTCCTTGCGGTTGACCGCGGTGAACATCGCCTGGCGCAGCGCCTTGTCCGCGAGCGCCGGGTTCTTCAGGTTGAAGTCGTAGTGCTCCCACTGCAGGCCGAGGCCGATGTAGGAGGAGATGTTCGGCATGTTCTTGACCTGGTTGACCAGGTCGACCTGCGGCTGCGGGTAGATCGCCTGGACCTCGTTGTTCTGCAGCGCGGTCGGCTCCTGGGTGGCGTCGGTGATGATCCGGAAGACCACACTCGCCAGCCGCGGCTTGGTGCCCCAGTACTTCTCGTTCGGCACCTCGGTCACCGACTGGTTGTTGGCGAACTTCGAGATCTTCCACGGCCCGCCGGTCCAGGTCGGCACGGTCTCGCCGAACCACTTGTACGAGGAGGCGAGGCCGGCCGGGGTGTTGATGTCCCCGTGCTGCTTGGCCAGGTGCGCCGGGTACATCCCGCCGGAGGAGCCCCACAGCTTCTTCCAGTCGGTGAACGGGCTGGAGAGCTTGGCGGTCACCGTCTTGCCGCCGTCCGAGCCCTCCACCGAGCTGAGCTGGTCGTAGCCGGAGGTGTCGGCGGGGGCGCAGTCGGTGCAGTCCTTGCCGTTCTGCACCTTCCAGTTGTAGACGAAGTCGTCGGCCGACAGCGGCGTGCCGTCCGACCAGACCGCCTTCGGGTTGATCTTGTAGACGATCGTGGTCGGGTCCTGCAGGTCCGCGGACTCGACGAAGTCCTTGTTCAGCACCGGCTTGAGGTCCGGAGTCGAATAGAAGGTGTAGGGCAGCAGGCCCTTGGTGACCTCACCGGTCTCGAACACGTTGCCCTCGGCCGAGGTGACGTTCCAGTTCGGGATGTTCTTCTCGATGGCGTAGGTGACGTTGCCACCGTCCTGGAGCTGGTCGGCCTGCACGGTGTTGCACGTGTTCGGATTCTGGTCGCAGTCGCCGAACGCCTGACCGGTCTGCGTCGCGCTGTTGCCGCCCCCGCCACCGCAAGCGGAGAGCAGAAGGGCCGCGCCCGCGACGAACGCGCCGAGTTTCACCGCGCGCGCCCTTGTCGTCACTAACATTCATTCTCCTTGCTCGACGCCGTCGCGGATCTGCGAGGCGACCTCTTCCTGACCGCAAGCACCGGGGTAATCGCGTTGCTCACCGTAGTCATGCAACTTAGGCATCCGACAGTCCGCAAAACCATCGATCCGGACACTCTGAGTGAGATCGTTGTGGAACAGCAATCTCATCCTGACGAGGTCCACCCGGGATTCTGGCCCAGTTCGACTACCGAGGGTAGCTGATCATAAGGGTTGTGCGAACCTGTTCGGGTGGTTCCGCAGTCCGGCCCGCCATTCGGCTCGAGGGACGATAACCCACGCTCCGCAGTCTGGACAGCCCCGCGAATGGCCCAGCTTTCCGGCTGGAGGAAACCGCGTGTGACCAGGAATTGACCCGATTTCGTGAGCCCTGCTGTGCCCGACGGGACGTGCCGGCAGGGGCGCTGCCGAAGTCTGCCCGCCGGTCCGCCGGATCATGCCCCGTGATGACGCCGGGGACGCTGCCGGCGCCGGTCCGGGCGTCGGCAGGAGTGCTCCGTCCGGGACCGGCCGGGACCCGGGCGGACCACCCGGCCCGGTGGTCCGTGATCTCGCGGCGCGGAACGTTCCGCCCCCGGGAACGTCCAGCTACCGGGACGGCGGTCCGATTCCCTGGGATGCGCCTGCATTTGCCCGTGCACGCGGGCCTCGGTGGCGGCTGCCGGCGCGGCGGCGCCGACGGATCGGCGGGGGCGGTCGTTAACCTGAAGCCGTGAAGCGGAAGCTGCTGCTGGTCCACGCGCACCCGGACGACGAGAGCATCACCACCGGCGGCGCCATGGCGCGGTACGCGGCCGAGGGCGCGGAGGTCTCCCTGGTCACCTGCACCCTGGGTGAGGAAGGCGAGATCGTGCCGCCGCGGCTGGCCCGGCTGGCCGCGGACCAGGCCGACCAGCTGGGTGGCTACCGATCCGGCGAGCTGGCCGCCGCGTGCGCCGCGCTCGGCGTCACGCGGCATGAGTACCTCGGCGGGATCGGCCGGTGGCGCGACTCCGGCATGGCGGGCACGGCTGCCGCGGAGCACCCGCGTGCCTTCGCCGGCGGGCCGGCCGAGGAGCAGACCGCACAGCTACGTGCGCTGATCGAAGAGCTGGAACCGCAGGTCGTGGTCACTTACGACTCGTTCGGCGGATACGGCCATCCCGACCACATCCGGGCGCACGAGATCACCATGGCCGCCGCGGTGGACGTCCCGCGCGTCTTCCACGTGGTGCAGTCCGAGGCCGCGCTCGTCGTCGGCCTCGCCGAACTACGCGCGGACGGGACCTCGCCCTTCCGCGTGCCCGCGGACGACGAGCTGCCTTCGGTGCCCGACGAAAAGATCACCACCGTGCTCGACATCTCCGAGCACCTGCCGGCGAAGCTCGCCGCACTGCGCGCGCACGAGACGCAGCTGACCGTGGACGACCGGGCGGTGGTCCACTTCGCACTCACCAACGGCATCGCCCAGCCGCTCCCGCGCCACGAGCACTTCGTGCTCGCCCGCGGCGATGCGGACGGTGCCGGCACCGACCTGTTCGGCGGGCTCTGACCATGGCCGCCTCGCTCACGCGCACCCAGTGGTTCACGTTGCTGCTGCTCGGTCTCGACGCCGTGCTGCTGGCCCTGCTCGAAGTGTTCTTCCTCCCGCTGCGGGTCGGTTCGCTCGGCACGGTGCCGCTTCCGCTGACCGCGCTCGTCGGCGCCGTCACCACGCCGTGGCTCGTGCGGACGACGGCGAAACTCGTCCGGCCCGGGCTTTCGTTCGTGCCGCTGGCCGTGTGGGTGGTCGTGGTATTCGTGATCGGCCTGACCGGACCCGGCGGCGACCTCGTGCTCGTGCAGGACTGGCGGGCGCTGTTGCTGCTCGGCGCCAGTGCGCTGCCGGCCGCGCTCGTCCTCGGCGGCGGGCTCGGCCGGGCCACCGCGGCGAAGGGGCTCGGCCGTGGCTGAGGCCATCTCGGACCAGCAGGTCGTCGCGGTGCTGCGGCCGTTCGTCCGGGCCTGCGCGCCGATGCTCGACGCGCTGCGCGAGTCCGACCCGTTCGGCCTGCAGGCCCGTGCCCGCCGCGGTGAGGACGAGTTCGCCGACGACGGGCTGCGGAAGAAGGTGCTTGACGCGCTCACGTCGGTGAAAGTCCCGGGCACGGCGGCCTGGGCGGCGATGGACATCGACCAGCGCGCCGCCTGGTGGGTCAACCGGGTCGGACGGCTCACCGCACTGCTCACGTCGATTCCCGGACTCGGCGGCGCGCTCGCCGACCGGCTGCCGGTGCAGGACGCGCTCGGCGCCGCGTCGCAGGGACTGCTGCTGTGCGCGATCGCCGGGGAGTACGGAGTGACCGACGTCGGCAGTCGCGTCCGGCTCGTCGCCTCGGTGCTGTTCGAGCGGGAGATCGGCGCGGAGACGGCCGAGGGCCACCGCGCCGGGACCGACCAGTCCGCAGAGGACAGTGCCGCCGCAGTGGACAGTGCCGCCGCAGTGGACAGCGCGGCCGCGGAGGACAGCGCGGCCGCGGAACTCACCGAGGAACTCGACGAATCGCGGCGCGCACACGGCAAGGTCACCGTGAAAGCCGTGGCCGGCACGCTGTGGCGGCTCGGCCGGTCCCTCTGGGGCATCACCGAGGAACTGGAGAAGCGCCCGCGTGGCCGGTTCTACCACCGGCTGGTCGGGATGCTGCCGGTGGTCGGCGCCGCGGGCGACTACTTCGGCGAACGCGCCGGACTCCGCACGGTGTGGAAGCGCGCGCACGCGTGGCTGATGGCCGACAACCCTCGGTGGGCCTGACTCACCGCCAGAACAGGAACGCCGTCTGCCCGACGCTCCCCGCCAGCGCACTGCCGCCGAGCGTCACGAAGATCTTCCCGGCCACGAACCACAGCGCGTCCGAAACCGGCCGGAACACGAAGAAGACCGCGAACAGCGCCAGCGGCGCCCACGGTCGTACCTTCGCGCCGAACATCCGCGCCTGCGGCGAGAGGTAGGGCTCCAGCGCCCCCCAGCCGTCCAGCCCCGGCACCGGCAGGATGTTCAGCAGGAACGTCATCACCTGCAGCAGGGCCAGATAGGACAGTCCGTAGAACAGCCCGGTCGCCATCGGCACCAGCGCGATCACCAGGCACAGCGCGGCACCCACCGCCAGGTTGCTCAGCGGACCGGCGAGCGAGACCCACGACGAGGTCGCCCGGCCGCGCAGCGCGCCCCGGTTGATCCACACCGCGCCACCGGGCAGCGGGATACCGCCGATCACCAGGAAGATCAGCGGCAGCACCAGAGACAGCACCGGGTCGGTGTAGCGCCGGACGTCCAGCGAGAGGTACCCCTTGTGGGCGACTTCGTGATCGCCGCCGCGGAAGGCGACGAAGGCGTGGCCGAACTCGTGCAAGGTGAGGGACGCGACCCAGCCGCCCGCGACGAGCAGCACCACCCCGGCGACGAACATCGGGTCGCGGTCACTGAGGACGGTCGAGGAATCACCGTATGCGGCCAGGAAACCGCCGGCCACGGTGACGGCGAGGATGCCGAGGAAGATCGGGCTCGGGCGCACTGCTGATCTCTGCACGCCTCCAGTCTTCCGTATGCCCGGTGTGAAGTCTTCGGCGTGTCCCCTTGCGCGGCCGGCGAGACGTATCCCCCGAACTCGCTACTCCGCTTGACCTGGCCGCACTACACGGGTGTAATCACAGTGATGTCATTCGTTGTCGAGGGGACAGCGGGTGTCGTTTCACCACCGCCAGCCTGGGGAGTGCGTAGGAGCGAGGAGGCGGACGTGCGGTTGGAAGCGGAAAGCAAGGAATGGGGGCACGTCGTGGGGTGGGGAGAGAACCCGGAGCAGCAGCTCGGGGATCTGACCGACCTCTTCGACGCCACCGAGGAGCAGGACTGGCAGGAACGCGCGCTCTGCGCGCAGACCGACCCGGAGGCGTTCTTCCCGGAGAAGGGCGGCTCGACCCGCGAGGCGAAGCGCATCTGCCTCGGCTGCGAGGTCAAGGGCGAATGCCTCGAGTACGCCCTGGCGCACGACGAGCGCTTCGGCATCTGGGGCGGACTGTCCGAACGGGAACGGCGGAAGCTCAAGAAACGCGCGTAATCCGCCGGGTTGGAGTGGAGTGTGTCCACGAAAAGCGTGGACCCTCTGGCGGATTACGGTGTCTTCTGAGGGTGCAACCCCCAAACCCCGCGCGGGGGCACGCCCCCGGACTCCCGCTGTGGTCGGTTTGGTCTCGGCTGTTGCGGGGCGCGCCCTCGGACTCCTGCCGTGTTCGGTTTGGGTTGGCTGTCGCGGGGTGTACTCCAGAGTTCCATCGTGGTCGGTTTGGTCGCGGTTCTCCAGCGGCTGTCCGCGGGGCCACGCCCGTGGGATCCCCGCCGTGGTCTTGGCCGTTGCGGGGGCGTGCTTCGGAGTTCCGTCGTGGTGGGCCCGGTCTTGGCTGTTGCGGGGGCGTGCACTCGGACCCTGCCGTGGTGGGTTGCGCTTGGCCGTTGCGGGGGCGCGTTCTGAAGTTCGTTCGTCTGGATCGTTGTAGGGCGCGTCCGGGAGTTTTCGTCGGTGGCTTGGGTTTTCGGCGTTCTTGGTGGGCACGCTCTCGCGAGTCGTCGTGGGCTGATCGATCTCGATCGGTTCAGGGGCCTGTTGCCGGACCTTCGCCGTGGTGGGCCGGGCTCGGGCGTTGGTGAGGGTGCGACTCGGTCGCTCGTCGGTGCCTGCGGGGTCGCGAAATCCACGTGAGTTCGGTCCGCATCGGGTGTGTGGGCTGGGTGAAATTTTCCGCCCGTGGGATTTTCCTGCGGTGGTGGGGTTTCGCGAGTGCGGTTGTGGGGCATACGCGGGGTGTCGGTCGGCTTGGCGGTGGGCCGCAGTGCAGTGAATGTCCACATGGTGGTTGCCGTGCGCGGTTTTCGCGGGTGATACGGCGTGGGTTCGGATTGTCGCGGTGGGTGAGGCCGTAGGGTGACCGCACCGCGTCGTCCTCCCGCCTCAGGAGCCGTTCTTGCCCCGGACTGTTGCCCCGTCCACCGTGCGCACGCTGCCCGTACTGGCCATTGTGGTCTGTCACGACGGAGCGGAATGGCTGCCGCTGGCGCTTTCCGCCCTGCGGCGCAGCACGGTCCGTCCCCGGCACGTGCTGGCGGTCGACACCGGATCCACCGACCGGACCGCGCAGCTGCTCGCCGAAGCCGCAGCCGGTGCGGCCGGGCCCGAGACCGCGCCGGTGCTGTCCGGAGTGCTCACGCTGCCCGGCGAGACCGGCTTCGCGGCGGCGATCGCGGCCGCCGTCGAGCACGCCGTCCAACGCTGGGGCGACCCCGGTGCGTGGCTGTGGATCCTGCACGACGACTGCGCCCCCGAACCGGACTGCCTCGAAACCCTCCTGCACACCGCCGAGCAGAACCCGTCGGCCAAGGTCCTCGGACCGCTCGGCCTCGACTGGGCCGAGCCCCGCCTCATCGTCGAAGCCGGGCTGTCCACCGACGCCTCCGGCCACCGCCAGCAGATGTCCGCCGAGGACGGCGAACCCAGCGAAGTCCTCGCCGTACCCAGCGCGGGATCGTTGATACAGCGGGAACTCTGGCACGACCTCGGCGGCTACGACGAGGATTTCCCGCTGCTGCGTGAGGATCTCGACTTCGGCTGGCGGGCCAACACCGCCGGCTCGCTCGTGCTGTCGGTCCCGGCGGCCCACGTCCGGCACGCCCGCGCGCTCTCCACGGGACAGCGCGTGCCGAGCGCCGCCGGTCCCTCGCTCGTCGCGGTGAACCGCGCCCACGGCTTACGTGTCTTTCTGGTGAACTGCTCGCCAACGTCGTACTGGCTCGGGCTGATCCGCCTTCCCGTGCTGCTGATGCTGCGCGCGCTGGTGTTCTTCCTGCTGCGCCGGACCACCGAAGCGGCCGCCGAACTGGCCGCGCTCCGCTACCTCTGTGGCGGCCGGGGAAACCTCCGCGCGGCTCGGGCGAAGCGCCGGGGCGTACCGCGCCCCGGCACCGTCCGCGGCCTGTTCATCAGCCGGACCACCAGGCTGCGCAACGCGATCCGGGCAGGAGTCGTCGGGCTCGTCCGCCGCGGCGTGCAGAGTGACCTGGCACTCGGCACGGTGCCGGACGGCGTCGAGCAGGAGACCGCGTGGATTCCGCCGGAGGCGCTGGCCGCGTCCGGCGCGCGGCCGGTCGGGCCGGACGCATTGCCCGCCGGAGCGTTGCGCGGGCTCAGCAGCCGCGGCTCCCGGCTCCGCAGGCCCGGCACCGTCGTCGCGGTGACCCTTCCAGACGCGGGAACTCCTCCGGAGTCCGAAGAGGACCGTGCCCGGCCGGAAGCCGGTGACCGGCCGGCACCCGCGCCCCGCCCGCAGGCGCCGGCCGCGGAACCGGACCTCGTGTTCGTGGCGGTCAACCGCCGCCGGGTGCTCGCGGCCACGGTGTTCGCGCCACCGTTCGTCCTGGTGGTCGTGCTGACCGTGCTGGCGTTGGTGATCAACCGCGATCGGCTCGGCCTCGATCTGTGGGGCGGGCAGCTGCTGCCGGTCGGCGGACTCGGCGAGATCTGGACGACCTACCTCTCGCCCTGGCACCCGATCGCCGGCGGCACCGGCGCACCCGCACCGGCGACCCTGCCGGTGCTCGGCACCCTCGGCGCCGTCTTCACCCCGATCGGCGGCCCGGCCGCGCTCGTCGCGATCCTGCTCATCGGGGACCTGCCGCTCGCCGGGCTCAGCGCCTACGCGGCAACGCGCAGGCTGCCGGTCCGCCGGTGGGTCCGCGCGGCCATCGCGGCGGCGTACGCGCTGCTGCCCGCCGCCACCGCGTCGGTCGCGCAGGGCCGGATCGACGTCGTGGTGGTCCACCTCGTGCTGCCGCTCGTGCTGGCGGGCCTCGCGCGGCTGCTCACCCGGCCCGGTACCCGATGGCTGCACGTCTCGGCGCTGTCGGCGTTCGGAGTGGCGCTGCTCGGCGCGTTCTCCCCGCTCGCGCACGGGCTCGTCCTGGTCGGACTGCTTGCCGGGTTCGTGGTGCTGCCCGCGCCGTCCGGTCTGGCCCGGCGGGTCGCGTCGGTCGGGATCGTGGTGCTGCTGCCGCTCGTTCTGCTGCTGCCGTGGCCGACGGTGCTGCTGCGGCATCCCGAACTGCTGGTGCAAGGGCTCGGCGGCCCGGCGACCGCGGCGTCCGGTGCGGACCTGGCCGGGCTCACCCCCGGTGGGCCGGGTGCGTGGCCGATCGGGGTCGCGATCCTCGCGGCAACGCTCGTCGCGCTCGTCGTCCGGCCGCGGAAGGAAGTCGCCGGCGGGCTGGCCGTCGCGGCGCTCGGCGTCGCCGGCGTGTTCCTGGTGCGGGAGGTACAGCTCAGCCCGATGCAAGGCGGCGCGCCCGCGTCCGGTTACGCCGGGGTGCCGCTGCTCTTCGTGGGCGCCGGGCTGCTGTGGGCAGTGCTCGCCACCTGGCAACGCGGCGGTTTCGGGCCGGTACCCGCATCGTGGCTGCCGAAGGTGCTCGCCGTGGCCGGCGCCGTGGTGGTGGCCGCGCTGGCCGCAGGGGCCGGCCTGGCCGGCGCACAGGGGCCGCTCACCGCACAGCCACGTCCGCAGCTGGCACCGGAGGTTTCCGCCGACGTCGCGGCGACCGGGCGGGCTGTGCTCGACCTCGGTTCGGGTACCGGGCCGGTGCGTCAGACCGGCGGCCGGCTCGCCCTCTTCGGCGACGACGAGCTCGCCCCGGTCACCGGAACCCCGGATCGGCTCGCCGGATGGCGCCGTGACCTGGGGCAAGGGGACGTCGCCGCGCTGAAACGCACACTGGCGGCCGCTGCCGCTTCGGGCGTCCAGTACGTGGTGTTGCCGGACGGCACGGACGCGAACGCGTTCGCCGCCGCGGCCGGTGACCTCGCGGCGGTGGGCGCGCCGGCCTCGGACGGACGGCCGGTGCTGCGGCTGCTGCCGAAGACCGGTGAGGTCGCCCTGATCTCCCCGGAACTGGCCAAGAAGGCGGTGACCGGGGGTGCCGCGCCCGGAACGAACCCCGGCGTCTCCCCGGTCGACGCCCAGCTTCCGGACGTGCGGGTCCGTGCCTCCGACGGACCCACCGGGCGGCTGCTCGTGCTCGCCGCGGAGCAGGAGGCCGGGTGGCAGGCCAGCGTGAACGGCAAGGCGGTCCCGATCGTGCCGGCCTGGGGGCATCAGGTCGCGGTGTCCGTGCCTGCGCAGTCCTCGGAGATCTCCGTGACGTTCCCGGGCACCGAACGCGGGCTGCTCCTGCTGGTGCAGCTGGCCGCGGTCCTGTTCACCGCGCTGACCGCCATCCCCTCGCGCCGCCGCCCGGCCGGGTAGAAGTGCCGCGCCGGGTGGCTCAGTCGCCTTCGATGACGTCCGGTTCGACGCCGAGGTAGCCGGCGACCTGCTCGACCAGGACGTCGTGCACGAGGTCGGCCAGTTCGACCGGGTCCTTGGCGCGGGCTTCGAGCGGGCGCCGGTAGAGCACGATCCGGGCCCGGGTGGGCAGCCCGGTGCGGTCCACCCCGGCCGGGACCAGCCGGGACAGCGGGACCGAACCGTCGTGCAGCACCCCGTCGGAGGGGACCCGCCCGTCCTCGTGGACCTCGGGTACGTCGTCGACCGCGACGTCGAGCTTGGTCAGCTCGTGCCGCCAGCGCGCCTCGATCGGCTCGAGCGCGTCGAGCACCAGCGCGTCGAAGCGCTCCGCGCGGCTGGCGGCAGCGGGCAGGGACGCGGGGTAGAGCGTCCCGCGCAGGCCCCGGCCGTGCCGGTCCCGCCGCAGTCGCTGCCGTTGTCGGTAGTCACGAGCCGTCGCCACCGGACAAGTCTATGCGCCTCGGCCGGGCACGCGCGTGTCGCCGCCCACGGCCTTGCGGCGACGCGCTATCGTTTCCGACCGTGCGGAGCGTACGGAAATGTTCGCGAACGGGTTGCCCCGAACCCGCTGTCGCCACGCTCACGTATGCCTATCGCGATTCGACCGCCGTCGTCGGCCCGCTGGCCACCGCGTCCGAACCGCACTCCTACGACTTGTGCGAGGCACACGCCCTGCGGCTGACCGTGCCCAAGGGCTGGGAAGTGGTCCGGCACGAGGGCACCTTCGCCACGCCGGAGCAGTCCGCCGACGAGCTGACCGCGCTGGCCGAGGCCGTACGGGAGGCCGGTCGCTCCGACCGGCCCGCCCCGGAGCCCGAGCCGGAGAACCCGTCCGGCAGGCGCGGGCACCTGCGCGTCCTGCCCGGGCGCGCCTGAGTCACGCTCCCGCCGGTAGGCTTTCGCCCGCGGCGCGACCGGCGCCGCGACGACACTAGCGGCGGGGAGAAGGCGTGCCAGACCTTTCCGGCATCGTGAAGGCCTACGACATTCGTGGCGTGGTCGGCGAACAGCTCGACGAGGCCCTGGTACGGGACTTCGGAGCCGCGTTCGCACTGCTGGTCAAGCCCGAGACGCCGTCGGTGGTGATCGGACACGACATGCGTGACTCGTCGCCGGGGCTCGCGGCCGCCTTCGCCGAGGGCGTGACCTCGCAGGGCCTCGACGTGGTGTCGATCGGCCTGTGCAGCACCGACGAGCTGTACTTCGCCTCCGGCTCGCTGAACATGCCGGGTGCGATGTTCACCGCCAGCCACAACCCGGCCGAGTACAACGGCATCAAGATGTGCCGCGCCGGTGCCGCCCCGGTCGGCCAGGACAGCGGGCTGTCCGAGATCCGCGACACCGTGGAACAGGGCGTGCCGGAGTTCCAGGGCCAGCGGGGCAGTGTCACTGAGCGGGACGTGCTCGGCGACTACGCCGGCTACCTGCGCGGCCTCGTCGACCTGAGCGGCTCGCGGCCGCTGAAGGTGGTCGTCGACGCGGGCAACGGCATGGGCGGGCACACTGTGCCGACCGTTTTCGATGGACTTCCCATTGAGATCGTGCCGATGTACTTCGAGCTCGACGGCACCTTCCCCAACCACGAGGCCAACCCGCTCGACCCGAAGAACATCGTCGACCTGCAGGCCAAGGTGCGCGAGACGGGTGCGGACGCCGGGGTGGCCTTCGACGGTGACGCGGACCGTTGCTTCGTGGTCGACGAGCGTGGCGAGCCCGTGTCGCCGAGCGCGATCACCGCGCTGGTCGCGGTGCGCGAGCTGGCCAAGGAACCGGGCGGCACGGTCATCCACAACCTGATCACCTCGAAGGGCGTGCCGGAGATCGTCGCCGAGCACGGCGGCAACCCGGTGCGCACGCGGGTCGGGCACTCGTTCATCAAGGCCGAGATGGCGCGGACCGGCGCGATCTTCGGTGGCGAGCACTCGGCCCACTACTACTTCCGCGACTTCTGGCGGGCCGACACCGGCATGCTGGCCGCGCTGCACGTGCTGGCCGCGCTCGGTGAGCAGGACGGGCCGCTGTCCTCGCTGACCCAGGACTTCTCGCGCTACGCCGCGTCCGGTGAGATCAACTCGACGGTCGACGACCAGGTCGCCCGGATGCTCGCGGTCAAGGACGCCTACGCGGGCAAGTCCGGTGCGGAGATCGATGAACTGGACGGGCTGACCGTGCAGCTGCCCGGCGGCGCGTGGTTCAACCTGCGCCCGTCGAACACCGAACCGCTGCTCCGGCTCAACGTGGAGGCCGCCGACCGGGCCGCGGTCGAGGCGCTGACCGACGACGTGCTGGGTCTCGTCCGTGGCTGACCGGACCACCCCGCGGGAGACTTCCGGGCAGGATCGTGTCCGGAAGGTGCCCTCCCCGACCCACTTTCGCGTGGTATGGAGGAACCATGGCCCTCACGCTTGACGCCCAGCTGCTCGAGATCCTCGCGTGCCCGTCGCCGGATCACGCGCCGTTGCGCCCGGGCACGCCGGACGACGCCGAGGCCGAGGCGCTGACCTGCACCGACTGTGGCCGGGTGTACCCGGTGCGGGACGGGATCCCGGTGCTGCTGCTCGACGAGGCGCTGGAACCGGGCGGTGCGGGACCGGAGGGTGCCGAAACGGGTGCTGCCGGTGAGCCGGATGACGACCATGCCGACAGTGCTTGACGATTCGCTGCTCGACGATCCCGCGCGGCTGGCCGAGGCCGACCGAGCGGGCCTGCTGCGTGCCGCCGCGATGGCAGGCGCGCAGGTGCGCGCCACTGTCGAGGCCGCGGCCGAGCTGGAGCTGAGCGAGCGGCTGGACCTGGGCCGTCCGCGGTCGCTCGTGCTCATCGACCGGCCAGGGGTGAGCCGGACGCTGACCCGGCTGCTGGCCGCGTTGCTCGCGCCGGCCTGTCCGGTCCCGGTCGTGGTGGCCGAATCGGTGCCTGCCTGGATCGGTGCGCTGGACGTGGTGTTCGCGCACACCGACGACCCCGGGGACCGCGAGCTGGCCGCCTCGCTGGAGCGGGCCGCCCGGTTCGGTGCGTCGGTGGTGCTGTCCGCGCCCGAGGACGGTCCGGTCGCGGCGTCCGTCGCGGGCAAGGGCGTGCTGCTCACGCCGCGGGTTCCGGTGCCGCCGGAGCTGGCGTTCCCGCGTGGGCTGGCCGCGGGGCTGCTCACCGCGAACGCGCTGGGTCTTCTGGTCGCCGACGTGCACGCGCTCGCCGACCAGCTGGACCTCGAAGCGGAGAAGGACTACCTGGCCAGAGAGTCGTTCGCGAACCCGGCCAAGGCACTCGCGTTGCGCGTGGCGGACCGGCTGCCCCTGCTGTGGGGGCTGGATCCGGTGGCTGTCGCGGTCGGCGAACACGCGGCGCACGCTTTCGCTGCGCACGCCGCCATGGTGTGCGACGTCGAGGACTACCGGCAGGCGATGGCGCGGCCCGCGCTGCGGATCGCCGCACAGTCCGGTGGCGGTGAGCGGGACATCTTCGCGGACCCGGACGAGGGTTCCGAGGGGTTCGCCACGCGCGTGCTGCTGCTGTCGGTGCGGACCGGGCCGGCCACCGACGCGGCCCGCTACCAGGCCGGGCAGGTGCTGCCCGGCGCCGACCTGGTCGTACCGGCCGAGGAGATCGAGGCCGACGAGATCATCCGGGCCGCGGTGCTGGCGCTGCGGTTCGAACTCGCCGCCGTTTATCTCGGGCTGGCGGCGGGCAGCATCGGCGGGGCCGGCAGATACGAGCCGGCCTCCGCCTGAGGGATCCGGGGCGCCACGCCCGCCGCGTACGGTGCACCGGCCCCGGCCGAGGGGAAGAATTGGGGAGTTGAGGTGACAGTGGAGCTGTTGCGCAACGCCGTACGGCCCTACGCGTGGGGTTCGCGCACCGCGATCCCGCAGCTGCAGGGTCGTCCGGTGCCGGCGCCGCACCCCGAGGCCGAGCTGTGGATGGGTGCCCACCCCGGCGACCCGTCGCACGTGATCGGCCCGGACGGCACCGAACGGAGCCTGCTGGCGCTCGTCGACGCCGATCCGGTCGGCCAGCTCGGACAGCGCTGTACCCGGCGCTGGGGTGGCCGGCTGCCCTTCCTGCTGAAGATCCTGGCCGCCGAGGAACCGCTGTCCATGCAGGCGCACCCGTCGGCGGCGCAGGCCGCGGAGGGGTACGCCCGGGAGGAGAAGCTCGGCATCCCGCGGGACGCGGCCAACCGCAACTACCCGGATCCCACGGCGAAGCCCGAGCTGGTCTGCGCGCTCACCGAATTCCACGCGCTCGCCGGGTTCCGCGATCCGCACCGCACGATCAAGCTGCTCAAGGCGATCGAAACGCCCGGCATGGCCAAGTACACCGGTCTGCTGGAGGCCCAGCCCGACCCGGACGGGCTGCGGGCGCTGTTCACCACCTGGATCACGCTGCCGCAGCGGGCCTTCGACGAGCTGCTGCCGGAGGTGCTCGACGCGTGCGTGCGGCACGTGGCCGACCACGGCGAGTTCACCGTCGAATGCCGCACCATCCTGGAGCTGGGGGAGACGCATTCGCGAGACGCCGGGGTGCTGGCCGCGCTGCTGCTCAACCGGCTGACCCTGCGCGCGGGCGAGGCGATCTACCTGCCGGCCGGGAACCTGCACCTGTACCTGCACGGCATCGCCGTGGAGATCCTGGCCAACTCGGACAACATCCTGCGCTGCGGGCTCACCCCGAAACACGTGGACGTGCCCGAGCTGCTGCGTGTGGTCGACTTCTCCTGCGGTGAAATGCCGGTGCAGCACGGCGAACCAGCCGGCCACGGGATGGCGGTCTACCACACCGACGCCCCCGAGTTCGAGCTGTCCCGTACGGAGTGGGCCGAGGGCGAGGACACCGAACTCGAGGTCGATTCCGTGGGCCCGCAGATCCTCCTCTGCACCGCAGGCGACCTGCTCGTCCTGGCCGACGACGGCGAACAGGTGGAACTGCGCAGGGGCCAGTCGGTATGGCTGCCCGCCGCCGACCCGCCGGTCCGAATCCGCCCCTTGGACGGCACCCACTCCCAACTGTTCCGCGCAACGGCGGGCACCTGCGAGGACTGAGCCGGGGTCTTCAGGAGGTCGCAGCTCGACACAGCGAGTACGAGACCAGTCGATCTTGCGGAAATACAACCTGCAGGTTATCCGTCAGAGGTGTGGACGGTGGTCTTGCTGAAAGCAAGTGGAGGACTGGTTCTTCGGCGGTGTCCAAGCTGGAGAAGGGCGATCTCGACCACACCCAGGTCGGCACACTCGACGCTTACGTCACTGCGCTCGGGGGCCACCTGCGGGTCGTCGCCGAATTCGACGACGAAACGCTCACCCTCGCCTGAACCGCGCTTTCCACGCGCAGGCGGAAAGGGCAAGCGGCGGCGTGGCTACCGCCTGGCTGGGCTCCTCCGGCGGAACGTCCTGATCGATCCGGGGGCTGCGCAGGCTCCCGGACGCGCGACCCTTTAGGCTCGCTTCCGGCAATTCGGGCGCCGACCACGGGGAGCAGGCTGTGTCAGCTGGCGGGGGTACCAAGGCGATCGTCGCGGCCTTGTCCGCGAATGCCGGGATCGCGGTGGCGAAGTTCGCCGGGTTCCTGGTCACCGGGTCGTCGTCGATGCTGGCGGAATCGGTGCACTCCCTGGCCGACACCGCCAACCAGGGGTTGTTGCTGCTCGGGAAGAAGTCGGCGCAGCGGCGGGCGACCCGCGAGCATCCGTTCGGCTTCGGGCGGGAACGCTACTTCTACTCGTTCGTCGTCGCGTTGCTGCTGTTCACCCTCGGTGCGGCGTTCGCGCTCTACGAGGGCATCCACAAGATCCTCGAACCGGAACCGCTGGAGGCGCCGCTGGTCGCGGTGATCATCCTGGTCGTCGCGGTCTGCCTGGAGGGCTACAGCTTCCTCACCGCGATCGGCGAATCGCGCAAGATCAAGGGCGACTACAGCTGGTGGCGGTTCATCCGCCAGGCCAAGGAACCCGAACTGCCGGTCGTGTTGCTGGAGGACACCGGCGCGCTGGCCGGTCTGGTGTTCGCGCTGCTCGGCGTCGGGCTCTCGGTGCTCACCGGCGATCCGGTGTTCGACGGTATCGGCACCGTGGCCATCGGGCTCCTGCTCGGCATCATCGCGGTGATCCTGATCGTCGAGATGAAGAGCCTGCTGATCGGCGAGGGCGCCACCGAGACCGACCTGGACACCATCGTCGGCGAGCTGACCGGGGGCGAGGTGGAGCGGGTGATCCACATCCGCACCCAGTACCTCGGCCCGGACGAGCTGCTCGTGGCCGCCAAGCTCGCGCTGGTCCCCGGTCTCGACACGGCGCGGATCGCCGCCGCGATCGACGCCGCCGAGGTCCGCGTTCGTGCGAAGGTCCCGGTGGCGTCGCTGATCTACCTCGAACCCGACCTCGACCGCGAACGGGGGTGACGACCGGCGCGCGCTAGGGTGGTCGCCCGGTCCCCACGAAGGTCACCGCAGGAGGTCAACGTTGCCCGGCACGGGTTTGTGGCGCACCAAGTCGATCGAGCAGTCCATCACGGACACCGACGAGCCGGATACCAAGCTACGGCGGAACCTGAGTGCCTGGGACCTGACCGTGTTCGGTGTCGCGGTCGTGGTCGGTGCCGGGATCTTCACCCTCACCGCGCGTACCGCCGGTGACTACGCCGGGCCCTCGGTGCCGGTCGCGTTCGTCATGGCGGCCATCGCCTGCGGGCTGGCCGCGCTCTGTTACGCCGAATTCGCCTCGACGGTGCCGGTGGCGGGCAGTGCCTACACCTTCTCCTACGCCACCTTCGGCGAGTTCGTGGCCTGGATCATCGGCTGGGACCTGATCCTGGAGCTGGCCGTCGGCGCGGCGGCGGTGGCCAAGGGCTGGTCGTCGTACCTGCAGACGGTGCTCGGCTACCTCTTCGGCGACGGGGCCACCTCGGCGATCGACCTCGGCGGCGGCTTCCAGCTCGACTGGGGCGCGCTGCTGCTGGTGGTCGTGCTGGTCACCTTGCTGGTGCTGGGAACGAAGCTGTCGTCGCGGTTCTCCATGGTGATCACCGCGATCAAGGTCGCCGTCGTGCTGTTCGTGATCGTCCTCGGCATCTTCTACATCAAGGGCGCGAACTACACGCCGTTCGTCCCGGACGGCAAGACCGGCGGCGCCGGGGAGACCGGGGTGGACCAGTCGCTGTTCTCGCTGATCGCCGGTGGCGCCAGCAGTTCCTTCGGGATCTTCGGCCTGCTCGCCGCGGCCTCGGTGGTGTTCTTCGCGTTCATCGGGTTCGACATCGTCGCCACCACCGCGGAGGAGACGCGCAATCCGCAGAAATCCGTGCCGCGCGGCATCTTCGGGTCGCTGGCCATCGTCACCGTGCTGTACGTGGCGGTCTCGCTGGTAGTCGTCGGGATGGTGCCCTACGGCGAGCTCGCGACGTCCGCGGGCGACGGCAGCCACAAGACGCTCGCGACGGCGTTCTCCGCCAACGGGGTGGACTGGGCGGCCAACCTCATCTCGGTCGGCGCGCTGGCCGGTCTGACCACGGTCGTGATGGTGCTGATGCTCGGCCAGGTCCGGATCATCTTCGCGATGTCCCGCGACGGCCTCATGCCGCGCAGCCTGGCGAAGACCGGCGGACGCGGTACGCCCAAGCGCGCGACCCTCGTGGTCGGCGCGCTGGTCGCCGTCGCGGCCACGTTCTTCCCGGCCGACAAGCTGGAAGAAATGGTGAACGTGGGCACGCTGTTCGCGTTCATCTTGGTGTCCGCCGGTGTGCTGGTGCTGCGCCGCACCCGCCCGGACCTCAAGCGGGTGTTCCGGGTCAAGGCCGTCTGGGTGATCGCGCCGCTGGCCATCGTGATCTGCCTGTGGCTCATGCTGAACCTGACCGTGCTGACCTGGCTGCGGTTCGTGGCCTGGATGGTGGTCGGCGTGGTGCTGTACTTCGCCTACGGCCGCCGCAAGTCGCTCCTGGGCCAACGGCAGTCCGGCGGGGAACCCGCCGGGACCGGCACCAGGGAAAGCTGAGGCAGCACCCGCTTGCGGTGACAGCGGGGGTCAGCGGGGACGGGGCAGGTCGCCGAAGAGGGAGCCCTGTTCGCCGAGGGAACGGGGGCGTCCGGTGCGGCCGAGGCCGGCGGCCATCGCCACCGCGTGGTCCCATTCCGGGTCCGCGAGGTAGTCGAGGTGCTTGAGCACCCCCGGCGCCCAGCGGCTGCGGCCGTCCGGGCCGCGCAGGGGATCGGGCAGCCAGTGATCACCGCCGAGGATCAGCACGCCGGAGTCCTCCGGGGTGGTCTCCAGCGGTCCGGGTCCGCCCTCCGGGAGGTACCCGTCGCCCAGCAGGTGCCGTCCGCTGGTCTGGTGCCGCCAGGTGGTGACGCCGCCGCCGAAGATGTCCGTGCCACGGCACAGCGCCCGCCAGCGGCCGTCCAGCTTCGCGAACAGCTCGGCCAGCGATTCCTGCGGCAGCACCGCCGGGAACGCGCGCTGGTAGCCCCACTGCAGGGGTGAGCCCGCGGTGAGCAGGCCGACCCGGTCCAGCTCGTCGTCCGGCAGTTCCTCACACAGCCTCGCGGCGGTGAGCACGGTCAGCACGCTGCCGAGATTCAGGCCGGACAGCACCACCCGCGTACCCGGCTCGGCGAGATGGTGCTTGACGCGGTCGGCCAGCTCGGGCACGACCTTCAACGCGTAGCACGGCGGCACCGCCGGGTGGGCGGCACGCGGCCAGAACGACACCAGATCCGACAACGCACCGAGGTGCCGGCTGCGTTGTGGTGAGCGCGCCGCCGAGTAGACCACCCGCAGCAGGCCGGCCGCGAGACCTCCGACCGCGAAGACCCCGACCGTCGACACCGGATCGAACCACGACGGATACAGCCCGAAAACGAAGCGCATCACGAGCAGCGCCACCGCGCCGACGCACAGGCCGAGCGAGACGATCGCCGTCAGGTGGTGCAGGTGCCGCCGTTCCCAGGACGACCTCGCCCAGGCCCGTGCCGCGTCCTGTTCCTGGTGCCGGTCGTGCTCCATGAGCTCGACGATCGGCGGGACGCCGCGCCGGCGCCGGCGCAGTGGCACGGCGATCGCGTACCCGGCGACCGCGCACAGCGCCATCAGCACGAGCCCGCCGCCCCACAGGGCGGTGACCAGGTCGTAGGTCGTCGGCAGCGCCAGCCCGTCCGCGCCGAGCAGCCGCCGCACGGCGAACGCCAGCCCGGCACCGAATCCGCCGCCGAGCAGTCCGGCCAGTGCGAGCACCGGCGCCGCGGCCCAGCCGCCGAGCCAGGGCCGCAGCCGTCGCGGCCGGTGCCGCCAGGTCGCCCGGGCCAGCAGGGCCGAGGGGACGAGCGTGAGCGCGAACAGCCCGGTGACCACGACCAGAGCCGCGCCGAGGCCTTCGACCGTCGCGTCGATGCCGGGCAGCCGGTCGCGTCCCGGAACCACCAGCACGGCCGAGGCGATCGTCACCAGGGTGGCGAACGCGATCAGGGTGCGCCGGGCGATCCGGCCGGTGTCGCTGCCGACCGCGGCCCCCACCAGCACGGCGAACACCAGCGCGAGCGCACAGATCCAGACGATCAGCCGGGGCACCTCGCCGGGGATTCGGAACGGCCCGCCGAGCAGCGGCAGCGCGATGCACGCCAGCGCCGCCACGGTGTGCAGCGCGGACATCCCGCGGACTTCGGGATCGGTGTGCAGGTGCAGCGGCACCCGCTTGCGCACGCTGCGTTCCCCGCCGCGGACGTGCCAGTTCGTGGACGAGATCCGGTGCAGCACGTAGACCAGCAACAGCACCAGAGCCACCCCGGCGCCCAGCCGCAGCGGCTCCGTGCGCAGTCCGGACGGTACCCAGGTCAGGCAGGCTCGTCCGGGCGCGAGGCACTGGGCCGCGACGAGGTCGATCACCATCGCCGAGATCTGGCTGACCAGCAGCATGGTGAGCAGTACCGAAGCGACCCGAAGCAGGCCCCGGCAGAGCCCGCCGAGCCAGCGCGCGCGGTCACTCGGGGGCAGCATCCAGAACGCCACGTTCGCCAGGGAGAACGGGAACAGCAGGGCCCAGGCGGCCTTCGCGGCGCCACCCGAGGTCATGCCGGTCCACAGGTAGCCTTCGAGGGTGCGCGGGATCGAGCGGCCGAGCGCGGGTACGACGGGGCCAGGAGCGGGGCGGCGGAGCCGGTCGGCCGGGCGCACGACCCGGCCGAGGCCGTCGCCGGCCACATCGACTGTCGACACCGCGTCGAGCAGGGTTTCCCCGCTCGTGCCCACGAGCCCGGCCACCCGGAGTTCGACGATGCGGGTGTCTGGGCCGGGGAGCGGGGCGGGCACGGTCTTCTCTCCTCATCCGTTCGAGTTGGTGTCGAGCCGACAACGGTACTGTTCAGGTGCCATCAATCCTTGGAGGAACCGCACTATGACCCCCGAAAGCGTTGTGAAGCGGCACGACACCCGGGGCGGCATCGAATTCGCCGTCGCCGATCTGGACGCCGCCGAGTTCGGCCGGAAGGAGATCCGCCTCGCCGAGCACGAGATGCCCGGCCTGATGGCGCTGCGCCGCGAGTACGCCGAGGTCTACCCGCTGCGTGGTGCGCGAGTCTCCGGATCGCTGCACATGACCGTGCAGACCGCCGTGCTGATCGAGACGCTGGTGGCGCTGGGCGCGGAGGTCCGGTGGGCCTCGTGCAACATCTTCTCCACCCAGGACCATGCGGCCGCGGCCGTGGTGGTCGGCCCGCACGGCAGCGCCGAGGAGCCCAAGGGGGTGCCGGTCTTCGCTTGGAAGGGCGAGACGCTCGAGGAGTACTGGTGGTGCACCGAGCGGATGCTCACCTGGGACGGCGACGGCCCGAACATGATCCTCGACGACGGCGGCGACGCGACGATGCTCGTGCACAAGGGCGCCGAGTTCGAGAAGGCCGGCGTGGTCCCGCCCGCCGACGACGAGGACCCCGACGAGTGGAAGGTCTTCCTGGAGCTGCTGCGGGCCTCGGTCGCCGCGGACACCGCGAAGTGGACCACCGTCGGCGCCGGTGTGCGCGGAGTCACCGAGGAGACCACCACCGGTGTGCTGCGGCTGTACCAGCTCGCCGCCGCGGGTGAGCTGTTGTTCCCGGCGATCAACGTGAACGACGCGGTCACCAAGTCGAAGTTCGACAACCGCTACGGCATCCGGCACTCGCTGGTCGACGGCATCAACCGCGGCACCGACGTGCTCATCGGCGGCAAGGTCGCGGTCGTCTGCGGGTACGGCGACGTGGGCAAGGGCGCCGCCGAATCGTTGCGCGGCCAGGGCGCGCGGGTGATCGTGACCGAGATCGACCCGATCTGCGCGCTGCAGGCGTCGATGGACGGTTACCAGGTCAAGCGCCTGGAGAACGCGTTGCCCGAGGCGGACATCGTGATCACCACCACCGGCAACAAGAACGTGGTGATGGTCGAGCACATGGCGAAGATGAAGCACCAGGCCATCCTCGGCAACATCGGGCACTTCGACAACGAGCTCGACATGGCCGGGCTGGCCCGCTACCCGGGCGTGCGCCGGGTGACCATCAAGCCGCAGGTGGACGAGTGGGTGTTTCCCAACGGCAACACCATCATCGTGCTGTCCGAGGGCCGCCTGCTGAACCTGGGCAACGCGACCGGGCACCCGTCGTTCGTGATGTCCAACAGCTTCTCCAACCAGGTGATCGCGCAGATCGAGCTGTTCACCAAGCCGCAGGAGTACGACAAGGAGGTCTACCGCCTCCCGAAGAAGCTGGACGAGAAGGTCGCCAGGATCCACCTGGAAGCCCTCGGCGGCGAGCTCACGAAGCTGTCGAAGGAGCAGGCCGAGTACATCGACGTGGACGTCGAGGGCCCGTTCAAATCGGAGCACTACCGCTACTGATCATTCCGCCGAAAGCCGCCCCGGAATCCATTCCGGGGCGGCTTTTGTCTGCAGTTGAAAACAGTGATAACCCGAATGGTTGGTGCGCTATCATGGGGGTGTGAGACAACTGATCACCCGCATCGACGACGAGCTGCACGCCCGGCTCAAGGCAAGAGCCGCGGCCGAGGGGCGCACGCTCAACGACCTGGTCACCGAGGCCCTGCAGGGCGCTCTCCTGCATGAAGAGAGTCCACAGCAGTGGAAGGAACGGCTGCGTCAGCAAGGGAAACTGGTCTCGTTCGAACCGGCACGCGAACCGGTCGGCCTCGACGAGCTCGAGCGCCGGTCGCAAGGCTGGGGCACTGCCGTGAGTGAAGCACTCGACTGGACACGGGGTGAATGGTGACCGTCTACTACGCCGACACCAGCGCGGTCGTGAGTGCTCTCCTCGCTGATGAACCGCAGCATTCCGAGCTGCGCGAACTGTTGGTCAGCGGTCAGCACCGAGTCTTGACCAGTGAGTTGACCCGGATCGAGCTGGCGAGTGCGATGACTGCTGCCAAGCGCACCGGCCGCATTCCCGACGCCCGCGAGTTCGTCGACGAGTTCGACGCCCTGGGCCGGGATTCGACACTGGGTCTCATCCCGTTCCGTCCGGCGAGGATCTTCCGTCCCGCGCAGCGGCTGGTCACCGAGAACTATCCGTTGCGCACCCTGGGCGCCCTGCATCTCGCCGTGGTCATGCACGAAACCGCGGAGCTGACCGGCGGTGAACCGGTCACCCTGGTCACCCGGGACGAGCGGCAGGCCGATGCCGCCAAGGCGAACGGCCTGCTCGTCCACTAACGCGGATACCGCATCGTCAACACCGCGGAGGCCGGTCCGCCGATTCCTCGGTACAGATGTTCTGCCTCCGCGACGAAGGTGTGGGTCTCGCCGGCTCGAAGCGGCACCGGTGCGGCCGATGGCCCGGCCTCGGCTGCACCGGTGAGCACTGTCAGCACCTCCCGTACGCCGGGGCTGTGCGGTTTCGACAGCTGGGTCCGTGCGTCGATGGTCAGCCGGTAGACCTCGTTCAGCGCCTCGGGATCTTCCCAGCGGCCCAGGAGGGTCGCGGTCACCGCGTCGCCGTGGACCTCCTCGCCGGACAGCAGATCGCTCAGCGGGACCGACAACTCCGTCGCGATGGCGAACAGCGTGTCGAGCGTCGGATTGCGGCGTCCGTTCTCCAGCTCGGACAGAGTGCCCTTGCCCAGTCCGCTGCCGGCGGCCAGCGAGGTGAGACCGATGCCCGCGCGGGTGCGCAGGGCGCGGATGCGGCTGCCGACTGCGGTGGCGAGCGCGCGGGCGTCGGGGCCGGATGAAGGGGGCGTCTGCACGGGCTTAGTCTAGTGTTCTGTTTACAGAACACCTGGAGGTGCGATGTCTTCGATGCAGCACGTGCAGGACGCGCTGGACACGGCCGGGGTCGCCGGGCGCGCGCGGCAGCTGCCCCGTTCCACCCGGACCGCGGCCGAGGCCGCCGAGGCGCTCGGCTGCCCGGTGGGCGCCATCGCGAACAGCCTGGTCTTCATCGCCGACGGCGTTCCGCTGCTCGTGCTGACGAGCGGGGCGCACCGCGTCGACGTCGGAGCGCTCGCGGGCCGGCTGGGGCGTACGGAAATCCGCCGGGCCACGCCGGAGGAGGTGCGCGCCGCCACCGGGCAGGTGATCGGGGGCGTCGCACCGGTGGGTCACCCGGCGCCGCTGGACACCGTGGTGGACGAGCACCTGCGCGAGTACGACCCGCTGTGGGCCGCGGCGGGCACGCCGAACGCAGTCTTCCCCACCACTTTCGACGAGCTGGCCCGGATCACCGGCGGCCGGATCTGCAGCGTGGAACGCTGAGGGGTCAGTTCCACTCCACCGCGATACCGGACAGCCCCGGTCCGGTGTCGCGGAAGTAGCCGCTGGTCACGCCGCCGGTGTCGCAGGCGAGCTCCTCGGCTTCGACCGGCAGCGCGTCGTCGCGGGCCCGCACCTCGCGGGTGCAGCGGGCGGGCATCGCCGACGGGGCGAAATGCAGCTGCAGCAGGTAACTGGCGCACTGGTCGCGCAGCATCCGGTAGTAGCCGGGGAAGAGCGCGGCGGAATCGTCGCGCACCTCGAAGCAGAACACGTGGATGTCGCCCTCGCCGAGCTTGCGGTCGAACAGCAGCTCGGTGGCCATCGTCTCGCCCGCCGGATGCCGGCGGATCCGGCCGACCCGGCAGCCCTCGGCGGTGAGCACCTGGACGTCGTCGATCCGGCAGCCGGGGTCGCCGTTGTACACGGTCACGTAGCGGTCCGGGCCGTGCCGCCGGGCGCGGGTGACCAGCCGGGTGCGGATGCTGACCTGGTGGCGCTGCTCGTCGATGGTGATCCGGTCGTGCACCGAAAGCATTTCCAGATCGGCGTTGGAATGCTGCGCCGCGGGCAGCACGCCGAGGTCGGTGAGCAGCTGCTCGACGATCGAGCCCATGTCGCCCGAGCGCAGGTCGTGGAACGAGGCGGCGGCCTGGTGCCCGCGCGGGCGCGTGGTGCGCGGGCCGATCAGCACCACGAGCGAGTCGGCGGGCAGAGCCAGTACGGATTCGAGCGCGCGGACCGCGGGCAGCGCCTTGGGTACCTCCGGCTGACGGAGCCCGCGTTGCCAGTAACTCAGCGTCGACTGTCCGATGTGGACGCCCCGGAGCGCGAGATGGGCACGGAGCCGGGCCAGTGAGAGGCCACGGTGTGCGATGGCCAGCCGCAGCGCCACGTGGAACTCGCCGGTCCGCAGCGCCTCGCTCAGCTCGGGTGGCGGTTCACCGGAGCCGCGCCTGCCGGGTTCGATGATCAGTGGGCCTTCCCCGTCCTGTGCCACCGCTGCCCCCTTCACCCGGCCGTCACGCGGCGGGCGTGAACACTGCGGAACGTTCACGGTAGCAGCGTGCGGTGACCGGTCCGACCACCGTTCGGTGTGCCTGGCCATGGCAGCGTAATCGTTCCGCGTTCCACCACCGACCCGGAACGTCACCTGCTCCGCGACGGCATCTTGCTCTCGGTGACCGCGCTGTTCACCGTGGTGACCACCGAAGAGGCAGATCGGCGGGAGGCTTCCGTGCCGGTGCTGGGAATGACGACACGAACCGGGGACGCCCGTCCCCGTGGACGCGGCCGCCTGGTCCGCGTCCTGCTGCTGGTCCTGCTGGCCGGCTTGGCGTTGCCGGCGACGGCTCCGGGCGCGGGCGCGGCGCAGCCCGCCGGCGCCGGCAACGTCCACCTGTCCGCTCCGGGTACGTCCTACGCCGCGACCGGCGAGTCCCACGCGCGCATCGTGACCCGCGGTGACGAGGAACCGGCGCCGGAGCAGCACGACGACAACTGGATCCCGCTGCTCGCCCTGGCCGGGCTGCTGGTCGCCGCCCCGGTGGGCTACCTGGCCCACAGCCGCCGCCGCGAAGCGGGTTAGCTCACCGCCGGACCCTCGGTGTCCTAGGGTGAACGCCGTGGGGAGACTGGTCGTGATCGAAGGTCTGGACGGGGCGGGCAAGCGCACCCTGGCCGACGGGCTCACCGCTGCGCTGGAAGCGGCCGGCGCGAGCGTCGCCGGGCTCGCCTTTCCGCGGTACGGGCGGAGTGTGCACGCCGACCTCGTGCGCGAGGCCTTGCACCGGGGGCACGGCGACCTCGCCGATTCGGTGTACGGCATGGCGATGCTCTACGCCCTCGACCGCGGCGGCGCGGCGGAGGAGATCCGCGAGCTGCGGGCGGCCCACGACGTGGTGCTGCTCGACCGGTACGTCGCCTCCAACGCCGCCTACGCCGCCGCCCGCCTGCGTCAGCACGCGGACGGTGCGGTCGTGCGCTGGGTGTGGGATCTCGAGGTGACCCGGTTCGCGTTGCCCCGTCCGGACGCGCACCTGCTGCTGCGGGTCAGCCCGGAGGTCGCCGCCGAACGCGCGGAGCGCCGTGCGGAGACGGACTCCGCCCGTGCCCGCGACGCGTTCGAGTCCGATGATTCGCTCCAGCAGCGATGCGCCGCGGTGTACGACGAACTCGCCGCGGCCGGCTGGCTCGCGCCGTGGCACGTGCTCGACGGGGTGACCGGGGTGGACGTGGCGACGCTGGCGAAATCGCTGCTCGGCTGAGGCGTTCAGCCCAGTTCGCCCGCCGATTTCCGCAGTTCGTCGAGCGCGTGCCCGGCCAGCGCGGCGAAATCCGCGCTCTCGTCCTCGATCCACCGCTCGAACGCGGCACCGAACGCGAGCGAGCCGACCGTCGAGGCGAGTTTCGCGGTCGTGTCCGGCACTCCGCGCGCACGCAGCGCCACACGCATCGATTCGACCAGCCGGGTGCCCTTGAGCAGCTCACGCTCGCGCAGATCGCGGTGCCCGGCCACGATCACCTGACGCTTGCGGGCCAGCTTCCAGCGCTGAGCGTCGAACACCGCCGCGACGGTGTTCAGGCCGCCGCCGACCGCGGTCAGCGGCGTGGCGGCTTCGGGTGCGCCGGTGATCCCTTCGGTGAACAGCCGGTCGAGCAGCTCCTGCCCGCCGAAGAGCACCTCTCGCTTGTCCTCGAAGTACCGGAAGAAGGTGCGCTTGGTGAGCCCGGCGCGCTCGGCGATCTCGGCGACGGTGGTCTGGTCGTAGCCGCGCTCGGTGAACAGCTCGAGCGAGGAGTGCTCCAGCCGTTCGCGTGCGTTCGGTTCCCAGCGGGCCATATCCCCATCCTAGGCGATGGCACCAGGTGTCGTACGGCTGCGAAGCTGGTTGCACAACTGTTGGACGTCTGTTGAACGGAGTGTTTAGAATGGTGTCATGACCGCGACCATCGGCTTCCGGCCCACTGATCAGGACGAGCAGATCATCGAAGCCGCGATGCGCAGCGGCGAGCACAAGAGTGATGTGATCCGGCGGGCATTGCGGCTGCTGGCGCGGGAAACCTGGGTTCAGCAAGCCCTGGCCGACGCGGAAAGGCTGAGCGCCGAGGACCTCTCCACCGAGCAGGATGCCTGGTGATCCGGGGAGCGGTCTATCGGGTCGACTTCGGGGAGGCGAAGCGAGGTCACGAACGTCACCGACAGCACGGCCGGCGATACGCGGTCGTGCTGAGTCCCAGTTCGATGCCGTGGAGCGTGGCGACAGTCGTACCGACCTCGACCGGTGCGCAGCCGGCCGTCTTCCGGCCGGAACTGGAGATCATGGGATCTCTGACGCGTCTTCTCGTCGACCGGATCCGTTCGATCGACATCGCACACGTGCACGGCGATCCGGTCGCGTATCTGGAGCGTGACGAGCTCTCCGAGGTGGAGCACGCGGTCCAGCGCTACCTCGGGTTGTGACCGGAGCGCGGGGTCATTCCGTGCTCCGCAACGGTTCGGCAGCCACTTTCGCCGGGAGGCGCCGTCCGGCGAGTTCGATCTCGAGCGGGGTCCGTGGCTTTGCGTACTCCACCGGGAGCCAGGCGTGCGCGAGGTTCTTGCCCACGGTGTAGCCGTAGGCCGCGCTCGTGACGTACCCCGCCGGGCGGCCTTCGGCGTACACGGGTTCCTTGCCCAGCAACACCGAATGCGGGTCTTCCACGATCAGGCAAGCCAGTTTCCGGCTCACCGTCGCCGGTGAACGCTCACGCAGCGTGTCGCGGCCGAGGAAGTACCCCTTGTCCATCCGGACCGCGAAGCCCAGGCCCGCTTCGTACGGATCGTGTTCCGTGGTCACGTCGATGCCGCACTCGCGGTGGCCTTCCTCGAGCCGGAGACTGGTCAGCGCGACCTGCCCGGCGGCGATGATCCCGTGCGGTCGCCCGGCTTCCCACACCGCGTCCCACAGCCGGCGTCCGAGGTCCGCGCTCGTGTGCAGCTCCCAGCCGGGTTCGCCGACTTCGGACACCCGCAACGCGAGCACCGGCACGTCGCCGGCATACGCGTGCCGCGCCTTCACGCCACTCGTGGAGTCCAGTGTGGACAGTTTCGGCAGCACCTGCCGGGCGAGCGGGCCCCACAACCCGACGCAGCAGGTGCCGGACGTGGTCTCCCGCAGCTGCACCGCGCCGTCCCTGGGCAGGTGACGGTAAAGCCAGTCGACGTCGAGGTGGCTGTGCACGGCGACCTGGAACAGCTCCGTGCCCAGCCGCGCCACGGTCAGCTCACTGCGCACACCGCCGTCTTCGCCGAGCAACAGGGTGCTGACGACCGTCCCGTGTGGACGGTCCAGCTGATTGGTCGTCAACGCCTGCAGGAAGGGCAACGCACCCGGGCCGGTGATTTCCAGCCGTCGCCGCGGGGTGAGATCGAACATCGCCACCCGGCTGCGGGCCACCAGTGCTTCGGCGCCGCCGATCGGGGACAGCTCCGCTTCCCGCTGTGGCACCCAGGAAATCTCCGGCAGCCGCTCGTTCGCGGCATACCACTGCGGCCGTGCCCAGCCGTCGGCCTCCCGGAAGTTCGCCCCCAGCGCGACCTCCCGCTCGTAGAACGGTGAAGTGCGGCGCGCCGTCACCGGTTCGGCCGGCCGGGCGTGCGCCGAGGCGATACTGCGCGTCCGCAGGTGATCCGGGGCGAGCTGCAGCCGGTCGAACCGCGCGAGGTCCACCGTGTGCAGCGCGAGGCGGGCCTGGCCGTCCACGAGCCAGCGCGCCAGTTCGCGGGCGACACCTGCCGACCAGGCGGTGCCGAGTGCCTCGGCCACCCAGAACCCGTCGAGGTCGGGATGCTCGCCGAGCAGCGGCAGGCCGTCCGGGGTCATCGGGACCAGACCGCGGCTGCCCTCCTCGACCTTGCCCTCGGCCAGTGCCGGTACCAGCTCGGCCGCCCGCGCCCACGGCTCCTCGAAACCCGACGGGCTGAACGGGACGTGCTCGCCCGGGTGCCGCCCGAACGCGAGCACGCCCAGCCGGTCGACGTGCTCACGCAAGGAGAGCCCGGCATCCGGATGGCTCAGGACCGGCTTGCCCGCCTCGGTGAACTCGTCGTTCTGCCCGGCCAGCTCCGGCAGCGGCGTACTGCGTGCGTGCTCGCGGGGCATCGGCACGACCGGGACCGGCAGATCCACCAGCCGGCCCAGCTCCGGGCCCCGCACCCCGGCGCACGACACGACCACGTCGGCGCGGAACCGGTCGGTCCCGGTCCGCACGGCGGTCACCCGCCCGCCGCCACGGACGATCTCCACGACCTGCTGACCAGGCACGAAGCGCGCCCCGCGGGCACTGGCCCGGCGAGCCTGCGCGACCGCGGCGCGCGCCGGATCGGCCAGCCCGTCGTCGGGCACGTGCAGGCCGCCGAGCAGCTTCGCCGGATCCAGCAGCGGGTGCAGCTGTGCGCATTCGGCCGGCGTACGCAGGTAGCTGCGCATCCCCCAGGATGTGGCCCAGCCGTGCTGCCGGCGCAGCGCGGCAAGCCGCTCCGGGGTGGTCGCGAGCGTCAGGCTGCCGACCGGCTGGAAGCACCAGCCGCCGTCGACGGTCAGCGCGCTGTACTTCTCCACGGTGTACTTCGCGAACTCCGTCGCGGTGCGGTCCGGGTGGGTGCGGAACACCAGCCCGTGGTCGGGTGCGTCGTGCTCCGGCGCCTGCTCCAGCACCGTCACGTCCGTCCAGCCCGCCGCCGTCAGCTCGTCGGCGACCGCGGTGGCGAGCAGGCCGGCGCCGAGCACGACCACTCGCGGTCGAGGTGCCATCGCGGTGTCTCCTGCCTGCCGGTTCGGGTGAGACAGGCGTGCCGAACGGCCCGCCGGAGCGGGGAGCGTTGCGGAGGGGGATCGATGTTCCGTCTCAAGCAACAAAGTGCGGGATCAGCGGCGCGCTGTCAAGGAGCCCGTCCGGCGGTCGCCGCGACCCGGTGGATCAGCGTGCGAAATAGCCCAGCTGAGCGGAAAGCTCGTGTGCGGCCTCGGTCATCGGCCGCACGATCTGGCGGATCCGCTGTTTTGACAGCCGGTAGGAGGGCCCCGACGAGCTCAACGCCGCGACCACCTCGCCGACCGGGCCGCGGATCGGCACCGCGACGGCGTGCATACCCAGCTCCAGCTCCTCGAAACAGGCCGCGTAGCCGTCCTCGGCCACCCGCTCCAGCTCGGCCTCCAGCTCCTCGGCGTCCACCAGGGTCCGCGCGGTGTAGGGCGCCAGCTCGTGGTCGAGGTTCCGTTTGCGGTCGGCGTCGTCCATCGCCGCGAGCAGCACCTTGCCGCTCGAGGTCGCGTGCAGCGGCGTGCGCTGCCCGGTCCAGTTCTGCGTGGTGATCGCGGCCGAGCCGCGGGCCTGGCTGATGTTGATCGCCACCCCGTCGTCGGCGATCGCGATGTTCACCGTCTCGCCCAGCTCCTCGGCCAGCGCCTGGCAGGTCTGCCTGCCGAGCTTGGCCAGGTCCATCCGGCCGGTGGCGGCACCGGCCAGCCGGACCACGCCGAAGCCGATCGCATACTTGCCGCGCTCGCCCAGCTGCTCGACCAGACCGTGCGACTGGAGGACACTCAGCAGCCTCGACGCGGTCGACTTGTGCACGCCGAGTTCCCCGGCGATCTCGGTGATGCCCGATTCCCCGTTGCGCGCGAGCAGCTCCAGCACGTTGATCGCGCGGTCGACCGACTGAACTTGACTACCTGTTGCGTTGCCCGAGTCCTGGTTCCGCATAGCGCAACAGTAACCGCTCCACGGCGATCTGTTCGGCTGAGCGGGCGAACAAAGCCCCGGCCGCCGCACCGGCCCGTCCGGATGGAGCAATCGCGTCCGGATGGAGCAACGCGGCCGCTGATCTTGATCTTTCCGGTGGTCAACCGCGCGGGTCGGGCGCGCGCACGCGGGGCGGGGTGCGAACATGTGCTCATGAAGGCACGTGTCTTGGTGGTCGACGACGACCCCGCGCTCGCGGAGATGCTCACCATCGTGCTCCGCGGCGAAGGGTTCGACACCGCGGTGGTCGCGGACGGTTCGCGGGCGCTGCCCGCACTGCGCGAGCTCAAGCCGGACCTGGTCCTGCTCGACCTCATGCTGCCGGGGATGAACGGGATCGACGTCTGCAAGGCGATCCGCGCGGAGTCCGGCGTGCCGATCGTGATGCTGACCGCCAAGAGCGACACCGTGGACATCGTGCTCGGGCTCGAATCCGGCGCCGACGACTACGTCGTCAAGCCGTTCAAGCCGAAGGAGCTGGTCGCCAGGGTGCGTGCGCGGATGCGCCGCACCGAGGCCGAGCCTGCCGAATCACTCACCATCGGCGACCTCGCCATCGACGTGCCCGGGCACGAGGTGACCCGCGAGGGCAAGGCGATCCCGCTGACGCCGCTCGAGTTCGACCTGCTGGTGGCGCTGGCCCGCAAACCACGCCAGGTGTTCACCAGGGAAGTCCTGCTGGAGCAGGTGTGGGGTTACCGGCACGCGGCCGACACCCGGCTGGTCAACGTGCACGTGCAGCGGCTGCGCTCGAAGGTGGAGAAGGACCCGGAGCACCCCGAGGTGGTGCTGACCGTGCGCGGCGTGGGCTACAAGGCCGGCCCGCCGTGATCCGGCGATGACGCCTTCCGCGGGCAGGCTGCGCACCGCCGTCCGCGCCACCGTCCGCCGCCTGCGGTGGCTGGTGGTCTTCGCCCGGCGCCGGGCCGTGGCGTTCAACGAGCTGTGGCGGCATTCGCTGCAGTTCCGGGTCACCGTCTCCACACTCGCGTTGTCCTCCGCCGTGGTGTTCGTGCTGGGGATGGTGTTGCAGAACCAGATCACCGAACGGCTGCTCGACACGAAGCGCAAGGCTGCGATCGAGCAGACCCAGGCGCTGGCCGACACGGCGGCGCGCGAGCTGGTCGGGGTCGGTGGTGAATCGCCGGACGCGTTGCACACGCGCCTGGAGAACGCGCTGAAGAAGATCTCCTCGGTGGGTTCGTCCCCTGCGGGATCCACCGCCGGCACGTTCGAACCGGTGCTCGCCAGCGTCGAGCCCGGGCAGCCCAACTCGGACCCGGTCTACGTCGGGCCGTTCTCGTCGGTGCCGGTGCAGCTGCGCGAGTTCGTGGAGAACAACGCGTTCTCCCGGCTGGAGCACACCGTCGACGACAAGGGCGTGCGCACGACGTACCTGATCGTCGGCACGCCGCTGAACACGGTGGCCACGCCGATGCAGCTGTACCTGCTGTTCCCGCTCACCAGTGAACAGACGACCGTCTCCACAGTGCAGAACACGCTGCTGGTCGGCGGTCTGGTGCTGCTGATCCTGCTCGCCGGCATCACCAACCTGGTGGTCCGGCAGGTGGTACGGCCGGTCCGGCAGGCGGCCGCGGCGGCCGAGCAGTTCGCGGGCGGGGACCTCGACCAGCGTCTCGCCGTTGTCGGCGAGGACGACGTGGCCAAGCTTTCGGTGTCCTACAACCGGATGGCCGCGAGCATCCAGCACCAGATCCGCCAGCTCGAGGAGTTCGGCGGGCTGCAGCGGCGGTTCACCTCCGACGTGTCGCACGAGCTGCGTACGCCGCTGACCACCGTGCGGATGGCTGCCGACGTGCTGCACGCTTCGCGGGAACAGTTCCCGGCCGGGCTCGCGCGCTCCACCGAACTGCTGGTGGACGAGCTCGACCGGTTCGAGGCACTGCTCGGCGACCTGCTGGAGATCAGCCGGCTCGACGCGGGCGTGGAGGAGCTGGCCGCCGAGAACATCGACATGCGCCCGATCGCGACGCGCGCGGTGGAGCAGGTGCGGGTGCTCGCCGCCGGTACCGGCAGCGAGGTGGAGCTGGTGCTGCCCGACGACGACACCTCGGCCGAGGTGGACGCGCGCCGGGTCGAGCGGATCCTGCGCAACCTGCTCGCCAACGCGGTCGACCACAGCGAGGGCAGGCCGGTGGTGCTCACCGTGGCGGCGAACGAATCGGCGGTGGCGGTCACCGTCCGGGACTACGGCGTCGGCCTGCGCGCCGGGGAGGCGGATCTGGTGTTCAACCGGTTCTGGCGGGCCGATCCGTCTCGTAACCGGCGCACCGGCGGCACCGGGCTCGGACTGGCGATCAGCCAGGAGGACGCCCGGCTGCACGGCGGGCTCCTGGACGCCTGGGGGGAAACCGGGTACGGCGCGTGCTTCCGGCTGGTGCTGCCCCGCCGCCAAGGCGTGCCGATCGCCGACAGTCCGCTGGGGCTGCCGCCCGCGGACGCCGTTTCGGAGATCACGCTTTCGCCCTCGTCGGTGCTCGAGCTGCAGCCCGAGGCGGAGGTGCTGCCGGACCGGCCCTCGCCCCCTGACGGCGTGGCGGAGGCGGACAGTTCCGGCGGTGCGGAGAGCGCGGAGGGGCCGGGTCGTTCGGACCGGGAGGAGGTCGGCCGGTGAGGCGGGTGCTGCTGGCAGTGGCCTGCGTGCTGCTGCTCGCCGGATGTGCGAACGTACCGCTGGAGTCGCAGCCGGTGGTGGTTTCGCCGGAGGGGCCGAAGCCGCAGCCCAACGAGGCGCCGCCGCCGGATCGCGACCTGGATCCGCTGATGCTGGTGCGGCAGTTCGTGAAGGCCTCCGCGGATCCGCGGTCGGGCAACGCGGCCGCCCGCGCGTACCTCGAGGACCGGCTGCGCAGCTCGTGGAAGCCGAGCCGGTCGATCACGGTCATCGACAACACGTTCAGCACGGTCTTCGACCAGCAGGCCGCGGCCCCGACGTCGACGCCGGTCCCGCCGCCGGATCCGAACGTGCGCACCATCTCGGTGCGCGGGTCGATCCTCGGCACGCTGAGCGCGGACAGCGCGTTCATCCCCGGCTCCGGCCCGACCGAGCCGACCTTCCAGCTGCGCAAGCAGCCGGACGGCCAGTGGCGGATCTCCGTGCCGCCGCCGACGCTGCTGATCACCGACGACGAGTTCGACTCGAACTACAACGCGGTCGCGGTGAGCTTCTACTCGCCGGACTCCGCGACCTTCGTGCCGGACCTGCGCTACATCGGGGCGAAACCGCAGTCCGGCCTGCCCGGACGCGTGATGGATCTGATCCTGCAGGGGCCGTCGGCCGGGCTGTCCGGCGCGGTCAGGAACCTGCTCGGCGACCAGGTCACGCTCGAGACGAACGTGAAGAACAACGACGACGGCTCCCTGCTGGTGCACCTGACCGGGCTCACCGGGGCCGGTCAGGAGACGCGGTCGCTGATCGCCGCGCAGATCGTGCTGTCCATGCAGACCGTCACCTCCACCCGGATCCGGCTGCTCGCCGACGGCACCCCGCTGGTGCGTGACCACGAGTACTGGCGCAGCAGTGACGTGCCTTCCTACGGTGCCGCCTCGTCGCCCAGCCCGGACCTGCCCGGCCTGATGACGGTGGACGGGCGGATCCGCTCCCTCGGCGACGGCGCCCCGATCGCGGGCCCGGCGGGCAGCGGCGCGTACGGCGTGCTCAGCGCGGCCCAGTCGATCGACGGGAAACGGCTGGCCGTGGTCGCCAAGGACGGGGATCGCGCCCGGCTGCGGATCGGCGAGCTGGGCCGTGA
Organism: Amycolatopsis jiangsuensis; assembly: GCF_014204865.1. Classification (NCBI taxonomy): domain Bacteria; kingdom Bacillati; phylum Actinomycetota; class Actinomycetes; order Pseudonocardiales; family Pseudonocardiaceae; genus Amycolatopsis; species Amycolatopsis jiangsuensis. The sequence continues at coordinate 6,557,822 of NZ_JACHMG010000001.1, forward strand.
TCTGGCGCTGGTGGAGCTGGCCGGCGGTGCGCTGAGCCGCCCGACCTGGCGCACGACCCCGACCGGCGCCGGCCCGTCCGGGGAGGTGTGGACGGTGGTCGACCACACCATCATCGCCCGGATGGTGCTGGACCCGGGCGGCCACTGGCAGCGCCAGAGCGTGAACGCGAACGATCTGCTGGCCCTGGGCCCGATCGACGCCCTGCGCCTGTCCCGCGACGGCGCCCGGGTGGCCGCGATCGTCCACGGCCAGCTGGTCGTGGCCGCGGTCGTCCGCACCGGCGACGCCGTCACCCTGCGCGAGCCGAGGGTCCTCCAGCCCGGCGCGCTGTCGGACGTGGTGGACGTGGACTGGGGTTCCAGCCCGGACACCCTGGTGGCCGCCACGTCGTCGTCCTCGCAGCCGGTGCAGCGGGTCTCCCTGGACGGCCGCCGGATGGACACGTTCAACAGCTCGAACCTGACCGCCCCCGTACGAGCGGTGACCGCGGCCCCGAGCCGCCCCATCGTCGTGGCGGACGCCGGAGGCCTGTGGAACGCCACGGAACTGGGAGAGGTGTGGCGTCCCCAAGCCCACACCCTCCCCAAGGCAGAGCCCTTCTACCCCGGCTGAGGTGCGTTTTCGGCTCGGGTTCGGCCCAGGCGGGGTGGTCGTGTCTCGGGCTCGGCCCGACTCGGGTTCGGCCGGGTGGTGTGGTCGGGCGGAGGTCGTCCGGCCTGGTAGCGGTTGGGTTCGGACGGCTCACACGGTTCCCGGCCCGCACGCGGTCGGCGAGTCCACTGGCTTTCGCTGACGGTGAACACCGAGTCGTCCGAAACTGTCGGTGGTTGCCTGCACACTGGGAGTCATGTTGTTGGACATGCTCCTGCCCGCCCGCTGCGCCGGCTGCGACACCCGAGGCGCCCCGGTGTGTTCCGCCTGTACCGGGGTGTTTCGGTCCCTCACCGAAGTGACCCGGCCGCAGCTGAGCGTCCCGGCCTTCGCCGTGACGTCCTATCGGGGTGCCGCGAAACGCATCCTGCTGGCCTACAAGGAACGCGGCCGCCGAGACGTGGCGCCCGCGCTGGGCCGCGCACTGGCCGAGGCCCTGACTGCCCTGCCGGGCTTGGGCACCCGGCCAGGTCTCCCGTCCCGGACGAAGCCCGGACCCCGAACCAGTGCCGACCTGGCACCCAACCCCGCCCGAACACGGGAACGCGCACACCGCTCGGCGCCCGTCGACACTGCTGCTCTCGAACCCGTTGACGCCACCGCTGCGGAGCCCGATTCACCGGTCCCCGACCCTGCTCCGGGACTCGCTCCCGACCACGCCCACGCGATTAGCTCTCCGCCGGATGCCTTGCCAAGCCCGGGTTCTGCCGTGTCGAGGCCGCCCGGCCGTACTGCTCGTCGTGGTGCCGGCCGGAGTGCGCTGCGGCGGTCCGATCGTGTCGGTTGTCGGGGTGCGTTTTGGTGGCCCGGCCGTGTCGGTGGTCGGGGTGTGGGTCGTGGTGAGCCGAGGTGGTCTGAAGTTGTTGCTGGCCGGGGTGTCGGCCGTGGTGGACCGAGGTGGTTCGGTCGTGTTGCTCGTCGTGGTGTCGACCCGAGTCCACCGTGGCGCTACAGCCGTGTTGGCGGTGGGGATGCGCTGTGGCGGTCCGGCCGTGTTGGTGGTCGGGGTGCGCCGTGGCGATCCGATCGTGCGGGCGCGTGGTGTCCCGGCCGTATCGGGCCAGGACGCCCGCCGCTCTGCCTGGTTCCGGTGCCGAGCCGCCGGGTGGCCGTGCGCGTGCGGGGCGGGCCGCACATGCTGCGGGTGGCCGAACAAGCCGCGCGGCTGCTCGGCGGTGACGTCTTCGTCGCGCCCGCGCTGGCCCTCGACGGAGGCCGGGACTCGGTCGGCCTCTCCCGGGAAGAACGCGCCCGCAACCTCCACGGCCGTCTCCGCTTCGTGCCCGCCGGACGTCCCCCGCCAGGCACGCGAGTGATCCTGGTCGACGACGTGATCACCACGGGCACCACGTCCGCCGCTTGTGTGGCCGCCCTGTCCGCCGCCGGCGTGCCGGTAGCCGCTGTCGTCGCCCTACTCGCCGCGGGATGACAGCCTTTGAAGAACGAATGGAATCGCCAAACGGGACACCGGGCAAAGCACGCCCTCCGAGCCGGAAGGAAAGCGGAGACATCGAGCGCAACGGCCGAGAAGACCCCGAAACACCAAGCAGAGAACCAAGCCCGCTACCCGGCTCGCCAGCCACGTTGGCGACCTAATCCCACTGCCCAAGTCCGCTATCTGAGCCCAGGCCAACCCGGCCCCCCAGCCCGGCCCCCCCAGCCCGGCCCCCCAGCCCGGGCCTCCAACCCGGGCCTCCAACCCGGGCCTCCAACCCGGGCCTCCAACCCGGGCCTCCAACCCGGGCCTCCAACCCGGGCCTCCAACCCGGGCCTCCAACCCGGGCCTCCAACCCGGCCCCAGCCGTGCCGCTCCTCCTGCGACTTCTCCGACGCCGGGATGACCTCCGGTGAACCACCACCTGAACGTCACCTACACGAGTGGTGTCGGGAGGGAACCGCGGGCCGGTGCCGGCCGTTGTCCGGGCATGCGGGTTCGGGACGGAATCACCCCGCCGGTCGGCCACTCCACCGGGGTGGCGGCTGTGGGGGAGCGGGTCGTCACCCTCGGCGTCCGAGGGTGGGATTCGTTGCGCCGTCCGCGTGAAAGCGTTGGGTCCGCGCTGCGCCTTCCGGGCGTCGTTTTCGGGCTGTCGACGGGCGTTTCGCTGCGCGCGGTGACGGGTTCCCGGAACGTGACATCCCCCGGCTCGGGGGCTGTTGCGGACGGCGTGAGGAAGCTAACGTGCTCCGCTATCAGCAGTACCCGCAGGCAGGGAGGTGTGCAGCCCATGTCCCTGGCGCCGGAGGCCCGCTGAGTCCGCGTTCGAGCATCCGCCACGAGACGTCGTGACCGGCTGCCGAATTCTGCTCGGCCCGCCAAATCCGGGCTTCGTCCCCGCAGCACCGGCGCCGTGTGTACGCACAACAGCTCGCAGTCATCTCAGGCGAGGGAGGTCGTGTATGGACATCGTCATCAAGGGCCGCAACGTGGAGGTGCCTGAGCACTATCGGGCGCTCGTCAGCGAGAAGCTGGCCCGCCTTGAGCGCTACGACAAGAAGGTCATCCGCTACGACGTGCAGCTCTTCCACGAGCCCAACCGCAGGCAGGCCAAGAACTGCCAGCGCGTCGAGATCACCGGGAAGGGCCGTGGCCCGGCCGTGCGCGCCGAGGCGTGTGCCGCCGACTTCTACGCAGCGCTCGACTCCGCCGTCACCAAGCTGGAGAACCGGCTGCGGCGGACCCACGACCGCAGGCGCGTGCACTACGGACGCAGCCGTCCGGAGTCGGTCGCCGAGGCGACCTCGATGGCAGGCGGAGCGGACTCCGTCGCCGGTCCGGCCGTGAGCACCGCGGTACTGGAGGCACCCGACGCGACCGAACTGGACGGTTTCGCGGCGACGAGTGCCGGTGACATTCCCCAGCAGAAGCGCTGGGAAGACGATGACGCGGGCCACCAGCCCGGCCGCGTCGTCCGCGAGAAGGAGCACAACGCGGACCCCATGACGGTGGACCAGGCTCTCTACGAGATGGAGCTGGTCGGCCACGACTTCTACCTGTTCAACGACTCCGCGGCCGGCCGGCCGAGTGTCGTCTACCGGCGAAAGGGTTTCGACTACGGCGTGATCCGGCTCGGCTGAGCCCGTCGCCCCCGTGGATGGCCCGCACACCGGTGTGTGCGGGCCATCCGCCTGCCCGCACCGGCCCGGCAGACGGCCTCCGGTGACCTTCCGCGACGGCATGCGTGCGCAGACCAGGCCACGTTCCCTACGATGGGGAGAGCGACGGCGGCGCAGTCGGGCGTCCGCCGCGGGAGAACACTGCCCGGGACCGGCTCGGGCGCGATCATGATCAGCTAGTGAGGTCGACCGGATGGTGCTGAACCGCCTGCTCCGCGCGGGCGAGGGCAAGATGGTGAAACGGCTGCGCAACATCGCCGATCACGTCAACACCCTCGAAGACGACGTGAAGGACCTGTCGGACGACGAGTTGCGGGCCAAGACCGACGAGTTCCGGGAGCGGTACGGCAAGGACGAGTCCCTGGACGAGCTGCTCCCGGAGGCGTTCGCGGTCGCACGGGAGGCCGCGCACCGGGTGCTCGGCCAGCGGCCCTACGACGTGCAGCTCATGGGCGGCGCCGCACTGCACCTCGGCCAGGTCGCCGAGATGAAGACCGGTGAGGGCAAGACGCTCACCTGTGTCCTCGCCGCGTACCTCAACGCGCTGTCGGGCAAGGGCGTGCACGTCGTCACCACCAACGACTACCTCGCCAAGCGGGACGCCGAGTGGATGGGCCGCATCCACCGGTTCCTCGGGCTCGAGGTCGGGGTCATCCTCGCCCAGCAGGAACCGCAGGAGCGCCGCCGGCAGTACAACGCCGACGTCACCTACGGGACGAACAACGAGTTCGGCTTCGACTACCTGCGCGACAACATGACCTGGTCGCTGGACGACTGTGTGCAGCGCGGGCACAACTTCGCGGTCGTCGACGAGGTCGACTCGATCCTCATCGACGAGGCCCGCACGCCGTTGATCATCTCCGGTCCGGCGGACCAGTCCTCGCGGTGGTACACCGAGTTCGCCCGGCTCGCGCCGCTGATGCAGGGCATCGACACCACCACGATGGGCACCCGCGAGCGGGTCGAGAAGGCCAACCTGATCAACTCGAAGTACCACTACGAGACGGACGTGCGCAAGCGCACCGTGGCGGTCACCGAGAAGGGCGTGCGGTTCGTCGAGGACCAGCTCGGCATCGAGAACCTGTACGAGGCGGCGAACACCCCGCTGGTCGGCTACCTGAACAACGCGCTGAAGGTCCAGGAGCTCTACCACAAGGACAAGGACTACATCGTCCGCGACGGCGAGGTCATGATCGTCGACGAGTTCACCGGCCGCATCCTGGTGGGCCGCCGCTACAACGAGGGCATGCACCAGGCGATCGAGGCCAAGGAAGGCGTCGAGATCAAGGCGGAGAACCAGACGCTCGCCACGATCACGCTGCAGAACTACTTCCGGCTCTACAGCAAGCTTTCCGGCATGACCGGTACCGCCGAGACCGAGGCGGCCGAGTTCCACCAGACCTACAAGCTCGGTGTGGTGCCGATCCCCACGAACCGGCCGATGGTCCGGGACGACCGCGCGGACCTGATCTACAAGAGCGAGCAGTCGAAGTTCGAGGCGGTCGCCGAGGACATCGCCGAGCGGCACGAGAAGGGCCAGCCGGTGCTCGTCGGCACCACCAGCGTGGAGAAGTCCGAGCACCTGTCGAAGCTGCTGCTCAAGCTCGGCGTGCCGCACGAGGTGCTGAACGCGAAGTACCACAACAAGGAAGCGCTGATCGTCGCGCAGGCCGGCAAGAAGGGCGCGGTCACCGTCGCCACCAACATGGCGGGCCGCGGTACCGACATCGTGCTCGGCGGCAACCCGGACATCATCGCCGACCAGGTGCTGCGTGAGCAGGGGCTGGACCCGGTGGAGAACTCCGAGGAGTACGAGGCCGCGTGGCCCGAGGTCCTGGAGAAGGTCAAGACCGAGGCCAAGGCCGAGGCGGAGCACGTCATCGAGGTCGGCGGGCTCTACGTGCTGGGCACCGAGCGGCACGAATCGCGCCGGATCGACAACCAGCTCCGCGGCCGCTCCGGCCGGCAGGGCGACCCCGGCGAATCGCGGTTCTACCTCTCGCTGGGCGACGACCTGATGCGCCGGTTCAACGCGGTCATGGTGGAGCGGGTCATGACGACCATGCGGCTGCCGGACGACGTGCCGATCGAGCACAAGATGGTCTCCAAGGCGATCAAGAGCGCGCAGACGCAGGTCGAGCAGCTCAACATGGAGACGCGCAAGAACGTCCTCAAGTACGACGAGGTCATGAACGAGCAGCGCAAGGTGATCTACGCCGAGCGGCACCGCGTGCTCGAGGGCGAGGATCTGCAGGAGCAGATCGAGCACATGATCACCGACGTCGTGCAGGCCTACGTCCAGGGCGCCACCAAACAGGGCTACGCCGAGGACTGGGACCACGACCAGCTGTGGACCGCGCTCAAGACGCTCTACCCGGTGAGCCTGGACTGGGACGAGCTGGTCGAGGAGGGCGACCTCGACGCCGACGGCCTCAGCCAGGCGCTGACCCAGAACGCGCTCGACGCCTACGCCCGCCGCGAGGCCGAGATCGACGAGCTGGTCGGCGAGGAAGGCTCGATGCGCCGCCTGGAGCGTCAGGTGATGCTCACCGTGCTGGACCGCAAGTGGCGTGAGCACCTCTACGAGATGGACTATCTCAAGGAGGGCATCGGCATGCGGGCGCTCGCGCAGCGCGACCCGCTGATCGAGTACCAGCGCGAAGGCTTCGACATGTTCCGCGCGATGCTCGACTCGCTGAAGGAGGAGGCCGTCGGCTTCCTGTTCAACCTGCAGGTCGAGCGGTCCGAGCCGGAGCCCGCGCAGCAGCCGGAGCCGTCGGCGCTGCCCGGCGGTGTCACGTCGGCCACCCGGGCCGCCTCCGGTTCGTTCGGCGACGACGGTGGCCGGCACGCCCGGCCCGCCCCGCCGCAGCAGCCGGCCACCGACGCCGAATCCGTGCCGTCCGCCTTGCGTGGCAAGGGAACCGGTAGCGGTGTCCAATCCGGACTCACGATGTCCGGCCCGGGCGAGGACGGCGGTGTCGAGTCGCATTCGGACAGTGCGAAGGCAGCGGACGCGGGCTCGTCGAACGGCGGCAACACCCGGCGTGAGCGCCGCGCCGCCGAACGCGCACAGGCGAAGAAGTCGAAGAAGGGCACCCGGCGCTGACCGAGGCGCGGGCTGTCCAGAGTGGACGGCCCGCGCGGTCTGGCTGCGTGACGCGGGTGTGTGGGCGGTTCTGGCTGGACGGCCGGCCGCGGCCGGGTTGCGTGGAGTTGGCGTGTGGGTGCTGGCTCGCGACCGTTTGCGTGGTGAGGGGCGCGGGCTGTCCCGAGCGGACGGCTTCGCTCGGTCGGGTTGCGTGGTGAGAGGCGGGCTGTCCCGAGCGTGCGGGGGGTTGCGTAGTGCTGGCGTGCGGGTGGACGGCCCGCACGAACCGGTTGCGTGGTACGGGTGTGCGGGTTGGTTCCGAGCGGACGGCTTCGCGCGGGCGGGTTGCGTAGTGCTGGCGTGCGGGTCATGGCTCGCGCGGCATGGCAGCGTAGTGCGGGTGGTTCCGATTGGACGGCCCGCACGAAAGGGTCGCGTCGTGAGGGCTGTCCAGTGGACGGCCGCGCGGCCGGGGCTTCGCGCTGACGGGCGCGAGAGCCGTGCTGAGCGGGTGGGCGGATGGTGCGCATTGGCGAAGCGTCCGTCCGGTGAGGGTTGCCCGCCTTTTCGGGAGGGCGGCAGGGAGGACGGCGACGATGGACACCGGCCCGATGCGGGCGGACTTCGAGACGTTCGCCGAGTTGTTCTCGCAGCGGTGGCGGGCCGATCCGTATCCGCGTTACCGACAGTGGCGGGAACACGCGCCGGTCGCCGAGCTGCGTCCCGGGTTCTTCGTGGTCAGTGGTGCCGCGGAAAGCGCTGCGGTGCTGCGGGACCCGGCGTGGGGACATCCCGACCCGGAGGTGCTGCCGCCGGAGCGGCAGCATCCCGACGAGCCGGTGCACGAGGACGGACGCGTCGTCCGGTCGTTCCTCGGGCTCAACCCGCCCGACCACACGCGGCTGCGGCGGCTGGTGTCGAAGGCGTTCACCCCGCGCACCGTGGAACGTCTGCAGCCGCGGATCGAGGCCATCGCGGCGCGGCTCGTGTCGGAGCTGCTCGAAGCCGGCGAAGGCGACCTGATGGCGGGGCTGGCCGGCCCACTGCCGGTGGAAGTGATTGCCGAACTGCTCGGGGTGCCGCTGGCCGACCGGACGCTGTTCGCCGGCTGGTCGTACGCCATGGCACGGGCGCTGGACCCGGATTTCCTCCTCCCCGCCGAGGCCGTGGCCGAGGCGACCCGGGCCCGCCGCGAATTCGTCGTCTACTTCCGTGAGCTGGCCGCCCGGCGGCGCCGGACACCGGGCGCGGACCTGCTGTCGGACCTGGTGACCGTGACCGACCAGGGTGACCAGCTCACCGAAGGCGAACTGCTGGTCACGCTCACCCTGCTGCTGGTCGCCGGGCACGAGACGACCACGAACCTGATCGGCAACGGCGGGTACGCGCTGCTGCGCGGCGGGCAGGGCTTTGCCTCCCTCGGCGACGGCGGCGAGCTGGCCGAACGCGCCGTCGAAGAGGTGCTGCGGTTCGATTCGCCGGTCCAGCTGACGATGCGCATCGCCCGGCGGCCGACCACGGCCGGCGAGTTCGCCGCCGCCGAAGGCAGCCAGGTGGTCGTGCTGCTCGGCGCGGCCAATCGCGATCCGGCGGTGCACCCGGAGCCGGACGTGTTCGACCCGGCTCGCGATCCGTCCCGCCATCTGGCGTTCGGCCAGGGCATCCACTTCTGCCTCGGCGCACCGCTCGCCCGGCTGGAGGGCCGCGTGGTGTTCCGCGAACTGGCCCGGCGCACCCCGGCGCTGCGCCTGTCCGGCACCGCCGAGTGGAACCCGACCACCACGCTGCGCGGCCTGTCCCGCCTACCGGTATCGACCAGCTGACCTGATCGCTGGGACAGCTGTCCCGGATCATCACGCCGCGGACGGACGACGGATCGGCCCGGTGCGTGGCGCCAGCACGTGGAACCGCGTGCAGACCCAGCCGGTGCGCCCGCGTTCGAAGCGGGCTGCCAGCGCGTGCACCCGGCCGCTGGTGGACAGCGTCGTGCTCGCCTCGATGGCGGTCTCCGACGGACGGCACACGTGCAGGTCGCCGACGCGGTAGCGGGTGCCGGGCAACGGACCGTGCGCGGCGAGGCGGACGAACAGGGCTTCGTCGACCAGCGGCCGGATCTGCGCGGGCGCCCGGCGTCCGGCGAGGACCTCGAGGATCGTCTTGAGCCGCTGCGCGATCCGTCGTTCGTTCAGCGCTTCGACCTGCCGCAGCACCCGGTGCCCGGCGGGCGGCAGGTCCCGCACCGGCGGCCGGGCCACGCGGCGGTGGACTCTGCGTACGGACCCGGACGTCAGTACCCGGAGGCGGTGCGCCGTCATGAATTCCTCCCCTGAATCACGGACGTGCCACTCGCCGGTCAGTGCCCGCAGCCGCGGCGAACGCCCACAACGCACGCCTGATCGGGCGGAAAGCCGCGAAACCGGCTGGACACGGATGCAAGGTGCGCTATGCGGGCCGGCCCGCGACGGCGGCGGATAGGCTGGCCCGGTGCTGAAAGGCTTGCTCGTCGACTACGCCGGAGTCCTGACCGACCCGGACGCGCACCTGCTCTACGACTACCTCCGCGCCGCCCGGGTCCGGGGCACCCGCACCGCTCTGGTGTCGAACGCTCCCGGGGCCGCCCCCGGGACGAAAGCCCAACTGGCCCCGTATTTCGACACCCTGGTCTTCTCCGGCGAAGTCGGCGTGGCCAAGCCGAGCCGCGAGATCTACCTGGTGGCCGCCGAACGCCTCGGCCTCGCCGCTGCGAGCTGCGCTTTCGTGGACGACTCCGAACGCAACGTCCGCGGTGCCGCGGACGCGGGCCTCGCCGGCGTCCACCACGTGAGCGTGCCGGGCACGCTCGAGGAACTGGCCGTCCTGTTCAGCTGAGCCCGCGCCGCACCAGTTCGAACGACACGACCGCGGCAGCGGCGGAGACGTTCAGCGATTCCACGTCACCGGGCATCGGGATGGAAACCCATTCCGTCACCAGTTCCGCGACTTCCGAACCCACGCCCGCCGTCTCCCCGCCCAGGACGAAGACCGCGCGCTGGGGAAGGTCCACTTCGAACACCGACGTCGAGCCGGCCGCGCCCAGCGCGTAGAGGCTGTACCCCGCCTCGACCAACGACTCCGCCGCGTCCCGCGCGCTTCCGCAGCGCAGCACCGGCGCGCGGAACGCCACTCCCGCGGAGGCCTTGACCACCAGGGGATCGAGCGCCGCCACGCCGCGGCGCGGCACGATCACCCCGGCCAGCCCGGCGGCGGTCGCGGTGCGCAGGATCATGCCGACGTTGGCCGGGGTGGTGATGCCGTCGAGCAGCAGCAGTCGGTCCGGCGGGCGCCGGTCGTCCAGCGCCGCGGTCAGTGGACGCATCCGCGGCGCGACCACGTCCGCCAGCACGCCCTGGTCCTGTTTTCCGTTGCCGGCCAGCACTTTCACCCGGTGCGCGCTCGCTCGCTGCACCGCGACCCCGGCGGCTTTCGCGGCGCGCTGGATCTCCGCCGCGGCCGGGCCGCGCGCCGTGTCGGCGAGGATCACCTTGTCCACGCGCAGGTCCGCGTCCGCGAGCGCCTCCAGCACGGGCTTGCGCCCGTAGACGGTCAGGAACCGGTCCTTCGGGGAAACCGCCACGTCATCACCCACGCCGATCAGTCTCGCACTGTGTAAGGATCGGCCCATGCCCGACCGCCTGTCCGCCCTGGACGCCTCGTTCCTGTACGTGGAGGACCAGACGACGCCGATGCACGTCGGCGGGGTGGCGATCTTCGAACGACCGGCCTCCGGGTTCACCTACGAGCAGCTGCTGGCACTGGTCGGGGCCCGGCTGGCGTTCCTGCCGCGCTACCGCCAGCGGGTGCTCGGCGTGCCGGGGCACCTGGCCCGCCCGGTGTGGGTGGACGACGTCGACTTCGACCTCAACTACCACGTCCGCCGGTCGGCGCTGCCCGAACCGGGCAGTGACGAGCAGCTGTTCGACCTGGTCGCGCGCCTGATGTCGCGCCGGCTCGCACCCGAGCGGCCGCTGTGGGAGGCCTACTTCGTGGAGGGGCTCTCCGGCGGCCGGGTGGCGCTGGTGACCAAGACCCACCAGTCGGTGGTGGACGGCATCGGCACGATCGACCTCGGCCAGCTCATCCTCGACGAGACGCCGGCGCCGCCGGAGCCGTTCGACGATCTCTGGACCCCGCGCCGCGAACCGAGCCGCACCCAGCTGGTGCTGGACGCGGTGAGCGAGACCGTGCAACGGCCCGGCGAGCTGGCGGAGAACCTTCGCGCGGCCGCCACCGACGCGGTCGCCACCGTGGGCAAGGTCGCGGACACGGTAGGTGGTGTCGCGGCGACGGTCGTACGTCCCGCGCCGTCCGGGCCGCTGAACGTGCGCGTGTCCGGCGGCCGGATGTACGCCGTCGTACGCACGCGGCTGGAGGATTTCCGGTCGGTCCGCGCGCAGCACGGCGGCAAGGTCAACGACGTCATCCTGGCCGCGATCACCGGTGCGCTCCGGGAATGGCTGCTCTCCCGCGGCGAGAGCGTCACGCCGACGTCCACCCTGCGCGCGCTGGTGCCGATGGCGGTCAACGACGCCGAGACGGCCGAGTACGCCACTCCCGCGCTGGTCGGCAACGAGGTCGCCGCGTATCTGGTGGACCTGCCGGTCGGCGAGCCGAATCCCGTGCTGCGGTTGCAGCACATCGGCCACGCGATGGACGCCCACCTCGACTCCGGCCGGTCGGTGGCCGCGCGCGGGCTGCTCAAGGTGAGCGGGTTCGCCCCGGCCACCCTGCACTCGCTGGGCGCGCGGGCGGGCGGATCGCTGTCCGGGCGGATCTTCAACCTGATGATCACGAACTCCCCGGGCCCGCAGGTGCCGGTGTACGCGGGGGAGGCGAGACTGGTGGAGATGTTCCCCGTGATGCCGCTGATGCGTACCCAGGCGCTGGCGATCGGGGTCACGTCCTACCACGGTGGCGTCTACTTCGGACTCAACGGCGACCGCAAGGCCGCCTTCGACGTACGCCTGCTCGGCGGGATGATCGAGGAAGCACTGGAAGAACTGAAGGGGGCGCACTGGTGAGGATCTACCTGCCTGCCACGATCGCGATGCTGCGGGACTTCGAAGCGAACGGCGAGTTCCGCGCCCGCAGCGGCACGGCGTTCGCGCTCACGCCCGCGTTGCGCGAGGCCTACGCGAGTGGTTCGGACGAGGAGCTGGAGTACGCGGCCCTGCTCGACGCGGCCCGTGCGTCGCTGCGCCTGATCGGCGCCGAGGAGAAGGGCGAGCCGCGCCGGGTGGTGATCTCCGCGGACGTGGAGAACGTGACCCTGCGCCCGGACCTCGACGCCGCGGTCGTCCGGCTCGACGGACCGGTCCCGATGTCGCTGCTCGCCGCCGTCCACGTGGACGCCGCCGAAGCCGAGGAGGCGGTCGCCGCCGCGGCGGCCGTGATCGACGCCGCGGACCTCGGGGACGAGGACGCGGAATTCACCCTCGGCGACGCCGAGGACCACGAGCTGGCCTGGTACGCGCCGCAGGAGCTGCCGTTCCTGCTGGAACTGCTGTAGCCGGCGGGAAGTTTCCCACCGTCGTGGCGGCTCGACACCGCCGCGGTTTGCCGATCGAATCGACGGCATGGCCTCTGGGGTGTGGCGGGACGTCGGTGCGCTGGTCCGGTCGGCCGGTCTCGGGGTCCGTCCGGTGCCCGTGTGGCGATCCATCCGCACGTACGTCGCCGCGTTCGACCAGGTGGTGGCGCCGATCCTGAGGCGGACCGGTGGAAGGCAGTACCTGGCGGACGCGGCCTGTGAAGCCTGCGTGAAGCTCGGCCTTCTGCTCGCCGCGTACGCTGGGATGGCGGGCGTGCCGTTCCGGCCGGATCTGGCCATGCTCGGTGGTGCGGTCGCCCGGGTGTACGACGACCTGATCGACCGTGCCGGCCCGGTGGACCATGGGCTGGACCGCCGGGTCGCCGCGCTGTTCCGCGGTGCGGAAGTGACGCCGCGCCACGACGTCGAACGGCTGTTGCACGGGCTGTACCGCGAACTCGAACGACGTCTCGGCCGGGACCGGGACGATCCCGTGCACACCGCGCTGGTGGCGTTGCACGAACACCAGCTCCGGTCGCGCCGGCAGCAGGATCCCGCCATCAGCGCGCCGCTGCTCGTCGACATCACGCGGGCGAAGGGCGGGCACGCGATGGTGGTCTTCTGCGGACTGCTGCATCCGGCGCTGACCGAGCGGCAGGTTGCCGTCGTGCGTCAGCTCGGCGCCGTGCTCCAGTTGGTCGACGACTACGTCGACGTGGCGGTGGACCGGCAGTCGGGCATCACCACCGCCGCCACCCGTCGCGAGCTGACCCTGGTGCAGCTCTGCCGGGAGATGCGGGAGCTGCGCCCACGCCTGCGCGCCTGCTACGGCCGGGCCCAGCCGCTGGCCGCGATGCTGTACCTGGATCTGTGGCGGGCCTTCCTGCAACGCCGTGGCGCCGGCTGGCCGGCCCGCTACCGGCCGTTCCGGATCCTGGTGCGGCTCGCCCGGCGGCGGTTACGCTCTTCGCCGTAGGGGAGGAGCGCGCCCGGTGACAAACCGGGCCGTGAGGGGATGGTGAATCCGTGGTGTCCGCCGAGCCTCGCGCACTGAGACCGGACCTGCCGGTGCCGCTGCCACCGGCGCCGCCTGCCGCGGCCGTGGTCCGGTTCGGCCTGACCCTCGTGCGCGAGCCCGCGTTCGAACGGACCCACCGGTTGACCGTAGGCCTGGCCGTTGCCTCGGTGGTGCTGGTCGTCGCCGGGCAGCTGGTGCCGGGTGGCTGGCCGGTGACCGTGGCCGGAGTGGTGCTCGCCGCGTACGCGCTGGTGCGGGAGGCGGCGCTACGGGTGCTTCAGCACGAGCAGCGGGCGTTCGAACCGGCTTGGCTCGCGTCCCGTTCGGCCCGGTTGCGGGCCGGCGAGTTCGAGGTCGTGCGGTGCCTGGTCGAGGGCAGGAGCCGGGATCTCACCGATCCGGCGGCGGTCGCCGACCTGCTGGCGCACGGAGCAGGCGACGCCCGCGTGGTGCTCGACTTCCTGCACGAACCGGCGACGCTGGAGCGGGTGCACCGGCGGCTGCGCGACGTCACGCTTCATCCCGCCTCGTCGCCGGGCTCGCCGGCCCGCGTCCGGTTCACCGACGCGCGTTACGCGGTGCGTCCGTCGGGCGTCAGGTCCTACTGGCGGCTCGGGACGCCACTGGTGCTGCGGACCGCAGGGCCAGCCGATCCTGCAGCAGTGCGTGCCGGAACTGGTAGTACGGACCGACCTGGCGCAGCACCCCCAGCCGGTGCGCGTCCTCCAGGAACGTCATCAGCCTGAGCGGTGCGTTGCCGCGGCGGGCGAGCCAGATCCGTGCGGTGAGGAACCGGCCCCACGAACTGGTGGCCTGCACGACCAGCCCGAGCCCGCCGGCGCCGATCCCACCGCCGACGACCGCGCCGAGCAGGCCGAGCAGCGCCGGGTTGTGCAGCTCGAGCACCAGTCCGTGGGTGTCCGCGCCACCCACGCTGCCCAGCACCGCCCCGACGAGCACGCCGACCAGCCCGCCGAGCCCGGCGGCGGAGAAGACGGCGGAGCGGTCGCTGCGCAGCATGCCGATCGGGGTCACCGTCTCGACCGGTTCGGTGGGTTCGGTGAACCGGCGGACGAGACCGAACGCGAGCCCGAAGACCAGGCCGATCACCAGGCCGTAGGCGGCGCCGAAGAGCAGGCCGACCGCCACCCCGCCGACGATCGCGCCGATCAGCCCGAATCCGAGGTCGCGGCCGAGGTCGTGCCGCCGCAGCAGCCGGGGCACGAACCGCCGCGGCAGGTCGGGCGGGGTCAGCGCGAGCGCGACCGAGGCCCCGACGCCGACGCCGCAGCCGACGACGACGCCGAGCCAGGGATTGCCGAACAACGCGAACAGCAGCAGTCCGAGCGGGGTGCAGGTGACCGCGCCGATCAGCACCGCGCGCACGACCAGGACCCGCCGTGGCACCAGGTCCGGCAGCCGCCACCAGGCGATCTCCCTGCCGCTGTGCCCGGCGAGGAAGGAGAGCCACCGTTCGGCGTCGGCGGGGTCCCACTGGCGCGCCGGCTGCGGCGTATCGGACAACGGCGCGGGCGGCCGTTCGGTGAAGACCTGCTTGGCGAACAGGTCGAGCAGCCGCTCCTGCACCTGGCGGACATCGGGCAGCCGGAGCAGTTCGCCGGGGTCGGTGCCGGGGTGCGCGAACGCCGTCCGGGCGAGGAACAGCATCAGCGGGGTCCGCAGTGCCTCGGCGACCGGCCCGGTGGAGTCCCCGGTCAGCTCGGCGAGCAGCGGTTCCCAGCGGTCGAGGCGGACGTCCGGTGCCGTGTCGAGCAGGTATCCGGCCGCGTCCTCCGGCCGCACCGGCAGCAGCCGCACGACCTCCGCGTCCCGTACGACGCCGGCCGCGTTCGCCTCCTCGAACTCGGCGGTCCGGCAGGCCAGCACGTACGGTTCGCCGCGCAGCGCGTCGCGCGTGACGGCGGTCAGCGCGTCGGCCCGGTTGCCGGTCACCATCTCGTCCAGTGCGTCCAGCACCGGCAGGATCCGCTCCTGCTTGACCAGGTCGCGGACCGCGGTCGGGCCGTAGCGGGCTTCGTTGCCCAGGAACGGGTACTGCTCGGCGATGCTGCGGATGAGCCAGGTGTAGAGGTTTTCGGCCGGATCCCACGACGAGACCTGCAGCAGCACCGGAACGCGGGGCGGCTCGGGCTGCTGCAGCAGTTCGAGCGTCAGCAGCAGGCACAAGCCGGTCTTGCCCGATCCGGGCTCCCCCGCGATCACCAGCCGCCGCGGCCGGTCGGCGTAGGAGGTGACGATCTCGCGCAGGTCGCCTCCGGCCGCGCCGGTCCGCCACTGCACGGTCAGGTCGCCGGCGTCCTGCAGCAGCCTGCGGCCCGCCTCGGCCTCCCACTGGCTGCGTACCTCGCGGGCCAGCGCGTGTTCCGCCGCGGTCACCTGCTCGTCGGTACTGGCCGCGCGCTGGCCGTTGCGAAAGCGCCAGGCCGCGAACACGTCGATCAGAGCGGCCGCTCCGGAGGCGACTGTCAGCAGGGTCGTGGCCACTGCGGAGCCGAAGCGCACCCACATGACCGACAGCCCCAGCGCCATCGTCGCCCACAACGCGACCCGCCCCAGCCCTGCACGTCGTGACACGCGCCCATTTAATCGGACCGGCCGGGCGCCACACCAGGGAATCGGTCATTCCGCCGGGACGCGCGCCGCAGCCCGGTGCGGAGTGCCTTGTCGTCGCGTCGGGCTCAGCCGCTAGTGAGCGTGCCCACGTCGGCCGCGGACGGCGCGTCGACGGTGACCGGCGTGCCCCAGCCGGCATACCGCGCGGTGATCCGGGCGCCGCCGGACTCGCCGGTGGCACGCAGGATCGGCGAGAGGTCCAGGACTAGCTGCACCGGCCGGTCCCGCGGATCGAGCCACAGGTCGAGCGGGACGGTCGTGCCGCGGCCGGCCAGCTGCGCCATGGCGTCGGCGGGCAACCCCGCGGGCAGTGCGGAGCCGAGTTTCGCCAGGTCGACAGTGAGGTGGTAGTGCTCGGCCGCGGTGCCGCCGAGCCGGGTGTCCTCACTCGAGTCGAGAGTTCCCGCCTCGCGCACCTGGGCGAGCGTGCGGGCCGGATCGTTCTGCTCGGCCAGCTGGGTCAGGCTGCCGCCGAGGACCTGGGAGAACGGATCGTTCCCGTCGGGCGACACCCGCACCCATGGCCTGCCGCCGGTCACCTGCGCCCGGGCACTGTCCGGCACCTTCGCGTACAGCGCGCGGTCCACCAGCCGCAGCTCGAGCGGTTCGCCGACGTAGTCGGTGGTCATCGTCAGCGCGGTGCCGGACGGGCCGAACCGAGCCCGGCCCTCACCGTGCGAGGCGAAAGTCCCCGCCGTGACGTCGGTGGTGAACGTCGCGGTACGCCCGGCCACGGTCGCCGCCGCGGCCGCATCGGCCAGCGCACGCGCGTCGGCGAACCGTTGCGGCCCGTCACCCGAGCACCCGGCGGCGCAAGCCACGGCCACCAGGCCCGCGACCACCGGTACGACACTGGCCGCAGCCGCACTGCGCATCCCGGAGAACCCCTCCCTGACCGGCGGAAAGACGCCCCAGCCAAGCACAGCACGAGCGACGAACCCGTTCGGGGGAACGCGAACCACCGGCAGTAGCACGGAAAACGGGCCCCGAACCGGATGGCTCAGGACCCGTCTTCACGACTCACCGACGTGGCAGCTCACCGCCTCACCGACTCAGCGGCTCACCGACGCGGCAACTCACCGGCTCATCGGCGTGGCGGGCTCACCGCCTCACCGGCCCAGCCGCTCACCAGGTCAGTGACCGCCGCCCAGCTGCTTCGCGATCTCGCTGAAGTCGCCGACCTGGTCGGCCGGCGGGGCGGTGACGTCCACCGGGGCGCCCCAGTCGGAGTACTTCACGGTGATCTTGCCCGCGCCCTGTGCGCCCGCGCCCATGGCCTGCATCATCCGGGTCTCGTCCATGGTCACCTGCAGCGGCAGCTGGTCCTTGTCCAGCCACAGCTCGGCCGGGATCTTGATGTCCTTGCCCGCCAGCATCTTCGTCATCTGGTCCTTGACCTCGGCGGGCAGGTCGCCGGTGAACTGGTCGACCGCCTTGTTGACGTCCAGCTCGACCCGGTAGTGGTTGACCTGCTGGCCGTTCAGCTCGGTCTGGTCGGAGCCGACGATCCGCCCGGCCTTGGCGACCTGGTCGAGGATCTGCGTCGGGTCGCTCTGCTTCGAGGCCTGCTGCATCGACTTGCTCAGCGTCTGCGACAGCGGGTCGCCGGCGTCCGGCGAGATCTTCAGCCACGCCTTGTCGGTGCCGTACTGCGCGGCCTGCTCCGGCGGCACCTTGAGGTAGATCGTGTTGTCGAGGTAGCGCATGTCGGTGGCGCCCTGGGGACTGTCCATGGTCATGGTGAACTTCGGGTTCGGCCCGTCGAAGGTCATCGCGCCGTTCGCCGTGACCGCCTGGCCGCCCAGCGACATGTTCATCGACATCTTCGCCGACTTCGACTTCTCGGTGCCCTGCTTGGCGGCGTCGGCCAGCTTCAGCACGTCACCGAACGGCGCGGCCAGACCGGACCCGGACCCGGACTGGTCCTGCGCCTGCCCGGCCGGGCTGGCGGTGCCGTTCTCGGTCTTCGAACCACAGCCGGTCAGCGCGAGCGCCAGCGCGGCACCCGCGGCGACGGCGAAGGTCGTGGTCTTGCGCATCTTTCCCCCTGGGAGTCGGTACTGCGTCCGTTCTGTACCCGCAGTATCGCTGATCCACCGTGACGGTTACGCCTGTTCGGGTCAAACCATCGATGGCCTGCGGGTCTTTCGGACTCTCCGTGATGGGACGTCCTTCGGCGGGGCCGGGTTCCGTCCGGGTGGGAACTCCGCCGGTCAGGATTCCGCGCCACCCGCCCGCGACACCAGCAGACGGCGCAGGGAGGCCAGCCGTTCGGCGCCCACGGGATGCCGGAGGACGACCTCGTCCAGCGCGCAGTCCGGGTCCTCGGGCGGGCCGAGGTGTCCGCAGTGGGACGGGCACTCCTCGGCGGCCTCGGCGAACTCGTCGAACGCCTGGACGATGTCGTCCGCGGTCACGTGGGCCAGCCCGAACGAACGCACGCCCGGCGTGTCGATCACCCAGCCGCCCGGCAGCGGCAGGGGCAGCGCGACCGCCGCCACCGACGTGTGCCGCCCCTTGCCGACCGCGCTCACGTCACCGGTGGCCAGCTCGGCGTCCGGCACCAGACGGTTGACCAATGTCGACTTGCCGACACCGGAATGTCCGACGAGTGCGGTCACCTGCCCCGTCAGCCGTTCCGCCAGGCCTTCGGGCTCCTCGTCGTGCCGCGTGATCACGGTGGGTACGGCCAGCCCGGCGTACCCGGCGAGCAGGTCGTCCGGGCTCGCCAGGTCCGCTTTGGTCAGGCACAGCACGGGTTCCAGCCCGCCTGCGTAACAGGCGACGAGGCAGCGGTCGATGAACCCCGGCCGCGGCGGGGGATCGGCCAGCGAGGTGACGATGAGCAGCTGTGCGGCGTTGGCGACCACCACGCGTTCGTGGGGATCGGTGTCGTCCGCGGTGCGGCGCAGCACGCTGGTGCGCTCGTCGACGCGGACGATCCGGGCGAGCGTGTCCGGCCGGCCCGACACGTCACCGACCAGTGCGACCTGGTCGCCGACGACCACCGAGACCCGGCCCATCTCGCGGGCCCGCATGGCGGTGACGACACGTCCCGGATCGGCCTCCACCGCGCACGTCCAGCGGCCGCGGTCCTTGCCCACGACCATCGCGGTGACCGCGTCGGCGTGCTCGGGCCTGCGTTTGCTGCGGGGCCTGGAACCCTTGCCGGGACGGATCCGCACGTCGGATTCGTCCAGCCGCTTCCAGTCGCCTCGCGCCAAACCGCCCACGTCCTCCCGGTAGTCCTGCCTGGTCACATGATCCCACGCCGGTCGCGGGAGGCCCCGTCAGCGTGCGACGATGAACCGGCGGGCGACACCCGAGGAGGTTGGCATGTGCGGCCGTTACGCCGCGACGAAGGACCCGGCGAAGCTGGTCGAGGAGTTCGCCGCGGTCGACCTGACCGAGGGCAGGGCGCGGGTGGACCACAACGTCGCGCCCACCAAGAACGTCGTCACCGTGGTGCAGCGGCATCCGCGCGACGACGAGGGCCAGGTACTCGAGCGGGAGCCGGCGCAGCGGTCGCTGCGGATCATGCGCTGGGGGCTGGTGCCGTTCTGGGCGAAGGAACCCTCGGTGGGTTCGCGGATGATCAACACCCGCGCGGAGACGGCGAAGGAAAAGCCCGCGTTCAAGCGCGCGCTCGCGTCGCGGCGGTGTCTCGTGCCCGCCGACGGCTGGTTCGAGTGGCGGCGCACGGGCAAGGAGAAGGAACCGTTCTTCATGACCGACCCGTCCGGCGCGTCGATCGCGTTCGGCGGGATCTGGGAGAGCTGGCGGCCCAAGGACGACGCGGACGCCGAGCCGCTGATCACATTCTCCATCATCACCACGGACGCCGACGGTCAGCTCACCGACGTGCACCACCGGATGCCGCTGATCGTGCCGCGGGACTCCTGGGCGGGCTGGCTCGATCCGGATCGCTCCGAAGTGGACGGGCTACTGGTGCCGACGCCACCGTCCATCGTGGAATCCCTGGAACTGCGCCCGGTCTCGAGCCGGGTGAACAACGTCCGCAACAACGGGCCCGAGCTGCTGCAGCGGGTGGAAGACGACCAGCGGGTCGACTCGCTGTTCGACCTGCCGTCGTCATGACCACGCTGGAGATCGCCACCGACCACGGCCCGGCCAGGGCCGAACTGCACTGCGCGGAGGAGGGCGGCGCGGTGCTGCTGCTCGGTCACGGCGCGGGTGGCGGCATCGACGCGAAGGACCTGGTGGCCGTGGCAGGCGCGGCGCAGACCGCGGGCGTGCACGTGGCGCTGGTCGAACAGCCCTACCGCGTGGCCGGTCGCCGGGCCCCTGCCCCGGCCGCCCAGCTGGACCGCGCGTGGCTGACGGTGGCGGACGAGCTCTCCGCCCACTTCGACGCCCTGCCGCTGGTCTTCGGCGGCCGCTCTTCGGGTGCCAGGGTGGCCTGCCGCACCGCCGCCGAGGGACAGGCGGTGGCCGTGCTGTGCCTGGCCTTCCCGGAACATCCGCCGGGCCGCCCGGAGAAGACCCGCCAGCCGGAGCTGGACGCGGTGACCGCCCCGGCGCTGGTGATCCAGGGCGAACGCGATCCGTTCGGACGCCCGGAGCCCGCCCCGCACCACGAGATCGTCCTGGTCTCCGGTGACCACAGCCTGTCCGCCGACCTGGACGCCGTGGCCCGCGCCGCGACGGAATGGCTGGGCCGGGT
Organism: Amycolatopsis jiangsuensis; assembly: GCF_014204865.1. Lineage (NCBI taxonomy): Bacteria > Bacillati > Actinomycetota > Actinomycetes > Pseudonocardiales > Pseudonocardiaceae > Amycolatopsis > Amycolatopsis jiangsuensis. The sequence goes on from NZ_JACHMG010000001.1 coordinate 6,578,584, forward strand.
ACTGCGCCCGCATCTGTGACGGCCGGTGGATAACTCCAGGGGCCGTTCTCGCAGGTAGAAGCGCCTTACGTCGAGTTGTCCACAGGCCTCGCCGCCTGTGGACAACTCCGCCGCCGGCCGTCGTGAGGGCTGGAGTCGCGTTCGTTCCCTCCGTCGACGCTGTCGGCCGAGTGCGCGGAAAAGCTTGCGGGCCGGTCGGCTTTCGCGGCCGCCGCGACTACTCCGAACCGGCCCTCCTCGATGATCACCCTTGCGGCGTGCTTTAATGTTCATTACCTTCACGTTCATAGAAATACGTCAGGGGAGACTGGACAATGGACGTCATCGTGGTGGGTGCCGGACCGGTCGGGATGACGATCGCGGCGTTGCTGGACACGGCGGGTGTCCGGGTGGAGGTCGTGGAGCGCAGCAGCGAACCCGTCCGCCAATCCCGCGGCTCGACCATGCACCCGCGCACCCTCGAAGTGCTCACCGTGCTCGAGACCGGCGACGGCTGCCGGCTCAGCGATGTGCTGGTGGAGCTGGGCAAACCAGTCACCGGCACCCATTACGCGACGCTGCCGGACCTGCTGGACTACCAGGACCTCGACACCCCGTTCCCGTTCGTGCTGCTGCTCGCGCAGTGGCGGACCGAGCAGGCGCTCGCCGAGCTGCTGCGGGCGCGCGAGGTGCCGGTGCACTACGGCGCCGAGGTGACCGAGGTCGTGCAGTCCGACGACGAGGTCCGCGTCCTGGCCGGCGGGACCTGGCACTCCGCGCGGTACGTGGTCGGCGCGGACGGTGCGCACAGCGCGGTGCGCAAGGCCGCCGGGATCGCGTTTCCCGGCACCACGCCGAACGCGGTGGGTTTCGTCGGCGACGTGCGGCTGGCGCACCCGCCGGAACACTCTTTGCACCTGTGGGACCAGGAACGCGGCTCGGTCAGCGTGATCCCGCTGACCGACACGGCCACCCGGGTCTTCGGCATGCGCGCCGACGACGTCGGGCTGACCGCCGCGCAGGCCCGCCGCCGGCAGGCCGAACCACTCACCTTCGCCGAGCTGGCCGACTCGGTGACCGGGATCTCCGGCCGTGACTTCGGCCTGCGCGACGCGTCGTGGCTGTCCCGGTCGAGCAATTCCGCCCGGCACGCCACGACATACCGGGCCGGTCGCGTCTTCCTGACCGGCGACGCCGGGCACGTGCACCTGCCCGCCGGCGGGCAGGGCTTCAACGTGGGCATCCAGGACGCCACCAACCTGGCCTGGAAACTGGCCGCCGAGGTGGCCGGACGGGCACCCGGTCTGCTGATCACCGGCGAGGCCGCCTACGACGCGGAACGGCGGCCGGTCGCCGAGCGGCTCGTCGCCGACACCCAGGCGCAGGACGCGCTGATGCACACCTTCAGCCCGGCCGGTGCCGCGTTGCGCAGCCTGTTCGGCAGCTTCATCGCCCAAGGCGGCGAAGTGGCCCAGCAGCTGGCCGGCGCGGTGTCCGGCCTCGCCGTCGCCTATCCACACCCGGACGGCGCCCACGCGCTGGTCGGCACGCGGGCGCCTGATCTGCCGTTGACCAAGGGGAGCGTGCTGCGCGCGCTCCGACCGGACCGTTTCCTCCTGCTCGACCTCACCGCTGATGCTTCGCTGGCGAAGTTCGGGTCCCCGCAGGTCGAGGTCCGTACCGCGGCGCTGCACGACGGTCCGAGGCGCGCTGCCTGGGACAGTGTGCGGGCTGCGCTGATCCGTCCGGACGGGTACGTCGCGTACGCGGCGTCGTCGCCTGCCGGGCTCGCAGATGCGGTCGCTGCCTGGCTCGAGCCGGCCTCGCAGCCCGACGCCGTGCGGGGGAAGTGATGCCCGCCGCGTTGCTCGCGCTGGCCATCGGCGCGTTCGGCATCGGCGCGACCGAGTTCGCCATGATGGGCGTGCTGCCGACGGTCGCGCAGGGGCTGCACGTGTCCATCCCGCAGGCCGGCTACCTGATCAGCGGGTACGCCCTCGGGGTCGTGATCGGCGCACCGCTGCTCACGGCGGTGTCCGGGCGGTTCACGCGCAAGCACTTGCTGCTGGCCATGATGGTGGTCTTCACCGTGGGCAACCTGGCGGCCGCCGCCGCGCCCAGCTACGGCTGGCTGCTGGCCGCGCGGGTGCTGACCGCGTTGCCGCACGGTGCTTTCTTCGGCGTCGGCTCCGTCGTCGCGGCCGGGCTGGTCGAGCAGGGACGCAACGCGCGGGCGATCTCGATGATGTTCAGCGGCCTGGCCGTCGCCAACGTCGTGGGCGTTCCGGCCGCCACCGCGCTCGGCAACGCGGTCAGCTGGCGGCTGACGTTCGTGGTGATCAGCGCGGTCGGGGTGCTGGCCGTGCTCGGCATCGCGGTACTGGTACCGGCCGACCGCGCGCACACCCCGATCCGGTTGCGTGCCGAGCTGCGCGCGTTCACCCGTGCGCCGGTGCTGCTGACGCTCGCGGTGGGGACGTTCGGCTTCGCCGGCGTTTTCGCCACCTACTCCTACGTCACGCCCACACTCACCGAGCTGGCCGGCGCCGGGCCGGTAGCCCTGACCATCGCGCTGGCCCTGTTCGGCCTCGGTTCGGTCGTGGGCAACTCGCTGGGCGGACGGCTGGCCGACCGCGCGCTGATGCCCGCGATCTACGTCTCGCTCGCCTTGCTGGCGGGGATCCTCGCGCTGTTCTCGCTGACCGCGCACAACGAAGTCACCGCGCTGGTGACGGTCGGCGGAATCGGTGTGGCGTCGGGGATGGTCATCCCGCCGGTGCAGCTGCGGACCATTCGCGCGGCCGCGGAGGCGCCGACCATGGCGGCCGCGTCGGTGCAGTCCGGTCTCAACATCGCCAACGCCGCGGGCGCGGCACTCGGCGGCGGACTGATCGGCGTCGGTTTCGGTTACGGCGCACCGAGTCTGGCCGGTGCCGCGCTCGCGCTGATCGGCCTGGGCCTCGCCGTGCTCTCGTCCCGGGCCGCGACGCCGGTGCCGGCCGGCGAATGAGCGTCAAGAATCTTCAGGCTCGCGATTAGGATGCGAAAATGGTGACGCGCGCCGGGCAGCAGGACTACGTCGACCGGATCAGTGAGGTACTGGCCGAGGAGTACGAACCGGAGGTCGCGCAGGCCAAACTGCTCGCCTACCGGGTGCGCAGGCTGGCCCACCGGCTGGAAACCGAGATCAAGCGGGAACTCGCGCCGCACGGCATCGAGCTGTGGGAGCTGGAGCTGCTGGCCTGCCTGATCCGCGCGGCGCCGGACCACCGGCTCAGCGCGGGCCGCCTGATGGCGCAACTGCAGCTGACCTCGGGCGCGGTCACCAACCGCGTCAGCCGGCTGGAACGCAACGGCTGGCTGACCCGCGACTTCGACCCCGCCGACCGCCGCTCGGTGCTGGTCACGCTCACCCCGGCCGGACACGAGCGTGCGATGGAGGTGTTCGGTGTCAAGACGGCTGCCGAGCACGCCCTGCTGTCCGCACTGTCCCCGTCCGCTCAGAACACCCTCAACGACGACCTGCGCACCGTACTGCTCGATCTGGAAGGCCCGGCGTGAACTGCCCCGACCTCGGGACGCCCGGCTGAGCGTCCGTGCCGGGGCTCAGGCTTTGACGGGCGTGGGTGCCGTGACGAGGGCACACGGACTCCGACGACCTGGTCAGCCCGCCGCCGCGATCGGGGCCACCACCGCGTTCGCCAGCCGGACCAGGTCGGCCGGTGCCAGTTCGATCTCCAGGCCGCGCCGGCCACCCGAGCAGTAGATGGTCGGGAAGTCCTCCGCGGTTGCGTCCAGGACGACCGGCAGCCTGCTCCGGTGGCCCAGTGGCGAGATCCCGCCGAGGACGTAGCCGGTGGCCCGCTGCGCGGCGGCCGGATCGGCCATCTTCGCGCGCTTCCCGCCCGCGGCGGCGGCCAGCGCTTTCAGATCCAGCTGTCCGGTCACCGGCACCACCCCGACCGTGAGCTTGCCGTCGACGTCCGCGACCAGAGTCTTGAACACCCGTGCCGCTACCAGGTCCAGCGCCTCGACCGCCTCCAGCCCGTACGACTCGGCCCGTGGATCGTGGTCGTAGGTGTGCACGGTGTGCGGCACCCGCCGCTTCGTGAGCAGGGCCGTCGCCGGAGTTGCCTTACCCGCCATGACCGCCGAGTCTAGGAACCCGACGGGAATGTGCCGCGGCCACGGTCTGTTGAAACCAGCGTGAACACCACGCTCGCCACCCCACGACCCAGCCGGAGCCGTCCCCGGGCCGGCCTCGCCGGTCCGCGCGTAAACTCGGGGGCGCCGTATGCGCGTCCGCGCATCGACGCCGAACGGGAAGGGAACGGTTTGCCGAGCACCCCCAACTCCGCGCCGGAGACGGCGGCCGACGAGCTGGAGCTCGCAGAGCGCTTCGAGCGCGACGCGATGCCCCTGCTCGACCAGCTGTATTCGGCTGCGATGCGGATGACCCGCAACCCCGCCGACGCCGAGGACCTGGTCCAGGAGACCTACCTGAAGGCCTACGCGGCCTTCCGGTCCTTCAAGGCCGGTACGAACCTCAAGGCGTGGATGTACCGCATCCTCACCAACACCTACATCAACGGCTACCGCAAGCGTCAGCGGCAGCCGGTGCAGCAGCCGACCGAGGAGATCTCCGACTGGCAGATCGCCAGGGCGGAGAGCCACACCTCCAGCGGGCTGCGCTCGGCCGAGGTCGAGGCGATGGACAACCTGCCCGACACCGACGTGAAGGCGGCGCTGCAGAAGCTGCCCGAGGAGTTCCGGCTCGCGGTGTACCTGGCCGACGTCGAGGGCTTCGCGTACAAGGAGATCGCCGAGATCATGGACACGCCGATCGGTACCGTGATGTCCCGGCTGCACCGTGGCCGCGGCCAGCTGCGTGACCTGCTCGCCGAGGTCGCGCGCGAGCGTGGCTTCATCCGCGGGGGCCGCGAGGAGGTGGCGAAGCGATGAGCACCGAGGACGCACCCGAAGCCAAGATGCGGTGCGAGGACGCCCTTGCCGAGATCTACCTGCTGCTGGACCGCGAGTGCAGTCCGCAGCGGGACGCGGAGCTGCGGCGGCATATCGACGACTGCCCGCCGTGCCTCGAGGAGTACGGGATCGACGAGCAGCTCAAGCATCTGCTCGCCCGCAAGTGCGGCGGGGACCACGCGCCCGCGGACCTGAAGAGCCGGCTGCGGGCCTCGATCCGGCAGACCGTGGCCACCCAGGGCGGTGTCACGGTGGAGCGCACCGAGATCACCGTCGAGCAGCGCACCGGCGAGTAGCCACCCCGGACCGACGAACGGCCCCCGTACCGAGTGGTGCGGGGGCCGTGCCGTGTCCGGGCGCGAACTCAGGCGTTGGGCTTCTTGCCGTGGTTGGCGCCGTTCTTCTTGCGGTCGCGACGCTTGCGGGCGCGCTTCGACATGCTTCTCTCCTCGGTGTGCGCGGCCTGGCCCGGACGCACTGGCCGGGCTCGGGTCAACCGCTCCAGTGTGGCATGCGGTCGCGGGCTGGGCGGCGGCACCCGGGTGCTGCGCCGTAGGCTCGAATGGGCACGAGCCGAACAGGAGGCCGGGATGACCGATCGCAGCAGCGAGCTCGCCGCGGGGAGGGACTGCTAACCGTGTCCACGCTCTCCGATCTGCTCGCCGAGAACACCGACCTGCCCGGCGAGGCGGCCGACCACCTGCAGACCGTCGTCGCGGAGTGGCAGCTGCTCGCCGACCTCTCGTTCGCCGACTTCCTGCTGTGGGTCCCGGTCGCCGAGGACCTCCGCCGCGACGGCGGCGATTTCGTCTGCGTCGCGCACGCCCGGCCCACCACCGCGCCCACCGCGCATCCGGAGGACGTCGTCGGCACCCGGTTCACCGTCGAGGAGCACCCGCAGCTGGCCAAGGCCGTGCGCGAGGTGAAGATCTGCCGCGAGGAGGACCCGCACTGGTACCGCGACCTGCCGATGCGCCGCGAAGCGGTGCCGGTGAGCTTCGACGGTGAGGTGGTCGCGGTGCTCAGCCGCGAGACGAACCTCGCCGCTCCGCGCGTGCCGAGCCCGCTGGAGATCGCCTACCTCGGCAGTGCCGGCGACCTGTGCCAGATGATCGTGGACGGGACCTTCCCGCCAGGCGGTGGCAACCAGACCGACACGCACACCAGCCCCCGCGTCGGCGACGGCCTGGTCCGGCTCGATCCGAGCGGCACCGTCGTGTTCGCCAGCCCGAACGGCCTGTCCGCCTACCACCGGATGGGACACGAATCCGACCTGGTGGGGCAGCGGCTGGCGCCGTTGACGCGCTCGCTGATCCGGGATCCGTTCGACGCCACCGAGGTGTCGCACCGGATCCTCGAGGCGCTGGACGGCAAACCGTCCACCCGCACCGAGGCCGATTCCAAGCGCGGCGCCGTGGTGCTGTTCCGCGCGCTGCCGCTGCGCCCGGCGGGACAGGCCGCGGGTGCGCTGGTGCTGGTCCGCGACGTCACCGAGGTCAAGCGCCGGGACCGCGCGCTGCTGTCCAAGGACGCCACGATCCGCGAGATCCACCACCGGGTGAAGAACAATCTGCAGACCGTGGCCGCGCTGCTGCGGCTGCAGTCCCGGCGCACCACGAGCGAGGAGGCGCGGCTGGCGCTGGGTGAATCGGTGCGGCGGGTGTCCTCGATCGCGATGGTGCACGAGGCGTTGTCCATCTCCGTGGACGAGCGGGTCGATCTGGACAAGCTGCTGGACAACGTGCTGCCCATGGTCGGCGAGGTGGCCACCGCGGAATCGCAGGTCGGGCTCACCCGCAAGGGCTCGTTCGGGGTCGTGGTCGCGGAGATCGCGACGCCGCTGGTGATGGTGCTGGCCGAACTCGTGCAGAACGCCATCGAGCACGCCTTCCCGCAGGGCCGGCCGGGCAAGGTGGAGCTGATCGTGGAACGGTCCGCGCGCCGGCTGGACGTGCTCATCCGGGACAACGGCCGGGGCCTGCCGTCCGGATTCTCGCTGGAACGCAGCGACGGACTGGGGCTGCAGATCGTGCGCACGCTGGTGGAATCGGAACTGCGTGGATCGCTGTCCCTGCGCAAGATCCGCACCGACGAAACCGGCAGCCGGGTTCCCGGTACCGAAGCGGCGCTGCGGATTCCGTTGTCCCGGCGGCTCTGATTCCCGCGGTGTCCGAAGTGGACTGACTCGGCCGGGCACAGCGCGCTCCCGGGCTGCTGTGTCTCGGACCGCTTGACCTCGGACTGCTTGCTCAGTGCGAACACGACGAAGGGCCGGTACCAAAGGTGGTACCGGCCCATTCGACGCGATCATCAACGGACTCGAGCCGCGGGAGGACTTCGAAGGTCCGGATGAGACGGCACCCGGGGGCAAGGCGCACCGTCTCGATTGTTAAGCTGAACTCGCAGACGTATCACCACATGCCGAGCGGGCACAGGGGTGCCCGTTCGGAAGAACTTCCGGTGCTTCCGGTCTGCGGTTCTGGTTACTGCAGTTCTGGCTACTGTAACTCTGAATACTGCAGTTTTGGCTACTGCGATGGTGACTACTGCTGGAATTCCGATGCAACGGGAATCCCGGATCTGCGATGTTTCCGGGTGCTACAGCTGAGCCGGGAAGGCTCAGGCGGTGGTCCGCGTGCCGATGTGCGTACGGCGGCGCTTGAGCGCGCGTCGCTCGTCCTCGCTCATGCCGCCCCACACGCCGGCGTCCTGGCCGCTGGCCAGAGCCCAGGCCAGGCAGTCGGAAGCGACGGTGCAGCGGTGGCACACGGCCTTCGCCTCGGAGACCTGCAACAGAGCCGGACCGCTGGTTCCCACCGGGAAGAACAGCTCGGGGTCCTCGTCTCGGCAGGCCGCGTCGTGGCGCCAGTCCATGTTCGTGAGCTCCTTCACAGTGACGCGGGAGGGCCGCGCCACAGTCGTCATGGCGGTCGTGTTTTTGGGTGCTTGTGAATGCTTTCACGAAGCACCGCGTTCGACAAGGGTTTCCGGAAGATCGGTGAGTCAGCTCACCCGGCCGAGTTATGCCTCTGACCTGCGGTTTCGGTCTGAGATGACGCCGAGGACGGAAGCCTGGTGCGGTGAACGGAGCTTCTGCGTCGGCGAACGGCATGGGCACTTTGCCGCGGGCGATCAGTGACCGTTCGGCTACGCGATTACCGTGAGTGCGTCCGGCACGCTCCGGAAGTCCACTCGCGTCCGCTGCCCGACGAGGTCTCCGTCGACCTGGAAGTGTACGGGCTGAGCTGCGTCGATCCGGATGAGCGGCAGGTCGTCCCCGCGCACCAGCCGACGGCCGTGCTGGTCGCTGTCGGTGAGCAGAGCTTGCCGTACATGCGTGAACACGGTGGGCAAGCGCAGACCGCTCAACGCGAACAGGCCCAGACCGGTCTCGAACGAACAGCCCGCGTTGAGGCGGACCGGACGCTCGCCCAGGTAGCTCCACGGATCGGTGTTCGAGACGAACGCGGTCACCACCTCCGCCGGCTGCTGGCCGGGAACCCGCACGGTCAGCGCGGGCCGGCCCAGCGGCGGGCGGAAGTAGGAGTGCACCGCGGCCCGCAGGTACAGGCCCGAGCTGGTCTGCTTGCCGCGCCGTTTCGCGACCCGGCCGACCACGTCGGCGTCCCAGCCGAGCCCGGCGTTGAAGGTGAACCAGTGCCCGTCGGCGAGCCCGAGCCCGATCCGCCGTCGCCGGTCGTCCTCGAGGGCGGTGAGCAGCTGGTGGGTGGCCTCGACCGGATCGGCGGGCAGTCCCAGCGCGCGGGCGAACACGTTGGCCGAGCCGCCGGGCACGACACCCAGCATCGGCACCGCGCCGGCCTCGGCGGGACGGCCGCCGCTGTCGGCGAGCAGGCCGTTGACGACCTCGTTCACCGTGCCGTCGCCGCCGTGCGCCACGACCAGGTCGATTCCGTCGCGGGCCGCCGCCCGGGCCACCGCCAGCGCGTGACCGCGGTAGTCGGTCTCCACCACGTCGAGCTTGACCTGACTGGCGAGCGCGTGCGCCAGCACGTCCCGGCCACCGGCGGTGGTCGAGGTGGCCTGGGGGTTCACGACGAGGATGGCGCGCACTACCGCAGAGTAGGTGCTTCCGCCCGGCGGGAGAACCTCAGGCGCCACAAGGTGACGCGAAGCTCAGCGACCGCGAGCGCCGTCCTCGGCACGGTTCCGGCGACCCTGTGGCGGGCGGTCCTCCTTTGCACACGGCGAACCTGCGCGTCGTGACAAGTGCACCCGGGCCGACCGCCCGCTCATCGACGACACCCCGATTTTTACCTGACCGCCGCCGCGCGAAAACGGCCGACCGGGTGGCATACCATCGAAACTGCTCACGCACGGTGACTCGCGCTGGTCGGGTGCCTGTGCTCCCGCAAAGCAGGTGAAAGGCCGCGCCCGTGTCGCTTCCCGAGAACCCGCCGCCCACCCCGATCGAGGTACGTCTTGCCGGGGTGTTCACCGGGGTGCCCGGCCTCGGTCTGCTGGCACTGGGCGTGGTGATCCTCGTCGAAGGCCTCGGCACGCCGCCACGGCCGGGCAACAACATCTGGGCCGAGTTCGCCACCTACGCGGTGCTGGCGCTGGCGTTCCTGGCCGCATCCGCCGGTCTGGTGCTCGGCCGCACCTGGGCGCGTTCACCCGGAGTGGTTGTCGCGCTACTGCTGATCGGGGTGGGCTGGTACATCCTCGGCCCGTCCGGCCAGCCGGCCTGGGGGGCGCCGATCGGGCTGTTCGGGATCGCCGCGCTGGTGTTGTTGTTCCGCCGCCCGTCGCGGGCCTGGGCGCTGGGCATGCGCGAGGACGAGACCGAGGAAGAGGCAGCCGAACGCGGCGGCCTGGCGGGCCGTCGTGCGGAACGGGAACACCGCGAGCGCGACTGACTCGCGGTTCCCGCTTCGCTGAAGGGACGTGGCGCTCAGGAGTCCTTGGCGAGAGCGCGGAGCGGGTCGTCGGTGAGGCGGTAGACGGTCCAGCCATCCTGCGGGAGGGCGCCCAGCGCGCGGTAGAAGCCGATGGCCGGGTTCCAGTTCAGCACCGACCACTCCAGGCGCTGGTAGCCCCGTGTCACGCATTCTTCGGCCAGCGCCGCCAGCAGGGCCCTGCCGAGACCGGTGCCGCGGAGCTCGTCGCGGACGAAGAGGTCTTCCAGATGGATGCCGTGCGTACCGCGCCAGGTGGAGAAGTTCAGGAACCACAGGGCGAATCCGCCGATTGCACCGTCCACTTCGGCCACATGGCCGAAGAGTGCGGGAGACGGCGAGAACAGTGCGGTGTGCAGGTGCGGCGCCGTGAGCAGGCATTGCTCCGGCGCTCGTTCGTAGTCGGCCAGCGCGTGCACCAGCTCGACGACCGCCTCGACGTCGTCCGGACGGATCCGCCGGACGCGCGGATCGGGCATCTCAGCCTTCCAGCGCGGGCAGCAGGTTCAGGTGCTCGATCTGCGGTTCGCCGCGTTCGTCGCCGAGTACCGCGAGGCCGGCCGGGTCGAGTCCGAAGTGGACACCGGCGTTCGCGGGCAGGCCGACCCAGCGGGCCACCAGCACGCGGCTGAAGTGGCCGTGGCCGACCAGGACCACGTCACCGTGCTCGATCTCACGGCGGGCGGCGTCGAGCAGTTTGTCCGCGCGGGCGCCGACGTGCTGGGCGCTTTCCCCGCCGGGCATCGGATGCGTCCACACGGTCCAGCCCGGCACCTGCTCGCGGATGGCCGTGGTGGTCACGCCTTCGTAGTCGCCGTAGTCCCATTCGGCCAGGTCCTCGGTGACCTCGTCGACGAGCAGGCCGGCCAGCTCCGCGGTGCGCACCGCACGCGCCCGCGGGCTGGACAGCACCAGTTTCGGCCCGCCGAGCAGCGTGCGGAGGGTGCCGCCCGCGGCGCGCGCCTGCTCCTCGCCCGCCGCGGTGAGCGGGATGTCGGTGCGGCCGGTGTGCCTGCCGTTCACCGACCATTCGGTCTGACCGTGCCGGAGAATGAAGAGCTGATGTCCCACGCGCCCGAATATAGCCCCGCCCGGGTTTGCCGGCCGGTCGGGCGATGTGCTTCCCTACTCACGAGTAACAAGATGGGAGGTGCCGCATGGCGTCGTTCTCGACCTACCCGCTGTGGCGTGGCCTGGTCGGCAAACCCGGTGGCAATCGGCTGTTCTCGGCCGCGATGTGCCTTCGGGTGCCCTACTTCGGCACCGTGCTGCCCACGGTCCGCGAACTGCGGCCGGGACACTGTTCGGTGACCGCGCCGAAGTGGTGGGGTGTGCACAACCACATCGGCACCTTCCACGCGATCGCCGCGTGCAACCTCGCCGAGATCGCCATGGGCATGCTGGCCGAGGCCACCGTCCCGGCGTCGCACCGATGGCTGCCCAAGGGCATGGAAGTGAGGTATCTCGCGAAAGCGGAAAGCGGCTTGCGCGCGGTCGCCGAACTGCCGGAGATCCCGTCCTTCGGCGAAGAGGGAGCCGACCTCCCGGTGCCGGTGCGCATCCTCGACGCCCGTGGCACGACGGTGGTCACCGCCACGATCACCGTCTGGGTCACGCCTCGCAAGCGCTAGCGTGACAAGGGTTTCCGCGTGGCGCCAGGTGCTGGGCGGCGACGATTTTCGCGTGGTGACAGGTGCTGCGCGGCGACGATTTTCGCGTGGTGACAGGTGCTGCGCGGCGACGGTCTTCGCGTGGCGACAGGTGCTGCTGCGGCGACGGTTTCCGCGTGGTGACAGGTGCTGCTGCGGCGACGGTTTCCGCGTGGTGACAGGTGCTGGGCGGCAGCGGTTTCCGCGTGGTGACAGGTGCTGGGCGGCAGCAGTTTCCGCGCGGTGCCAGAGTGCTCCTGCGGCAACGTTCCCGCGGGGTACCAGCGCTCGTCAAGCAACGCTTCCGCCGGGGAGCTGTGCAAATGTCCGTGAAGGGGACCTTCACCGGCCCCGGGTTTCCGCGCGAACCGACCGCTGCTTCCGCGCAGCGACCGGGCTGCTTCCGCGTCGCAACTCGGCTGTTTCCTTGTGCGGCAACCCGGCCGCTTCTGCGTAGCCTCGCCCGCCGCTCCCGCGCGCGGCTGCCGCGGCGATTGCCCCGGCCGGGTGAAAATAAACGCCGTTTACTGGGCAAACGCGAACATCATTCAAGTTTGGTCTTGTCAGTCCGTCCGCCGGTCGTCAGCATTGCCGTCCATGCCCTCTTCGAGTCGCCGCCCCTCTTTGAGCCGCCGCCGTTTTCTCGGTCTCGCCGCGTTGAACACCGCTGCCGCCTTCGGAGTCACCAGCATTTCCACGAACTCCGCGCGCGCCGCGACGCCATTGCCGGAGTACTCGCCCGCGGTGGTGATCGGCACCGGATACGGCGCGGCGGCCACCGCGTTGCGGCTCGGGGAGGCGGGGATTTCCACGCTGATGCTCGAAATGGGCCAGCTGTGGCAGGACCCGGGCCCGGACGGCAACGTCTTCTGCTCGATGCTCAAGCCGGACCGCCGGGCGATGTGGTTCAAACAGCGCACCGAGGCGCCGCTCGCGTCGTTCCTCTGGCTCGACCTCGCCAACCACGACATCGACCCGTACGCCGGTGTCCTCGACCGGGTGAACTTCGGCGACATGTCGGTGTACCTCGGCCGCGGCGTCGGCGGTGGCTCGCTGGTCAACGGCGCCATGGCGGTCACACCGAAACGTTCCTACTTCGAGGAAATCCTGCCGCGGGTCGACGCCGACGAGATGTACCGCAGGTACTTCCCCCGCGCGAACGCGGCGCTCGGTATGAACGAGGTCGACCGGAATTGGTTCGAAACCTGCCGTTCGTACCAGTACGCCCGGGTTTCCCGGAAATCCGCCGAAAAGGCCGGGTTCCGGACCGCCTTCGTGCCGAGTGTGTACGACTTCGAGTACCTGAAAAGGGAAGAAGCGGGCACCGCCGAGCGGTCCGCGCTCGCGTCCGAGGTGATCTACGGCAACAACCACGGCAAGCGCTCGCTGGACCGGACCTACCTGGCCGCCGCGCTCGGCACCGGCCGGGTGACCATCCAGACCCTGCACGAGGTCCGTGAGATCATCCAGCAGCCCGACGGTTCCTACACCCTCGTCGTCCGCGAGACCGACCCGTACGGTGCGGTGCTCGCGACCAGGCACGTGACCACCAGGCACCTCTTCCTCGGCGCGGGCAGCCTCGGATCCACGGAACTGTTGCTGCGGGCCCGCGAGACCGGTCGGCTGCCGCGGCTGCCCGAGGCGGTCGGGCAGGGCTGGGGCACCAACGGCAACGTGATGCTGGGTCGCGCCAACCACGCCTGGGACACCACCGGCAGCCTGCAGTCCGGCATGCCCGCGCTCGGCATCGACAACTGGCACGACCCGGTGCACCCGGTCTTCGCGGAGATCGCGCCGGTGCCCGCCGGGCTGGAAACCTGGGTCAGCCTGTACCTGGCGATCACGAAGAACCGCGAACGCGGCCATTTCACCTACGATCCCGCCAGCGATTCGGCGAAACTGCAGTGGAGTGCGGCGCAGGGGCAGCCGTCCGTCGACGCGGCGAAAGCGCTGTTCGACAAGATCAACTCGGCGAACCGCACGATCTACCGCCACGACCTGTTCGGCGACACCCGGCCGTTCGAGAACCGCTTCACCTACCACCCGCTCGGCGGGCTGGTGCTCGGCGAGGCGACCGACGACTACGGGCGGGTGAAGGGGTATCGCAACCTCTACGTCACCGACGGATCGCTGATTCCGGGCAGTACCGGGGTGAATCCGTTCGTGACGATCACCGCGCTGGCCGAGCGCAACATCGAGCGCGTGCTGGCCGAGGACGTCCGGGCGTGACCGCTCAGCGGTGTGCCGACCGGAGCTTCTCGTAGTAGGCGGTGCAGTCCGCATAGGACGGCAGCAGACCCTGGTCGCGTGCCTCGGCCAGGGTCGGCGCCGCACGGTCCTTTTCGGACACGACCGGCGTCAGCTCCGCCGGCCACGGCAAGTCGAGTGCCGGGTCGAGCGGGTTGATGCCGTGTTCACCGGACGGGTTGTACGGCTCCGAGCAGAGGTAGGCCATCACGGTGTCGTCTTCCAGTGCCACGAAGGCGTGCCCGAGGCCTTCGGCGACGTAGACGGCGTTGAACTCACGCGCGTCGAGGCGGACCGAATCCCAGCGTCCGAACGTGGCGGAGCCGACCCGCAGATCCACCACCACGTCCAGCAGCGCGCCGGCCGCGCAGTAGATGTACTTGGCCTGACCGGGTGGCGTGTCGGCGAAGTGCACGCCGCGGATGACCCCGCGGCGGGAGACGCTGTGGTTGGTCTGTCCGATCCGCAGCGGGTGTCCGGTCGCGCGGACCAGCGCCTCCTCCTGGAACGGCGCGACGAACAGTCCGCGCTCGTCCGGGAAGACGCGGGGGGTGAACGCGTAGGCGTCGGCGATTTCGAGGGGGCGGAAATCCATGACCTCACCTTATCGAGTGCTTTCCGCCACACGGCGGCCGCGGTCCGGCGGGACTGAATCGGTTCCGTAGTCCGGCAATCGACGTTCCGAAACCGGACGGACGTCTTGGGAATAGGGGTTTCCGGGGAAAAGCCGCGGAATCTGTGATGTGAACCGCACCGAGGGGTCGGGACGGTGGCGGCGCCTGTCATGATTGACCGACCGCAGCGTCCGCGGCCGCTCGCCTACACGGATCGGACGGCCGACGCGACGCCTCGCCGACAGGCCGGCGCTACCGCGCTGGGCTGCCGTCCGGAGGACTAGTTCCACCGGGGACGGGTGCGCCTTCGCCCGTGCCGGGTGGTCCCCCGCTCGCAGTCCCAGGAGTATCCGTCATGACCCAGCTCCACCCGATTTCCGCCGTCCGCCCGGGGCGGATGCCGGAAACGACGACAGGAAACCCGATGACCGACCAAGCCGGCCGCGTCACCGCCGCCCCGGTGACCGATGCCGAGATCTTCGCCGGACACGAGGGCGGCAAGCTTTCGGTGGCGGCCACGCGGCCGATCACGGACCCGCGGGATCTCTCGATCGCCTACACGCCAGGGGTGGCGAAGGTGAGCCGGGCGATCGCCGAGGACGCCGCCGCGGCCAAGCGCTACACCTGGGCCGACCGCCTCGTGGCGGTGGTCAGCGACGGGACCGCGGTGCTCGGCCTCGGGGACATCGGCGCGAGTGCCTCGCTGCCGGTCATGGAGGGCAAGTCGGTCCTGTTCAAGACCTTCGGCGGCCTCGACTCGATCCCGCTGGTGCTCGACACCACCGACGTCGACGAGATCGTGGAGACGCTGGTGCGGCTGCGCCCGTCCTTCGGCGCGGTGAACCTGGAGGACGTCTCCGCGCCCCGCTGCTTCGAACTCGAGGACAAGCTCAAGGAAGCACTCGACTGCCCGGTCATGCACGACGACCAGCACGGCACGGCGATCGTCACGCTCGCTGCGCTGCGCGGCGCGAACCTGGTGCTGGACCGGGACATCGCGGGCGAACGCGTGGTCATCTCCGGTGCCGGCGCGGCCGGGGTGGCCTGCGCCCGGATCCTGCTCGCCGCGGGAGTGGCCGACGTGACCGTGCTCGATTCGCGCGGCATCGTGCACGCCGGTCGGGACGGACTGAACCCGGTCAAGCGGCAGCTCGCCGAGACCACCAACCGGACCGGGCTCACCGGCGGGCTGGCCGAGGCGCTGCGCGGGGCCGATGTGTTCCTCGGCCTGTCCAGCTCCACGGTCGAACCGGAGCTGCTGGCCACGATGGCCGACGACCCGATCGTGTTCGCACTGTCCAATCCGGACCCGGAGGTGCACCCGGACGACGCCGCGCGCCACGCCGCGATCGTCGCCACCGGGCGCAGTGACTTCCCCAACCAGATCAACAACGTGCTGGCGTTCCCCGGCGTGTTCCGCGGCGCGCTGGACGCCGGCGCCCGCGCGATCACCGAGAACATGAAGCTGGCGGCCGCGGACGCGATCGTCGCGGTGGCCTCCGACGACCTCGGCCCGGACCGGATCGTGCCGAGCCCGCTCGACCCGCGGGTCGCCCCCGAGGTGGCGGCGGCCGTCGCGAAGACCGCCGAGCAGGACGGCGTCACCGGCTGACCCCGTTTTCGCGAAAGGGCTCCCCGGCCGGTCGCCGGGGAGCCCTTTCGTCGTCCGGGGCACCGTTCGCGTCGTCGAGTGTCCACAGTGGTCAGACGGCTTCCCGTACCGGCTACCGTTACCGGGTCGAAGGGAGCCACCGTGTACCGAGTCATGGCCCTGCTGTCGAAGCATCCGAACCTTACCGCCGAGGAGTTCGCCGACCACTACGAGAACCGGCACGTGCCGCTGGTACTGGGACTGTCCCTGCGGCCGGACGGGTACCTCCGGCACTACGTCCAGCCCGGCGGCAGCGGCGAGGCGCCCGGCTTCGACGTGGTGACCCAGCTGGAGTTCGAGGACCAGGCCGCCTACTTCGCGTGGGCACGCGTGGCGTACGCACCCGGCTCCGGGGTCCAGGAGGACGAGGAACGGTTCCTGGACCGCAGCCGGACGCGTTCGTTCGCGGTGCGGACGGAAGGTTAGCCGGGCAGGAGCGCGGCCAGCCGGTGCCGCGGGACGTCCACCAGCCGGAGACCGGCCAGGTCCGCAGGGACGTCCAGCAGTGCGTTGGCCAGCCGGGCGTGCGCGCGGGTCAGCAGGTCCGACGGCTGGTCGATCACGTCGGCCACGACCACCGCGTGCCGGTTGTCCGGGGTGCTGCGCAGCAGGCGCAGCCGGTACTTCGCCGACACCAGTGCCGTGAGCGCGGCCTGCGCCGCCGCGTCGGCGAGGTCGGGGTGGTTGTTCGGGAGCAGCAGGGCCAGCCGGCGGGCGTTGGTGCCGAGCAGGGTCCGCAGCAGCCAGGGGCCCGGGTCGGCGGACAGGTCCATCGCGACCGCGTCGCCCTCCGGGCCCGAGGTGGCCCAGCCGACCGGACGGGTTTCCAGCGACAGCCCGCCCTCGGCGGCGATTTCGCGCAGCGCGCTCAGCAACGCGGGCTTGGTCCCCGCTGCCTCCACCGACTGCGGACCGTGCGTGTAGATCGCCGAATTACCCTTACGTGCACCGGATTTCTTCGCCTTCGCGGTCGGCTGACACACATAGAGGTCCGCCGCGCTGCCGATCGCCTGCGCGCCGGTGTAGCGGTGGAAGTCCGGCAGGATCGCCTCGAAGGTCAGGCCGAGGGTGGCCAGCGCACGCTGCACCTGCGCACCCAGCGCCGGATGCCGCGCGCTGTACCCGTAGGCGAGCAGGATCCGTCCGGTCGTCGGCTCCCGCAGGGCCTGTACCGCCCTGGCCGCGAACAGCCCCATCCCCTCCGGCGTGTAAGGCGGATCGCTGAACACCAGATCCGCGGTGCCGCTCACCGCGGGCGGCAGCCCGACCCGCAGGTCCGTGTGGACCGTCCGGACGTCGCCCTCGCTCGTTTCGTCCAGATAGGACAGCACGCGCTCGTCGAGGTCCACCACCGTCAGCCGCGCCTGCGGACACACTGCGCGCACGGCCAGCGACGTCAAGTCATGATCACCGAGGAAAAGCAGTTCGCTACGGCGCAAGTCGTACCGCGAGTTCAGCCACAGCGCGCGGCGCAGCACGGTTTCCGGGGTCGCCTGCACGTGGTCCAGCGCGGCCAGCGGCGCCGGTACCTCGGCGATCCGCTCGGCCAGCATGGTGCGCAAAGCAGGGCGCGCGGCCACCGCGTCGTCGAGCGGATCGGGCAACTCCGGCAACGCGTAACTCTCGTACGCGCCACGAGCGTGCGGCGTGATCCGTACTCCCGCGGCGGACTGCTCCAGATCCGCCTCGAGCGCGGCCAGCACGTCCTCCACACTGCGCCGCGGCACGCCGGTCAGCCGGACCAGGTCGGCGAGTTCGTACGAGCCGGTACGCAGCAGGTCGAGCACCTGGTACAGCGGGCGGACCGCCGCACCGTGCGCGGCGAGGACATCGTCGAGAGCGGTCACCGGGCGAGGGTAACCGGCCAGTTCCTGGGACACGCTGCCAAGGGCTGCCGATTCGGCTACCGTCGGTTCCCGGTATCCGATGTGGGGAGAAGTCTGTGACAATCGAATTCCGCGACGTCACCAAACGGTATCCGGATGGCACGGTGGCCGTCGACGGGCTCTCCCTCACGGTGGAGGACGGCACGATCACGGTGTTCGTCGGCCCGTCCGGCTGCGGCAAGACGACGTCGCTGCGCATGATCAACCGGATGGTCGAGCCCACCTCGGGCAGTGTCCTGCTCGACGGCGAGGACGTGAGCGCCGGCGATCCGGCGGTGCTGCGCCGCGGGATCGGCTACGTGATCCAGCACGCCGGCCTCTTTCCACACCGGACAGTGCTGGACAACATCGCCACCGTGCCGCTGCTGTCCGGCTGGGACAAACGCAAGGCCCGCACGCGGGCGGGTGAGCTGCTGGAGACCGTCGGGCTGCCCGCCGGGCTCGGCAAGCGTTATCCGGCGCAGCTCTCCGGCGGCCAGCAGCAGCGGGTCGGCGTGGCCCGCGCACTCGCCGCGGACTCCCCGGTGCTGCTGATGGACGAGCCGTTCTCCGCGGTCGACCCGATCGTCCGGGAAGGACTGCAGGACGAGCTGCTGCGGCTGCAGTCGCAGCTGGGCAAGACGATCGTGTTCGTCACGCACGACATCGACGAGGCGGTGCGGCTGGGGGACAAGGTCGCGGTCATGCGCGTGGGCGGGAAACTCGCCCAGTACGGCACTCCTTCGGAGGTGCTGCGGCAGCCGGTGGACGATTTCGTCGCCTCCTTCGTCGGCCGCGACCGGGGCTACCGCGGGTTGTCCTTCCGGTCCGCCGACGGGGTGGAGGTGTCCCCGGCGAACACCATCGAGCTGGGCAGCAGAGTGGAGGGTGCGTCCTCGGGCTGGCTGCTCGCGGTGAACAGCGACAAGCAGCCGCGCGGCTGGCTGCCGCCGGGCTCCACTGTGGACGGTGCGCTGGCGGAGACCGACCTCGTGGCGGGCGGATCGCTCTACATCCAGGGCACCCCGATCCGCGGCGCGCTGGACGCCGCGCTGTCCTCGCCCGCCAGCCTCGGCGTGGTGGTCGACGACGAGCTGCGGGTGCTCGGCACGGTGCTGGCGCACCAGGTGCTGGACGTGATCGAGGCCTCCCCGCAGGGGTCCTGATGGGCGGCTTCTTCGGCGAGCTGGGCCGTTACCTGTCCAGTGTGCACAACCGCGGCGAGATCCTCGGTGATCTCGGCGAGCACGTGTACCTGGCGCTCGTGCCGCTGGTCGTGGGGATCGTGCTGGCGATCCTGCTCGGCTGGCTCGGGCACAGCAGCCGCGGCGTGCGCAGTGTGCTGCTGGTGCTGTCGAATCTGCTGTACACGATCCCGTCGCTGGCGTTGTTCGTGGTGATCCCGGGCATCATCGGCACCAAGATTCTGGACAGCGTGAACGTGATCGTCGCGCTCACCATCTACACCACCGCGCTGCTGGTGCGGCCGGTGCTGGACGCGCTGGAAGCGGTGCCGCCGCACATCGTCGCGGCCGCCACCGCGGTCGGGTACCGCGGTCCGCGCCGGTTCTTCGGCGTGGAGCTGCCGCTTTCGGTGCCGGTGCTCGCCGCCGGGGTGCGAGTGGCCTCGGTGAGCAACATCAGCCTGGTGAGCGTCGGCGCGCTGATCGGCACCGGTGGTCTCGGCGTGCTGTTCACCGACGGGTTCCAGCGCGAGTACTTCTCGCCGATCGTGGTGGGGATCGTGCTGACGCTGGTGCTCGCGCTCGTGGTCGATCTGCTGCTGGTGTTGCTGCGCAACGTCCTCACCCCATGGGAGCGCGCGAGCCGCAGCACGCCCGGAGAGGAGGTGGCCGGATGATCGGCGACGTCTTCGGCTGGTTCACCACAGCCGCGAACTGGCAGGGCACCGAGGGCATCGGCGCGCGGCTGGGCGAGCACCTGGGTTACGTGCTGCTCTCCCTCGTCATCGCGTTGGTGGTCGCGGTCCCGTTGGGGCTGTTCGTGGGGCACACCGGACGTGGCGGGGTCGCGCTGGTCAGCGCCGGCAACGTGATCCGCGCGCTGCCCACGCTGGGGCTCATCACCTTCCTGTTCCTGCTCTTCACCGAAAGCACCACGGCCACCGTGATCGGGCTGGTGGTGCTGGCGATCCCGCCGGTGCTCGCCGGCACCTACGCCGGGTTGCTGGCGGCCGAACACGACGTCGTGGACGCCGCGCAGGGCATCGGCATGACCGGCTGGCAGCGGCTGTGGCAGGTGGAGGTGCCGATCGCGCTGCCACTGGTGCTCGGCGGGATCCGCAACGCGGTGCTGCAGCTGGTCGCGACCGCGGCGGTGGCCGCCTACGTCGGGCTCGGCGGGCTCGGCCGGTTCCTGCTCGACGGACTGGCCATTTTGGACTACACCGAGGTGTTCGCCGGCGCGATCCTCACCGCGCTGCTGGCGATCGTGCTGGACCTGGTGCTCGCGACCGTGCAGCGGGCGCTGGTACCCAAGGGAGTACGGCTGGCCGCGCAGGCGGCGTCCGGCCGTGCGGTGTCCGCGGGAGGCGTGGCGTGAAGCGGCTGGGAGTACTCGTGGCGGGGCTGGCCCTGCTGGTGTCGGCGTGCGGGAACCCGCTCGCCGGCGGCGGCGAGGGCGGTAGCTCCGGGGACATCATCATCGGCGCCTCCGACGTCGGGGAAAGCCTGCTGCTGGCCCAGATCTACGCCGGTGCGCTGCGCAACGCGGGTGCGGACGACATCACCGTCCGCCCGCCCGTGGGCAGCCGCGAGGTCGTGGTGAAGGCACTGCAGGACAAATCGCTGTCGGTGGTGCCGGACTACAGCGGCAACCTGCTGCGCTACTTCGACAAGAACGCCGAGGTGACCACTTCCCAGGATGTCTACACGCAGCTGAAGCAGAAGCTGCCCGCCGGATTCGAGGTGCTGGACCAGTCCCCGGCCGAGGACAAGGACCTGCTGGTGGTGGGCAAGCAGCTGGCCGATTCCGGGGTGAAGACGTTCTCCGACCTCGGCCGGCGCTGCCAGGACCTGGTGATGGGCGGGCCGGGCCAGTGGAGCAGCCGCTGGAAGGACCGGATCAAGCAGCTCTACGGCTGCGAGTTCAAGGAGATCCGCACGACCGACACCGGCGGCCCGGTCACCGTCGCCGCGCTGAAGTCCGGAGAGGTCCAGGTGGCCGACCTGTTCAGCACCTCGTCCACCATCGCGGCCAACGGCTTCGTCCCGCTTGAAGACGACAAGAACATGTTCCCGGCGCAGAACATCGTGCCGCTGGTCGCGAAGGGCGTGCTGGACCAGCGCGAGACCGAGGCGCTGAACCGGGTGTCGGCCGCGCTGACCACGGACCAGCTGACCGAGCTGAACGTCCAGTTCACCGAGGAGAAACGCAATCCCCTCGACATCGCCGACGACTTCCTGCAGCGCAACGGGCTGAAGTCGTGAATCCTCAGAGCCGGTCGAACGCCGGTGCGTAGCGGAAGGCGCCGCGGTCGCCCGGGGTGTAGGCGGCCAGCGGGAGCGCCTGGAAGTGCGGCGCCCAGTCGGCGACCGGCGGAGTGATGCCGAGGGTCTCGGCCAGGACGAAGCCGAACCGGGCGTAGTAGGCCGGGCTGCCGAGCAGCACCACCAGGGACCGGCCGAGCGCGTTGGCCGCGCCGACGGTCGCGTGGACCAGCGCGGAACCGGCGCCGCTGCGCTGGTGCGCGGGCAGCACGCCGAGTGGGCCGAAGCCGACCGCGGACGCGGGGTCGTCGCCGAGCCGGGCCGGGCTGGCGCAGGCGTGTCCGATCACCTCGCCGTCACGCACCGCGACCAGGGACAACGCGGGGATCAGGTCGCCGTCGCCACGCAGGCCCTCGACCAGCCGGGCCTCCGGCATCTCGCCGGTCACGCCCGGATTGTGCGGCGCGAACGCGGCGTTGTGCAGGACGTGGATCATCGGCGCGTCATCGGCGGTGGCCTGGCGGATCAGCATGCGAGCCAGTCTCGCGGACCCGCAGCCGGGACAAAACCGAGTTTTCTCCCCAGCGGGCGAGGGTGGCTCTTGGGAAACGAAGGCGGCCGGTCACCGCGGCGACCACGTGCTGACCAAGAGCAGGCAGGCCGCCCCGGACGGATATCCGGGACGGCCTGCCTGTGCAGCTGCTCAGCTCAGTCGAACGCCTTCGAGATGAGCGCCTTCTGCTCCACCTCGTGCACCTTCGACGAACCGGCCGACGGGGCGGCCATCGGGCGGCGCGCCACGACCTGGAGGCCGGCGAAGGCCTCCGGGAACTTGCGCGGCAGGTTGAGCCCGAAGAACGGCCAGGCACCCTGGTTCTCCGGCTCCTCCTGGACCCACGCGATCTGCTTCGCGTTCGAGTAGCGCTCGATCGCGGCCAGCAGCTTCTTCTTCGGCAGCGGGTAGTACTGCTCGATGCGCACGATCGCGACGTCGTCCACCTCGCGCTTGGCCCGCTCGGCCACCAGCTCCCAGTACAGCTTGCCCGAGGTCAGCAGCACCTTGCGGACCTTGGCCGGATCGAGGTCGGCGTCGTCGATGACCGACATGAACCGGCTCTGCCCGGTGAAGTCGGCCACGTCCGAGGTGGCCGCCTTGTTGCGCAGCATCGACTTCGGTGTGAAGACGATCAGCGGCCGCTGGATGCCGTCGAGGGCGTGCCGGCGCAGCAGGTGGAAGTAGTTCGCCGGGGTGGAGGGCACCGCGACGGTCATCGAGGCCTCCGCGCACAGCGAGAGGAACCGCTCGATGCGACCGGAGGTGTGGTCCGGGCCCTGCCCCTCGTGGCCGTGCGGCAGCAGCAGCACCACGTCGGAACGCTGGCCCCACTTGGCCTCACCGGAGGAGATGTACTCGTCGATGACGCTCTGCGCGCCGTTGACGAAGTCGCCGAACTGCGCCTCCCACATGATCAGCGATTCCGGGTTGGCCACCGAGTAGCCGTACTCGAAGCCGACCGCGGCGTACTCCGAGAGCGCGGAGTCGTAGATCATCACGCGGCCCTGGTCGTCGGCCAGGTTCTGCAGCGGCGAGTACTCCTGGCCGGTCTTGCGGTCGATGAACACCGAATGCCGCTGGGTGAAGGTGCCGCGGCGGGAGTCCTGGCCGGACAGCCGCACGAGGCGGCCTTCCAGCGCGAGGGTGCCGAACGCGAGCAGTTCGCCGAATGCCCAGTCGATGCCGCCTTCGCGGGACATCTTGTGCCGGCGTTCCATGACCGGCTTGACCCGCGGGTGCGGGGTGAAGCCCTCAGGCACGTTGAGGAACACGTCGCCGATGTGCTCGACGGTCTCCTGAGACACCGCGGTGGTGACCTTCGCCGGGATCTGCTGCTCTTCCTCGACCGAGGGGCTCGCCTTCGCCGGATGCTTCTCCAGCTCGCGCACCTCGTTGAAGACGTGCTCCAGCTGGCTGGAGAAGTCCCGCAGCGCGGCCTCGGCCTCTTCGACGGAAATGTCCCCGCGGCCGATCAGCGATTCGGTGTAGCCCTTCCGGACCGAACGCTTGGTGTCGATGATGTCGTACATCGCCGGCTGCGTCATCGACGGGTCGTCGCCCTCGTTGTGACCGCGGCGGCGGTAGCAGATCAGGTCGATCACCACGTCCTTGTGGAACGCCTGGCGGTACTCCACGGCGAGCTTGGCCACCCAGTGCGCCGCCTCCGGGTCGTCGCCGTTGACGTGGAAGATCGGCGAACCGATCATCTTCGCCACGTCGGTGGCGTACTGGCTGGAGCGCGAGTGCTCCGGCGCGGTGGTGAAGCCGACCTGGTTGTTGACGATCACGTGCACGGTGCCGCCGGTGCGGTAGCCGCGCAGCAGCGAAAGGTTCAGCGTCTCGGCCACCACGCCCTGGCCGGCGAAGGCCGCGTCGCCGTGCATCAGGACGGGCAGTACGGAGTATCCCCCGGTGACACTGTCGCCCTTGTCCAGCAGGTCCTGCTTCGCGCGGACGATGCCCTCGAGCACCGGGTCGACGGTCTCCAGGTGCGACGGGTTCGCGGTCAGCGACACCTTCGTCTCGCCGTCGCCGAACATCCGGAAGTACTTGCCCTCGGCACCGAGGTGGTACTTCACGTCGCCGGAGCCGTGCGCCTGGCCCGGGTCGAGGTTGCCCTCGAACTCCTGGAAGATCTGACTGATCGGCTTGCCGACGATGTTGGCCAGTACGTTCAGCCGGCCGCGGTGCGGCATGCCGATGACGACCTCGTCCAGCTCGTGCTCGGCCGCCTTGTCCAGCAGCGTGTCCAGCAGCGGGATCGCCGTCTCGCCACCCTCCAGCGAGAACCGCTTCTGACCGACGTACTTGGTCTGCAGGAAGGTCTCGAACGCTTCGGCCGCGTTCAGCTTCGAGAGCACGTACTTCTGCACCGCGGGGTCCGGCTTCTCGTGCGGGATCTCCACCCGGTCCTGGATCCAGCGCCGCTCCTCGGGGTCGAGGATGTGGGTGTACTCGATGCCGACCGTGCGGCAGTAGGAGTTGCGCAGCACGCCCAGG
Organism: Amycolatopsis jiangsuensis; assembly: GCF_014204865.1. Lineage (NCBI taxonomy): Bacteria > Bacillati > Actinomycetota > Actinomycetes > Pseudonocardiales > Pseudonocardiaceae > Amycolatopsis > Amycolatopsis jiangsuensis. The sequence continues at coordinate 6,602,995 of NZ_JACHMG010000001.1, forward strand.
ATGTCGCGCAGCTTCATCGTCTCCTGGCCGGCGAAGCCGCCGACCGGGAACTCGCGGTCGAGGTCCCACAGGGTCAGGTTGTGCGAGAGCACGTCCAGGTCGTGGTGACTGCGCTGGCGGTAGTTCAGCGGATCGGTGTCGGCCATCAGGTGCCCGCGCATCCGGAACGCCTCGATCAGCTCGATCACCCGGGCGGTCTTGTCGACCGGGCCCTCCGGGATGTCGGCGACCCAGCGGATCGGCTCGTAGGGCAGCCGCAGGCTGGTGAAGACGTCGTCGTAGAAGCCGTTCTCGCCGAGCAGCAGCTCGTGGATCCGCTTCAGGTACTCGCCGGACTCCGCGCCCTGGATGATCCGGTGGTCATAGGTCGAGGTCAGCGTCATGATCTTGCTGACCGCGAGGTCGATCAGCGTCTTCTCGCTGGTTCCCTCGAACGCGGCCGGGTACTGCATCGCGCCGACGCCGATGATCGCGCCCTGGCCGGCCTGCAGCCGCGGCACCGAGTGGTTGGTGCCGATGCCGCCCGGGTTGGTCAGCGAGATGGTGGTGCCGGAGAAGTCGTCCGCGGTGAGCTTGTTGGTGCGGGCCTTCTTGATGATCTCCTCGTAGGCCTGCCAGAACTGCATGAACGTCATGTCCTCGACGCCCTTGACCGAGGCCACGACGAGCGTGCGCCCGCCGTCCTTGCCCTTCATGTCGATGGCGAGGCCGAAGTTCACGTGTTCCGGGGTGACCGCGAACGGCTTCCCGTCGACCAGCTGGTAGTGCCGGTTCATGTTCGGGAAGTCCTTCAGCGCCCGCACCATGGCGTAGCCGATGAGGTGGGTGAAGGAGATCTTGCCGCCGCGGGTGCGCTTGAGATGGTTGTTGATGACGATGCGGTTGTCCGCCATCAGCTTCGCCGGCACCGCGCGCACACTGGTCGCGGTGGGCACCGACAGCGAGGCGTCCATGTTCTTCGCGATTGCCGCGGCGGCGCCACGCAGCTGCTTCGACTCCGGCTCGTCCTTCTTCGCGGAGTCGGCCGTGGCCGCGGTGGTCTTCGGCGCCTCGGCGCTCGCGGCCTTGGCGGGCGCGCTCTTTGCTGGCGCGCTCTTTGCCGGCGCGCTCTTTGCCGGCGCAGCCTTGGCTGGCTCGGTCTTCGGCACTGCGGCCTTCGGCGACTCGGTCTTCGGAGCCTCGGTCTTGGGGGACTCGGTCGTGGAGCCGGCCTTCGGGGTTTCGGTCTTCGGGGCGGGCGCCGGGGTGGCGCTGCGCTGCGGCGTGGCGGGCTTCGCCTCGGTCGCGTGTCCGTTGTCGCTGCTCACCGTGGTGCCGGCCGTGGTCTGCCGGGCGGAATCGGCCTTCGCCTGCGGCGACTGCGTCGGCTTGAAGTCCGCGAAGAAGTCGTGCCAGGCGGCATCGACTGAGGAGGGGTCGGCAAGGAACTGGTCGTACATTTCCTCGACCAGCCACTCGTTGGGGCCGAACTGTGACGCAGGGCTGCTGCTGGACACGGCTTGGGCTCGCCTCTATCCGTCTCGATCTTGTCTGTGCTAATGCGCCTACCAGGCTAACCCCCTCCGTGACTGCCGTGTGATGGAACTGCCGTGTGTGAGGCCTGGCGCACTAGGGGATCGGTCACTGACTCGATCAAGTGTCCCGCGCCGTGTTCCGGGTCCGGAACGATCGGCCCTGGACACAGCCTTTTCGGGCACCGTTGGTGCCGGGTTGGCCGTGTGTGTGGCCGGTGTTCACGCCACCCGGGTGCACTGGCCCGGTAGCTGATGCGGCGCCCCGGGGGGTGGCGCCGCGAATGCCGTACGAGGTGGTGCGTACCCGATGTGGCTGGTCGAATGTCCGTCGTTCTGGGACCAGGGCCTGATCCGGCCACTGGTCACCGAGGGCGGCGAAGTGGTGCTGATGTGTGACTCCTGCACCGCGGTGTGGCGCACCCCGGCGGGGATCGAGGAGTTCGACCACGTGGAGCCCGCCGCCCCGGACTGGTCCATCGGCCCGGATACCCACGTCCGCCCGGGCACGACCCGCTGGGCCGGCCCGGCCGACGTCACCTCCGCCGGCTGGGGCGACCTCCAGTGGCGAGAACTCCCGTACGCGAGCTGAGGCCTCGCTGCGCTGGCGTCCCGCCGCGCTCGCTAACCCGGCGCGCCGCCGCTCTGGGTTGCCCTCGCCGTTCGCTGCTCCGCCGCGAGAAGGCCGTGAAGGGCTCCTTAAGGGGGCTTCACGGCTCGGTGCCTGGCCGCGCGGCTCCGCACCTGCCCCGCACGGCGTGCCTCCTCGCCCGCTCCGCGCAGCTCGGCCCGGACACCGCTGTCAGCCCAGTGCCCACAGGCGGGCGTAGTGGCCGTCTGCGGTGAGTAGTTCCTCGTGGGTGCCCTGCTCGGCGATGTGGCCGTGGTCCAGCACGACGATCCGGTCGGCCTTCGCCGCGGTCGCCAGGCGGTGCGCGACCACGAACGTGGTGCGCCGGCGGGACAGGCGCTCGGTGGCCTGCAGCACGGTGGCCTCGGTGGCCGGGTCGAGGGCCGCGGTGGCCTCGTCGAGCAGCAGGACGTCCGGGTCCACCAGCTCGGCGCGGGCCAGCGCGACCAGCTGCCGCTGCCCGGCGGACAGCGACCGGCCGCGTTCGCCCACCGGCTGGTGGAAGCCGGCCGGCAGCGCGGCCACGCCGTCCAGCGCGCCGACCGCCCGCACGGCCGTCTCCACCTCCGCGTCGGTCGCTTCCGGGCGGCCGTAGCGCACGTTGTCGGCCACCGTGCCGGAGAACAGGTGTGCCTCCTGCGGTACGACGCCCATCCGCGCCCGCAGGCCGGGCAGGTCGTACTCGCGGACATCGACTCCGTCGATCAGCACCGCGCCGTCGGTGCTGTCGTAGTAGCGCGCGACCAGCTTGACCGCGGTGGACTTGCCCGCGCCGGTGGCGCCGACCAGCGCGACCGTCTCGCCGGGGGAGACGTCGAGCGACAGGTTCTCCAGCGCGGGCGTCCCGGCCCCGGCGTAGGAGAACCCGACGTCCTTGAACCGCACCTCGCCGGACAGGTGCTCCGGCAACGCCACCGGCCGCTCCGCGGGCGGCACCGAGGTGGGCGTGCGCAGCAGGTCGCCGATCCGGCTCAACCCGACCCGCGCCTGCTGGTACCCGTCGAAGACCGACGACAGCTGCTGGATCGGCGAGAAGAACTGCTGCAGGTACAGCAGGAACCCGAGCAGCACCCCCGCCGCGAGCGTGCCCGCCGCGACGCGGTTCGCCCCGACCACCAGCACCGTGGTGGTCGCGAGGTCCGACAGCAGCGTCACGAGAGGGAAGTACGTCGCGATGTAACGCTGCGCACGTAACCGGGAGCGCCGATACTCGTCACTGCGCGAAGCGAAGGCAGCCGCGGACCGCTCTTCCCGCGTGTACGCCTGTGCGACCCGCAGGCCGCTGACGTTCTCCTGCAGATCGGCGTTGACCACGCTCACCTTTTCGCGCGCTTCGGTGTACGCGCGCGAAGCGAGCCGGCGGAACACCAGCGTGGCGACCAGGAGCAGCGGCAGCATGGCGAGCGCGTACCCGGCGAGCGTGACGTCGGTGACCAGCAACGCGACGGTGATGCCCACCAGCGTCAGCGCGCTCACGACCGCGGTGGCCAGGCCGGTCTGCAGGAACGTGGACAGCGCGTCGACGTCCGTGGTCATCCGGGTCATGATCTTGCCGGACAGCTCGCGCTCGTAGTAGTCCAGCCCGAGCCGTTGCAGATGTGCGTAGCTGCGGACGCGCAAGGAGTACAGCACGGTCTCGCCGACCCGCGCGGTGAGCCGGGTCTGCCCGCGCACCAGGAACCAGTCCACCGCGACGACCAGCGCGCCGACCGCGGCCAGCGTCCACACCACGCTCACGGCTCCGGGCAGCACGCCGTGGTCGACCCCTCGCTGGTACAGCGCCGGCAGCGCGAGCGTGGCCAGCGCGTCGCCGGCCACGAGCGCGATCACGCCGATCAACGGCCACCGCACCGGCCGCAGCAGCCGGGACAGCCGGAACCCCGGATCCGGCGCCGTCACGTCCACTTCGGACAGTCGTGGCCGGTCCACCGCGGGTGGCAGCTTGCGCACGCCCTCCAGCAGCTCCGGCGTCGGCGGCACGTCCGCACCGCCGCCGGCGAAGCCCGAACCACCGCCAGGGGTGCCGCCGCGCGTCTGCGCGGCCTCGGCGAGCGCGTCGACCTCGTCGCGGTCACCGGAGTCCGGCCACAGCGCGGACGTGCGTCCGTCCGCGCCCGGCTCGAGCACGCGATGCCGATGCGGCTTCTCGGCGTCGTCGCCTGGACCGGCGACCAGCTCGCGGAACAGCGGGCAGCGCGCCAGCAGCTCGTCCTCGGTACCGACGTCGACCACGCGGCCCTGGTCGAGCACCGCGATCCGGTCCGCCAGCTGCAGCGTGGACCGCCGGTGCGCGACCAGCAGCGTGGTGCGCTGCGCGGTGACCGCGCGCAGCGTCTCGTGGATCGCGGCCTCGGTGACGGTGTCGATCGCGGACGTGGCGTCGTCCAGGATCAGCACGCGCGGGTCGGTCAGCAGCGCGCGGGCCAGACCGAGGCGCTGCCGCTGCCCGCCGGACAGCGTGAGCCCGCGCTCGCCGACCTCGGTGGCGTACCCCTCGGGAAGCGCACGGATGAAGCCGTCGGCCTCCGCGGCCCTCGCCGCGGCGAAGACCTCCTCGTCGCTGGCATCCGGCCGCCCGTATGCGATGTTGTCGCGAATCGACGACGAAAACAGGAACGCCTCTTCGAAAACCACCCCGATGGCCTGCCGCAGCTGCTTGAGGGGAACCTCACGCACGTCGGCACCGCCGACCCGCACCGAACCTTCATGCACGTCGTAAAACCGGGGCAGCAGCAAGGAAATCGTGGACTTCCCGGAACCCGCGGTGCCCACCAGCGCGAGCGTCTCGCCCGGACGCGCGGCGAGCGTGAGACCGTCCAGCACCGGTTCACTGCGGGTGTAGCCGAAGCGGACCTCGGACAGCTCCACCCCGAGCGGACCCTCGGGCAGCGGCTGCGCGTCCGGACTGTCGGCCACCTCGGGTTGCGCGTCGATCAGCTCGTACACCCGCTCCGCACCCGCACGCGTGAGCTGCGCCTGCACCACCAGGCCGGACAGAAGCCGCGCCGGCCCGATCAACGTGGCCAGATAGGTGGCGAACGCGAGGAACGTACCGAGGCTGATCTGCCCGCCCAGCGCCAACACCCCGCCGATGGCCAGCACCGCCACCTGACCGGCCGCGGGCAGCGCGGACGTGGTCGCGGTGGGCAGCGCGGACAGCTTCGCCGCACGCAACCGCTCCGCGAACAGCTTCCGCGCAGTGCGCTCCAGCCGCGAAACCTCGCGCGCCTCCTGCCCGAACCCCTTCACCACGCGCACGCCGGTGACGGTCTCCTCCACCTGCTGCGCGACGTCGGCAGCCCGCTGCTGCGCCGACCAGGTCGCCGGGAACAGCCTCCGCCGGCTGATCCCGACCACGATCCCGACCGCGGGCGCCACGATCAATGCGATCACCGTCAGCAGCGGCGACATCCACAGCATCGCCCCCAGCGCCAGCGCCGCGAAGATCACCGAACCCGCCGACAACGGCACCTGCATGAGCAACCCGGTCACCAACTGCAAATCCGAAATCGCCCGCGAAACCACCTGCCCGGTACGCAAAGCGTCCTGTTTCCCGCCATCAAGCCGGGAAACCGCATTGAACACCTGGTTGCGCAGATCATGCTGGACGTCCAGGGCGAGCCGGCCGCCCACGTACCGGCGCATAAACGCCGAACCGAACGCCACCACCTGCAACGCCACCAGCGCGACCGCGATCCCGCTCAGCTGCGAGGTGTGCCCGGCCACCGCGCCGTCCACCGCCGACCGCACCAGCAGCGGACTCGCCGCCTGCACCCCGACACTCAGGACCGCCGCCGCCATGGCCAGCACGACGACACCGCGGTGCTCCCAGCAGGCGGCGGAAAGACGGCGCACCCAGCCGGCCGGCCGGGGTGCCGTCCCGGAGACTGGACGGTCTTGACGCGCAGGCGCCTCGGTGGTGCTCACGTCATCAATCTAGGGACGAGGTCCGACAATTTATTCCCGAGCCGAAGCAGCCGCGGGCACCTTCACCCCCGCCGACCATGCGATCCGCCCCGCACACGGCCGGCCGGACGAGCGACGTTCATCACGTCCGCCGCGCTCCCTGCAAGATCAACCACCGGCGCGTACCCGGCCTGACGACGGGTTTTGTGCCAGCTGAGGGAGAAGACCACCGGACGGGGAGTGGGTGAATGACCAACCGCGGCCCCCGGATCCGGCCCCCGGGGAGGCGCGGCGCCACGTTATTACCTAAGCTGGAACACGGCGGCCCGCTCCCAGTGACCCCCAGGCTGGTTGAGCGGGTCGCCCCTTCTTGTCCTCCCCTGTTCGCGCTGTGCGCTTCCCGGTGAGTCGGGGCGAGTGCCGGCCCGGGGGCCGAGCCCCCGGAGCCCGGCGGTGCGGGAGGTGGCGGTACCAGCGTGGGGGCGTAGCGGAACGAAGCGGGGCCGGTGAGCGGGGCGGGGCCGGTCAGCGGGGTGGAGCCGGTCATCTCGGGGCCGGTGAACGAAGCGGGCCGGGTGAGCGGGGCGGGGCCGGAAGCTGAGCGCAGCTGGGCGGTCCTTCAACTATTCGCCGGAAACGACGGGCCTCGCGCTGTCATGCGAGGGAGTCCGCCGCGAAAATCGCGAGGGGCCACTGCGTGTGCAGTGGCCCCTCGCGTCGCCGGGTGGTTCGGGAGTCAGGACAGGACGGTCTCCACCGCGGTGTGCGGGAGGCCGTGTGCGGTGGCGACCGGTGCGTTGGTCAGGGCGCCGCGGTGGGTGTTCAGGCCCAGGGCCAGCGCGGGGTCCGCGGAAAGGGCGGCCTGCCAGCCGTGGTCGGCGAGTTGCACGGCGTAGGGCAGGGTCACGTTCGTGAGGCCGTAGGTCGAGGTCCGGGGGACCGCGCCGGGCATGTTCGCGACGCAGTAGAAGACCGAGTCGTGCACGCGGTAGGTCGGTTCGTCGTGCGTGGTCGGGCGGGAGTCCGCGAAGCAACCGCCCTGGTCGATCGCGATGTCCACCAAGACGCTGCCCGGCTTCATGCGCGACACCAGATCGTTCGACACCAGTTTCGGCGCCTTCGCGCCCGGCACCAGCACCGCGCCCACGACCAGGTCGGCCTCCAGCACCGCTTCCTCGACCGACAGCCGGTTCGAGGTCACCGTGCGGATCCGGCCGCCGAAGTCGTTGTCGATCTGCCGGAGCCGGTCGACGTTGGTGTCCAGGATCTCTACGTCCGAGCCCAGGCCCAGCGCCACCCGCGCCGCGTTGAGGCCGGCCACGCCGCCGCCGATCACCACGACCCGCGCCGGATGCACACCCGGGATGCCGCCGGGCAGCACGCCCCGGCCGCCGCTCGGCTTCATCAGCGAGAACGCGCCCACCTGCGGCGCCAGTCGTCCCGCCACCTCCGACATCGGGGCCAGCAGCGGCAGCGCGCCGTTCGGCTTCTGCACGGTCTCGTACGCGATACCGGTCGTCCCGGCGGCCAGCAGCGCGTCGGTCAACGGCCGGTCCGCGGCGATGTGCAGGTAGGTGAACAGCACGAGGTCCTCACGCAGCCGCGGGTACTCCTCGGCGATCGGCTCCTTCACCTTCAGCACGAGCTCGCCCTCGGCCCACGTCTCCTCGGCCGTGGACAGCACCTTCGCCCCAGCCGCGACGTACTCCTCGTCGGTGATCGACGAACCGGAGCCCGCCCCGGTCTCGATGAACACGTCGTGCCCGCGGCCGACCAGCTCGTGCACGCCTGCCGGGGTCAGTGCGACCCGGTACTCGTGCCTCTTGATCTCACGGGGAACGGCGATGCGCACGGCGGCCTCCTGGCGATGTGTTGGGGGGTGCTGCCACTCACGGTGATGCACCCGGACAGCGGTGTCATCGTGTTCCCGGGACAGTTTTTCCCGCATTTCGTAGTGCTGTCGAAACAAGGTACTTGACCTCGACCACGCTCGAGGTAGTGAGCTGTGCCGCGGCGGAGACGAGCTGGAAGGGCGTACATGCGGGCGGTGTGGCTGGAAGAGTTCGGCGGACCCGGGGTGCTGGTCGCGGGGGAGGCTCCCGATCCGGTACCCGGCCAGGGGCAGGTACTGGTCGAGGTGGCCTTCGCGAACATCACGTTCATCGAGACGCAGTTCCGCGCGTCCGGTGGCGGCCCGTTCGCGGCGGAGCTGCCGATGGTCCCCGGCAACGGCGTCGGCGGCGTGATCAGCCGGGCCGGCGCGGGAGTGGATCCGGCGCTGGTCGGACGGCGGGTGGTCACGTCCACCGGCGGCCGTGGCGGGTACGCGCAGCGGGTGGTGGTCGACTCGGAGCTGGTGTTCCCGGTACCCGACGCGCTCGGTCTCGACGTGGCGGTGGCGCTGCTCGCCGACGGCCGGACCGCGACCGGGCTCGTCCACGCGACCGCCGTGGCACCGGGGGAACGAGTGCTGGTCGAGGCCGCCGCGGGTGGTGTCGGCGGCCTGCTGGTGCAGCTGGCGAAGACGGCGGGCGCCGAGGTGGTGGCCGCGGCCGGTGGCCAGGAGAAGGCCGCGCACGCCAGGGACCTGGGCGCCGACCTGGCGGTCGACTACACCGACCCCGCCTGGCCGGAAGCGGCGGGCCCGGTCGACGTGGTGTTCGACGGAGTGGGCGGCCGGGTCGGCACGGCCGCCTTCACCCTGCTCCGCCCCGGCGGCCGGATGGCGATCCACGGCCTCTCGAGCGGTTCGTGGGCGGAAGTGTCCGAAGAGGACGCTCGCGCCCGCGGCATCACACTGATCCGTTCCCTCGGCGACGCGGCGGCGATGCGCGGCTTCACCGAGGCAGCACTGGAGGCAGGCGCCGCGGGCACGCTCACCCCGGTGATCGGCCAGCGCTTTCCGCTGGAGCGCGCGGCCGACGCACACGCGGCCATCGAATCCCGTGGCACGATCGGGAAAACGCTGCTGATCGCGTGAGCGCATTCGACGTCGACGAGTTCCTCGCGCAGCCCCGCACCGCACGCGTGGCGACGAACGGCCCGACCGTGCGTCCCACCTGGTACCTCTGGGAGGACGGGGCGTTCTGGATCCTCAGTGGACCGTGGTCGCGGCTGCCCGGGCGAATCCGGGCTTCGCCGCGGCTCGCCCTCACCGTGGACGTCTGCGACCTGGCGACCGGGCTGGTCCGCCAGGTCGTGGCGAGCGGCGTCGCGCGGATCCTGCCGTTCGACGTGCCTCGGGGCCGGCGGAAGCTCACGCGCTACCTGGGCGAGGACGAATCCCGGTGGGACGCGAGGTTCCGGCACTGCCTGTACGAGGACTGCGACGCCGTGTGGATCCGGCTGGAGCCGGCCAGGATGCGCGCGGGCGACCTGAGTTACCGGGTCAGCTCCAGCGGAGCGCGACCAGCTGGGTGAGCAGCGCCAGCCGCACATCCGGGTCGTCGAGGTCGAGCGGGACCTGGTCGAGGAGCCGTTTCATCCGGTACCGCAACGTGTTCGGGTGGATGCGCAGCTGTTCGGCTGCCGTTCGCGGGTCGCCCGGATGGCGAAGCCATTCGTAGAGCGTGTCCACGTAGCCGGTCTTGCCTGCCTCGTCGTGTTCGCGCAGTACCCGGAGCGGGCCGAGCTCGGCGACGTGCGCAGCGACCGCCCCGGTCGCGGCCCGGTGCAGGACCAACGCGGTCCACGCCTCGTCGTAGGCCACGACACGGCCTTCCACCAAGCCGGCCCGCAGCAGCCCGAGCGCTTCGTCGGCCTGGGTGCGGGAGGTGGCCAGCGCGGCGATGGTTTCCGGTGTGCCGGCTGCCGCGCGCGGCACCCCACCGCGCCGGGAGACCGACTGCGTCATCAGGGCCTCGCGCAACTCGTCCCAGCCACCGGGGCCGGCGCGGTCGGGGACCACGGCATATAGCAATCCGCCGAGTTCCGTCGCCACCGGACGGCGGCCGACTCCCTGGGAAATCCGCTCCAGCAAGGCCAGCCGGAGCCCCTCGGCGTCCCGGCCGTCGCCCCCGGTCACCTCGATGACCACGACCCGGTGCGGTTCGTCGGACAGGTCCAGCTCGGCGACCGCGCGCCGCGGCGCCGCCCGGCCTTCCAGCACGCCGCGCAGCAGCTCGGCCGACGCCCGTCGCTGCGCGTCCGTGTGTGCCCGCCGCCGCAGCAGGTGCAGGGCGACCACCGGGGCGGAGTCCGCGAACGCCGCCGCGCGTTCCTCCGGCACCGGGCCGGTCACCACCGCCCACATCGAGCCCAGCAGCTCGCCGCCCATCCGGATCGGCACGATCAGCCGCGGCAGCGTGCCGTCCCGCTGGGCGGGCACGAAGATCGTCTGCCGTCCGCGGGACAGCTCGCGAAACACCCCGCGGGAGCGGAACCGGGCGAGCACGTCGTCCGGGATGCGCCGGCCCATGATGGTCGCCACCCGGGCCGGGTCGGTGAGGTCCTGGCGGGCGGAGTAGGCGAGCACGCGGGAGTTGGTGTCCTCGATGGTCACCGGGGCGTCCACCACCGAGGCGACCGCGTCGGCGAGCCGGAACAGGTCACCGGAACCGGGATCGCCGCCCTCCTCGAGTGATTCGGACTCGTCGGCCAGCGCGTCGAGAACCGTCCGCAGCAGCCACACCAGCTGCGCCCACGAAGTCGCCGCGTGCACCTGGATCAGCGCGATCCCGGCCTTCTGCGCGGCCCGCCGCACCGAGGGTTTCGCGGCCAGCGGTGGCTTCAGCAGCACCGCCGCCGCCCCCTGTCCGGCACTCACCCGGACGAGTGCTCCCGCGTCGGCCGGCTCCGCGGTGGCCACCCCCAGCACCAGGTCCCCGGCCGCGATCCCGGACGGGGCACCCGGTTCGGCGATGACGACGTCGCCGACCGCCGGGCAGTCCTCCGGCAGCTGCAGCGCGTGCAGCAACGTGGGCCCGACCCGGTCCACCACGCTGCGCACCGAGACCACTGCCACCTCCGTTCGGCGCCGTCCTCCCCGGAACGGTAGAAGACCACGGCGGTTCCGCCACTCGCGGGCGCGCGGCGCCTGTGTCATCCGGTGGAGTAATTCTCCCATCTGCTGGGAACACTTGGGGTGGTTGCCGGGGCGCCGTTAGCGTCGCCGACACAGCCGTTCCCGCCGTTTTCAGCCGATTCCATTGACCCGCAAGGAGAAACGATGCCGGAAGAAACCTCGGCCTGGTCGTTCGAGACCAAGCAGATTCACGCGGGGGCGGCGCCGGACCCGGCCACCGGCGCCAGGGCGACACCGATCTACCAGACCACCTCCTACGTCTTCCGCGACACCCAGCACGGGGCCGACCTGTTCAGCCTCGCCGAGCCGGGCAACATCTACACCCGCATCAACAACCCGACCCAGGACGTGCTGGAGCAGCGGGTCGCCGCGCTCGAAGGCGGGGTCGCGGCACTCGCGTTCGCCTCCGGTTCGGCGGCCACCACGGCGGCGATCCTGAACCTCGCCGGTGCCGGCGACCACTTCGTGTCCAGCCCCTCGCTCTACGGCGGCACCTACAACCTGTTCCACTACACGCTGCCGAAGCTCGGCGTCGAGGTCACCTTCGTCGACGACCAGGACGACGCCGAGCAGTGGCGGGCCGCGGTCCGGCCGAACACCAAGCTGTTCTTCGCCGAGACGCTGGCCAACCCCGGCGGCAACGTGCTCGACATCCGCAAGGTCGCCGACGTGGCCCACGATGCCGGCGTGCCGCTGATCGTGGACAACACCGTGCCGACGCCCTACCTCGTGCGCCCGATCGAGCACGGTGCCGACGTGGTCGTGCACTCGGCCACGAAGTACCTCGGTGGCCACGGCACCACCGTCGCCGGTCTGCTGGTCGACGGCGGCACCTTCGACTTCGGGAAGGACCCGTCCCGCTTCCCCGGTTTCAGCGAGCCCGACCCGAGCTACCATGGTCTCAAGTACTGGGAAGCGCTCGGTGCGGGCGCGTACGTGGCGAAAGCGCGGGTGCAGATCCTGCGTGACACCGGCGCGGCGATCGCTCCGCTGAACAGCTTCCTCATCCTGCAGGGGATCGAGACGCTGTCGCTGCGGCTGGAGCGGCACGTGAGCAACGCACAGGCGCTCGCCGAGTGGCTGGAGCAGCGAGACGAGGTGGAGAAGGTCTACTACGCCGGCCTGCCCTCCAGCCCGTTCCACGCCGCGGCGCAGAAGTACCTGCCGCGCGGCGCGGGCGCGGTGCTGTCGTTCGACCTGCGCGGTGGCACCGAGGCGGGCCGCAAGTTCGTGGACGGCACCGAGCTGCACAGCCAGCTGGTCAACATCGGTGACGTGCGCAGCCTCATCGTGCACCCGGCCTCCACCACGCACAGCCAGCTCAGCGAATCCGAGCAGCTGGCCGCCGGGGTCACCCCGGGACTCGTACGGCTGTCGGTCGGGCTGGAGGGGCTCGAGGACCTCAAGGCCGACCTGGAGGCGGGCTTCCGGGCCGCCAAGGCGGAACTGTGACCGATCCCGGTACGGATCCCCTGCCCGTCACCGGTGCGTGGCGGGCAGGGGATCCACCCGGGCGGCGGCAGTGGTTCACCGGCCCCGGCGCGCTCGCGCTGGAGGCCGGCGGAACGCTGCCCGGCTACACCCTCGCGTACGAGACCTGGGGCACGCTCGCCCCGGACGCGTCCAACGCCGTGTTGATCGAGCACGCGCTCACCGGCGACAGCCACGTCGCCGGCCCGGCCGGCCCCGGCCACCCCAGTCCCGGCTGGTGGGACGGCCTGATCGGACCGGGCAAGGCCTTCGACACCGACGCCCTGTTCGTCGTCGCGGCGAACGTGCTCGGCGGCTGCCAGGGTTCCACCGGACCGGCCTCGCCCGATCCGGACGGCCGTCCGTGGGGCAGCCGCTTCCCGGTGGTCACCGCCCGGGACCAGGTACACGTCGAGGCCGCGCTGGCCGACGCGCTGGGCATCGAACGCTGGGCCGCGGTCGCCGGAGGTTCGATGGGAGGGATGCGAACTCTCGAATGGGCGATTTCGCATCCCGAACGGGTGGCCTCGGCCCTCGTCGTGGCATCGACCGCGCGGGCGTCGGCGGAGCAGATCGCCTGGGCCGCGCCCCAGCTGCACGCGATCCGCGCCGATCCGGGCTGGCACGGCGGCGATTACTACGCGGCCGCACCGGGTGCGGGCCCGCACCGTGGACTGGGGGTGGCGCGGCGGATCGCGCACGTGACCTACCGCAGTGAGGCCGAACTGGCCCGCCGGTTCGGCAGCCGTCCACAGGACGCCGAGGATCCGCTGCGCGGCGGCCGGTTCGCCGTCGAGTCCTATCTGGACCACCACGCGGACAAGCTGGCGCGCCGGTTCGACGCGGGCTCCTACGTGGTGCTCACCGAATCGATGAACACCCACGACGTGGGCCGCGACCGGGGCGGGGTCGCCGCCGCGCTGGGCCGGATCACCGCGCGGGTCGCGGTCGCCGGGGTGGACAGCGACCGGCTCTACCCGCCGTACCAGGCCGACGAGATCGCCGCGGGCACCGGCGGCACGGCCGCCGTGGTGACCTCGCCTTACGGCCACGACTCGTTCCTGCTGGAGACCGGCCAGCTCGCCGCCGTCGCGAAGAGTCTCCTGGGCTGAACGCCGTACAGGCCTCCTTCAGTGCTTTTCCGAAGGAGGCCTGTACGGACGGGAAATCAGCCGAGTGCCGAGGTGAGCGGCGTGTAGTAGCCGCCGCGCTGGCCGGCCGCGGTCGGGTGGTAGGACTCGTCGACCGGGTAGGTCAGGCTGTGCAGGTAGTCACTGGCCGAGGAGCAGATGTTGTGCCCGTCGAAGTCCGAACGGACGTCCACGAACTGCGCACCCGCCGCCGAGGCCCGTGACGAGAGCACCGAGGCCAGCGTGTCCGCGCCGGAGTTGATCGCGGACCGCTTCGCGTCGCTCAGCCCGACGTTGCACGAACCCGGCACGGTGTAGAAGCGCGGGTAGGACAGCACCACGAGCTTCGCGTCCGGCGCCTTGGACTTGACCGCGGCGTAGACCTTGTCCAGCAGCGCCGGCAGGGTGTCCTGGACGTAGCTCTTGGCCGTGTTCACCCGGTCGTTGCAGGCGTCGTCCCCGTTGAGGGTGCACGTGGTGATCACGTCGGTGAAGCCCGCGTCGTTGCCACCGACGGTCAGCGTGACCAGCGTGGCGTCCGAGGGCATCGAGTCGATCTGGGTCAGCACGTCCCCGGTCTTGGCGCCCGAGCAGGCGAGGAAGGTGAACGTGGTGCCCGAATGGGCGTTGGCGTACAGCTGGCCGTAGGCGTTCGCGCTGCGTTTGCAGCCGCCCGAATCGCCGTAGTCCCCGGCCCCCACGCCGGAGGAGTAGGAGTCGCCGAGTGCGACGTAACTGGTGGCCTCCACGGCGTTCGCGGTGCTCGCGAAGCCGAGTGAGGTGAGCAGAGCGACCCCCAGGGCCGCGCACATCCGGAGGATGTTTCGTGATGGTGGACGAGTGGCAGCAGCCATGGGTCACTCCTGTCGTGACAACTTGACGAGCTAAAGCAATACCAGGCGCAATCCCCACGGGGCACCCCAGAACAGCCAGTGACTCCAGTTGGCCCAAGCAGGAAGTCGTACCGGAAGTTAGCGCTCGCTAACCAGCCGCCCTACTATTGCCGGATGCCGGCGAATCCCACCCCACTCGTGCAAGGCGAGAAGGCGAACAGGCGGGAACAGATCATGGCGGCCGCCGCCGAACTGTTCGCCCACCACGGGTTCCACGGGGTGGGCATCGACGACATCGGCGCGGCGGTCGGCATCTCCGGACCCGCGCTGTACCGGCACTTCCGCAGCAAGGACGCCATCCTCGGGGAGATGCTCGGCTCGATCAGCCACTTCCTGCTCGAGGGCGGCACGGCGCGGGCGGACGCCGTCGGCACGTCCGGTGAGCTGCTGGCCGAGCTGGTCCGGTTCCACGTCGACTTCGCGCTCGAACATCCGGCGCTGATCACCGTGCAGGAGCGCAACCTCGCAAACCTGACCGACAGCGACCGCAGGCAGGTGCGGGCCCTGCAGCGGCAGTACGTCGAGGTGTGGGTGCGGGCGATCCGGGCCGCGGTGCCGAAGCTCGGCGAGCGCCAGGCCCGCTCGTCCGCACACGCCGTGTTCGGCTTGATCAACTCGACGCCGTACAACCGCCATCTCGGTGACGGGGAGCTGGCCGATCTGCTGTGCCGCCTTGCGCTCGGTGCGCTTTCCGCGGCGGGCTGAGCACCCGGATCCGGGGTATCCCCACGAGTGCCGGTGCTGGTGTTTGATAGGCACGTGACCCCGGATCGGAGCGAGGACGAGCAGCGGCTCGTGGAGAAGGCGCAGCGCGCGCTCGTCGCCATCAGCCTGGGCGAGGACGGCGGGGCGCTGGAGGAGATCACCCCCTCCGAAGGCGGGCCGGACGCCCGCGCCGAGGAGACCAAGGCGCTGATGATGCTGCTGTTCGGGGAGTGCAGCGCGATGGTGTCCACCCTCGGCGACGGCGGCACCGCGCCGGTCAAGGTCCAGGTCTTCGACGAGGCGGGGGAAGAGGTCTCCATCGACCAGGCCGACCCGCCGGTCCGCACCGCCGTGCGCACGCTGCTGGCGCAGGTGCACGGCAACAGCACCGCGGCGCGTGAACAGGTCGAGATCGCGCTGGCCAGCGCCGCGCCGGACGAGGTGGAGAGCCTGCTGCTGCAGGCCCTGCGCTGGACCATCCGGCTGTCGGCGGAATGCCTCGAACGGGACCTTCCGGTCGCGCCCTGGATCTCCGACGCCGTCTCCGGCTGAGGCTTCCGGTCGCACCTGCCGGGACGGCGAAGGCGTGTCCGAGGTAAACCCCCTGTTCGAGCGGTGGTCCGCTCGCTCTGTTCGGCAACGCTGATCGGCCGTGACCGGACCGGCCTGACCCGCCTGGGCGCGCGGCGATCGGGCCGGACTGGACACCCGCGTTAACGGCCACTAACATCGCCGGTGGAGTTAACGACCGCTAACGTCTCGACGGGGAGTCATGGACACGCCGGTACTGCGCAGTTCCGCGGATCCGCACAGCGAAACCTTCACCCGCAGCGTCACCTCGCACGGCGAGCTCGTCGAGGACCTGCGCAAGCGGCTGGCCTCGACCCGGCTCGGCGGGCCGGAGAAGTCCCGCACGCGGCACGTCGAGCGCGGCAAGCTGCTGCCGCGCGACCGGGTGGACACCCTGCTGGATCCGGGTTCGCCGTTTCTGGAGCTGTCGCCGCTGGCCGCGAACGGGTTGTACGACGACGAGGCACCCGCGGCCGGGATCATCACCGGTGTCGGGCGGGTCTCCGGCCGCGAATGCGTGATCGTGGCCAACGACGCCACGGTCAAGGGCGGCACGTACTACCCGATGACCGTCAAGAAGCACCTGCGCGCGCAGGAAGTCGCGCTGCACAACAACCTTCCGTGCATCTACCTGGTCGACTCCGGTGGCGCGTTCCTGCCGCGGCAGGACGAAGTGTTCCCGGATCGTGAGCACTTCGGCCGGATCTTCTACAACCAGGCGACCATGTCCGCGCGCGGAATCCCGCAGATCGCCGCGGTGCTGGGCTCGTGCACCGCGGGCGGCGCGTACGTGCCGGCGATGAGCGACGAAGCGGTGATCGTGCGCAACCAGGGCACGATCTTCCTCGGCGGCCCGCCACTGGTGAAGGCGGCGACCGGGGAGGTCGTCACGGCCGAGGAGCTGGGCGGTGGCGACGTGCACTCCCGCCAGTCCGGGGTCACCGACCACCTTGCCGACGACGACGCGCACGCGCTGCGCATCGTCCGCGACATCGTGTCCACGCTCGGCCCGCGCACCCCGCGGCCGTGGGACGTGCTGCCGGTCGAGGAGCCGGCGGCCGACCCGCGTGAGCTGTACGGCGTGGTGCCCACCGACTCGCGCACGCCCTACGACGTGCGCGAGGTGATCGCCCGGATCGTGGACGGCAGCCGGTTCTCGGAGTTCAAGAAGGAGTACGGCGCCACGCTCGTCACCGGGTTCGCGCACATCCACGGGCACCCGGTCGGCATCATCGCGAACAACGGCGTGCTGTTCGCCGAGTCCGCGATGAAAGGCGCGCACTTCATCGAACTGTGCGACCGGCGTTCGATTCCGTTGGTGTTCCTCCAGAACATCACCGGCTTCATGGTCGGCAGGGCGTACGAGGCCGGCGGGATCGCCAAGCACGGCGCGAAGATGGTCACCGCGGTGGCCTGCGCCCGGGTGCCGAAGTTCACCGTGATCATCGGGGGTTCGTTCGGTGCCGGCAACTACTCGATGTGCGGCCGGGCGTACTCGCCGCGGTTCCTCTGGATGTGGCCGAACGCCCGGATCTCGGTGATGGGTGGCGAACAGGCGGCCTCGGTGCTGTCCACCGTGCGGCGGGACGCGATCGAGGGCCGCGGCGATGAATGGTCCACTGAGGACGAAGAGACTTTCAAGGATCCGATCCGCGCGCAGTACGAGGAACAAGGCAGCCCGTACTACTCCACCGCGCGGCTGTGGGACGACGGCGTGATCGACCCGGCGGACACCCGCACGGTGCTCGGGCTTGCCCTGTCCACCGCGGCCAATGCGCCGCTGCCCGAGGTCAACTACGGCGTTTTCCGGATGTGATGAGCGTGTCCGACGGTTCTTTGTTCACCACTGTCCTGGTCGCCAACCGCGGCGAGATCGCGGTCCGCGTGCTGCGTTCCCTGCGCGAGCTCGGGATTCGTTCGGTCGCGGTCTACAGCGACGCGGACGCCGACGCCCGCCACGTGCGGGAGGCCGACACCGCGGTGCGCCTCGGTCCGGCCGAAGCGGCGAAGAGTTACCTGTCGATCCCGGCGATCGTTGCGGCCGCACGGGAAACCGGCGCGCAGGCAGTGCACCCTGGCTACGGCTTCCTCGCCGAGAACGCGGCGTTCGCGCGCGCGTGCCAGGAGGCCGGCCTGGTCTTCATCGGCCCTCCGCCGGAGGCGATCGAGAAGATGGGCGACAAGATCCGGGCCAAGGCCACGGTGTCCGCCGCCGGCGTTCCCGTGGTACCCGGAGCGTCCGATGTGGACATTCCGGAAGGCGGGTTCGCCGAGGCGGCCGCGCGGGTGGGCTATCCGCTGCTGCTCAAGCCGTCCGCGGGCGGTGGCGGCAAGGGTATGCGGCTGGTGCACGAGGAGTCCGAACTGGACGCCGCGGTGGAGTCCGCCCGCCGGGAGGCCAAGGGTTCGTTCGGGGACGACACGCTGCTGATGGAGCGGTTCGTCACCACTCCGCGGCACATCGAGATCCAGGTGCTGGCCGATGCGCACGGCACGGTGCTGCACCTCGGCGAACGCGAGTGCAGCCTGCAGCGGCGGCACCAGAAGATCATCGAGGAGGCGCCGTCGGTGCTGCTCGATGAGGGCACCCGGGCGAAGATGGGCGCCGCGGCGGCGGAAGCCGCTCGTTCGGTCGGCTACGTCGGTGCCGGCACGGTGGAGTTCATCATGTCCGCGCGCAACCCGGACGAGTTCTTCTTCATGGAGATGAACACCCGGCTGCAGGTGGAGCACCCGGTCACCGAAATGGTGACCGGACTGGACCTGGTCGCCTGGCAGGTACGGGTGGCCGCCGGGCAGCCGCTCACGCTGGCGCAGGAGGACGTGCGGCTCGAGGGGCACGCGATCGAAGCCCGGGTCTACGCCGAGGATCCCGCGCGGAGTTTCATCCCGACCGGGGGCACGGTGCTGTCCGTGCACGAGCCGTCCGGCGAAGGTGTGCGGGTGGACTCGTGGATGGCCGACGGTGCGGTGATCGGCACGAACTACGATCCGATGCTGGCCAAGGTCATTGCCTACGGTCCGGATCGCGCGGCCGCACTGCAGAAGCTCGATCGGGCGCTGGCCGGGACGGCCCTGCTGGGGGTCGGCACGAACCTCGCGTTCCTGCGTGCGTTGCTCGCCGACGAGGACGTGCGGGCCGGACGGATGGACACCGAACTGGTCGACCGTCGACTGTCCGAATTGGTCTCCTCGGCGGTGCCGCCGGAGTTCTTCGTGGCCGCTGCAGTGGATCGGCTGCTGTCCCTGCAGCCCTCGGGTGACGTCGTGGACCCGTGGGAGGTGCCGTCCGGCTGGCGGCTCGGCAGCCCCGGCGGAGTGGTGTTCCGCTTGCGTACGGGGGAAACCCAGGCGGTGGTCCGGGTGACCGGGACACCGTCGGCGGCCTCGGTCCAGGTGGAGGACGCCGCGCCGGTCGAGGTCTCCGCGAGCCGGAGCGGGGGTCTGCTCGAGGTCCGCCGCGCCGGCGGGATCGAGCGGTACCGGCGGGCGGACGGTCCGGAAAGGACGGTCTGGTTGTCCCGTGAGGGACGGGCTTGTGCGTTCGCCGACCAGGAGGTCTCGCTGTCCGCGCGCGGCGAGGCCGCCGGGGCCGGACCGGTGAAAAGCCCGATGCCGGGCACCGTGCTGGTGGTGAAGGTCGCCGAGGGCGACGTGGTGAGCGCCGGGACGCCGTTGCTGGTCGTCGAGGCGATGAAGATGGAACACACCGTGACCGCGCCGATCGACGGCGTGGTGAGTGAACTGCCCGCACGCGTCGGAGCGCAGGTCGCACTGGACGAGACGCTGGCCGTGGTCAGCGCCGCAGAGGAGAAACCGTGATCGACTTCCGGCTGGACGAGGAATACGAAGCGCTTCGCAAGACCGTCGAGGACTTCGCGAACACCGAGGTCGCGCCGGTGATCGGGCCGCTGTACGAAAAGGAAGCCTTCCCCTACGCCCTGGTCGGCAAGATGGGCGAGATGGGCTTGTTCGGGCTGCCCTTCCCGGAGGAGTTCGGCGGGATGGGCGGGGACTACTTCGCCCTGTGTCTCGCGTTGGAGGAACTGGCCCGGGTCGATTCGTCCATGGCGATCACCCTGGAGGCCGGCGTTTCCCTCGGGGCGATGCCGATTTACCGCTTCGGCACGCCGGAGCAGAAGCAGCAGTGGCTGCCCGCGCTGTGTTCCGGCGAGGCGCTCGGCGGCTTCGGCCTGACCGAACCGGGCGGCGGCTCGGACGCCGGGGCCACCCGCACCCGGGCCCGGCTCGACGGCGGCGACTGGGTGATCAACGGCAGCAAGGCGTTCATCACCAACTCCGGCACCGACCTCACGCGGCTGGTCACGGTCACCGCGGTGACCGACGTGATGGAGAACGGCCGCAAGGAGATCTCCGCGATCATCGTGCCGTCCGGCACACCGGGGTTCGACGTGGCGCCGAAGTACTCGAAGGTCGGCTGGAACTGCTCGGATACCCATGAACTGTCCTTCTCCGACGTCCGGGTGCCCGAGGAGAACCTGGTCGGCCAGCGTGGCCGCGGTTACGCGCAGTTCCTGTCCATTCTGGACGAAGGCAGGGTCGCGATCGCCGCGGTGAGCGTGGGTCTGGCCCAGGGCTGTGTGGACGAGTGCCTGCGGTACGCGAAGGACCGGGTCGCGTTCGGCCACCGGATCGGCGAGTACCAGGCGATCCAGTTCAAGATCGCGGACATGGAGGTCCGGGCGCACACCGCGCGCCTTGCCTACTACCAGGCGGCGTCGAAGATGCTGCGGGGCGAGCCCTTCAAGAAGGAAGCCTCCATCGCGAAGCTGGTCGCGTCGAACGCGGCGATGGACAACGCCCGCGACGCCACCCAGGTCTTCGGCGGCTACGGGTTCATGAACGAATCGCCGGTCGGTCGCTTCTACCGGGACGCGAAGATCCTGGAGATCGGCGAGGGCACCAGCGAGGTGCAGCGGATGCTGATCGCCCGGCACCTGGGCGTCGGCGCGGCCTGACACGGCTTTTCCGTGGTCGTGGGCCGTTCACGGACGTGGATCAGCTCGCGGACCTCGGCGGCTCGCGACGTCCGGCGAGTGGTCCGGGCTGGCGTCACCGGCCGATCCGGCGCACACTGTTGACCCAACGCCAACAGTGTGCGGCACCCGGAGGAGGAGCTCATGGCCAGGCAACCGCGTTCGCTCGCCGGCAAGGTCGTCGTCATCACCGGCGGAGCGCAGGGCATCGGCGCGGCCACCGGGACCGCGCTGCACCGGCTCGGCGCGCGCGTGGTGCTCGGCGACCTTGATCAGGTGCGGGCCGAGAAGACCGCCGACGAACTGGGACCCGACGTGGTACCGCTGCCGCTCGACGTCACCGACACCGCGGCGTTCACCGCCTTCCTGGACGAGGTCGAGCAGCGGGTCGGCCCGATCGACGTGCTGATCAACAACGCCGGCATCATGCCGCTCGCGCTGCTCGAGGAGGAGGACGACGCGACCACCCGGCGGATACTGGAGATCAATCTGCACGCGGTCGTGCACGGTACCCGGGAAGCGGTGCGGCGGATGAAGCCGCGGCGCAGCGGGCACATCGTGAACCTCGCGTCGATCGCGGGCAAGTCCGGCTTCGCCGGCGCGGCCACCTACTGCGCGAGCAAGCACGCCGTGGTCGGGCTGTCCGAGTCCGTGCACCTGGAACTGCGGGGCAGCGGAGTCGACGTGTCGTGCGTGCTGCCCGCGGTGGTGCGGACCGAGCTGGCGTCCGGGCTGGGGGAGGCGCGGTTCGTCAAGTCGGTCAAGCCGGAGGACGTCGCCGCGGCGATCGTGGACGCTCTCCGGTATCCGAAGTTCGACGTGTTCGTGCCGAAATCGCTCGACCTCACCGGCCGGTTCACCCGGCTCTTCCCGCGTTCGGCGGCGGAGTGGTTCATGCGTGCGCTGGGTGGTGACCGGCTGTTGTCCTCGGCAGTGCATTCGCCTGCCAGGGCGGAGTACGAGAGCCGTGCCGCCCGCAGTGCCCCGGCGTCCGATTCGCGGGAGTAGCGGTGGTGTGTTGAAGCCGCGCTCGCCGGCACGGCAAGATGCCTGGAGACGACGAGTCCCAGGAGGCGCGACATGGTTTCCCCACCGGCACGGCTGGCCGCTGCCGCGGCCAACGTCGTGGGCAAGGTGTTCCACGGTGGGGTCGCCGACCTCCGGCCGATGCCGCGGGTGCTGATCGACCAGGGCCCGAACCGTTCGCTCTACCGGATGACGCATGCCGCCGGAGAGGCGTCCGGGCCGCCGGTGCTGCTCGTGCCTCCGCTGGCCGCGCCCGCGTTGTGCTTCGACCTGCGCCGCGGCTGCAGCCTGGCCGAGCACCTGGTGGACGCCGGGCGCCGGGTGTATCTCGTGGACTACGGCATGGTCGCCTTCTCCGACCGGAGGCTGGGCATCGAGCACTGGATCGACGAGGTGCTTCCCCGCGCGATCCGCAGGGTGAGCGAGGACGCCGGGGGACAGGGCGTGCACCTGGTGTCGTGGTCGCTCGGCGGGATCTTCTCCATGCTGGTCGACGCCGACCAGCCGGACCTGCCCATCGAGTCGATCACCGCGATCGGCTCGCCGGTGGACTTCACCGCGATCCCGATCGTCGCGCCATTCCGCCCGCTGGTGGACCTCACCGGCGGGCATCTGCTGACCCCGGTGTACCGCGCTTTCGGCGGGGCACCGTCCTATTTGGTCACTCGCGTGTTCCGGGCCACCGGGATCTCCAAGGAGATCACGAAACCGCTGGCCATCCTGAAGAACCTCGACGACCGCGACTACCTCGCGCAGATCGAGGCAGTGGACCACTTCATGGACAACATGTACGCCTACCCCGGCCGCACGTTCGGGCAGCTGTACCACCGGCTGTTCCGCACCAACGACCTGGCCGAGGGCGCCGTGGACCTGGGTGGCCGGAAGATCAGCCTGTCCGGGGTGAAAGCCCCGATGCTCGTCGTGGCCGGCGAAACCGACACCATCGCGCCGCGGGCCTCGGTGGAACGCGTGGTGCCGCTGCTGGACAAGGCCGCGTCCGTCACGTTCCGCACCGCACCCGGCGGTCACCTCGGCGTGCTCACCGGCCGCCGGGCCCGCGGCACGACGTGGCGGTACCTGGACGAGTTCCTGGACGGACAGCACAGCTGAGGTGACCGGCCTCGCCCAGTTGGCCGACGACCTGGTCGACGTCCAGCTCGACCGGTTCCCGACCGCCGCGAGCCTGCTGGGCAGACCGGGCCGGGACCACCTGCTGCCCGACTACAGCGATCCGGCCGAAGCGGCATACTCCGTGGCGCGGGCTTGGGCGGCGATTCACCGCAGCCGGATGGCATAGCTGTCGTCGGTCCGGATCACCGGCGACGGCGCGAATCACCGGGCCCGGCTGTGCGGACTGCCGGCTGTGCTCGAAACCCTGTCCGAACGGCACCGCGCTGGTCTCGAGGCCGGCCGCGCGCCGGTCGCGCACCTGGTGCGGGCCGCGGTCGCACACGTGGATGCCCAAGTGGCGAATCCCGCTTCGCTGCAACGGTCACTGGCGGGCGACTTGGTCCACACCACTGTGCGGCCAGCGCTCATCCGGTACCGGGATTTCCTCGTGCGGGAGGTACTGCCACGTAGCCGCGGTCCACAGCACGCCGGGTTGTGCTGGCTGCCGGATGGAGAAGCCTTCTACCGTACGGCGATCCGGCGGTACACCACCACGGATCGCGACGCGGAAGCGGTGCACCGGGCAGGTTTGACCGCCGTCGCCGCGCTGGCCGACGAATACCGGGAAATCGGCTCGCGGGTGTTCGGGACCGCGGACCTGACAGAGATCTTCGCGCGGCTCCGCGGCGATCCCGCCTTGCGGTGGGAGAGTGGAGCGGATTTGCGTGCCGTCGCCGAACAGGTGGTCCGGCGGGCCGAAGCCGTCGCCCCGAAGTGGTTCCGGACGTTGCCGGGGCAGGCTTGCGCGGTCGAGGAGCAGCCGTCCGCCGTCTCGCCGACCACACCGCCGTACTACTTGAAGGGCTCGGCCGACGGCGCCCGGCCCGGCACCTACTTCGTGAATTCGCAACGCCTTTCGGAGAAATTGCGCAGCCGGATCGAAGCGAGTGCTTTCCACGAAGCAGTTCCCGGGCACCATCTGGAAATTGCCAGTGGCCAGTCGCGGGGTGAACTGCCGTTACTGCGCACGACCGCCGGACTGTCCGCGTTCGCCGAGGGCTGGGCCGTCTACGCGGAACGGCTGGCCGATGAAATGGGCCTGTACTCCGGCGACGTGGCGAGGCTGGGAATGCTGGAAATGGAGTCCCGCCGCGCCGGCCGCCTGGTGGCCGACACCGGATTGCACGCCCGCGGCTGGAGTCGCGGCGACGCCGTACGCTACCTGCGCCGGCACACCCCGATGACTCTCGGCGAGGTCGAATCCGAAACCGACCGCTACCTTTCCGTGCCGGGCCAGGGACTGGCGTATCTGACCGGAAAGCTGGAAATCCAACGCCTCCGCACGAAAGCCGAAACGGCGCTGGGTCCGCACTTCGACGTGCGCGACTTCCACGAGGCGCTACTGCGCAACGGCCGCCTGCCACTGACCACCCTGGCCCGGGAAATCGAGGGCTGGCTCGCTTCGGTGTGATCGGAATGTGGTGTCTGCCGTTGGCGACAGGTACAAGACGCTCTGGACTGTTCCGGTGGGAGTCTGGAGGTGTTGGGTCGTGGTTCCGACGGCGTGTCCGACGTGTGGTGAGCCGAATCCGGGTGATCCGTGTCGTCGTTGCGGCGCGGGGATCATCGAGCCGCCGCCTCCGCCGCCGAGGCGGAAGCGGTGAACGGCGAAACCGCGATGCGGTTGCCGAGGTGACGAAATACCGGCCGTCCCGGGCAGGAAGCAACGTGACCGCGGTCGCGTAACGAATGCGCGGTCCGATACGACCAGTTCGTGCATCCATCGAGCACGAAAGGCCCTTGATGTCCACCTCCGCCCATCCCCAGCACCAGCACGCACCGCAGCCGCCGACGCCGCCGAAGAACGGGCTCGGCACCGCAGGATTCGTGCTCGGGCTGCTCGGCCTGATCTTCTCGTTCATCCCGATCATCGGGGTCGTCGCGTGGCCGCTGGTGATCCTCGGCATCGTCTTCGCCGCGGTCGGGCTGACCCGGATCCGGGCCGGCAAGGCCACGAACAAGGGAATGGCCATTGCCGGGCTGGTTCTCTCGGTTCTCGGCCTGGTCATCGCCATCGTGTGGACGGCGGTGTTCGCCAAAGCGGTCGACGACGTGAACACCGAGGCGAACCGCGCCGTGACCGTGCACTACGAGGTGACTGGCACCGCGAAGGACGCCTCGGTCACCTACACCACGCTCGGGGACGGCGGCAGCTCGGTGAGCCAGGAACAGCCGAAAACCCTGCCCTGGACCAAGGACCTCACCGCGAAGGGGCTGCTCAAGGGCGGCAGCCTGACGGTCACGACCGGAATGAGCGGCGGCGAGGTCACCTGCAAGGTCGTGGTCGACGGGAAGGAAGCCAAGACTTCCACCGCGTCCGGGAACTTCGCCACCGCTTCGTGCGACGGGTTCTGACCGGCACCGCGGATCGATTCACGAAGGCCTGGGTGAGCCCTGCCCGAGGGCGAGGGCCTTCTCGAAGTGGGCCGCGGCCTGCAGCAGATGGTGCTCCTGCCAGGGAGCCGCAGTCAGCTGCAGGCCGACGGGCATTCCCGAGCGCGGGTGCGTGCCACACGGCAGGCTCAGCGCCGGGCCGCCGTAGCAGGACCAGACGTAGCAGAACCTGCCGATCTCCTGGGTCGAGGCGACCAGGTCGACCGCGTCCCGGCGCGGCACGTCGACTGGGATCGTCGGGGTGAGCACCACATCGCAGGTCTCGAACAGCGCGTCGACCTGCCGGCGGAAATCCCGTTGCCACTCCCGCGCACGGGCAGCTCGACCTGCGGTGACGCCTTGTCCGATACGCAAGCGCCGCAGCACGTCCGCGTCGATCGTGTCCGGCTCGTCCCGGAGCCGCCGTGCATGTACCGCCACCGCCTCGGGGTACATGATCTCGAGCATCTTTTCCTGCGCCAGCGCGGCTCCGGGCACTTCGATCTCGCGGGCTCCGGTCAGCTTTTCGACGGCCGAATCGACGACGCTCCGCACACCCGGGTCGACGTGTTCGCGGAAGAACCCTCCGGCGACGCCGATCCGCAGGCCGTCGATCCCGTTGTCCAGCAAGGAATCCACTGGTACGCGCTCGTGATCCACCGATGTCGGGTCCTGCGGGTCATGCCAGTCCAAGGTCGCCAGCACCGCCGCGGCAGTGCGGACGTCCCGGGCGATCGGCGTCACCGTGTCGAAGGACTTGCCGACCGGCAGCACGCCGCGGTTGGAAACACGGCCCAGCGTCGGCCGGATGCCCACGACACCGTTGACCGCGGCCGGAACGCGGCCGGATCCGCCAGTGTCCGTGCCCAGTGACACCGTCGACATACCGCTGGCGACGGCGACTCCGGAACCGCTGCTGGAGCCACCCGAGATGAAGCGCGCGTCACGGGCGTTGCGCGCGTCGCCGAAGGCGTCGTTGCGGCCGACGACGCCCATCGCGAACTCGGCCATGTTGTTCTTCGCGACGATCACCGCGCCCGCGGCACGCAGCAGCCGGGTCACGGTGGCGTCTTCGACCGCTGGTTCCCGCCCATGATGCGGGGATCCAGCGGTGCTCAGCACGCCCGCGACGTCGATGTTGTCCTTGAGGCTCACGGTGATCCCGTGCAGCGACCCGCCGGGCGCGGCTTCGGCCTGCGCGGCTTCCGCGAGCGCGGATTCGTCCAGCGTCCTGATCAACGCGTGCAGCTGCGGGTTCCGCTCCCGCGCCAGCCTCAGCTGCTCCTCGACCAGCGAGCGCACCGAACCCACGTCACCACCACCGCCCGCAGACCTTCAACCGCACCCAGCCCCGCGTCGGGACGGAGGTATCGTTCACACAAGGCCTACCACACCCCGAGCTACTTCAACTGCGCCGAAGTCTTCCCCAGCACCCGCCGGGCCACGATCAGCTGCTGGATCTGCTGCGTCCCCTCGAAGATGTCCAGGATCTTCGCGTCGCGGGACCACTTCTCCAGCAGGGACTCCTCGGTGTAGCCGTAAGAGCCGGCCAGTTCGACGCACTTGAGGGTGACGTCCACGACCGTGCGGCCGGCCTTGGCCTTCGCCATCGAGGCCTGCAGGGAGTTCGGCTTGCGGTTGTCCGCCATCCACGCCGACTCCATGGTCAGCAGGTAGGCCGCTTCGTAGTCGGCCTCCAGTTGCAGGAAGGTCGCGGCGGCGGCGTGCTGGGTCTGCGCCGGACGGTCGTAGTCGACGGGTACGCCGGATTCGGTCAGGATGCGGCGGGTTTCGTCCAGTGCCGCGCGGGCCACGCCGATGGCCATCGCGGCGACCAGGGGGCGGGTGTTGTCGAAGGTCTGCATGACCCCCGCGAACCCCTTCGCCGTGTCGATGTCCGGGGTGCCCAGCAGGTTTTCCTTGGGCACGCGGCAGTTCTCGAAGCGCAGCACCGCGGTGTCGGAAGCGCGGATGCCCAGTTTGTGCTCCACGCGTACCACTTCGAAACCGGGGGT
Source organism: Amycolatopsis jiangsuensis (assembly GCF_014204865.1). Taxonomy (NCBI): domain Bacteria; kingdom Bacillati; phylum Actinomycetota; class Actinomycetes; order Pseudonocardiales; family Pseudonocardiaceae; genus Amycolatopsis; species Amycolatopsis jiangsuensis. Next base: position 6,630,415 of record NZ_JACHMG010000001.1, read on the forward strand.
GCCCTTCTCCACCACGAAAGACTTGATCGCGGCCCGGCCCTTCGACCGGTCCAGCGACGCCCAGACGACCACGGCGTCGGCACGCTGGCCGGAGGTCACGAAGATCTTCTCGCCGTTGAGGATGTAGTCGTCACCGTCCACAGTGGCCGTGGTGGTGATCGCCGCGGAGTCCGAACCGCAGTCCGGCTCGGTGATCGCCATCGCGGCCCAGACACCCTTGAACCGCTCCAGCTGCTCGTCCGTGGCGACCGAGCCGATCGCCGCGTTGCCGAGTCCCTGCCGCGGCATGGACAGCAGCAGCCCGACGTCGCCCCAGCACATCTCGATCGTGCCGAGCACCACGTTCAGGTTGGCGCCGTTGCGGTTTCCCTTGGCCTCGTCGTCCTTTCCGGACCGGCGCACGCCGGCCGCGCCGGCGCCGCCCTCGCCGGAGGAGTTCAACCCGTCCAGCAGCGCCGCGAACATGTCCAGTTCGGACGGATAGGTGTGCTCCGCGCGGTCGTACTTGCGCGAGATCGGCCGGAACACCTCGGCCGCGGCCTGGTACGCCTGGTTGACCAGTGCGCCGGCCTTCTTCGGAACCTCAAGATTGATCATGACTGAACCTTTCGGGGGTCGTGAGTGGCAATTCCGGTTCTGACCAGCCGGTGAGAACCCGACTCAGCACTCACGAGTCAGAGGAGGACGGCGCCTTCCATGACGCCGATCGCGCGCAGGTCGCGGTACCAGCGCTCCACCGGATGCTCCTTGACGAAGCCGTGCCCGCCGAGCAGCTGCACGCCCGCGTTGCCGATCTGCATCCCCTTGTCGACAGCCAGTTTCCGGGCCAGCGCGGCCTCCCGCGCGTACTCCTTGCCCTGTTCGGCGCGGGCTGCCGCGCGGAGAGTGACCAGGCGCAGCCCCTCCAGTTCGATCGCGATGTCGGCGACCGAGAACGCCACCGCCTGCCGGTGGCTGATGGGCTCGCCGAAGGCGGTGCGCTCGTTCACGTACGGCACCACGTAGTCCAGCACCGCTTTGCCGACGCCGGCCGCCAGCGCCGCCCAGCCGAGCCGGGAAAGCCGGACCACTTCGGTGAAAACGTCCGCCTTGCCACCGCCGAGCAGCGCGCCTGCCGGCAGCGCGACTTTCTCCAGGTGCAGTTTGCCGGTGGCCGCGCCGCGCAGCCCCATCGCGGGTTCGGACTCGATGGTCACACCCGCGCTGGACGATTCCACGAGGAACAGGGCCGGCCCGCGACCTTCCAGATCGGCCGAGACGAGGAACAGTTCCGCCTGCGCCGCCCGTGGCACGAGCGACTTCACGCCGTCGAGCTGGTAACCCTTCGGCGTGCGCTTTGCTTTGGTGGCGGGCTTGAACGGGTCGAACAGCGGCGTGCGCTCCAGCAGCGCGAGCGCCGCGGCCGGCACCTGGTCACCGGTGAAGGCCGGCACGTAGTCGGCCTGCTGCTGCTCGTCGCCCCAAGCGACCAGCGCGGTGCTCACCGCCGACGGCGCGAGCACGGCGACCGCCAGCCCGAGGTCGCCGTGCGCGAGAGCCTCCGCGACCAAGGCGTTGGTGACGACGGACCGTTCGCTGCCCGCCCCGCCCAGCTCCTCCGGGATGCCGACGAGGCTGACGCCCAGCTCCGCCGCCCGGCTCAGCAGGCCTTCGGGGGCTTCGAGCTTCGCGTCCGCGTCGGCCGCGGCCGGCCGCAGCTGCTCGGCGGCGAACTCACCCACCGTTTCCACGATGAGCTGCTGCTCCTCGCTCGGCGTGAGGTCGAACAGCCCGGTGTCGCCGGCCGGAGCGAGCCGGGCGGGTGTGTTCCGCCGCTGCGCCGAGGTGAACGATCTGGTCGCCGCCCCGGCCATCCGGAAACCGTTGCGGGTGCCCGTCTTGACCAGATTCTGCACCGGCTCGCGCAACCCGGCCCGGTCGAGCACCTTGCTCCCGGCCAGCCGGGTGAGCGCGGCCAGGCCGATGCCCATCGCGTCTCGTTTCCTTGGCGCAGCCATGTCGCCCTCTCCGTCGCCTACCTACTGACGAGTAGGTTAGCGCGCGGTGGCGGACCGCGCCAGTGCGGGTTCCCTCGTCGGGTCGTCCTCGCCGGGGCTCAGCCGAGGCCGAGCACGGCGTACAGCAGTTCGGTCAGCTCGGCCGGCAGGTCAGGCCGGGTTTTGACGCGACCGGTGCGGCTGAGGTCGTTGGCGATGGTGAGCGCGGCGTGCACGCGGATCTTCGCCTCGCGGGCCGGCAGGCCGGGGAACGCGGCACCGAGCAACGTGACCCACTGCGCCACGTAGTCGCGCTGGACGCGCAGCAGATCGGCCTTGTCACGGTCGGGCATGGTGGCCCGGTCGGCGCCGAAGGAGACCAGCAGTTCCGGCGTGTGCAGCAGGGTTCGCACATAGGATGCGGCGAGCCGGCGCAATCCGGTCTGTTCGTCCGGCGCCTGCAGTGCCTGCTCGGCGGCCAGTGCCAGCCGGTCGGCGGCACGGTGGCCGATCGCCACCATCAGCGCGGCCTTGCTCGGGAAATGGCGGTACACGCTGGGCCCGGCGATGCCCGCCGCGGCGCCGATGTCCTCCATGCTCACCGCGTGAAAGCCGCGCTCGCCGAACAGGGCGGTGGCGGCGGCCAGCACCTGCTCGCGCCGCGAAGGTGTGCCGATTCCGCTCCCGGCCGCGGGCGCGGGCTCGCTTTCCGGCAGCGAAGTGCCGAGGACCGCCTCCGCGAGCTCGACCAGCAACGGCACGAACCGCTTGCGGGCCACCGTGGTGTGGTGCACCGCGACGCTGCCGAACACCGACAACGCCGCCCAGCACAGCAGTTCGGCATCCTCGGTGGTCAGGTCGGGACGCTGCGCGAGAACCGCCTTCGTCCACGCCGCCAGCACCGCGCCGGAGCGGCGGCGGATCTCGCGCCGTTGCTCGCGCGGCAGGTGTGGTCCTTCCCACCGCCACAGCGCGGCGATCTCCCGTCGTTCCACCGCCTGCGTCGCCAGCCCGGTGAGCAGCGCGCTCACCTGCTGTGCGGGCGGGTCCGAATCGGCCAGCGCGGTCGCGGTGACGGCCTCCATGTCGTCGATGCCACCCAGCACGACGTAGGTGAGGATCGCCTGTTTGTCGGCGAAATGCCGGTACAGGGCCGGGCCGGTGACCCCGGCCGCGGCGGCGATGTCGTTGATCCCCACCCCGTGGAACCCGCGCACGCGAAACAGCCCGGCGGCCACCGCGGCGAGCTGGGCCTTGCGGTCGCGAGGTCGCGGGGCGCGAGCGGGAGGGGTACTCATGGTGAACCGACCATAGCGCCTATCGGACTCGGCACAACCCATTGACACCATGGGGTTCACCGGGCCTATGTTAATGGCCATTAGCACCTACTGACGGGTATGCTCGAGGCTGAGATACACCGCAGTGTCCAACCACGCCGCTTCGCGGAGGAGTGTTGTAGTGAGTAGCGAGGCCTACATCTACGAGGCGTTGCGCACGCCCCGGGGCAAGAACAAGGGCGGTGCCCTGCACGGCACCAAGCCGGTCGACCTGGTGGTCGGCCTGATCGAAGAGCTCAAGGTCCGCCACCCGAACCTCGACCCGAAGGCGATCGACGACATCGTGCTGGGTGTCGTGTCCCCGGTGGGTGAGCAGGGTGCGGACATCGCGCGCACCGCCGCGCTCGTGTCCGGGCTGCCCGAGACGGTCGCCGGGGTGCAGCTCAACCGGTTCTGCGCGTCCGGGCTGGAGGCCACCAACACCGCGGCGCAGAAGGTGCGTTCCGGCTGGGACCAGCTGATCATCGCCGGCGGCGTGGAATCCATGTCGCGGGTGCCGATGGGGTCCGACGGCGGCGCGCTGTTCATGGACCCGGCCACCGCCTACGACCAGTACATCGCCCCGCAGGGCATCGGCGCCGACCTGATCGCCACCATGGAGGGCTTCTCCCGCGAGGACGTCGACCGGTTCGCGGTCCGTTCCCAGGAGAAGGCCGAGGCGGCCTGGTCCGGCGGCTACTTCGCGAAGTCCGTGGTACCGGTGAAGGACCTCAACGGCGTTACCATCCTCGACCACGACGAGCACCGCCGTCCCGGGTCGACGGTGGAGGGCCTGGCCAAGCTCAAGCCCGCGTTCACCACGATCGGCGAGATGGGCGGTTTCGACGCCGTCGCGCTCCAGAAGTACCACCAGGTCGAGAAGATCGACCACGTGCACACCGGCGGCAACTCCTCCGGAATCGTCGACGGTTCCGCCATCGTGCTGGTCGGCAGCGAGGAGGCCGGCAAGACCTTCGGCCTCACGCCGCGGGCGCGCATCGTCGCCACCGCCGCCGTCGGCTCGGAGCCCACGATCATGCTCACCGGCCCCACGCCTGCCACCGAGAAGGTGCTCAAGACCGCGGGCCTGACCCCGGACGACATCGACCTGTGGGAGCTCAACGAGGCGTTCGCGTCCGTCGTCCTGAAGTGGATGAAGGACCTGAACCTGCCCGAGGACAAGGTGAACGTCAACGGCGGCGCGATCGCCATGGGCCACCCGCTCGGCGCGACCGGCGCGATGCTGGTCGGCACCGTCGTGGACGAGCTGGAGCGCCGGCAGGCGCGCCGCGCGCTGGTGACGCTGTGCATTGGCGGCGGCATGGGTGTCGCGACCATCATCGAGCGGGTGTGAGGGAAGACAACATGGCTGAGAGCAAGACCATCCGCTGGGACGCCGACGCGGACGGCATCGTCACGCTGACGCTGGACGATCCCGGCCAGTCGGCCAACACGATGAACTCCGCGTTCCGCGAGTCGCTCGGCGTGACCATCGACCGGCTCGAGGCGGAGAAGGACAGCATCACCGGTGTGGTGCTCACGTCGGCGAAGAAGACCTTCTTCGCCGGTGGCGACCTGCGTGACCTGATCCAGGCGAAGCCGGAGAACGCCGCGGAGATCACCGAGTCCAGCGGAGTGATGAAGGCGCAGCTGCGCCGGCTGGAGCAGCTGGGCAAGCCGGTCGTCGCGGCGATCAACGGCGCCGCGCTCGGCGGTGGCCTGGAGATCGCGCTCGCCACGCACCACCGGATCGCCGCGGACGCCAAGGGCAGCCAGATCGGCCTGCCCGAGGTCACCCTCGGCCTGCTGCCCGGTGGTGGCGGCGTGGTCCGCACGGTGCGGCTGCTCGGCATCCAGACCGCGCTGCTGAACGTGCTGCTGCAGGGCCAGCGGCACAAGCCGCGCAAGGCGCTGGAGCTGGGCCTGGTGCACGAGGTCGTGGACACCGTCGATGAGCTGGTGCCCGCCGCGAAGGCGTGGATCAAGGCCAATCCCGAGGGCGGCGTGCAGCCCTGGGACGTCAAGGGCTACAAGATCCCCGGCGGCACCCCGTCGAACCCGAGCTTCGCGGCGAACCTGCCCGCGTTCCCCGCGAACCTGCGCAAGCAGCTCAAGGGTGCGCCGATGCCCGCGCCGCGCGCGATCCTGGCCGCCGCGATCGAGGGGTCCCAGGTGGACTTCGACACCGCGATCACAGTGGAGACGCGGTACTTCGTGCACCTGGCCACCGGCCAGGTCTCGAAGAACATGACCAAGGCGTTCTTCTTCGACCTGCAGACGATCAACTCCGGCGGCTCGCGTCCGGACGGCTTCGACAAGTACACCGCTCGCAAGGTGGGTGTGCTCGGCGCCGGGATGATGGGTGCAGCGATCGCGTACGTGTCCGCGAAGGCGGGCATCGACGTGGTACTCAAGGACGTCTCGCAGGAGGCGGCCGACAAAGGCAAGGGCTACGCGGTCAAGCTCGAGGAGAAGGCGCTCTCGCGCGGCAAGACCACGCAGGAGAAGTCGGACGCGCTGCTGGCGCGGATCAAGCCGACCGCCGACCCGGCCGATTTCGCGGGCGTCGACTTCGTGATCGAGGCCGTGTTCGAGAGCGTCGAGCTGAAGCACAAGGTGTTCGGCGAGATCGAGAGCATCGTGAACTCCGACGCGGTGCTCGGCTCGAACACCTCGACGCTGCCGATCACCACGCTGGCCGAGGGCGTGCAGCGGACCGAGGACTTCATCGGGATCCACTTCTTCTCGCCGGTGGACAAGATGCCGCTGGTCGAGATCATCTGCGGGGAGAAGACGTCGCCGGCCACGCTGGCCAAGGTGTTCGACTACACGCTGCAGATCAAGAAGACCCCGATCGTCGTCAACGACAGCCGCGGCTTCTTCACCTCGCGGGTGATCGGCACGTTCATCAACGAGGCCGTCGCCGCGCTGGGTGAGGGTGTCGAGCCCGCGTCGATCGAGCAGGCGGGTTCGCAGGCCGGGTACCCCGCGCCGCCGCTGCAGCTGATGGACGAGCTGACGCTGACGCTGCCGCGCAAGATCCGCAAGGAAACCCGCGAAGCGGTCGAGGCCGCCGGCGGCACCTGGACGCCGCACGCGTCCGAGGCCGTGATCGACCGGATGCTCGACGAGTACGACCGCAAGGGCCGCAGCACCGGAGCGGGCTTCTACGAGTACGACGAGAACGGCAAGCGCACCGGCCTGTGGCCCGGCCTGCGGGACGCGTTCAAGTCCGGCACCGGCGATGTTCCGTTCGAGGACCTCAAGGAGCGCATGCTCTTCGCCGAGGCACTGGAAACCGTGAAGTGCTTCGACGAGGGCGTCCTGACCTCGGTGGCCGACGCGAACATCGGCTCGATCTTCGGGATCGGCTTCCCCCCGTGGACCGGCGGGGTGATCCAGTACATCAACCAGTACGACGGCGGCCTGCAGGGCTTCGTAGACCGGTCGCGCGCACTGGCGGCCCGGTACGGCAGCCACTTCGAGCCACCGCAGTCCCTGGTGGACAAGGCCGCCAAGGGCGAGATCTACGAATAACGGTTGTGCCGTGAAGCCGCCCCCGTGGGACCCTCCCCGCGGGGGCGGTTCTCGTGGGCAGGGGTGACATGTCGAAGGCCGAGCTGCCGGTGCTGGACGAGCACCGGATCACCGTGGACGCCGAAGCCGAAGTGGTGTGGCGAGCCGTCGCGGACACCGCGGACCGCGGTTTCGCGGGCCCGTTCGCCACGGCCTACGCGTGGGCGGTGAGGTGCGAGGACTCCTCGCGGCCGTCGGCGTCCACATCGACGGCGACGCCGCCGCCCTGATCATCACCGCCGGGTCCCTGGTGCTCGGCACCGGCGCCGTTGCCGCGTCGAAGCCCAACGACTCGGCCCGCGGTCCCGGCGGCAGCCGATCCGATCTACGCCGAGGATGTACCGCGCGGCCAGGCCTGAACGAGGCAGACGAGAGCCCCGCTTCCTGCATCACGCAGGTGGCGGGGCTCTTTCGTGGTAGCCGGGGCGGGTCCGGCGACCCAAGGGGAAGAGGACGCGGACCCGCGGGCGGAACGCTATCCGCCGAGCCGGCTTGGCGCCGCCCGGACCTCGGCCTGCCGATCTGTTCCGTTTCTGCGAGGAACCAGCTCCGTTGCGTTAGCATCCGACCGGTTGATCTCGCCGCTATCGGGGCGGCGAGGCGATGCAGTGAGGGGGCTTACGAGCCATGGCCGGAGACCGACCACAGCCGGAGCAGCCGAAGATCGAGGTTCCGCCGGTGCCGCCGATTCAGGTCGACGGGTACGGCCCGGGCGGGGGTTACAAGTTCGACGCAGACCAGATCGACGGCGTTATTAAGCAGTGGGAAGACATGCTGGCCGACGTGCAAGAAGACCTTCAACATGCCGTTGCCATCCGTGACGTGAAGCCGCCGGCTGACGAGGTCGCCAGTCATACGTTCGTCTCGAATGGCGCCTTTCCGTCTGGAGAGACGCTGGTGGCGCAGCATCAGGCGATGGTTGATTACACGAAGAACTTCGTCACGGCCCTGAGGGCTGCGAAGAACAAGATCACGGTGGAGGAGCAGAATGCCGCCGACGCCGCCAACCTCAAGAAGAGCGGAGATCTCTGAGTGCGCAAGAACGGTTCCCGTCCTCGCCACATCGGGGCACTGGTTGTCCTAACGACGGTCGCTGCCGTGTCGCTTTCCGCATGCAGTGGCGGAGGTAACTCGGCCGACAACAGTTCGCCGCCGTCGTCTTCGTCTTCGGTCGACGCTTCGCTGAAGGTGCCCGCTCCGCTGCCTACGCAGGAGTTTCTGAGCAACCCGTGCAGCGCGTTGACCGATGCCGAGCTGGATGGCGTCGGGTTGAAGCCGCCGGGAAAGGTCTCGCAAGGACCGCCGGACCTGTGCCGGTGGGAGTCGGCTGGTACCAGGATGAATAGCGTGGCTGTGGGGGCGGTGCCGCAGAACAAGGGCGGCATCAGCGATATCTACGACCAGAAGGCGACCCAGGCCTACTTCGAGCCGTTCAGTGCGAGCGGCTATCCCGGGGTCGTCGCTGCCGCCGATGACCTGCGCTCGCACGGCACGTGCAGTGTGTGGGTCGGGATCACCGATCAGCTGGCCTTCACCGTGGTCACCAGCATCACGACCGGGGCGAACAAGGCCACTCCATGCAAGAGTGCACAGAAGGTCAGCGAGGCAGTGGTCACGCACCTGAAGGGCGCCGCCTGAGTAAGGCCCGGCCGCCGCACCGGTATCGGGTTCGGTGCGACGGCCGGGGGTCTATTCATCGCGGCCGTGCTGTTCGTCGTCGCCGGTCTCGACGTTGCCGTCCAGCTCAACGGTACCGTCGTCGCCGATCCACTTGCCCATCACCGGCCGCCCCATCCCGGCAGACAGGTGGGGCAGGCCGAGGTGCCCGGGCCGAGCCCTCCCGGCAACACGACTTCGCTGCGGGGGTGCCGGTCTGGGTAGGCCGAGTCCTCGCCGCACCACGGCACCGGCCACTGGACCGCCGGGTCCGCCAGGTCGCGTTTGCGGTAGGCGTGAATGCGCCCCTCGTAGGCGAACAGCCGAAGAACGAAATCGGTGGAACGATGGCTGAACCTGGCCATCTCAGCAGCCGGCAACTCACCCGTGATCCACACTCCCATGGCGAGTCACTCCCGTCGGGTTTTGGCTGATCAAAGCCATCCGAATCTCGTGGAGTGACGCTACGATCACCAGTGAGTAGGTAGAACGGACTGCAAGTACGGGTACGGTTCGGCCGGGATCGTCCAGATCGGGAGCGACCGTGAGCGGAGCAGCGGCAACACTGACCGGCAGTCAGGGTTGCCGTTCAACGGGCATCGTGACCGGATACGTCCTCAAGCTCGCACGCCAGTCGGCAGGGCTGACACAAGAGCGTCTCGCGGAACGTCTCGCGGTTGATGGGAGCACTGTTCAGGGGTGGGAGTCGGGACGGCGCCCCCTGTCTGCGATGCCCGCGGGGGAATTCGTCCGGCTGGCCGCCCGGCTTCCCCGGCTTGGTGCGCCGCCCGCCACCGGCCAACACCTGCGCGCGGCCGTCGAGGCCGACCTCGTCCTCTCGACCGGGATCGCCGCCGGCGGCGCGTGGGTTGACCCGGACGTACATCCGTTGGCCGCGAGCGTGCACCGCAAGACGCTGACGAACCTGATCACATGGCCCTTCACCGGGCACTTGCCGCAAGAGCTGAACGTCTTCACGCCGAAGGTGCCGCGCCGCGGACCGGTCGCGCCCGGGCCCACCATGGGCGCCGACGAGCGGAGCCGCTTCTTCGATCACCTGATGACCGTCGCGGAACGCGGCCTACGTGCCGACGAGGCGCTACTGCGCCGACAGGCGGTGTATCTGCTCGGCTTCGACCAGCGCGACCAGGTGGCAGCGTGGCTACGTGGCCAGTGGGCCAGCGCCGGCCACCGCCCGATCGCTGACGGCGATGTGACCAGCCTGCTCGAGGCCCGCTCAGCGTCCGTCGCGCTCGCATCCACGGGCGACAGCACTCACCTGCACGACTTCGTCGCGCGTACCACCGGCTCGCGGGCTGAGCTTGCGAACCTCAACTACTGGGCGCACTGGATCGGCGAACTCCACGACGATCAGACCGACGACACCTTCATGGCCGAGGACGACACCCGAGCCTGGTCCGGTGTGCGGCTGTTCCACCACCTGGTGAGCCGCCTCGACCCTGCCTCGCCGCACCTGCCGCTCAACCTGCACACCGTGCACACCCTCGTGGCCAGCCGTCCCGCGCTGCTGACCGAACGCTCTGCCGCGCGTGACGCGCTATCCGGCGCACTGGAGATACTCACCTCGGCCGACGTGCTCACGCGCGACGGACGTGACCAGGTCGCCGGACTTCACTACGCTTTGCGTCTCGCCGACCGATAGGGAGATCGCCCCATGCCAGACGAGCCCGCTGCACTCGCCGCGTTCAGCTACGAACTCGGGCTGCTCAAGCGCATCCGCCGCGCGGGATGGTGGCACGTCGGCGTCCGCGACCCCGAATCGGTCGCGGAGCACAGCATGCGGGCCGCGCAGATCGCCGCGCTGCTCGCTGTGGGAGAGGGCGCGAACCCGGAGCGGGCTGCGTTCCTCGCGCTCTGGCACGACACGCAGGAGACCCGCACCGGGGACATTCCGCACACCGCGGCCAAGTACATGAGCAAGCCCGAGCCCCGCGAGATCACCTCCGACCAGACAGCGGCTCTGCCGGACGCCTCCCGCACCATGGTTCGGACCGCGGTAGACGAGTACGAGACCCGGCAGACCCTCGAAGCGCGGTGCGCGAAGGACGCCGACAAGCTCGAAATGCTGCTGCAGGCCGTCGAGTACCGAGAGACGGGGGTCGAGCGAGTCGCTGGGTGGATTGACTCCGCACGGAAGGGCCTCGCGACCGAAACCGCTCGGCGCGTCGCCGAGGCAGCCGTGAATTTGTCCCCGCTGACGTGGCGGGACCGCTGATGGTCAGATCGCGTGCTTCCAGACGGTGAGGCTGTAGGCCGAGAACCGTGCGCCGGCGAGCGCGTAGGCCGCGAGGACAGCCGCGGCCGTGGACTTGCGGCGCTTGGCGAGACCGAGCGCGATCGGGATCAGCAGCACGAACGCCGGCAGTAGGAATCGCACCTTCGCGAACGGCAGGCCGGCACTGCACAGGACCAGCAAAAGCGCACCGAGGCTGTATGCGGCCAGTGGCTACGAGAGCCGGCGTATCGACACCACCGCAAGAACCACCGCGGCGATCACCAGCAGGGCAATCAGCGTGGGGAAAGCGCCGTCGGGACGTAGCAGCGTGCGGGGTATCCACTCGATGGCTTCGCGGCCCCAGTCGAACCGGGTGTTCCAGCCGCGGAGCTCGATGTCCTGCCACCCGGTCCATGAGCCGGTGCCCGCGGCGACGAATCCCAGATAGCCGACCAGACCGATCGGCGCCTGGCGGAGAACCGGGCCGAAACCGCTCGCGGAAGGCGCCACGATACCGGGTTTCGAGGTCGTGGCCGCGCGTCCCGGCGTGGAGCTCACGCTGTCCGGGCGGCACCATTTCTCCGCGTACCGGCTGGCTTTCCACCTCGAACCGGTGGCGGACGGACGGACTCTGCTGCGTGCGGAGACCCGTGCGGAGTTTCCGGGGGCCGCCGGGGCCGGCTATCGCATGCTCGTCTTCGGCAGCGGCGGCCATGCGTTCCTCATGCGGCGGATGCTGCGCACCATCGCGGCCCGGTCGGTCCGCTGAGCCGGGGTCGTCGTTCGACGTTCTCCCGGATGTCACCCGATTCGGCTAGGGTCTCGCCATGCGCCGTCGCCTCACGGTGGTCCTCGCCACCGTCCTGGTCACCTCCGCCGTGGTTCCGACAACGTTGTCATCGGTTGCGGTTGCCTCGGTGACCGATCCTGCCGCGTTCGTCGATCCGCTGATCGGCTCGGCCGGGGACGGCAACACCTTCCCCGGGGCGACCGCGCCGTTCGGGATGCTGTCGTGGAGTCCGACGAGTACCCGCGGTGACCAGACCAGCACCGGCGCTGCCAACGGTTACCAGTACGACACCACCCGGCTGCGCGGCTTCAGCCTGACCCACGTCAACGGCGCCGGCTGCAATCCGGGCGCGGCCGGCGACGTGCCGATCATGCCGTTCACCGGCGACGTCACCTCCTCGCCGACCGCGGACACCACCGACGCGGTGTACGCCAGCGACTTCACGCACGCCGACGAGCAGGCCACCCCGGGTCGTTACCGGCTCGGCCTCGCCAACGGCGTGACCACCGACTTCGCGGCGTCCGACCGCACCGCGATCGGCCGGCTGGCCTTTCCCGCGGGCACGCCGGCGAATCTGCTGTTCCGCACCTCGAATTCGCTCAACGGCAGCGAGGACGCGGAGACCCACCTCGACCCGGTTCACCGGCGGGTCACCGGTTCCGTGCTCACCGGCGCGTTCTGCGGCCGGCGCGCGAACGGCGGCGAGAACAACCGCAAGAGCTACTACCGGCTGTACTTCACCGCGGAGTTCGACCGGCCGTTCACCAGCACCGGAACCTGGCGGGACGGCACACTTCAGCCGGGCGGCCGCGACCAGACCGGCGGCGAGGGGTACGCGACCGGCGCCGATCGCGCGGGCCGCGGTTCCGGCGGCTGGGTCGGCTTCGCCCCGGGCAGCGACGTGACTATGCGGATCGGGATTTCCTACGTTTCCCTCGCCGGTGCCCGCGCGAACCTGCGTGCCGAGCAATCTCCATGGTCCACTGTGGACAGCGTTGCGGCGGCAACCCGGCGGAAGTGGAACGCGGAACTGAACCGGGCACGCATCGGTGGCGGCACCGCCGATCAGCGCACCGTCTTCTACACCGCGCTCTACCATTCGTTGCAGCAACCGAATCTGGTCAATGACGTCGACGGCCGGTACCTGGGCATGGACGAGCAGCCGCATCGGCTCGCGCCGGGGCAGGACGCGCAGTACAGCAATTTCTCCGGCTGGGACCAGTATCGTGCGCAAGTGCAGTTGCTGGCGCTGCTGGAACCGCGCGTGGCCGGGAACTTCGCCCAGTCCTTGTTCAACTACGCCAAGCAGAACGACGGTGTCTGGGACCGGTGGGTCCACGTCAACGGGGCAACGCACGTGATGACCGGCGACCCGTCGGCCGCGACACTCGCCACGTTCTACGCCATGGGCGTGCGCAGTTTCGACTATCGCGGGGCGTTCTCCTCGTTGTACGCGCAGGCCACCGCGGCACGCCCGGAAGGTTTGCAGGACGCCGGGTGTCCGGGCCAATGCGTGGGGCAGCGGCCGAATCTGGCGCAGTACCTGCGATCGCACTACGCGGCGAACGACGTGTGCCACTGCTGGGGTGGTGCGGCGGAGACGCTGGAGGACTCGATCGCGGACTTCGCGCTCGGTCAGTGGGCCGCGCAACTGGGCCTTGGCAAGGAATCGGCGGAGCTGTCCGCGCGGGGTGCGTACTGGCGCAACGTCTTCAACCCGGCGACGGGGTACATGCAGGCGCGTGACGTCGACGGCTCGTGGGTGACGCCGTTCGACCCGGCGAGCGACCGAGGGTTCGCCCAAGGCAGCGCGGCCGCCTACACCTGGCTGGTTCCCCAGGACGTCGCCGGTCTCGCGGAAGCCATGGGAGGCAAGGAAACCGCGGCCAAGCGGCTCGACGGCTTCTTCCACGACGACGCCGGGAACTGGCAGCTGCGCGGCGGCGGACCGTTGAAGTACGACCCCACGAACGAGCCCGACATCCACGCGCCCTGGCTGTACAACGATCTCGGCCGGCCGTGGCAGACGCAGGAAACCGTGCGGCAGATCGTGGACACGGTCTACACCACCGGCCCGTCCGGGCTGCCCGGCAACGACGACCTCGGCACGATGTCGGCCTGGTACGTGTTCAGTGCGCTGGGCATCTACCCGCGCACCCCGGGGTCGGGGGACGTCCTGGTGTCGAGTCCGCTGTTCCCGTCCGCAGTGCTGCACTCCGGCAGCGGCGCGGTGTTCACGATCACCAGCAGTGGCACCGGGAAGTACACGCACTCCGTCCGGCGTGACGGGCGGCCACAGCAGGGCTGGACCCTGGACTCGTCCTTCGTCCGGCACGGCGGACGGCTCGACTTCACCCTGTCACCGAATCCGGCCGGCTGATCGGTTGCCGGGCAACGGTTTTCCCGGCCATCGCCTTATTCGGCAACAACCGTAACGGATCTTCGGGCTCCGTCGACTACCTCGCGACACGCGCTGTGCGAGGAGGCCGAGGATGCTGCGGAAGCTGGGAATGGTGCTGGCTGCGGGTGCGCTGATCGCCGGATGCGGCACCGGCGCGCCGCCCGGGAACACCGGCGTCCTCCCGGCGAGCGGACCCCCGGTGACCTCGGTGTCCTCGCCGCCCACGACCGAGAGCAGTCTGCCGGAATCCTCTGTCGTCTCGACGGCGCCGACCACCGTCGTCGTGCCCACGACGACGGCGGCCAAGCCCACCGCGTCCAAAACCGCGCCGAAGACCACTGCAGCGAAGCCGAAGGCTGCGCCGAAAACCACTGCAGCCAAGAAGAAGAGCACCGCGCAGTGCGGTGCCGACTACTACCGCAACTCCTCCGGGGCCTGCGTGCACCGGCCGTCGTCGAATCCGTCCGGCGCGACGGCGAAGTGCAAGGACGGCAGCTACAGCTACAGCCAGCACCGCTCGGGCACCTGCTCGGGCCACGGCGGCGTGAAGCAGTGGCTCTGACTGCTCCGTTCGGCCCAGTCCGGTGAGTGCCGTGGGTCTGATGGATCACGAACCTGCCGATTCGGGTGGCTCGCCCGGTACCGTGCGTTTCGGTACCGCGTACGGGCTGGATCGACCGGACAGGGGGAGTCGTGGCGCAGTCGGGTGGGCGGGCGATCATCGTGGTGCTCGCGTCGTGCGGGCTGGTCGCTTCGTTCATGCAGACGCTGGTCGTTCCGTTGATCCCGGCGTTTCCGAGGCTGCTCGACACCACCCCGACGAACGCGTCGTGGGTCGTCACGGTGACGTTGCTCGCCGCGGCGGTCATCACGCCGGTCAGCGGACGGCTCGGTGACCTCTACGGCAAACGCCGGGTGCTGCTGGCCAGTCTCGCGGTGCTCGTCGCCGGGTCGGTGCTGTCGGCGGTCACCAGTTCGCTCGCGCTGATGGTCGCCGGACGCGGACTGCAGGGTTTCGCGATGGGCGTGATCCCGCTCGGCATCAGCATCATGCGGGACGAACTGCCCGCCGAACGCGTGAGCGGCGCGATCTCGTTGATGAGCGCGACGCTCGGTGTCGGCAGCGCGATCGGACTGCCGCTCGCGGCGGTCGTCGCGGAGAACACCGACTGGCACGTGCTGTTCTGGGGTTCGGCCGCGCTCGGCCTCGGCTGTGCGCTGCTGATCCTGCGGTACGTGCCGGAATCACCGGTACGGCAGCCGGCGCCGTTCGACTACTTCGGCGCGTTCGGGCTCGTCGTCGGGCTGACCTGCCTGCTGCTGCCGATCGTGAAGGGCGGCGAATGGGGCTGGGGCAGCGTGCCCACGCTCGGCTTCGCGGCGGCGGCGGTACTCGTGCTCGCCGGCTGGGGCTGGTACCAGCTGCGCAGGCGTGACCCGCTCGTCGACCTGCGGGTGTCCGCCCGGCGGCCGGTGCTGTTCACGAACCTGGCGTCGATTCTCGTCGGTTTTGCCATGTACGCCATGGCTTTGTCGTTCCCGCAGCTGCTGCAGGCGCCGGCTGCGAGCGGGTACGGCCTCGGCCTGACCATGGTGGAAGCGGGCCTGTGCCTCGCCCCGAACGGGCTGGTGATGATGCTGCTGTCACCGGTGTCCGCGCGGCTGACCAACCGCTACGGCCCGAGAACCACCCTGATCACCGGCACCGTGGTGATCGCGATCGGGTACGTTTTCGCGATCCTGCTGATGGACAACGTGGTCGAACTGGTCGTCGCCTCGGTGATCATCGGCGCCGGGGTCGGCATCGCGTACGCGGCCATGCCCGCGCTGATCATGAGCTCGGTACCGGTCACCGAAACCGCCTCCGCCAACGGTCTCAACGCCCTCATGCGCTCGGTCGGCACGTCGACCTCTAGCGCGGTGATGGCCACCCTGCTCGCTCAGCTGAGCGTGACGGTGGGTGCGTTGACGGTACCTTCGCTGACCGGATTCCGGGTCGCCTTCACGGTGGCCGCGGTCGCGGCGCTGGGCGGATTGGCCCTCACCACGATGGTGCCCCGCATCCGCGCCAGCGTCCCGGAACTCGTCGGCGTCTAGCTGTCGTGCCCCGAAACGTCGGTTACGTACTACCGGCCCCATGAGTGGCTACGCAGGTTCTCACCGGTGTAGCCACTCATGAGTTCACCGGCACGCATACCACGCCACCGCCGCCGCGGCGTCCGCCATGCGGAGAATGGGGATGACTTCCTCGTCCATGCAGCCATCGTCGCAGACCGCCCAGGACGGGACCCGGGCTCACAACAGCGGCGGCACGGCGGCGTCGATCAGGTGCGGGCCCGGCTCGGCCACCGCTCGGCGGAACTGCTCGGCCAGCTCTTCGGCGGTCGTCGCGCGGGTCGCGGGCACGCCCATGCCTTCGGCGAGCTTCACGAAATCCAGGTCCGGCCTGCCGAGGTCGAGCAGGTCCTTGGCGCGCGGGCCGTCACCGGAAGCGCCGACCCGTTGCAGCTCCATGCGGAGGATCGCGTACGCGTTGTTGTTGAGCACGACCGTGGTGACGTCGAGGTTTTCCCGCGCCTGCGTCCACAGTGCCGAGATCGTGTACATCGCGCTGCCGTCGGACTCCAGATTGATCACCGGACGGCGCGGTGCGGCGATCGCGGCGCCGACGGCGACCGGCATCCCGGAGCCGATGGCGCCGCCGGTGAGGGTGAGCACGTCGTGGCGGGGCGCGCCGGCGGTGGCTCCCGGCAGCAGCAGGCCGGAAGTGTTGGCCTCGTCGACGATGATCGCGTCCTCGGGCAGCAGCGCACCGATCACGTCGACCCAGTTCTGCGGGGTGAGCGGCCCCGCCGGGAGCGCCGGACGCGTCGCCTCCTGCAGGACCGGTTCGGTGTCGGCGGCGACCAGCGCGGCGACCTCCTCGAGTGCGGCGGCCACGTCCTGACCGGGCGCGGCGAGCTCGTGCACCTGTGCGCCGTCCGGGGTCAGCTCGCTCGGCATGCCGGGGTAGGCGAAGAACGACACCGGCGCCTTCGTGCCCGCGACGATCAGGTGCCGTATGCCGTCCAGTTGGTACTTCGCCTGTTCGGCCAGATAACCGAGCCGTTCGAGATTCGGCAGCCCCGCCCCGCGTTCGAGCCGGGCCGGGAACGTCTCCGCAAACGCTTTCGCGCCGGTGGCCGCGACGATCCGGCTGGTCGCGCGCAAGCCGGTTTCGTGGCAGGCGTCCCCGCCGATCAGTAAAGCCACCGGTTCGCCGCTGCGCAGGACTTCCGCGACGGCCTTGACCGTCGCCGTGTCCACTGCCTGCGGTGCACGCGGCGAGGTCGGCGCGCTCGGTTCGCCACCCTCGCCCCACGAAACGTCGGCGGGCAGGATGAGCGTCGCGACCCGGCCGGGAGCGTCCTGCGCGGCGGCGACGGCGGCTGCCGCGTCCGCGCCGACGTCCTTGGTCTGCCCGGACCGCCGTGACCAGCCCTCCAGCCAGCCGGTCAGCGCGTCGATGTCCGACTCCAGCGGCGCGTCGTACTGCTTGTGGTAGGTGGCGTGGTCGCCGATCACGTTCACGATCGGAGTGTGGGCGCGCCGTGCGTTGTGCAGGTTCGCCAATCCGTTGCCCAGACCGGGGCCGAGGTGCAGGAGCGTGGCGGCGGGCTTGCCGGCGATCCGCGCGTAGCCGTCGGCCGCGCCGGTCACCACGCCCTCGAACAACGCCAGCACCCCGCGCATCTCCGGCACGGAGTCGAGCGCGGCCACGAAGTGCATCTCCGACGTGCCGGGATTGGAGAAGCACACCTCGACACCGTTGTCGACCAGCGTGCGGATCAGGGACTGGGCGCCGTTCATCGTGCTCCGCCGTTCATCGTGCTTGCAGTGCTCACTTTCCGGGCTCGGGCTCAGGCGAACAGGACACCGGGGTTGAGGATCCCGGCCGGGTCGAAACCGTCCTTGAGCCGGCGGAGCAACGCGAGCTTCGCCGGGTCCGCCAGCTTGTCGTGGTACTTCGTCTTGGTGCGGCCGAGCCCGTGCTCGCCGGAGATGGCGCCGCCGAGTTCCATGGCGTAGCCGAAGATGTCCGTGAGAAGTGCGGTCCGGGTGTCCGGGTCCGGGCAGAAGATCGCCAGGTGGACGTTGCCGTCGCCGGCGTGCCCGCAGCCGATCACGCCACCACCCGCGGCCTGCGCCAGCTCGCGCGAGCGGGTGAGGAACGGCGGCATCGCGGTACGCGGGACCACCACGTCGATCACGTCGTCCGCGCCGGCCGCTTTCGCGTTCCAGAAAGCCTTTTCCCGTGCCTCGATGAGTTTGCGTGCCGCGCCGCCTTCGAGCACGTACGCATCGGTCGCACCGAGTTCGAGCAGCAGCTCGCCGAGGGTCTCGACGTCCTCGCCGACCCGGTCGGCCACCCGGTTCTCCAGCGCCACCGCCAGATACGCCTCGGTCCGGTCCCGGATCTCGGCCGGCACGCCGAGTTCGAGCTTGTCGTTGTGCACCATCGCGGCCATGGTCAGGTTGTCGATGTACTCCAGGATGTGCGGCTCCAGCCCGCTCGCGACGATCCGCGGCACCGCCGCCATCACCTGGTCGAAGTCGTCGAACGGGGCGAGCACGGTGGCGCCGTGCGGCAGCCGGGGATGCAGCTTCAGGGTCGCCTCGGTGACCAGCGCGAGGGTGCCCTCCGAACCGGTGATCAGCTGGGTGAGGTCGTAGCCGGTGGAAATCTTCGAGGTGCGCCCGCCGGTGCGGAGGATCTCCCCGGTGGGCAGAACCGCCTGCAGGCCCACGACGTTGCCGCGGGTGACGCCGTAGCGGATCGCACGCATACCGCCCGCGTTCGTGCCGACAGTGCCGCCGACGCTCGCGCTCAGTTCGCCCGGGTACACCGGGTAGGTGAGGCCGTGTTCGGCGGTCATTCGGTCCAGTTCGGACAGTGTGACCCCCGGCTGGACCACGGCGACGTGGTTGCCGGTGTCGATCTCGAGGACCGCGTTCATCCGCTCGAACGACACGAGCAGGCCGCCTTCCGCGGGGCGGGCGCCTCCGGAGAGGCCGCTGCCGGACCCGCGGGCGGTGACCGGGACACCGGCCTCGGTGGCCGCCTTCAGCAGTTCGGAGACTTCCTCGGCGGTAGCGGGTTTCGCCACGTAGGCGGGTTTCTGGGGCGGTGAAGTCAGCGCTTCGTCGTGCGCGTAGTCGTCGGGGATCGCGTCGCCGGTGAGCAGGTTTCCGGTGCCCACGACGGCCGCCAGCCGCGCCGCGACGTCGTCCTTCTGCGCCACTGCCTGCCCCTCCCTGGTGCACCCGGACCTTGCGCTTCGAGCCTAGTCCTTCCGGTCACGGGAGGACCATGAAGCTGCTTCACGTTCATCCCCGGTGACTTGGGGTGACCACGGTGCCGATGCCGTACCGGCAGGCAATACGTATTCCGGAAAAGGAAAATCCGCCCCTTTTCACGCTCGGCGAGAATGGGACGGAAAAGCTGGAGTGGGTACTGCGAAAATCCGGGGTGGAAAAGCCGGAACGGGGGCCGGTCCGCGCCAACAGGCCGGCCCCCGCGGTTGATCCTCGGTGCCGGTCAGACGAGCCAGCCGAGCACGTGCGCCAGGTGTGCCAGGGCACCGGTGAGGATGTCGTGGCAGTGGTGCGCGTGCTGGGTGAACATCTGCATTGAGGGGCTCCTTGTCCGGATGTTTTCTTCGGTTGTGCTCTCGCGAGGAGCGAATGCAGATTTGCACCGGCGCGCCCGGGGTGTCAAAAGCTGTTTCCCGAAACCCGGCCGGCTCCGGAATCTTCCCACCCTAAACGTGTAAGTCTTTCGGGTTCAGCGGCGGGGGTGGGATGACCGGCGGATCGCCACGGTTGGTAGTGACCGGCCGTGCTGCTCACGGTGAGTAGCAGAAGCCGATTGCGACAAGTGGGGGTCGTGTCACCCCGAACCGGTGAACGCGGGGACACGAATGGTGAAGATAAGAAGTTCACACGCCCGGGTGATCGCCGCCGGTCCGGCGGTACCTGAACCCGGTGCGCCGTGCATACGCACTGTGAACCCGGCCTCACCAGACAGTGCTAGCGATCCCTCGTGCCGGGTGGGCGGCCAGGTGCCGGCGTGTCCGCCGGGACCTGGCCGCCGGTGTTCAGTCCGCGCGGGCGAACGACAGCGTTTCGCCTTCGACGCCACGAAGCCACAGATCCTGTGCCGCGGCGGCGATGTCCGGCAGGCCCTCCTCGATGGTGGCGAAAACGTTGCCGGGCACCCAGCCGGCGTCGCCGTTGATGAGGAGGTTGTTCCGGCCGTAGAAGATCGCCAGGTCCGTGGCGCCCTGGTCGCTGTGCGCCTCGCTGCCCTCGTCGTAGCCGTACGCCGGGTTGCCGATCTCCCAGGCTTCGAACCCGAAGTAGACGACGTCCCCCGGAATCGGCGTGATCGTCGGGTTCTCCCGGCCGGGCTTGGGTTCGGCGAACGGCGGCACGAGGGTGTAGACCTCGTTGCGCGCGTACTTCGCGTGGTAGGCCGAACCGCTGTGCGGTAGCGAGTCCCACACCGCCTTGCAGGTGCGAGGTGCCTCTTCGTCGAGCAGCCGGGCGCGGCAGGAGACACCGCGCTTGTCGAGGGTGATGGTGATGTACCGCGCCATGGCTCAGCTCCCTGCCGTGACAGAAGCGACGACGTCGCCCCAGATCCGCAACGCGTCGTCGACCTGCTCGGAGCTGACCACCAACGGCGGCACCATGCGCACGACGTTCGAGTACGCACCACAGGTGAGCAGCAGCAGGCCGTTGCGCGCGGCCGTCTGCTGCGCGGCTTGTGCGGTAGCCGCGTCCGGCTCGCCGTCCGCAGTGGTGAATTCCGTGCCCACGAGCAGGCCGAGGCCGCGTACGTCGCCGATGGCCGGCGTCTTGTCGCCGATGACCCGCGCGCCTTCGAGCAGCTGACGGCCGCGCTCGGCAGCGTTGTCGACCAAGCCTTCGTCACGGATCACGTCGAGCGTCGCGATCGCGGCCGCGCAGGAGACCGCGTTGCCGCCGTACGTCCCGCCCTGGGAGCCCGGGAACGCTTTCGCCATCAGCTCCTGCGAAGCCGCGATGCCCGACAGCGGGAAGCCGCTGGCGAGGCCCTTCGCGATCAGCACGACGTCCGGGGAGACGTCGTAGTGGTCGTGGCCCCAGAACTTGCCGGTCCGGCCGAAGCCGGTCTGCACCTCGTCGAGCACCAGGAGGATGCCGTGCCGGTCCGCACGCTCACGCAGCCCGGCGAGGAACTCGGTGTTCGCCGGCACGTAGCCGCCCTCGCCGAGCACCGGCTCGACGAACAGCGCGGCCGTCTCGCCCGGCGCGGACACGGTCTGGAACAGGTAGTCCAGCTCGCGCAGCGCGAACTTCGTGGCGGTCTCCTGGTCCCAGCCGTAGTGGTAGGCGTACGGGAAGGGCGCCACGTGCACGCCGGCCATGAGCGGCGAGATGCCGGTGCTGAACCGCGTGCCGGACGTGGTCATCGAGGCCGCGGCGACGGTGCGGCCGTGGAAGCCGCCCTGGAACACGATCACGTTGGGTCGCTTCGTCGCCTGCCGCGCGAGCCGCAGCGCGGCCTCCACGGCCTCGCTGCCGGAGTTGGCGTAGAACAGCGAGTCGAGCCCGGACGGCAGGACCGCGCCGAGCTTCTCGGTGAGCTCCAGCAGTGGCTTGTGCATCACCGTCGTGTACTGCCCGTGGACGAGTTTGCCGATCTGCTCGCGCGCGGCCTCGACCACGCGCGGGTGGCAGTGACCGGTGCTCGTCACGCCGATCCCCGCGGTGAAGTCGAGGTGACGTTTTCCGTCCACGTCGTAGAGGTAAACCCCTTCACCGTGGTCGACGACCACGGGCGTGGCCTGCTTGAGCAGCGGGGAAAGCTGTGCCATGCGGCGCGCTCCTAGGTCTGGTTCAGCGGTTGTCGATTGTTGACAATATCCATAGCATGGCTTCGGGACAACCACGAACGGGAGCGAACCGGATGAGTGAGATCACCGAGGACGGTGTGGTCGGCGCGGTCGGCAAGGACCTCTTCATCGGCGGCAAATGGGTGCCGGCGCAGGGCGGACGGGCCTTCGACGTGCAGGACCCCTCGACCGGCGCGGTGCTGTGCAAGGTCGCCGACGCGACCGCGGAAGACGGCCTGGCCGCGCTCGATGCGGCGGTCGCCGCGCAGGACAGCTGGGCGGCCGTCGCGCCTCGTGAGCGCGGGGAGATCCTGCGGCGGGCGTACGAGAAGCTGCTCGAGCGCCGGGACGAGCTGGCGTTGCTGATGACCCTCGAGATGGGCAAGCCGCTCGCCGAAGCGGCCGGTGAGATCACCTACGCCGCCGAGTTCTTCCGCTGGTTCGCCGAAGAGGCCGTACGGATCGACGGCGGGTACGCGGTGGCGCCCAACGGTGCCGGCCGGTTCCTGGTGACCCGCCAGCCGGTGGGGCCCGCGCTGCTCATCACGCCGTGGAACTTCCCGATGGCGATGGGCACGCGCAAGATCGGCCCGGCGATCGCGGCGGGCTGCACGACGGTGATCAAGCCCGCCGCGCAGACGCCCCTGTCGATGCTGGCGCTCGCCGGGATCCTCGCCGAGGCGGGACTTCCCGAGGGCGTGCTGAACGTCGTCACGACCACCGACGCGGGTGGTGTGATGGAGCCGCTGATCCGCGACGGGCGGGCGCGCAAGCTGTCGTTCACCGGGTCCACCGGGGTCGGCCGCAAGCTGCTGGAACAGTGCGCGGAGAAGGTGCTGCGCACGTCGATGGAGCTCGGTGGCAACGCGCCGTTCCTGGTGTTCGACGACGCGGACCTGGACGCCGCTGTCGAGGGCGCGATGCAGGCGAAGATGCGCAACATCGGCGAAGCGTGCACCGCGGCGAACCGGTTCTACGTGCAGCGGGGCGTCGTCGACGAGTTCTCCCGCAGGCTCACCGAGCGGATGCAGTCGCTGCCGATGGGCCGCGGTACCGACGAAGGTGTCGTCGTCGGCCCACTGATCGACGAGGCCGCGGTGACCAAGGTGACCACGCTGGTCAAGGATGCCACCGACCGGGGCGCGCGCGTGCTCACCGGTGGTGAGCCGGTCGGCGGGCCGGGGCACTTCTACCCGGCCACGGTGCTCACCGACGTTCCGCAGGACGCGCGGCTGACCGGCGAGGAGATCTTCGGCCCGGTCGCGCCGATCACCCCGTTCGACACCGAGGACGAGGCGATCGCGAAGGCCAACGACACCGAGTACGGCCTGGTCTCCTACCTGTTCACCGCGGATCTGAAGCGGGCGTTGCGGGTGTCGGAGCGGCTGGAGGCCGGCATGATCGGCCTCAACCAGGGCATCGTGTCCAACCCGGCCGCGCCGTTCGGCGGGATCAAGCAGTCCGGTCTCGGCCGCGAAGGCGGCACCGTCGGCATCGACGAGTTCCTCGAGACCAAGTACATCGCGGTGAACCTGTGAGCCACCGGATTGCCAGTATCCCGGGCGACGGGATCGGAGTGGACGTCACGGTCGAGGCGCGCAAGGTGCTCGACGCGGCCGCCGCCAGGTACGGATTCTCCCTGGAGTGGGAGGAGTTCGACTGGAGCTGCGAGCGGTACGCCGAGACCGGCGCGATGATGCCGGAGGACGGCGTCGAGCAGCTGTCGGGGTTCGACGCCATTTTGCTCGGCGCGGTCGGCTTCCCCGGGGTGCCGGACCACGTTTCCCTGTGGGGACTGCTGATCCCGCTGCGCAGGGCGTTCCAGCAGTACGTGAACCTGCGCCCGGTGCGGCTGCTGCCGGGCACCACGTCCGCGCTGGCCGGGCGCACGGCCGACGAGCTGGAGATGGTGATCGTCCGGGAGAACTCGGAGGGCGAGTACTCGGCGATCGGCGGGCGGCACAACGCCGGCCGGCCGGACGAGTTCGTGCTGCAGGAATCGGTGTTCACGCGCGTGGGCGTGGAGCGGATCATCCGGTACGCCTTCGAACTGGCGCGCACCCGGTCCGGGCACGTCACGTCCGCCACGAAGTCGAACGGGCTCATCCACTCGATGCCGTACTGGGACGAGATCTTCGCCGAGGTCGGGGCGCGCCACCCGGACGTGCGGGCCGAACAGTGCCATGTGGACGCACTGGCGGCCCGGATGGTGCAGGCCCCGGACCGGATCGACGTGGTCGTGGGGTCGAACCTGTTCGGCGACATCCTGAGCGACCTGGCGGCCGCGGTGACCGGCGGGCTGGGCATGGCACCGTCCGGCAACGTCAACCCATCAGGTGAATTCCCGTCCATGTTCGAGGCCGTGCACGGCAGTGCCCCGGACATCGCCGGGCAGGGCATCGCCAACCCGGTCGCCCAGATCCTCGCCGGTGCGATGCTGCTGGATCACCTCGGGGAAACCGTTGCCGCGCAAGCGATCCGCAGCTCCGTCGACGAGGTGCTTGCCGCCGGGAAGGTGCTCACCCCGGACCTGGGCGGCACCTCTACCACAACCGGGCTGGGTACCGCGGTGGCCGAAACGCTCCGCTGATTTTTCGTCGGTACCGCGCGCTTCACTCTTCCCCGGGGCCCACCGAGGGTCCCGGGGGAGGAGAAGCCCGATGTGCGAGCAGTGCGGGGAACCGGAGAGAACCGCCGGACAGCGGTACCTGAGCGAGGTGCTGGACCGGATCCGCGAGTACGGCTGGTGTGTCCAGGGCGTATTGGGCACGGGTGTCCGCCCGCCCTGGGCGTACACCCTGGGCCTCACCGCCCACGGCCTGCCCGAGCTGGTCGTCACCGGACTGCCGCCGCACCCGTCGGCGGTCCTGCTCTCCGCGGCGGCCGAGCGCACCCTGACCACCGGGCCACCCGAACCCGGGGCCCGCCTGAGCCTGCCGGGCCACCCGGCACTGGAAGCGGTCGCCCTGACCGCGCCGGGTGTGCACCTGCACTTCGCGGTGGCGTTGTACGGCCCGGAGATCAGTGCGATCCAACTGGTGCACTCCGACGTCCGCGGGGTCTTCCCGTGGTCCCCGAACTACCGTGCGGGCCAGGGCGGCCAGCCGGTGCTGGGGGAGCGTACCCATGACTGACCGGCGATGTTTTCCCTTCGAGTCAAGGTATTCACCACGGCACCTGCTTCGAAGCGGGGGGCGGTCACCGGCGTGCCACTCGCGGTTCGGCCGGACGCTTGCGGCCTTGTGCGTGTTGTCAGTCCTTTGTGGGCTCTCGGCGGTGCACGGGAAACGTCGAGCCCGGGTGCCTGCGGGCGAACGCAACCGTGGGGCAGGCGAATTTCGCGAACGGCCGGTGGGGCACCTGCACAGCTGCAGGTGCACCGAACACCGAGCCCGGGACGTCGCCGGCCGAGGCGACGAGTCGCTCAGCGGATCCGGTGACGGGATGGCGTGGCCGGTGCGCGGCCGGTTCTTCGTGCTGCCGGTGGTTCTGTCGCAGCCACCACGGCGTTCCCCACGGGTGCCACACCGCGGCCGGGCGAAACCACGGCTGTCCGCCCGCATCGCGAGCCTGCCGGGGTCAGTGGTTCGCCGGTGCTTCGCCGTTGCGCGGGCTCGTGCCCGGGGTCAGGCGGCTGATCGCGTCCTCCATGTGCGCGTCCAGCAGGCCCAGCGCGGTGCCCTCGTCACCCGCGCGCAGGGCCTCGATGATCTGCGTGTGCTCCTCCACCCGGTCCTCCACGCGCTGGTACGTGCTCTGCAGCAGGGTCAGGCACATCCGGGTCTCGATCAGCAGCGTGCGGGCCATCCGGACGAGTCGTTTGCTGCCGGAGGACTCGATCAGCGCCTCGTGGAAGCGCAGGTCCGCTGTGGACAGTGCGGAGGGGTCGTCGTCGTCCGCGGCGGTGGCCATGTCGGCCACGGCTTGCTCCAGCGTCTGCGCCACCTCCTCGCGGTCGCCGCTGCTCAGGACGCGCAGCAGCGCGGTGCGTTCCACCGCGGTGCGGGCGAGGTAGATGTCGTGGACGTCGGCCGGTTCGAGGTCGATCACGAACAGGCCGCGGTGCCGTTCACTGCGCAGCAGGCCTTCCGACACGAGATGCTGCATCGCCTCCCGCAGCGGACCACGGGACACCTGGAACCGGGCCGCGAGATCGGTTTCCCCGAGCTGCGTGCCCGGCGGCAGGACGCCGTTCATGATCGCTTCACGCAGCTGGCGCGCGATCATCGTGGCAGTCGACTCGCGGCTCACCGGTTCGATACCGGGCAGGGCGACCACGGGTCAGCGCCCCGGTCGGAACAGTGTGCCCAGCGATCGCACCACCCGGGCCGTGCCGGCCAGCCGCAGGCCCTCCCAGAGGGTCACCTGGTTCGCGGTCAGTACTGGTTTGCCCAGCTTCTCCTCGATCGCGGTGATCTCGCCGAGCGTGCGCATCGCGGTGTCGGGCACGAGCACCGCGTCCGCGTCCGGGTGGTCGTGGGTCACCGCGAGGTCCACCACGGCGTCCGGGGCCAGCCTGCCCACCTCCGCGGCGGTGTCGATGTCCGCGCTCGACATGGTCAGCACTTCGACCCCGCCCGCGGCGAGGAAGTCCACGAACAGCCGGGCCACGTCGTCCGGGTAGCTGGCGGCCACTGCGACCCGCCGCACGCCGATCGCCTGTGCCGCGTGCACGAAGGCGAACGAGGTGCTCGACGCGGGCACGCCCGCGGTCGCGGCCAGGCGGTCGGCCTGATCGCGCGCGCCCTCCCAGCCGTACACGAAGCTGCCGGACGTGCACGCCCAGACGACCGCGTCCGGCCGGTGACGGGCCAGCAGCCCGGCGCCCTCGGCCAGCCGGGACTCACTGCCGAGATCCAGCAACTCCGGTACGGCGTGCAGATCGGTGCCGTAGATGTGCGCGACCGGCAGCCGGATGTCGCCCTCGGCGGCGTCCGATCCGCCGAGCAGCTGCTCCGCGAGCGGGTAGTCGTCCTCGGCCGCGTGGTCGGGGTAGATGAAGCCGATCGTGGTCACGAAACCTCCGGAATACGCAAATTGTCGACAATCTTACCGGTATGGGTCAAGGGCCGGCCGCCCGAGCCGCCGGTCAGGAGACCTCCCGCAGCCATTGGCCGGGGCCGACGATCGGCAGCTGCATCCGGCGCAGGCAGGCCCACATGGTCAGCTGGTTGGCCGTCAGCACGGGCTTGCCCAGCGCCTTCTCCAGCGGCTCGATCAGGTCGAACGTGGGGAGGTTGGTGCAGCTGACGAAAATGGCCTCGGCGTCGCTGTGGTCGGCGGCCAGGATCCGTTCGGCGATGGTGCGGTAGCTGACCTTCCAGATGCCGCCGCCCAGGCCGAGGTGGTCGCTGGCGACGGTGTCCACGCCGAGTTCGGCGAGGAAGCCGTGGAGTGCGCCGGTGAGATCGGCGTCGTAGGGGGTGAGTACGGAGATCCGGTGTAGATCCAGCTGCTGCAGCACCTCGGCGAGTGCGCCGGAGGTGGTCACCGCGTCCGGCGCGCCGGCGTCGCAGATGGCCTTGGTGAGGGAGCGTTCGTAGTCGACGCCGTTCACGAAGCTGCCCGACGTGCACAGGTAGGCGACCACCTCGGGTTCCACGTGCAGTACGTCGCGCGTGGCGGCCGCGAGGTGCCGGCTGTCGCTCACCAGGTGCGCCATCTCCATGCTGACCGGAACCGGTTCGTAGGGCGTGCGGGCGAGGTGCAGCGACACCTCCATCGGCACCCAGCGCCACAGCTCGCGCTCGAGCGCGAGGTCGAAGGGGGCGATCACGCCGATGCCCCGCTGCGCGAGCGGGCCTTCGAACGCGAGAAAGTCCAGATCCAAGGCTCAGCCTCCGGAATACGCCTGTGCGAGATGACACGTCCGGTGCTCCGGGGGTCGTTCCTCGGATTGTTGACAATCATACGAGCCACTTTTACCGTGTCAATGTGATCGGCTCGGAAATCCCCGTTCTGGCGGTGCTCTGCGGGGCGGAACCGCCACCGGACATGGCTGCTGTCGAAGCGGGCGCGGTCGTTCGTTACACCGATGCGAGCGGGCTTCCGGAGGCGCTGGCCGGAGCCGACGCGCTGTTCGTCTACGACTTCCTTTCCACCGCAGTGCCGAAAGCGTGGGCGGCGGCGGACCGGTTGCGGTGGCTGCACATCGCCAGCGCCGGCGTGGACCCGGTGCTGTTCCCGGAGCTGCGGGAAAGCGACGTGGTGCTCACGAACTCGCGCGGGGTGTTCGACGACGCCATCGCCGAGTACGTGCTCGGGGTCGTGCTGGCCTTCGCCAAGGACTTCGCGCGGTCGCTCGACCTGCAGCGGGCCACCACCTGGCGGCATCGCGAGAGCGAGCGGATCGCCGGGCGCGAGGTGCTGGTGGTCGGCACCGGGCCGATCGGGCGGGCCACCGCGCGGCTGCTGCGTGCGGCCGGGATGCGGGTGTCGGGAGCCGGGCGGCGGGCGCGGACCGGCGACCCCGACTTCGGCGTGGTGCACGAGTCCGCCGAGCTGCCGCGGTACCTGGGCGAGTTCGACTACGTGGTCGCCCTCGCCCCGCTCACCGACCGGACCAAGGGCATGTTCGATGCCGCCGCGTTCGCCGCGATGAAGCCGTCCGCCCGGTTCGTCAACGTCGGCCGTGGCGAGCTGGTGGTCACGTCCGAGCTGGTCGCGGCGTTGCGTGCCGGGGAGATCGCGGGTGCCGCGCTGGACGTGTTCGAGACCGAGCCGCTGCCCGCGGACAGCCCGCTCTGGACGATGCCGGACGTGCTGGTCTCCCCGCACATGTCGGGGGACTTCGGCGGATGGCGCCGCACGCTGGTAGAGGTGTTCACGGCGAACTTCCGGCGCTGGAGTGCCGGGGAGCCGCTGCAGAACGTCGTGGACAAACGGCTCGGGTACGTGCCGTCGCAACCGCAGGGAGCCGCCGGATGAGTGACCGGGAACTGACCGCCAGCGAGCTCGTGGCCGCCTACTCGACCGGGGAGCTGTCTCCGGTGGAGGCGACCGAGAACGCGTTGCAGGCCATCGAGGAGCGCGACGGCGAGCTGCACGCGTACTGCCTCGTGGACGCCGATCGCGCACTGGAACAGGCGAAGGCGGCCGAGGTCCGCTGGCGCGACGGCAACCCGATCGGCTGGCTGGACGGGGTTCCCTCGTCCATCAAAGACATGTTCCTCACGCAGGGCTGGCCGACACTGCGTGGCTCCAGCAGCGTCCCGCGGGATCAGCCGTGGGACGTCGACAGCCCGGTGATGGCGCGGATGCGGGAGGCCGGCCTCGTCGTACTGGGCAAGACGACCACGCCGGAGATCGCCTGGAAGGGCGTCACCGACAGCGCGCTCGTCGGGATCACCCGCAATCCGGTCGACCCGGACAAGACCGCGGGTGGTTCGAGCGGGGGCAGTGCGGCGGCCGTCGCGGCGGGCATGGGCGAGTTGTCGGTGGGCACCGACGGCGGCGGTTCGGTGCGGATTCCCGCGTCGTTCTGCGGAATCGTCGGGATGAAGCCGACGCACGGGCGGATCCCGCTGTACCCGGCGAGCCCGTTCGGCCCGCTGTCACACGCCGGGCCGATGGCCCGCAGCGTGGACGACACCGCGCTCCTGCTCGATGTGCTGTCCACCCCCGATCACCGCGATCCCGCCGGGCTCGCCCCGCCGATGGGCACCTACCGCGAGGCCGTGCGGCGTGACGTGCGTGGCCTGAACGCGGCGTACTCGCCGACTCTCGGCTACGTGGACGTGGATCCGGAGGTGGCCGGGATCGTCGCCGCCGCGGTCCGGGCCCTCGGTGACGCGGGATTGCGGATCGAGCAGACCGACCCGGGCTTCGCGGATCCGAAGCCGGCGTTCGACGTGCTGTGGTCCACCGGTGCGGCCAAGCTGCTCGACTCGTTCCCGGCCGGCAGCGAGGATCGCGTCGACCCGGGCCTGCGGCGGGTATGGGAGAAGGGGCACACGTTCTCCGCGAGCGACTACCTCGACGCCACCGCGGAACGCGCCGCGCTCGGCATCCGGATGGGCGAGTTCCACACCCGCCACGACGTCCTGCTCACCCCGACCATCCCGATCCCGCCGTTCGAAGCCGGCCACGACGTGCCGCCGGGCAGCGGCCTGAGCGAATGGCCGGAGTGGACCCCGTTCACCTACCCGTTCAACATGACCCAGCAGCCCGCGATCAGCGTCCCGGCGGGCCGTACGTCCGCCGGCCTGCCGGTGGGGCTGCAGATCGTCGGCCCCCGGCATTCGGACGACCTGGTACTGGCCGTGGCGAAACTGCTCGAGGAAGTCCGCCCCTGGCCAACGCACTGACTCCGCCCGACGGCCCCGGCCGGTGACCTCTCCACGCTCCGGCCGTGCCGTGCGGGCAGCACCGGCGCGGGCGGGTTTCGGCCGTGCCGGTGTGGCAGTCTGGCGGTCATGACCGAGTTCACCACGCCGATCGGGGATCGCTGGTTCGAGGACTATCCGCTCGGGGCGGTGTACGAGTTCGGGGACGTCACCGTCACCGAGGCGGAGATCGTCGAGTTCGCCCGGCGGTTCGATCCGCAGAGCTTCCACGTCGATCCGGTGGTCGCGAAGTCCGGGCCGTTCGGCGGGCTCATCGCCAGTGGCTGGCACACCGCGAGCCTGATGATGCGGATGTTCGCCGACCACTACCTGTCCTCGGTGGCCAGTCTCGGCAGTCCGGGAATGGACGAGCTGCGCTGGCCGCGGCCGGTGCGGCCGGGGGACCGGCTGCACATGCGCGCCACCGTCACCGAGGCCCGGCTGTCGAAGTCCAAGCCGGATCGCGGACTCGTCCGCACCCGGATGGAGGTCTTCACCGCGGACGACGAGCTGGTCCTCAGCGGCAGCGCGGTCAACTTCCTCTCCGTGCGGCCCGCCACGTCGCGTTAGTCCACACAGGACCAATCCGCCCGCGAGTGGCGCGAGGGGAGTCAACGCACTCCGGCCGCGCCCTCCAGTTCGGCCAGTGCGGTGTCCAGGTGGTTCAGCAGTCGCTGCAGGTGTGGCACGCTGCGGCGGCATCCGGTGATGCCGAAGTCGAGCTTGTCGCCGTTGCTGGTCAGCGTGATGTTGAGCGCCTGGCCGTCGAGCAGCACCGACGCGGGGTAGATACCGTCGAGAGCGGCGCCGTTCCAGTACATCTGCGAACGCGGGCCCGGGACGTGGGAAATCACCAGGTTGAACGGCGGGCGGGTGTTGGACACCACGCCCGGGACCGCGGAAACGCCGAGCTGGGCCACGTTGATCCCGGACAGCAACAGCGTCTGCAACGGCGACAGCTGCGAGAACAGCTTCTTCCCGTTCGACATCGACGTGGAGATCTCGGCCAGCCGGTCACCCGGGTCGGCCAGGTCGGTGGCCAGATTGCACAGCAGCGCGCCGATGTTGTTGCCGCTCGCCTCGCCTGCGTCGCGGCGGCGCAGCGACACCGGGACCATCGCCACGAGCGGCGCGTCCGGCAGCGCGCTCTGTTCGATGAGGTAGTCCCGCAACGCGCCGGCGCACATGGCGAGCACGACGTCGTTGCGCGAAGTACCGGACGCGGAGGCGATCGCTCGCACGCGTTCGAGCGGCCACGACTGCGCGGCGAACCGGCGCGCGCCACCGATCGGCACGTTCAGCATCGTCCGCGGTGCCTGCATCGGCAGCGTCAGCCGATGCTCGCGGAACGCTTCGCGCGCCACCTTCGCCGCCGCGGGCGCCATTCCCGCGAACTGCCCGAAAGTCTTGCCCGCGGTGTTCAGCAGGGAACCACGCCGTTCGCGGTTGCCGGCGGCCTGGCCGCGGGTGCCCCACGGCGGCGGGCAGTCCAGATCGGACGGGTCGTCCGACAGCGTGCCCTGCAGGTGCCGCAGCGCGGAGACCCCGTCCATCAGCGCGTGGTGGATCTTCGAGTAGATCGCGAACCGGCCGTCCCGCAGACCCTCGATGAGGTGGGTCTCCCACAGCGGACGGTGCCGGTCCAGCAGGGTGCTGTGCCAGCGCGAGGTCAGCTCCAGCAGCTCACGGATCCGCCCTGGCTGCGGCAGCGCGGAATGCCGGAAGTGGTAGTCCAGCTCCAGCTCGCGTTCGACCGCCCAGCGCAGATGGCCCACGGTGTTCACCGGAGTGCCGGGCCGCCGCCGGAACACGCCGCGCATGTTGTCCGACTCCAACAGCGAACGGCGCAGGTCCCGCAGATAGTCCTCGCCGGCGCCGTCGGGTTTGCGGAACAGCTGCAGTCCGCCCACGTGCATCGGGTGCTCGCGGGTCTCGACCATCAGGAACATCGAGTCGGTCACGGGCATCATCGGCATTCCGGCCACCCTTCCGCCAGCTGGGGCCGCGTCGCCCCGGCCCGAGTCTACGCACGAGAATTCGGCTCGCTGCGGTTGCACTCTGGCGAGTATGACCCGTGGCGAAGCGCGTGAAACCGAGGGCTGTGCCGAGGTGACGACCGAGGACCGCTCTCCAGCCGTGGGACAGCGGAACGTGGACGCCGGAGGCGGCGGATCGCCAAGGCGCTCGAGTGTCCCGACGACGAGGTGGCCGTCCTCGAGCAGTGCTCCGGCCCAGCGAAGAGCTACGGCTGACCTGCGCCTGCCCCGCCGCCGGCCGCCGTCCGGTGACGTGTCTGCGTGCACCTGGCCGCGACGGATACGATCGCTGGCGTGGCAGGACGGACTGGAGCTCAGCAGCTGGTAGACGCGCTCATGGCTCTCGGGACCGAGGTGGTGTTCGGCCTTCCGGGTGTACACAACCTGCCGTTGTGGGAGGCCTTGGGCCAGACCGGGATCCGCGTCATCGGCGTCCGGCACGAACAGGCCGCCGGATATGCCGCGGACGGTTATGCCCGCAGGACCGGAAAACTCGGTGTCGCGCTGGTGACGACCGGTCCGGGCGCGGCCAACACGCTCGGCGCGGTGGGCGAGGCGATGGCGTCCGCGGCGCCGGTGCTCGTGGTGGCCACGGAGATCCCGTCCACCCTGCACCGGCCCGGGGTCGTGCGCGGGGTGCTGCACGAAACCTCCGACCAGCAGGCGATGTTCGCGCCGGTGACCAAGGCCGGGTTCACCGTGCACCGCGCGGACCAGATCGGCACCACCGTGCACCGCGCGGCGCGGCTCGCCCTGCAGCCGCAGACCGGTCCGGTGTACCTGGGCATCCCCACCGACTACCTGCGTGAGGTCACGCCGCCGCGGGAACCGCCTGCACCGCCCGCCGAGCGTGTGCTCGACCTGCCGGATCTGGCGCGGGCGGCGGAACTGCTGTCCACCGCCCGCCGTCCGCTGATCTGGGCCGGCGGGGGTGCGTTGCGGGCGGAAGCGGGCGAGGCCATCGGCAAGCTCGCCGAGCGGCTGGCCGCGCCGGTGCTCACCACCTTCGGCGCGCGCGGCCTGCTGCCGCTCGAACATCCCTGCCTGGCACCGAATCCGGTGCACACGCCGGAGGTCGGCCAGCTGTGGGACGAGGCCGACGTGGTGCTCGCCATCGGGACCGACTTCGACGGGCTGATGACCCAGAACTGGCTGATGCCCGCGCCGCCGAAGCTGATCGCGGTCAATGTGGACGCCGGGGACGCGG
The DNA here is from genome assembly GCF_014204865.1 of Amycolatopsis jiangsuensis. Lineage (NCBI taxonomy): Bacteria > Bacillati > Actinomycetota > Actinomycetes > Pseudonocardiales > Pseudonocardiaceae > Amycolatopsis > Amycolatopsis jiangsuensis. The sequence continues at coordinate 6,663,852 of NZ_JACHMG010000001.1, forward strand.
CGAAGAACTACCGCCCGGACATCACGCTCGTCGGCGATGCCCGCCGGGTCGTCGAATCGCTGCACCCGCAACAGCGTCCGGGGCTGGCCGAGCTGACCGCGCGCCTGGCCGGGATCGGCCGCCGGGTTCGCCGGCGGATCCGGGACGAGGAGCCGCAGGCCGCCGACTTCCTGTCCACTTTGGAGGAAGTGCTGCCGCCGGATGCCATGCTGGTCACCGACATGTGCGTCGCGGGTTACTGGGTCGGTGGATTCCACCGGGTACGGGCACCACGCCGGCTGGCCTACCCCATGGGCTGGGGCACGCTCGGCTACGGCTTCCCGGCCTCGATCGGCGCCGGCGCGGCGGCCGAGGCAGTACAGGGCGGCCGCGTGGTGTGCGTGACCGGCGACGGCGGATTCCTTTACGCCGTGGGGGAACTGGCAACGCTCGCGGAGGAGCAGCTGCCGGTCACCGTCGTGGTGGTGGACGACGGCGGCTACGGCATGCTGCGCTACGACCAGGATTCCGAGGGCGTACCACGCCGCGGGGTCGACTGGGACAGTCCGGACTTCGTCGGGCTGGCTCGTTCGTTCGGCGTGCACGCGGACCGGGTGTCCGGCTTCGGGCGCGCGTTCCGGCGGTTGCTGAGCGAATCCGTGGAGTCCGACGAACCGAACATGCTGGTGGTGCGCGCGAAGCTGAAGCCACCGTTGAACACTTCGCCGCGCTGGTACCGCAAACAGCGCGATTGACGATCACCGTGCCGCTCGTGCGGCGGCCGGGGTGGTGCCGGTGAGGCGGCGGTAGAACTTCACGAAGTTGGTGGCTTCGCTGAAGCCGAGTTCCCGGCCGAGCGCGGCGACGGTGACTTCACTGGTGGCCAGCCGTCGCCGGGCTTCCAGCGCGATGCGTTCGTCGAGGAACCGCTTGGCACTGACGCCGCGGGCTTGCCGTACCGCCCGGTCGATGGTGCGCGAACCGGCGTGCACCAGCCGCTCGTACTCGCGGACGTGGTGCAGCCGTGTATGTTCGGCCTCCACCGCGGTCGCGAAGCGGGTGAATACCGAGTTCGCGCGGACTTCCTGGGGCAGGCCGGCCGCGGCGGCCAGCGGTGTGAGCGCGAGCCGGAGCGCGTCGGCGACATCGTCGGTAGTGGACGGTTCGGCGAGCAGGAGTTCCAAGTGCCGCAATGCGGCGTCGGCGAGTGTGCCATGTGGACCGAGCTGCCATTGGCTCGGCCGGGCGACGTCGTCGGCGAACGCGGCGACCCGGGTGCCGGGGGCGAGCGCGGACGCGGTGAACAGCACCAGCGCGCCGCGCAGCCGGGCGGTGTCGGGGATCCGGTGGACCTGACCAGGACGCAGCCAGAACACCGTGCCGGCCGCCAGGTCCGCCGGCCGGAAGTCCACTTCGTGCGCTCCGGTTCCGCCGGTGAGCACGCCCACGACGTGGAAATCCGGCCGCACCGGGTGCCTGCGTACCGGCCCGCGCAGCACCCCGGTCGAGGGGAACCGCCGCACCTCGGCCATTCCCGCGCAGGCCGGCGCGTAGCCGACGCCGAGGACCTGTTGACCGGTTTCTACCACCATTGGTCGTCAAAGTACCTGTTTGACAGCGACTTGCCGAGGTGGGATGGAGCTATTCGACCAGACGGGAGAAACCATGTACCCGAGCGAACCGCGCCCGCACGTCCTTGACTCCGGCGGCCGCGGCCCGGCCGTCCTCTTCCTGCACGGCAACCTGATGGACTCGACCATGTGGGACGGGCTGGTCGAAGCCCTGCCCGGTTACCGCTGTCTCCGGTTCGACTTCCGGTTGCACGGAGCCACTGCGGACGACGGTTTGCCGTTCACCTACTGGGATGCCGCGCGGGACGCGTTGGCCGTCCTCGACGCGCTCGACGTTCGCTCCGCGCATTTCGTCGGGCATTCCCAGGGCGGGTTCACCGCATTGCGCGCCGCGCTGCTGGCGTCGGGGCGAGTCGCCAGCCTGACTCTCCTGGACACCGCCGCCGACGCGTTTCCCGGCGCCGCGCTGGCACAGATGGCACAGATCCGCGACGGTTTCGCGGCCGGTGCCGTCACCGAAACCGGCACCGCGGTGCTGGAACTGCTCCTGGGCGCCGGCGCCCCGCAGACCGAATACTGGCTGAGCCGCCTCATTCGGCAACCGGGCGAACGGCTCGCGCGTGCTGTCGGGGTCCTGATGGGCGTCGACAGCATTGCCGGCCGGCTCGGCGAAATCACTGCGCCAGCCTTGGTCCTGCACGGTTCCGCCGACCTGCCGATCCCGCCCGCGTCCGGTGCCGCGCTGGCTACGGCGCTTCCGTCTGCCGAACCGTTCCGGGTGCTCGACGGTGTCGCGCACACCCCGCCGGTCACCCATCCAACGGAGACCGGTGCCCTCTTACGGAGCTTCCTCGAAGCGCGTACGCTCCCACTATCCGAACAGTCTGTCTCATAGAGTGGGAGTAGCTGGTGTCCCCCAAGGACGTGTACACGCACGGCCACGGCGAGGTCGTCGTGCGCAGTCACGCGGCGCGTACCGCCGCGAGTTCGGCCGCCTACCTCCTGCCGTCGCTGCGCCCCGGGCTGGACTTGCTCGACGTAGGTTGCGGGCCGGGCAGCATCACCGCCGACCTCGCCGAAGCCGTCGCTCCGGGACGCGTCCGGGGTGTCGAGATCACCGACGCGGCGTTGCCCGAGGCGCGGAGGACTGCCGAAGCCCGTGGCGTAGCAGTCGAATTCGCGGTCGACGACGCGTACCGGCTTTCCGATCCCGACGACAGCTACGACGTCACCCATGCCCACCAGGTGCTCCAGCACCTCTCCGACCCGGTCGCCGCCCTCCGTGAGATGCGGCGGGTGACGCGGCCGGGCGGTGTGGTGGCCGTGCGCGACGCCGACTACGCCGCGTTCACCTGGTGGCCCGGCGACGAACGGCTCGACAGGTGGCTCGAGCTGTACCGAGCCGTGGCCCGCGGCAACGACGCCGAACCCGACGCCGGTCGCCGGCTGCTGGCATGGGCGCACGAGGCCGGGTTCACCGAGGTCACGCCGTCGGCGTCGGTCTGGTGCTACGCGACGCCCGAGGAGCGCGCGAGCTGGGGCGGCATGTGGGCGAAGCGCATCTACTCCTCGGTGGGCACGATGGCGCTCGAACGCGGGCTCGCCACCGAAGCCGAGCTTGACGCGATTTCCCAAGCGTGGCAGGACTGGACCGCGCATCCGGACGGCTGGCTCGTCATCCCGCACGGCGAGTTGCTCGCCCGCGCCTGACCGGCTGCGGACTCGCCCGAAAACTCACCCGCGACTGGGTAGCCGTGAGCTGTCCGCTCGCGCCCCGGCAGCGGCGGACACGCTCGCGCCTGGCCGCCGTGTTCGCTCGCGCCCGGCGGACCCACTCGCGCCTGGGCAAGCGTGAGCTGTTCGCTCGCGCGGTACTTGCCGGTGGGTGCCCGAGCGATCCGCCGATCGTCTCGACGGCCGTCCGTTCGCCGGTGCCGCGCGGCTTCAGCAGGTGATCGCCGCGTCGGCCCAGTCGGCGTGGTCGGAGTTGGTGCCGTCGCCGGCGTCGGTGACCACGAGGTCGACTGCCTGGACGCCGTCGAGCGGCACGTCCAGCTGCCCGGCCGGGGAGCCGGGACGGAACACGCCGGTGGTGGCCAGTGTCCGGCCGTCGCCGTGGACCTCGAACGTCACGCTGCCGGCCGTGGACTCGTCGTCCAGGCCGACGACCGTGTGCAGGGTCCGGCAGTCGCCGCCGAGGTAGATCCGGATCAGCGACGGGGCGTGCGCACCGAGTCCGTCCTCGTGGACCTTGCCGTTGATGGTGATCGGATTCCCGTCGCCCGGCTGGTCCTCACCGTTGCTGGTACCTCGTTCGACGGGACCCCATCCGTTGTTCTCTGCGAGGAACTTCGCCTGGGACAACGGGTTCACCCCCGGCCCCGGCGCATTCACCACTGGTCCGCTCGCACCGGCGGAGCGGCTTCGCGCACCCCACGCGGTGAAGTAGTCGGCTTTCGCCGACAACGACAGCGAATCACCGGGATGCACGGGTTGCAGCGTCACCTCGCGTTGCCACGCCTTGCCGGGTGCGACGACCGGTACGAACGTGTCCGGACGTCCGCCGACCTGCCAGCCGGCCGGGGCGTCGACCCGCACGCGGGCAGCGGCGAGCGGGGTACTGCCGTCGTTGGCCAGCCGGAGCGTGGCCGTGAACGGCTTGTCCGCCGGGAAGTATTCGCCGGTGTCGAGGGACAACGTGGCATGGGGAGCCGCGCCCGGGGCTTTCGCCGGCCATACGCGCAGGACCGCGGAACCGTGGCTCGCCACGTTCGCCCGCAGCGTTCCGGCGGTTTCGGTCTCGGCGCCGGACCACAGGTCCCGCACGCGGTAGCCGGGCGCGGAAAGGCCGAGCTCCTCGGCGGTGGCGGAGATCGTGGCGGCGGTGTTCCCGCGGTTGAACAACACGGTCGCCACCGATCCGTCCGACATCGGCTTGGCCCAGACCTCGGTGTCCCCGTCGTCACGGATCCGATGCCCCTGTACCCCGGCCCAGTCCTGGTCGAGAGCGATGATGTCCTTGTTCTCCAGGATGTTCTTGGTCGCGGCGGGCATGGAGCGCAGATCGTTGCCCGCCAGCAGCGGCGCGTTCATCAGTGCCCACAGGGAGAAGTGCGCGCGGTACTCGGTGTCGCTCATGCCGCCGTTGCCGACCTCGAGCATGTCCGGGTCGTTCCAGCCGCCGGGCCCGGAGTACTTCTCGAGCCCGTCTTGCTGGTCCAGGATGCCGGTCATGCTGGTCCAGCTGTCGCTGATGTCGCCGGTGGTGCGCCACAGCTGCGCACCCGCGTCCCGGCCCCAGAGCCACGGCTGGTTCTCGCCCCATTCACACAGCGCGTAGAGCATGGGGCGGCCGGTCCGCTCGATCGCCGCACCCATTTTCGGGTACCGCTCGAGCGCCGGGCGGCCCTGGTTGTTGCAGTTGTCGTACTTGAGGTAGTCCACGCCCCAGCCGGCGAACGTCCGCGCGTCGAGTTCCTCGTGGTCCAGCGCGCCGGGCATGGTGTTGGCGCAGGTGAGCGTGCCGGCGCTGGTGTAGATGCCGAGCTTGAGGCCCTTGCCGTGCACGTAGTCCGCGAGCGCCTTGATGCCGTGCGGGAAGCGTTCGTGGTTGGGCTCGAAGGTGCCGTCGGCGTTGCGGTTCTGCTCGGCCCAGCAGTCGTCGATGTTGACGTACTGGTAGCCGGCGTCCTTGAGCCCGCTGGCGACGAGTGCGTCGGCCGTCTCCCGGATCAGGTCCTCGTTGATGTCACAGCCGAACTTGTTCCAGCTGTTCCAGCCCATCGGCGGAGTCTGTCCGGCGGCCTGCTGTGCCGCGAACGGTGCTTCGGTGCCTTTTTCGCCGGCGCCTGCGCTTGCGGTGGTGACGCAGGCGAGGACGCCGGCGACAAGAGTGACGGTCGCGAAGGCTCCCACACAACGACGCATGATTCCTCCCTCGGAATGTGCGACTTCGCACAGAATCCATCAACAATCAACGCCGGGCACGCACCCCCGTCAAGCGGCCGTTGGTGGGTAATCCCGCACCCGGCAGGTAGAAAGGGGTGGCCGGGCAAGTACGGGAGTCCCGGCCACCGGAAGTACTGCGCCCCCGACCGCACCGCCCCCGACCGCACCGCCCGTCGGAACCGTCCCGAGGAGCCCGATGTCCCAGCCCCGCCCGCTCGACGGTGTCCAGGTCGTCGATCTCTCCCGCATTCTCGCCGGGCCCTACTGCACGCAGTACCTCGGGGAAATGGGTGCGGACGTGGTCAAGGTCGAGCCGCCGGGGCACGGGGACGACACGCGGCTGTGGGGGCCGCCGTTCGTCGGGGAGGGTGCCGAGGCGGTGTACTTCCTGGCCGCCAACCGCAACAAGCGCGGGATCGTGCTGGACCTCAAGACCGAGCGTGGCCGGGACGCGGTGCGGCGGCTCGTCGCGCGGGCGGACGTGCTGGTCGAGAACTTCCGGCCGGGCACGCTGGAGCGCTGGGGGCTGTCCTACGCCGAGCTGGCGGAGCTGAACCCGCGGCTGATCCACGTGTCGATCACCGGATTCGGCCAGACCGGCCGGTACCGCGACCGGCCGGGGTACGACCTCGTGGCGCAGGCACTCGGCGGGGTGATGGGGCTGACCGGCGAACCGGACGGCGCGCCCGCCAAGGTGGGGCTTCCGGTGGCCGATCTGAACGCCGGCACCTGGGCGATCATCGGCGTGCTGATGGCCCTGCAGGCCCGGCACACCACCGGTCGCGGCCAGTACCTGGACGTCTCCCTGCTCGACGCGCAGCTCGCCTGGCACGTCTACGCCGCGGGCGCGACCTTCTACGACCAGCCGAGGCCGCGCCGGATGGGGTCGGCGCATCCGAGCATCGTGCCGTACCAGGCCTACCGTGCCGCCGACGGCTGGCTGATCGTCGCGGCCGGCAGCGAGAAGCTGTGGCGGGCGCTGTGCCGGGTGCTGGAGCTGGACATCGCCGAGGATCCGAAGTTCGTCGTCAACGCCGCCAGGGCGGAACACCGCGACGAGCTCAACGCGCGGCTCGGCGAGGTCTTCCGCACCCGCCCGGCCGCCGAGTGGCTGCGGATGCTCGACGAGGCGAGCATCCCGGCCGCGCCGATCAACGACATCGACGACGTCTACGCCGACCCCTGGGCCGCCGAACGCGACCAGGTGGTGCGGCTGCCGCATCCGACTGTCGGCACGTACGTGGGCACCGGGTTTCCGGTCAAGGCCTCGGAAACCCCGCCGCGGCCGACCTCGGCCCCGCCCACCCTCGGCCAGCACACCGACGAGGTGCTGGCCGAACTCGGCTATTCCGAGGCGGAGATCGCCGGATTCCGGGAACAGTCCTGAACCGAAGGAGGAGAAATGGCAGACCAGCGACCGAATCCGCTGTGGCACCCGTTCGCCGACATGGGCGCGGTGGACGGTGACCGGTTCGTGGTGACCCGCGCCGAGGGCTCGTACGTGTGGGACGACGCGGGCACCCGCTACTTCGACGCCACCGCGTCCCTCTGGTATGCGAACGTCGGGCATGGGCGTCCGGAAATCACCCGGGCCGTGACCGCGCAGCTGGAGCAGCTCGACGCCTACCATTTGTTCGCCCGCACCGCGAACGAGCCCGCGCTGCGGCTGGCGGAGCGGCTGTCCGAGCTCGCTCCGGTGCCGGGCTCGAAGGTGTTCCTCGGTTCCGGCGGTGGCGATGTCGTGGACACGGCGGTGAAGATCGCACGTACCTACTTCGTCCACATCGGACGTCCGGACAAGACGCACGTGATCAGCCGGACCCAGGGTTACCACGGCACGCACGGATTCGGCACCGCGGCCGGCGGAATCACGGTCAACGCCGAGGGTTTCGGCCCGCTGCCGGGAGATTTCTCCCACGTCGCCTACGACAGCCCCGAAGCGCTGGAGGCGGAGATCCAGCGGCTCGGCGCCGAACGGGTGGCGGCGTTCCTGTGCGAGCCGGTGATCGGCGCCGGCGGGGTGCTGCTTCCGCCGGACGGGTACGTCGAGGCGGTGGCCGAGATCTGCCGCCGGCACGACGTGCTGTTCGTGGCGGACTGCGTGATCTGCGGGTTCGGCCGGCTCGGCACGTGGTTCGGCATCGACCGCTGGTCGGTGCGGCCGGACCTGGTGACCACGGCGAAGGGCATCACCGGCGGCACGATCCCGCTCGGCGCGCTGCTGGTCGCGCCGCACGTCGCGGAGCCGTTCTTCACCGGACGTCCCGGCGCGCCGGTGCTTCGCCACGGCGCGACGTACGCGGGGCATCCGGTGGCGTGCGCGGCCGCGAACGCCACTTTGGACCTCTACGAGCGCGACGACCTGATCCCGCGCGGGCGAAGCCTGGAAAAGCCGTTGGCCGACTCGCTTTCCGGCGCCGCCGGACACGAGGCTGTCGCGGAAGTGCGTGCGGGCCTGGGGTTCCTGGCCGCTGTCGAGCTGACGCCGGACGTGCTGGCCGCGCACCCGGGTGCCGCTGACCGGCTTTACCGGCTCCTGCTCGGCGAAGGCGTGGTCGTGCGGCCGGTGGCCAAGGGCATCGTGCTGTCGCCGCCGCTGATCGCGGACGAACCGGAGCTGGATCTGCTGGCCTCGGCGATCCCTCGGTCGCTGGACCGGCTGCTGTCTACAGTGGACTGACCGGTCAGCCCTGGCAGGGCAGCGTGCCGCTGCGCAACGCGTGCTCGTCGTCGCTGCTGTCGTCGGACCACAGCACCGGCCGGTCGCTGCCGGTGCACGCGGGTGCGATCGCGAACCCTTCGTTGTTGTAGTCCGGCATTTCGGAGGGGCGGTCGTACTCCGCGTCGACCGCGAAGCTGCCCTGCGCGTCGATGGAAAGCGTGGTGGAGCGGCCTTTGCACGTGTCGTCGCACGTGGCCCACAGCTGTGCGCTCTGCGGTGCATACTCCAGCTCCATCACGGCCGGCTGGCCGCTCGGGACGGTCGCGACGCGGGTGTAGCCGCCGCCCGACTGGTCGAGCGCGTAGGCGTACACGGCGCCGTTGTCCTCGAGGCCGACCAGGAAAAGACCGCCGCCGTGTCCGGGGTACTCGGCGGGGTCGTAGGCCGCTTTCGTGTGCTCGTCACGGAAACCGTGCGCGGTGAGCGCCGCGTCCGGGATCCAGGTGATGGCTTCGAGGCCCTTGTTGCTGTGCACCTCGGGCAAATCCTCGGTGAGGTCCCATTCGGCAGTCGCGTCGAGCGAGGCGGCGGTGGATGCGTCGTAGCGGAGTACTTCCGGCTTGCTCGCGTCGCCGTTGTCGTTGTCGCGCTCGGTCGAGACGAAAACCCCCTCCGGCGTCGCGACCACGCCTTCGGCGTCGGGATCGCCCTTCCCGTCCGGATAGTGCAATGCCGTGCCACTGGCGGGTTCGGGCTGCCACTTCCCGTCGTCGGGGGCGAGGTGGTAGAGCGTGCCGGGCCCGTTCCGGACCGCCCACAACGTCTTCGAGTCCGAAAAGGACAGTCCGCTGAGGTTCTCGCCGAAAGTGCCGGGACTGTCGGCCTCCGCGACTGCCGGGCCTCCCGGCCATGCGGTGGTTTTCGGAGTCGCGTCCGCGGTACCGGCGCTGAGGCTCAGCCCCACCACGGCCGTCGCGACGATGAAGCGGTGCATTCCACGCCGGTCCACAGCCAACCCCTTCCACGCCTTTCGCGAGGACCCGGTGATCGAACGGGAAGAGTTGACCACGCAGCCGTGGCCAGGTCAACGGATCACGAGCGGCGCTGCTCCGTCCGGCCCGCCCGGAACCGGCCATCCGGACGGCAGTGTGGACGATGTTGGCCTGGCGTTGGGCTGCCGGTCGGCCTGGGTTCGCCCTGCCGTCGCACGCCAGTCAGCCCGCCCGCCGCGGCCGCGGCGGGCGAGCGGCCCACTGCCTCAGCGGGCCGCCGTCCGCCGCAGCGGTCGTCCGCCAGCCTTCACTCAGCGAGCAGTCATGCGCCACACCGGGACGTTGACCACCGCGGCCACCGCCGGCTGTGCCCCTCCGGTGTCCGAGGGCACGACGGTGAAGTGCCACTTGTCCACGCCGCCGCCGATGATCTCGGCGTAGCGGCGGGCTCCGTCGGCGTTCGCGAACCGGACCTGCTGGCCATTGGCCAGGTGGGTGATCTTGACCGCCACACTGCCTCCTCGGGGTTCTGGGCCGGCCCGCGGAGCTTCCCCCTCCGGGGCCGGCTCACCTAGTAGAACATGTGTTCGATCCGTGCGCCACCGGGGTCTGCGTCACAGGCAGCGGAGCGGGTCCTCAGAAGTCGGAGCCCGAGTCCACGGCTCCGTCGGTGCGGATGCGACGCAGGTGCACCGCGCGGACGAGCCGGATGCCGGGACGGATCAGCAGTTCGATGCTGCCGAGGAGGAAGAACCAGGTGGCGAGCGTGGTGAGCGCTTCGGAGAAGAACAGGAGACTGCCGGCGACGAACCAGAGCGCGATGAGGATGTCGTTGACGATGCTCAGTACCTCGTACCGACGGCGGATGATGAGTTCGTCGTGGCCGAACGTGAGAACGAGGTCTGTCGTCCGGCCGGCGCCGCGCTCGTCCGGATCGTGCGGCCGGGTTTCCCCCGCGTGGTTCGCCATGTCCTCTCCTCGCCCGGCGAATCGTGCGGGCTGGGCCCGCGGAAGTGCGGTCGCTCGGGAACGCACCGTCAGCGGTGTCCGAGTGACTTGCGTTTGACGAAGCCGACCGCCGCGGTCGCGACGAACAGGATGGCGCCGACGACGAGGAGCCAGATCAGGCCCTTGACCGCGATTCCGATCACGACGCACACCAGCCAGACCGCCAGCAGGAAACCGAGCAGTGCAACCATGGGGATCGACTCCTTCTTCCCTGTTCGTCGGCGCGGCAGATCGTCGGATACCCCGCCGGCGAGGGACCAAAACCCGGCAGGGAGACGGGCCGGCCAGTCCGAGTCCGAAGTGGACACCTCATTGTCTCCGAACTCGGTGGAGCAGGGGAAAGCCGGCGGATTCCGGCCCGTGTCTCAGTGCAGCCGCAGCATCGCCATCCGCGGCCAGCGGTCCAGGCCGCGGTCGATCTCGGCCTGGCGGATCGCCCGCAGGTGCGGTCCCTGTTCCTCGGGCGGGAGCGGGCAAAAGCCGAGTCGCGCGTAGTACGGCCCGTTCCACGGCACGTCGGTGAACGTGGTCAGGGTGAGCCCGGGCAGGCCGCCGGCGACGGCCCACTCGCCGACGGTATCGATCAGCCGGCGGCCCAGTCCGCGGCCGGTGTGCTCCGGTCGCACCGAAACCTGTTCCACGTGGCCGAATCCGTCGACCTCGGCGGCCAGGACGTAGCCGGCCGGGCGGGCGTCCTCCTCGTACACCCAGCAGCGGCCGCCGGTCTGGAACACCGCCAGTTGCTCGGGGGAAGCCGGTTCGTCGTCGGCGATCGCGGCCATCCCGACGTCTCGGAACACCGCGCCTGCCGCGCGTTCGAGCTCGGTCAGCAGCGGCAGGTCGGTGGGGGTCGCGAGGCGGATCATCCGCCCTTGCTACCGGCTACAGTGCATACTCCGAAACCGATTTCCGGATCCGCTGGGCATAGGAACCGAGCGCCTCGATCGCTCCCGCCCTGGCCACGTCCCCGAGCCGGGTCGCCGGACCGACGAGGCTGAGCACACTCGGCCGCATCCGGCCGGTGTCCACCGGCACCGAAGCCGCCCACACGCCCTCCTCGATCTCGCCCCAGGTCTGCGCGTGCCGGTTCTCCCGCGCCCGCTTCAACTCGTCACGCAGGTCGAGACCGCGTTCACTGGAGATCCGGGCCACGTGCTGTTCCCGCTCCCCGTCCGGCAGCAGCGCCAGCAGCATCTTCCCGGTCGCGCCCACCCCGAGCGGGATGGAATGCCCCGGCTGGAAGGTGAACCGCATCGCCCGGTCGCATTCCACCCGGTCCGCGCACACGGCGAGTTCCCCGAAGTGCTGGAACAGCAGAATGGTCTCGCCGAGCTCGTGCGCTGCCTCCTCCATCGCCGGACGGGCGATCCGGGCCAGGTCGTTGGCCAGCCGGGCGGCGCGCGCGAGCGGCATCACCCGGCTCGTCACGTGGTAGCGGCCCGAGCGGGCTTCCTCGAGCAGGTGCAGTTCCTTCAGCAGCTGCACGTACCGGTAGGTGGTGGCGACCGGACTGCCGATCTCCTCGGCCAGCTCGGCGACGCTCGCCTCCCACCGCCGTTCGGTGAACGACAGCAGCAACTGCAGCACCTTGCGCGAACTGCTCGCGCCGGGTGTGCGGCGCGGGCCGGGGACGGAAACGGGCGAATCCGGCATCCGGTACCTCTTCGCGTGCTCGAAGCCGGTCGATGCGGCGAACGACTGGGTAAATTACCACAGCTCAGCGGTCGTCCGGGACGAGAAACGGGGTCAGCAGACCGGGAACCGCGGCGTCCGCGAGCGCGATGCCGGCGTGCTCGCCGACGTCGAGCACCTGGTAGTGACCACGGCCGGCGGCAATCGGCGCGCGCACCGTCACCAGCCCGGCTCGGCGCTGGAACCACGACCGCTCCAGCACGATCCCGGTCAGCCGGTCGCGCCGCACCGCGACGGTCGCGCGGGCCAGCGAACCCGAGCGCGTGACCAGGTACCGGCCGATGATCACGTGCCCGAGCGTGCGGTACCGGTCGAGGCCGACCACCACCGCGAGCGGAACCAGCACGAGCGCGCCCTGCCACGGCCATTCCGGCAGCCCGGCCAGCCGCGCGAGCACGAACAGGATCGCGGCGAGCACGAGCACACTCGTCGTCGCACGGGTGATCCGTCGGACCCGGGCGCGCCGGGGATGCCGGGCGAGTGCCACGTTCGCGACGTCCTCGCCGAGCACGTCGGCCGCCACCGCCCGCGCCCGCGCCGCTGGGGCGGGCGGCAGCAGCAGGCTGCCACCACGGTCGGCGCCCTTGCCTTCGCGCAGGCCGGCGGCCACCGCGACACACTTCGCGCCGCCGACCATGCGAAGCGGCAACGGTTCCTTCAGCTCCACTCCGCGCAGCCGCTCCTCCTCGATCGACACCGAACGCGTGGTCACCAGGCCACGGCGGATGTGCAGGGTGCCGCCCGGCTCCCGGCTGAGCCGGAAGTTCCAGAAGGACAGCACGTACCCGCCCACCGACAGCACCGACACGATCAGCAGCAGCCCCACCGCGGCGATCAGCACGGTGAGCCAGACCGGCTGCTCGAGTGCGCGCTGGGTGAGGTCGCGGAGCGGACCGTAGCGGGTCGGGTCGAAATGCAGCTCGTGCGCGAACTGGTAGGTGGCGCCGAGGATCGCGCCGACCACGGCGATGCCCGACAGCGTGAACGGCGCGTACCGCACCCAGCGCTTGTCGACGGTGGCGAGGAGCGTCTCCGCCGGAGCGGGCGGTTCCTCGGCTGTCTCCGCCTGCGTTGCCGGTGTGCGGTGCAGCAGCAGGGTGCGCAACCGTGCGGCCTCGGCCTGGGTGACCGCGTCGAGCACCAGCTCGTCCTTGCCGGGACCCTTGCCGTGGGAATGCCGTCCGGTGCCGATCCGCACCGCGGAGAGGGAGAACAGGCGGTGTTTCGGTTCCGAAACCACGTCCACGGTGCGGATCCGGTCCCGCGGCACCGCGCGGTGCTTGCGCAGCACCAGCCCGGTACGCCATTCGACCTGCGTCGCGGTGACGCGGTAGCGCGAGGTGAGGCAGTGCGAGACGCCGACGGCCACGGTCGCGGCGGTGGCGGCCAGCCCGAACCACTGCCAGTAGCTGCCGTGCCCGAGAAACAACGCGCCGATGAGCACCGGCAGCGAGCGGACCAGGTCCAGCACCGGACGGATCAGCAGCATCCGCCGGTCGAGCCGGTGCCACGGAGCCTGGTCGCTGCCTTCGGCGGCGATCGGCGCGGAGGGTGCGGGCAGGCTCACGTCGCGTCACCACGGACGGCCTGCGTGGTGCGCGTCAGCTCGTCGGCCAGCGCCACGGCCCGGTCGTGGCCGAGCCCGGAAATCCGCAGCGGACCGGCGGCGGACGCGGTGGTCACGGTGATCCGGGAGAGCCCGAACAGCTGCTCCAGCGGGCCGCGTTCCACGTCGACGGTCTGGATGCGGGAGATCGGCGCGATCCGCCATTCCTGCTTGAGCCAGCCGGACTGGGTGTAGACCGCCTCCCCGGTCACCTCCCAGCGGTGCACGCGGTAGCGCCACTGCGGCATCACGAGCAGATGCAGCGGGCCGAGCACGCAGCAGAGCACGAGCGTGACGGAGAGCCACGACGGCGGGTCGTCCGCGGTGGACACCACCAGTGCCTGCACGGAGATCAGCACCAGCCAGACCACGCCCGCCGATGCCGTCCAGTGCCCGATCGCCTTCCGGCTCACCCGGTGCTCCGGGGGCCGTAGACGCAGCTGCAACGTGGGGTTTTCGCGTCCGTTCACCTGCTCAGCGTGCCCGATACGGGGTGATCGTGGCCACGACAAGTGTCACGACCCCCTGATCCGGGGACTGCCGTGGCTGCGGCGCGTTACTATTTCCGCTGCGGACGGGATGGAATCGCCGTCGCGGCGCGTTGTACGTCGGTACGTCCGTGCACGACAGCGAGCAGCAGGAGGATCCGGTGGGATTCGATCCCGAGGAACTGTACGAGGTGGACTCGGACGTCCCCGACCTGGACGGAGCTGTGCTGCTGCACTTCTTCGAGGGTTTCATGGACGCCGGCTCGACCGGTCGGCTGACCGCCGAACACCTCACCGGGGAGGTCGACAACCGGGTGATCGCCCGGTTCGACGCCGACCGGCTCATCGACTACCGCTCGCGGCGTCCCTCGATGACCTTCGCGGTGGACCACTGGGACGACTACGAGACGCCCGAGCTGGTCGTCCGCCTGCTCCACGACGCGGACGGCACGCCGTTCCTCCTGCTGTCCGGCCCGGAGCCCGACCGCGAGTGGGAACGCTTCGCCGCCGCCGTCCGGCAGCTGGTCGAACGCTGGGGTGTGCGGCTGACCGTGGGCTTCCACGGCATCCCGATGGGCGCACCACACACCCGGCCGCTCGGCGTCACCGCGCACGCCAACCGCGAGGACCTCGTGGGGGAGCACCAGCCGCTGCCCAACCGGATGCAGGTGCCCGGCAGCGCCGGAGCACTGCTGGAGTACCGTCTCGGCGAATGGGGTCACGACGCGATGGGGTTCGCCGCGCACGTGCCGCACTACCTCGCCCAGTCGGCCTACCCGGCCGCGGCACTGCAGGTGCTGGAGAAGATCGGCGAAGCGACCGGGCTGCGGCTTCCCGAGGGTGAGCTGCGCACGGCCGCCCAGGTGGCCAACGCGGAGATCGACCGCCAGGTCGCCGAATCCGACGAGGTCGCCGACGTGGTGCACGCGCTGGAGCGGCAGTACGACACGTTCGTCGCCGCGTCCGGACACAGCCTGCTCGCCGAATCCGAGGAACACATGCCGACCGCGGACGAACTGGGCAGCCAGTTCGAACGCTTCCTCGCCGAACAAGGCGGCGACAGCTCCTCCTGAGTGGTGAGGCCGGTTCCCACCGGCCTCACCACTCGCGAAGGGCCTGGGGTTATCGTCCCTGGATGAACCAGCAGCGCCAAGATCGTTTCACGGCACGGAGTCTGGGGCTTGGGGTGCGCCGGCGGGCCGCCCTGGTACTGCGCCGGGCCGCCGCCCGGTTGGACGATCCCTATCCGGAACGTCTGTACGAGCTGGAGCGGGAGGTCCGCCGCACGCGCGACGACCTGCACGCGGAGCTGGTCCGCCAGGGTGACCGGTTGCTGGACCGGGTCGTGGAGTTCGAGATCCGCAGCCGCCGCGACATCGTGTACGCCGGCGACCAGGACGCGGCGCTGGAAAGCAACGTGTTCGCGCGCGAGAACCTGGTCGGCGCGCCGCACTTCGGCAGTCCGAAAGAAACCCTGCAGTACGCGCTGTCCCTCGCGCCCAGCGGCGGGATGGCGCTGGAATTCGGGGTGGCTTCGGGAAACACGCTGCGCACGATCGCGTCCGCGCGTGGTGGGAGCGACGTCTACGGCTTCGATTCCTTCGACGGGCTGCCCGAGGCGTGGCTCAACGGGATGCCGGCCGGCGCCTTCGCCCGCGAGGACCTGCCGGACGTGCCCGGTGCCGAACTGGTGGTCGGGCTGTTCTCCGACACCCTAGCCGGATTCCTGGACGACCACCCCGGACCGGTGGATTTCCTGCACGTGGACAGCGATCTCTACAGCTCCGCCAAGACCGTGCTCGACCTGGCCGGCCCGCGGCTGCGGGTCGGCAGCATCGTGCACTTCGACGAGTTCTTCAACTTCCCCGGCTGGAAACGGCACGAGTACCGGGCGTGGCTGGAGCACGTGGCGAAGACCGGGGTGACCTTCGACTACGAGGCCTACACCTACAACGACAACCAGGTCACCGTCCGGATCACCGGCGGGCCCGGGCTGCTGGACTGATCACCGCGGAAAGCAGCCGGGTTCGTTGACCGGCCCGATCGCGGGCGGCAGCAGTCCACAGAGGTAGCCGTCGACCCAGTGGCCGTTGCCGGTGAGGTTCGTGGCCAGGCGGATCAGCGGGGCGAGGCCGCGGATTCCCTCCGCGAGCGAGTCCTGGTCGCGCTGCAGCAGCGTGCTCAGCTGGGCGAGCACGGGGGCCAGGCTGCGGTCGTTGTCGGAGACGAGGCCGGACAGCTCGGTCGCCAGCCGGCGGGACCCTTCGAGCAACGCGGAAATCGCCGACTCGCGGCGTTGCACCTCGGTGAGCAGGCGGTTGCCGTCGAGGAGGAGACGGTGCACCTCGGCGTCGCGTCCGGCGAGTGTGGCCGAGGCTGCGCGGGTGCCGGCCAGCAGGTGGGTGAGCTGGGCGTCGCGGGAGGCCACCGAATCGGAGAGCCGGGAAAGACCGTCGAGTGCGGTGCGCACGGAGGCCGGTGTGTGCGCGAAAGCCTGGGTGATCGCCTGGAAGCTACGGGAAAGTCGCGCGGTGTCGAGGCGGTCGATGGTCGTGGACAGCCGCTGAAACGCCGGCAGGACGTCGTACAGGGCGGTCGTGCGGGCCCGCGGGATCGGTACGTCGGGGTCGAGCTGCTCGCTTCCGACCGGGTCGAGCGCGAGATACTTCTGGCCGAGCACCGTTTTCAGCCGGATCGAAGCCGTGCTGTCCGCGCCCAACCAGGCCCCGGACACGCGGAACGAAACCCGCACGGACGCCCCGTCCAGCGCGATCCCGGCCACCCGGCCGACCTTGACGCCCGCGATGCGCACGTCGTCGCCCGCCCGGAGCCCGGCCGCTTCGCTGAACTCGGCGGCGTAACCGGTGCCGTCGCCGATCACCGGAAGGCTCCGCGCGTTCAGCGCCACGACGATCCCCAGCACCAGCACGGTCAGCCCGGCCAGGGCTGTGTGCACAGGGTGCCGGGTTGCCTCCACAGCGTGCATGGTGAACCACCCACGTGAGTGAGGCCAGCCACTCCACTCGAACGGGGTATGGCGGGCCCGTTTCCCGTAAGTCCACAAAGGACGGTGTTTCGACCCCTGCACTGCCCGGGTAACCGGGGGATCCGCAACGGATCCCCGGCTGCCCCGGGGCACGGCGAGTGATCGGGGTCATCGGAACATCCGGCGCCGGAACGCCGTTGAGGAAGTAGGACCGCGCGCGGGAACCCCTCGCGCCGACGCCCGCACGGGGAGGAGCCACCATGCGAGACCTGACCACCGGACTGCACCCGGCGCCGGACCTCGTCACCGACGAGGCCGACACCGGCGCCCAGGAAGCCCGCCGCCGCAAGGCCGCACTGGCAGTGGCCTCACGAGCCAAGGACGCCGACGAATGCGCCCTGCTGCTGGACATGCTGGGCCTGCACACCGGCGGCACCAGCCGCACCGAGGTGGCGTAGCCGGACCCGAGCCCGGGACGGCTCGGTTTGAGACGGCTCGGCCCCCAGTGAGCCGGTTGGGATCGCTGCGGCGGTTCAGTTCGAGCGGGCGTGGCTGGAGCGGGTCGGGCCGAGACGGGTTCGGCCGTTGTCGTTCGGCTGAATCAACCCGCCGAAACGGTCCGCGCGAGGCGGTCCGGCTGCATTGAGTGGGCCTGCTGGTCCTTTGGTTGGGACGAGTGGGCAAGAGTGTGCGCGAGCCGGGCTGCTTCATCGGAGCGGGTTCGCCCTGGGTTGCCCGACCGGACGGGGAGCGAAGCCATCGGGCTGGCTCCAGTGAGTTGGCCGGGATGGCTTTGCCTGGATCGATCGCTCGACGGAGGCGCGTGCAGCCGTGTTCCCTCGAGGTATCTGCTGCTGCGTCCCGAACTTACTGCCACGTCCGCACGCGCCACCGCGCCCGCGAACGCCACCGCGCCCGCGAACGCCACCGCGCCCGCGAACGCCACCGCGCCCGGGGACGCTCTATCGCGCCTGAAATCGCCACCGCATCCGGAGATCGCCACCGCGCCCTGGAATCGCGGGAATCACGCGCCTGCGACGCTGACGGCCGCCGGTTCGGCGCATGTCATCGTTGTCTCCCAAGCAGTAGGCGGCTTACCTGCGCCCCTCAGTCGCGCCTCGTATCGCTGTCATCGTTGTCACCAACGGAGTTTTTCCGTTCGCTGGCAGCGCAATGCGACGCGCCGTGGCGGAAACCCAGTGCCTGCCGGGGAGTGCGGCATACTCACTCCATCGGTCCAATCGCATGCTTCGGTACCGGAACCGCGGGTAGTCTTGTACTCCAAGAGGGAGCGCGTCCGCCGTATCTGTCACTCTGGTGGAGCATCCGTCAAGGGGAGAGGCCGAGTGGGATCGGTCGCGGGGAGGGGAACGTGGTGCAGGATTCGGGGAGTGCGGTCCGTGGCGACTATCTGACCCGCCAGCGGCATGCGCTGGCGGGGGCGTTGCGCCACGGCAAGGGCAAGCGCAGTTACCAGCTGGCGGAGCATCTTTCGGCCGAGGGCGAGGTGCACCGGGCGGACGTGCTGGCCGCGACCACTCTTTTCCTGGCGTGCCGGGCCGTGCGGGAGGGCGATGCCGAGGCCGCGACCCGGTTCACCCGGCGGTTGCGCCGGATGGACAAGGGCAGCGTCGAACTCGTGCACCAGCTGATGTGGCTGGAAACCGGCCGCGAGCAGGGCTGGCTGCCGCGTCCGCAGTACGACGCGTTGCTGGCCTACGCCCGGCGCGAGAAGCGGTTCGACCTCGCGCTGCGGGCCGTGCCGATCCAGGCTCGCGAAGCCGAGGCTTCCGGCTGGTGGGCAGAACTCGAACACCAGCTCGGCCCCTGGAACTGAACTGCGGAACCAGCAGTCAATCCCAGTCGATACCACGAAACAGCGCGGTCAGCTTCGCGCCGCGAGCCGGATTCGTGGCGGACACCCAGGCGATTCTGCCGAGCAGATGGGCCCGGAAATCCGGGTGGCCGGAGCGGTTCTGCGCCGCCGGGCCGGTTCGTGCGCAGTTGTGCAGGACCGCCCGCAGTTCGTCGTACTGGGCGCGTGCGACAGCGGGTTCCGCGTTCACCACGAGCCCGGCCACCCGTTGCTGCCGGTACGCGGGAACCACCGACGTCTTGTCGTCACGCAGGCGGAATCCTTCGTCGGTGACGATCCGGCGGACGCCGGGCAGGAGCCGGTGCAGCGGCAGAGCCGTACCGCCGGAAAAGGCGAGATCGTCGGCGTAGCGGGTGTAGCTCGCGTCGAGACTCGCGGCCAGGCCGGACAGCCGCCGGTCGAGGTGGTTCGTCACCGCGTTGGCGACCGACGGTGAGGACGGCGCGCCTTGCGGCAGGTGACTTCCGGCGAGCTGGTTGAGCAGCCGGGTCCTGGCCGGAGCCGTGCGCAGCACATCGACGGGCGTGCGCGTGGTGAGGATCCCGGCGAGCGCGGAGCCCACAGCGGGTGGATAGCCGGCCAGCCCCAGCAGCGATCGCACGCGCGCCGCGGACACCGTGGGGAAGAAGCCCTCGAGATCCATCCGCACCACGATCGGCTGCCCGGCATGTGGCCGCGCGCACGTGTGGATCGACCGGCCGCGGCGGAATCCGTGCGCGGCCTCGTGCACCGGCAGCGCGTCGAGCACGTGCCGGCGGACCCTGCGTTGCAGCTCGGCCAGCCGTGGTTTCGGCTGTTCGATCAGCCGGACGCCGCCGGCGGCGGTCAGGATCCAGTGGTGGCGGTAGTGGCGCAGCCGGGCGGGCGCACGGCGGTTCCAGCCCCGGTCGTCGGCGAACCAGCTCAGCTCACCGGGCGTGAGATCGAGCGCCGCGGCGCATTCGTCGAACGTCGTCCACCGCGCGACCTGCCAGCGCCACACCGGCATCGGCCCGAGCAGCGACGCGGAGGTGACTCTTTCTCCGTTCATCCGCGCGGTCTTGCACGCGGAGCGTGCCGCGCTCGCGTGGGGTGCGGTGCCTGCGTGTCGTCCTGCTCCCCGGGGTTGCCCCGGAGTGGGTGGTGATCCACCGGCTCACCTCCGCGTCGCCGCGGCCCACTCTAGACGAACGGCACACGTGGGGGACGAGCTCATGCGATGCCTCGAGAATGCCCGCGCCAGAACGGGGCGCGCAACGCTCGTTTGTCGACCTTGCCGACCGCGGTCAACGGCAGGTGATCGGTGATCTCCACAGCGGCGGGTACGAAATGCTCGCCACCCAGCTCCTCTCGGACGTGCGCACGTAGTTCGCCGGCGGTGACCGCGCCGGCGGTGACGACCACCGCGTGCACGAGTTCGCCTTCGCCGCCGGGCCCGGGGACCGCGAACACCGCGGCGTTGCGCACCCGGGGGTGGCCGAGCAGCGCGTGTTCCACAGCCGTCGACGCCACCTTGGTGCCGTGCTCACCGGTGACGATCACGTCGCCGGAGCGGTCGTGCAGGTAGAGGTAACCGTCCTCGTCGAAGTGGCCGAGATCGCCGGTCGGCAGCCAGCCGTCGCCGATCGGCGGCCGCCCGTGGTAACCCTCCATCATGGACAGTCCTCGTACGGAGACCTCGCCGTCCTCGACACGGGCTTCCATTCCCGGCACGATCCGGCCGACCGAACCCAGCAGCTCGGGCCGCTCGAGCACCTCGGCGGCGGAGATGCTGGCGATCATCGGCGCCTCGGTGAGCCCGTAGCCCTGACCGACCACCGGCCCGAACACCGACAGCGCCTCGGTCAGCCGGCGAGGCGACAAGGGTGCGGCGCCGAGGGAGAGCTGCCGCACGCTGGAAAGATCCGTGCGGTGCAAGGAAGGGCTGTCCAGCACGGCGGCCAGCCGTGCGGGTGTGAGGGATAGGGCGGTGACGCGGTGCCGCTCGATGGCGGCGAGCACGGCGTCCGCGTCGAACTTCCGGTGCAGCACGACGGTGTCGCCGCAGAGCAGCGCGCCGAGCACGGCGGCGTTTCCGGTCATGTGGGTCAGTGGTGCGGTGACGAGTACGGTCCGGGTGCCGTCCGGGCGGAAGATCCCGGCCATGCCGTCGTAGATGCCGCGGTGGCGGATCAGCTTGGGTACGCCGGTGGTGCCGCCGCTGGGGAACACCGTGGTGACGCCGCCGGGCAGCGTGTCCGGAGTGGACGGTTCCGATCCGGCCAGCGCGTCCAGGTCGCTGTCTGTGAGCAAGGCCGCGCCGGTCGTCTCCAGGGCGGCCGCACGGGCCGGTCGGCTGGCCGACGCGGCGATCAGCAGCACGTCCACCCCGCGCAGCTGTGCGGCCAGCTGCGCGAGGACGATCTCGGGCCGGTTGCCGGCGTCGATCGCCACCGTCCCGTGCACACCGGAAAGCCCGCCGTAAAAGCGGGACAGCAACTCCCCGGCCTCGCGGTAGGTCAGAGTGGTGCCGTCGTGGTGGAACAACACGTGGTCGCCGCCGTCGTCGAGCGCGGCGAGTACCCGGGACAGGAAGACGCTCACCGCCCCACCGTAGCCGGGACTCCGCCGAGACCGTCCGGCGTCCACTTCGGACGGATCGGCGGGCAGCCGGGTATTACGGACATCGGACGCGCATCGGTCGGAAAGTTTCCCTCGGTCACCCGCAAGCGTTACCGTGTGGG
Source organism: Amycolatopsis jiangsuensis (assembly GCF_014204865.1). Taxonomy (NCBI): domain Bacteria; kingdom Bacillati; phylum Actinomycetota; class Actinomycetes; order Pseudonocardiales; family Pseudonocardiaceae; genus Amycolatopsis; species Amycolatopsis jiangsuensis. The sequence goes on from NZ_JACHMG010000001.1 coordinate 6,685,362, forward strand.
CCACTGGAGGGAGCACCATGACACGGATGACGCGCAGAAGGACGTTGCAGGCCCTGGCCGGAGCAGTGCTGGCGGGCGCGGCCACCGGCACCGCGGCCACCACCGTGGCGGCCGCGCCCGGCAGGGCAGGGCTGACGCCGCGGCAGCTGGCCGGGCAGCGGGTGATCTACTCCTACGCCGGGCTGACCCCGCCCGACACGCTGCTGCAGCGGATCCGGGCAGGCGAAGCGGCCGGGGTGATCTTCTTCGGCGAGAACGTTTCCAGCGCCGAGCAGATCGCCGGCGTCGTGCAGCAGCTGCGGGACGCGAACGCGCAGAGCCCGGTGCGCCGGCCGTTACTGCTGATGACCGACCAGGAGGGTGGCAAGGTCCGGCGGTTGCCCGGCGAGCCCGCCCTTTCCGCGAAACAGGTCGGCCAGGCGGCGGACCCGGAAGCGGCGGCCACGGACGCCGGCAAGGGCGCCGGGGCCACGCTGTCCGCCGCCGGGATGAACCTGAACCTCGCGCCCGTGCTCGACGTGTTCCACGAGCCGGGAGACTTCATCGACGAGTTCGGCCGCTCCTTCAGCGATGATCCGAACACCGTCGCAGCGCTGGGCGCGGACTTCATCACCGCGCAGCAGACGGCCGGTGTCGCCGCCACCGCCAAGCACTTTCCCGGCCTCGGCGCGGCGCCCGCCGGAAGCAACACCGACGAGGGGCCGGTCACCCTGGACGTGCCGCTCTCCCAGCTGCGGGGGACAGACGGAGCGCCCTACGGCCCGGCGATCGCGGCCGGGGTGAAGCTCGTGATGCTGTCCTGGGCGGTCTACCCGGCGCTCGACGCGTCGCATCCGGCGGGTCTGTCGCCCGCCGCCGTCCAAGAGCTGCGGCAACACCAGAAGTTCACTGGCGTGACCATCACCGACGCGCTGGAAGCCAAGGCGCTGAAGGACTACGGCGACACCGGCAACCGCGCGACGCTCGCGGCGAAGGCGGGAATGGACCTGATCCTGGCCTCGGCCCGAGACGTGACCCAGGGCGACGAAGCGGTGTCCGCGCTGGCCACCGGCCTGTCCGATGGTTCCCTGCCGGACAGGGACTTCGCCGCCGCTGTCGACCGGACCTGCGCACTGCGTGACGGGCTGCAGTGACTGGCCACGGCTGAATCGGGCGTACCTCGGCCGGACACGTTCCGGGGTCACTCGGGCGGGTAGACATCCGCTCCGGCGCGGGCTGAGCGGGCACCCTTGCCTGCGACCACCCACGACGGGAGGACGCATGCACGCCTGGTGGCCGCTGGTGGCGGGGGCCGCGCTGTTCGCTGTTGTGGCCTTGGTGTTCCTGCGCCGCTCGGCCCGGTCGCGTCCGTCCGGGAAGCCATCGCCGAGAGCGCCGGAACCCTCGGCACCCGGACGGCGGTTGACCTCGCCTGCCGACGAGCGGCCGCGGCGGGCGCGGCACCGGCTGGACGAGACGCATCCGTTCGCGCGTTATCCGGTGGCGAGGCAGCGTCCGACGCCGCATCCGCGACCGGCGGACCGGCGGGGCGCCGACCAGGAGCAGATTCAGCGATTCCGGCGCTGAATCGCAGCGGAAACCGGCGTTGGACGGGCCGGCCGGGGGTGCCGGATACTTCCGGAATGGCCGACGGGGAAGTGTCGAAAGACCTGGGCCGGCTGCTGCGGCAGTTCGGGGTCCGGGCGTTCGCGCTCGCCTTCGTCGCGGGCCTCACCGGGCTGAGCATGCTCGCGCTCGCGCTGGCGCTGGCCGGGTTCGCGCTCGTACTGGCACCGATCCGGGCGCGGCCGGTCAGCCCAGCAGATGGGCCAGCAGCGCCCGGGCAGCCGGAATCGTGAGTTCCGCGGCGCGGCCGACCAGGTGAATCGTGCGGCTGAGCGCGGGCTCGACGACCCGGGCGAACGGCAGCCCGGACCGCTGCGCCACCGACTCCGGCACCACGGTGCTGCCCAGCCCGGCCGCCACGAGGTCGACGAGCAGCGGCACGTGACTGGCCTCGCACGCCGGTTCACGCCGGATCCCGGCACTGGCGAACGCCCGGTCCACCAGGGCTTGCAGACCGCTTCCGGCGAAGTCCACGAACGGTTCGCCTGCCAGCTCGGCGAGCCGGACCCGGCGGCGCGCGGCCAGCCGGTGCCCGGGGTGGGTCAGCAGGACCAGCCGCTGGTCCCAGGAGGCGAAGCCGGTCAGCCCGTCCGGCAGCGGATCGGTGGTGACCACAAAGGACAGATCGAGTTCACCGGCGAGCACCGCCGCGGTCAGCACCGGGTCGGTGCCCTCGCGCACCCGGATGCGGATGGCCGGGTACTGCCCGCGAAACTGCCCGAGCAGGGCGGGGAGATCGACCGCGGTCAACGTCTGGATGGTGCCGATCGACACCTGCCCGCGCACGAGTCCGGCCACCGCGGCGACCTCCCCGCGCGCCGCCTCGGCGTCCGCGACGATCCGCCGGGCAGGCGCCAGCAGCGCTTCCCCCGCAGAGGTCATCGTGACCCGGCGGGTGGTGCGGTCGAACAGGTCGGCGCCGAGATCCGCTTCGAGCTTCCGGATCGACGCGCTCAACGCGGACTGCACGACGTGCACCTCGTGCGCCGCGCGAGTGAAGCTCCGGTGCCGCACCACGGCGAGGAAGTGTTCGACCTGCCTCAACTCCATCCGGCGAACTGACCGCGGGAGCCTCGCGAACTCACCGGCCGACGCAAGTCCACATCGGACGCCAGGGGCGTGGCGAACCGTCACTGCTCTGCGATCACGCGCGCCAGCCGCTGCAGGTCGGTGGCGAGCGCACGCAGTTCGGCCGGGGTGTAGTGGTTCAGTGTGTGACGTTGCCGGGCGCGCAGATCGTCGCGTACCGCGGCGAGGCGCTTGGTCCCGTCGCCGGTGAGGCGGATCAGAACCTGACGCTCGTCCGCCGGTGAGCGCCGGCGCGTGACCACGCCCTTGGCTTCGAGGTGCTTCAGCATCCGGGTGGCGGTGGGCACGCTGACCTCCGCCGCCGAGGCCAGCCGCCCGACCGGCAGCCCCGGCTCGACCGGCGCCTCGGTCAGCGGGGCGAGCAACGCCAGCTGTGCCAGGGACAGCCCGTCGCTCGCCTGGCCCACGGTCAGCGCGCGCGACCGGCGCATGGCGTAGAACAGCCGGTCCGCGGCCTGCGACAGCTCCTCGACCGCCTGCTCCGCATCCGGTTTCGCCGCCCGGACTGTCGCGGCCGTGGCGCTCAGGCCGGCCTTCGCCTCCTGACCAGCCCCACTTCCCGTGGCGTCGACGTGCTGCCTCGCCCTGCGCGGTGCGCTCTCTCGCTTCGTGCTTTCCCGCCGCATACGGAGTAGTCTAGCAAAGTAATAGTTAGCAAGCTAACCATTAGTGAGGCAATCACCATGACCGCCCGGATCGACGTTCACCAGCACTTCATCCCGCCTGCCTGGGGCACCGCCATGGAACGCGGCGGGCTCAGTTCCGGCGGCTGGGCGATGCCTTCGTGGAGCCCGGCCGCCGCGGTCGCGATGATGGACGGGCACGGGATCGAGACCGGGATCCTCTCCATCACCACGCCCGGCGTGCACTTCGACGACGACCGCGCCGCTCGTACGCTGGCCCGGCAGGTGAACGAGGACAGCGCGGAGCTCGTCAAGGACCGCCCGGACCGGTTCGGTCACTTCGCCTCGGTGCCGCTGCCGGACGTCGACGGCGCGCTGGCCGAGACCACCCACGCGTTGGACGTGCTGGGTGCGGACGGGGTCGTGCTGATGTCCAACGCGCACGGGCGCTACCTCGGCGACAGCGAGTTCGTCCCGCTCTGGGCGGAGCTGGACCGACGGGCCGCGGTCGTCTTCGTGCATCCCGCGCAGCCGCCGATGCCGTGGCTGCCCGGTGCGCCGGCGCCGCTGGTCGACTTCGTCTTCGACACCACCCGCACGGCGGTCGACCTGGTGCTGGCCGGGGTACCGCGCCGATTCCCGAACGTCCGGATCGTACTGGCGCACGGCGGTGGCTTCCTGCCGTACGCGGCGTACCGCTTCTCCGGACTCACGTCGACCTCGCTGGACCCGTCCCGCGATCCGGACGAGCTCATCCGCGACTTCACACGGTTCTACTTCGACACGGCGCTGTCGGCCAGTCCCAGCGCACTGCCGTCGCTGCTGGCGTTCGCCGAACCCGGCCACGTCCTCTACGGCAGCGACTGGCCGTTCGCGCCCGAGGCCGCGGGTGAGTACTACAACGGTTTCCTGGAGAGTTATCCCGGTTTCGGGGAAGGCGGGGCGCACGCGGTGGACCGCGGGAACGCGGAAGCGCTGTTCCCGCGGCTGGCCCACCGCTGATTCAGAGGTCCACCACGAGCCGGTCCGAACACGACCGTGAGACGCACGGGTACATCCGCCCGTCCGCGGCGCCGAGTTCGTCCCGGTGCTCCGGTTGTCCACTGAGGACGTTCAGCTCGCAGCTGCCGCAGATGCCTTCGCGGCAGCCGGACTGCAGTGGGTGGCCGGCGTGGTGGAGCGCGTCCAGCATGGTCATGTCCGGCTCGACCCGGACGGTGTCCCCGGACCGTGCGCAGACCACGTCGAAGGCGCTGTTCGGCGGGAACGTGCGAGCCACCGGCTGAAACCGCTCCACGTGCAGCTGTCCGGCCGGGAACGCGGCTTCGGCGGCGGCGATCATCGAGGCCGGGCCGCAGCAGTAGACCAGTGCGCCCGCGGGCAGCGCGGCGGCCAGCGCGGAGAAGTCCGGACGGCCCTCGCGTCCGGTCTCCACGATCCGTGCGCGGTTCCCGTACTCCGCCCGGAGTTCGGCCGCGAACGGCATGGTCTCGGCGGACTTCCCCAGGTACACCAACGTCCCGGCCGCACCCGCCGCGCGCAGCATCGGCAGCAGCGGGGTGATCCCGATCCCACCGGCGAGGAACAGGTAGGCGGGGGCGGGCAGGAGCGGGAAGTTGTTGCGTGGCAGGGAAACGTCCAGAGCTCGGCCGGTGCGCAGGAAGCGGTGGATGTACTCCGATCCGCCGCGGCTGAGCCGGTCGTAGCGCACCGCCACGCGGTAGGCGCCCCGGTCGGCCGGGTCGCCGCACAGCGAGTACTGCCGGGTCAGCCAGTTGGGCAGCGCGAGGTCGAGGTGCGCACCGGGTTCCCACGGTGCGAGCGGACCGTCCGCGCCACGCAGGACGAGGGAGACGACGTCGCCGGCGACCTGGTCGACGCGGTCGAGGATGGTGTGCTGCATAGCGTGCTCCGGGGTCAGTACAGCCGCTGGTAGGAGGATTCGAGCATCTGGCCGACCGCTTCGGCGGGCACGTCGAGGCCCATCTGCTCAGCGGCGATCTCCCCGGCCGAGGGCAGTTCGGCCGCCAGCGCCTGGCTCGCCGGGTCCCACAGCCGGGACCGGACGAGTGCCCGTCCACAGTGGAAGAACACCTCGGCCACCTCGACCACGATCGCCAGTTCCGGGGTCCGTGCCTCGATCTGCATCCGGGCCAGCACGTCCGGTTCGTCGGTCGGATAGCCCGCACCGTTGACCCGCAGCACCTCGCGGAAGCCGGGAACCAGGAACAGCAGGCCGACGCCGTCGTTCTCGCCCAGGTTGCGGAACGAGTCGGCGAGCTTGTTGCCGGGCCGGTCCGGGATCGCGACGGTGCGCTCGTCGAGCACCTTCACGAATCCCGGGTAGTCCCCGCGCGGTGTGCAGTCGGTGCGGCCACGGGCGTCCGCGGTCGCCATGGTCAGGAACGGCGAGTGCGCGATGAACCGGCGGGCGTGCTCGTCGACGCGGGCGTGCTTCTTGTTCTCGATCATCTCCTCCGGCTCGCCGAGCCGGGCGCGGACTTCCTCCGGGCTGAGCCGCCGGGGGCGGGTGGATACTGCCGTCATCGCGGTCCCCTCGTCGATGGTTGGGCTTCGTGCCCAGGTCATGGCACTATTGTGAGCAATTATTCGGTTCTTCCGCCACTCGCTTTCCACACCCGCCGACAGGAGTTGCCATGACCACAGGGGACCGCCGCCTTCGTGCACGTAAAGAGCCTCGGCAGCTGCGCGCCGAGCGGACGCGGGAGCGCATCCTCACTTCGGCTGCTCACATTTTCACCGAGCACGGCTACGCCGGCGGCACCACGAACCGCATCGCCGAGCACGCGCGGATCTCGATCGGCTCGCTGTACCAGTACTACCCGAACAAGGACGCGATCCTCGCCGAGCTGATCTCCCGCCACCTGGACGTCGGCGCGGCGGCGGTGCAGCGGCTGCTGGCGGGCGGGCTGCCGACCTCGCTGGAGGACATCATGCGCGGCTTCGTCCGCGCCGCACTCGAGAACCACTTGGACGATCCGCAACTGCTGCGCGTGATCGCCGAGGAGGCGCCGCGGTCGCGGGAGCTGCTCAACCGGGTCGAGGGGTACGAGCGGGAACGGGTCGATTTCCTGCGGGACCTGCTGGAGCGGCACCCGGAAAGCCGCGTCGCCGACACCCGGACCGCGGCGCGGCTCGTCACCACGACCATGGAGCTGGTCGTGCACAAGATGATCGCCGCGCCGGACCCGGTGGATGTCGTCTCGCTGGAGAACGAGATGGTGGCGATGCTGACCCGCTACCTCACCGCCGGAGGTGAGTGACCGGCGACACGCCGGGCGAATGTCACGCTTCCCGGCCGGGGCGTGTCTCGACGGGCGTGATGGAGGAGAACGCGTTCACCGAGCACCGGCCGTTGTTGTTCGCCATTGCCTAAGGTCAAGGCCCGGCGCGAGGACTACGTCGGCACCTGGCTGCCGGAGCCGATCCGGACCGCGCCGGACGTGGCCGAGGACGCGATCCACGCCGAATCGGTGTCGATGGCGATGTTGCTCGTCCTGGAAACGCTCACCCCGGTGGAACGCGCGGTCTTCGTCCTGCACGACGTGTTCGGCTACTCGCATGGCGAAATCTGTGCGTCGCGCGCCGCGTGATGGGAACGGCACGGTTCGAGTACGCCACGTACAACGGCATGCCCGCCGCCCGTTTCCACGCCGAGTCGGGGCCCGGCTGGGTAGCGGTGTTCGAAATCCACGAAGGCCGCGTCAACGGTCTCTACGGCATCCGCAATCCCGACAAGCTCCAGCGTCCGGACATCGTGCGGGCACTGGGGAGAGGAGGTTCGAAGTGGAAACCGTGACAGTGGAACGCTTCATCGGCGCGCCACCGGACGAGGTCTTCGACTGGCTCACCACGACGACCCGTTACCGCGCTGCGCCGATGGTGCTGTGGTGCCGGCTGACCCGCCCCGGTGCGGACGCGCCGTACGGCGTCGGCGCGGTCCGCAGCCACCTCTGGCTGATCGGCTGGCATCGCGAGCGCATCACCGTCCACGAGCGGCCGCACCTGACCGAATACTTGGTGAAGCTGACACGTCCGTTGCTGGCCCGGATGTTCGGGAGCATTCTCGACGCGGCGGAAACGGCCTTGTGTCGGCCGAAAACCGCCGGTTGAGCTAGACCGGCTCCGCCGAAACGACCGCGGGCAGTTCACGAAGACGGTCGAGCAGGGCGTCCATCTCCTCCGCGGACACCAGGACGGCACAGGCCATACTGCTTTCGCTGACGCCGTCGCGGACGTCGACGGAGAGGTCGTGCACGTGGCGGCCGGTTTCGGCCAGTGCGCCGACGAGCGCGGGGATTTCCTCGATACCGCCGGTGAAGTAGGTGGCGATCCGGCGGCGCGGCAGGAACGCCGGGCGGGTGGCGGGAAAGGACGGGGCAGCGGACACGGTTTCCTCCGGAACGGGAACTGGCGGGAACCGGGCCAGGTCTCCGGGGAACACGGCGGACGCCGAACGTGCGCGCCGGCCTCCTGGTTCAGCCGGCGCGCCCGGCTACGAACCGTCCGAGGCACGACATGGCGTCAGGCTAACACGGCGATCGGCCGCGAGGAACCGGTCCCGCTGCTCCCGGTGGTGGTCCGCCACGCACCGGCGGGAGCGCGGGGCCGGCTCCGGATCCGCGGGCCACGGTCCCGCCGCGGCGGGCAGGCCGCTCGCGGTGGCGGATCAGCCCCAGGCGACCGGGAGGCCGACCGGTCCGTAGATGGACGCGTGTTCGGGCAGCACGATCTCCGCGGCGGGCACGGCGAGCCGCAGATCCGGGAAGCGGGCGAACAGCCCGGCCAGCGCGATCCGCATCTCCACGCGCGCGAGCTGCTGACCGAGGCACTGGTGCACACCGTGGCCGAAGCCGACGTGCCCGATGGCCTTGCGGCCGAGATCGAGCACGTCGGGTTCGGGGTAGCGCTTCGGATCACGGTTGGCCATCGGAACCGAGATCGTGATGCTGTCCCCGGCTTTGATGGTCCGGCCGCCGACTTCGAGGTCCTCCAGTGCGGTCCGGATCGGTCCGATGTGGATCACGCTGAGATAGCGCATCAGCTCCTCGACCGCGTTCGCCGCGAGCGACGGGTAGGCCTCGAGCCTGGCGAGCTGCTCCGGGTTCTCCAGCAACGCGTACGTGCCGAGCGCCAGCATGTTCCGGGTGGTCTCGAAACCGGCGACGAGCAGCATCATGCCGATGTTGGCGAGCTCCTCGTCGTTCAGGGAGCCTTCCGCGACGAGGTCGGAGAGCAGGTCGTCGGTGGGCTCGGCACGCTTGGCCCGGATCTGCTCGGCGATGAACGTGACCACCCCGGTCACCGCGGCCAGCCGCTCGTCCATCGACACTTCCGTGCCCGCGGCGAACATTTTCGCCGCGTACGCCTGGAATTCGTTGCGCCGGTCGTAGGGGGCGCCGAGCAGCTCGCAGATCACCAGCGCCGGCACGGGCCGCGCGAACGCGGTGACCAGGTCGACCGGAGGCCCGGCCGCGGCCATCGCGGCGAGGTGCTCCTCGACGATCTCGGTCACCCGCGTTTCCAGCAGCCGCATCCGCCGTACGGTGAAGGCGCCGGTCAGGAGCTTGCGGTACTCGTGGTGCTGTGGGTCGTCCATCCCGGTGAACACCCCGGGATCGGCCGGTTTCGGCGCCGGCATCGGCCCGAGGTCGAACGGCACCCGCGCGAGCTCCGCTCGAGCCGACACCCGCCTGTCCGCGAGCACGGCACGCGCTTCGTCGTACCCGGTGACCAGCCAGCCCTCGGTCCCGTCCGGATAGGTGAGCGGCTCGACCGCCGGCCGCCCCCGCAACGCGGGCGGCGGGTCGAACGGACAGGCGCCACGCTCCAGCGGAAGCCCTGGATGAAGAGTCATTTCCGCTCCTCGATCGCCATGTCGTGCCATGTCGGATGACTGATTCAGACGGTACACACTCTTCACAAATCTGTGAAGAGTGTGGCCGGGTAAGGGTTCGGCGCAGGTATGGCGGGTCGATGGGTGGGGTGGCGTGACGATCGGGATCGGAGGGGAGTGGCGTGCCCGCGTGGCGTGCGGGGCAAGCCGACGCGGGCGGATGTGGTGGCCGAGGTTGACGGTGCCCGACGTGGCTGTTGCTGGTGGTGCCCGGTGCCGAAGCGGTGGGACCGACCTCCAGAAAGCCGATCCCGTCAGCCGGCGTTGTTTGCGTTGTCGGCTTCTGCGGCGTCCAGGGCGGGAGTCAGTGGGTCCAGTGCCTCGTGCAACAGGTCGGGCAGTGAGCCGGCGGCCACCACCAAACCGCTGCCTGCCGGGCGGATCCAGCTTTCCAGCGCGATCCGAACCGCGGCGGCGACGCCGGCTGCCAGGACTCGCGGCAGTGGTCCTTCGGGGACGGCGAGACGGTCGGCGATCGCGGTCGTCAGCGGGCCTTCGAGGGTGGCCGGTTGGTGCAGGAAAGCCGCGCGCACCGCGGGATCGTCGGTGATCAGCCGCAGTGTCTCCCGGTGGTGGGCGCCGGGAGTGGTGTACTGCTCGACGATCGCGTCCCGGATGGCGGTCGCCAGGCGGGTTCCCGGCGGCTTCCCGGCTATGGCGTGGCCGATCCGGGTTTCCCGTTCGGCCGTGACTGCGGCGACGATCGCGTCCTCGCGGCTCGCGAAGTAGTTGTTGTACGTCCGCGGGGAAACGCCTGCGGCTTCGGCGATGTCGTCGACCCGGACGTTCGACGGCCCGTGTTCGAGCGCCAGCCGCAGGGCGGCCTCCCGCAGGGCTTCCCGGGTGGCCTGCTTCTTCTGCTCGCGTAAGCCCACCCCTGCAGTCTGCCGAAGAACCTGCGCAGGCGCAAACTTGCGTGCACGCAAAAAAATCCGCTAAGCTTCGTTCGAGCACGAAGGAGGAGGCCATGCGAGCCAAGGGAATGACCTACGACACCGGGTTCGTCCGCGCCGGCGGAACGTCGCGGGTGGACTTCGAGCCCGCGGTGGTCCGGCGGGAGCTGCAGATCATCCGGGACGATCTGCACTGCACGGCGGTCCAGATCATCGGCGGGGACGCCGACCGGCTCGAGCTCGCCGCCCGGAGCGCCGCCGAGCTGGGGCTGGAGGTCTGGTTCTCGCCGTATCCGCTGGAGCTCGCTCAGGACGAGATCCTCGCGTTGTTCGCCGACTGCGCGGCGCGCGCCGAACGGATCCGCGCCGGTGGGGCGGAGGTCGTGTTCGTCGCCGGGGTCGAGCTGAGCGTGATGAACCGCGGATTCCTGCCGGGCGCGGACGTGCAGGAGCGGGTCGCGCGGCTGGTGAGCGACCCGGAAGGGCGGGCCGAGCGGATTGCCGAGGTGAGTGCCCGCCTCGATGACTTCCTCGGAAAAGCCGTGTCCGAGATCCGCGCGCACTTCCGCGGCAAACTCACTTACGGCGCGATCCCGTTCGAGCGGATCGACTGGACGCCGTTCGATTTCGTCTCGCTGGAGCTGATCCGCTCCGCGGAGGTGGCCGACCAGTACCGGGCCGGAGTGCGGGACCTGGTGGCGCAGGGCAAACCGGTCGCGATCACCGGCTTCGGCTGTCCGGCCTGGAAAGGGGCGCCGGACGTGGCGCCGCGGGCGATGGAGATCGTCGAGTACGACCCGGTGACCGGTGAGCCGGCCCGACTGGACGGCGTCTACGAGCGGGACGAGGCCGGTCAGGCCGGATACCTGAGCGAGCTACTGCAGATCCACGCCGAAGAAGGGGTCGACAGCGCGTTCGTGTTCCTTTTCGCACTCCACGATTTCCCGCACCGGCCCGACGGAAACCCGCGCGAAGACTTGGATCTCGCCGGACCGGGCATCGTGAAGGTCTTCGAGGACCGCTTCGGCACCACTTACCCGGACCTGCGCTGGGAGCCGAAGGCGGCCTTCGCCGCGGTCGCGGAACGCTACCGCGAACTCACTGCGTGAAGGACATTTCCAGGATCCCGCCGGAAAAGCCGTCCTGAAGCGCTGCTTCGATCCGGAAGCACTGCGCCTGCACCGGGTCGAAGCGGACCACGTTGGGCCGGTCGCGGTCCGTCCCACAAGGACCGGCGCCGGTCACTGGCCGCCACGTTTCCCCGTCCAGCCACAGTATCTGCCAGGACGCCGGGATGCGGCACTCGCCCACGCCGGTGTCGTCGAACCAGTACACCGACGCCTGTCCTATGGTCTGGACGGCGCGGAGATCCTGTTCGATCCACTCGGTTCCGCCGCGATGGTCCCACCAGGTGAACCGCGGAATCGACTGATCGCCCGAATCGGTCGGCGTCCGTCCATCGTAGACCGCTTCGTAGGAGTCGCTGTCTCCGATGTGCGAGGCACGTACGAGCGGCAGCCGTCGCCACTGGTTTCCGCCGTCGCCGTCCACTGTGGTGGGAAACGTCGTGATGCGCAGCCGGGCGGCGCCCATCGGAAGGAGGGTGACGGTCTCGACCGCGGAATCGGAGCGTGCGGGACTCGCTTGCAGCAGGCCGACGACGTCCTCGCTGTCGGCCTCCCATTCCGGGATCCGCTTGGCCTGCGCGGTCAGCCGCACTGGCGCACCTTCGTGGGTGAACGGATCGCCGTCGCCGACCGGCTTCTCACTGAGCGTGAATCCGGTGCCGCTCAGCAGCCCATAGTTCCACGGTGAAGTGGGGTGTACCGCGAGTGCGGGCCACTGTTCGGTGCCGCCGACCTGTTCGGTTTCCTCGCCGATTTCCAGTGAGTAGGTGATCGGCCCGCGATCGACCGAAACGGCGTCGTGGTTGCCCGTCCACTGCCGGGTGGTGACCCGCATCGGCAGCTTCACCGTCACGGTGTCGCCATCCTGCCAGGTCCGGTCCACTTTGGACCAGTCGCCGGCGGTCCCCGGCACGACGGGCGCGCCGGGAGCCTGCACGGTGGCGCCGTCGGCCCAATGCGGGATTCTCAGGTACAGCGGGAAAGTGACCGGATTCGGCGTCGACACGGTGAGCCTGATCTGGTCGCCGAACGGATAGTCGGTGTCCTCGGTGACCGTGACCTCGGTGCCGTCGCCGACCTTGGCGCGCACCTCGTTCGGTGAGTACATCGAGGCCGCGAGGCCGCCGTCGCAGGTGGCCAGCCACAGTTCCTCGGTGAAGTAGGGCCAGCCCATTCCGTAGTTGTGCGGGCAGCAACGGTATTCGTGCACGCCGGGTTTGTAGGACTGCATGGCGAACGCGTTCTGGAACTGGCCGTGTTTGAGATTGTCGTCGAGCTGGATGCTGTTGGCGCTGGTGATGTAGTGCAGGCCGCGTTCCTCGGCGTCGTAGGATGCGGGCAGCAGGTTGAACGCCAGCTCCTCGCACCGGTCGGCCCACGTGGTGTCCGCGGTGAACCGGGTCAGCATTTCGAAGCTGTGCATGTACTCGACGATCCCGCAGGTTTCGAAGCCCTGGCGGGGATCGCCGAATCCGGGACGGCAGTTTTCGTCGCCGGCGAAGCCGCCACCGGCGAACTGGCCGTACTGCGCCATCACCGTGGCGTAATTGCGATAGGTCGCGTCGTGGAACCGGTCCTCGCCGGACAGCAGCCAATACTGCAGGGGCTCACGGAACCCCTGCGCGAGATTGACGTTGTGCCAGGTGGGGATTCCGGACGTGTAGTCGGCCGAGCCCTGGTGCATTTTTGTCACCAGGTCCAGCAGCCAGGAGTCACCGGTGCGGTTGTAGAGCCAGTAGACGCTGTCGATGTTGTCGCCCCAGCGGAACGCGCCCCATGACCGGTTGAACACCTCGGCCGGCTGGTTGTTCTGGAAGCCGAAGTAGCGCGTCATGAACGGCACGACCCGGTCGTCACCGGAGTACTCCTGCCACGACCGCAACGCCGACAGCAGCGGCATTCCCGGCCAGAAGTCGGGGCCGTCCTCGAGCGAGGTGCGCAGTTCGTCCGGGCCGAACCAGCCGTCAGCGGCCTGGGTGGCCATGATCCCGTGCAGCCACCGTTCGGCCTTGTCCAGCACGGCTTTGTCGCCGGTGACATATCCGAGATCGCCGAGCCCGCGCAGCCAGTACGGCAGTTCCTCCCACGCATGGTTCGCCGGGTCGACCCAGCCGTTGCCCTCGTAGACCAGGAAATCGGAGATCTCGTCGTAGCGCCCGGAGAGGCCGTGCACCTGCAGGTCGAGGTGCTTGCTGAGCCAGCCGCGCGGCCGCACCGCGCCGGGCGGGAGCTTCTGGAACGGCACTGGGCGCAGTGGATCGCGGTTCGGCGTGTACAGCCCGCCGCGAGCCGGATCCGGCCCCCCTGCCCGCGGTTTCGCGGAGGCCGTGCCGTTCAGCGCGGGCAACGCGAGCGCGGCGCCGGCAAGCGCCAGCCCACCGAGAAAACGGCGCCGGCCGAGGATCGGCTGCCGACCGAACGCGGGACGGGGTGCGGGCTCTCGGCTCATGCGGACCTCGATGTCTCCGGCGGGAACTCACCGTCAATGCTTCAACTCCGAACGGAAGAAGTCAACAACGAACACCCGAGCGATCCTTCGTAGTGCCCCCTTTCGCGGAGAGCTGGCCGGTGCAGGCCGCGATCACCCGGGCGGCGCACGACTTTCGTCGCGTCGGCGCGCCGAGGGTCGGCGCTGTTCGGTTCTGTTCGATTCGGGCCGGTGCCGGTGCCGGTGCCGGTGCCGGTGCCGGTGCTGGAGCTGGGGCCGGTGCCGGAGCTGGGGCCGAGAATGGGCCGGAGCTGGGGCCGAGGTTCGCGGGCGACCGGGAGCGGGTGCGCGGGCGACTGGAGCGGGGTGCGGGTGCGCGGGCGGCCGGAGCCGCACTCTTCTGTGGGCGTGATCACCACCTCGATCCGAATGGTTTTCGTCTTCAGTGCAAGTGTGCACGTAGTGCCGGTGAATGCTCGAAAATGCATGACCGAATGGGACTTAGGGTAGCCTTGCTCGCGCTGGTCGTCGGTGTTAGCGTACGGCCCAGCCGCACGGCGGGCGCAATTGCGGAAAGGGCGATCCGGCGCCGTACGAAGACGTATGCCGGCCCCTTTGTTTCTCGTCCGTGAAACCCGAACCGAGGCACGCCACCACGACGCGAACTCCATTCCAGCACTGCTCTCTTCAGTCGGATTGCGAGAAACAGCGATGCCCACACCGGAACTGCACATCCTGACCAGGTCCGAACTGGCCGGACTGGACATCTCCCCGCAGGAGGTGATCGGCGCGGTCCGGGCCGCGTACGCCGCCTATGCGGAGGGGAAATCCCGTAACCCTGCCAAACTGATGATGCCGGTGCCCGCGGGCCGTGACGCGGTGTCGTACGCCATGCTCGGGTTCGACGGCGCGCTCGAGTACGTGGGGTTCAAGACCTCCTACCGCCAAGGGACGGACAACCCGGACAAGTACTACACGACCATCAGCCTCTACGACGACACGACCGGCCTGCCGTACGTCTTCATGGACTGCCACCGGGTCGGCGGGTCGCGGACTCCGGCGACGACCGCGTTGATCGCCGAGGAATGTGCCAGGCCCGGCGCCCGCTCGGCGTTGCTCATCGGTACCGGCCGGCAAAGCCTCAACACCCTGCCCTACCTCGTCACCAGAATGCCCCAGTTGGAAAAGCTGCGCTTCTTCGGTACCCATCCGGAAGGCATCACAGCGACCGCGGCCACGTTCGCGCAGTACTTTCCCGACCGGAAGCTGGAACAGATCGGCGACGTGCCGTCCGCGGTCGCGGAATCCGACATCGTGATCGCCGCGTCCGGCAGGGCCGCGCACCCGCCGGTCAGGACGAGCTGGCTCCCACCGGGCGGACTGCTGATCTCCGTGTCCAGCAAGGGGGTCGATTCGAGTGCGCTGGCCGAGGCCGACTACGCCCTGGCCACCAGCGAAAGCCAGCTCGGGGTGACGGGTTCGCGGTTCGACAGCGAGGACGGTGCCGCGGTGCTCGACGCGGAGTTCCCCGACGTCGTGGCGGGTCGCAAACCCGGCCGCCGTAGCGGGGACGACCGGGTGTTCGCCTTCTCGAGCGGCATGGTCATCACCGACATCCCGGTGGCGCACGCGTTGGCAGCCAAGGCGATCGACGCTGGTCTCGGTCAGAAGGTGCAGCTGTGGACCTGATCACGGCGGATGTCTCGCCGGCTGTCCCGGCGAACGAGGCGAAGTGGGCGCACGAGGCACGCGCGGACCCGCGGTTGCTGGCCGATATCGCGTATGCCGTGGGCGGGCCGTTCCACGTGTTGTTTCCTGACCAGTTCGGGGAGAACGTGCTCGCGTTGCGTGAGACGCTGAGTGCGGCAGGCGTAGACGGCACTGTCTACTTCGGCAAGAAGGCCAACAAATCGTCCTGCTGGATTCCGGAATGCGTACGTTCGGGCGCTGGAGTGGACGTGGCCAGCGAACCGGAGCTGGTGCGCGCGCTGGCCGGTGGAGTGCGCGGTGAGGACGTGGTGGTCACCGGCGCGGCGAAGAAGGACTCGCTGCTGTGGCTGGCGATCCGGCACGGAGCGCTGATCGCGGTCGACGCGCTGGACGAACTGGACCGGCTCACCGGGCTCGCTCGGCGCACCGGGCCGGCGCGGATCCAGCTGCGGGTGCGTCCGCCGAACGACCCCACCAGCCGCTTCGGTCTCGATGAGAGCGAGCTGGAGCAAGCGCTGCACCGCTGCGTGACCGCGGCCGGTGCGCTGCGCATGGAGGGCTTTTCCTTCCACCTCAGTGGATACCTCGCCCAGCCGAGGGCAGCGTTGGCGGCGGAGCTGGTGGATCGCTGCGTACGGGCCCGCACTCTCGGACTCGACGCGTCCTCGGTGGACATCGGCGGTGGTTTCGCCGTGTCCTATGTGGATGAACAGGATTGGCGCACCTATACCGGTGACCTCCCGGCGGAATGGTTCCACGCAGGCAGGAAGTTCGGCCACTTCTACCCGTACCACCAGAACCCGGCCGGAGCCGACATGCTCGCCGCGATCCTGGATACCACAGTGGACGGTGGGCTGACTCTGGCAGACAAGCTCACCTCGACCGGGACGAGGCTGCTCATGGAACCGGGCCGAGCGCTGCTCGACCGCGCGGGATTCAGCGTGTTCCGGGTGCAGGGCCTCAAACACCGCGGCGACTACGCGATCGCGACCGTCGGCGGGCTCAGCCTGAGTGTGTCCGAACAGTGGAAGAACAGCGAGTTCCTGCCTGATCCGCTGCTGTGGCCGCGGACCGGCGAGTACGCACCGATCGGCGTGTGCGTGGGCGGGGCCAGCTGCCTGGAGTACGACATGCTGAGCTGGCGCAAGATTCCGCTGCCGCGTCCGCCGCGGTCCGGGGACCTGCTCGTCTATCCCAGCACCGCCGGTTACCAGATGGACAAGAACGAATCGGAGTTCCACCAGCTGCCGTTGCCCGACCGGGTGGTGCTCGACCGCACCGCCGGCGGGTTCCGCTGGCGGCTGGACCGCTGAACCCGTCGACAAGTGAGGGACTTCGTGATGCGGCGAGGCGAGAACATCGTGGCACGGATGTCGGACCTGGTGGGCAGGACACCGTTGCTCGAAGTGTGCACCACGGCCACCGGAAGCCGGCTGCTGGTCAAACTGGAACAGTTCAATCCCACCGGATCGGCCAAGGTCCGGATGGCGCGGGAAATGATCACGTCCGCGGAACGATCCGGCGCGCTGGCGCCCGGCGGGCGCATCGTGGAACCGACGTCCGGCAACACCGGTCTCGGGCTCGCGTTGATCGCGGTGGAGCGCGGCTACCGGTTCACCGCGGTCGTCGATCACCACGCCAGCGCCGGCAAGCTGCGTGCGATGGCCGCGATGGGCGCGGACCTGGTCTACGTCGGCGAGCCCGGTACCGGCGGCCCGAGCACCGTGGTGCGACGGGCGAAAGCGGCCGAGCTCGTCGCCGAGGATCCGACCGCGTTCTGGCCGGACCAGCACAACAACCCGGCCAACCGCGTGGGCTACCGCGGCCTGGCCCGGGAGCTGCTGGCCGACCTGTTCGGCGACGTGGACCACCTGATCTGCGCGATCGGCACCGGTGGCTCGCTCTGCGGTACCGCCGCCGAGCTGCGCGCGCTGGGGTCGCGCGTCCGCACGGTGGGCGTCGAACCGAAGGGCTCGATCATCTTCGGCGGCGAACCGGGCAGGTACTGGCAGACCGGCAGCGGCAGCCCGGCAGGATTCCCGGTGGGGCGCAACGTCGATTATGCTCAGATCGACGAGGGCTGCCAGGTCGGTGACGTGCCGGCCTTCGCGACCGCCCGCGTTCTGGCGCGCAGGACCGGACTGATGATGGGAGGTTCGGCGGGAGCCGCGCTGTACGTCGCGTTGCAGCGGCTGGGCGGGCTGCCGCCGGGCAGCACTGTGGTGACTTTGGTGTGCGACGCGGGGGAGAAGTACCTCGACAGCGTGTTCGACGACGAGTGGCTGCGCGCGAAGGGCCTGTTGGCCCCCGACGTCGAGGAGGAGGTGGCAGGGCTGCTCGCCGGTCACTCCGGCGCGGTGCCGCCGCCGCGCAACGAGGATGCCGCGACCCCGGACCTGGTGGTGCACCCGTGAACCTGGCCGTGCTGACCAAGGGGTACCGCCCGCTGGTCGCCCTCGCCGCGCCGATCGCGGGCATCCAGCTCGCGCAGGTCGCGCTGACCACGACCGACCTGGCGATGATGGGCCTGCTCGGTGTGCGGGCCGTCGCCGCGGGCGGGCTTTCGATCACGCTGTACAACCAGCTTCGCACCATGTGCGTCGGCATGGTCACCTCGGTCGGCAACCAGGTCGCCGGCGCGGTGGGCCGCGCCGAGGCCCGCACCGGAGACGGCGGGCTGGACGAAAGCGGCCGGGAAGAGGTCCGGCGGATCCTCCGTGCTTCTTTCCTGGTGGCCACCGGTGTCGGCCTGGTGGCCGCACTGGCGCTTGCCGGGCTGAGTTTCGCGCTGACCTGGTTCGGGCAGCCGCCCGAGGTGCTCGCCATGGCGCGGCCGATGATGATCGCGCTGGCACCGGGGCTGATCCCGATGCTGTGGCTGAACGTGGTGCGTCAGTTCGCGGTCGGCCTGCACCGGCCGGGTTCCCTCCTGGGCATCACGATCGTGTCCATCGGGGTCAACGCCGGTCTCGACGCGGTGTTCATCTACGGGTTGTTCGGACTTCCGGTACTGGGCCTGACCGGGGTCGGGCTCGCCACCAGCTTCGTGCAGCTGTTGACGTTCCTGGCCTTCCTCGCCCTGGTCCGCCGGGACCGGCAGCTGCGGCCGCTGCTGTCGGTCAACGCGTGGCAGGCCGACCTGGACACGGTGAAGTCGGTGCTGCGCCTGGGTTTCCCGATCAGCCTCACCTACGGGTCGGAGGCCGGGATCACGTCGGTGGCCACCCTGATGATGGGTGCGTTCGGCCCCGTGACGCTGGCCGCGCACAACGTCGTCAACCAGTGCGCCTACATCGTCTACCAGCTCAACATCGGACTGTCACAGGGTTCGTCGATCTCGATCAGCCGGGCGGTCGGCAAGGGCGACCGGGCCGGAGCCGGCGAGGTCGCGCGCCGCGCGTTGACCCTCGGGCCGGCCATCATGACCGTGATCGGACTGGTCTACGTGATCGCGCCGGCTCCGGTGCTGAAGGTGTTCCTCGGCGGCGACGCGGACGCCGGCGTGCTGGCCGCGGCGAGCACGCTCTTGCTCTTCGCGATCCTGCAGCAGTACTGCAAGGGCACGCAGAACATCGGCGTCGGGCTGTTGCGCGGGCTGGGCGACACGAAGGCCGGATTCCGGATGACGCTGATCGGGTACTGGCTCATCGGCACGCCGGTGATGGTGGTGTGCGGGTACGTGCTGGGTCTGCACGGCCCCGGGATCTGGATCGGCCTGTGCGCCGGGTTCGGGGCGACCGCGGTGCTGCTGCTGCGCCGGTTCCGCAGGCAGCTGCGGCCGGAGCCGGACCTGAGCAACGTCCGGATGCTGCGGTGAGGATTCCCCACTGCAGGCGCGGCTCAGCGGTTTGCCGCCACCGGTGGGGCCACAGCGGCGCTGGTGCCCGGCAGCAGCAGAGCAGCGAGCAACGCGGCGGCCGCGGCGCAGCCGAAGGTGACCGCGAACGCCACCGCGTACCCGTGCGCGCCGTGGTCACCCGCGGCGGTGCTGATCGCGGTCAGCACCGCGACGCCTGCTGCCCCGCTCGTCTGCCGCGTGGTGTTCAGCAGCCCGGCAGCGATCCCGGCGTAACCCGGTTCGACCCCGCGGGTGGCCGCCACCGTGATCGGCGTGAACGCCAGGCCGATGCCGAACCCGACCACCGCAACCGGTATCCCGACGCCGAGCACGTACGGTGCCGCCGTCTCGGTCAGGACGGCGAGGAGCCCGAACCCGGCCGCCGCGATCAGCGAGCCGGCGACGGACGCACGCCGTAGGCCCCATCGCGGCGTGACCCGTCCGGCCAGCCGTCCGCCTGCCAGCGTGAGCACGGACGACGGCGCGAACGCCAGCCCGGCCTGCAGTGGCGAATACCCCAGCACCCCTTGCAGGTACAGGGAAAGCAGGATCGGCGTGGCGAAGAACGCCAGTCCGATGGCGAACATGGTCAGATTCGCGGCGCTGACCGTGCGCACGCGGAACAACCGCAGCGGCAGCATCGGCTCCCGGCCGCGGTGCTCCCAGCCGAGAAACGCCGACAGCAACAGGACCCCGGCCGCTCCCGGCAACCAGCTGGTCAACGCGGTGCCGGACCCGGAGATCGCGTAGACCACCAAGGTGAGCCCCGCGGTCACCAGCAGCGCTCCGGGGAGATCGAGCGGCCGCCGTGTCCCGTCGCCGTGCGGGGGCAGAGCCGGCCGGACCAGCGCCGCGGCGAGCACGACGATCGGCACGTTGATCAGGAACACCCACCGCCAGCCGGCCGCCTGCGTGAGCACACCGCCGAGCACCGTGCCGGAAGCCGCGCCCACCGCGCCGACCATGCTCCACGTGGCGAGCGCCGAGGCCCGCCTTGCCCCGTCCGGGACCACTGTGGTGATGCACGCCAAGGCCGTCGGCACCAGTAACGCGCCGCCGAGGCCTTGCACGGCGCGCGCGGCCAGCAGCAGCCAGGCGTTCGGCGCGAGACCGGCGAGCACGCTGCCGACACCGAACACCACCAGGCCGGCGTACAGCACCCGGCGCAGCCCGTAGACGTCGGCGCATCGGCCGCCCAGGAGCTGAAATCCGGCGAACACCAGCGTGTACCCGGTCACCACCCAGCCGATCCCGGCTTCGCCGAAGCCCAGTTCGCCGCGGATGCCGGGGAGCGCGACCGCCACGATCGTCGCGTCCAGAATCACTGCGAACACGCACACACAGGCCAGCACGACCACCAGCCGTTCCCCACGCATACAGCCTCCCTCGTTAGGTTAGGCGAACCTAACATGCCGGTGACGGTGCTTTCCCGAAATCTGTGGTCACAGTGCGCCGGTGGCACGGAAACGCGGCCGGCCCTCGCGGCTCAGCCTGGAGACGATCGTCGAGGCGGCCCTGGTCCGGGACCGGTCCGGCGGCGCGGACGAAGCTCTCGTGCGCCAGTACTGGTACGCCTACCGCGCGGCTGTGCTGGGGTGGGTGGCCGCCGAGCAGAATCGGCAGCACCAGCCGGCCGTCCCACCGGATTTCGAAGTGCTCACCGGGGTTCTCCCGCGTGGGACGGAACCGGGTCGGGGCGCTCACTCCAGCGGGGCAGCAGGAACGGCGTAGCCAGCAGGAGGATTCCGGCGAGCGCGATCGCCGTCCGGGTTCCGGTGAGCTGCGCCAGCACGCCCCAGATCAGAGTGAGTGCCGCGGTGGTCCCGCTGCGAGTGACCGACCACGCGGTGAGCATCCGGGCCTGCCGGTCGCGGTCGACCTCCCTCAGCCGGTGCGCTGCCATCACCGGGTTGTAGACGCCGATGCAGAGGATCAAGCCGAATTCGGTGACCATCACGACGACCAGTCCGGCCAGGCCCGGCTGGATGAACACGAGCCCCAGCGGCCAGCAGGCGCGGAGGGTGCCGAAAACGCGGAGCACGGTCCGTTCGCCGAAACGCGCGACGATCCGGCGCGATGCCCGCGCGCCGAGCAGCCCGCCGAGGCACGGGATCGCGAACGCCAGCCCGTACTGCCAGACCGGAAAACCCAGCTCCGACAACATGAGTACGGAAAGCAACGGCTCGGTGGCCATGATCAGCGCGTTGACGCCCACGGTGTTCAGGAACAACCGGCGCAGCGTCCGGTGACCGAGGAGATGACGCCAGCCGTCCGCAAGGTCGCTCCACCGCCGCGGGGCCGCCGGTTTCGGCGCCGGAGGCTGCTCCGGCTCCCGGATCGCGGTGATGCCCAGTGCGGAGAGCAGATAGCTCGCCGCGTCGAGCACGACGGTGGCGACGGGTCCGAGCAGCCCGATGACCGCGCCCCCGAGCGGCGGGCCGAGGACGGTGGCCGACCACGTGGTGGATTCGAACCGGCTGGTCGCGGCGAGGAGCAGCTCGTCCGGTACGACGGTCTTGAGGTAGGCGCCGCTGGCGGCGGTGAACGCGATCTTCGCCGCCGCGGCGACCACGGACACCACCAGCAGCTGGGCGAAGGACAGCACGTCCAGCCAGTAGGCGAACGGGATCGTCGCCATGGCGGCGAAGCGGACCACGTCCATGGTGATCAGGACCGGTCGTTTCGCCCGGAACTCCATCCACGGCCCGAGCGGGACCGCGAGCAGAGCGCCGATCGCGAGCCCGGCCGCGGACAGCGCCGCCACCCCGGCCGAACCGGCGTGCAGGATCTCGATGGCAATCACCGAGAACGCGCCGAACCCGAGCCCCGTGCCGTAGGCGCTGACCGCGTACGCCGTCCACAGCCACCCGAAAGTCCGCCCCAGCTTCGCCATGCGTCGTTCCCCTCACCGTCCCGCCGGGAAGTGAACCCGGTTCGCCGGCCCTGGCACCAACAACGGCTCGAACGGCGTGCCACAACCGGCTGTTGTGCGAGTAGGTTCGACGGTCGTGGAGCTCGATGCGGTGCGGACCTTCGTCGCGGTCGCCGAGGCCGGGCAGTTCCAGGCCGCGGCCGACGAGCTGGGCATCACGCAGCAGGCCGCTTCGAAACGGGTGGCCTCCCTGGAGCGGCAGTTGGGCGCGCGGTTGTTCGCGCGGGTCGCCCGCGGGGTCCGGCTGTCGGTCGACGGGCAGGCGCTGCTGCCGCACGCGCGGGAGCTCCTGCGTGCTGCCGAACGCGCCGTCGCGGCCGTGACGCCGGGGCGGCGGGCGCTGCGGATCGACGTGGTCAACCGCCGGATCACGCCGGCCAACGTGCTGTATGCGTTCTACCGGCAGCGTCCGGGCATCGAGCTGGACGTCGTCACGCTGACCGGTCTGGACTCGGCGGCGGTGCTGGCCGAGGTGGGTGCCGGGGCGCTGGACGCGACTTTCCGCTCGCTGCGCGATTCCGCGGGCGCTGTTCCCCGCGGGCTGGCCGCGGCCAGGGTGATCGACGAACGGCACGAGGTGCTGGTCGGTCCCCGGCATCCGCTGGCCGACGCGTCCGAGGTGACCCCGGCCGAGCTCGCCGGGCACCCGCTCTGGATGCCCGGCCTCACCGAGGTCGAGCCGCGCGGCTACTACGCGGACCTGGCGGAGGCGTTCGGGCTGACGATCGACACGCTCGGACCGAGCTTCGGCGTCGAGGCGATGCTCGCCGAACTCGCCGGCTCCGACCGGCTGGCCACCTTCGTCGGCGACGGTTCGCGCTACCTCTGGCCGGAAAGCTACGACCTGCGGCGGATCCCGGTCGTCGATCCGGTGCCGGTGTATCCGCTGTCGGTGATCTGGCGGGCGGGCAACCCGCATCCGCTGCTGGCCGGGTTCCTCGAGTACCTGGACGCGCGCTACCGAGCCCGCCCCGGTGGCGACGTCTGGGTGCCGGGCTGGGCGCGCTGAAGGCTTCCGCGAGTGGAACGTTGTGACGGAACTGTCACACAGTCATCGAGGTCCGGAGCCATTGCCGAGCCACGCTGAGGCGCATGCGAAAGCGATCTTTGGTGCTGGCCGGGCTGTGTGTGCCGGTCCTCGCGGCGGCCGGGGCGCTGCCCGCACAGGCCATCATCGGCGGGCACGAATCGAACGCGGCCTATTCGTTCATGGGCTCGTTCCAGCCGGACTATCCGGCGCCGCCGCGGGCGGACGGACATGGGTGCGGGGTGGAAGTCCTTGCACCGCAATGGGTGCTCACCGCCAGTCATTGCGCCGGGAAGAATCCCACCAACGCGCGCAACGGCGTTCCGCAGGGCTGGAAGGTGCGGGTCGGTTCACTGGACACCACCTCCGGTGGCGAGGTCGCCGAAGTCGACCACTACTACCGGCTGGCAACGAGTCAGGACGAAGGTGGCTTCTGGGGCAAGGACGTGGCGCTGCTGCACCTGAGTACGCCGGTCCGGGCCGAGCCGGTGCGGATCGCGTCGGCCACGCCCGAGCCGGGTTCGCCGGTGCGGATGCTCGGCTGGGGCATGACCTGCGACGGCCCGGACTGCTACCCGACCCGGCTGCACGAGGCGGACTCCGAGGTCCAGCCGGTTGCCGAGTGTCCTTCGGTTTCGGCGGCGAACGAGCTGTGCATCGGCAGCCGGGACGGCAGTGTCGCCGCGGCGAACATGGACTCCGGCGGACCGGCGCTGGTCCGCGACAATGCCGGATGGGCGGTGGCGGGTGTGGTCACCGGCCCCGGCGGCGGCACCGACGACCCGACGATCTACACCGACGTCACCCCGCACGCGGACTGGATCAACGGCATCATCGACGGCACCGCGGTTCCGCCCGACGACGTGATCCCGAACGTTGAAGGAGCGGTGGACCTGAACGCCTGCGTGGGCTCGGTGATCCGCACGCCGGACTCCCGGCCCGAGGACCCGGCGCTGATGCTGACGAACGGGCATTGCGTCGAGGGCCAGCGCCCCGCACCGGGCGCCGCCGTCCTCGACCAGCCCGCCGACCGTCCGGTGCCGATCGCCGACCGGCAGGGCTATCCGCGGGTCACCGCCCGGGCGAACCGGCTCCTGTACGCGACCATGACCGGTACCGACATCGCGCTCTACCGGCTGGACCAGACCTACGGCGGGCTGGCCGCCGCCGGAGCGAAGGTCTTCCAGCTGGCCACCACGCCGGTACGGCCGGGCGATCCGCTGTCCATGGCCTACCCCAGCAAACGTTTCTCCTGCACCGCGGAAGCGGTGGTTCCGCACTTGCGTGAGGGCGGGTACGACCAGCACGACTCGATTCGCTACGCGACCACGCCGGACTGCGATCCCTGGCCGGGCACGTCCGGAGCTGCCCTGCTGACCGCGGACGGCAACACCGTGGCCGGGATCCACAACACGCACAACGTGGACGGTGCCCAGTGCACCGACGACAACCCGTGCGAGGTCGCTCCGGACGGGACGGTCACCGCGGTCAAGGGCCGTGCCTACGGTCAGCAGGTCGCCGGGATCGCCGCCTGCCTCGGCGATGGGTCCACTGTGGACCTCAGCCGACCGGGTTGCGCGCTCACCGGGGCGAAATCTCGCTGATGACGGACGGCGGCGGTCACTCTTCGAAGTGGCCGCCGCACGTCCACCGGTCACCCCGGGGCGGGCCGGCATCGCCTTCAGCGAAGAACTGCATGATCGGAAAAGTCAGGGTCCGCCCAGCACCGCGGCGCCGTCTTCACCGACCGGTGGTCCGGTCCAGCAGCTCCGCGTCCAGGAGCGCGAGCAGCCCCGGGAACCGGTGCTCGACATCCGCGCGGCGAAGGCGGATGCCCTTGCGGTTGCCGTAGTCGACCTCGTGGATGAGCCCCGCCTCGCGCAGCACCCGGAAGTGGTGGGTCTGGGTCTGTTTCGAGATCGGGAGGTCGAACGAGTTGCAGCCCCGTTCGCTGTCGCTCGGGTCGGCGGCCAGCTCGGCCATCACGACACGGCGGTGCTCGTCGCCGAGGGCGCGGAACACCGTACCCAGATCGAGCGCGTCGGCTTCCGGGCCGACCAGGTTCCTCCCGGCCATACGGCGACACCTCCTGTAGGTACGTCTTGCATCGTACCTGGGAACGGTGTTTCCTGAGGTACGAAATCGGTCGTACCTGGCCGTGAGTGTGGTCCGATCGCCGTCGCCGGGAGAGGTCATGTCATGAAGAAGCCCGAGGTGCTGGTCGTCGGGGCGGGAATCGCCGGCCCGGCAGTCGCGTACTGGCTCTCCCGGCTGGGATACCGGCCGACCGTGGTCGAGCAGGCTCGGCAGCTGCGCTCCGGCGGCAGCCCGATCGTGGTGAAAGGGCCCGCGATCCCGGTCGCCGAGCGGATGGACATCCTCCCGAAGCTGCGTGACCTCGCCACTCGTGCCCGGTCGCTGACCCTCCTCGCCCCCGACGGGAGCCAGATCCTGCGGCTTCCGCTGACCTCGGACACCGCGCCCACGGTCGTGCTGCTCGGCGACGCCGCAGCGGCGACCGCCCTGCTGGGCGACGGGTCCAGCATGGCGATGGCGGGCGCCCACGCCCTCGCCATGGAGCTTGCCGCGTACCCCGGCGACCACTCGCGCGCGTTCGCCGCCTATGAAGCGAGGATCCGCAGGGAAGTCGACCCGCGGCAGCGTCGCGTCGGGATCGTCTCCCGGCTCCTGGTGCCGCGCACCCGGCCGGGCCTCGCGACGCGCAACGCCGTCGGGCGCATCATCGGCCGAACGAGCGGGACGGGTGTCCGGGAGACCGTTGAACATCTGGGCGGAGAACAGCTGAGGTGAAAACGTACTTCGGCGGCGACGCGAGAACGCGTCGCCGCCGAAGTACGTGCTGGAAAACGGTCAGCCGACCGGCTGCTCCGGCGCCAGCGAGTTGCCGGGTGCGATCTGCCCGCAGCTCGATGGTGCCGCTGTGCCGGCGAACCGGCCGCCGAGCCAGGAAATGGCCTCCGGGGCCCACGCCGCCAGCGCGGACGTGTGGCTCAGCGCGTCGTACTGGCTGTACTTGATCGAGGAGTTGCCCGTGTCGCAGTACTGCTGGGCGAGCGCGCGGACGTCACCGGCGACCATCACGCCGTCACCGCCGCCGATGCCTTCGCCACCTTCGGGCGTGCCCTCCAGCGCGCCGTTCGCGCCCTGTCCGATGAAGCCCGGAACCGACGGCGTCGGCGCGGAACCGAGGTTGACCTTGTTGACCGCCTCGACGTAGGGCAGCACGGAATTCGGATCGGAGTACTCCGGCTTGACGAGTTTCTGCCAATCGAGACCCGGATAGCGGCCCAGCGCCTGTGCGATGGACGCGTGCTCGATTTCGGAAAGCACCTTGAGCCCGTATTCACTGGCGTAGGGCTTCAGGTCGATGTCGAAACCGCGCGCCACGCCGACCAGCGCCATCGGCACGACCCCGGCCCACACCGGGCTGCCGCCGACGTATTCCAGGTTGTGCGCGGGATCGACGAGCACGCCGCCTTCGGCGAAGCCCACGAGTTTCCCGTTCACCTCCGGCGCGTAGCTCGGCGCGAGCGCCGCCGCCCAGCCGGTCGCGATAGCGCCACCCGAATAGCCGATCAGCCCGAACTCGGTGTCGGCGGTCAGCCCGGTGCCGTTCGCGTGTGTCGCGGCACGGATCGAGTCCAAAGTGGTCGTTCCGTATTCCGGGCCGGCGGCGAAGTCCGCGGTCTGCCCTTCGGTGTCCGGAATGACCACGTTGTAGCCGGCCAGCAAGGCCGGCGCGAGCACCAGCGATTCCACGTTCGGCAGGGCCGTGCCCAGGGAGACGTCACCGGCGATCGCGCGGGACGGGCCGTCCTCGGCACTGAGCGAATCGTAGGCCGACTGGTACGACAGGGCTTTGCTGCCGTTTCCGTCCGGACTGCGCACGACCGAGGTGACATTGGCGCTCGGCCGGCCCTGTGCGTCCGCGGTCCGGTAGAGCAGCTGGGTGGCCTGCACCGGCGACGGGATGCCGAAGACGTGGTAGCTCACCGTTCGCGTTTTCAGCACCGTGCCCGGCGCGTAGGACGACAGCGGGGCGCTGCCGTCGTAGCTGTAGAACGAATCGTCCGTCGCCGCGGCCGCGGGTGCGGCGACGGTCCCGGTGAGCACGACCGCGACGGCCAGTGCCCGGACAGTTTTCGTGATCATGACTCCCCTTCGAACCATGAAGTGGATCACACTGGCGGGTAACTTACCTGTCAGTAGGTTCGGGTGCAAGGGGCCATGGTTCCGAATCGAACCAGATCAGCCGCCCGCTAGTCCTCTTTGGACAGGCGTACGGCAGCCATCACGGCATTCGGCGGCTCGTGCCGGACCGATCGGGAACGATCACGGCCCGGCCCGCTCCGCGACTTCCGGGGTAGTTGTGATCCGTACGCGAAAAACGGTTCCCTTGCTTGGCGTATCGATGACAAAACTGCTGCTCGGCAGCGACCTGCTGGTGTGTTTTCCGGATCGTGACCCCTAGCATCGGTACCGCGGAAATGGGCTGCGGGAGGTCGCCGATGAGGGTGCTGGTTCCACCGCCGGAAAACACCTGTGGCCCGCCCGGCCCCGTGCGGCACGCGGCGTCGCTGTGGTGAGTCCGGGCGTCGCGATCGTCGGAATGGGAGTGCTGCTGCCCGGCGCCGGCACGATCGACCAGTACTGGCACAACCTCGAGAACGGCATCGACTCGATCACCGAAATCCCCGGGGAACGGCGGGGCCCGGGTTTTCCCGGGCCTGCCGGTGAAACACCGCATGGCGGATTCGTCGCCGGCAGCGTGGAATTGGCTCCCGTGGCTGCCGAGCTCCTGTCGTCCGCGGTGGACGGCACCGAACCCGGCCAGATCGCGGCGTTCGCCGTCGCGCACGCGGCGATCGACGATGCCGGCGGTCCCGGACGGCTCGGTGACCGGGAACGGGCCGGAATCGTGCTCGGCCGCGGCGGATACGTCTCGCCTGGCCTGCGGGCGTTCGACCAACGGGTACGCACGGTACGGGAAATCGCCGGCGCGGTCGCCGACCTCGTACCGTCGGCGGGGCCGGAGCTGCTGACCGAGGTGCGCGACGCGTTGCCGGCCCCGCCCCGGCAGCTCCGGCCGGAAACCGTTGCCGGCCTGGTGCCGAATCTCGCCGCGTCCCGGCTGGCGAACGCCTTCGACCTCGGTGGCCCTGCCTACACCGTGGACGGGGCGTGCGCTTCGTCCCTGCTGGCCGTGGACCACGCGGTCGGCGAACTCCTCCGCGGCCGCTGCGACGTGATGCTCGCCGGCGGGGTGCACCACAACCACGACGACACGTTGTGGTCGCTGTTGACACAGCTCGGCGCATTGTCGCCGAGCCGGCGGATCAGCCCGTTCTCCCGGCAGGCCGACGGCATGCTGCTCGGTGAGGGTGCCGCGATCGTGGTGCTCAAACGGCTGGCCGACGCACGACGCGACGGGGACCGGGTCTACGCGGTCATCCGCGGCACCGGTACGGCCGGCGGGTCGCCGGAGCCTTCGACCGCCGGGCAGATCCGGGCGTTGCGCCAGGCGTGGCACGGCGCGGACTCGGCGGAAATCGGCCTGCTGGAAGCACACGGCGCTGCCACTCCGGCCGGCGACGAGGCCGAACTGCGGACGCTCGCCGAGGTGTTCGGCCCGGCTTCGGGACCGCGCGCGATTCTCGGCTCGGTCAAATCGATGATCGGGCACACCATGTCGGCCGCGGGCGCGGCCGGACTGGTCAAGGCGGCGCTGGCGCTGTACCACGGGATCCTGCCGCCGACCCTGCACTGCAGCGATCCACATCCGCTTCTGGAACGGACCCGGTTCGAGATGCTGGAACAGGCGCGGCCGTGGGAGGGCCTGGCCCGGGTGGCGGCGGTGAACGCCTTCGGCTTCGGCGGGACCACCGCGCACGTGGTCCTGACCGGCGCCGATTGTGGACCGCGGCGGCGCGTGAGGGTCGCCGAGCCGGAGCGGGTGATGCGGCTGGCCGCGGATTCGCCGGAGGCCTTGCTGGCCCGGCTCAAGGATCCCGGCGAGCCGGGTACCGGGCGATGCCGGATCGGGATCGCCGGGCCGAGCCCGGATGCGTTGGCACTGGCCGGCAGGGTGATCGCCGAGGCGGGCCGGACGGGGAAGTCGTGGCACGGCACCGGGGGTATCTGGTGCAGTGTGGATCCGTTGCTGCCGCGCGGGCGTACGGTGTTCATCCACTCCGGACTGGAGGACGCTGACGAACCGCAGTGTTCCGACGTGGCAGGGTATTTCGGTCTTGACCGGCCACGGTGGACGGACACGACGGTACCCGCGCACGCGGCGAGTGTGACCGCGGTCGGAATCCTGCTGGGCAAAGCGTTGCGGCGCATCGGGGTACGGCCGGACGCGCTCGCCGGGCACAGCGTGGGCGAATGGACCGCGATGCAGGAGGCCGGCATGTGCTCCGGCGTGTCGATCGGCGAACTGGTCGGCCAGTACTGGCCGGAAGGCCTGGCACTGCCCGAAGTGGACTACCTGGTGCTCGGCTGCCCGGCGGGCCGGATCGCCGATCTGCTCCCGGCGGAGCTGGTGATCTCCCACGAGAACGCTCCACAGCAGACGGTGGTGTGCGGGCCGCCGGACACCGTCGCCGAGTTCGCCGCGTGCTGCCGGGAGGACGGGATCGTGGCCCGGATCCTGCCGTTCCGGTCCGGCTTCCACTCACCGTTCCTGCTGGCGCACCTGGATCCGTTCATCCGGCTGGTCCGGGGCCTGCGGCTCTCCCCGCCGAAGATCCCGGTCTGGTCGGCGACCACCGCACGGCCGTACCCGGCGAGCCCCGAGTCGGTGCGTGAGCTGTACCTGGCGCACCTGCTCGAGCCGATCCGGTTCCGGGACCTCGCCGAAGGACTGCACAACGCCGGGTTCCGCGCGTTCGTCCAGATCGGTGCCGGGCAGCTGGGTTCGTTCGTCTCCGCGACTTTGGCCGGAAAACGGCACCTGGTGGTCTCCGCCGCGTCGACCACGAGGCCCGGGATCACCCAGCTGCGGCGGGTCGCGACGGCACTGTGGACGGAGGGCGGCGATCCCGATTTCGCCGCGCTCGAACCGAGCCGTATCCGGCTCGACACCGGGCCGGTGCGGCTCGACCGGGCCAAGGACGGGAGCACGCCATGACGATCGATCGCGGTCCCGCAGGGCGTCGCCGGACCGCTGAGTGCACTGTGGACTCAACGGCCAAGGAGAACTCCTTCTGGACCCGGGCGAACGCCGGTCCGCGCCACCGGCAGACGGCATGAGATTTCTCTTCGTCGTACCACCGCTCGCCGGGCACGTCACGCCGCTGCGAGGAGTCGCCGCCGTCCTCACCGGACGTGGGCACGAGGTGCGGTGGTGCGGACCGGAGCCGGAGACGTCGTCGCTCGTCGGCGGGCCCGTGCACGCCGCGGGGGACTCGGCGACGTTCGTGATGAGCCGGTGCCCGTCCGGGCTACGCGGGATCGCGGCGCTCCGGTACCGCTGGAAGGACTACCTGATCCCGCTGGCCGACGCGATGATGCCGGGGGTGAGTGACGCGGTCGCGTGCCTCGGTCCGGACGTCGTGGTCGCCGACCAGCACACCTTCGCCGGTGCGGTGGCCGCGACGAGGTCCGGGGTGCCGTGGGTGACCTCGGCACCGACGTCCACCGAACTCGGCGACCCGCTCGCCGCGTTGCCGAAGATCGCGGGCTGGACCCGGGCATTGCAGGACGAGCTGTGTGCCCGGCACGGCATCGCGGCGCGGGATCTGCGGTTCTCGCCGGACCTGGTGTTGGCGTTCACCACTCCCGAGCTGGCAGGACCGCCTGCGGTGCCGGGCGTGCGGTACGTCGGTCCGGCACCACCGTCCTTTTCGGACCGCGAGTTCCCGTGGGAAAGGCTCGACGGCCGCCCGCTCGTGGTGGTGGCCTTGGGCGCGGACGTCGAGGAAGGAAAGCGGTTCCTGCGGGAGAGCGCGGCGGCACTGTCCGCGCTGCCGGTGCAGAGCCTTGTCGTGGACCCGACCGGAACGGTCGATGTCGACGGTGTCGTGGTCCGGCAGCGAATTCCGCGGCCGGAGGTGCTGAGCGGTGCGGCCGCGGTGGTCTGCCACGGCGGGCACACCACGGTGTGCGCCTCGTTGGCGGCCGGTCTGCCGCTCGTGGTCGCCCCGATCCGGGACGACCAGACGGTCCTCGCCGAACAGGTGGTGCGGGCCGGGACCGGCGTGCGGATCCGGTTCGACCAGGCCGGCGCCGAGGACATCCGTGCGGCGGTGACCGCGGTGTTGGAGCAACCGCGGTACCGGGCCGCGGCGGACCGGGTGCGCGGGTCGTTCCGGGCCTCGGACGGCGTGATCGGCGCGGCGGACGCACTCGAAGTCCGCTGACCGGACGGCGCGACCTGCGTCCGTTCGGCTGCGTCCCCGGATGACACTTTCTCCGCGTCCGCCGCTGGCGCGGATGACAAAGAACGTCCCCGGCAACGCGCATTCCTTGTCACGCCGGAGAAACGCTGGCTAACGTGACTCGACCGGCTCCCCGCGACGACGCGAAACGAGGAATGATCCGGATGTCCGCGTTCAGGCGATCAGGTGCGCTGCCGGCGCAGGCCGCGGCGCGGGCAGGCAACGGACTGCGTGAGTTCGGCCGGATGTGCTCGCTGGCGCTGGACGTGCTCGTGGCGATGGGCAGGCGGCCGTACCAGGTGCGGGAATTCGTCGTGCAGTTCTGGTTCATCGCGAGCGTGTCCATCACCCCGGCGATTCTCGTGTCCATTCCGTTCGGCGCGGTGATCTCCCTGCAGCTGGGCTCGCTGACCAGCCAGCTCGGCGCGGAGCAGTTCAACGGCGCGGCCGGGGTGCTCGTGGTGGTCCAGCAGGCGAGTCCGATCGTCACCACGCTCATCATCTCGGGTGCCGGGGGCAGCGCGATCTGCGCCGACCTCGGCGCCCGGACCATCCGGGAAGAGATCGACGCGATGGAGGTACTCGGCGTTTCGCCGGTCCAGCGCCTGCTCGTGCCCCGGGTGCAGGCCGCGGTGTGCGTTTCGGTACTGCTCAACGGACTGGTCAGCGTCGTGGGCGTGGTCGGTGGCTACTTCTTCACGGTGGTCGTGCAGGGCGGCACGCCGGGTGCGTACCTGGCCAGCTTCAACGCCCTCGCGCAGCTGCCGGACCTGATCATCAGCACGGTCAAGGCGGTGCTCTTCGGTTTCCTCGCCGGCGTGGTCGCCTCCTACCGCGGACTGAACCCGAAGGGCGGGCCGAAGGGGGTCGGCGACGTGGTCAACCAGTCGGTGGTGATCACGTTCCTGGTGTTGTTCTTCGTCAACACCGTGCTGACCGCGCTGTACCTGCAGCTGGTCCCGGCGAAGGGAACCTGAGTGAGCGACCTGCGCAGTGTTCTCGGCAAACCGGGGGACCGGCTGTTCGCGCTCGGCGACCAGCTGCTGTTCTACGTCCGCGCGCTCGCGGCGATCCCGATCACGCTCAGCCGGTATTTCCGCGAAGTGGTGCGGTTGCTGGCCGAGGTGACGTTCGGCAGCGGGGCGCTCGCGGTCATCGGCGGCACGGTCGGGGTCATGGTCGGGCTGTGTGTGTTCACCGGCGTGACCGTCGGGTTGCAGGGTTTCAGTGCGCTGAAACAGATCAACATCTCTGCGATGACCGGGTTCCTCACCGCGTTCTTCAACACCCGGGAAATCGCGCCGCTGGCCGCCGGGCTGGCGCTTTCGTCCACAGTGGGCAGTGGGTTCACCGCGCAGCTGGGTGCGATGCGGATCTCCGAGGAGATCGACGCGCTGGAGGTGATGGCCGTGCGCAGCATGCCGTACCTGGTCACCACCCGGATCGTGGCCGGGTTCGTCGCGATCATCCCGCTGTACGTGGTGGGCCTGCTCATCTCCTACCTCGGTTCCCGGGTCACCACGGTGCTGTTCTTCGGGCAGTCCGGCGGTACGTACGACCACTACTTCACGCTCTTCCTGCCACCACAGGACGTGCTGTGGTCCTTCGGGAAAGTCCTGGTGTTCAGCGTCGCGGTGATCCTCACGCACTGCTTCTACGGCTACCGCGCGAGCGGTGGACCGGCGGGCGTCGGCACCGCGGTCGGCCGCGCGGTGCGGACGTCGATCGTGCTGATCAGCGTGCTCGACCTGTTCTTGTCGCTGGCGATCTGGGGAGCGAACGTGACGGTGAAGGTGTCCGGATGAGCCGCCTCGGTACGCAGCTGGCGGGGGTCGCGTTCCTCTGCGTGCTCGTTCTGCTCGGCTGGCTCTCGGTGGCGATCTACGACCAGGACTTCTCCCGTGCCGACGTGGTGCGGCTGGAGACCGACCGGGTGGGCAGCCAGCTCACCGAATCGGCCGAGGTCAAGGTGCGTGGTGTGCCGTTCGGTGAGGTTCGCGCCATCCGCCGCACGGACGCCGGTGCCGAGCTCGACCTCGCCCTCGATCCGGCGAAGATCGCCGCGCTGCCGCGGAACGTGTCCGCTCGCCTGCTGCCCAAGACGTTGTTCGGCCAGCGCTACGTCGACCTCGTGTTTCCCCCGGTTCCGCAGGGTTCACTGGCTTCCGGGGACGTGATCACGCAGGATCGTTCCTCGGCGGCGATCGAAGTGGAACGAGTGCTCGGCGACCTGCTGCCGTTGCTGCGTGCGGTCCAGCCGCAGAAGCTCAACAGTTCACTGGGTGCGATTTCCGAGGCGCTGGACAACCGCGGCAAACCGCTCGGCGACAGCATCGTGCAGCTGCAGGATTTGCTCGCCGAGTTCAATCCCCTGCTGCCACAGGTGGAAGAGGACCTGAAAGGCCTGGCCGCCACCTCGGACGTCTACACCACGGCGGCTCCGGACATCCTGCACGCGCTGGCCGATTTGTCGACCACCGCCAAGACGGTCGTGGACAGCCAGGACGGTTTGCGGGAGTTGTTCGGCAGCGTCACTTCGGCGAGCGACAATCTCGGCGACTTCGTGCGCGAGAACAAGGAAAACCTGATCGGCGTGTCCGTGTCGAGCCGTCCGGCACTGCAGTTGCTGGCCACGTACTCGCCGGAGTTCCCGTGCCTGTTCGACACGGTGAACCGGCTGAAGCCGTTGATGGAGAAGGCACTCGGCGCGGGGACCGGTGAGCCGGGGCTGCACGTCGTGCTCTCGACGCAGGATCCGCGGGAGAAGTACGTGCCCGGGCGCGACACCCCGTCGTTCACCGCGTCCGGTGGTCCGCAGTGCTACGGCGCAGGCGGTGGCGGGGCCGCCGGATCCGCGCTCGGCCCGGCGAACTCGCCCGGTGAACGCGAGCTGGTCAGTGAACTGCTCCGGCCGCGGCTCGGGGAGGTGCCGGACTGGAGCAGCGTGCTGATCGGACCGGCGCTGCGGGGTACGGAGGTGACCGTCCGATGAGGAACGTCACGGGCCCTGCCGTCAAGGGGCTGCTGTTCTTCCTGGTGACCGCGCTGGCCACGGCGCTGCTCGCGATCACGATCGCCAACACCGGAACCGGCGACACCGTGCGGTATTCGGCGCGGTTCAGCGACGTGACCTCGGTCAACCCCGGCGACGAGGTACGGATGGCCGGGGTCCGGATCGGGCAGGTCGACGGCGTGCGCGTGGTCGAGCACCGGCTCGCGGAGGTGGACTTCTCGGTGGACCGGGCGCACCGCCCGACCGGCGCGAGTTCCGTCGCCATCCGCTACCGGAACCTCGTGGGCCAGCGGTACCTGTCGATCGATCCCGGTCCCGCGCCGTCCCCGGCCGCGCTACCCGACGGCGCGCGGATCCCCTTGGACCGGACCACGGCGGCGCTCGACCTCACCACTTTGTTCAACGGGTTCAAGCCACTCTTCCAGGCACTGTCGCCGAAGGACGTCAACCAGCTGTCGTTCGAGATCGTGCAGGTCCTGCAGGGCGAGGGCGGCACGGTGGAGAGCCTGCTGCAGCACACGGCTTCGCTCACCTCGACGCTGGCCGGCAAGGACCAGGTCATCGGCCAGGTGATCGGCAACCTGAACTCGGTGCTGGACACGGTCAACGCGCAGGGCGACCAGTTCGACGCGCTGGTGGACACCACCGCGCAGCTGGTGCACGGCCTCGCCGCGGACGCCGGGCCGATCGCGCGGGCGGTCGGCGGTCTCGGAGATTTGTCGACCGCGACCGCGAGCCTGCTCGAGCAGGGCCGGAAACCGCTGGCGGACAGCGTCACCGGCCTCGGCGAGCTGTCGGAGAACCTGGCCGACAACACGCCGGTCTTCCAGAAGTTCCTGGACAACCTGCCGACGAAGTTCGACCGCATCGGCACGCTGTTCTCCTACGGCTCGTGGGCGAACTTTTACCTCTGCGCGGTGAAGACCGACGCGAAACCCGCCCCGGGAGGCCCGCCGCCGGGAATCCCGGTGACCGCCGGGAGGTGCCGATGAGACTGAAGCTGCGCCGCGACGACGGTGCGCCCCGGATCAGGCCGTTCCGCTCCCGCAGCCCGATGAAGGTCGGCCTGGTGACCGCGTCCGTGCTACTCGTGCTCGGGCTGCTGACCTTCTTCTCCGACGACCTGCCGCTGGTCGGCGGCGGTACCACCTACCACGCGGAGTTCACCGAGGCGGCCGGCCTGCGCTCCGGCGACGAGGTGCGCGTCGCCGGGGTCAAGGTCGGCGAGGTCACCGCCGTGGACCTCGCCGGGGATCACGTGGACGTCGAGTTCCGCGTCCGCGACACGTGGGTGGGCAGCCGCAGCACCGCTTCGATCAAGATCAAGACGTTGCTGGGACAGAAGAACCTCGTGCTCGATCCGGTCGGGGACGGCGAACTCGATCCGGACCAGCAGATTCCGGTGTCCCGTACGCGTTCGCCGTATGACGTCACCGAGGTGTTCAACGACCTCGCGGGCACCGTGGGCGCCATCGACACCGACCAGCTGGCGAACGCCTTCCGGACGCTGTCGGACACGCTCGGTGCTTCGGCACCGCAAGACGTGCGTGCGGCTTTCACCGGCGTGGCCGCGCTGTCGAAGACGCTGGCGTCCCGGGACGACGAGCTGGTCAAGCTGTTCCACAACACGCAGGCGGTGTCCACCACGCTCGCGGATCGCTCGGACCAGATCCAGACCCTGATCCGGGACGGGAACACCCTGCTCGGCCAGTTGAACGCACGCAAGGAGGCGATCGGCAAGCTGTTCACCGGAATCCGGAGCCTGTCCACCCAGCTGTCCGGCCTGGTCGCGGACAACCAGAAGACTCTCGGCCCGGCACTCGACCAGCTCGACCGCGTCGCCGGGGTGCTGCAGCAGAACCAGGCGAAACTCGAGGACAGCCTGCGCCTGGCCGGGCCGTACTACCGGCTGCTGGGCAACGCGGTCGGCAACGGCCGCTGGATCGACACCTACCTGTGCGGCCTGATCCCGGCCGGAGGCGCGCCGGGCAGCTGTGTTCCGCCGAAGAACGGAGGACGCTGATGGCGCATCACGTCGAGGATCTCGGCGCCGAATCCCGAAGGCGCACGCTGCTGCGCCGGCTCGCCGCCGCAGTGGCCGTCGCGTTGCTGGTGTGCGCGATCTGGCCGCTGGTCACCACCCGCGCGGACCGGCTCCTCACCGCCTCCTTCGCCGCCACGGTCGGGATCTACCCGAACTCCGACGTCCGGGTGCTCGGGGTGGCGGTCGGCTCGGTGACCGAGGTGCGGCCGCAGGGCACCGCGGTCGAGGTGAGCATGAAGATCCGGCCCGATCTGCAGCTGCCCGCGAACGCGGGTGCCGTGGTGATCACGCCGAGCCTGGTCGCCGACCGCTACGTGCAGCTCACTCCCGCCTACACCGGCGGGCCGGAGATGACCGGTTCGGTGATCCCGCGGCAGCGGACCGCGACGCCGGTCGAGATCGACCAGCTGCTCGCGAGCCTCAACCAGCTGATGGGCGCGCTCGGGCCGGACGGGGCGAACAAGGACGGCGCGGTCAGCGACGTGCTGTCCCGGGGCGCGGAATACCTCGACGGCAACGGTAAAACCCTCGGCGAGGCGATCAAGAACCTCGGTGATCTCGCGCGCACCGCCGGCGATTCGAAGGACGATCTGTTCGGCACCGTGGATGACCTCGCGAAGTTCACCGGCATGCTGGCCGGCAACAACGAGCAGGTGAAACAGGCCGCCGGCAATCTCTCGTCGATCAGCAAGGTGCTCGCCGACCAGCGGGACCAGTTCTCCGGTGCCCTTGACGAGCTGACCCAGGCACTCGGGGTGGTCCAGCAGTTCGTCCGGGACAACCGCGGCAAGGTGCAGTCCAATGTGGACAAGCTGGCCGACGTGACGAAGGCCCTTTCGGACCAGAAGGAGTCGCTGTCGGAGGCGCTGACCGCGGCGCCGAACGCACTGACGAACCTGCTCGGCGCCTACGATCCCTCGACCGGGCTGCTGGACGGCCGGGGCAACCTCCTCGAGTTCCCGGAGCCGAAATGAACCGTGCGCTGAAATCCGCCGCCGTGCTCGCGCTGGTGCTCGGCGCGACCGGATGCGGCAGTGGCCTCAACGTCTACGACCTTCCGTTGCCAGGGGGCGCGCCGGTCGGCGACAACCCGATTCACCTGACCGCGAGTTTCACCAACGTGCTCG
Organism: Amycolatopsis jiangsuensis; assembly: GCF_014204865.1. Taxonomy (NCBI): domain Bacteria; kingdom Bacillati; phylum Actinomycetota; class Actinomycetes; order Pseudonocardiales; family Pseudonocardiaceae; genus Amycolatopsis; species Amycolatopsis jiangsuensis. The sequence goes on from NZ_JACHMG010000001.1 coordinate 6,723,134, forward strand.
ACCTCGTGCCGCAGTCCGCGGTCAAAGTGGACGATGTCGCGGTCGGGAAAGTGAGCGAAATAGAGCTCGCCTCGGACGGGCGCAGCGCGATCGTCGGCCTGACGCTGGATCACACGGTCGACCTCCCGGCCAACTCCGTGGCTCGCGTGCGGCAGGCGAGCATTCTCGGGGAGAAGTTCGTGGAGCTGGCACCGCCGCCGGACGCGACGCCGGCCGGAAAGCTGCGGGACGGCGCGGTGCTGCCGCTCGATACTTCCAGTCTCACGCCGGAGATCGAAGAAGTGTTCGGCGCGTTGTCGTTGCTGCTCAACGGCGGCGGCGTGGCCCAGGTGCAGAACATCAGCCACCAGCTCAACGAAGCACTCGGTGGCAAGGAGTCCGCCGCGCGCAGCCTGTTGTCGAGTTTGGACACTCTGACGACCGGGCTCGACAGACAGCGTGGCGAGATCACCCACGCGCTGGACAGCGTCAACAAGCTGGCCGGCACACTCAGTGCGCACCGCGAGGAGATCACCGTCACGCTGAACGATCTCACTCCCGGGATCAAGGTGCTCGACGAGCAGAAGCAGGCGCTGACCGGCATGCTCGACTCGCTCGACGGACTGACCTCGGTCGCCGTCGACACGGTCAACCGCAGCAAGGACGATCTCGTGGCCGACCTCAAAGCCCTCGCCCCGCTGCTGCACCGTCTCGCCGATGCGGGGGACCGGCTGCCGAAGGCGATGGAGATGCTGTTCACCTTCCCCTTCCCGGACGCCGCGCTCGACGCGATCCGCGGTGATTACCTCAACACGTTCGTGCGGAAGGGGAGCTGATGCTGTCGCGGGTCGTCCGGGTCCAGGTCGCGCTGTTCGGGGTGCTCGCGATCGGTGGCACCGCGTACGTCGGCGCGAGTTACGCGGGCCTGGACAAGCTCTTCCTCGACCGCGGGTACACCGTGGTCGCGCAGTTCCCCTCCGGCGGCGGCATTTTCAGCAACGCCGAGGTGACCTACCGCGGCGTTCCGGTCGGGCGGGTCGGTGATCTGCGGCTGACCGCAGGGGGAATGGAGGCGGACCTGAACCTCGATTCCGGTACCCCGGCGGTCCCCGCGGACACCCAGGCAGTGGTCGCGGACCGATCGGCGGTGGGCGAGCAGTACGTGGACCTGCGTCCGCGTACAGACGGCGGACCGGATCTGCACGACGGTTCGGTGATCACCGAGAAGGACACCGAGATCCCGTTGCGGGTGGACACCGTGCTGGCGACCACTGATTCCTTTGTGGAGTCGGTGCCGAAACCCGCGCTGCGCACGGTCGTCGACGAGCTCTACGACGCCACCTCCGGAGCGGGTCCGGCGCTGGACGATCTCGTCGGGAAGGGGATCGAGTTCGTCGAGACCGCGAGCGCGCACGTGGAGCCGTTGACGAATCTGGTCACCGACGCCACCACTGTCCTGGAAACCCAGGTGCAGCAAGCGGATGCGATCCGCAGCTTCGGCACGAACGCCGCGCAGGTGGCTGCCGCGCTGAAGCAGGCCGACGGCGACGTGCGTGCGTTGATCCCCGTCGTGCCCGATGCGGTGAACGAGGTCAACACCCTGATCCGGGACTCGGGTCCACGGCTCGGCGTGCTGCTGGCGAATCTGCTGACCACGTCGCAGGTTCTGGAAAGCAGGCAGGACGGCGTGCGGCAGCTGCTCGTCACGGCGCCGAAGGCGGTGCAGGCCGCCAGTTCGGTGATCCGGCCCGACGGGGCGCACGTCGGCCTGGCGTTGAACTTCTTCGATCCGTTGCCCTGCACAACCGGATACACCACGACCTACCGCAATGGCCTCGACACCTCGACGCGGCCGTTGAACACCTCCGCTGAATGCGCCTTGCCGAAGGGTGACCCGACGAACGTGCGCGGTTCGCAGAACGCACCGGGAGGCCGATGATGAAGATCGTGGTCGCCGCGGTGGCCGTCACCGCTGTCGCTGCTGCCTGGGGAGGGTTCGACTGGTGGCAGGCGGCACACGACGACGGGGTAGCGCGTGCGAGTTTCCGCGACTCGGCGTTGCAGGACGGGCGAAGTGCGATCGCCGGACTGACCACAGTGGACTACCGGAAGGCCGACACGGAGTACCAGCACTGGCTCACCCTCAGCGGTGGGCGGCTGCATGACGACCTGGCCAAGGGACAGAAAGACAATCTCGCCCGCATCGCACAGTCGAAAACCGTCACCACGGGTACGGTCACCGACGCCGCGGTGACCCGAGTGGATACCGGCGGCGGGACGGTCGAGCTGATCGCGTCGGTGGAGCTGTCGGTGACGCCGGACGGTGCGGAGGCCGTCCTGAAGCACAACCGGTACCAGGCGGAGCTGGCTCGTTGTGCCGATGGCTGGCAGGTGACCGGCCTCGGGCAGCTCCCGGTGGAGGGAACGCGATGACGAGGATGACCGTGCAGCCGAAGAAGACGGGCGCCCGCAGAGTGCCCAGGGTCGCCGGACGGGCGCGGCTCGGTACGGCCGTCGAGTCTCCGGCCGGGAAAGAGCCGTCGGAGCCGGGAATCGAGCACGAGTCCGCAGCGGTGGAGCGCGACGCCGTGGTGACCGCAGACGATCCCGTAGCCGTTGCTGAGACGGAGGAAACGTTCCCGTCGAAGAAGCGTCGCGTCAGGTGGCTCGGTGGGGCAGCAGCGGTCGTGCTCGCCGGGACCGCAGCGTGGGGTTTCGTTGCCGCGCACGAAGTCCGTGCGGCGGCCTCGGAGAATGCTGCGCTGGTCGACACTGCGACGACCAGCGACGTGGCGAAAGCGGTCAGCGATGCGCTCGGCACAGTTTTTTCGTACCGCTACGACGATCCCGGCCACAGCCAGCAGGCTGCGGAGGCCGTGCTGAGCGGTGCGGCGCGGGGACAGTACGAGAAGCTGTTCGGGGAGGTGCGTCAGCTCGCCGTGCAGCAGAAGCTCGTGGTCACGTCCCGTGCGGTGGCTTCCGGGGTGAAGCTTCTCGACGGCGAGCACGCGGCCGTGCTGGTGTTCCTCGACCAGACCGGCGTCCGGGGCGACGGGAGCCGCAGCACGGGTGCCGCGCAACTGAGTGTCACCGCGCAGCGCGAATCGGGGAAGTGGCTGGTCACCGGGATGTCCGCGGTCTGAGCGCCCTGCCGCGCGCCGGTCAGGAGCTGAGCAGGGCTTCCGCGCGCAGCGCGATCTCCAGGTCGAGCCGGTCGTCGGGGTTGTCGAGGCGGGCGCCGAACAGGTCCACGATCTGGCGCATGCGGTAGCGGACCGTCTGCGGGTGCACGCCCAGCCGTTTGCCGATCTCCGGGGCGCTGCCACCACGGGTCTGCAGCCAGACCAGCAGGGTTTCGCCGAGGCGGGCACGTTGTTTCGGGGTCAGGCCGGCCAGCGGCTCGAGACTGCGGGCACACAGCTCGCGGATGAGGAACTCGTCGGCGAGCAGCCACAGCGTGGACAGGTGATCGGTGCACCGCGTCACCTGCGCGTCCGGCAGAATGCCGCGCTGGACCAGGCGCAACGTGCGCTGGGCCCACACGAGCGAACGGGACGCGTCGGCCGTCCGCACGGTCGGCCCGACGACCATCCGGCGGCCGGGGAAGACCGCGGCGAGGTCGCGCAGGTCGCGCCGCGGATCACCGGTCACCAGGCAGGGCTCGTCGCCGTCGAGGACGGTCAGCACCTCCGGGTGCAGGTCGGGCGGAATGTCCGGCGCGCGGCCGGGCCGCGGCTCGAGCGCGACGACGGTCACCTCCGCGGGCAGGGTCCACTCCGCCGTCTCGGCCTGGGCGGCGACCGCTCCGGGCGCCGGCGAGGGATCGGACAGCAGCAGCTCCACCAGCCGGCGGCGACGGCGCACCCGGGTGCCCGCCGCCCGTGCGCGCGCGGACGTGTAGCCCTCGATGGACAGCGCGGAGATTTCGTTGACGTAGGCGAACACCGCTTCCGCGCCGGTGCACAGCGCTTCGGTGGACATCCCGGTCGCCCTGGCGAAATCGGAGATGTGCTGCCACGCGACCTGCCCGCCGACGCGGTAGGCGGTCTGCAGGCAGTCCAGGCTGCGGCCCTCCTGGAACTCGATCTTTCCGAGATTGCGGAACACCGCCGCCCACGCGTCGACCGGCACCGCGGCGGGCACCGTCGCACCGACGCTTTCGAGACACTGCAGTACCGACTGCCGGACACCCTGCGTGATCACCCGCCCGAACCCGCCCTCGAGCGGACGCCGGTACTCCGGCACCGCGCGCTGGACCTCGCGCAGGATTGCTCTGGCGAGCGGGTTGACCCGCGGTGTGAACCGGATCGCCAGGTCGCGCGGCAACGAGGCCCACAACCGCATGGCGTCCTGACCCGGATCGTCCGGGGACCGCCGCGGCAGCGGTGGGACCGCGGCGGCCGGAGGAGGCACCGCACCCCACTGTTGCGTCGGTGCGGCGGGCAGCGAGGACGGGGTCATGGGCACGGCGGCTGATCGCTCCAAGGGGGTCGGCGAAGCAACGGCGGGGACTGTCCCGGTGGACACCCCGGATGACGCGGTGGAACCTCGCCCGCCGGTCATGGCGGTGAGCCGCCACCGAACCGCGCGGTGGCCTTGGCCGGGGTCTTGGCCGGGGATGAGTTTGGGGCGGGCGTCGGGCGGGGCATCGGGGTCACGTCCGCGGCCCGGCGAGGCGAGGGGAACGTGCGGGGCTCCCGGGCCGAGCCGAGTGCGGGCGTCGGGTCGGGCGCGGGTGCAGGACCGAGTGGCAGGGCTGGGTGGGGCGTGGGGTCCGGGCGAGTCGGCATGCTCGGCGGGGGTGCCAAGAGCGGGTGGGGCGCCGGGGTTGCGTCCGTAAGCGTGTCCGGGGCCGGCGCCGGGCCGAGTGTCAGCGCTTGGCCGAGCGGCACGGCCGGGCCGGGCGCCGGGGCCGGGCGGAGGACCACGGCCGGGCGGGGTGCCGGGGCCGGGTCGGTGGGTAGGGGCACGGGCGGGGTTGAGGGCAGGGGTGCGAGCCGGGTCGAGGGCCGGACAGTGGGCGTGGACGGGTGGCGGCCGGATCCCTGCCTGGGCCGGCCGGTTCGGGGGAGACCGGTGTCCGCATCCGTCATGGCTACTGTCCTCGCTGGCAACAAAACCGGCCGTGGATTCGGGCCGGGCGATCCGGATTTTGTAGCCTGCGAAACATAAATTCGCGGTTACCGCACTGTCAACCAGATCTGGGGGCGGATGACGTCCCCCGTACGGACTACACTCGAACGGGTGGACCGGGTTGATCCAGAGTGACATTTCCCCGGCGCGAACCTGGTGCGGAAATGACAACTTTCGCGTCGGCCGACAGGGCCGCGGGGAGTGGGGCAAGCCAGGTTTCCGCGGAAAAGCGTGACGGCGCCCCGTCAAGTGTCACATGCGACCGCGTGTCGCACCCGCCGGGGCGGGTCCGATCGCGTGCCGGACACAGTCGCGGCGCGCGAGGCGAAGTCCGCCCCTCGTCCCAGGAGCCAGGGGCGATGCTCGACGGCCGGGACTGGCCGATCACGCACGATCTAGGAGGAGAGTGGACGTCCAGCGTCATCGACGGCTCTGGCGTAGGAGAGTGGCCATCCAACGTCATCGACGGCTCCGGCGTAGGGAGTGGCCATCCAGCGTCGCCGACAGCCGGCTCAGAGAGCGGCCATCCAGTGTCCATGGCCAGGGCGGAGAGTGACCGCCCAGAGCCATCGGCGGCCATTCTCCGCCGGCATTCCCGTCGCGTGTGAAGGCAATTCGCGGAATGCGTGCGCCGAGCCAGGAAAGCGGGAGGGGGAAACCCGCGCGAATCAGCGGTCGTCCGGAGTGCGTTGTGCCTGCATCAGCCGCTGGGCACGCAGGGCGAGCTGGATGCCGAGCCGGTCGTCCGCGTCACGCAGCCGGTCGCCGAACAGTTTCTCCAGCTGCCGGAGCCGGTTGCGCACGGTGTGCGGGTGCACGCCGAGCTGCTGGGCGATCTCCGGGGCGCTGCCGCGGGATTCGAGCCACACCAGCAGGGTCTCGCTGAGCCGTTCCCGCTGTTTCTCGCCCAGTGAGGCGAACGGGTCGAGGCTGCGCCGGGCCAGTTCGGCGGCGAGGAAGTCCTCGGCGAGCAGCCACAGCACGGCGAGGTGGTCCCGGCACCAGATGATCGGCCCGGGCACTTCCGCGGTGGACAGCCGCAACGCCCGGCGCGCGGTGCGCAGCGCGGCCGGCGCGTCGGCGAGCGGGACCACCGGCGACACCGCCGCGCGCCAGCCGGCCAGCCGGTCCGCCAGTGGCGGCAAATCCGCGTCCGGATCGCGGGTGAGCAGATGCGGCTCGGGTGCCTCGAGGTGCGCGAGCACGCCGTCGCCGAGCAGCTCGGCCGGGAAGTCCGCCGCATCCTCCCCGCGCTCGAGGGCTACCAGCGCCGCGGTCTCCGGCAACGTCCAGCCGGCCCCGCCGGCGAGCTCGGCGATGCTGCTCGCGGCACCCTCCGGGGCCGACGTGATGAGCTCCAGCAGGCGTCTGCGGCGGACCGGCACGGTGCCCTCCGCGTCGGACTGCGCCGACTGGTACCCCTCGATCGCGGTGGCGCACAGCTCGTCCACGTAGGCGAAAATCCCCTCGGCGGCGGTGGACACGATGCCCGGGTCGACGCCCGCGGCGACCACCGCCGGGTGCATCGAGCGCCACGCCACCCGCGCACCGATGGTGGCGCTGTCCTGCAACGCGTCGAGATTACGTCCTTCGAGGAACTCGATCCGCCCGCGGCGGCGGTAGAATTCGACCCAGTGTCCGTGCGGTTGTTCGGGCGTGCCGACGGAATCGACGCAGTGCTGCACCGCGTACTCCACGCTCTGCACGAGTACCTTTCCGAAAATTCCTCGCAATGGCTGACCATACGCGGGAACCGTGTTCCGGACCTCGCCGATCATCGCCGCCACGGTGTGGTCGATGTGCGGGCGCATGGCGCTGCCGAAGGAACGCGGCAATGCCGCCAGCAGCCGGAAACTGCGGTACTCGACCACGAAAACCTTCCCTTCGGCGACGATGCGGGTCCGAGCCTATCCGAGTGCGCGGTCCCGGCGCGCGCGATTGTCAGCCGCGTGCGGGGTTTTGACGCGGAACGGGAGACCTCCTACGCTGCCGGGACAGCGCCAGTTCACGGCGCGCTTTGCCGAGTGGGGAGCGGTCGTGTCAGCTTTTTCCGTGTGGTCGAAGCTTCCCCACGAACTCGCCGAGGTGGTGCGGCCCCGGGTCGTCCGGATCGCGCACGACTGCGTGGCCGGTATCGCGCGGGAAGTCCCGGAATACTCCGGGAAGCTGGTCGGTGAGGCGGAACGGGCGGCCGCCGTCGAGGTCAGCCGCCGGGCACTCGAACGGGACCTCGGCCGGGTCGGCACGGCCGAGACGTGGCACGCCGAACGCCTCGCCGAATGCCGCGCCCGCGGCCGCCGCGCGTTCCACCAGGGGCTGAGCCGGGAGGCCGCGCAGGCCGCGGTGCGGGTCGGCAACCGGGTCGCCTGGCGCCGGATCTCCGACCTCGCCCGTGAACACGGATTCTCCGGCGACGTGCTGTTTCTGCTGGCCGAGGGCATGTTCTCGGACGTGGAGACGTCGATGACCGCGGTCGTCGAGGGCTACACCGCGGCCGAGCTGGCCGCGGCCGGGGACGGCAAGCGTTACCGTGCGTTGCTGCGTGCGCTCCTCGACGGCCGTGCGCCCGCCGACGTGGACGGCCTGGCCGCGGCCGCCGGGCTGGTGCTGCCCGAGCGCGCGGCCGCGGTGGCGTTCCGGGCCGGCCCGGACGCGCCGGCGTTTCCCGCGGACCTCGTCCCCGAGCACGTGCTGGCCGATCCGGACCGGCAGGCGCCCGCGTTGCTCAGCGCCGACCCGGAGAGTGATCTGTCCGGGCTCGAACGGCTGCCGGCCGGGTGGGTCGCCGCTGTCGGACCGTATGTGTCCTTCGCCGACGCGGCGGAGTCCTACCGGGTCGCGGTGCGGGCCGCCGAGCTCGCCGAACGGGGTCTGCTCGGCAGCGTCGGGCAGGTCGTGTGGTGCCGTGAGCACGTCACGAAGCTGCTTCTGCTGGCCGACGAGTTCCTGGTCAGCCAGCTCGCCGAGAAGACGCTCGCGCCGCTGGCCGCGGTGCGCGGGGTCCGGCGGGTGCAGCTGGCCGAGACGTTGCTGGCGCTGGTGCGCACGCGCGGCAGCGCCCCCGAACTCGGCCGGATACTGGATCTGCATCCGCAGACGGTGCGTGGACGGCTGAAGAAGCTCGGCGAGCTGTTCGGCGACCGGCTGGACGATCCGGACGAACGGCTGCGGCTGGAGCTGTCCCTGCTCGCGGAAAAGGCACTGTCGGACTGAACGACGTCGTCAACAGTCAGTTGTTGCGGGTCTGACGGACCGCGCGTCAGCCGCGGGTACGGCTGGTCGAAGGCGAGCATGCCTGTCCGCTCGGCGGATGCGTCAGCCGCGGGTACGGCTGGTCGAAGGTGAGCACGCCTGTCCGCCCAGCGGATGCATCACCCGCGCCGCGGCCGCTTCACTGCTTGCCCCCGTAGGCCTGACGGCACACCGGGGACTCCTCGAACGCCAGCCGCAGCTCGGGGCTGGTCTTGAGGTCCTTGATCGGTCCGTCCGGATCGGACAGTCCGCTCATCGTGCGGTCCGCCTGTGACACCGCCTGGCGCAGGCCTGCCTGGTCGGTCACCTTCGCCTGCGCGAGCTGCGTGCGCGCCTGGGCGAGTTTGCCGCGGGTGTCGCGCAGGGTGCCGAGTGCCTTGTCCACTGTGGATTGACCGTCCGGCACCGGGGGCGCGCCGGCCTCGCGGATGCTGTGGTCCATGCCCTCGAGTGCGGAGCCCAGCCGGTCGAGAAATCCGACCATGGCGTCCTTCGCCGGTGCCGGCGCGCTCCCGTTCAGCGCGGGCGGCGCGCCGAGTTTCGCCGATCCGGCGGCGACCCCGGTGCACACCTGATCGGCCCAGTGCAGGGCGGCCTGATCGGCGTGCCTGCCCTGGTTCGCCGGTGCCGGTGCGCCGCAGGCGAGCACCGCGCCCGGGAGGCAGGACAGGATCGCGGCGACCGCGACGGCGCGCACCGCACTGGGCAAACGGGTCATGGTTCGCGACGCTAGGCGCGCGATTCCGCACCGGGCAAGCAAAGCCTGTTCCGAACTCGGCAGTTGCCATCCGGGTACGGGGTGGAATCGCGATTCTTGTCACCGGCGCACAGCGCCGGAGCAGGCCACTGGTCCGGCGCTGTCAGGAATCCCGGCCCACGGGGTGCACCGGGGTGACAAGTTTCGCCCCGGCGTCGAACCGGACGTCCGGGAGGTATTGAACCGGCGGATCCACGTGGTTACTTTTTTGTTCGGCAGCATTCGCTTCCGAACCTACCTTCGTGGATTCACCCGCGTTTTTCCGCCGGGGAAAAGCGGGTGCCGTACGTATCATCGCCGATACCCGGGAAGGACCCATTGTGAAGCATCCCAGAAGTAAGACGGCCATGGCGGCCGCCGCGACCGGTGTGCTCGGCCTGGTCGCCGCCTCGCTCGTCGCCGGAGCGCAGACCAGTTTCGCGGACCCGGTCTCGCTGAGCCTGAACTACCACTGCACTCTCCCGCTGGTGGGTTCGCAGCCGCTGAAGGTGGTGATCAACACCGATCTGCCGGCCTCCGTCCCGACCGGCGAGCCGACCGGCGCGTTCGACATCCAGGCCGTCGCCACCATCAACGCGGACACCGTGGCCGGGCTCAGCCTGATCGGTGCCACGACGATCGAAGGCCAGGCGATCGCGCAGGCCGCGGTGGCCGCACCCGGGATCGACCTGCCGGTCAGCGTGCCCACCGACGTGCCGAAAACCGACATCCCGGCCTCCGGCGAGCTCGACGTGAACGCGACCGGCAGCACGCCGTCGCTGACCTTCGACACGGCGGGCCAGGCGCAGATCACCGTGGGCGACCTGGAGCTGGTGGTCACCCCGCGCAAGGCCGACGGATCGGTCACCGGGATCACCCCGGACGGCACGATCGACGCGCCGTGCACCCAGGACGAGGGCCAGGACAACACGCTGGCCACGTTCGACATCACCGACGGCAGCGCCGCGCCGCAAGCCGTGTCGGAGGAGGCCGCTGTCTCGGACAAGGCCGTCAGCGACAGGGCCGTCGCCGACAAGGCCGTGGTGGACAAGGCCGTCACCGACAAGACGGTCGCGGACGAGCGCTCGGTGTCCCCGAAGGACACGATCAAGTACTCCTTCGCCATCGACGGCAGCACCACGTTGAAGGCGCTCGGCAGCACCGCGCCGATCAAGGGCAGCTTCGACGCCGACGTGGACCTGGCGGGAAAGAAGTTCACGGGTGACCTGAAGGTCGACCCGACGCACACCGACTTCAAGCTGATGGGCTTCCTCGAGGGCAGCGCGGATGTGCAGGTGACCGAGAACGGGCAGCAGAGCGGCACGTTGGAGGGCACCGGGTTCACCACGGACATCTCCTTCAGCACGTTCCTGACCACGGTCAACCTCTACGGCATCCCGGTCAGCACGGACCCGAAGTGCGGCACCACCGAGACCTCCACCGCCTCGATGGTCACCGGTCCGGACTTCGACCTGCTCACCGGCGGGCAGCTGACCGGCAGCTACGCGTTGTCGGACTTCGCGAACTGCGGTGCGTTCAACGACATCATCAGCGGCTTCGCCAAGAGCGACGGCAACACGATGGATCTCAACCTCACCAAGCAGTGACCCACCCGGCCGGCCCCTGTCGCACCGCGGCGGGGGCCGGTTCCGACCCGGCCGAGGCTCGGCGGTCGAGCGAAAACCACGCGAATACCGTCTTGTGCGCGCATTCCGGATTCCGGTAGGCACGAATCAGCCACTGGGGTCCGGGAGGTCGGATGCGCTTCCTCAGAATCACCGTGTTCGCTGTTGCGACCGTTTTCGGAATCGGCGCCGTCGCCGCGCCGTCCGCTTCGGCGTCTCGGCCCGGCACCGTCACGGCGTGGGCGCCCGGGATGGCGGACGGAGGCCGTGCCTTCGGCGACGAAACCGTCCGTGCCGTGGTGCCGCCGACAGCATCCGGAACCGGCGCGAGAATCCGGATTTCGAACACTTACGGCACTGTGCCGCTGGTGATCGATTCGGCCGGGGTCGGGCTACAGGCGAGTGGTCCCGCGGTGGCTCCCGGCACAGCGCGCGAGGTGCGTTTCACCGGGCGTAAGTCGGTGACCGTCGCGGCCGGGCGCGAGGTGCTGTCCGATCCGGTGCCGCTGACGGTCGGTCCGGACCGCAGCGTGCTGGTCAGCATTCACGTCCCGGGCACGACCGGACCGTCGACCTGGCATTCGGACGCGTTCCGCACGTCCTACTCGGCCGACGGGAACCGGGTGCGCGACACCGGCGGGCAGCCGTTCACCCGGACCGCCACCTCCTGGTTCTTCGTGTCCGGGCTGTACCTGGAATCGGCGGTCACCCACCGCACCGTGGTGGCCTTCGGCGATTCGATCACCGACGGTTTCATCACCCCGGTCGACGCCGGGGCGACCTGGCCGGACCGGCTTTCCGGCCGGCTCGGCAGGCAGGCCTCCGTGGTGAACGCCGGAATCGGCGGCAACCGCGTGCTGACCGACGCGCCCGACATCTGGCAGGGCCTCAGCGCACGGAAGCGGTTCCGGCACGACGCGCTCGACGTGCCGGGCGTGGCGACCGTGGTCCTGGTGGAGGGCATCAACGACATCGGGAACAACGCGGGTCCGGGTGGTACGGATCTGACTGCCGCGGACCTGATCGACGGCTACCGGACGCTGATCGGGCAGGCTCGTGCCGCCGGAATCCGTATCGTGGGCGGAACCCTGTTGCCGATGCGGGGCGCGGAGTACTTCACCGAGCACACCGAAGCGTTGCGCCAGCAGGTCAATTCGTGGATCCGAACGGCAGGGGCGTTCGACGCGGTGGCCGACTTCGACGCGTCGACCCGCAGCGCCGCGGACCCGATCGCGCTGAACCCGGCGTACGACTCCGGCGACCACCTGCACCCGAACGCCGCGGGCATGGCGGCGATGGCGAACGCGATCGACCCGGCAACGCTGTTCGGCTGAGCTTTCCCTGCCCGGATCCGGGCCGTTCACGGGTACGCGGCCCGGCGCAGGACGAAATGGGCGTGGTACAGCACGCCGCCGGCCTTTTCGCCGCTCGGCCACGCCGTGGTTTTCCTGGGTGCGCTGCGACAAGTGTCGTTTCGCCACCGGTGCACAGTCGGCAATCGTCTGGTGCGCCGTGCCCGGCGTGAGACGAGAATCCGGGCGATACCCAGCGGATCCGGCAGGAAGGAAGCCATGGCGCACGACCTGGAGACCACGATGGCTTATCGCACGGTCACCGAACACCTGCGGGCACTGCACGAACCGGCGTTCGGCCGTCCGCACGCGCTGCGCGAGCCACACGTGACCCGCGACGGCGAGCGCGTCGTGGTGACCGGCGCCGTGTACGACGAGCTGGACGGGCTGCCCAGAACCGCGGTGTACACCGCCGAGAACGGCGAACTCCGCGAGGTGTCCGCCGGTCGCGGCTCGGCGCGGGCCGCGCGGTTTTCCCCGGACGGCAGCACACTCGCGTTCCTCTCCGACCGCCGTGAGGCCGGGGTGTTCCAGCTGCACCTGCTTCTCGGCGGCCGGCTGGGCGAGGCACTGGCCGCCCCCGAGGTGCCCGGCACCGTGGAGTACGCGCACTGGTCGCCCGACGGCCGCCGGATCCTCCTCGGCGTCGCCGGTCTCGGCGCGGATCTGTCCGGCGGACAGGGATCGGGCACGAACTCGAAGCAGAAGTCCGAAAAGCCGTCCTGGTATCCGGAAGTCGAGGACGGCGCGACCGAGGGCACCGACGACGCCGCCTGGCGCAGTCTCTGGGTCTACACGGTGGCGGACGGCGCACTGACCCGGCTGTCCCCGGAAGGCCTGAACTGCTGGGAAGCCGGATGGTGCGGTCCGGAGCAGGTGGTCACGATCTCGTCCGCCGAGCCGGGCGAGGACGCCTGGTACCAGGCGCGGCTGAGTCTGCTCGGTGCCGACGGCCGGGTGCGTGAGCTGCTCGGCAGTGCGGTGCAGCTGGGGTTGCCCGCCGGGGCACCGGACGGGAGCCGGGTCGCGGTCGTCGAGGCGGTGTGCAGCGACCGCTGGATCGTCGCCGGTGACCTGCTGCTCGTCGATCCGGCCACCGGCGCGGTCGAACGGATCGGCACCGAGGGCACCGACGTCACCGCGCTCGAATGGCTCGACGCGGACCGGCTCGGCTACCTCGGGCAGCGGCGGCTCGATTCGGTCGCCGGCATCCTCGACGTGCCGGCCGGGAAGGTCCGCGAGGTGGTGAGCACCGAGTTGTCCTTCAGCGGCGGCAGTTTCTACCCGCACGGCGCGTTCACCGCGGACGGCCGGGTGCTCACCGTGCAGACCTCCTACGAGCTGCCGCCACAGCTCGTGCTCGCCGGGGAGGAGCGGGCGGAAACGCTCGCCTCGCTGGCCCACCCCGGCACCAGCTACCTGCGTTCGGTCGCCGGTACCGCCGAGGTGGTGACCTGGACCGCGCCGGACGGGCTGGAGATCGACGGGGTGCTGTGCCGTCCGGAGGGCGAGGGACCGTTCCCGCTGGTGGTCAACGTCCACGGCGGGCCGATCTGGGCGTTCCAGAACACCTGGTCGATGAACTACGCCTGGGTGCCGCTGCTGGTCTCGCGGGGCTACGCGGTGCTGAACCCCAATCCGCGCGGCAGCGGCGGCCGCGGGCAGGAGTTCGCCGGCCTGGTGGTCGGGGACATGGGCGGCGACGACACCCATGACTACCTGTCCGGCATCGACGCGCTGGTCGAACGCGGCCTCGTGGACAACGACCGGGTCGGGCTGATCGGCGGCAGCTACGGCGGGTTCATGTCGTCCTGGCTGGTCACCCAGGACCGCCGGTTCGCCGCCGCGGTGCCGATCGCGCCGGTCACCGACTGGTACAGCCAGAGCTTCACGAGCAACATCGCCGCGTGGGGCAACCGGTTCCTCGACGCCGATCCGGAACAGCCGGGCACCCGGGCGCACACGCGCAGTCCGGTACTGCAGGCGAGCAACGTCCGTACCCCCTGCCTGAACGTCGCCGGCGCACTGGACCGCTGCACGCCGCCCGGCCAGGCCCGGGAGTTCCACCAGGCGTTGCGTGCCCAGGGGGTGCCGTCGCAGCTGGTGATCTACCCGGAGGAAGGCCACGGCGTACGGGCGTTCCCGGCGCAGCTCGACTTCCTCGCTCGCGCCCTGCAGTGGTTCGACCGGTACCTGCAGGGTTCCTGAGCCGCCGAAGAAGTCCGTGACGGCCTCCTCCCGGAGCTTCCGGAAGGAGGCCCGTCACGGGCCTCAGAATCCGCCGGCGACGCCTTCGCGGCGGGGACCGGTGCAGGTGCTCAGGCTGCCGTCCTCGGCTCGCCAGGCCATCTGGTAGGTGCCCATGTGGTAGTCGTACTCGGGCAGCGGATTGGTGAGCACGCCCAGTTTCGCCAGTCCCACCGGGACTTCGGGCGCCACCCGGGATTCGACGGAGATGGTGTGGTCGTCCTCGTAGGGCAGGCAGCGCGGGGCGTCGTCGGCGGCGTAGGGGTCCATGCCGAAGTCGAGGATGTTGGACAGTACCTGCGGCACCGTGCAGTGCACGTTGCCCGGCGAGCCCAGCGAAAGCCACGGCTTGCCCTCGCGCAGCACCATCGTGTTCGACAGGATCGAGCGCATCCGTCCGCCGCCGGTGACCCAGCCTTCCATCGGCGAGGCGAGGCTGTTGATCCAGTGACTGCCGACCATCGGGACGCCACCGACCACCTCGCCCGGGATTCCGCCGCTCTGCAGGGTGTTCATCATCTGCACCCAGTTGCCCTGCTCGTCCACAATGGTCAGTTCACAGCTGCCGGCCGGCTGCTTCGAGGCGCCCGACGCGGCCATCGCCGGCACGCCCCGGGTCAGCTTGACGTGCTCGGTGAGGTCGATGCGTGCCCGGGCGGCCCGCAGGATGTCGGCGAAACCCTTGATCAGCGCGGGCGAGGTGAGCGGGCCGGTGGTGTCGCCGAAGAGGTCCGGATCGTTGAGCAGCCCGGTCTCGTGCGCGGCCCGGCGCAGGGCGTGGGCGAGGTAATACAGCGACTCCGCGCTCTGCGACCAGTGCCCGGCCGCGGTGATGTCGAGTTCCTCCAGGATGCCCAGCACGATCTGGCAGTAGATGCCCTGCCGTTCCGGTGCGGACTGCTGCACGACGGTGGCGCCCTTGTGCTCCCACCGGTGTCCGGACGTCCACCGCGGTGGGATCGCGGTCAGATGCTCGAGCTTCACCGGCCAGCCCAGTTCGTTGCCGCGCGCCACGAAGTCCTGTGCCCATTTCCCGGTGATGAAGTAGTCGGGTCCGTCCGCGGCGAGCCGGCGCATGGTCTCCGCGAGCTCCGGCGAGGCCCAGCGATCCCCGGCCTGCGGCAGGTGCCCGCCGGGGGTGAAGTGCTTGCGGCCGGATTCGGTGTAGAGGAAGAAGTCCACCGTCTGCGCCATGACGAGGTGTTCGAACGAGGTGACCTGGTGGCCTTCCTCGGCCCAGCGCACCGCCGGTTCGCACAGCCGTGCCCAGGGCAGCGTGGCGAACCGTTCGTAGAGTGCCTTCATCCCGGGCATGAAGCCGGGGGTGACCGCGCGCGGCGTGCCGGGTGCGGCCGCGTACAGGCCCTTGCCTGCCGGTACCGGGGCGAACGGGGCCAGCCCGGGCACGATCCGGCCCATGCTGTTCAGCTCGGCGATGTCCCCGGTCTTCGCGTCGTGCACGAGCGCGGTGACGGTGCCGGTGTGGTTGGTCATGTCCTGCTGGACGACGGCCTGCACGAGGCTGCCGGCGATGGCTGCGTCGACCGCGTTGCCGCCGGCACGCAGGACGTCGAGCATGGTGTCGGTGACGGTCCGGTGCTGGCTCGAAGCCACCGCACGCCTGCCGGTCACGGTTTCCTTCGGTCCGACCCGGCCCGGTCCGGACGACGTGGTGCTGGTCATGTTCCTCCTCGGCGCGACGCTGCGGACAATCCCAGCATCCCGGTTCCGCCGGAGCGCGGTCTGTTGTTGACTGTCGTGAAATCACGGCGGGCGAAGCGACGATCGTCGAAAAGCGAGGAGAGTGGATGAATCCGGTGGACGAGTTCCCGGCAGGCGAGAGCCACCAGGTCACGGGCGGACGGATGGTGCTGCACCGGGCCGGGGCGGGCGCTCCGGCGGTGGTGTTCCTGTCCGGTGGCGGCGCGTACGGCCTGCACTACTGGAACGTGCACCGGCTGGTCGCGGAGTTCACCACCAGCGTGCTCTACGACCGGCTCGGTACCGGCTGGAGCGATCCGGCCGACCTGCCGCGCTCCGGCACGCAGGTCACCGGCGACCTGCGCGAGCTGCTGCGCGCCGCCGGGCTGGCCGGTCCGTTCGTCCTCGCCGGACATTCACTGGGCGGGCTGTACGCGCGCCTCTACGCCAAGCGGTTCCCCGGCGAGGTGGCCGGTCTGGTCCTGCTCGATCCCACGCACGAGAGCCTGCCCGCCTACCTGCCGGAAGCGGAGGCTCGGCGGTTCCGCGAGGACAGCCCGCTCGAGGAGTATCCGCCGGAGCGGCTCGACGAGCTGCGCGCGCTCTACCGGAGCGTCTTCGCCCGCGCGCTCGCCGGCTGGCCGGCCGCGCTGCGGGACGGGCTGCTGGACCGGAACCTGAGCCGGGAAGGCTTTCGCCGGATGCTGCAGGAGTCCTCCGGTCTCGCTGCGCTGTTCACCGAGGTCCGGGCGGCCGGGCCGGATCCGGACGTACCGGTGGTCTTCCTGTCCGCGATGGGCACCGACGCGTTCGCCGCGGAGCTGACGCCGCCGGGAACGGCCGAGCGCAACGAGCGCAAGTTCCGCATGTACGAGGACGCCGCCGCGGCGTTGCCCCGCGCGGAGAACCGCCGCGTCGACGACGCCGGGCACTCGGGGCTCGCCTGGGTGCGGCCGGACGCGGTGGTACGGGCCGTGCGTGACGTGCTCGCCCGCTGAACCCGGCGCCGCGGCTACAGATGTCGCGTCCGCCCCGCTCCGGACTCGACGCTTGGTGGCTGTCCCCCGGTGCCCCGCCGATCACACTGGAGGCGCACGGAAAACGCAGGGAGGACGAAAACCATGAGCTCGGAAATCAGCGCGGACGCGGTGGTGGTCGGCGCGGGGGTGATCGGTTCGGCGATCGCGCTGGAACTGGCCCGCACGGATCGCCGGGTGGTCGTCGTGGACCGCGCGGCCGGTGCCGGGCAGGGCTCGACGAGCGCCTCCAGCGCGGTCGTGCGGTACAACTTCTCCACCCTCGCCGGGGTGGCCGCCGCCTGGGAAGCGCACTTCAGCTGGTCGGCGTGGGCCGAGCACCTGGGTCACGACGTCGGTGATCTCGCCCGGTTCGAACGCAGCGGCCTGGTCATGCTCGACGTCGCCGCGGCCCCGCGGGCGGCCTGGCTGCCGCTGTTCGACCAGGTCGGCGTGCGGTACGAGGAATGGGACGCGGCCACGCTCGCCGAACGGGTGCCCGGTGTCGACCCCGGCAGGTACTGGCCGCCCAAGCGGATCGACGACGACCGGTTCTGGGCGGACAGCGAGGAGACCCTCGGCGGGGTCTACACCCCGGACGCCGGGTACGTCACCGATCCCCAGCTGGCGGCGCGCAATCTGGCCGACGCCGCGGCCGCCGAAGGCGCCGAGTTCCGGTTCCGCGCCGACGTGCGCGCGATCGAGCGGGCTGGTGACCGAGTCGGCGCGGTCGTGCTCGCCGACGGTACGCGGATTTCCGCACCCGTCGTGGTGAACGCCGCCGGCCCGTGGTCGGGGAAGCTGAACGTGCTGGCCGGGGTCGGTGCGGACTTCACCGTCGGCGTGCGGCCGATGCGCCAGGAGGTCGCGCACGTGCTCGCCCCCGAGGGCTACCACCCGCCCGGCGGGGTCGGGCCGTCGATCGCCGACATGGACCTCGGCACCTACTTCCGCGGCGAGGTCGGCGGCGGGCTGCTCGTCGGCGGCACCGAACCGGAGTGCGATCCGCTCCAGTGGCTCGACGATCCGGACGAGGCGAGCCCCCATCCGACGATGGCGGTGTTCGAAGCGCAGGTGACGCGTGCGGCGCGGCGGCTGCCCGGGCTGCGGGTGCCGAACCGTGCTCGCGGAGTGGTCGGCGTCTACGACGTCGCCGACGACTGGACGCCGATCTACGACCGCACCGAACTGCCCGGCTTCTACGTCGCGATCGGCACCAGCGGCAACCAGTTCAAGAACGCGCCGGTGGCGGGCAGGCTGATGGCCACGCTCGTGGAGCAGGTCGAAGCCGGCGCCGACCACGATCACGAACCCGTGCAGTACAAGGGGCAGCACACCGGGCTGTCGATCGACCTCGGCGCGTTCTCCCGCAAACGCGAGCGCAACGAGGGCAGCTCCGGCACCGTGATGGGCTGACCACCCGGGCGGGGACGGGCGGGCGCGTCCGGCCCGGTCTAGCGTGGGCGCCAGGTGGTGGGCGGCACCACCGGTGACGCAGCGGAAGGGATGCCATGCCCGACGGCGATCTCCAGTCCATTGTGGATGAACTTGCCGAGCGGCTGCGCCGTTCGGTCGCGATCGACGACCCGTCGATCCGGCTGCTCGCGGCGAGCAGGCACTTCGGCGACGAGGACGCGCTCCGCGTCGCATCGGTGATCAACCGGGCGGTCGAGCCAGGCGTCACCGACCGGATTTTCGCGCAGGGCATCGCCAAGTGGACCGCGCCGGGTGTCGTGGCCGTCGAGGGTGCGATGAGCCGGCTGTGCGCCCCGGTTCGCTGCAACGGGATGTTGCTGGGCTATCTGTGGCTGATCGACCGCGAAGGCGAATTCACCGAACGCGAGATGGCTGCTGCGGCGGAGGCGGCGGCCACCGCGGGCACGATGCTCTACCGCAGGCTGCTGCTCCACGAGCGTTCCAAGGCCCGGCAGGAAGGCATTCTGCGCGAACTGGTGTCGCCGGACGGTGCGGTACGCGCACAGGCGGTCGAAGATCTGCGTGCCGAGCAGCTTTTCGACGCCGACTGCGCGAGTTTCACCGTGCTCGCCGTGCAGTGCCGAATGACCCAGCCGGCTTCGGCCCCGCAGCAGGTCGCCTTCGAAGCGGCGATCGAGGACGGCGTCCGCTGCGTCGGCGACGACGTGGCCCTGATGGTGGCCAACCGCTCGCGCGCGTGGATCCTGCTGGGCCAGCGCCTTCCGCCGGGGAAGACGCTGGTGGACTCGGTGGCCGAGCGGATCACCAGCAGGTTCCGCGGTCTCACCGACGACCGGATGCGGCTGGTGTTCGGCCTCGGCGGCACGGTCGGCGAGCTCGGCGCGGTCGCCACCTCCTACGAGCAGGCGCAGCTGGCCGCCCGCGCCGCGCTGCTGCTGCCGAGCATCGGCGAGCTGGCCCGGTGGGGTGAGCTGGGCCCCTACGAACTCCTGCTGAAGCTCCCGCTCGAAGATCTGCTCGGCACCTCCCCGGTGCCCGCGCTGGTGGCGCTGGAGAAGGAGGACAACCACCACGTGCTCATCGACACCCTGAACGACTTCTTCGACCACGGCGGCAACATCCAGCGCACCGCGGATTCCCTGCGCATCCACCGGGCCACGCTGTACCAGCGGATCAAGCGCGTGGAGCAGATCACCGGCTGCAGCCTCGACAACGGGGACGACCGGCTCATGCTGCACCTGGGTCTCAAGCTGCGCACCATCACCACCGCCTACCGCGACCAGTTCGGCGGTTGACCCGGCCGCCGGCACCGTCCACAGCGGACGCCGGGTGACACATGTCGCGATCGGCCACCGGGTGCCGCGACATCTTGCGATGGATCCGGAAGGGCTCGCTGCCCACACTCGAACGGTCCATCTTCTCGCGGAGGTGTCATGAACCAGTCCGCACCACCACCGACAGTCGCCGCCACGACGGCGAAAACCTCGCGACGGGCGGTCATGCTCGCCTCGTCGATCGGGAACTTCGTCGAATGGTTCGACTTCACGCTCTACGGTTACGCCGCGGCCGCGATCGCCGCGACCTTCTTTCCCTCCGGCGACCACATCGCCGGGCTGATCGGCGCCTTCGCGGTGTATGGCGTCGCGTTCGTCGCCCGGCCGCTGGGCGCGGTCGTGTTCGGGCGGATCGGTGACCGGCGCGGACGGCGTACCGCGCTGGGCACCTCCGTGGTGCTGATGGGCGCGGCGACCGCGGCGATCGGGCTGATCCCGGGCTGGGCGCAGATCGGCGTCGCGGCCCCGATCCTGTTGCTGTTCTGCCGCCTGGTGCAGGGTTTCTCGGCGGGCGGCGAGTACACCGGCGCGATGGCGTTCAGCATCGAGCACGCCCCCGACGACCGGCGAGCCTGGTACTCGGCACTGGTCGGCGCGTCCACCTGGCTCGGCACCATCGGCGCGACCGGCGTCATGCTCGCGTTCCAGGCGATCACCGGCGACGGGTTCACCGGCGGGGGCTGGCGGTGGCCGTTCCTCATCGGCGGTCTACTGGCAGTGGTCGGGCTGGTGCTGCGCATGCGGGTGGACGAGACACCCGCGTTCAAGGCCATGCAGGCGAACGCCCCGGCCCAGCAGCCGGCGCGGCCCTTCCGTGAGCTGCTGCGCGGACACTGGCGGACGCTGCTGACCCTGTTCGCCTACTTCGCGGTGCTCGGGCTGTTCACCCACAGCTTCCTCGGGTACATGCCGACCTACCTCGCACAGGCAGGCGGGTTTTCCGCGTCCGCGGTGCTCTGGCTCGTGACGATCGCGAACGTGGTGTCCGTCCCGGCCGGGTTCGCGCTGGCCGTCCTCGCCGACCGGCACGGCCGCCGTATCCAGCTCCGACTGGGCGCGGTCGCCGCGATCGTGCTGGTGATCCCGGCTTACCTCCTGGTCGGCACGGGCAACCTGGTGGCGGTGGTGGCGGCGCTGCTGATCCTGCTGCTGGCGGTGACCCTGCTGAGCACGGGCGCGATCTCCGTACTGGAGCTGTACCCGACGAACGTGCGCTTCAGCGGAACGGCGTTGCCCTACAACGTCGCCTACGCGATCTTCGGGGGAACCGCCCCGCTGGTCAGCCAGCTGCTGGTGGACGGAACCGGAAGCCTTGTCGCGCCGGCGATCTACGCCAGCGTGGTCGCGTTGATCGCGCTCCCGCTGCTGCTGCGCATTCCCGAGACGCGCGGCACCAGCCTGCTGCGCTGAGGCCGGTGCCGGCCCTGACCGCCGCGGTGGTCAGGGCCATTCCGGTGCCGGATGGGGCAGCGCCGTGGCGCCCTCGGGACTCAACCCGTCCACGATGATGCCGAGGTAGCGCCGCCACAGGTCCGGATGCGGAGTCGGCGAAAACCCGGCCGCGTGCACCGGAGCGCAGATCAGCAGGAACACGTCGGCCCCGGTGAGATCCGGCCGGACGGCGCCCGCTTCGCGGGCTCGCTCGACCAGCACTTCGATGCTGGTGTGGAGCTGGTTGCGCAGCTCGGTCACCCTCGAGTCGCCCTCGCTGATCGTCTGCAGGGCGGTCAGGTCCTGGTTCAGCCCGTCCGCGGCCACGGTGAGGAACTCCCGCAGCGCCGCACCCGGATCGGCCGAGTCCAGGAGTCCGCGCGCGACGGCGATGAGCGCGGCGAAGTGGCCGCCGACGATCGCCGCGACCAGCTCCTCCTTCGTGGCGAAGTGGCGGAAGACGGTGCCCTTCGCCACCCCCGCCCGGCGGGCGATGTCGGCGATCGAGGCGTCCGGCCCCTGCTCGGCGAAAACCTCCTCGGCCGCGGCCAGCAGCAGTTCACGGTTGCGTGCCGCGTCCGCACGCAGCGAGGGACCGGGTGTCGTCACAGTCCCCAGCCTAACAAGTTGACCGCGCGGTCATGTTGTGGTTCTCTGGTCGAGTCAACCTGACCGCACGGTCATCTTATGCCGGAGTCTTCTCCGGCCCGGTTTTCGGGAGAAACATCCATGGAACTGCGTGGCGCCACTGCTCTGGTCACCGGCGCGAACCGCGGAATCGGCCACCATTTCGCCGTCGAACTGCTGCGGCGCGGGGCGAAGGTGTACGCCACCGCCCGCCGTCCCGAACTCGTCGACGTCCCCGGTGCCGAGGTGCTGCGTCTGGACATCACCGACCAGGCCTCCGTCGACGCCGTCGCCGAGGTCGCCACCGATGTCGACGTCCTGGTCAACAATGCCGCGTCCACAGCGGGCGGGAGCCTCGTCACCGGTGACCTCGACGCGATCCGGGAGGTGATGGACTCGAACTACTACGGCACCCTCGCGATGATCCGGGCGTTCGCCCCCGTACTGGCGCACAACGGCGGCGGGGCCGTCCTCAACGTGCTGTCCGCGGTGGCCTGGACCACGGTCGCGGGCAACACCGCCTACGCCGCCGCGAAATCCGCCGAATGGGGCCTGACCAACGGGGTCCGGATCGAACTCGCCGACCAGGGCACGCTCGTCGCCGCGTTGGTTCCCGGACTCGTGGCGACCGAGACACTGCGTGACTTCGCGGCCGGCGCCGGAGTCACCCTCCCGGAGGGCGTCCTGAACGACCCAGCCGACCTCGTGCGCCTCGCCCTGGACGGAATCGAGGCCGGTGAGGTCGAAATCCTCGACCGCCTCGCGTCCGAGGCGAAAGCCACCCTCAGCGGTGCACCACAAACCTTCGATCTGGCCGCGGTCGCCGGCGCGTGACGCGGCGACCGTCAGCCGGGCGACGTTCGTCAACCGGGGCGTCGGCAAGAGGCGACGTTTGTCGTCCGCATTCGGCGGGGGAGGTGCGGCACCATCGGGTGGAACGACGGGCCGTTCTGCGGAGGAGACCATTCAATGACGACTGGGCATGCCGAATTCGACCGATTCATCGACGGTTTCGGCGAATTGGTGACCGGTGGCGCGATCCTGCCCGCCTGGTCGCCGGACGGGAAGGCGCTCGCCTTTCTCGACGGGACGCCGGAAAACCGCACCGGCCGCCTGGTCGATCTCGAGTCCGGGGAGAACCGGCCGCTGTTCGCGGACGTCGCGGTGCTGCGTGACGCGGTTCGCGCGGCCACCGGGCAAACCCCGCCCGGCCGCGGAGTGCCGTTCGAGCACATCGGCTTCGCGGGGCCGCGGACGCTGGTCGCGGTCGTCGGCACTGCCCGGCTGACGGTCGACCTCGACAGCGGCGAGGTCGTCAAGCTACCAGCGGAAAGCCCGGACGACGTCCACTTCGGACATGCGGACAGCGTGCGTCGGGATCCGCAGAAGTTCTTGCGCACCATGCCGTTGACGGATCCGACGCCCGCACGGGAACTCGTGTCGCCGGACGGAAGTGTGTTCGCTTCGACCGTCGATGGCAACGTCGTGCTGCGCGCGGTCGCGGACAACCGGACGGTTCCGCTGACCACGGACGGGACGCCCGAGCACGAGTACCGCTTCGACCTGGTGGATCCGATGTTGGCCATGCTGGGCTTGGGTTTCCCGGTGTGCAACTGGTCGCCGGACGGTTCGCGCTTCGCCGTCCACCGGGTGGACAACCGCGGCGTGCACCAGTCTCCGCAGGTGCACAACCTCAAGCGGGAAGACGAGGTGGTGAATCGGTACCACGCTCAGGCCGGAGGCCGGCTCGAACGCACCACGCTGCACGTGCTCGACGTCTACGGCCACGATCCCGTGCAGCTCGATCTCGGCGACACGACCGACATCTACCCGGTGCACGCGGCGTGGCTTCCCGACGGCGCGCAGCTGGTGGTCTTCCTGATGAGCCGGGATTGCCGCCGCGCCGAGGTCCTGCTCGCCGACGCGGTGACCGGCGCGACGCGGTCGTTGTTCACCGAGGAGAGCGAGACCTTCGTCCGCATTCACCACGACGTGTACTTCGGCAAGAAGATCGGGCTGTTCCTGACTCCGGACGGCACCCGGCTGCTGTGGTTGTCCGAGCGTTCCGGCTGGAAGCAGCTGTACCTCTACGACCTCGACGGCACTTTGATCCGGCAGCTGACCGACGGGGAGTGGCCGGTCGATTACGTGCACCGGGTCGACGGCGAATACGCCTACTTCACCGCGCATCTCGACCAGGATCGGCCCTACGACGTGCACTTGGCGCGAGTCCCGCTCGCCGGTGGCCCGGTCGAGCAGCTCTCGGAGCAGCCGGGCGTGCACTCCGCGATGTTCGCCCCGCACGGTGAGGTCTTCGTGGACACATGGTCGACGCCCGCCGAAGCTCCGCGCAGTGTCCTGCGGCGATCGGATGGCTCACTGGTCTGTGAACTGTCCGCTGCGGACACTTCGCGACTGAACTGGGTACCGCCGCGGGAGTTCACCGCCATCGCCGCGGACGGGGAGACCGAGCTGTGGGGCACGCTGTTCTTTCCGGTGGATTTCGACGAGACAAAGCAGTACCCGTTGATCGAGCACGTTTACGGCGGCCCGCAGATCGCGGTGGCACCGCATTCATTCCAGGGAATGTTCACCACCACCGCGCAGGCGCTGGCGCAACTCGGCTACGTCACCTTCGTGGTCGACGGACGGGGCACTCCGGAGCGTTCGAAGGCGTTCCACGATGTGGTGTACCGGGACTGGGCCGGTGGCCTGGTGCCGGATCACGCCGCGGTGGTCGAGCAGCTGAAGGCCCGGTACGCTTTCCTTTCCGAGGCGAAGGTCGGCGTGACCGGGCACAGCTGGGGCGGGTATTCCGCGTTCCGGCTCGCCGCCGAGCGCCCCGACGTGTACACCGCCGCAATCTCCTCGGCGCCAGGCTTCGATCCCTACTCCTCGGTGCTGTACGAGTGCTATCTGGGCTTTCCGCAGACGGACGCCGAGGCGTATCGAGAAGCCGCCCTTTACCCGCTTGCCGACCAGCTGAGTGCGGAGTTCCTGATCGCCTGCGGGACCATCGACCACGCGACCTGGACCGACTCCGTCAAGATGGTCGATGCGCTGATCCGGGCCGGCAAGAAGCACGAGTTCGTACTCCTTTCCGGACAGCCGCACGGCTACACCTCGGTCCACAACAGCTACTTCTGGCGCAAAGCCGCTGACTTCTTCCGCACCCACCTGACGAAGGAGAACCAGTGACCCACCCGGTGCTCGCTCGCGCGGCAGACGAAGCATGGGCACACGTGCTGGCGACCCAGCCGGAGTTCGCGTTGCGCGACAGCCGGCCGGTCGAGCAGCTGCCGCGCGGGTCGATCGAGGAGGCGCAGCGGGAAGCCGCGCTGGGCCGGTCGGTCCGGGCCCGGCTGGCGGGTATCGACGCCACCACGCTGTCCCCGGACGACCGGAACACTCTCGCGCTGCTGAACCATCTGGGCACCGAATGGGGCGCTGCCGAGGAAAGCTGGTGGTGGCAGTTCCCGGTCGCGCCCTATCAGGCTTATGCCCTGGCTTCCTACGGCAGGCAGATCCTGCAGCCCTTTTCGCCGGCCGACGCCGCCGAGGTCGACCGCTATCTCTCGCTGGCCACCGACCTCGCCGGGTGGGCACGCGGCGCGCGGGAAAAGTTGGTCCGCCAAGCGGAACGGGGCTGGGGCGTACCGCAAGCGGCACTCGAAGGCTTCGTCACGACGGTCCGTGGGCACCGCGCCGGTGCCACGCAATGGCTCCGGCCCGGCGAGCTTCCTGAGCTCGGCCAAGCCGATCGTGGCCGGCTGACCGACGGCGTCGAGAAAATCCTCTCCGGTGAAGTCCTGCCTGCGTTCGACGCGTTGCTGGAGTATCTGACCGGGCCGGCGGAGCGCACCGCGGTCGACGGAGTCGGGCTCGCCCAGTATCCCGGAGGGGAGTCCGCTTACCGCCGTCTCGTCGAAAGCTACGCGACGTACGCGATCAGTCCCGAGCAAGTGCACGAACTCGGCCTGGAGCAGGTCGCTCTGCTGGACGAGCAGATGGCCCAGGCGCGCGCGGAGGCCGGATTCGACGGTGGGGAAGGGCAATACCGGAAGGTCTTGGAAGCCGACCCGCGGTTTCACGCGGCGGATCCCGGCGCGGTCGAGGCGGCGTACCGCAAGCACCTCGCCGTGGTGGAACCGGTCGTCGGCCGATGGTTCCGCACGCTGCCGCGGGCCGCGTACGACGTGCAGCGGCTCGACGCGGAGCTCGAGGCGGGCATGTCCTTCGGCTACTACGAGACGCCGACCCCGCAGGTCCCGGTGGGCCGGTACCGCTACAACGGATCGGGGTTGGACACTCGCTCGCAGCTCAACGCCGCACCGCTGATCCTCCACGAGCTCGTTCCGGGGCACCACTTCCACCTCGCCCGACAGGCCGAGGACACCAGCCTGCACCCGATCCGTGGCCGGCTGGCGCCGCTGATGCTCGGCGCCTACACCGAGGGCTGGGGCGAGTACGCGGCTTCGCTCGGGTTCGAAATGGGCGTGTACAACGATCCTTGGGACCGTTACGGGGCATACGTGCACCAGCGGTTCGTGGCGCAGCGGCTGGTCGTGGACACCGGGCTGAACCTGTACGGCTGGTCACGAGAGAAGGCCGGGGAGTTTCTGGCCGCGAAGACGATGGAGTCGCCGCAGCAGGTCCGCACCGAGGTGCTGCGGTACTCCACGGACATGCCCGGCCAGGCCCTGGGCTACCGCCTCGGCTGGTGCAAACTGTGGCAACTGCGCGAACGGGCGGCCGACGCACTGGGCGCGGACTTCGACGTCCGCGACTACCACGAACTGGTCCTGGGCGCCGGTGCGTTGCCGTTCACCGCGGTCGAGGCGAACGTGGAACGGTGGATCACCGGCCACTGACGCCACTGACGCTCATGCGCCGAAACGCGCCGAGCCGGTCAGCCGCGAGGCACGGGTGCCTCGGTCACCAGGATCCGGGCCGACCGGCGTTGCTGCACCGCCTGCATCTGGTCGACGCCCTCGAACTCGTTGCAGAGCAGGAACAACTGCTTGCCGTCCGGGCCGCCGAGGGTGCAGGCGAAGCACGCGGGGTCGGTCTCCACCCGATGGGTGACCTCGCCGCCTTCGAGTACCCGGACACAGGCGCCGGCCGCGGCGTCCGGGTTGCCGGTGTGCGCGGCGGTGTCGGCCGTCTGGACCCAGATGCCCGAGTCCGCGTCCACGCAGATGCCGTCCGGGCCGAGGCCTTCGGCCCACGTCCGGCGGCCGCCGAGTGAGCCGTCCTCGCGGATGTCGAACGCGGTCAGCCGTCCGGCGAACGATTCGGAGACGACCAGCGTGGCGCCGTCCGGGGTGACGACCATGCCGTTGGGGAATTCGAGGCCACCGGCCACCCGCCGGTGACCCCCGTCCGGCTCGACGAGGTCGATCCAGCCGGGTTCCGGCGCCCCGCCACCGAGGAAGTCGAAGTCGAAGCCGTTGATGTACACGCGGCCCCGCGGATCGACCACGATTTCACCGCAGCTGCGCGCGCAGTGCGTCACCTGGGTGCCGTCGGTTTCCTGGCGGGTCAGGGTCGGGCCGGTGGTGAGCATCCGTCCGTCGGGCAGCCAGTCGATCGCCCAGCCCATCTGTTTCGGCCCCTCCGCCATCACCTCGGCCGTACCGTCCGCGTCGACGGCGATGACCTCCCCGGCGCCCCAGTGCGCGAACCACAACCGCTCGTCGTGCCACCGAGCGGATTCGACCATGGCGAAACCGGTGAGCAGAGTCCGCGGCGGAGCCAGGCGTTCGACCATGGCCGACGATCCTACGCCGACCCGAGCGCCACGCGGCCCGAAACGGTGAAACACCGCCGGGACCGGCGCACCTTCTCGCATCAGGCGAGTGCCCCGCCTGCCCGGATCGGCTGCCGGCAGACGGGTCGCCTCCGGACGGTCAGCCGCCGGACGAGGCCATGGCGATGATGGCTCCCCGGGTGCGGGCGATGGCCTGCCGTACGGCGGGGCTGATGTTCTGGCCTTCCGAGATCTCCCGCATCTGTGCCTTGACCTGGCCGCGTTCCCCTTCGGGCACTGCCTTCCGCCACAGTTTTCCGCTGTAGAGCAGACCGATCAGAGCTGCGGTGCGGTCATCCGCCGGCTGTCCTTTCACGACCGTCTCGGCGAGCCGGGCGCGCACCTCCGCCTCGGCCGCGCCTTCCCGCTGGGGATACCGGTGTGTCGGGAACACGCCGAGTACCCGTGCCCGCTCCTGGTGCAGGACCCCGCGTTCCACGAGCGCGGCGATGGCTGCGCGGGAAGCGCTCCGGCGGGTACGGCGCAATGCCTTGGCCACCTTGGTGTTCTTGCCGCGGGTGATCGCCTCCAGCGTCCGGTCCAGGTGCGGGGTGCCGGTCGGGGTGGGCTGCACGACGGTGATCACGTCGTCGTCGCCGACGGTGATTCGTTGTGCGAGCACGAGGTCGACGAGACACGCACCGGCCACGGCGTAGTCGACACCCAGGCGCGACGCGCCAGCCCCCTTCTCGTCGTCGAGTGCGATCAGCACGACTTCCTCGGCGATGGTCAGTTCGGGCACAGGCAAAGTCCTTTCTCGGAGTGACGGAGGTGCGATCAGCGGGCGTCGAATTCCGCCCAGAAACGGCAGTGGTCCTGTGTTGCCAGATCGACCGGATGAATGCCACCGGCACCCGGGGCCAGCGCCTGGACGTACGGCGGATGCGCACCCGGGCGGAACCGTGACCACGACGGGGCGTCCGGCGCCCGCGGGACGCCGGAGGCCGCGAAACCCGCCCAGTAGCCGATCATCCGGTCGGACAGCCGTTGCTGCTCCGGCGTGAACTCCGGCGCCCGGCCCTGGAGGTCGAACAGCGACCACAGGTCTGACGCGTGCTGTGCTCCCATCGGCATTTTCGGCGGCAACGGGGAAAGCAGTGGCGGGGCGGGGTCGGCGAATTCGTACTGGTACACCGGAACACGTCGCGCCAGGTCGCCCGCGGTGCGGTACTGGGTGCACGCCCATTTGCGGTCCGTGGTGAGCGCGGCCCAGGCCAGCGCGGCCGAATCGTAGGCTGCCCGCGGGTATTCGGCCTCGACCGCGGCCCGGTCGGTGCCGAAGGTCTCGCTCATCACCGCCTGGTAGGTCTGTTCGGTCATGGGCTCACCCGCGTCGTAGAACGAGGTGGACTGGGTCATCTCGTCGTGGGTGTTCCCGGACAGCACAGGAACCCGGTGTACCCGTCCACTGTGGACGGCCGTGGCCGGGTCCTCGGGCAGCAGCGGTGTGCCATACGCGGGTTGGATGAACTTCCCGAGCTGTGGCAGCAACGCGTCCACCGGGAGTCCACGCAGGCAGGAAAGGACGGCCGCGTTGTCGGTGCCGGTACAACCGAGTTCGGCCGCGGCCTTGTCGCCCTGGGCTTCGAGCGCGGGCAGCGGTTCGTAGATCGCATCGGCCGGCTGCCCGCGGTACTCGAAGTTGCCGAGCCAGCTCGTCGCGCACGAACCGCTCTGCAACACCGCCTTGTCGAACAGGCCGGTCGCGGCCGGCGAGGTCAGGTGCGCGCAGGCGCTGATCGCACCGGCGGACTGGCCGGCCACCGTGACGTTGCCGGGGTCGCCGCCGAACCGCGCGGCGTTTCGGTGCACCCAAGCCATCGCCGCCTGCTGGTCGCGCAGGCCGAAGGTGCCCGACCCGGGAAGCCCGGGATGGCCGAAGAAGCCGAACACGCCGAGCCGGTAGTTGATCGTCACGACGACCAGGTCCCCGCGTTCGGCCAGCCGGCGTGCGTCGTAGTTGCTGCCGGCGCCCTGGAAGAAGCCACCGCCGTGAATCCACACCACCACCGGCTTGGGTTTCACCGATTCGTGGGACGGTGCGGTGACGTTGAGGTACAGGCAGTCCTCGCTCTTGCTGCCGCTCGGAATCTCGGTCGGGCCCTGGGCGCACGCGGAGCCGGGATGGGTCCCGTCCCGCTCCGCTGTCCAGTGGGCCGCCGGTTTCGGGTCCTGCCAGCGCAACGCGCCGACCGGAGGCGCGGCGTACGGGATTCCTTGAAAAGTCCGTACTCCGCCGGAAACCGTGCCGCGCACCGGCCCACCCTCGGTGTGCACGAGCGCGTCGTCCGGTACCGCGCCGGCGGCCGTGCCGCACCCGCCGATCCCGATTCCGGCCGCGGCGACGAGCGCCAGTGCCGCCTGGTGTTTCCCTCGCATCACGATCAGGTTCCTCCTACTCCGGCCGTCCGGCCAGTTCAGCGAGGACGGCGACCAGTTCCGGCCGGTGGAACGGGCCGACGTGCGGCGCCGCGATGTCGCGTACGTCGGTCGGGTTGTCCGGGGTGAGGCGATCGGCCTCGGCGATGAACCGGTCCTGGAGCGCGGGCGGGATCAACCGGTCCTCGGTGAACCGCACGTACGTGCGCGGAATCCGGCCCCAGGTGTGCGCCTCGCCCCGGGCCTCGGACCGCGGGATGGTGGCGGTCTCATCCGGTTCGAGCACAGCGGCGAGCCGGCGCACGGCGTCGTCGGTGAAGTCGCCCGCCAGACAGCGCTTGATGGCCGACAGGGCAGCCGGGTCCGCCGACCGCCAGTTGAGCCTGCTGACGCCCAACGCCGCCGGATCGCCGACCTTCAGCGCTTCGATCAGGTGCAGCAGGCTCTCGCTGTTCTCCGGGGTTTCCAGGTACGACACCATGTTCGGCAGGTCGACGCAGCAGTACGCGGCGACGTAGACGACCCGCTCGAGCAGTTCGGGTACCGCGTTGCCGACGCGGCTCACGGTGACGCCGCCCTGGCTGGAACCGACCAGGATCACCGGCCCGAGGCGGCGCGCGCGGCGCACCACCCGTACTACGTGGTCGACGTAGTCGTCGATGGTGAAGCCGGCCAGCGGAGAAGGTTCGGTCGCCAGCGCTTCGAGATCCTGCGGCGCCTGGTAAGCGTGGGGGATGAACTGCCGGTCCCCGTGTCCGGGCAGGTCGAGCGCGAGGCACCGGTGCCCGCGCAGGGTCAGCTCGGTGATCAGCCCGGTCCACCCGTAGGCGTTCGCATTGGTGCCGTGGATGAACACCAGCGTCGGTCGCCGCCCCGCACTTTCCTCGGTGGCCATGGGTTTCTCGCTTTCTGGCAGTCGTACGGTGGTCATCGGGCGGGCTCGCGCCACATCGGCCACAGCACCGGGCCGCCGGCCAGGCGAACCGGGGCGCCGAGGTCCGCGAATCCGTGCCGCTGGTAGAGCGCGCGGCTTCGGGCCGAACTGGCTTCGAGGTAGGCGCCGAGCCCGTCGGCGTCCGCTCGCGCCAGCCGGTCGCGCACCATCGCCGAGCCGAGGCCGCCGCCCTGGTGCCCGGTCGCGACGCCCATGCAGAACAGGTAGAGGTGTGGTCTGCCGGCGGGATGCCGCGGTGCCAGCATTCGGCCCAGCTCCCGCAACCGCGAGCCGATCTCCCCGGACGGTGGTTCGACGGTGGCGCCGGACGCGGGGAGGAGGTGCCACACCGCGGCACTGGCAGCGTCGCCGATCAGGTAGGTCTCCGCGGCGGAGTGGGTGAGCTGCTGGAGGTAGAAGCGGGTCTGGAGCCGGACGCGCTGTCGCAGGTCGGGAAAGAGCCAACGGGCGAGGGGGTCACCGGAGAACGCCTCGCTCAGCACGGCCACCACCGCGTCCTGGTCCTCGACGCGCGCTCGCCGGATTGGTGCGGACATCCACGTTCCCCCTGCTACCGTGTGCGTACGGTGTATCGAACAGCTCGAGTACAGTGTATGCGTGGCTCGAGCGATTTCAACGCGATAGCGCAGTAAAAGGAAAGAAGTGTCCTAGTAAGCTGGGAAGTGAACTAGTACATTTTGTGATGAGGTTGATGTCTCGGACAGGAGGTGGTCATGCCGTCGGCGTCCCGTCCGGACCCGCCTTATCTGCGCATCGCCGCGGAGATCGGCGAGAAGATCCGCTCCGGCGAACTCCGGCCCGGCGCGCGGCTCCCGTCCGTCCGGCAGATCGCCGGCCGCTGGGGTGTCGCGGTGGCGACCGCGACGCGAGTGGTTGCCACCCTGCGCGACGAGGGACTGGTCGAAACGAAGGTCGGTGCCGGCACGGTGGTCAACCTGCGCCGGCCGCGGTCTGCGACTGTCCCGGATTCCCCTGTACCTGATTCCGCCGGCGGGGTGGACCGCGCCAGGCCCGGGGGAGAATCGACACTCCCCACCGACTCCACGAGCTTTGGCAGCCGCACAAACTCTGCCAGCACCACAAACCCGCCTCCACCGCAGTCGGCCGGTGTCGCCGCGCGGGCGCCGAAACGGGAGACGCTGCTTCGCCGGGCGATCACCGTTGCTGATGTGGAGGGGCTGGGCGCGGTGTCCATGCGGCGGCTCGCGGCCGAACTCGGGGTCGGGCCGATGTCGTTGTACCGCTATGTCTCGACCAAGGACGAACTGGTCACCGAGATGGCCGACGAGGTCATGCGCGAAGCGCTGCTGCCGGTGCCGGGGCCCGACGGGTGGCGGGCCAAGCTCGAATTCGCTGCCCGCGCGCAGTGGACGCTGTGCCGTCGGCATCCGTGGCTGGCCGGTGCGGTGTCGTTCACCCGGCCCGCGTTCGTGCCCGGCATGATGGCTCACACCGAATGGCTCCTGCGGGCCCTCGACGGACTCGGGCTGTCCATGACCACGCGGATGCACGAAGCTCTCGCGGTGCACTCGCTGGTCATCGCCGCCGCACTGTCCGAATCGGACGAACGGGAAGCCGAGCAGGAGACCGGTCTGACGCTCGCCCGGTGGCAGCATATCCAGCGGAAGCGAGCCGACGACCTGTTCGCCGGCGGCAGTTTCCCGCTGCTGGCGGTCGCGCACGAGGAAACGGTGCCGGATCTGGACGCATTGTTCGAGTACAGCCTGGCGCGGCACCTCGACGGTTTCGCCGTGCTGCTGCAGGAACACTGCGCCTGATCAGGTCCACTCCGGACGCGAGCTGCCCAGCTCCGGGATGGTGCGCGACCACCGCGGCGGCGTCTCGCTCATCCGGATCACCGGGCCGAGGCTCTTGAGATCGCCGTAGCCGGAAGAATCGTCCACGACGGCGTAGCGCTCGAACTCGTCGGGGCGCAGCCGGCCCGGTGCACCGGAGAAGTCGTCGAGAAGACCCTGCCGCTGCACGAGCATCGCGGACTGGCACAGCGAAACCTGCACGTGGTACGAGCCGCCTTCGCGGGCCCGGCGGGCGAGGGCGAGCATGGCGCCGTAACCGCCGAGGAAACCGGTCAGGAAATCGCACAGGTACACCGGCGTCAGCTGCGGGCGCCCGGCGGTGCCCTGGATCTCGCAGCAGCCGGTCACGGCTTGGGCGACCTGGTCCCAGCCCGCGCGGGTGGCGAACGGGCCACCGGAGCCGAAGCAGTTGACGGTCACGTACACGACGCCGGGCCGCAGCTGCGCGAGGTCCTCGGGCCCGAAACCGTGCGCCGACATGCGGCCCGGCCGGTAGCCCTCGACGAACACGTCGGCGCCGGCGGCCAGTTCACGCAGCTTCGCGGCCTCGTCGGCCCGGGTGTAGTCGAGGTAGGTGCTGCGCTTGCCGTGACTGGTGTCGCGCACGAACGGCGGCACCTGCGGCAGCTGCGGCGCGGTCACCATCAGCACGTCCGCGCCGTGTTCGGCCAGGCTCAGCGCGGCGGTGGGACCGGCGAGAATGCGCGTCAGATCGAGTACGCGGACACCGGACAGCGGCTGGGTGGCCCGTGCCCCGCCGGACAGCGATTCCGGTTCGCTGTCACCGATTTTGGTGATCTCCACGACCGGGCGGGTGGCGAGGTGGGCGCCGTGCGGATGCGCCAGCCACTCGGCGGGCGAGCGGACCACGCCGCCGCACGCGTCCGCCGCGGCGATGGCGTCCTCCAGATCGTCGGCCTTCCACTTCCGCACCGCGGCCCGCACCGATTCGGGCGTCGGCGAGCAGCGCAGCACGTCGAGCACGCGTCGTTCGAGGTGCGGAAGGTTGAAGTGCGGCAGGAAGAACCGGCCGTCCGCGGTCTCCCACGGCTGGGTCAGCGAGACCATGTGCTCCACATCGGGTGACAGCGGTACGGGGTGATACGCGCCGTCGGGACCGCGAACGAGCGTCATGTCTTCGCCGCCGAGCGCGGTCGCGGCGGCGGCACGGACGTCGACGCTGATCTGCTGACGGCGTCCGGTGCGCAGTTCCCACAGGTCGTTGGCAGCGACGGCACGCGCGGCGAGTGCGTCGGCGAGCGTCGACCCGATCCGCAGCGGCGAGGCGAACAGCGGATCCGAGCCGGTGATCGTCACCTCGCCTGCGTCCGGGCGAGGAGCGTCACGCACGGTCATGAGCTCCTCGAACGCGCTGGGACTTGCCGATTTCATGCTGCGTCACCGTCCTTTTCGGAGCTTCCCTCGCGTCTTCCACGGTAGGAAGCCCGGCACCGGCTGGGAAATGCCTGTCGTGGCGAGGGCATGCGTCTCCGGCATAGGTAGGCTTCGGCCATGGAGGTGGAGTTACGGCACTTGCGCGCGTTCGTCGCGGTCGCGACCCGCGGTACGTTCACCGCCGCCGGCCGGGAGCTGCGGATCACCCAGCCGGCGCTGACCCGCACGATCCAGCAGCTCGAGGACGCGGTGGGGGCGCGGCTGCTGGAACGCACCCCGCGTGGTGCCGAACCGACGCCGGCCGGCGGGGAGCTGCTCGAACGGCTGCGGGTGCTGCTGACCGACCTGGACGCGGCGCTGGCCGCCGCCGGGGGCCACGCCGGGCTGCGGATCGGGTTCCAGTGGGCCCTGCCCGATCCGTGGATCGGTGACCTGCTCGCCGCGTTCGAATCGTCGGCAGGCGCGCGGGCGAGGCTGGTGCGCCGCGACGACATCGTGGCCGCCCTGCACGCCGGCGAGGTCGATGCCGCGCTGGTGCGCGGAAACGTCCAGGCCGCCGGCATCGCCGGCACGCTGCTGTTCGAGGAGGACCGCGTCGCCGCGGTCGCGGCCGGGTCGGAGCTCGCCGCCCGCACCGAACTGGAGTGGACGGAACTGGCCCGGCACCCGCTGGTCGTCAACACTGTCAGCGGGGCGACGAGTCCGGCGGACTGGTCCGGCGGAGACCGGCCCGGCCGGCTGATCGAATGCGGCAGCTACGACGAGTGGCTGACCATCGTCGCAGCCGGCCGCGGCATCGGCTCCACCACGGCTTCCGCGGCCAGGGCCCATACGCACGCCGGCGTGACCCACGTGCCGCTGCGGGGTGCCCCCACGGTGCCGCTGCGGTTGCTGTGGCCCTCCCGGCGCAGCAGCGACCGGCTGCTGCGCCGGTTCGCCGAGCTGGCGTCGCCGCCGCGCTGAGGACCGTGCCTGCTCACACCTGCGCAGGAGGCAGCTTCGCGGCCCAAGTCGTCACGGCGTCGGCGAAGCGGGCCGGCTCGGTGGCGTGCATCGCATGCGCCGCGTCGGGGAACGACTGGTAGGTCACCTCGACGCCGGCCGTGCGCATGATCGTCTGAGCCTGGGTGGCCTGGAGATCCGACAACGCACCGATGTTCGCGCCGGTCTCCGGGTCGACGCTGTGCGCGTGGTGTGTGAGCAGCACCGGGGTCTTCACCTGCGCGAGCATCCGGTCGTGCGGGCAGTTCACCCCGACCGTGCCCTCGAAGAACACGCGGCTCCATTCGGGGTCGTATTCCTTCAGGTTCTGCGTCGGCTCCGCGGGCAGGTCGAACATGCTCAGCATCTTGTCCGAGGACGCCTGCGCGGCAGCGGCGAGCCCGGCCCAGTTGCCCACCGACCACTGGTCGCCGAGGTAGTCGCGGTACAGCTCGAAGACCGGTCCCGCACCCTGGCGGATCCCGTGCCCGTGGGCCGGCGCGAGTTCGGAGGAGAACAGCGGCGGGTCCTCGCAGACCGCGCCGCGGATCTGACCGGGCATCGCGTACGCCGACAGCCAGGCCGCCAGCACCCCACCGGAGGAGCAGCCCGACACGATGACCGGCTTCCCGATCGCCAGCGCGATGAACCGCACCAGGTCGTTGCCGAAGTTGTCGAGGCTGTAGCGCTTGGGGGTCCAGCTGCTGCGTCCCTGGCCACGGAGGTCGACCGCGAACACGTGGAAGTCCTCGGCGAGCAGGCCCATGGCGGACTCGTAGATCCACCACGAACTGGTCTGCTCCGGCAGCAGGAGCAGCGCGGGCTTGTCCGGCGTGCCGGCCTCGGCGTAGTTGAGCACGACCTCGCCGAGGTCGATCTGCTTCTCCGGGAACGCATGGGGAACGAACACGTCTCGCTCCGGTACGGACATCACAGTTCTCCTTGGTGGATGCTTCGGCGTTCTTCGGTGGCGTGCAGGCTGCCCAGCAGCGCCAGCGCTTCCGAGCCGGGACTGCCCGGCTCGGCCAGGTGGACGACCAGCTGCAGGCCGGGGTGGTCGTGGAGGTCGAAGGTGTGCCGGTGCAGGGTGAGTTCGCCGACCTCTGGGTGGCGGAACCGGTCAGCGCCACCGAGTGCGGTGGCTTGCACCCGCCGGCTGCTCACCAGCTCGGCGAACTCCCGGCTGCGGTGCGTCAGGGTCGCCATCAACTCCGTCAGCCGGGCGTGCTCCGCGTCGGCCACGCACGCCCGGCGCAAGCCCACCACCGCGGCGTGCGCCGCACGTTCCCACGGCTGGTGGAACTCGCGCGCGGCGGGAACGAGGAAGGTCATCAGCGCCAGGTTGTCCAGCCTGCCCAGCGGCGAGTACAGGGCGCGGGCGAGCACATTGGACGCGAGCACGTCCAGCCGGGAGTCGAGGACCAGGGCGGGCCCGTGCACGCCGTGTTCGAGCATGGTCAGCACTTCCGGCGGGACGGTTTCCGGCCGGCCCGGCGTCGCGTCCGGTGCCACGGTGCCGGCGATCTGGTGCAGGTGGGCGCGAGCCTCGTCGTCGAGGAGCAGCGCACGGGCCAGCCCTTCGACGACCTGTACCGAAGGATTGCGCTCCCGGCCCTGTTCCAGCCGGGCGTAGTAGTCCGCGTTGATCCCGGCCACGGCGGCGACCTCCTCGCGGCGCAACCCCGGAACCCGGCGGCTGCCGGCCGAGGGCAGCCCGAGTTCGTCGGGACGCACCTGCGCACGGCGAACCCGCAGGAATCCGGCCAGTGCAGTGCTGATCACGTGTCCAGCTTAGGCGGCCACAGCGGGCGTACCAGGACGTGTGACACCCAGGCTGCCGATCACCGCCGATCCGGAGACATCGCCCGGACCAGCGACAAGCCCAGCAGCACACAGCCGAGCAACGCCGCGGTCAGGCACGCCTCGCCGGTGGCCAGCGCGGTGCTGTGCGCGTGCGGTCCGAGGTGGGTGCCCAGCGTGGCGGACACGACGGTGCCGAATCCGGCCACGCCCGCGGCCGAGCCGATCTGCATCGCGCAGATCACCAACGCGGAGATCTGCCCGGACCGGTGAGGTTCGACCCCGAGCAGGAGGACCCGGGTCAGTGCGGACAGGACCAGCCCGTGCCCGGCACCGGCCACGACCAGCCCGGTGACCAGGACCGCCCCCGGCCGGTCCCCGTCGGCCAGTGCGCCGACCTGGGTCGCGAAGCCCGCGGCCAACAGCGTGAAGCCGATCGGCACCGTCCACTCGCGAAGCAGCGCCACCAGCTTCGGCACCGGGAGCGGGCCGGCGAGGAAGCCCGCGAATAACGGGAGGTACAGCAACGCGGCAGCGGTCGGGCTCCACCCGAGACCGTCCTGCAGGTATTCGCCGAATCCCAGGAAGAACACGCTGTCGGTGTAGAACCAGAAGGCGAGCAGCAGCCCCCGCCACACGACGGGACGCCGGACCAAGGAGATGTCCACCAGTGGCCGGACCGTGCGCCGGCGCCGCTGGAACCGCACGAACCACCACCCCAGTGCCGGTGCCGTCGCCAGACCCGCGAACGTCCACAGTGGCCACCCCAGCGAACTTCCCAGCGACAACGGGACGAGTACCAGCCCGAGCAGCACGCAGAGCACGCCGACTCCGGCGAGGTCGACCGCGCTGGTGCGGTCGCCGAAGTTCTCCCGGACCCAGGCCAGTGCCCCGGCCAGCGCGACCAGCCCGATCGGGACGTTCACCCAGAAAATCGCCCGCCACCCGAGCCCGAACACGTCCGCGTGCAACAGCAGCCCGCCGCCCGCCTGCCCGATGATCGCGCCCAGCCCGAACACGAAACCGTAGGCGGCGATCACCGGCGTCTGCCGGCGTTCGGGCAGCACCGAACGGATCGTCGCCAGCACCTGCGGCGACAGCATCGCCGCGCACAGTCCTTGGAGAAAGCGTTCGGCGATGAGAGCCGGCACGTGCGTCGACAGACCACAAAGGACGGACGCGGCGACGAAACCGGCCAACCCCAGTGTGAAGACCCGCCGGCGACCGAATCGGTCCCCCAGACGTCCGCCCGGGATGAGCCCGACCGCGTATGCGGAGACGACGAACGACAGCTCCCCGCTGCCTGCCCGCAGGTCAGCGCGGATGTCGGGGAGCGCGAGGTTCACCACGAAGTAGTCGATCGGGCCGAGCACGGCGCCCACCAGCAGCGGGCCGACCGAGAGCAGGTCACGGCGGCTCGTGGTGGCTCGAGCCGCTGCGGAAACGTCGGGCACATGCCTCCGATGCCGGGTTCGCCGGAGTCGGTTCGCTAGGCCGGAAGCAGACCGGCCAGCCGGTCCAGGATCAGCTCGATCTCGGCACCGGTGAGCGGCACGAGTTCGAACGTCAGCTCTCCCCGTTCCTGGCCCTGGGTCATGACCCAGATCGGGGGAGCGCCCTGGGCCAGCGCTTCGGCCACACCGGTGGCGCTCAGGCCGGCCGAGTCCGCGTCGATCGTGAGGCGCGCCCGGGGGACCGGCAGCCCGGTGGGGTCGGCTACCGGTTCGGCCGTGACGCCGCGGAGCGTGCCGGCGCGCTCGGTGAAGCGGACGACCTTGTCGTGCTGGTGTCGTTCCCAGCTGTGCCGGTCCATTCCGTGCCGCGCCCGCAGCGCGGCGACCACGCCGAGGATCGCTTCCTTGCTCGGCTTCATGGCCCGGCCGATCCCCTTCTCCTGGGCACGGACCGCGCGGACCGCCTCGGCGCGCCCGAGCACCAGTCCTGCGGTCGGCGAGCCCAGGTACTTCTGCCCGCTCACGATCACCAGATCGGCTCCGGTACCGAGCAGCTCCTCGATCCGGAAGTCCTGTGCCGCGCCGTCGACGATCACCGGGATCCCACGCCGGTGCGCCACCGCCACCGCGGCCGGGAGCGAAACGGGTTCGCCGCGGGTCAGCCGGGAGGACACCAGCAGCAGGCACGCCACGTCCGGCGGGGACACGGCTTCCCGCAGATCCGCGAGGGAACACACCGTTTCCCTGCCGGCGAGCACCGGGGTGGCACCGGCCAGGAGGATGTCCTGGGTGATCGGATGCCCGTAGTCGACGGCGTGTCCGGCCGGGAGGACGACGCCGGAGGGCAGACCCGTGGTGTCCGGCAGCGCGGCGATGCGGGATGGCGAAACCCCGGTCATCGTGGCCGCCACCGCCAGCGTGATCCCGGCCGAGGCGCAGTGCACGACGGTGCCCGACGGAGCGCCGGTGACCTCGGTGATGGTGCGCTCGGCGAGCTCCTTGAGCTCCTCCAGCACGAAGAACTCCGACAGCGCTTCCCCGGTCGCCGCGGCGACTTCGGCACTGCTGCGCGACACTCCGAGCGGGGTGAACGTGCCCCGCGCGTTGACCACGGCGGTCAGGCCGTACCGGTCGTGGATTCCCGTCATTTCCACCTCTCAGATCGACTGGAGCTCGGGTTTGTCCCCGAGCACCCGGCGGCGTACCGCGAACCAGCCGAGAACCAGTACCAGCGCCAGCGCCGGGATGCCGAACACGACGACGATGAAGTCCTTCTTCTCCCAGAACCGCGGGGAACTCTGCCACCCCGAGACCGCCATCCCGGCGATCACGAACACCAGGAACCCCAGTCCGGCGTAGCTCGACCACGGCGCGAACGGCGCGCGGAACGGCCGCACCGGCAGCAGGCCACGGTCGGTGAGCTGCCGCAGGCGGATCTGTGCCGCGAAGATCATCGCCCAGATGAGGATGGTGCCGATGGACGAGGCCTCGATCGCGATCTCGAAGGCCTCGCCGGGAAAGAGGAAGTTCAGCAGCGCACCCAGGAGGCAGACCGCGGTGGTCGCCAGGATACCGGCCCGGGGAACACCGGACGCGCTCATCCGCGTGGTCAGCCGCGGGGCCGCCCGGCTCGTGCCGAGGCTGCGCAGTACCCGGCCGGTGGTGTAGAGGCCCGAGTTCAGCCCGGACATCGCCGCGATGATGATCACCGCCTGGATGACGTCGGCCATCCAGCCGATGCCCAGCCTGGTGAAGACCGCCACGAACGGCGAGACGTTGACGCCGTTGACCTTCTCGCCGTAGACGGCGGTGGGAAGGAGACAGACCAGCACCAGGATGGTGCCGCAGTAGAAGACCGCGATCCGGAAGACGACCGACCGGATGGCCTTGGGCACCTCCCGTTCCGGATCCTTCGTCTCGCCGGCGGCCACGCCGAGCAGCTCGATCCCGGAATAGGCGAACACCACCCCGGACATCACGAGAATCGGCCCGTACCAGTGGAAGCCGCCGCCGCTGGGCCAGAATCCGCCCGCGTTCTCCCACAGGTTGGCGATGCCGGCCTGGTGCGCCCCGGGGCCGGAACCCAGCCGGAAGGAGCCTGCGACCAGGACCACCCCGACCACGAGGAAGACCACGATCGCACCGACCTTGAGCACCGAGGCCCAGAACTCGAACTCGCCGAACGCCCGTGCGGACAGCAGGTTGACCGACAGGACCACGGCGAGCGCGATGACGACGGTGAGCCAGGACGGCATGTCCGCCCACCAGTGCTTCACGTAGACGGCGACCGCGGACGGTTCGGCGATACCGGTCAGCGTCCAGTGCAGCCAGTAGACCCAGCCGGTCGCGAAAGCGGCCCTTTCGCCGAAGAATTCGCGGGCGTAGGAAACGAAGGCGCCGGAAGACGCGCGGTGGAGGATCAGCTCACCCAGGGCGCGCATGAGGAAGAACGCGACGATTCCGACCACGACGTAACTGAGGATCAGCGCGGGGCCGGTGCTTCCGAGCCGGGAAGCCGAACCGAGGAAAAGGCCGGTGCCGATGGTGCCGCCGATGGCGATCATCTGCACCTGACGGCGGCCGAGGGATTTCCGGTACCCTTCTTGCTCAGCCGCGAACCTGTCGACATGCGTCATGGGACATCACTTTCTTCGCGAGTTCTCCGCGGGTGATTCCGGATCACGCGTTCCGGAGGTCGATTTTCATTCCGGCGTGCGAATGGGTCATGCCGAGCGATTCGTAGAACCGGATGGCGTCGGCGCGCCGCAGATCGGACGTGAGCTGGGCGAGTCCCGCGCCGCGGCGACGCGCCTCGTCCAGGGCCCAGCGCAGCAGGAGCGTTCCCAGGCCGTGGCCCCGCATCGTGCTCGACACGCGGACGCCTTCGATCTGCGCGCGCCGGACCGCCTGCCTGCTCAGGCCGGGGATGATGGACAGTTGTAGCGTGCCGACCAGGTCCTGCCCGTGCCGCGCGGCCACCAGGAGCTGACGAGGATCCGCGTCCAGCTCCGCGAACGCGGTGAGGTACGGCTCCAGCGCCGTGGTGTTCTCCCGGCTCGCGCCCAGCTCGTCGTCGGCCAGCAGCCTGACGAGTGCGGGAATGTCCGCGGCGCCGGCCCGATGCAGCTGCACCGCACCGGCCGGCGTGTCCAGGGAACCGAGCGGTTCGTGGCCGGTCAGCCCGGAAGTGGCGACCGCCTCGATTTCCACCAGCAAGCCGTCACGCAGCGGCGGAGTGGGGACGACAATGCGTGCGGGTGTGTGCTCACCACACCACCTCGCGAACAGCTCGTCGAATTCCGCCCGGTGGGCCGGCTCGGCGAGGAATACGCGTACCGAAACGAGATTCCGTCGTTCCGCGGCGACCCCGCGAAGGCAATGGTCGAGCCGCTCGAGAACCGATTCGGCCTGTTCCCGAAACGGTGCTTCGCTTCCGGTCGTCGGCAGCTGCCCGCTGATCCAGGCCAGCCCGCGCGCAATGGCGGTGTGGGCGTAATGGCCGCGCGGTGGTGGCAGGTCGGACGGATTGACGTTGACGATGCTCATGTGTCCGGCCCCAGATCCTTGTAGACAGTCGCCCGCCCGACGCCCAGCGCGTCGGCGATGCGGGGCACTGCGCGCTTCTGGCTCAGGAAACCCTCGTCGGAAAGGGTTTGCACCACGCGTTTGCGGTCCTGCGCGTCGAGCCCGGTCGGCTGCCGGCCGAACTGGAGCGCCAGCTCCTGGGCGCGTTCTTCGAGCGCGCCCGGGGAATGCGGCGACAGCGTGTCCGGCACCGGGGGCGTGTCCTCGTAGCTGAGCATCTGGTCCATCAGGGATCGCAGCGGTTCGAGCAGTGAGGTGTCGAGGTTCAGGCACAGCGCGGCGATGTACCGCCCGGATTCGCCGCGGATGCCGATCGATGTGGAGATCGCGGTGCGCCCGTCCGGGAAGGCGCTTCGGTACCTGGAAACGACTTCCGGCACGTCCGGATCGCCGGAGCGGGCCCAGCCGAGGGTCGTGGTCGGATCACCGACGGCACGGCCGCTCTGCGCGTTGTGGATCGCGAGCACCGCCCGCGCGGGGGTGGTCAGATCGTGGACGACCACCTCGCACGAGGGAAACATCTGCCCCAGTGCCTTGGCGATCTGCATGACGGTGTCGACCGTCCGCTGTTCGGATTCGCTGCGGCGCGCCACTCGCGGTACCTCCTGTCGCCGGCCGGACAGGACGCTACGCGAGTGGCGACAGTTTGTATACTGGACGAGACGGTCTGTCTCGATCGGCCCCGCTAAGGGAGGTTGAGCAGCGTGCGGTAGTTCTCGACGCGCAAATGGTTCCCCTTGAGCTGCGCGGTCTGCTCCGGGCCGAGGATGCCGGTCGCGTGCCGGTAGGACGCCCCGCCGTTCGGGCCCAGTGGCAGCGAGATCCCGGGCGGTCCTGGCGTGTAGGTGGCCGGCTCGCCACCGGTGAGGCGGGCGCGAATGGTCGCGGCCACGACTTTGGCGTGGAGCTCCGCGGCCTTGGCCATCTTCGGCTCGGCGATGGCGGTGATGTCGCCGATCGCGAACACGTGGGGGTGGCCTTCGAGGTGGAGCTCGGGCGTCACGGCGAGATGCCCGCTCGGGGTGCGTGCGGAGGCGAGGTCCGCGGCGAGGTAGGACGTGGCCGGAGTGGTTCCGTGGCAGCGGAACCAGATGTCCGCGCTCAGGGTCGCGCCCTCGCCGGTGGTCACCGTGAACGCGGCGGTGGTGCCGGGCTCGGTGGGCGGGGCCGCGGTGAGCGAGCTGCCGGTCAGCACTGTCACTTCGAGTGCGGTGAGTTGGCGGCGGATTTCGTCGCGGAATTCGTCCGGGAGCCCGGTGCCGAGCAGGATGTCCGCGGCCGGGTCGACGATGGTGACCTGTTTGCCCGGCCACGCCGAGACGATCTCGCCGGCCAGCTCCAGCCCGGCCGGCCCTGCGCCGAGCAGGAGTACCCGCTCGGCCGCGGCGAGCTGGTCGCGGGTGGCCCGGAGTTTCGCCACCGCATCGGCGGTGTCGAGAACGTCGATCTTCGCCGGGTACGGGTACGACGAGCCGGTGGCCAGCACGAGATGGCCGGCCGTGATCCGCTCACCCGAGCCGAGCGTGACGCCCCCGGCGTCCGCGGAGACGGCGTGGTCGCGGACCACCCGGCCCCGCCGGAGCAGCCTGCCGTAGGGCAGGAAGAGCCGATGAGTCCACTGCGGATCGACCAGTCCGCGCAAGGTGGCCACGGTGTGCGCGAACGCCTCGCGCGGCTCGACCAGGACGACGTCGGCCACGTCGTCCAGCTCC
Organism: Amycolatopsis jiangsuensis; assembly: GCF_014204865.1. Taxonomy (NCBI): domain Bacteria; kingdom Bacillati; phylum Actinomycetota; class Actinomycetes; order Pseudonocardiales; family Pseudonocardiaceae; genus Amycolatopsis; species Amycolatopsis jiangsuensis. Next base: position 6,766,891 of record NZ_JACHMG010000001.1, read on the forward strand.
TTCGCCACGGTACTGCCGCCGTATCCGCCACCGAGCACAGTCACGGTCTCGTTCAAGGTTGCTCGTCGGTGTCCTGGGCAGGTCAATTGATGTCTTTATGACATGATTACATGACGACATCAAGACGTCCACAGGATAGGATTCCGGTATGGAGCACCCCGAGCTGCGCCCGCCGACGCTGCTGGCCCTGCCCTCGTACCTGGCCGGGCACGTCGCCCGCATCGGGCACCGGACGCTGGCCGAGGCCCTTGCCGGGTACGAGCTGCGGTTGCCGCATTTCGCCGTGCTGGCCGGACTGGCCGACTTCGGGGCGCTCGCGCAGCACGAACTGGCCCACCGGCTCGGGCTCAACCGCAGCCATCTCGTGGGTTACCTCGACGAGCTGGAACGGCGGGACCTGGTGGGCAGGGAGCGTGATCCGGCCGACCGGCGCCGTCAGCGGGTCACGCTGACGGCGTCGGGGAAGACGATGACGCGGCGGTTCAAGGGCATCGCCCGCCGTTCACAGGATGCCTTCCTCGCCGAGCTGTCCGAGTCCGAGCGGGAAACCCTGCTCTCGTTGCTGCGACGGGTGGTCGTGGCCGACGACGCGACACGCACAGCGACCGGCGCCTGATCCGGTTCGTAACGGCCTCCTTCGGGGAAGCTGGTTCCCCGAAGGAGGCCGTTACGGATTCACTCCAGCGCCGGGGGTCAGCCGGTGGTCACGGTCAGCCGGCCGAGTCCGGTCGCCAGGTCAGGGTGGTCTGCCGGGACCACTCCCGACCACAGTGCCGTCCAGCAGGACGGGCAGCTGTACTGCCGGAACACCACGGGCGCGTCGATGTAGTCGCTCGCGGTGGCCAGGATCTGCGGTCCCGCTTCGGTCGGCGCGCCGTCGTAGACCGCGAGGGCGAGCGGGTTTTCTCCGGTGTCGCCGAGGATTTCGCCGCAGTGCCGGCAGGCGATGTGGTCACCGGCCTGGACGAGGTTGTCGTCGATGCGGTGGCCCGCCGAGAGATCCGCCCGGCCGCCGGACTCCCCGAGCAGCCGGGACCGGCTCTTGCGCGCCTCTCGCTGCCGCGAGCGCTCGGCGTCGGTCCCGCCGGAATCGACCGCGTCGGCTCGCACCACGACCCCGTAGACCGAACGGGCGGCGTCCGCGGTGATCTTCTCCTCGCGCACGTCCCTGGCCACCGCTTCGGGTTCGCGGGCCAGCGGGTCACCGTACCCTCCGCCGCCCTGCCAGGTCATGGCGAACACCTCGCCCGGCGCCAGGTAGCTCGAGGCGTAGTTCTGCGCCGGTTCGATGGTTCCGTCCACTTCGGACAGCTCGCCGGGCAGCGTCCCGGCGGCCAGCAGCTCCTTCACGCGGCTTTCCCTGGCGACCACGTCGAGCCCGGTGTTGCCCGGCAGGCCACCGGAAAGGCCGCTGTTCTGCGCGACGGCCTTGCCCGCCGACGCCAGCACCAGCCCCATCGGCAGGCTGGTGCCGTGCGGGGTGATCGCCATCGAGGCGCCGAGCCCGCCGCGGTGTCGGCCCGGTCCACCGGAATCCGGGACCTCACGCCGCCAGAGGGTGAGCACCGGATAGAGGAACTCGGTCATCTCGACGTCCGGGACCCGCCCCATCGGAATGCAGAACAGCCCGCCGGTGTCGACGCCGTCGGCCTGCGGGCGCGCACCGTACCCGCCCGCCATCGGCTCCATCATGATCGACAGGAACGGCGCGGGCTGCTCCCCGCGTTCGTCCAGTCCGGCGATCACCGCGGTGTCCCAGGTCCCGCAACAGGTCGCCTGCACGTTCTTGCCGAGTTCGAGATCGCGGTCGAGCATCTGGGACAGGCAGTCGGCGATCAGGTTGCCGGTCAGCCACGCCGGCCCGATCGGGCCGCGGCCGACGGCGGCGGGGAACGTCGCGTTGTTGAGCGTGCCCTCCTCGGTGACGAGATCGAAGCAGCGCATCAGCCCGCCCGCCGACCACGGGATGTCGCCGGCCAGGATGGGCAGCAGGGCGAGCATCACCCCGCCGCGCATCCCGGCGTACGTGCAGTTGACCACGCCCGCCTGCGGATCGGTACCGGTGAAGTCGAACGTGAGGTGGTCGCCGCTCTTGGTCGTGGTCACCGTGATCTTGTGCAGGTTCCGGTCGCCCTCGTGGGACTGGTCCTGGTAACCGGTGGCGCTCCAGCTGCCGTCCGGCAGCGCGGTGAGCTTGCCGCGCAACCGGGATTCGGCGTCGGACATCATCCGCTTCATCACGGCCTTGACGGTGTCCGCGCCGTAGTGCTCGATCAGCGCGTGCAGCCGTTCGGCGCCGACGTTGTTCGCGCCGATCTTGGCGCGCAGGTCGAGGCCGATCAGCATCGGCACCCGGGAACGGCGCACCCAGGCATCCGCGACGTCGCGCTGCAGGGTGCCGCCGCGGACCACCTTGATCGGCGGGGTCGGCAGCGATTCGGAGAACACGTCCTCGGCCGCGGGGGAGAACGAGCCGATGCCGACGCCGCCGAGGTCGGGCTGGTGCGCGATGGCGCTGGTCCAGGCGAACAGCTTCCCGTCGTGGAACACCGGCTGGTACACGATCACGTCGTTCTGGTGCAGGCCGCCGCCGACCCAGGGATCGTTGCACAGGAACATGTCGCCGGACTCGATGCCCGGATTGCTCGCGCGGTGCCGCAGCGTCCAGTAGATCGCCAGGTCGACCGCGCCGACCAGCATCGTGTTGTAGAGCCCGACCTGGACCTCCTGGCCGAGCTCGTCGGAGATGGCGAAGTCGAAGTCGTTGGCGTCGGTGACGATCGGCGAGCCGGACATCCGCTTCAGCGCCTCGCCCATCTCGTCGGTCACCGACCAGAGCCGGTGCCGGATCACCTCGTAGGTGAGCGGGTCGAGCGCGTCGATCTGCTCGTCGGTGACGCTGTGCACCGGCAGCGAAGCGGGCAGCGAGCGGGCGAGCTCGGCCGGGTCGACGGGGCGGCTGGAGAAGACCTCCGAGCCGGGGATCGGCATGCTCATGCGGTCCTCCGGATGGTCAGGTTGCCCAGGTGGTCGACGGTGCCGGCGGTACCGCCGGGGACGACGACGGTGGTGGTCGGCACCTCGACGACGGCCGGGCCGGTCAGCACGTGACCCGCCCGCAGGGTGCGGTAGTCGTAGATCGGGGTGTCGGCGTAGCCGGTCGCCGCGTCGAGGCATACCGGCCGGGTGGTGAAGGGTTCCGGTTCGCCTTCGGCCGCCGGCACGCCGGGCAGCTGCGGGCTGAACGGCAGGACTCCGACGCCGCGCACCCGGAACGTGATTGCCTGGATTCCCGCTTCGCGGAATCCGGCGTCGGCGCCAAACAGTTCGGCGTAGCGCTTCTCGAACGCGGTCGCGGCGTCCTCGATCGCCTGCCGGTCCAGCTCCCCGCCTGCGACCGGGGCGGTGACCTCGGCCAGCTGCATGGTGTAGCGCATGTCGATTTCGCGCACCACTTCGATCTTCTCGAACTGCACGCCCTGGCGCGCCAGCCCGTCGCGGACCCGCTGTTCCAGCTCCGCGAAGTTCTGCTGGGCGCGGACCGGGTCGAACGGGACGACGGTCGGGTCGGACAGCTCCGCGGCGAGCGCGATGTCCGACGAGGCGAGCCCGAACGCGGAGAACGCCGAGGCCACCGAGCCGAGCGGGACCACCACCTCGTCGCAGCCGACCTCCGCGGCGTAGCCGGCGCAGTGCGCCGGGCCCGCGCCGCCGAAGGCGTAGAGCACGAAACCACGCGGGTCGTGCCCGGCTTCCACGACGGTTTTGCGCAGCAGGTCACCGGTTTGCGCGTTCTGCACGGTGTAGATCGCCGCCGCGGCCTCCTCGACCGAGAGCCCCAGCGGCTTGGCGATCCGGATGTCGATGGCCTGACGGGCCAGCTCCAGCGACAGCGGTTTGCGCCCGCCGAGCAGGCCACGTTCGGGCAGGATGCCCAGCACGAGGTTGGCGTCGGTGTTGGTCGGCTCGGTGCCGCCGTTGCCGTAACAGGCCGGGCCGGGAACGGCCTGCGCGCTGTGCGGCCCGATGCGGAGGTTGCCGCCGCTGTCGAGCCAGGCGATCGCGCCGCCGCCGGAACCGATCGCGTCGACCCGCAGGGTGGGCACGTTGATCGGATGATGGTTGATCACCGTGGTGGTGTCGCGGACCGGTTCGCCGTCGACGATGAGCCCGGCGAGGAAGGTCGTCCCGCCGACGTCGGTGGAGATGATGTTGCGGTGGCCGAGCTGGCGGCCGAGCGCCACCGAACCGACCACGCCGCCGGTCAGCACCGAGCCGACCGTGCTGATTGCGGCGGCCGGGGCCTCGGCGGCCGCGACCGCTCCGCCGTTGGACTGCATGACCAGCAGCGGACCGCGCAAACCGTTGTCCCGCAACGAGGTTTCCAGGGTGCCGAGGTAGTCGCGCAGGCCGGGGCCGACCTGGGTGCTCATGATCGTGGTGGCGTTGCGGGCGAACTCGCGGATGCGCGGGCTCACCTCCGAGGAGAGCGCCACGAACAGCTCCGGTGCTTCCTCCCGGATCAGCTCCCGCAGGCGCTGTTCGTGCACCGGGTTGCGGAAGGACCAGAGCAGCGAGACCGCGATGGCCTGCACACCTTCGGCGACCAGCGCGCGGATCGCGGTGCGGGCCTGCTGCTCGTCCAGTGCGACGACCACGGTGCCGTCGCGGTCGATGCGCTCGGTGACCTCCAGTGCGTGCCGTTTCGGCAGCAGTGCGTGGTTCTTGTCCTGGCCGAGCACGTGCTGCAGCTCGTGCGGTGCGCGGCCGAGGTACCGGCCCTCGACGTTCATGATGAAGATCGAGTCGCGGTGGCCCTTGGTGGTGAGAAAACCGACCGGTGGCACGTTGCCCATCACCAGCGCGTTGAGCGAGGAGGTGGTGCCGTGGGCGATGTGGTGGGTCTGCGCCAGCATCTCCGGCAGCGTCGTGCCGAGCTGTTCGGCGAGCAGCCCGAGGACGTCGAGCACGCCCTGGGAGTAGTCCGGCGGGGTGGACGGGGACTTGGCGGCGAGCACCGTCCCGGCGTCGTCGTCGACCACGGCGTCGGTGAACGTGCCGCCCACGTCCACGCCGATGACATAGGCCATGACTGGCGCTCCTTTGCGCAGTGAGGGCTTGCTTACGGGAGCGTAGACTATTCAACACATGTGAAGAGAGTCAACCTTGACTTCGCGCTGTCCGTATCGTCGAATAGTCGACGTTCGTGTAAATTCATCTTCTTCGGAGGTCCGTGATGCAGCCACGACGGGTCGCGGTGCTGGGCGGCGGCCCAGGCGGGCTCTACGCCGCCCGCCTGCTCAAACTCGCGTTTCCCGCCAGCGACATCCGCGTGTACGAACAGGGGGACCCGGACACCACGTTCGGGTTCGGCGTCGGCTTGGCCGCGGGTACCCAGCGCAATCTGGAACGGGCGGACCCGGACACGTTGCGTGACCTGGTCACCGCCGGCGCGCGGCACGACATGACGATGCAGGTCGGCGACCAGCTGGTGCGGGTACGCAACGACCACCTCGTCGGCGTGGCCCGCACCGAACTGCTGGCGATCCTGCAGCGGCACGCGGAAAAAGCCGGTGTACAGCTGGAATTCGGGACCCGGCACACGGCGGGCGAGCTGGACGCCGAGCTGGTGATCGCGGCCGACGGGGTCAGCAGCGCGACCCGCGAAGGCGGCGGATTCGGCACCCGGATCGAGACCGGGGCCGGGCTCTACCTGTGGTGTGGTGCGGGTTTCGCCCTGCCGGACGCGGTTTTCGCGCCGGTGCGGACCGAGTTCGGCACCTTCGTCACCCACGCCTACCCGTACTCCGGTGGCCGTTCGACCTTCCTGATCGAGACCGACGAGCGGACGTGGCGGCGCGCCGGATTCGACGCGACGACGACCGCGCTGGAGCAGCCCGGCATCCCTTCCGGTGCGTCGGACGAGATTTCCTTGCGGTACCTGGAGAAGATCTTCTCCGAACAGCTGCACGGCCATCCGCTGATCGGCAACCGGACGCGGTGGCAGCGCTTCCGGACGGTCCGGTGCGACCGCTGGTCCGCGGGGAACGTCGTGCTGCTGGGCGATGCCGCGCACACCGCGCACTTCTCGATCGGCTCGGGGACGAAACTGGCGATGGAGGACGCCATCGGGCTGGTCGACGCGCTGCGCGAGGCACCCGACGCGGCCACCGCGTTCGCGCGGTACGAGCGCTCCCGGCGTCCGGCGGTCGAGCGGATGCAGGAGCTGGCCCGGCGCAGCCAGCTGTGGTGGGAATCGTTCCCGTCGCGGATCGGGCTGCCGGTGGAGCGCCTGATCGTGGCCTACATGTCGCGGGCGGGCAACGTCTCGCTGGACCGCTTCGCCCGCACCAGCCCCGACGCCGTGGGCACTGCCCTTCGCCAGTACGGCGGGCAGCCGCCTGAGGGGGACCTCGTCGAATGGGTGCTCGACCGTCCGCTGACGCACGGCGGGCGCGTCTTCCCGAACCGAGTCACCGTCCCGGAACTCGAGCGGCTGCACGTCGACCTTCGCGACCCGTGGTCGGCGGAGGCCGACGCACTCGTGGGCCGTGGCCGAGCGGCCGGCGGTGTCCTGGTCACCGGTCCACCGGTGCGCGAAGCTGTGCTCACCCGGCTCGACGTGGCCGAACGGATCCGGCTGGAGACCGGGGCGCTGACCGCGGTCGAGGCGCCGGCCGGACTGCGGGACGACCTGGCCGCCGGTCTGGTCAGCGGCCGCACCGATCTGGTGCGGATGACCGAGGAGGTCGCATGAGTACCGTTCCCTATCCCGCCGCGGCGATCCGGCGCTACCGCGAAGCCGGGCTGTGGGGGACCGAAACCATCGCCACGGCGTTCCACCGGGTCGCGCGGGCGCATCCGGAGCGGGACGCGGTCGTCGCGCTGGACGGGCGGCTCACCTTCGCCGAGCTGGACGAGCGCACCGACCTGCTCGCCGCCGGCCTCGCCGGGCTGGGGCTGCGTCCCGGTGATCCGGTGCTGTTCCAGGTCGGGAACCGGCTCGCCGCGGTGGTCGCGTGGTACGGCGTGCTGAAGGCGGGGCTCGTCCCGGTCGCCACGCTCGCCGCGCACCGCGGGCACGAGATCGGCGAGATCAGCAGGCGGGTCGGCGCGGTGGCGCATCTGGTCGAGGCCGGGCTGCCCGGGTTCGACCTCGTCGGATTCGCCGAGCAGCAGCGCCGTGGCCACCCGAGCCTGCGGCACGTTCTCGTACTGGGGACCGATCCACGGGGCATTTCCGTCCAGGACCTCGAATCCGGGACGAGCCCGGAGGTGGCCCGCGCCCTGGTCGAGCGGATCCAAGCCGGCCTCGATCCGGACGGCGTCGCGGTGCACCAGCTTTCCGGCGGCACCACCGGCGTGCCCAAGGTCATCCCGCGGCTGCACGCCGAATACTGGTACAACGCCGCCGAATACGCACGTTCCTGGGGATGGACGGCGGAAACCCGGGTGGCCCACCTGATCCCGATCATCCACAACGCGGGCGTCGTCTGCGCGGTGCACGGTCCGCACAGCGTGGGGGCCTGTCTCGTGCTGGGCGTGCCGGACCTCGACGAATCGTTGCCGCTGATGGCGCGGGAAGCCGTGACGCACGTGCTGCTCGGGCACGGCCACTACCGCGCCGCCGACCATCCCGGCTTCGCCGCGGCCACCGAGGCGGTCACGCAGATCGTCTTGTCCGGCAGCAAGGTTCCGCCGTCGCTGTTCGACACACTGGAGTCCCGCGGGTTCTGGTCGGGGCAGCTTTTCGGGATGGGTGAAGGGCTTTTCCTCACGACCAGGCCGGGAGCGCCGCGCGACGCGCGGCTCACCACGGTCGGCACTCCGCTGTCCGCGCTCGACGAGGTACGCATCCTGGAGCCCGGCACGGAAACCGAAGTGCCGCCGGGAGAAGTGGGCGAACTGTGCGCCCGTGGTCCCTACACGCTGCGCGGCTACTTCGACGCGGCCGAGCACAACGCCAGGGCCTTCACCTCGGACGGCTTCTACCGCACCGGCGACCTCGCCGCTCTCGTGGAGATCGAGGGCGCGCGGTACGTGTCCATCGAAGGCCGGATCAAGGACCTGATCAACCGCGGTGGCGAGAAGGTCAACGCCGAGGAGATCGAGCTGCTGCTACTGCGCCACCCGCGAATCACCGGCGCCGCCGTCGTTCCGATGCCGGACCCGCGGCTCGGTGAACGGGCCTGCGCCTACCTCGTCGTGGACGGTCCCGAGCTGACGCTGCCGGAGATCCAGCAGCACTTTGCCGCGCTCGAGGTCGCGAAATTCAAGTGGCCCGAACGTGTCGAGCACCTTTCGCAGATTCCCCGCACCCTGGTCGGCAAGGCGGACAAGAAGAGCCTGACGGCCGACATCGCCCGGAAAGTGAGTGCCGGATGACCCACCGGATCGGCCTGATCGTGCCCAGCTCCAATGTCACCGTGGAAACCGAGATCCCGGCGCTGCTCGCCCGCCGTCCCGAACGGTTTTCCTTCCACAGCAGCCGGATGCGGATGCACCAGGTGTCGCCCGAGGAACTGAAGGCGATGAACGCCCAGCGCGAACGGTGTGTCGGCGAGCTGGCCGACGCGCACGTCGACGCGCTGCTGTACGCCTGCCTCGTCGCACTGATGGCCCAGGGGCCGGGCGAGCACCAGCGGGTCGAACACGAAGTCCGCGGACAGCTTCCGGAGACCGCGGTGCTGTCCAGCGCGGGTGCGCTAGTCGACGGCCTGGAGGCGCTCGGCGCCTCCCGGATCGCGCTGGTCACGCCGTACTTGCGGCCACTCGCCGAACAGGTCGTCGGCTACCTGGAGTCCGAAGGATTCACCGTCGTCGACTGGGCCGCACTGGAAGTCGGCGACAACACCGAGGTCGGGTGCATCCCCGGGGACCGGGTCATGGCGGCCGCCCGGGGTCTCGACCTTTCGTCCGCGGACGCGCTGGTCATCTCGGCGTGCGTGCAGATGCCGTCGCTGGAGCTGGTCGGGCCGGCGGAGGAGGAGTTCGGGCTTCCGGTGCTCTCCGCGGCCACCGCGGGGGCCTACGCCCTGCTCACCGGGCTCGGGCTCGACCCCGTGCTGCCCGGTGCCGGACGACTGCTCGCGGGGCCGCGGTGAGCCCTACGATCAGCACATGAGCGGCAACGGGTCCGGACGCAAGCGCAGCACGGCGAGCACCGCGCGCCGGGAGCTGGTGGAGAACGAGCTGTACGAACACGCCACCCGGCTGTTCGCCGAACGCGGGTTCGCCGGTACCAGCCTGCAGGACATCGCGGACGCGATCGGGATGACCCGGCCGGCGCTCTACTACTACGTCAAAAGCAAGGACGAGCTGCTGGCCAAGCTGGTCGCCGAGGTGACCAGCGGGCCGCTCGACGAGCTGACCGCGGTGTCCGCGCGCGGTCTCGATCCGGTCGAGACGCTGCGCGCGATGGTGGCGGTGCTCGCCGGGCGCCAGGCGCGCCAGCCCGAGCGGTTCCGGCTGCTGATCCGTTCCGAGGCGGAGCTGCCCGAGGAGCTGACCGAGGCCTACGACCAGGGTCGTCGCGCGGTGCTGAAGGCCGTTGCCGGAGTGATCGACGGCGGCGTGCGGGCAGGCCGGTTCCGGCCGGTCGACGCGCGCGTCGCGGCGCTCGGGGTGCTCGGCATGTGCAACTGGGTGGCCTGGTGGTTCCATCCGGGTGGACGGGACACCGCCGAGAGCGTGACCGCTCAGCTCGCCGATATGGCGGTGTTCGCGTTGCAGCGGCCCGACCGCCAGGCCGTGGACGACGACAGCCCCGCCGCCGCGCTCAAGCTGCTGCGCCAAGACCTCGACCACCTGGAACGCCTGCTGGACCAGTAACCGCCCCCGGCGCCGCCCGGCCGGGTACCGGTCTGCCGTGCGTTTCGTCTCACCAGTCAAACTATAGACTCAACCGTAAATTCGCGCGTATGGTCGAGGGCGGATCACCAGACCGCTCCTGGAGGTAGCAAGTGACTGAGCTCGAGCACCGTGTACAGGGCGTCGACCACGTCGCCTTCCCGACCTTCGACCCGGCCGGGACCGTCCGGTTCTACCGGGACGTCCTCGGCTTCCCGGTCGTCCACTCGATCTGCGCGGCGGGCTGGGGACCCGAGGATCACCCGGACTTCATCCACTTCTTCTTCGACATCGGCAACGACGACCGGATCGCGTTCTTCTACTACTTCGGCACCGCACCCGATGTCGGCGGCGCGGAGGGCGTGAAGGGCGACGTGTACGCGCGGTTCGGCGCCGACGTGCCCGACTTCTTCGTGCGCTCGCGGCACCTCGCGATCCACGTCGACAACGAGGAAGACCTGCTGGAGTACCGGCGCCGGCTCGACGCGAGCGACTGGCCGGTGGAGATGCAGATCCAGCACGAGACCATCGAATCCATCTACACCCACGATCCGAACGGGTACATGTTCGAGATCACCCGGGCGATGCGGCCGGTCACCCCGCAGGAGGACCTCGACGCGAACCTCACCATCGACGCGCTGCTGGACGTCGTCGGCGAGCCGGAGCCGTCCTTCGGGAAACTGCTGGCGCGCAAGGCGGAGCTGATCGTGGAACGGGCCGCGGACTGGGCGGCGGCGCCGTCGGAGGCCGGCCGATGACCGTGCTCTACGTCCTCGACGTCCCGGAGAACACCGCGGTGGCGAAGGTCGCCGGCCAGGACCCGGTGGTCACGGTCGGGCAGCTCGGGCCGTACTTCACGATCAGCTCCGACGGCCCGATCGTGATCGACCGGCGGGCCACCGGCTGCCGGCACGCCGTCTGGTACTCGTGCGTTGCCGGAGTGTCCCGCGATTCCCGGATCACCCAGCACGACAAGGACGCACTGCGCGTGGAGCGCGGATGACCGCGCCGGCCCGCCTGGGCGAGGGCCGCTACCTGAGCGCCGGGGAACGCCCCGGCGCCACGGTCACTTCGGTACACGAACTGACCACATCGGACGGTGCGACGGTGCGGGGTGTCCTCGCCACGGTCCCGGGTGCGCGAACCGTGGTGTGCCTGATGCACCCGCGGCAGGACCTGTCGCACCATCCGCTGGTGCCTTTGCTGCTGCGGGCCGGCGCCGCGGTGTGGACCCAGCACACCCGCTCGGTGAACAACGACCTGAACCTGCTCCACGAACAGGCCCTTCTGGACGTCGCAGCGGGGCAGGTTTTCTTGCGTGACAAGGGTTTCGAGCAGGTGGTCGTGCTGGGCCACTCCGGTGGCGGGACGCTGTTCGCGTTCTACGCCGAACAGGCCGCGCTTCCGGCGGCCGAGCGGATCGCGGTCACGCCGGGCGGTCGCCCGGTCGGGCTCGCCGAGGCCACCATGCCGGTGCCGGACGGTGCGGTGTTCCTCGCCCCGCATCCCGGGCAGGGAAAGCTGTTGCTGGCGTGCATCGACCCTTCGGTGGCCGACGAGGGCGATCCGCTTTCGGTCGTGCCGGAGCTGGATCCGTGGAGCCCGGCCAACGGCTTCGTGGAACCTCCCGGAAGTTCGCGGTATACCGAGGATTTCCTGCAGCGCTACCGCGCCGCGCAGCGTGCCCGGGTCGCCCGGATCGATGCGGTGGCCCGCGAAGCACTGGCCCGCACCGTGGAAGCCCGCGCGGCGTTCAAGAAGTCCGGCGCGGCGGCCGACCGGCGGCGCAGCCTCGCGCCGAAGATCATCACCGTCTTCCGCACCGACGCCGATCCGCGCTGCGTCGACCTTTCACTGGACCCGAGTGAGCGGCCCTATGGCTCGCTGTTCGGCAAACGCCCGGATCTCATCGACTACGGCCAGGTCGGCTTCGGCCGGTTGAGCACTCCGGAAGCCTGGCTGTCCACCTGGTCCGGACTCAGCTCGAACGCCGATTTCGCCCGGTGCGCACCGGGTGTCACGGCACCGACGCTGTTTCTCGAACTCACCGGCGACCAAGCCGCGTTCCCCGCCGACAGCCGGCGCATGGCCGAGGCGCTCGGCGCGGAGGACCGCACCGTGGCGACCGTGCGCGGCCTGCACTTCGGCGGCGCGATCGCGGAAGGCGAACCGACCGGCAACCAGCTCGCTGCCGAGGAAATCGTCCATTGGCTGGACCACCGGTTTCCCCTCGCACCAGTGAAGTGATTCGCGCTCGAAACAGCGGCCGCCGCGCTCAGGGCTTGAGAATGAGCTTGCCCGTGGAGGAACCACTCTCCAGGAGGCGATGTGCTTCGGCGGCTTCGGTCAGCGGGTCACGGTGCACCGCGCCGCCGTCGTCGACCTGCTGCGCGCCGCCGGGCCGCACCGGCGCTGCGGCCCGGCGAGCGCTCGATCACTCCCGCGTACACCTGGACGCCCTGACCGCTCCCGAAAGGTCGGCAGACCTGGAATACGTGTCACCGAGTACCGCACACCAACCTGCGGACGGTTTCAGCCCGACGGTCACGATACCGTGCGCATCCACCGGAACAGTGACCTCCGAACCGGTGCCGGATTCCGTTACCTGCAGCCGTTTCCCGGTCGGGGATTCGGACGGGGTCTCCAGTTGGGCCTCCGCTGTCTTGAACGGCAGCCGCAGTTTTACGGTTCCTCCCTTTCCGGTGACTTCGAGTAGTCGCACCGTCAGTGGCAGAGCAGGCGAGCTCGCGTCGGCGTACGCCTGTTTCACGGTCTGTACGAAGACGTTCTGCGCGTCCACTGACACGAGCGACTGTGCCCCGGCTGCGAAAGCACCCTCCTGCGAGGGGGAGAGCGCCGCTGATTCGAGGGGTGTCCGGACACTCCGGCCGTAGCCGGTCGCGGCCACCGGCTCGAACGCGCCGTCGTGGCTGGTGATCGAGTAGTGGTAGCTGATCGGCCCGGACTGCGCCTGCCGGTAGTTCGTGTTCCAGATGCTGTTGAAGGCGTAGGAGAACGCCGAACCGTTGTCCGGCAGCGGCGCTGCCGGGTCGGGGCCGGACCGGTCGAGGCGGCCGGGCCGGGGTTGCAGTTCCATGGTGCGGATGTGCCCGAACTCCATGAGCGGAGCGTCCTGACTGGACAGCGTCACCCCGGACTGGTGGTTCGACACGTCCGCATAGCCGCGCACGCCCTGCCAGTCCATTGCGGATCCGGGCATCTGACCCGAGCCCAGCGTCACCGGCGTACCGGGAGCCTCGTAGGTCACCGTGGGTTTGCGCACCTCGAACGGGAAGGCGAAGTAGCCCTCCTCCGGTGTGGTCACCCAGGTCTTGTCGATGTCGTCGGTGATGTCCAGCCGTTTCGTGTTCGCGTACAGGGTGAGCGTGGCCGCCGCCGACTCGACGCCGGTTGCCGCGCCGTGCGGGTCCTTGCCGCCGGGGGTGTCGGGATACGCGACCTTGAGGCTGACGCTGACCGGGCCCTGTGACTGCACGGAGACCGTCGCGCTCTTCGGGGACCACTGCTTCTCCGGCGTGGTGTGGCCGTCGCGCTTCGGATTCGGCCGGTACACGTACTGGTTCAGCGCGAACTCCGACCGGGAGTCGACGAGCTGACGATGGGCTTGCTTGTCGTACACCGAAGTCACCGCACCGGTGCTGGTCGACAGGGTCACCCGGTAGTACTGGTTCTCCAGCGTCCCGGTTCGGGCGTCCCAGTGCAACGCCGGATCCGGCTTGCTCGCCTGGTTCGCGCCGGCCCGCAACTCGTAGGTCCGGTAGCCGTCGGAGGGCACCTTCGCCGCGACGAACCGGATCTTTCCCTTGCCGGCCGGTTCGTAGGGCGTGGCCGCATCCGTGGCGACATCGACGAGCTGACCGGACCAGCCGTCCGGCACCGTCGCGGTCACGACGTCACTGCGTACCACCGACACCGGGTTGAACACGGCAAGTCCCGGACTGCCGGAAGGATTCGCGATCTTCCCGCCCAGCGAGCGGGTGGCCGAGTCCATGGCCTCGGTACTGAGCCGGGAAGCCTTGTCCGCGTGGGCTTTCTTCACCGCCCATTGTGGATCGTCGGCCTGCAGGTCCGGACTCGCCCAGGTGTGCTCGGTATAGAGTTCAGCCTCCCGGTCGGCGGAGTCGACGACACGTTGCAGGTCCGGGTCCGAGCCGAGCGTGCCCAGCGTTTCCGCGGCCGTGATACGGGACTGCGCTCGCGTCGTCTCGGCGGTTTCGGCGGCCGAGGATCCCGCGCCGTCGGACCACCAGTCGGGGTAGTCGCCGTGCTTGACCGGCAACTGCCCGACGTCCTGGGAGGTCGGGTCGGGGGAGTACCCGGACTCGGAGACCTCGCCGTGCGGGGTGGTGGCGTCGGCGAGGTAGCGCGACGGCGTCGACATCTTCAGCTTCGGCCAGCTGTACTGCTGGCTGTAGGCGTGGATCACGTCCGAGATGCCGTTCATCGGCGGTGTCGTGTCCTGGAAAAACATCAACGGGTACACCGACTGCGGGTACCTGCTGACCTGCAGCCCCGGGGCGCGGTTGACGAGCCCGTCGGCCATCTTGCCGGCGAGGGTCGCGACCGTGGCGGACGAGGGTGCCTCCACCGGGTGGTAGGGCAGTTCCGGCGTGATGCCGCACGGGTCGGTCGGGTCATCGGTCGGCCACGGCGCCATGGTGCATTTGAAGGCCTCGTCGAGACCGTATCCCTCGTTGTAGGAGTTGGCGCCGAAGAAGGTCAGGACCTTGCTGCCGTCCGGGGCCTTCCAGTGGAACAACGCCGGCGAGTTCTGGTCGCTCGCCGGTTCCGTCCAGCGTCCGGTGTGGTCCGGATTGGTCCCGTTGACCAGCAGCTTCACCCCGTCCTTCGCGAGCGTCTGGATCTTCTGCGCGGTCACGCCCGCGATGTCCTCCTGCATCGCGGTGGTCGCCGGCACACCGAACTTCTCCGCGAACGTCCGGACTCCCTTGTTCTGGGAACGGATCAGCTGCTCGGTGCTCGACAGGTCACCCAGGTTGTTGTCGTACCCCGCGGTGTTCTCGATCTGCCCGGAGGCGACGCACTTGCCCAGCGCGGCGACCTTGTCGGCCGGGCGGTCCTGCACGTAGGAGTCCAGCATCCACGCCTGCTCGTTGGTCCAGCGGAACCGCTCCGCGTCCGGACGGTGCGCGGTGGCCTGGCATTGGGACACCGCCTGGTCGAGATAGGCGTCGCTGAGCTGACGGGTGGTCGCCTGGTCGTAGTGGTAGCCGATGTCCAGGTGGTTGCCGTGGAGGATCTCGAAGGTCCAGCGCCGCTGGTAGGGCAGGCTCATCGGGTACGTGCCGGCCGGCTGCCCGGTGAGCGACGGAGTGACCTCGAGCTTCGCCGCGGCGAGCGAAGGCGCCGGAGGCACCTCGATCCGCTGCGTCGACCGTCCCTTGGGCAGCGAGGCGATCTTGGTCTCGGAAGTCGCCTCGCCGAGCGTGGAGCTGACGACGGCAGGACCGGTGTCCGCGGTGTTGTCGACGGCCACGTCCACGAGCTGGCGATCCTGCCCGCCGACGGATTTGAACAGCACTGTGGGCGTCATCGACAGGACCCGCACCGCGCCGGGCTTCGCCGGAGCCGGCACGAGCCGCACCGAGTCGTAGGCAGCCCAGGAACCCGCGGTGGTGCGCAGGGAAATGCTGTTCTGCCCGGCGTTCAGCGTGTCCTTCGGAATCAGGACACCGATCTCGTGCGGTTGGTCGGAATAGCCGACGGTGCCTTCGAAGTAGCCGACGCCGTACGCGCCGGCACCACCACCCGCCGGCAATGTCACCGACTCGACCGGGCGCCCGTTGGACAGAACCTCGATGGTGGGCGGGTCCGTGTCGTGCGTGTCCACGTAGTCGACCTGGAGGAGCAGATCGCCGGCGTTCCCGTTTTCCAGTCCATAGTGGATGGTGGCCGTGTGGTCCTTGCCGCCCGCCCAGGCGTCGGCCGGGCCGGGCTGCACATAGGACCAGTCCTTCTCAGGCGTGCTGTGGCCCACGGTGTAGTCCACGTCGTGGGGGAAAGCCGACGCGTACTTCTGGAAGTCGCCCGGCGCCAATGCCAGTTCCGCGTCGGACCGGTCCGCCGCGCCGATGGCGAAGACCGACGGCTGGGTGTATCCGCCGGAGGCGGCTGCGCCTGTTCCGCTGGTACCGGCCTCGCTGACCGCCGGCACCGACGCCGTGACCACCACTGCGACGAGCGCGTAGACGAACCACCACCGCGAACGGCGTTTTCCAGCTGCGTGTGACTGCATCCAAGAGCCTCCTTCGGCTCCGTTCCGGACAACCCTGTCACGGAAGGCACCGCTTTCGCGGTTCGCCTCGGCAGCTGTCGCAACGCAGCCCGCCTCCCGCCGGGAGCGATTGTTAACGATAACGTCCGGTTGTGCAAGGGTCGGTTCTCACTCGCCGACAGTCGCGCTGAAGAGCGTGCCGGTCCCGTGCACGACGGCTTCGCCGTGCTCGCGCGCCGGTACGAACACCGACTCCCCGCTGGTCAGCGCCACTGTCTCCGTGTGCAGCCGTACGACGACCCGGCCGTGCGTGCACAGCAGAATTCGCGGGCCGGCGCCGCGGATCGTCCGCGTCTCTCCGTTCAGCACGCGACGGGACAGCCGGAAGTCCTTCGCCGGACTGGGGTAGACCTCCTCGTCGTCGACCTCGATGGGACGCACGAGCCGCGGTTCCTTCGGCTCGAAGCGGACCACGTTCAGCAGTCCGGGTACATCGATGTGCTTGCCGGTCAGGCCGCACCGCAGCACGTTGTCCGAATTGGCCATCACTTCCACTCCCAAGCCGGACACGTAGGCGTGCGGCACGCCCGGCTCCAGGTAGAGCGCTTCGCCGGGCCGCAACCGCACCGGGTTCAGCAGGAGCGCGGCCAGCACGCCGGGATCGCCGGGGAACCTGCGTGCGAGGTCGGCGTAAATCCGGTGCGGCCCTGCGGAAAACGTCTGCGCCACCAGCTCGACCAGCTCCGCCGTGCGGGCGCGTTCCTGGGTCAGGAACGCGATCAGCACGGTGGCCAGCGCGTCCGGTTCGGTGCGCAGGAGCTCGACGTGCCGCCGTGCTGCCTCGATGTCCAGCTCGGCCAGGAGATCCGCCGCCGCGGCCGGAGCGCGGAAGCCGCACAGGCCGGTGAAGGGCGTCAGCGCGCACAGCAGTTCCGGTTTGTGATTGGTGTCCCGGTAAGTGCGCTGCGACGCGTCGATCGGGATCCCGCGCCGTTCCTCGTCCGCGAAACCGGCGGCGGCCTGCTCGAGATTCGGGTGCACCTGCAGGGAGAGTGGACGATCCGCCGCGAGCACCTTGAGCAGAAACGGCAGCCGTGGCCCGAAACCACGCACGACATGAGTGCCGAGTTCGGCCACCGGGTCCGCCTCGATCGCGGCGGACAGCGACACCGGGCCGTCGCCCCGGTCGATCCTCGACGACGCACTCGCGTGGGCGCCGATCCACAACTCCGCCTGCGGCCGTCCGTCCGGTGGCAGGCCGCGCAACGCGGGAATCGCGGTGACCGAACCCCAATCGTAGCGACGCACAGTGTTGACAAGACGGTCCATCCGGCAACTTCCTTACCGCGTGACAGAAGAGGCGACTCTCCGGCGCCGGGGTACTGGCCCTTGACGCGCGAGCCCGGTCAGGGTCATTGTTAGCGCGTCGTTGTTAACGTTACCAACCGCGTTACCCACCGTCCGGCTGCA